>NZ_CP170467.1:285000-1267754 GCF_042604625.1 Azospirillum sp. A29
TCTCTACCGCCGCAGCCACGACGGCGATCCCGAACCGGACCTGATGGCGGCCTTCCATGAGCTGCTGACCGGCGTGCAGGAGACGATGTGATGCGGATTCTCGCGGTTCGCGGCGCCAACCTGACCAGCCTGGACGGCCCCTTCGCGATCGATTTCGACCGGGAGCCGCTGCAACGGGCCGGGCTGTTCGCCATCACCGGACCGACCGGCGCCGGCAAGAGCACCATCCTGGATGCCCTGTGCCTCGCCCTGTTCGACAGCATGCCGCGGCTGCCGGAAGGGCGCGGCGAGATGCTGGGGCCGGAGGGCGATCCCAACAGCATCCGCACCACCGACGTGCGAACGATCCTGCGGCGCGGCGCGGGTTTCGGCTGGGCCGAGGTGGATTTCATCGGCATCGACGGCGAGGCCTATCGCGCCCGTTGGGAGGTGAGGCGGGCGCGGCAGAAGGCTCAAGGCGCGTTGCAAAAGCAGAGCAGGTCTCTGAGCAGCCTGGACGGCGAGCACCGCTTCGGCGACGGTAAGAAAAGCATACAGGAAGAGATCGAGCGGCGGCTCGGCCTTACATTCGAACAGTTCCGGCGCGCGGTCCTCCTGGCCCAGGGCGACTTCGCCACCTTCCTGAAGGCTCCGCCGCGCGACCGCTCCGCCCTGCTGGAACTGCTGACAGGGACTGAGATTTACTCGCGCCTGTCGATTGCGGCACATGAGCGGTCGACTGCGGAGAAGCAGGCGCTCGACAGGTTGGTGGCGCAGGGCGGCGGCATCGGGGTGCTGAGCGACGACGACCGGACTGCCCTGCAAGCCGAAGCCGGCGAGGCGGCTGAGGCGGTGCGGAGCGGCGAACAGGCGTTGGCGCTCGCCCAGGCGGCGCTGGCTTGGCATGAGCGCGACAGCCAGCTCGCGGCGGCGGAAAGCAAGGCGGTCGAGGCGGCCGAAACGGCGGAGCACGCATGGAGCGACGCGGAGGAGCGGCGCAACGCGGCGGTCGCGCTGCGCGGGTTGCAGCCGCTGCGGCCGGTGCTTGCGGATGCCGACCGTGCGCGCGACGAGGCGGCAGAAGCCGCGGCGGCGGTCGAACGGGCAGAGACGGCCCTGACCGCGGCACGGCTGGCGGTGGATGAGGCAACCGGCCGCCATGGCGAGGCCCGGCGGCGCTTCGAGGCGGCCTGCGCCGAGCAGGCCAGGGCCGAACCCGAACTTGACCGCGCGGCCGACCTGGATGGACGGATCGCAACCCTGACCGGCGAGCAGAGGACCGCCGACGCGGCGGTGAAGGCCGCGGTCCAGCGCAGCATCGCGCTGCGGAAGACACTGCAGGATATCGACGCCACGCTGTCCTCGGCCCGCACCGATGCTGCAAGGCTGGAGGTCTGGCTGCGGGAGCAGGCTGGCTTCGCGGCGGTGGCCGGACAGTGGGAGCGCTGGGACCGGCTGCTGGCGCGCATCGTCGCCGATGGACGGAGCGGAAAGGCCGCCGCGCAGGAGCGCCAGCGGCTGGAGCGGGAGCTTGCGGCGACCGAAGCCGCGGCACGCACCGTGGAAGGCCGGCTGGCCGATGCGCGGGAGCGCTGCCGTTCGGCCGAGCAGGCGCTGGACGGCTTGCGCGGCATAGCGGTGCCGTCGCTGGAGGAGGCGCGGCGAGCGCGGTCGGAGGCCGGACGACGGCGCGACGGGCTGCTGGCGCTGCTGGCCACCGGAGAAGCGCTGCAACGGCTGGAGGCCGAGCGCACCGCCGCGGACGGAGAGCGGCTGCGGTTGCTGGACGAGGCGGAACGCGACGGAACGGCGGCGCGGGAGCTTGCTGAAAGCCGGGCCGGACGGCAGGCCGCGGTGGTGGAGGCGGAGCGTACCCTGCAACGGCTGCTGCTGGCCCAGCGCGAGGATGTCGAAAGCCTGCGTGGCCGGCTGGTCGAAGGCGAGCCTTGCCCGGTCTGCGGATCGGCGGATCATCCCTGGGCGGGCGCGGGAGCGACGCCGCTGGGCCGGGTGACGCGGGATCAGGAAACGCATCTTGCCGGATTGCGCGAGGCCCTGGCCGCGACGGTGGCCCGGCATGCGGCACTGGAAGCGGCGGAACTGGCGGCGCGCAAGGGGGCCGAAGCGCTGACCGCACGGCTGATGACGATGGCGCGGGAGGCCGACGGGCTTGAAGCGCGCTGGGCCGCGCAGGCGGCGGCCGTCAATTGGGATACCGAGGGCGGAACGCTCACCGGCACACACACAGACATCCTCATGGCCATCCGCGGGCAAGTCGATGCGGTGGACCGCCGGATGGCCGCCATCGCACAGGATGAGGAGCAGGCGCTCGACCATCGTCGGCGGCTGGATGCGGCGCAGTTGGAGCATCGGCGGCTGGAAACCGCGGCCGCCGGTCTGGCAAGCGAGTGCGAGGCGACCCGACAGCGGCTGGCTGACGGGCGGCAGGCCCTGGCCCTGGCGGCGGCGGCGCTGGAGCGGGCGCAGGCCGACCGGGACTCCGCGCTGGCCGAACTGGCTGACGGCTTGGCGGGAGAAGCCGGGTGGCAGGCCCTGCTGGAGCGGGACCCGGAGGGCTACCGGGCCGCTTTGGCAAGGCGGGTAAGCGACTATCGCGAGAAGAGCGACGGTCAGGCCCGTGCCGCCCGCGAGGTCGAGCGGGCGAGCGGCGAGCGGGCGGTGCAGAGCGCCGAACGTGAGGCTGCGCAGCGGGCGGAGGACGAGGCGCGCAATCGGGCAGCCGATCTCGCCGGGCGGCTGGCGGAAGCCCGGACGGCGCGCGGTGCCGTGCTGGGCGGACGGCCGGTGTCGGAAGTGCGGACAGCACTGGCCGCGCAGAAGCATGAAGCCGAAGCCCTGGTCGAGAAGGCCACCTTTGCACGGCAGGACGCCATCGCCCGACTGTCGGCCGCGGAACAGGAGCGGGAAACCCGCGGCGAGGCGGCGAGACGCTGCACCGACAAGGCCCGGACCGCCGGCGTGCGGTTGGACCGCGCGGCCGCCGGGCGCGGGGTCGGGTTGGAGGAGGTCCGCCGGCTGCTGGCTGCGCCCGAAAGCGAACTGGAAGCGGAAGAGCTGGCGCTGGCGGTGCTGGAGCGGGCACGCGGCGATGCCGCCCTGGTGGTCGCCGAACGGCGGCGTCAGCGCGGCGACCATCATGCCGCGGGTCGTCCGGCACAGAGCGTCGAGGAGGCTGGGGCTGCGGCGGAGCGCATCCGTGCGGTGCTGGAGCGCGACCGCGACCGCTTGGGCTCGGCGCGCGGACGGCTTGAGGCGGACGATGCCAACCGGCAGCGGCTGGCCGGGCTGACGGCGGACATCGAGGCGCAGCAGGCGCGCTGTGCGCTGTGGGGCAAGATGGCACAGCTGATCGGTTCGTCGACCGGGCAGAAGATGCGCAACTTCGCCCAGAGCCTGAGCCTGGACCTGCTGCTGACCCATGCCAACCGGCATCTGGAGGATCTCGCCCGCCGTTATCGGCTGGAACGGGTGGCCGGGGCCGATCTGGAGATCCAGGTGGTCGACCGCGAAATGGGCGACGAGCGGCGCGGCGTGCACAGCCTGTCGGGCGGCGAACTGTTCCTGGTGTCGCTGGCCTTGGCGCTCGGGCTGTCGGCGATGGCGGCGGGGACCTCCGGCGGGATCGGCACGCTGTTCATCGACGAGGGGTTCGGCACGCTCGATCCCGACAGCCTGGACGTGGCGCTGTCCTGCCTGGAAGCATTGCAGGCCGGCGGGCGTCAGGTCGGCGTCATCAGCCACGTGCCGGCGATGGTCGAGCGCATCGGCACGCAGATCCGCGTGTTGCCGCTGGGCGGCGGGCGCAGCCGGGTGACGGTGCAGTCGGTCGCCGGAACGACGCTGGGACCGGCGCTGGAGGAGATGGAGGGGGTTTGAGGGGCAGGCGGCAGCCCCTCACCGCCCCCGCTTGGCCAGGAACGCCAGCCTTTCCAGCGTGTGCACGTCCTGCTCGTTCTTCAGCAGCGCACCGCACAGCGGCGGGATCAGCGTGCGGGCATCCTTGGCGCGCAGGGTCTCCGGATCGACATCCTCGACCATCAGCAGCTTGATCCAGTCCAGCAGCTCCGAGGTGGAGGGCTTCTTCTTCAGGCCCGGAACCTCGCGCAGATCGTAGAACAGGTTCAAAGCCTCGCGCAGCAGGGCCGACTTCAGGCCGGGATAATGAACCTCGACGATGCGCTCCATCGTCTCGCGCTCGGGGAAGCGGATGTAGTGGAAGAAGCAGCGGCGCAGGAAGGCGTCCGGCAGTTCCTTCTCGTTGTTGGACGTGACGATGACGATGGGGCGCTTGGCCGCCTTGATCGTCTGGCGCGTTTCGTAGACGTGGAACTCCATGCGGTCGAGTTCCAGCAGCAGGTCGTTGGGAAACTCGATGTCGGCCTTGTCGATCTCGTCGATCAGCAGGACCGGGGAGTCCGGCGCTTCGAAGGCTTCCCACAGCTTGCCGCGGACGATGTAGTTGGCGATGTCATGGACCTTCGCCTCGCCCAGTTGGCTGTCGCGCAGCCGGCTGACCGCATCGTATTCGTAGAGGCCCTGCTGCGCCTTGGTGGTCGATTTGACGTGCCAGGACAGCAGCGGCTTGTTCAGCGCGCGGGCGATCTCCACCGCCAGCACCGTCTTGCCGGTGCCCGGCTCGCCCTTCACCAGAAGCGGCCGCTCCAGCGTTATGGCGGCATTGACCGCCACCATCAGATCGTCGGTGGCGACATAGCGGTCGGTACCGGTGAAGCGCATGGACAGGCTCCCTCAAGCGAAGGCGTTTCAGTCGACGATAAACAGGGTGGCGCCGATTTCGGTCGAGGATCGGTGCGGATGGTCGCCGAAATCGGAGACCTGATAGCTCATGCCGGCGGTCAGGACGAAGCGGCGGCCATCCTTCAGCTCGGTGATCAGCTCGCCGCTGACCACGAACAGCACATGGCCGCGGTCGCACCAATGGTCGGCCAGATAGCCAGGCGTGTATTCGACCAGCCGCACCCGTAATTCCCCGGCGTGAAAGCTGCGCCAGCGGGCAAGCCCGGTCTCGCCCGGATGTTCGGTGACGGGAACGGCGGACCAGTCGGTCACGGTGAAGGGAAGAGTCGGGAGTTCCATCGCCGGACCTTATCAAGACGGCACAAACAGAAAAACGGCCCCTGGAGCGATCCGGGGGCCTGTGTCCATCGGGATCAGGAGGCCTTCCTGGCCGCAATCGCCTTTTCGATGGACTCGATGGCCGCCGGCGCCAGCGAGGCGTCGGGGCCGCCGGCCTGCGCCATGTCCGGCCGGCCGCCGCCGCCCTTGCCGCCCAGCGCCTCGGCGCCGACACGGACCAGATCGACGGCGCTGAGGGTCGCGGTCAGGTCGTCGGTCACGCCGATGACGATGGAGGCCTTGCCCTCGTTCGAGGCGATCAGCACGACGACGCCGGAGCCGACCTGCTTCTTCAGCTCGTCGGCCATCGGCTTCAGGTCCTTGGCCGGCAGGCCTTCGACCACGCGGGCGGCGACCTTGACGCCGGCGACGTCCTTGGCCTCGTTGCCGCCGTCGGCCTTGGCGCCGCCCCCCATCGCCACTTGGCGACGCAGGTCGGCCAGCTCGCGCTCCATCTTGCGGCGCTCCTCGACCAGAGCGGCGACACGGGTTGGAACCTCATCCGGCTTGACCTTGAGGACGCTCGCCGCCTCGGTCAGCAGATGGTCGCGCTCGGACAGCCACGCCTTGGCGCCGGTACCGGTCAGCGCCTCGATGCGGCGGACGCCAGCGGCGACAGCGCCTTCGGAGACGATCTTGAACACGCCGATGTCGCCGGTGCGGCGGACATGGGTGCCGCCGCACAGCTCGATGGAGTAATCGCGATCCTGCTCGCCATGCGGGCCGCCCATCGAGACGACGCGGACCTCGTCGCCGTACTTCTCGCCGAACAGCGCCATGGCGCCCTGGGCGCGGGCCTCGTCCGGGGACATCAGGCGGGTGATGACCTCGCTGTTGGCGAGCACGCGGCGGTTCACCTCGTCCTCGATGGCGGCGATGTCGGCACCGGTCAGGCCGGTCGGCTGGCTGATGTCGAAACGCAGACGCTCGGGCGCGACCAGCGAGCCCTTCTGGGTGACATGGTCGCCCAGGCGATGGCGCAGCGCCTCATGCAGCAGGTGGGTGGCGGAGTGGTTGGCGCGGATGGCGGAGCGGCGCTCGGTATCCACGCGCAGCTCGACAACATCGCCGACCTTGAGCGTGCCCTTGGTGACCGTGCCGACATGGGCCCACACGGCGCCCAGCTTCTTCAGCGTGTCGGACACCGCGACCTCGGCCCCGCCGGCGGAGAAGATCACGCCGGCATCGCCGACCTGACCGCCCGATTCGCCGTAGAAGGGCGTCTGGTTGACGACGACCAGCACCTGATCGCCGGCATTGGCCGCTTCGACGCGGGCATCGCCCTTGACGATGGCGGTCACCTTGCCTTCGGCAACTTCGGTGTCGTAGCCGAAGAACTCGGTGGCGCCCAGCTCGTCCTTGATCTCGTACCACAGCTTCTCGGTGCCGACCTCGCCCGAGCCGGCCCAGGATTCGCGGGCCTTGCGGCGCTGCTCGTCCATCGCTGCCTTGAAGCCGGCCTCGTCGACGCCACGGCCCTGGCCGCGCAGAACGTCCTGCGTCAGGTCGAGCGGGAAGCCGTAGGTGTCGTACAGCTTGAAGGCGACGTCGCCGGCCAGCGGCTGGCCTTCGCCCAGATGGCCGACCTCGTCCTCCAGCAGGCGCAGGCCGCGCTCCAGCGTCTGCTTGAAGCGGGTCTCCTCCAGCTTCAGCGTCTCGACGATCAGGGCGCGGGCGCGGTTCAGCTCCGGATAGGCGTCGCCCATCTGCTGGATCAGCGCCGGGACCAGACGGTGCATCAGCGGCTCGCGCGCGCCGATCATGTGGGCGTGGCGCATGGCGCGGCGCATGATGCGGCGCAGCACATAGCCGCGGCCTTCGTTCGACGGCAGCACGCCGTCGGCGATCAGGAAGGAGGTCGAGCGCAGATGGTCGGCGATAACGCGGTGCGACACGGCATGCGCGCCGTCCGGCGAGGTCTTGGTCGCCTCGGCCGACGCCGTGATCAGCGCCCGCATCAGGTCGATGTCGTAGTTGTCGTGCTTGCCCTGCAGGACGGCGGCCAGACGCTCCAGCCCCATGCCGGTGTCGATGGACGGCCTGGGCAGCGGCACCAGATTGTCCGGACCCAGCTGTTCATACTGCATGAACACCAGGTTCCAGATCTCGATGAAGCGGTCGCCGTCCTGGTCCGGGCTGCCCGGCGGGCCGCCGGCAATCGACGGGCCGTGGTCGAAGAAGATCTCGGAGCAGGGACCGCAGGGGCCGGTGTCGCCCATGCGCCAGAAATTGTCGTCGGTCGGGATGCGGATGATGCGGTCGTCCGACAGGCCGGCGACCTTGCGCCAGATGCCCGCCGCGTCCTCGTCCGAGGTGTGGACCGTCACCAGCAGCTTGTCGGCCGGCAGGCCGTATTCCTTGGTGATCAGATTCCAGGCGAACGCGATGGCGTCGTCCTTGAAATAATCGCCGAAGGAGAAGTTCCCCAGCATCTCGAAGAAGGTGTGGTGCCGCGCGGTGTAGCCGACATTGTCGAGGTCGTTGTGCTTGCCGCCGGCGCGCACGCATTTCTGCGAGGTGGTCGCGCGCCGGTAGGGCCGCGTCTCGGCACCGGTGAAGACGTTCTTGAACTGGACCATGCCGGCGTTGGTGAACATCAGCGTCGGGTCGTTGCGCGGCACGAGCGGCGACGAATCGACCTTCTGATGGCCCTGCTTGGCGAAGAAATCCAGGAACGTGCGACGGATGTCGTTGGCGGTCTGCATACGGTCAAGGCTCCGGGTGCGCGGCTGAGGCCTTTTGTTGGCCGAACCGTGCTTTTAGCGCGAGAATGGCGGCATGTCCACGACGGACGGATTATTACCCTAGGTCACGGCAGGCAAATTGCCACCGGCGAATTGCCCCTGGCGATTTGCCGATGACAAAATGCTGCGGGCGCGTTGCCGCCGATCACTCGGCTTCCGTTGCGGCCCGCGCCTTTTCAATCCGGCGCCCGATGATGATCGCGATCTCGTAGAGCGCGATCAGCGGCAGCGCCAGACTGACCTGGCTGATGACGTCGGGCGGGGTCAGCACCGCGGCGGCGATGAAGGCGCCGACGATGGCGTAGCGCCGCTTGGACGCCAGTGCGTCGGTGCTGATGATGCCGACGCGGACCAGCAGGGTGAGCAGCACCGGCAGCTGGAAGGCGATGCCGAAGGCGAAGATCAGCGACATCACCAGATGCAGATATTCGCCGACGCGCGCCTCGAACTCGATGGGCAGGGCGTTGCTGCCGTCCGGGTGGAACTCGAAGCCCAGGAAGAAGCGCCAGGCCATCGGGAAGATGAAGTAATAGACAATGCCGGCACCGGTCAGGAACATCACCGGGGTGGCGATCAGGAAGGGCAGGAACGCCTTGCGCTCGTGCTTGTAGAGGCCGGGCGCCACGAACATCCAGATCTGGCTGGCGATCACCGGGAAGGAGATGAAGCAGCCGGCCCAGAACGCCACCTTCACATAGGTGAAGAAGGCTTCGGTCAGGCCGGTGTAGATCATCCGGCGCCCCTGCCCCGCCAGGATGTCGGCGAGCGGCTGGACCAGGAAATTGTAGATCTTGTCCGACACCGCATAGCACAGCAGGAAGGCGATCAGGATTGCGCCGATCGCCCACATCAGCCGGTTCCGCAGCTCGATCAGATGATCGATCAGCGGCATCTTGCTGTCTTCGAGTTCGTCCTGCTGCGTATCGCCGGTCATGGGCCGTCTTTGTCTTCAGGTCTGCTTGTCGGTCGGCTGGGCGGCGGCCACAACGTCCGGCCGCGGGGCCGGAGCGGGCTGCGGCACCGGGGCCGGCGGAGCGGGTTCGGTGGTGATCGGCGAGGTCGTGATCGGCGACGGCGCACCGGCCGGCCCCACGCTATCCGTCACGGCCGGAGCAGCCGGTGTCGGCGGCTGCGGGGTCGGCGCCTGGGGCAGGTCCGGTTCAGGCGTGCTGCCGGCATGGCCGTTCAGGCCCACGTCGAATTCCTTGGCGTCGAAGGCGTTGCCCACCTCCCCCTTCGGGTCGATGGTGTCCTCCATCATCTTCTTGATGTTCAGGTCGCGGGTCTTCAGCGCTTCCTTGCGAAGCTCGTCCAACTCGGTTTCCCGCATCATGTCGTCGATGTGCGTCTGGAACTCGCGCGCGACGACCCGTGCCTTACGCACCCATTTGCCGAGCGTGAAGATCGCCTTGGGCAGATCCTTGGGTCCAATGACCACAAGGGCGATGACGGCGATCACCATCAGTTCGGACCAAGCGATGTCGAACATGTTCTTCCGGCTTCACGAATGCGGTGGGCAGGGTGGCGTGCGGCGCCCGGAGGGTCGACCGCACGCCTGCCGGTCAGCTGCGGACCGCCTCGTCCTTCTTGGCCGCGGCTTCGGCCGTGTTGGCCGGCTGGTTCGGAATGGTTTTGGCGTTGGCGCCGGGAGCGGCATCGTCGCTGTCGTCCTGCAGCCCCGCCTTGAAGGACTTCACGCCCTTGGCGAGATCGCCCATCACCTTCGGCAGCTTACCGGCGCCGAACAGCAGAAGAACGATCAGAAGAACGATGATCCAGTGCCAGATGCTGAAAGAACCCATGGCGCGCCTATCACGTTTGAACGGCCTTTGCGGCGGGCCGGCACTATGGCAGAAAGGCCAGGGTGCCGCAACGTTCGCCCCACCATCCTTAACCGGTTGTCATTGAGGTTTCACGGGAATTCGCGCGGGCGCCGGAGAAAAACCGAGCCCCCGCCTGAGGCTTAGGTCTCGTCGCCCGTCCCGAGCGCGCTGTCGTCGGCCGTCGCCCCCAGACCCAGCAGCACCGGACGGCTGTCCAGCAGGCCGGCGGCGCGCAGGTCGTCGACGCTGGGCAGGTCGCGCAAGGTCTCCAGCCCGAAATGGTCGAGGAAATCGTCGGTGGTGATCCAGGTCAGCGGCCGGCCCGGCGTCTCCCGCCGCTTGCCAGGCCGGATCCAGCCATGCTCCATCAGCAGGTCCAGCGTGCCCTTGCTGGTCGCGACACCGCGGATGGATTCGATCTCGCCGCGGGTCACCGGCTGGTGGTAGGCGATGATCGCCAGTGTCTCGATGGCCGCGCGGGACAGCTTGCGCGACACCTCCTCCTCGCGCCGCAGTTCCGGCGCCAGATCGACCGCGGTGCGGAAGGCCCAGCCGCCGCCGGTGCGCACCAGATTGACGCCGCGGGGGGCGTAATGGGCGCGCAGTTCCTCCAGCAGCAGGCCGGCCTCCGGCCCGATGCGGCCGGCCAGCGTCTCCTCGTCCAGCGGCTCGGACGATGCGAACAGCAGGGCTTCCAGCAGGCGCAGCTTGCCGATGCGGGCCTCCGCCTCGTGGGCGTCGGTGACTTCCTTAATCATGCGATTGCGCTTCTTCCGAAATGTCGCCGTCCTGGGAACCGGGAGCCCGCCCGCGGACATAGAGCGGGGCGAAGGCGCCCTCCTGGCGCAGTTCGACCCGGCCGGCCTTGGCCAGTTCCAGCGTCGCGGCGAAATGCGCGGCGAGCGCCGAGCGGGTCAGCAGCCCGCCGCCTTCCCCGCCCGGCAGGAAGCTCGCCAGCGTCGCCCAGTCCGGCATGCGGCCCAGCAGCAAGGACAGACGCCGCACCGCCTCCTCCATCGAATAGAGGCGAACCGGGGCGATGTGCAGGACGCCGGATTCCTTGCGGGCGCGCTGCTGGCCGTAGGCGCGCAGCAGGTCGAACAGCGTGACCTCGTAGACCGACTTGCGGCGCAGGTCCAGATCCTCCGGCGCGCCGCGCGGGTGGAGGTCGATGCCCAGTCGCGGGCGGGCGAACAGCTTCTCGGCGACACCCTTCATCGCTTCCAGCCGTTGGAGCTGGAAGGCGAGCGCCGCGGCCATGTCCTCGCCGGACGGCTCCTCCCCTTCCGGCTCGGGCAGCAGCAGCCGCGACTTCAGATAGGCCAGCCACGCCGCCATCACCAGATAGTCGGCGGCCAGCTCCAGCCGCACTTTCCGCGCCTCCGCCACGAAGCGGAGATACTGGTCGGCCAGTTCCAGGATGGAGATGCGCGTCAGGTCGACCTTCTGGTCGCGCCCCAGCGCCAGCAGCATGTCGAGCGGCCCCTCGAAGCCGTCCAGAACCAGCAACAGCTGTTCGGACGCCGACTCCTCCGCAATCGCGGGGGTGTCGACGCCACACTCGGCCAGCAGATCGGCCATTCGATACCCTATCAGTCGTTGCCGGTCAGGACGCGGATGAAGTCGATCACCGCATCGACGGGCGGACCCAGCACCCAATGCATGACGCTGAGGTCCATGCCGATCTGGCGCCCCAGCATCGGCAGCAGGAAGAAGGCCGCCATCAGGATCAGCAGCCCGACACGCTCCAGCTTCGCCAGCGGCACCGCCAGGACATCGGGCAGGATGCCGACCGCGACCCGCCCGCCGTCCAGCGGCGGCAGCGGGATCAGGTTGAACACCATCAGGATGACGTTGACCAGGACCGAGACCTCGGCGGCGGAGCGGATCCACAGCTCGATATAGCTGTTTTCCGGATTGACCAGCCGCCAGATCACCGCCGACGCCACCGCCAGCAGGAAGTTGGTCCCCGGGCCGGCCAGCGCCACCCAGACCATGTCGCGGCGCGGATGGTCCAGCCGGGCGAAATTGACCGGCACCGGCTTGGCCCAGCCGAAGACGAAGCCGGTGGTGAAATACATCAGCGCCGGCAGCAGCACCGTGCCGAACGGGTCGATGTGGCGGATCGGGTTGAAGGTGACGCGGCCCAGCCGATAGGCGGTGTCGTCGCCCAGCCTCCAGGCGACGAAGCCGTGCGCCGCCTCATGCATGGTGATGGCAAGGATGGCCGGCAGGGCCACGGCCGTCACCTGGAAGATCCATTCCTCCATCGTCCGCTCCCGTCCGTCAGGTCTGGGCCGTGCCGAGAAGCTCGGCCAGCCGGTTCGTCAATGCCGCGATGTCCGCTGCCTCCGGCGCATGGCGCATCGCTTCCGCCCGCGCCCAGCGCTCCGCCGCCACGCCGCTCAGCAGCGGAACGGCGCCGAGGATCGACCGCATCTCGGCCAGATCGCCGTTGCAGTGGAGCACGACATCCATGCCGGCCGCCAGCACCGCTTCGGCCCGCGTCCTCGGGTCGCCCCGCAGCGCATTCATCGACAAATCGTCGCTGAACAGCAGGCCACCAAAGCCGATGGACGCCCCCCGCACCACCTCGCGCACCACAATCGCCGAGGTGCTGGCGGGGGCGGTCGGGTCGATGGCCTTCAGCACCACATGGGCCACCATCGCCAGCGGCAGGTCGGCCAGCGCGCGGAAGGGGGCGAAGTCGGTCGCCTCCAGCGCGGCGCGGTCGACCTCGACCACCGGCAGCTCGGCATGGCTGTCGGTGAAGGCGCGGCCATGGCCGGGGATGTGCTTGATCACCGGCAGCACCCCGCCGGCCAGCAGCCCGTCGGCAGTGGCGCGGGCGAGATCGATCACTAAGGCGGGGTCGCGCGAAAAAGCCCGGTCGCCGATGATGTCGTGCGCGCCCTCCACCGGAACGTCGCAGACCGGGGCGCAATCCACCGTGATGCCGACCTCCGTCAGCATGTGGGCGAGCAGACGGCCGTTGATCCAAGCGGCCTCTCGGGCGGCTTCGCGCCCGGCGGCGGCATCGCGTTCGCCAAGCGCGCCGATCGCGCCCATCGGCGGATGGGCCGGCCAGTGCGGCGGGCGCATGCGTGCGACCCGGCCGCCTTCCTGGTCGATCAGGACTGGGGCATCCGCCCGACCGACGCTGGCGCGCAGATCGTCGACCAGCCGGCGCATCTGGTCGCGGCTGTCGCAGTTGCGGCGGAACAGGATGAAACCGAGCGGATCGGCATCGCGGAAGAAGGCCGCCTCGTCGGCCGTCACCGCCAGCCCGGCGCAGCCGAAGACGACCGCGCGCGGGTGGGAGACCTGGGGGGAACTCACAGACTCATGTCCAACGGAATCGGGGCTAGTAGAATCAGGGACGGACAACCACACACCCCACATTTTGCGCGCGCAGCTGGGCGCAAGCCGACTTGGCCCGCGTCTCGTCGGCGCCGGCGCCCTGCACCCGATAGAAGATGCCCTTCTCGCCCAGATCGACCTTGGCGACCTGCATCGACAGCCCGCCGAGCGCGTCGGGGTGGCGGCCGGCAAGGCGGCGCCATTCGGCCGTGGCCTCGCCCTCGCTGCGCACCGACGCCAGCTGGACACGCCAGCCGCCGCTGCCGCCGGCCGCCGGAGCGGAGGTGGAAGCGGACGCCGCAGCGGGCTTGGCCGGCTGGGGAGCGGCCTTGGCCGGAGAGGCCGGCATCGAGGCCGCTTCCAGCTTGGCGATCAGCTGCCCCATCGACGGGGCGGCATTCTGCTGCGCCGGCGGCGTGGCCGGCGGTGCGGGAGGCTTGGCGACCGAAGCGACCTGCTGCTGCGGAGCCGGCTTGGCCGGAGCGGCCGGGGGCTGCTGCGGCTTGGCGGCGACGCTGGGCGGAGTTTGGATGGCCGGAGCCTGCGCCGCCGGGGCCGGAACGACCGCCGTCGCCGTGGCTGCGGGCAGACCGGGCACCGGTTCCGGCGCCGCAAGCGGAGCAGCCGCCGCGACCGCCGCGGCGACGTTGTCGCGCGGGACGGTGGCGGTGGCACCCGGCGGCAGCTGGGCCACCGACGCCACCGAGGGCAGCGGCACCACGGCCGGCATCTGCGGCGTCACCACCGGGCGCGGCAGCGGCACCTCCGGCGGCGGCAGCAGCCGTTCCACCTGATTGCCGCGGCCGCCGTCATGGTCGCGCAGCCGCTCATAGGCCAGGATGTCCTGGTGCGGCACCTCCATCCCGCCCGGCTGGTCGGGACGGGCCTTGGACGGGCCGGCTTCCGCGGTCAGCAGCGGCGGCCCGTCGCCGGACAGCCGCGACGGGCCGCGCAGCCCGATCACCGCCGCACCGGCGAACGTCACGACGCCGACCACGGCGAAGCCGAGCGCCAGCAGCCCGCGCCTGTTGGCGGACTGTCGGGGCGGCATCCCATAGGGATTGGCCGCGTAGTTGACGTCGCCGTCGTACTTCATGAACGCAATTCCTCCACCGGTTCCACGCCCATCACCGTCAGGCCAGAGGCGATGACCGTCGCCACCGCTGCGATCAGCGCCAGACGGGCCGTCGTCAGTTCCGCATCGCCCTCGATCAGGAAGCGCAGCGAGGCGTCGTCGCGGCCCCGGTTCCACAGAGCGTGGAAATCGCTGGCAAGGTCGTAGAGGAAGAAGGCGATGCGGTGCGGCTCATGCGCCTCCGCCGCCGCCTCGACCACGCGCGGCCAGGTGGCCATGCGCTTGGCGAGCGCCATCTCCTCTTCGCTGTCCAGCCGGCCGAGGTTCGCCGCGGCGGCGAGCGAGGCCGGCGTCTGGTCCAGCTGCGGCAGGGCGGTCGCGGCATGGCGCAGGACGGACCGGCAGCGGGCGTGGGCGTACTGCACGTAGAAGACCGGGTTGTCCTTCGACTGCTCCGTCACCTTGGCGAAGTCGAAGTCCAGCGTCTGGTCATTCCGACGGGTCAGCATGATGAAGCGGACGACGTCCTTGCCGACCTGATCGATGACATCGCGCAGCGTCACGAAGGTGCCGGCGCGCTTGGACATCTTCACCGGCTGGCCGTTCTGCATCAGATGGACCAGCTGGCACAGCTTTACGTCCAGCTCGGCCTCGCCGCCGGAGATCGCCCGCGTCGCCGCCTGCATGCGCTTGACGTAGCCGCCATGGTCGGCGCCCAGCACGTCGATCAGCGATGCGGCACCGCGCCGGTACTTGTCGTAGTGGTAGGCGATGTCGTTGGCGAAATAGGTGAAGGAGCCGTCGGATTTCTTCAACGGCCGGTCGACGTCGTCGCCGAAGTCGCTGGACTTGAACAGAGTCTGCGGGCGCGGCTCCCAATCGTCGGGCTTCTTGCCCTTGGGCGGCTCCAGCACGCCGGTGTAGATCAGACCGCGTTCCTCCAGCGCCGCCAGCGCCGTCTGGACGGCCCCCGCCGTCACCAGCGCGCGCTCGCTGCTGTAAACGTCCATCGTGACGCCGAGAGCGCCCAGATCCTCACGGATCCAGCCCATGATCATGCCGATGGCGAAGTCGCGGCAGGCAGGCAGCCATTCGGACTCGTCGGTGCCGACCCAGCGGTTGCCGTCGCGCTCGGCCAGCGCCTGGCCGACCTCCTTCAGATACTCGCCGGGATAGAGGCCGGCCGGGATCTCGCCGACCTGCTCGCCCAGCGCCTCGCGGTAGCGGATGAAGGTGGAGCGGCCCAGCACGTCGACCTGCGCGCCGGCATCGTTGATGTAGTATTCGCGGGTGACGGCATAGCCGGCCTTCTGCAGCAGCGCGGCCAGCGCGTCGCCGAACACCGCGCCGCGGCCATGGGCGGCATGCAGCGGGCCGGTCGGGTTGGCCGACACATACTCCACATTGACCGGGGTGTTGCCGCCCAGATCGCTGTCGCCATAGGCGGCGCCAGCGGTCAGCACGTCGCGGATGCGGTCGCGCCAGACATCCGGCGTCAGGCGCAGGTTGACGAAGCCCGGACCGGCGATCTCGACCGACGCCACGTCGGCGCGGCCCTTCAGCTTGGCGACCAGCAACTCCGCCAGGGCGCGCGGCGCCATCTTCGCCGGCTTCGCCAGGATCATCGCGGCATTGGTGGACAGGTCGCCATGCGAGGCCTCGCGCGGCGGCTCGACCGTCAGACGGCTGCCGTCCAACCCGGCGGGGATGGCACCCTCGGCGGCCAGCTCTTCCAGCAGCTTGCGAATATCGGTCTCGAAGGCCTTGAAAATATTCATCGTCTCAGGTCGTCTTTTCAGGAGGTCACAGGAGCCTGACGGCTCAGGTCTTCACATGCAGATCAAAGAGCCGGTCATGTTCGGCCAGCGCGTAGCGGTCGGTCATGCCGGCGATGTAGTCGGCCACATGACGGGCGCGCACCGCAAGATCGGCGTCGCCCCCATATTTGGCGATATCGCGCTGCCATTCTGTCGGCAGGGTGTTGGGCTCGTCCATGAACAGCTGGAACAGGGCGCGTACCACCCGCTTGCACTTGCTCATCTCGCGGTTCACGCGATAGTGCCGGTACATGCGCTGGCGCAGGAAGGCGCGCAAGGGCCGCTGCGCCTCCAGCATCCCGTCGGAGAAGCTGACCATCGCCAGCGGCAGGGCGCGCAGCTCGGCCGCGTTGCCCGGCCTGTGCTCCGCCAGCCGCCGCCGCGTCTCCGTCACCAGATCGACGACCATGGCGTTGATCATCCGTCGCACCGTCTCATGGATCAGGCGCGAGCGCTCCAGCCCCGGATAACGGTCGCAGACCTCGCGCACCAGCGGGCCGACCAGCGGCAGCTCCGCCACCTCGTCCACCGTGAACAGGCCGGCGCGCAGCCCGTCGTCGATGTCGTGGTTGTTGTAGGCGATGTCGTCGGCCAGCGCCGCCACCTGGGCCTCGGCCCCCGGATTGGTATGCAGCTCCAGATCCCAGTCGCCCTGGAAGGCGGCGATGGTGGTCGGCAGCCGGTGGCCGGGACGCATCGGCAGCAGCGGGCCATTGTGCTTGACCACCCCCTCCAGCGCTTCCCAGGTCAGGTTCAGCCCGTCGAACTCGGCATAGCGCCGTTCCAGCCGCGTCAGGATGCGCAGCGTCTGGTCGTTGTGGGCGAAGCCGCCGAACGGCTCCATGCAGGCGTTCAGCGCCTCTTCACCGGCATGGCCGAAGGGGGTGTGGCCGAGGTCGTGGGCCAGCGCCACCGCCTCCGCCAGATCCTCGTTCAGGCCCAGCGTGCGGCTGATCGAACGGGCGATCTGCGCCACCTCCAGGCTGTGGGTCAGCCGGGTGCGGTAATAATCGCCCTCGTGATAGACGAAGACCTGTGTCTTGTGCTTCAGCCGGCGGAAGGCCCCGGAATGCACGATACGGTCGCGGTCGCGCTGGAAGCACGAGCGCGTCGGGCTTTCCGGCTCCGCCACCAGCCGCCCGCGCGTGTCCGCCGGGTTGCAGCCATAGGGAGCCAGCCGATCGTGTGAACAGTCTGCCGTCATGGGGCGGACACTACCGGCGGGGAAACGCAGGTGCAACGGCGAAGGCGTGCTATGCCCGGGCCCCGGGGCCCGCCGGCGGTGGAGCGTGCCAGATGCGCAACGGTTTGGCGCAACCGTGCCCATACTTTGACGAAGCCCCCGATCCCCCTTACATTTGTGCCCAACTCCCGCACCGCACCAGAGGGGCCATCCCATGCCCGACACCGCACTCCCCACCGAAACCCGCATCCTCGGCGTCAGCGAAAGCGCCGCCAGGCGTGTCGCCTTCCTGATTGAGCAGGAGGGCAATCCCAACCTGATGCTGCGCCTGACCGTGTCCGGCGGCGGCTGCTCCGGCTTCCAGTACGGCTTCACCTTCGACGAGACCGCGACCGGCGAGGATCATGTCTTCGAGAAGGACGGCACAAAGGTGGTCACTGACGACGCCTCGCTCGACCTGCTGGCCGGCGCGACGCTGGATTATGTCGAGGACCTGATGGGCGCCGCCTTCCAGATCAAGAATCCGAACGCCACCGCGTCCTGCGGCTGCGGCAACTCCTTCGCGGTCTGAGACCAGAAGACCAAGAAAAGAAGGCAGGCCTTTTTCGTGAAGATCGCCACTTGGAACGTCAACTCGGCGAAGGCCCGCCTTCCGCTGATCACCGACTGGCTGCGCACGGCGTCCCCGGACGTCGTGCTCTTCCAGGAAATCAAATGCGAGACCGCCGCCTTCCCCACCGCGGCCTTCGAGGAGCTCGGCTACCACGTCAACGCCGTCGGGCAGAAGGCCTACAACGGCGTCGCCCTGCTGTCGAAGGCCCCGGCGGAGGACGTGCTGACTCGCCTGCCGGGCGAGCCGGAGGACGAGCAGGCCCGCTATGTCGAGGCCACGGTGTCCGGCGTGCGCATCGCCTCGCTCTACCTGCCCAACGGCAACCCGGTGCCGGGCGAGAAGTTCGCCTACAAGCTGCGCTGGATGGACCGGCTGAACGACCACGCCAGCAAGCTGCTGGCGCAGGAAATCCCGGTGGTGCTGGGCGGCGACTACAACATTATCCCCGAGGCGCGCGACGTCTACTCGCCGCAGGCCTTTGCCGGCGACGCGCTGTTCCGGCCGGAGTCGAAGGCAAAGTTCCGCACCCTGCTGAATCTCGGCCTGACCGAGGCCTACCGCGCCCTGCATGACGACGACCGCGCTTATACCTTCTGGGATTATCAGGCCGGCAGCTGGCCGCGCGACAACGGCCTGCGCATTGACCATTTCCTGCTGTCGCCGCAGGCCGCCGACCGCCTGGCCAGCTGCACCATCGACCGCGGCCCGCGCGGACTGGAAAAGGCGTCCGACCACACTCCCGTCATCCTGGAACTGCGCGACGCCTGACCGGCCCAGTGCCATAGGTGTATAAAGCCTGTGATAAAAGCATTTTGTTAAAAGTTTCGCTTCTACGATGACCGCGCCGCCCGGTCGAAAGCCGGGCCGGCGCGATCATTGGGGAGTGCGGAGCGGGCATGGCGTGGGGGCGCGATATCGGTCGGGAGCGGGTGAAGTCTCTGCTGGCGGCGTTGGAGCGTCAGGCGACAGAAGCCTCCCAGCTTGCCGAGCGGGCCCAGCGTGACATGGGCGACGACCGATTCGCCTCCTTCCTCGACTTCCGCCGCAAGGTGGAGGAAATCCGCGCCCTGTTCACCTTGACCGAGGAGCACCTGCAGGGCGTGGACGAGTCGCGCCTGACCGACCTGCGCGCCGAGTTCGAGCGGATGGACCTTCTGCTGACCCGCATGCTGGCCCGCACGATGCGCAATTACTTCTCAAGCATGCGCGAGGACCAAGTCCTGCCCATCGGCGCCCGCGAGCTGTTCGAGCCCGAACTGCGCAGCATCGACCAGACCCGCACCCGCCTGCTGGGCCCCCGCTATGCCGACCGCGTAGCACCGGAGATTCTCGACGATCTGGACGCCACGGCCGAGCTGATCCGCAAGACGATAGCCCGCGCCCCCGCCCTGCCCGACTTCTCCGACAGCCCCAGTCCACCGAAGCCGACCCGCCGCCTGCGCACGCTGGGCCGCCCGATCCGCAACTGAGGGGCTGCCGGTAGCGGGCAAATCGCAGCAGTTTGTGCGCGACACTTGACCCACCGCGACGCATTCGCTACTCCCGTGGGCCGGAGGATGGGTGGCCGAGTGGTTTAAGGCTCCAGTCTTGAAAACTGGCGTAGGTGCAAGCCTACCGTGGGTTCGAATCCCACCCCATCCGCCAGGGCTTTAGGCTATGGCGTTGATTTTGCTATGAAATCAGCCCCGCCCCCTTTTTCCTTCCCCACATTTTTCCCCACATTCAGTTTCGGTTGGGCACGATCTCCAGCGAACCGTCACGGCTGATTCGGGCTTTCTGGCGGAGCCAAGCGCACGCCTGCAAACCAACGATATCACAGCCACTCAACAGCCACTTCAAAGCGATTATCGCGGTGTTCCTGCCGTAGAAGCCAGGACGTCAGGCTACCCCTAGAGACGCGCCGGCGACACGCAGGAATGCCATGGTGGGCTTCGATTCGACTGCACGTCCGCCGCCAAACCGCAGCGGCACCGCCGCACATCAACCGCACTCCGGCCGCGCATCGGCAGCGCGCACCGCAGCGCCCCACAGCGGCGGCTTCGGCCTGCTTCCGCGGTGTGCTGGCAATGGCTTTTGACGTGATCGGGGATGTAGGCGCAATAACGCAAACTGTTAGCAGACCCCGCGCGGTACCCACCGAGGCGATCCGACGAACGGCGGCATTGGCTGGAGGTCCTGACCACTTGGCTCGCATGCCCGGTCATTGTGGTCGACATCGCCGCCCTGAACGAAGCCGCGGTGCGGGCAATCTACCGCGCCCGTTACATCAAGGATCCCGGTTTCGCCGACATCACCGACGACGCTCTGCACGCCCTGACCCTGGGCATGCTAGGTTTACCGGCAGCAGCATCCGAACTGCTGTCCGGTTCAGGATGACGCTTCGGCAGGCTCCGCCAAAGTAGTCGGGATCAGGATGTGCATCGTGGTTCCCCGCCCCAACCCACTGTCGGCGAAGATATTGCCCCCCCAACTGGTGATGATGCCATGCACCACCGGCAGCCCCAGCCCTGTGCCATGGCCCACCGCCTTGGTGGTGAAGAATGGATCGAAAATACGTGCCAACGTTGCCGCGTCCATTCCGCACCCGCTGTCGCGGACGCTCAGCGCGGCATAACGACCGGCCGGATGTGGCCAAGCCCCCTCCGTCGCCTCATCAAGCTGCACCGCGTCCAGCGTGACCTCTATCTCTCCTTCCGATGTCCCAATCGCATCGGTTGCGTTCCGGATCAGGTTTATCAGCACCTGCGCCATCTGCGTCTCATCAGCGCGAACAAGGAGGGGCAATGCGGCGATCCGCCAGACGAGTTCGACGTTCCGGGGAATGAGCACATCGACCATCTCGACTATGCTGCGCAGTGCCGATCCCAACTGCAGCGGACCGGCTCCCGCCGGATCGGAGTGGCTGAAGGCCAGCACCTGTTGGGTGATGCGCTTGGCGCGCTGCGCGGCCTCGATCACCCTGGCCAAGTTTTTCTGTGCTTGGCCATCCGGCGGCACATCCTCCATGACCAGTTCCGTCAAACCGATGATCGGTTGCAGCATATTGTTGATCTCATGCGCCAGACCGCCCGCTAGGCAGCCCAGCGCCTCCAGCTTCTGGGCCTCCCGCAGTTGGGCCTCCAGTTCCATGCGGGTTTCGGCCGAGTTGCGGCGTTCTTCGGCAAGCCGCAGTTCTGCCTCCCGCAGACTCAGCACCTCGGTCACTGCTTCCCGTTCCCCGGTCACCTGCCTCACGGCCTCAAGCAGGTCGTCGACCGCGGAATTGAGCGGATTGGAGGCTTGCGTGACGATCTGCTCGGTATAGGCGCCAATCTGCTTGAAGCGTCCATAGAGCGTGACGGGGGCATCGCTGCGGCCGACCAGATCGTGGAGCAGTGTCTGTCGCAAGCGGTTCAGCATGCGCAGCCGGGTGTCCCGGGCGCGATGGAAATAATTCTGAAAATGCCCGTAGTGGATTGGAAAGCGGGCAACGTAGTCGTCACGGAAGCCGTTGCGAACCGGCAGGTCTCCATCCCCATCGTCGGCGAAGAAAAAGAGCGCGGAGAGTGTCTGGTTGACGTTGATGCCCAGGATTTCACCGAAGGTCGAAAAGCCGGCCACGGGAAGGTCGTCGAAGACGGTCAGTCTCGCCAGGTTCGGACCATTGTTGATCCGCCGCAGGACGCAATCGTTGAGAAGCCCGCCGATCGGTTCGGGCTTGTCGCGGAGAAAGGCGGCGAAGTCGCTCCTCGTCTGCTCGATGAAATCGGTGGCCTCGAGCAGGAACAGCTCGTCACCGGCGTTGACGTCGCAGAAGAAGGAAACCCGTCCCTCCGCATGGTCGATCCCCGCCACCGAGCGCACGAAGAGCCCGCTGTCCAGTTCGACGGCAAAGGTATGGGAGACCAGCAGGCGATCAAGCTCGTCGGCATGGCACCGGAGGCTCCGGCACAGCGCCTCGATAAAGCCGGTGACCTCCAGGCTGTCGGGATCGATGACGCTCGTCACCGTCCTCCGGATCGGGTCGCAGTCCAGGATTGTAAAGGATGGTCCCGCCTTGCGGAAATTCTGTGACTTGAAGACCCCGTAGCGTTTGCCTGGAGCCATTCGCACGAAGGCGATGACCGCATGGTTGTCCAACACCCGGTCGCCGTCATGAACCCATGTCTGCCGAAAATCCAGGGCTCCTCCGGCGGAGCCGCCGACGAACAGCACCGGGAAACGGCCGGACGCATAGATCGCCTCCATCAGGAAGCTCTCGCTGGCGGACAACCCGTCGATGAACAGCAGCGCCACTGTGTCGTGGCAATCGAGCAGGAATGCCGGATCCACCGCCTCAAGCGACTGGCGGATCGCGTCGATGCGCTGCTCATGGGAGTGGCGGATGTGCCCCTTCCGGATGTCTTCGCTGTGCAGGGGAACGCTGTGGATGCTCACATCGGCGAACAGGGAGCGGCTGAAGGCCTGAAGAACGATGCCGTCCTGCCGCTCTCCGGGATGGTAGAGCCCTCCGGGCACCCCCGAACACAGCTCTCCCGCCGTCGACACCAGCACCAGCCTGCTTTGCGGATCGACGGCTGAGCGCAGGCCCTCCGCGATCTCCGCAAAGGGAAGCTCCGGCGATATGAAGCCGAGGACGAAAGCCGGCGGACCGTCGTCGAAGGCAAGCAACCTCGGAACGTCGTCGAGACCGGCGGCGTCAATGGAAAGGATGCGTACGAACGCATTCGAACGTCCGATGGCACTTGGCATGGTGCAACCTCCTGCGACGAGAGCTCACCACGGAATGATCAGGGTCCGGCCGGCCGGCGGAACGGCCCGCCGCCGGTCAGCGCACGGCCTCCCGCAGGAACAGGTCCTGCCAGCCGAAGCGCAGCATATGCTGGGGGATTTCCCCGGCGCGGCCGATCCGGTCGCCGGCGATCAGCGTAGCCCCGGCCGCCCGTGCCGCGACCGCGAGGCTGGTCGATGTGATGCCGACGATGCAGGTCTTCAGATTCGCCCGCTCCGCAGCTGCGACGAAGCTGTTCATATCCTCCATGATCCTGGCCTCGGTACCGCGGTCGGAGGCGATCATGGTGGTGAGGCCGGTCAAGCCGGTTCCTGACAGGCTCGCGAAGCTCTGCTGGCGGCATTCCACGCGCAGGAATGTCCAGCGGCAGAATGGCCGCACCTCGTTGACCAGCTCACTCATCCGGCCATTGGGCACACCGGCGGGAAAGCGCAGGAATTCGAAGACCAGGAAGGGGCGCAGATAGTCCGGCACCGATTGGCAGATCGCGAGATAATCCTGGCGGGTCCGGCGTGCCGCCAGCGTCTCGAAACAGACGGGCACCGACACCATCAGCCGGAACTTGTTGCGGAACAGTTCGTCCAGAATTTCGACCGTATCGGCCAAGGTTTCGAGGTCGACCTTGGCCAATTGCTGCGGTTCGCTGATCGCCGATAGCGCCAGCATCCCTTCGATAGAGGTTCCATCGGGAAAGCGGCGGACCGGCGTGCACATGTAGGTGGAAATCACCTGCCGGCCGACATCCCACAGCGGGCGGTACATGATGCCGATCTGCGCCATTTCCAACTGCGATAGCTTCAGCTTGCGCGGCTCCTCCGCACCGGCCGCGGCAGATGCCGCAGGGGTTGCTGTCGAGGGTGCCGCCCGTTTCGCGGAGCCGTCCGTCTCTATCGTCTTCCCGACTGCCGAAAGAAGGTCCGCGACGGAGGCATGTTCAAACATCAACTTTCCATCGATCACGCCAACGGCCGTGGAAACGGTGATGTCGGCGAGTTTGGGGTCGCCGAGGAAAAGCCGGTACAGTTCCTCGGCGATCTTGGCGCAGACGAGCGATGCGGCTGGCCGGCTCAGCGTTGCAAAGACGATGATGTATTCGCCGTCGCCGTTGCGAAACTGGACGTCCTTGTCGGCAATGTGGCGGGTGATGATGCGATCCGCAGAGCTGTGAACGCGGTCGCGCAACTCATCCCAAGCGGGACCGAGGCTTGCACGCAAGGTGTCGAGGTTCAGCATATGGATACGGCCGGCGGAGAGCAGTTGCGGCTGGGCCAGCAGCGCTTTCAGCCGACTTTCCAAGGCCCTCATCCGCTCGATGTCCGCATCGTTTGCCGATCCGCTCCGCGGCGAAGGGGCGGTTGCGACGGGTTCCTCCTCGACGAACCAGTTCCGAAGCTTTTCTCCCAATGACAGTCCGCGCATGACCGGATCCTTATCAGAGTCAACGTCACCTGGGACGGACGGGATGGGCGATGGGATAGTTGGGCAGGCAACTGGAGACCACGGCCAGCAGTTGATCCCGAGTGAAGGGTTTACCGAGGACATGGTCAGCGCCCATCTGTTCGGCGACCTTCAGCAGTTCCATGGCATGGCTGCGTCCGCCACCGGAGATCGCGATGATCTTCATGGCCGGCATCGAGCGACGGATGTGCATAATCGTGCCGATTCCGTCCGCCCGCGGCATGATCAAGTCGCAGATGACCAGATCGACGGCACTGGCCCGCAACTGACGTAAGCCGTCTTCGCCATCCTCCGCCTCAATGACGGTCATCGATTGGCGCTCCAGAAACTGGCGCAGAACAAGGCGGACCATGTCCTCGTCATCGATCACGAGCACTGTCGGCATCATGCCTCCCATCCGCGTGGGCTTGCAGTCGTACACCACAAAAGAATGCGCGGGAGGCCATTGCCAGAGCGTTAACGTGCGAACTGGGGCACTGCCGAAGGTCGTGGCACCATCTGGTAATGCTTACGCCAAGTATATTGGATATGATCATGGGGTCTGGACTCATAACCAGCAGGCCACGTCGTCGATGCCCATGGCATCCCACTGGCCGTGAGGCTCTTTCCGGCCAACCGGGTCCCAAGGTCAGCTATCGGCAGGTTCTCCGCTGCGCCGGCTCGCATTCCCCCATCAGCATTGCCCGTCGGCAACGCCTCCATGTTGGCTGGAACCCTGGTGCGGCCCGGGCGATCTCGTCCAGCAGCGCCAGCACCTCGCCAAGCGGCGCACTTTGCTCGCTGATTGTGCCGTCCGGCCCCCACATGGCGGCGATGACATCGAGCCTCGCCAGAACGTCGGCGGTGCCAGCGACGGGCCGGGCCTGGATCTCAGCGGCAAGGCGCCGCGCTTCCTGCTCCAGCCGGCGGATTCGCCATGCCGCGGCGTTGGGCGCTCCTGGTGCTGACCGGGGGCCGTTTAACTGCCCGACCTTGGCGGCGATCATCATCCGGAACCGCTTGGCGGCTTCGTCGCTGATGGCGGTCCAGCCTGGCGCCGGGATCGTCTCCAGCTGGGTAGCCTCGGTGTAGTGACGTCGTCCAACCAGCACCGCCGGGATGGGCGAACGGCGGCGCTGCCGTTCCTGCTCGGCCAGCAGCTCGGCCAACTCGATCCGCACCGCGCTCCACCGGCGCCATGTGGGGCTGACGGTCATGGGAACCGCATCCCATCGTGGGACCGTGGGACGGAGCAGCGCCCGGTGTGGTGGAAGTCCTTCGCATCCGAATGCTTCGAGAGCGAGGGACAGGCATGGCCGAACGGTGGTTGGTGGAAACGATGCCCCTGCAAGGGAGCCCGCACGGGCCGGCGCTGCGCGCGGCGCGTGACGCCCTGTGCGCGGTCGGGCTGGCGTCCGGCGTCACGCTGGTGCTGATCGAGGAATGGGAGGTGCTGGCGGAGCTGAACGCCCGACACCGCGGCAACTGGTTCCCACTCCTGCCCCGGCCGGCGGCAGCGCCGTCCTTCTGGGTGGCCGCGGTCGATGCCGACGGCGAGTTCGTCGCCACCCATGGCGTGGTGCTGCTCGACTGCTCGGCGGCCAGCTTCGGCGCGCGGGTCGGGGACCTGACGGCGTTCCATGATCCTGGTGCTGCTCCGGTGGGGGAGTTCGGGTTCTGCGCCTCGCCGGCGGCGCATGAGACGCGCGGGGCGGTGGCCTGGATCGTCGCCGGCTGGAACCGGCCGGACTGGCGCGGGCGCGGGCTGTTCCACCTGCTGGGCGCCGTGGCGCGTCTGGTGGCGCTGGACCGTTGGTCGCCGCGCTGGGTGGTCGGGCTGGTCGATCCGGAGACGGTGCCGGTGTGGGCGCGCCGCTGCGCCGGCCGGGCGCTGTTGGAGCCCCTGCCCGCGGTGCTCTACCAGCAGGCGGGCGTTGGGCGGCTGCCGCTCCATTTCATGCGCTGGAGCCGGCCGGCGGTGCTGCTCGACCTGCAAGAGGCGGCGCGGGCGCGTTCAATGCAGCGTCTGGACGTCGACGGCAGACAGGACCGCGCGGCGCCCCTGGCTCTCCCACCCATAGAGCGCGTGGGTGTAGACGAAGGGCCGGCCGACACCCGAGACGGTCACCCGATTGAAGACCGCCTCGCCGGCGCCGATGCTCTCGGCATACTGCGCCCCGATGCTGTGCGCGAACTCGACATGGGGATCCGCTTCGTCGGGCTGGTTGATGACGGCCCGGCCCCAGGCGCGCCCCAGAACCGACAGGGTCGGCACTCCCAGATGCCGGAAGCACAGCGGCTCAGCCGAGCCGGTGCTGGACAGGAAGGTGCAGCGATCCATCAGGCCGGCGCGCTTCAGGAAGGCGGGCAAGGACGGGGTCAGCATGCGCTGGCGCCTGCACTCCGCCACGATGGTGCGCTGCCAGTCCGTCGCCTCGGCCAGCGTCAGCCGGACGATGGTGGTCTCCGGCCGGACGGCGGGGCGCTGAGCGCCCCGGTCCTGGGTGGGGAAGATCAGGATGGTCACGCCGCCCGCTCCAGCTTCAGGGCCTCCACCGCGGCGGCGTAGGCCGCCTGGAACTGCGCCGGGGTAATGCCGGCGGCTCTGGCGCCGGCATCGACCATGCGGCCGGTCGGCTCCAGCGGCAGGGCCAGCGTGGCGGGCGCCTCGGCCTCGAAGGCGGCGACTGTGTCGGCGAAGGCGTCGGCGTCCTGGCGCTGGTCGTTGGCGCCATCCTGTTCGGCCGGGATGTCGGCGAGATGCCCCTCCAGCCAGGCGCGGTAATGCCGGGCCATTCCGTGCTCGCGAGCGAAGCCGAGCATGGCGTCATGCAGATGGGCCGAAACGGACATGAAGCGCGTCAGCGACAGGAAGACTTTGCGGTTTGCCGAATCCAGCCCGCGGAAGATGCCGGCAATCTCATTCCCCACCTCTTCCACATGATTGGAGCCCCGAGCTTCGGCTGCTGCGCTCTCCGCCGCGTTGCGCACACACACGGCTTGCATGGCCCGAGACACTTCCTTGGGGAGCTGGTAGGCGTCGGCCGCGTGCCCGGCCTCCATCGCCAGCATCACCCGGCGCTGCATCAACTGTCGCAGTCCGGCCGCCAGAGCCTGGATCGGCGCCCGCATGGTCTCGGGCATTGCCGGGGCGCCGTCCTCAACGGCAGCAAGAACGCGGTCCAGCGGGGCCGAAAGCTGCGGGTTGAGGTTGGGCGTCTGTCCGCTCTCAAGCATCGCATTCGACGCAGCCAGGAAATAGCCCAGCTTCGCGACGGCGTCGGCGGCGCACCGCACCGGCTCCGACTCCAGCCGATCTTCGATCTGGTCGAGCCCGTTCTCCAGGGCCTCCAGCTCCTCGTCCGTCTTGTCGCCGTCGGCAAGATACCGGGCGCGGGCTTCCTCCCAGCGCGCGTAAAGGGAGCCCAAGGATTCGCCCGCCTCTGGGGTCGGGATGCCGGAGCATCCCAGCTGTTTTACGCGATTGACGATGGTGTGGATTGCCAGGGTGTGCGGGTCGTCCGGATCGAAGGGCGGGTTAAGTGCAATGTCCGTCGGGTTCTCCATCGTCCCGCAATGCTCCAGGTGGAACATGGTGTAGACCTGGGCAGCCAGCCCCTCCATGGTCGCGGGCGCGGGCTCGATCACCTCCAGGGCGGCGGCGTCCACCTCTTCGCTCTTGCTGGCAAAGGCGTCGTCGTCGAGGCCCCCCGTCCGCCCAACAAGCTCCGTCACGGCTTGCTTCCACCGCGCGAAGGCGGCAAGGATCTCGGCGTCAGTGCCGGCGTTGGTGGCGATCTGCTGGCGCAGGCGCTCGATGTCCTGCTCCAGGGCGCTCCTTTCCGCCTCCTTCAGGAGGAAGGTACGGGCGCCGATGTGCGGGCATGCCATCCGCTCGGCCTTGGCGAGGAAGTCGGCGAAGGTCTCGGCGGGGGCGGCCAAGATGGCACCATGCAGGCGCTCCCATGCTTTCCCGCTGGCATCCTGCGTCGCTTCATCCTCTTCCGGAATGGCGGGGTGCGCCTCCAGCAGGGCGCGTGTCTGGTCCGCGGCCTCCCGGAAGGTCATCCCGAGTGCGGGAATGGTGGTCGTCGCCAGCAGCGAGGCGCGGAAAGGGGCGGTGTTGCATTCGGCTTCGGTCGGGGTATGTTCGGGTTTGATCGTCATGGTTTATTTCGGTTCCATGGGGGTCAACGGATGGCGCCGCGTCTGCAGTGCCTTCGGTGGGCGCCCGACCGTTCCCGCGGCCGGGCGTTCGTCGTTCTGGCGGTCAGCGGGTCGACAGGTCGGCACCGAACCAGCGGCCGGACAGGCGCGCGGTGGTGCCGTCCTCGGTGGCGCTGGCGATGGCCTGGGTGAAGCGGGCGGACATCTGGTCGCCCTTCCTTACGGCAACAGCCACGCCTCCGCCCAACGGGCCGCCGCTGAAGGCAGGGCCGGCCGGGATCAGGTGCCCGCCAGCGGCACGCAGGGCCTCCACCGACGTCCGGGCGGTCAGCATCGCGTCGACGCGGCCGGCGGCAAGGTCCAGGGCCGCGGCGTCCACCGTCTCGTAGAAGCGCAGCCAGACGCGGGGGAGCAGCGTCTCGAGGATGTGGGCGTGGATGGTCGAGGCCTGCACGGCGATCACCTTCCCGTCCAGGGCGCGGGCCGCGCTGCTGGCAATGCGCTGGCCGGCCTCTGTGGAAAGGTCGGCGCGGTCCAGGTCGGGCATGGAGGCGGCCAGCGTCGAACCCGGCCGCACCGCGAACACCGCCGGGTCGGCGGCATAGGCGCGACTAAAGTCCAGCACCTCGGCCCGCTCGGCGCTGATGCTGACACCCGCCATCACGGCGTCATACCGGCCCTGCTGCAGGCCGGGCAGGATGCCGCTCCAGTCCTGGGCGACGATGGCGCAGCGGACCCGCATCCGGCGGCACAGGTCGTTGGCCAAGTCGATCTCGAACCCAACCAGCTTGCCGTCGGCGGCGGTGGCGTTCCACGGGGCGAAGGCGCCCTCGGTGGCGATGTGCAGCACCGGTACCGGCTCTGGCGGCTGGTTGGCGAGGGAGGCAGCCCCGGCGGCGATGGTGGCGATGGTGGCGGCGAACGCCGTGGCGGTGGCGAACAGGGCAAGGCGGCTCATGCGGGATCCTCCAGGCAAGGCGGGGGCGTTCGCGCCGGACGGCGCGTTGCGAGGTGGTGGGGGTGGATAGCGAGGACTGGTGGCCCTGGATTAGGCGAGGCTAAGCGGGACGCGGCGGCGCGGGAACGGAGTGGCTGTGTGCAATTCTGCGACTCAAGGCGCTGCGCTCGGCCGGTGGCCGGTCAATGGCAGGCGGTGTACTTCACCGAACCGTAGCCGCCACCGTACATCTTGCAGCCAAAGCGACGCTCGGCACGAGCCGCGGCGGCGTTGAGTTGGCGGCTCAGCCCGTTGTTGGCCTTGGCGATGGCGGCGGCGTCTTGGGCGTCCCAATCCGGCTGGGCACGGGCGCGAGCCTCCAGCAGCGCCGCCCGGTCGGCGGCGACCTTCTCGGCCGTCTGGCGGGCGTACATCGACTCCAGACCGGCGCGCTTCTTCATCTCCTTCCAGGCGAGCTTCAGTGCATAGGCGAACTCCCGGCGCGGGCTGGTCTTGTTGAACAGCGACATGCTGCGGGCGGTGGACCATGCGAGGCGGAACAGCTTGGCTCGGCAGATCATGACAGATAGCCTCGTTGCGTATAGACCAACCTTATGCAAAAATATTGGCCTTACCGCGCCTTAACGTCAATGAGAAATATTGACCTTATGCCAGAAAATGCGATCTTCCCGGATCAATGCCGTGCCGCCCGCGCGCTCCTGAACTGGTCTCAGGCTGATTTGGCCGAGCGTGCAAAGGTGGCAAAGCAGACCTTGGCTGATTTCGAGCGGGGAGCCAGGACACCCTACGCCCGAACGCTGGCGGATATCCGTGCCGCGTTGGAAGGTGCAGGCATTCAGTTCATAGCTGCGAACGGCGGAGGCGCTGGCGTCCGGTGGCGCGAGAACCCGGCAAAGCCGGCGTCCAGCGGTGCCGGCGAATGAAGGCCTCCTCCTCGATCATCGTCGACGAAGTCGGCTCGCAGAAGTTCACCCTCGCCGTGGTGTTCGATGGTCAGCGGTTCGAGTGCGGCAGCTATATCAGCCGGGCCGCAGCGATGCAGGCCGGGCGGTTGTTCATTCAGCGCAAGGAGGGGGAGGCGGCCGGCGGTCGGACGAAGCGGAAGCCGGGCAAGGGATGATGGTGCCCCATGACCAATCAGCTGTCGATTGAAAGTCGCCATTCCGCACGCATTCAGATATCAGTGCCGCTATCCTGATCGTATTCGGGCAGGGCTACTGGCTCATGGGCGTACAGGCGCAGCGATGAGGCTGGCCAAATCTTCCCTATGTTAGGTTTGGTTCATCAATCGGGGACTCGGTCAGCCAGTGTGACAAGTCGGTTTCCAGCAGCCGACCCAACGCCGTTACCGAATCACCGTACTGATCCACAAGCGCGTGGCGAAGCCGGGAAGGCAGTGGAGCGGAAGGCCCCTGAAACACAGGCCGACGCAAGGTCTCATCCGGTATCGCATCGTAAAAGCGCCCGTCGACGCCAATATGTTTGCACAGTTGCGATAGGAACGCTCTTGGTTCGGCCACCATTTCCTCGAAGAGCCCGATCATCAGCTGCTCTGCCGGAAATATGGACCGCCAACGCAGAATCGCCTCCGCATAAGCCCCACGGCGCCTCGAGCCGGCTGAGCGGAAATGGTCGAGGAACCATTGTTCAGAGGCTTCGTCCACCGTCATTTCCGCGCGAAGCACAGCCATGCGCGCGGCGGACCACGCCCGCTCAATGGGATTGCGCAGCACATAGAAGAGACGAAGGTCTGGACACAGGCTGTAAAGCTCGCGAATCGCATCGACGGAAATGATCGCGTATGCGGGCGTTATCTCACCGGTGCGGATGCTGATCGCATGTGCATTGGGAACTTCAGCGGCGGGGCGGAACAGGCTTAGCCACCAGTTGACGCCCATGTCCCGGCGAGCGTCCCAAAAGTGGATTTCCTTTCCGGCAGGGAAACGGATGTCCGGATGAGAAGACAAAGTTTCGTAAATCCAGGTCGTCCCGGACTTTTGCGCCCCAATTCCAATGAAATCCGGCCGCATGCTCCACAATCCCACTCATGTTTCGCCATTCGGCCAACGGTATAGAAAGGGCGTCTGTCCTGTCAAACAGGGTGGCGACCTCACGTTTCCTGCGGCAGTGGGCGCTGCTGACCGCAGGAAACTGGCCCGCAGGTACGTCCGATCATCACTGGAATTGCCCGGGCGCGTTTAATGGGTAGAGAACGCTTGCCGTGTTGTTCGAACGCATGATAATGCAGTCACTCGCTGGTTTATGCAGTCGTCTCCAAAATCCTTTTTACGAATCTTTCCTCTAAATGCCAAGAAGCAGAGACAAAAAATCCATCGTTACGACGTGCTTTACCGATGATGCCGGCTGGCTGCTCACAGTTTTTGTCTCAAATGGCGCAGGTGCACTTTTCGTAGAAGAGCTGTCTCTCAAAACGAGCCTGAGACAGTTCAACCACATACACGCAGCATCTCTTTCGATCAAGAATCACCCGTTTACACCCTTCGTTTGCACGATTCTACCACTTTTGCGGGAGGAAATTGCGGCAGGGTGGGCAGAAATGCAGGTCGTGCATAGCGATGGCTGGACCGAAAAGGTCGAGATTCAAATCGACGGATCCTCGACGGCTGCGTTGTCGCCCACCGCCTTTTCGGAAGAAGCGCTGAGCCGGGCCGTTGGGCATTTCCGTTCGATGGGATTGCCGTTCGCGCGCGCGCTGGCTTTCGGACATGCCATGGCAATGGCGGCTCCATGGTCCGGTCAGACGGTGCCGATGGCGCAGCCGGACGATCGCGATAACGCCCAGGGTGAGTTGCCAGTCGACGAGGTCACCGCGGCGGTCGCTCCGTACTTCGACCCCGCCTACTACCGGGCCACCTATCCCGATCTTGCGACACTCGGCTCCGGGACATCGGATTCCGCCCTTTTGCATCATTTCTGCCGGATCGGTTGGCGCGAGGGACGGAATCCCAGTTCCGCTTTCGACACCCTCTACTATGCAGCGGCGAACCCGGACGTTACGGGAGCCGGGATCAACCCCTTCTGGCACTACGTCGTCGCCGGAATGGCCGAGGGCCGCCGTGCCAAGCCGCATGACGGGCACCGGCGTGCCATCCTGCGGAGCCTTCCGCCGGTGCCGACGCGGCGCGAAGCCACCGTTCCGAACGCCGTGACACGCCTGCACCGCGAGCGGCTTGCCGAAGCGCTGACCGAGCGATCGTGCATCCGTCCCGGCGCTCAGCGGCGTGGACGCCGGGGCGTCGTCCTCTCCGTCAGCCACGACTGCTACATCCGGTCCTTCGGCGGCACCCAGATCGTCATCTCGGACGAGCAGAAGCGCTTCAACGTACAGGATTACATCTACATCCACATTTCGCCCGGCCTTCCGGTGCTGTTGATCGACCCGCAGGGTCCGGGCGCGGATCTGTTGGAAGTGGTGGTCGACGGCGTCCATGTCGGGACATCGAACCACGACGACCTCGCCTGGTCTCTCGCAAAGTGCTTCGATGGCCGCGCTCTCGACCGCCTGTTTACGGTCCACTGCGCGCTAGGCCACCGGGTAGACGGGCTGGTCGCGCTGCAGCGCGCGGTGAAATCATCCCGCAACTGGTTCTGGGTGCATGATTTTTCCTCCCTCTGTGCCAATCACACCCTGCTGCGGAACGATGTTTCCTTCTGTGGGGCGCCGCCGCCCGACAGCACTGCCTGCGCCATCTGCATCCACGGCGGGGAGCGGAGCCGCCATCTCCGCAGCATGGAGCGGCTGTTCACCGAAATCCGCTTCCATGTGGTGGCACCGTCGCGCAGCGCTCTGGACCTGTGGCGCCATGGGACGTGGCTGCCGGCGCTGTCGACCGAGGTGCTGGAGCATTGCCGGTTCGTCGAGAGCGGATTGCGGCTTTCGGCCGGCGATGGCTCCACCGTCGGCCTGCCCGGAAATCCCGTGCGTGTAGCTTTCGTCGGAAGCCCGACCTTCCACAAGGGCTGGGGCCTGCTTGAGGATCTGGTCGACGCATTGCGCGGCAGCTTCAGCTACCGGTTCTACCATTTCGCCGCACCCGGACTGCACCGCGGTCTTCCGGGCGTGGCGGAGGTCGCAGTGACCGTCACCGCCACCGACCGCCACGGCATGGCGGAGTCCCTGGCGGCCCATGCCATCGATCTGGTCCTGGTCCCGTCCGTCTGGCCGGAAACATTTTCCTTCGTGACCCACGAGGCGTTGGCTGCGGGAGCCGATGTGGTGGCGCTGGAAACCGGCGGCAACGTTGCCGCGACGGTGTCCCGGCTGGGGCGTGGCCATGTTTTCCGCAATGAAAGCGACCTTCTGGAGTTCTTCACCAGCTTCGCGGCGGTGGAGTATGTGCGCGACCGCCTGCAGGTGGGGATCCCGGCGGGCACGCTCGACCATTGCGGAGCGACGGCGGCGCTCGTCGAACGGACGGAGGCCAGGACATGACCGGCGTGCATTGTTTCACCAGCTTCACCTACAGCTACCTGTCGCGGGCGCGCGTGCTGGCGCAGACGCTGCGCCGCGTGCATCCGGATTGGACCATGTGGGCGCTGATCGTCGATGAGTTGCCGGACGGCGTGTCGGCGACGGAGGCGCATGCCGGCTTCGACAAGGTGGTCTTTGCGCGCGATCTCGGTATCCCGCACTTCGACAGCTGGATCTTCGGCCACGACGTCGTGGAGGCCTGTACCGCGGTGAAGGGGCGCATGCTGGCGGAGATGCTTCGGCTCGGCTGCGAGACGGTGGTCTATCTCGACCCGGACATCGCGGTGTTCTCGTCACTCGATGAGACGCTCGGCCGGCCCGACGACGGGGCGATCCTGCTGACACCGCACCAGATCGACCCGAACGACACGCTGCCCGTCATCGCCGACAACGAACTGGGATCGCTGAAATACGGGACCTACAATCTCGGTTTCATCGCGGTACGCAACGTTGCGGAGGGGCGCCGCTTCGCCGACTGGTGGGCGGATATGCTGCACCTCGCCTGCTACGACGACCCGGACAACGGGATTTTCACGGACCAGAAATGGTGCGATCTGGTGCCGGCCTTCTTCGACGGTGTGCGCATCCTGCGTGACCCGGGATGCAACGTCGCAAGTTGGAATCTCAGCCGGCGGCAAATTGAGATCGGGCACGACGGCGGCATTCTCGTCAACGGCAGCCCGCTGAAGTTCTATCACTTCACCAAGATCAATTCCGTCGGCGACGTGATGACCGAACGCTATGCGGACGGCAACATTCACGTCCACGAACTCTGGCACTGGTACAAGCGGGCCATCGCCGCTCCTGCTGGCCCTAACATCCCGCGCGACTGGTGGGCCTATGGCCGTTTCGACAACGGCGTGCCGGTCTCGCGGGAGGTTCGTCTCCTCTTCCGCAACGATCCGTCGCTGGCAACGGCATTTCCGACGCCCTTGCGAACGAAGGGGAGCTGCTTCTTCGATTGGCTGGCCCGGGAGCGGCCGGAAATCCTGAAGACCGGTGCCGTCGGCTTCGTGGTTCTGGGCATGCACCGCAGCGGCACCTCGGCGCTGGCCGGCTGGTTCGGCAAGCGCGGGGTCTGCCAAGGCGACCGCTTCATCGGCGCCGACGATGGCAATCCCGACGGCTACTGGGAGCACGAGGAGTTCGTCACCATCAACGAGCAACTGCTTGCCGCAGCCGGCGGCAGCTGGGACACGATCGACATGGCCGCGCCCGAAAACAGCCAGGCTGCCGACGGATCGCTCTCGAAGCGGGCGCAGGCCTTCCTCTCGGATCTGGGCCGCGACCGGCGCCTCTGGTTCCTGAAGGATCCTCGCCTTTGCCGCACGCTGTCCTTCTGGATTCCGCGTCTGGAAGCCCTGCCGGCGCGCATCAGTTATCTGCACGTTGTTCGCGACCCCTGGTCGGTGGCTCGGTCGCTGGCGCGTCGCGACGGACTGTCCGCCGAGCACAGCCAACTGCTCTGGGCGCTGCACAACCTGGAGGCGGAGCAGCAGACACGCGGGCGTCCGCGAGTGTGGCTGGAGTTCGACACGATGGTCGCCGGGGGCGACGAGGCCGTGCTCGCCACCATCCAGGCCCAACTGCCTGACGGCGAGTTGGATGACCTCACGGTCGATCTGGAGCAGGACGCCATTCATGCCGACCGGGTTCGCTCGGCCGGGTCGCGTAGCGGAGTCGGCGACGACGGTCTGTTCGACGTCGGGCACCTGCATGGTCTCCTGACGGCTCTGTGCGAGGACGATGGCCGAAAGTCCCTCATGGCGGAGATCGATGGATGCCGTGAGCGTCTCTTCCGCCAAATCCGGACCTATCGCACGCTGCTGCTCGACCAAGAGCGCGAGGCGTTGCGGGCAAGGGCGGAAAGGCTGACCGCCAAATCGCAGGAGCGGCTGGACATGTGGCGACAGACCGACGAGCAACTGCGGGCGATGACCGAGCAGCGCGACCGGGTTCTGCGCCTGCTGCAGGAGCGCGCCCCCCATCCCCTCAGCCGCTCGCGTTGAGGCTAAGCGATTACCGGTCAGCCGGCGTGGTGTCTTGGAATTCCAGCAACGCGCCTTCCGCGGTCGATGCCGGCAGCAGCAGCCCTGCCCGTCCGTCGCGCAAGAGGTATCGATCGATGCCGAGACGGATCTGCATTGCGCAGTCGGCTGAGGCGTCAGCATCTTCCAGCGGCAGTGGACTCAAGGCTTCATCATCGCGATAGCCGGCCGGGATGCGGCTGGGCAGGCGGAGTACGACGTGCAATGGACCTTGCCCCGGCATGCTGCACGATGGAACGGTAAAGCGCACCAGCCGGTGTCGGACGCAGATGAGGGAGGAGAAGGCCGGGTTCGGTCCGACAACGTCCACCGTCATCCAATCGCCTTCCCGATCCAGCGTCTCCAGCATCACGCCATGAACGTCCATCGTCCCGTCGTCGATCGCAAAAGCCGCGCGAAATCGACACTGCGCGGGCAAGGCAGCCCCGGCGTCGGGAGGATCAACACGGGCGACATCGATGGGATCACCGGTCAGATGGGCACCGATCAGCACGCCACCGACGCTGCACCGCAGTTGCAGGGGCTTGGCCAAGCGGGACTGATCGACAATGCCGTCGAAGACTAGGACGGAGCGCCCCTTGTCGACGGTTCCGCAGACCTCCCGCATCGGGACGTCTGGCGGCGGGCTCGAGCTGCCGTCGCTTTCCGTATCGACCAGCCAAGGCGGGCGGCCGGTGGCGTCCTGCACCAATCTTCCGGAGCGGAAAAGCGGGTTGGCTCGCGTCCGCAATCCGGCCCAGAGATCGAATACCGACCCGATATCGATAGCGACCGCGCCGACGGATTTGGCCCAGCAGCAATAAACCTTACCGAGAATTCCCGCGCCGATCAGGACGGGCACGCCCGGCCGACGCCGGACATGGTCGCTGATGAAGGCGCCGACCTCCAGATATCGGGTGGGGAAATGCGGGTTGAGCAGAATCTGTTCCAACTTTTCCGCCTGCGGAAGGTCGGAGTAATGCATCTCCGGCGGTATCAGGAAGGGAGTGACCTTAGCGATGCCAAAACGGTCGGCGACTGTGCCGGCGACATCACGTGAGGTGATCAGCACCACCTCGTCCAATCCACCGAGCAGCCTGTCGTAGAGGCCTTCCCGCTCCAAGTTGGTGTGGATGCCGGGGGAGGTGAGCATCGTGCCATCGGCAAGATATCCGAATTCCCGTACATAGAATGCGGCGGCCTTGAACGGATCGGACCGGTCGGCATCCGACACGGTGTCCGGGTTGGGAAGCCCCAGGATATCAGCGGTGAGGCAAGCCATCCTGAGATCGGCCTGGATTTGCTGAACGGCAGCATCCGGAAAGAATGGATGGCCGAACCACACCTTCATCATCTCGGAAACGGACAGCCAGTTGGTGTGGACCGGATACCCCATGATCCGGGCCTCACCGTCACCGAGCCGGATCAGGGAGAAGGGGCGCTTTTCCGAGATCGCCGAATGTAAAGCGTCGGCGACGTCGGGGTATTTCAGGTAGCGCTGCATGCCGCCCACCCTGCGGTGCTTGTCCGAAGGTGGCGCGTTGTAGCAGAGCGGCCGGGGCGTCGCAAGCGACCGGCCCGACGGACTAAGCCGATCCCGCTCAGGTCATGGGGCGGGGTCTGATTCCGAGTTCATCCAACCGCCGGGCCACCGCCTCGTAGAAAGCAGGAATGTAGTGGAACGGCTCGAGCCCCCAAATATGGTCCGGATCGGCCACATGGGTCTCGGGTGGAGCCTCAACTACCACAGCTTCCGGGAATAGCGCCTGGAAGTGCGCGTGGCACCGCTCCAGGCGCTCGTTGTGGGCCTGTCGCGATGCGATCCTGCCCGGCATGATGACAGTCGCATCCGGAAGCGGTGTCAGCCGCCCGCCGGGCGTGCGTTGCACCTCCGCCCAGGACGTGCGCAGAAGCACGATCCGGCAGCTGTTCTGTCCCTGCCGGTCCATCCACCGCCGAAAGCGCAGCATTCCCTGCTCCCACTGCGTCCACGCCTCGTCAGACAACCGGTCGATCCGTCTTGCAGAGGCCAACTCCGGCAGGTCCGGCAGTCCGTTCGACACCAGATCCCAGCTTTCGTTAACGACCAGCCCGCTGTCGAGCATGAGCAGGTCGAAACGCTCCTCGATCAGGTCGACAATCAGAAGGTCGGGCCGATGCCTGGCAATCGCCTGGGGAATCGACTTTGACAATTCGGCCGACAGCCATCGCTCCACGGCCGGCTCCAGGCTCCGACCGGTAAGGATCAACGCATCGATTACCGGACAATCGGGGGTGGGCGGGATCAACCCGGCGAAAGAGGTTCGCAGCCCATGGACAACGATCTGGCCACGGCCGATGCCGAGCGTGCGCAACACTTGGAGGGTTATGCAACTGCCGATTACCGCGATGCGGGAGGGCGGAAACTGTGATCCCATGTCTGTCATGACTGAACCGCTCTTAACGTTCTTTACATGGCCCGTCGGCTTGCATCATGACGATGCTCCCAGTTTGAGCATGATAACCGGCCGGTCCGCGACTGTGGTGGATTGTTGTCGACGGCGTCGAGCCGACAGATACCACAGGGTCGACGTTTCGATGGACGAGGCTTTCCCTCCCTGACCCTACTCGCCCACCCACCGGCGGAGGTGCGGCAACGGTGTTCCTTCCTACCATCTCCCCTCTCCGCTGAGGTACAGCAGGCCATCGAGTGGCAAGCTCTATCGATCGAGAACCACACCGCCGCGGGCGTGAAAGCAGCGCTACCCCGTCCCCACCCGTCGACTCCTCCCGCCTCCAGCGCGACCCTGTCCGCTTGAGGTTGCCCGCGCCGCGCAGGGATGCGCAGGCGGACGCCACGCTCGTTGGAGTGCACGAGCCATGGCCGAGGCTTCGCCGAACAGGACCGTCATGCGCACGTTCAAGTTCCGCCTCTACCCGACGGCGGAGCAGGATGCTCGTATGCGCTCCTGGTGCGGGGCTGTGCGGGCGGTCTACAACGCGGCTCTCCAGCAGCGGATTTGGTACGGCCGGCCAGCGGGAACCGATTGGCACCGGCGGGACTGCCGCTTCAATGCCAATCGGCAGGGGCTGGAACTGAAGCATGCCCGGGCTGAGTTCGACTGGCTGGCCGATTGCCCGGCTGACATCCTGATGGCGGGGCTGCGCGACCTCGACAAGGCGTACAAGAACTTCTTCGAGGGCCGCGCCCGCTATCCGTCCCTGCGGCGAAAGCACCAGAACGAGAGCTTCCAGTTCCGGGTGTTCCAGCATCGGAATTCCGATACCCGCCCCTTCTATATGCTGGTCGTGTTCGGCCGCGACTCGGTGAAGCTGCCGAAGATCGGGCGCATCGAGTGGGTGAAGCACACGCACGTCCGCGGTGAAGCCAAGTCAGCGACGGTGGTCAGGGAAGGGGATCGCTGGTTCATCTGCGTTGCCGCCGAGATTGCGCTGACGCTGCAGTCAGGCCCCGGCGGAGCGATTGGGATTGACATCGGCGTGGTGGTGCCGCTGATGACCAGCGAGGGGGAGGCGCTGCCGGTCGACCGAACACCTCTGCACTTGGAGAAACGCCGCCGACGGCTGCAATGGGAATTGTCCCGCTGTCGGCGCGGATCACGACGGCGGGCGAAGCGCCGCGAGAAGCTGGCCGCCATTGCCCGACGTATCGCGGCCCGCCGGAAGGCTCAGTTGCATCAGGTGACGACGGACCTCGCCAGCCGGTACGGCTTGGTAGCCATCGAAGACCTGCGGGTCCGGAACATGACGGCATCTGCGGCAGGCACGGTCGAGCAGCCCGGCTGCAACGTGAAGGCCAAGGCCGGGCTGAACCGATCCCTGCTCGATGTATCGCCCGGCCTGTTCCGGTTGCTGCTCACCTACAAGGTCACGGCGCGCGGCGGCATGGTGGTGGCCGTCGATCCCCGAGACACCAGCCGCACCTGCCCTGCCTGCGGGCATGTGGATGCCGAGAACCGCCGCTCCCAGGCTGAGTTCCTCTGCATCCGGTGCGGACATGAGGACAACGCGGACGTAAACGCGGCGCGCAACATTCTGCGCCGAGCGCTGGCGTCCCTGTCGTCGGCGACCGTTTCGGGTCGTCGTAAGGCGCCAAGCGAACCGCGAAGGCGGTCGGCAACGCCGAAGCCCAGCGTTAGCCCCTTGCGGGCCGGGCAGCCGAGCGAACATCAGATGCGGCCGAAGGGGTTGATCGTTCCAGATCAACTCCTTGTCCCTGGATAAGGTGCGGACGCCGTGGGTTCGCTCGGTAGCCGAAACCGCTGGCGGGTTAGGCCCCGTCCGGGTCGAGGTGCGGACACCGTGGGTTCGCTCGGTAGCCGAAATTGGCCGAATGCGAGCGCAACGGCGACCGGCGGTGCGGTCACTGCGATTTCGCTCGGTGGCCGAAACTGAAGCGGGACTCTTGGTGGTCGGCGCCGAGGTGCGGCCACTGTGGATTCGCTCGGTGACCGAAACCCACGACGCCAAGCAGGACGGCAGCCGGCGGGTGCGGCCACTATGGATCGCTCGACCACCGAAACTAGTCCAGCTGCTCGGCGGACAGACCAGTCGGTGTAGGCACTGTGGATTCATTCGAGTGACCTAAACAAAGTTCGCACGTGTGCGAACTTTGCCGACGGTGTCCACGCTACCGATTTGCTCGATGATCAAAACGCCCCTGCGGCGCTGGCGGGGTGACAAGCCTGCCGCCTGAGCCTGTGGCAAATGGCAACGCCTTCAACCTGCCGTCCACGGCCCTATCGAAAGGCATCGGGCACATCGCCATCGCTTTGGGTAGCTGCGCGCCCGCGCTGACACCCACCACACGAGGGGTACCTTGCCCCTCGATCTGCGTCACCATTCTGGTGACGCAGGCCGCTGAGGGCGGCCCCCGGTTGTGACGCTGGGGCGTGCCGAGCCTCGGCCGGGGCGCCTGTCGCTGCGCTGTGGCGAGCCTGCCACAGCCTCTGTGACAGGCTCTGTCGGATGGCGGCGCCGGGCGGCTTGCCGAGCTGTGAAGGTGTGGTCATTTCGGCCATACCTTGGGCGCGCCTGAGTCTCAGGCGATTCGCCATCCTCGGAAAATCCGAGACTGGTCTTCGGGCTTTCGCGGCGCTCCGGCGGCGTTCAGCAAGGGGCGGCCTCCAAGGCGCCTGCGAAATACAGGCGCCTTCAGCTAGTGCTCTTGTCCCCAGCCAAGGCATCAAGAAAACCCTGATACCTTCGGCCGGCGCCCCGTCCTCAGCAAAGGTATGGTGGAAATCACCATACCTTCCGCCGGCGGCATGCAGTCGATGACTGCACTACCCCTGTCCAAGCAGGAAAGGTGCCCGGTGCTGCTGGCCTGCATGGTTGTGATGACTATGCAGATGACGGGCGACGAGACCAAGGCGCGCGATCAGGCTGATGGCCTCGTCGGCGTACAGGGCGCCGGCCTCGTAGAGGCTCGTGATGAGCCGCTTCTGATGGCCCGGAGGCTCCCCGGCGCAAGCCTGCATGACGATGCGAACGCGCTCCGACGGGGCGCTGGCGTCGATCACGGTTTCCTCGATGGGGGCGATGCGGATCGGGATGAGGAAGCTCATGCCGTGGCTCCCTCCAGCCGGTCGGCCAGCGTATGCAGCCGGTCGGCGATGGCGCGAACGTCGATCGGGTCAGGATGCTGGGGCAGATGCTCCAGGTCCTCGACGATGCCGCCGATGGTCTGGGTGGGCGTCAGCGGCCGGGCGATGTGCAGCCGGCGGCGGACGGGGAGGCGGATCACAGGGGCGGCCATGTGGCCCCCAGGTGGCTGAACGCCAGTTCCGCGATTGCAGCGGCGGTGGTCGGGCAAAGGCCAAACCGGCGTGCGATGGCACAGGCTGCAGCGGGGGTTGCATCGAAGGCAGTGAAGGGGGTAAAAATCGGAGCAGTCAGCAGTCCGAATTTACCCGCCGCCCCGGTCGCGCTCGCCACAAGCGCGGTTTCGGGGCGGTGTTGTTTCAGGGGCATTGTTACGCGGCTTCCAGGCTGGCCGCGAAGGCATGGATGCTGGCAACCGGCACCAGCGTCTTCGTTCCGAGCTTCTTGCGCTCCAGCTTTCCTTCATTGAAGAGGGCGAAGAGCTTCGTCTTACCAATATTGCCCAACATCCTGCGGGCAGTTTCAGTATCGACAAGAACGGGTTCGATTTGGCCCATGGTGTTCTCCGTTCCTTGCGATGTCACTCGACTTCGCTGCGGTTCGGAGACTGTCTAATCTTCTGAAATCGCCGTCTATAATCGCCAAATCGCCGAATTTATATTCTTGGCGATTTGATTTGGCGATTTGGTTTCTCTCCCCTCGTCAGCTTGGCGTATTTCTTATGTTCGGCTCGAATCTGGGCGCGGGTCACCTTTCCGAACTTCTCAATAGCGGCGGTATGGAAGGTCGCTTCGTCTACCTTCCCATTGGCGGCCATATAGATCGGCGCCCATTCCGCCAAGTCTTTGGTGATCCTCTTTTTTCTCTGCGGCGATGTTTCCTCAGTATTATTGCGGGAATAAATTGTCATAGTCACAATGGTTTCATCACTCGCGGCGGGAAATTCCTCTTTGTTAGTCTGATTCGTATTCTCAACAATTGGCTTCTGAGGCCAGAGACTGGTAACGACGGTCCGAGGGCACAGCAACGCCGTCCAGCGTTCACCTGCCGCATCGACGGCGCTGCCCATTCTATCTCGGTCGATCTGAGCGCCATGCCAGAAGACTTCAGGTACATAGCTCCGGGTCGACTCAATCTGCCTGCGATCCCCGATCATGTCCCTGGCGATCATGCTGCGCTGGCCGCTGGCAGATAGCCGGCCCTCTTCCAATGCCGCCTGCAACTCATCTAGAGCTTCATTCGGCCCCATTGTTGCCGGAGCAGAACCGGCGCCGTACCGAAGGCACAGGCGTGCGTGGGTGATCTGCTCATCGTCCGCGGGGTACGCCCGAAAAACTATCCAGTGTAGGGACTGCCCCAAGGTCCAGAACCGGGAAGTTCGCACGCCGCCTTCGCTCAGTGCAGCGGCGTCATTATTTGGCTCGGCCGCTACAGCACCAGAAGGCAACCATGCCGGGCGCGGCCAGTTCAACGGAGCGCTGCTGAACCATTCGGCGAGGTCGGTTGGCGACAGACGTAGATGGTCGAGATAGGCTGCACGGGCAGTCGGATCGTATTTTGAAAGGGAAACAGCCGCCATTCCTTCGAAGGTTAAGTGAGCAAACGGGTCGCCACCGTGTTCCGGGCGTAGATAGTGCATCGCCTCCAAGATGAGAGCCCGTGAGAATGAAATCTGCTCCCGCTCGGAAGTCATCACCCCTCGAGACTCTTCATCCGAATGATCGCTGCCAAGCGGCCGGCGCACAGACCGTGTGACAATTCCATTTGCCTCGCCGTCGTACCTAATGGTGCTGCCATCCGGCATCTTGCGATTTTCCGGCCTCCGAAACAGGAAGGTCAGCGGCTCTCCATCGCGTTCAAAGGCTCCGCGCCACATGGCGCGGACCAGAACCGTTTGAATTTCCTCTGCGTCAGGAGCGCCTGGACATTGACTCCAGGCGCGCGAGATCTCGGCAAATGACAAAGCGTCTGGGAATGGAAAAAGGCTGGTATCCAAGAGACGCCTCCGCAGGCGCTAGCCGCAAGGAGGGTCGGCGCGGCGGGGTGATGCGGTGTCACCTGTTCCCCCCGTCGGGGTAGCCGCGCCGGACTCAGAATAGCACGAAACAGCAACATCGAAGACTCTGGGTGAAACGGCGCCCAATGAGGAAGGGCGGCCGGCTTCAAATCATCCGGTATCGTCGCCGGCTGGCCGCTCGCGTGCACCAGTCGCCTTGGCTGTCGGACCGATGGCGCAGAACTGCGCCCATTGGTCCATGAGCGTCCGGCGCTTCTCCAAAAGATCGCCGCGCCGATAGGCGGCCTCCACCTTGTTCTTGATGATGTGGGCCAATGCCATCTCGGCCACGTCGCTGGGGGTGTTCGTCGTCTCGGCCGTCCAGTCGCGGAAGGCCGAGCGGAAACCGTGGGCGGTCGCTTCGATCTTCATCCGCCGCAGCAACATGGTCAGCGTCATGTCGGACATGGGCTTGTCGGGCTTGCTGCCCTCGAACACCAGGGCGTCGCCATCATCGGGCTTGCGGGCCAGCTTACGGGCTTCCTCCAGCAGCTCGACGGCGCGCGGCGCCAGCGGCACCACATGCGGCTTGCCCGCCTTCATCCGCTCGGCCGGGATCGTCCACAGCTTGGCCTCGGTGTCGATCTCCCGCCATACGGCGCCGCGCATCTCCCCTGACCGCACCGCGGTCAGGATCAGGAACTCCATCGCCAGCTTGATCACCGGGCCGGTCTGGTCGGTCGCCCGCAGCTTGGTCAGGAAGGCCGGCACGTCATCATAGGGCAGGGCGGCGAAGTGCTCGGCCGAGTCCTTCTGCTTCGGCAGACCCTTGGCGACGGAGCGCACCGGGTTTTCCCCTTCCCGGAACGCCTTGGTGGTCGCCCAATCCAGCACGGTTCCGATCCGTTGGCGCACCCGGCGGGCCGTCTCCGGCTTCTCCAGCCAGATCGGCAAGAGCACGTCCCGCACCTCGGGCATGCCGATCTCGTCCACCTTCACCTGCCCCAACAATGGGAAGGCATAGGTTTCCAAGGTGGTGAGCCACTGTGCCGCATGCTTATCGTTCTTCCAGCCGTTCTTGTGCTCCTTGTGGCAGGACTCGGCGGCCTCCTTGAATGTCGGCACCACGCGCCGGGATGCGCGGCGGTCGGCGAGCGGATCGCCACCAGCCCGTGCGACCTTCCTCATGGCGGCGGCAGTTTCTCGTGCCTCTGCAAGAGAGACCAGAGAGACGGAGCCAAGACCGATGTCCCGCCGCTTGCCCTGGATGACGATGCGCAGGAGCCAGTGCTTGGCTCCGCTGGCGTCCACCTCCAGATACAGTCCGTTGCCATCGGCATGGCGGCCGGCCTTTGCCGCACGAACGGCGACCGCAGTAAGGGCCTTCTCGGGGTGACGCCCGGCACGTTTCGGCATCTTGGTTTGGTCTTTTATCCCCACATCCATCCCCACATTTTGGCGCGGGTTGGCGCGGTCGTCAAGGAACTTATAAGAACTCGCTCACCAAAACACGTCAACAATTTCAATGCATTACTGAACCTGAACGAACCCCTAAGAACCGTTGTTCGGAAGACATCCCATCCGCCAAAACATTCAGTCAAATCGATCATGGCCGAATGCGCACACCCCCCAAAGGAGATGTGCGCAACCGCTTTACATCTGTCCCAAAATCTCGCGCGACCGGTCGCGATATTCCGCTTCCGTAATCAGCTTCTGCTTTTTGAGCGAGGCCAAATCCTTCAACTTGGATTCAGCATCGTCCTTGCTCAGCCGAGGCGCCGTTACCGGGTTCATGACCAGCGGGGCGCCTTGCGAAGCGCCACCGGTGGGTACATTTCCGGCAGGCGGAGCCAGAACGACCGACACGCTCGACGGATAGATATAAGCGGCGCCGGATCCCATATCGACCGCTGCGCCGATGATTCCCCCAGCAATGATGTTGCCGAATGCAGCGCCCGCAGTGCTGGACGTGACCGACGCGGACCCCTTCGATCCGTCACCATGCTCACAGGCTACGGTCAAATCGCCATAAGCTTTCGTAACGGTCGTCGCTCCCGGCGTCTTCGGGATCGTCCAACTGCCCTTCTCATTGGACAGTTTGCATTCCGCGCCATCCTTGGATGGCGTGTTAACAGCCACGGACTGAGTGGTGCCCGCGGTAATAGACGCACAGCCGGTAACAGCCAGAGCCCCCAACATGGCTGCAAAAGCTGCATTTCTCATAAATGCCCCCAATCAGTGTGCAAGAACTCCGTCCCTTATCGGAGCGTGAACGCCTATCGTTCGATGCAACCCGCGGACAGTGAAGAAACAATATGAAGTTGTCTATCAAAAGGTACGTCTACCCGCTATCTCTGGGGTGCTTTAAAAAGTCGCAGCTTCGGGTAATAAGTTAACTTCTCACTTCCCTTGCGGGTAGCCTTGGTATCCTGCCGCATAAAGAAACCAAGATCATTACGAGAAGATCGATTGTTTCGCATGATGGGAAAGCAAAATTCCCGGAGACGTTTAAAACTGTCCGTCCGTGAGCCACAACCAGACTTGATGACGGAGATCGCCGCATTGCTCATGTGGCGGCTCCCCGATCTGGGTTGTGCAACTTCCGGCGCTTGCCGCCAACCGACTGACACCACCCCCATTCCCACCACCTTTCCTACGGAAGACAACCCATCCCCGCCTTGCTACAGTCCCTGTTCCTCGGACCTGTCCCGAACGGCTTGATCCGCAAGACAGACACAGACCAGAGACAAGGCACATGGACAAAGGCACGCCGAAGGCCATCCGGCTTCAGGACTATCGCCCGCCGGCGCATCTGATCGACACGGTCGACCTGTTCGTCGATTTGGGCGAGGATGTCACCACCGTCCGCGCGGTGCTCGCGATCCGCCGCAACCCCGACCGGCCGGAGGCGGCGACGGAGCCGCTGTCGCTCGACGGGCAGAGGCTGGATCTGGTGTCGGTGGCGCTGGACGGCCGCACTCTGGGGCCGGACGAATACACCGTCACCCCCGATCACCTGATCGTGCTGGAAGTGCCGGCCAGCTATACGCTGGAAACCATCGTCCGCATCAAGCCGCAGGAGAACACCGCGCTGGAAGGGCTCTACAAGTCCTCCGGCAACTTCTGCACCCAGTGCGAGGCGGAAGGCTTCCGCAAGATCACCTACTTCGCCGACCGGCCCGACGTAATGGCGCGTTACAGCACCACCATCACCGCGGACAAGGCGCGCTATCCGGTGCTGCTGTCCAACGGCAACCTGGCTGCTTCCGGCGATCTGGACGGTGGGCGCCACTGGGCGCGCTGGGAGGATCCCTTCCCCAAGCCCTGCTATTTGTTCGCGCTGGTCGCCGGCAGCCTCGTCCATGGCGAGGACAAGTTCCGCACCGCGTCGGGGCGCGACGTGACGCTGCGCATCTATGTCGAGCCGGGGAACGAGGACAAGATCGACCACGCCATGCGCTCGCTGGTCAAGTCGATGCGCTGGGATGAAGAAGTCTATGGGCTGGAATACGACCTCGACATCTTCAACATCGTCGCGGTCGGCGACTTCAACATGGGGGCGATGGAAAACAAGTCGCTCAACGTCTTCAACACCAAATACATCCTGGCGAAGCCTGAGACCGCGACCGACACCGATTTCCTCAACATCGAGGCGGTGGTCGCGCACGAATATTTCCACAACTGGACCGGCAACCGCGTCACCTGCCGCGACTGGTTCCAGCTGTCGCTGAAGGAAGGGCTGACCGTCTTCCGCGACCAGGAATTCTCGGCCGACATGCATTCCCGCGCGGTAAAGCGCATCGCCGACGTCCAGGGGCTGCGCACCGTGCAGTTCCAGGAGGATGCCGGCGCAATGGCCCATCCGGTGCGCCCGGACAGCTATGTCGAGATCAACAATTTCTACACGCCCACCGTCTACAACAAGGGTGCGGAAGTCATCCGCATGATCCACACCCTGCTGGGGCCGGAAAACTACCGCAAGGGCACCGATCTCTACTTCCAGCGCCATGACGGGCAGGCGGTCACCTGCGACGATTTCGTCGCCTCCATGGCCGATGCCAGCGGCGTCGACCTGAGCCAGTTCCAGCTGTGGTACCGGCAGGCCGGCACGCCGGAACTCGACATTGCTGGCAGCCATGATGAGGCAGCCAAAACCTTCACCCTGACGGTCAGGCAGACGGTACCGCCGACACCGGGCCAGCCGACCAAGCAGCCGATGCACATCCCGCTGGTCGTCGGCCTGCTCGGGCCCGACGGCCAGGACCTGCCGCTGCGCCTGGACGGCGAGGAGGAGGCCGTTGGCACCAGCCGCATCCTGCATGTCAGGGCGGAAAGCCAGAGCTTCACCTTCCGCGACATCGCGGCCCGGCCGGTGCCGTCTCTGCTGCGCGGCTTCTCCGCCCCGGTGAAGCTGAAGACCGACCTGACCGACGCCGACCTCACCTTCCTGATGGCGCACGACAGCGACGCCTTCAACCGGTGGGAGGCCGGGCAGATTCTCGGCACCCGCATCCTGCTTGGCCTCGTCGCCGACAAGCAGGCAGGCCGCGAGCTGGTGCTGCCGGAGGGCTATGCCGACGCCTTTGCCAAGATTCTGGACGATGCGGAGCGCGATCCCGCCTTCGCCGCCCAGGCGCTGGTGCTGCCGACGGAGGCCTATCTCGGCACCCAGATGCCGGTGGTCGATCCCGACGCCATCCATGCGGTGCGCGAATTCGCGCGCAAGACGATGGCCGGGCGCCTACGGGCGCGCTTCCTCGACCTCTACCGCCGCAACAGCAGCCAGGAGCCCTTCTCCGTCGATGCCGACGCCATCGGCAAGCGGGCGCTGAAGAACCTCTGCCTCGCCTATCTGATGGCGCTGGAGGACGACGAGGCGCTCGATCTCTGCCTGACGCAGTACCGCACCGCCCAGGGCATGACCGACGAGATCGCGGCGTTGCAGTTCCTGTCCAACGCCGCCTCGCCGGAAGGGGAGACGGCGCTGGCCGACTTCTACGCCCGCTGGAAGGGCGAGGCGCTGGTGGTCGACAAGTGGTTCGGCGTGCAGGCGATGTCCAACCGCGCCGACACGCTGGCCCGCGTCACCGCCCTGCTCGGCCATCCGGCCTTCGAGATCCGGAACCCGAACAAGGTCTATGCGCTGATCGGCGGCTTCGCCAACGGCAACCCGGTCCGCTTCCATGACGCGAGCGGTGCCGGCTACCGCTTCCTCGCCGATCAGGTGCTGCGCCTGGATCCGATGAACCCGCAGGTTGCGGCCCGCCTGATGGGTCCCTTCTCCCGTCTGCGGCGCTATGACGCGGCCCGCCAGGGGCTGATGAAGGCCGAACTGCAGCGGATCGTCGCCACGTCGGGCCTGTCGCCGGACGTTTACGAGGTCGCGAGCAAGAGCCTGGCCGCCGCCGGCTGAGACTCGGGACCAAAGGACTATTCCCAAACGCAGGGGCTCAAAAGCAAAGGGCCGGTGGCATCGCCACCGGCCCTTTCGCCGTCCGAAGCGTCCCCCGGCCGCCGGACCGGGGGAGAGCGGTCTTACTTCTGCTCAGACAGGAAGGCGATCAGGTCGGCGCGCTTGGCGTCGTCCTTCAGGCCGGCGAAGGCCATCGTGCCGCCCGGGACGATTTCCTTCGGCGCCTTGATGTAAGCGTCCAGGTTTTCCGCGGTCCAGACCAGACCGCCGGCGCCCTTTTCCTTCATCGGGGCGGAATACTTGAAGCCCTCGATCGAGGCGGCCGGACGGCCGACGACGCCGAACAGCGACGGGCCGACCTTGTTCTTGCCCTGCTCGGCGGTGTGGCAGGCCATGCAGACCTTGAAGACATCCTTGCCGGCGGCGGCATCGGCCGCCTGGGCGGCACCGGCACCCATCACGACCGCGGCGATGGCGGCAACGCCCATCAACAGCTTCTTCATTCTTCGGCTTCCCTTCCGATGGATCCACCGGCCGACGGCGCCGACCGGAATCGCGCGGCAGCATACACATTCCGAAAGGGTGTCAAACCCCTTTGATGCAGCCGTACGACCAATGAACAATCTGCCACGTCAACTCATCCAAGCAAGCGATGCGAGCAGGACCACAACCACAAGAAGTGCAGCCCACGGCACGTAGAAATTGCCACCGCCAACACCCGCACCGCGCCCGACCGGCAACGGCAGCGGAATTTCCGGCGGCACCTCCGTCACGCGGGCGGCGGGCTTCGGCGCGGCGGCCGAGGCCGGTGCGGGGTCGGAATAGACGGCCGGCCGGACTGCCGGCCGGGGCGCCGCAGCGGTCGCTTCAGGCGCGACCGGCTCGACTGCCGGCGGGGCCTCGGCAGGAGCAGGGCCGACGATTTGGGTAAAACGGGCGAAGAACTCCTCCGCCATCTTGCGGGCGGTGGCGTCGACCAGCCGCGAGCCGATCTGCGCCAGCTTGCCGCCGACCTGGGCCTTGGCGGTATAGCTCAGCAGCGTGGCGCCGCCATCGTCGGCCAGCGTCACCGTGGCGCCGCCCTTGCCGAAACCGGCGGCACCGCCCGACCCTTCGCCGGTGATGGTGTAGCCGTTGGGCGGGTCGAGGTCCGACAGGGTGACCTTGCCGGCGAATTTGGCGCTGACCGGGCCGACCTTGGCGACGACCTTGGCGGTCATTTCGGTGTCGGACTGCCGGACCACCTCTTCGCAGCCGGGAATGCACTGGCGCAGGATGTCTGGATCGTTCAGCGCCGCCCATACCGCATCGCGGCTGGCCTCGATCCGGTGGCTTCCGCTCATGTCCATGGTTCGTGGTTCCTCCCACCCTGGTGGCAACCCGGATGCGCCCCGTTGCGGGCGTCGGTTCCCCGGCTGCGGCCGGGGTTACGGTCAAGGATATGGCATAACCGGGCGCCGCGACAGCCCCGGCCGCCTCATCTCAAAGTCTTAGGGCGCGCGCGGCGCCATGCAGTTGCTGACGATCGGCGTGCAGGACGACAGCGAGGCGCCGGCCGGGTAGCTGACCTGCTCCACCGTGCCGCGCGGGCCGATCACCACCGTCGCCTCGCATCCCGGAGCCGTACCGCCGCCGACCGGCACCCCGAAGCCGAGGCCAAGCCCGACGCCGCCGCTGCCACCGAAGCTGCCGGCTCCGATGCCGATGCTGCTGCCGGGGCTGTAGGCCACCGCCGGATGGGCGACATAGGTGTAGTATTCGCGCCCCGACGCGGTCGCCTGCCGGTCCGGCACGCCGGCGCAGGCCAGCAGGTCGGCCTTGGGCATGCCGACCATGGCGGTCTGGGCGCGGCGCGCGATCTCCGGGTCGGGACCGGTGGCGCAGCCGGCAAGGAGGACGGCCGTGCCGCCGAGAACGATCATCGCAGCGCCCACGGTCCTTGCCATACCCTTGTCTCGGCCCATCTCTCGTCCTCCACCAGAATATCGTGTCATCGCCGGGTTCTTCTCAACCGGTTGATACAGTGCTGAAACCCCGCCGCTGCCCGTCCGTTCCCGGACGGCGCCGGATGGCCCGGCGGGGCGGGCCGGAAGTGACGGGCGGGTCCGGATTTGCTAGGAGTCCCGCTCCCTGCCCATACCAGCATATCGGGACCGCCGACGCCATGGCCGAGCTTACGCCCCCCTCCCCCTCCTCATCGACCTCCGCCGTGACGGTGTATCTCGCGCTCGGCGGCAATATGGGCGACCGCGTCGCCAACCTCGCCGAGGCAATCCGGCGGCTGGGCGGGGCGGTGCGGATCGACGCGCAGTCCGCCCTCTACGAGACGGCGCCGATGTATGTGACCGACCAGCCGGCCTTCCTGAACATGGCGGTGCGCGGCACCACCGAGTTGAAGCCGTCGGCCTTGCTGCGTGTCCTGAAGGAGATCGAGGCCTCGCTGGGCCGCGACCTGGGCGGCCTGCGCTTCGGCCCGCGGCCCATCGACGTCGACATCCTCCTCTACGCCGACCGGGTGGTGGCGGAGCCGGATCTGGAGATCCCCCATCCCCGCATGGCGGAGCGCGCCTTCGTTCTGTGCCCGCTGGCCGACATCGCCGCCGACATCGTCCACCCGCTGCTGAACCGGCGGATCGGCGAACTGTGCGACGAGGTGCCCGGTCGCGAAACCGTCGTCCGCATCGCCGAAGCGCTGTGATTCGGGCGGCCGGAGCGCGGTGGCAAGCGGCCGCCGCACCGCTTATAGTGCCGGCCTGAACGCAACGCCGGCGCCCGCTCGCCGGCCGGGAGAGTGTGTTGTCGGACGATAGCGTGAAACGGACCATGCTGGTCCAGCCGGGCGGTGCGCCGCTCACCTACACCATCCTGGTGCGCGGCTTCGCCGCCGTGGTGGCGCTCGCCGGCCGCACCGACCGGCCGGAGGTCAGTTTCGACCTGACGTTGACCGTCACCCATCCCGGCCCCGGCTTTCCCGACGACATCGCCGCGGTGATGTCTTACGAGGATATTGTCGAAGACTTGCGTCGTCTTTGTGGCGAATCCAATGTACCCAGTGCCGATTATTTGGCGGACCGCGCCGCGGATTTGTGCCTGTCCCATGCCAAGGTGCGGTGGGTGCAGGTCGATGTCGCTATTCCTGCGGCCGACTCGGGCGGTCCGACCGCCGGCGCCAGCCTGACGCGGGCAAGGCCGGGGCAGGGTTGAGCGGCCGATCCACCGGCCGCGCGCCCTAATACTGGAATACACAAAGATATAGCGGCTGTTGACAAAAGGACGGGTGACAATACCACTCCGTCTGAGTTATGGTCGCCATATTGTATTTTAGACCCACAATCCGGACCGAAGGGGGTATATCCCCAGAGGCAATCCGGACACCGAAAGCCGAGACGAGCGCACAGCAGGGATTAGGCCAATCGCCATTGCCGGCTTCGTCCGTCCGCCGATCCCCCTTCAGGGACGGCTGCGGCACCCGGAGGCCGGACACTAAGGGAGGGACGCATGGACCGAAACACGACGCCGACCCTTTCCGAACTGCTCGAAGATCCGATCGTGATCGCCGTTATGGTGCGCGATGGGATCAGCCCCGACAGTGTCCATCAGCTTTTCGAGCGCCTCCGCCGGAGCCGTCGAGTACAGGAAGAGCGGCTCGCCGCCTGACCCGCGGGAATCCTGACCCCTGCGGGACTCTTGATCCGGGCGTCGCAGACGCTCCGAGATAGATGCGTCACGGACGCCCCGACACAGGCGCCGGATAAGGCCCGGTCAGGCAAATCGGCTGGAACCCACGACAGCGGAACGCCGCCCTCCCCGGAGAGCGGCGTTTCGCATTTCCCGGGACAGGCGCTTCACCCCTCCAGAACCGCGCGCACGACCTCCATCACCTCGGCCGGGGTGAAGGGCTTGCGCAGGGTGCGGTGCGCGCCCAGCGCCTCCGCCACCGGCAGCACGTCCAGCGACGCGCGGGCACCGCCGCCGGAAATCGCGATGATCTTCAGCGACGGCGCACCGCGCCGCAGCTCCATGATCGTCGCCAGCCCCTCCTGATTCGGCATGAAGATGTCGGTGATGACGAGGTCGAGCGGGCTGTCGGGAGGACGGCTGCGGAACCGCTCCATTCCCTCCACCCCGTCGCTGGCACCGACCGCCTCATGGCCGGCCATCGTCAGCGTGCGAAGCAGAACCGCACGCGCAACGTTGTCGTCATCGATGATCAGAACATTCGCCACCATGCCGCTCCCTGTCATTCGGCCGGATGGGGCGCACCGTGGCCCTGCCCGCCACCATGTCCACTGGCCGCCTGCTCCGCCTCGCCGGTGTCATCCTGCATCGGCTTCTTGCGGGCAAGATAGCTGTAAACCGTCGGCACGACGAACAGGGTCAGCAGCGTGCCGAGCGTCATGCCGCCGACGATGACGGCGCCGATGGCTTGCCGGCTTTCGGCACCGGCCCCCTTGGCATAGGCCAGCGGCACCGCCCCCAGCACCATGGCGCCGGTGGTCATCAGGATCGGGCGCAGGCGCAGCACGGTCGCCTCCTCCACCGCCTTGCGGATGTCGGTCCCGGCGCGCTGGAGCTGGTTGGCGAACTCCACGATCAGGATGCCGTGCTTGGTGATCAGCCCGACCAGCGTGACGAGGCCGATCTGGCTGTAGACGTTCATCGTCCCGCCGCTCATCTGCAAGGCCGCCAGCGCGCCGGTCATCGACAGCGGCACCGTCAGCATGATGACGAACGGATCGACGAAGCTCTCGAACTGCGCGGCCAGCACCAGATAAATGAAGGCCAGCGCCAGGATGAAGACGAAATAGAGCCCGGTGGCGGATTCGCGGAACTCGCGGCTCTGCCCGGCATAGTCGGTCTGGGCGGTTGCTGGCAGCACCTTGTTCGCCGCCGCCTGCATGACGGCCAGCGCCTCGCCCAGCGAGGTCCCCGGTGCCAGCGTCGCGGTGATGGTGGCGGAGCGCAGCTTGTTGAAGTGGTTGAGTTCCTTCGGCGCCACCCGCTCCTCGACCTTCACCAGATTGGCGAGCGAGATCATCTGACCCGCTCCGCCGGTCGCGCTGGTGCCGCCGCGCACATAGATGCCGGCGATGTCGTCCGGGTTGCGGCGGTCGACGTTGGCGACCTGCACGATCACGTCATACTGCTTGCCGTCCTTCTTGAAGCGCGTCACCTGCCGGCCGCCCAGCAGGGTTTCCAGCGTGCGGCCGACGGTGTCGACATCCACCCCCAGATCGGCCGCCTTGTCGCGGTCCAGCGACACCCGCAGCTCCGGCTTGTTCAGCTTCAGGTCGGTGTCGAGATTGGTCAGGCCGGGGAAATTGCGCGCCTCCGCCATCATGGCGTTGACCATCGCCTGCAACTCCTCGAAGGGCAGCGAGGTCTGGATGACGAAATTCACCGGCTTGTCGATCGGGCTCTGGCCCAGCGACGGCGGGTTGGTGACGAAGCCGAGGATGCCGGGGATGCCGAACATCTTGGGGAACAGCTGGGCGGTGATCGCCTGCTGCTTCACCTCGCGTTCGTCCCAGTCGATCAGGCGGACGAAGGCGATGCCCTGGTTGACCACCGGGAAGCCGACGACGACGAAGAATTTCTCCAGCACCGGGATCTGGCGGAACAGCGCCTCCATCCGCTGGGCGTAGCCCATGGTGTAGTCGAGCGTGGAGCCTTCCGGCGCGATGGCGATGCCGACGATGGTGCCGCGGTCCTCGACCGGCGACAGCTCCGACTTCAGGCCGGTGAACAGGAAATAGCTGGCGGCGGCGACGCCCAGCCCGATCAGCAGCACCAGCGGCCGCGCCCGCAAGGACAGGCGCAGCAGCCGGCGGTAACTGTTGGTCATCCCCTCCAGGAAGCGCTCGATGGCGCGGTAGAGCAGCCCGTGCTTGGTCTCGTGCTTCAGCAGCTTGGAGCACATCATCGGCGACAGGGTCAGCGCGACGAAGCCGGACACGATCACCGCGCCAGCCAGCGTCAGGGCGAACTCGGTGAACAGCCGTCCGGTGCGCCCGGTCATGAAGCCGATGGGGGCGTACACTGCCGCCAGCGTGATGGTCATGGCGATGACGGCGAAGCCGATCTCGCGCGATCCCTTCAGCGCCGCCTGGAAGGGATTCATCCCCTCTTCCACATAGCGGAAGATGTTCTCCAGCATGACGATGGCGTCGTCGACGACGAGGCCGATGGCCAGCACCATCGACAGCAGGGTCAGCGTGTTGATGGAGAAGCCCAGCGCGTACATCAGGGCGAAGCCGCCGATCAGCGACACCGGGATGGTCACCAGCGGCACCAGCGTCGCCCGCAGCGAGCGCAGGAAGAAGAAGATGACCAGAACGACGAGGATGATCGCTTCGAAGATGGTGTGGAACACCGCATCGATCGACTTGGCGATGAAGACGGAGCTGTCGTAACCGACATCCACCCCCATGCCGTCCGGCACCGCCGCGCGGATCTTGGGCAGCGCGTCGTTGACCGCCTTCGACACGTCCAGCGGGTTGGCGGTGGACTGCTTCACCACGCCGATGGCGACGGCGCCGCGGCCGTTGAAGCGCGCGCTGACCCGCTCGTCCAGGGCACCCAGCTCCGCCCGGCCGACATCGCGCAGACGGACCAGATAGCCTGAATCATCGCGCAGGATGATGGCCTCGAACTCCGCCGGGCTGCGCAGGTCGGTTTCCGACACCACGGTGAACTCGCGCGCCACGCTTTCGACGCGGCCGGCCGGAATCTCGACATTCTGCCGGCGCAGCGCGTTCTCGACATCCTGCGGCGTCACCCGGTAGGCGGCCATCCGCTGCGGGTCGAGCCACAGCCGCATGGCGAAGCGGCGCTCGCCGAAGATGCGCACCTGCGCCACGCCGGGCAGGTTCTGCAACCGGTCCTTGACGTAGCGGTCGGCGAAATCGGTCACCTCCAGCGGCGAATGCCGGTCGGAGGAGAAGGCAAGATAGATGATCGGCTGGGCGTCGGCCTCCACCTTGGCGATCACCGGCTCGTCGATCTCGCTGGGCAGCTGGGCGCGGACGCGGCCCACCCGGTCGCGCACGTCGCTGGCGGCGACATCGACGTTGCGGTCCAGCCGGAAGCGCAGGGTGATCTGCGACTTCTCCGCCCGGCTGATCGAGGACATCACGTCGATGCCCTCGATGCCGGCAAGGCTGTCCTCCAGCGTCTGGGTGACCTGGCTTTCGATGATCTGGGCCGAGGCGCCCTTGTAGGTCGTCTCCACCGTGACGACCGGCTCGTCGATCTTGGGATATTCGCGCACCGACAGGCGCTGGTACGACACGATGCCGATCAGCATCAAAGCGAGGCTCATCACCGTCGCCAGGACGGGACGGCGGATAGAAATGTCGGAGAGGACCATGAGCTTAGCTCCCGGCCGGCTTGGCCGGCAGCACCGTCACCGGCACACCGTCGCGGATCTTAAGCTGGCCGGCGGTGACCACCATGTCGCCGGGGGCGAGCCCCTTGGCGATCTCCACCTCGGCGTTGCGGCGTTCGCCCAGCACGACGCGGGTCTGGACGACCTTGCCGTCCACCACCTTGAAGACGAACTGGTCCTTGCCGAAGGCGACGATGGCCTGTTCGGGGATCAGCACGGCGTCGGGCACCGTGGTCAGCGTCAGCGACACGCGGGCGAACAGGCCGGGGCGCAGCGAGCCGTCGGGATTCGGCACGCGGGCGCGGATCGCCAGGGCGCGGCCGTTCACGTCGACCAGCGGATCGATGGCGTACACCGTGCCATCGAAGCTGCGCCCGCCGAAGGCGTCCACCGCCACCTTCACCGTCTGGCCGACCTTCACCGCCGGCAGGAACATCTCCGGCACGCGGAAGTCCAGCTTGAGGGTGTCGATGTCCTCCAGATTGACGATGTCCTTGCCGGCCTGGACGAAATCGCCGACCGACGCCTTGCGCAGGCCGAGAACCCCGTCGAAGGGGGCGGCGATCACCTGCTTGTCGAGCTGCGCCCTGGCCAGTTGCACCGCCGCCTCGTCGGCCAGCAGCTTGGCCGAGGCCTGCTCCCGGTTGCGCAGGGGGCCGGTGTTCTGGCGCACCAGCTGGTCGGCGCGCGACAGCTCGGCGCGGGAGAAGGCGATGCTCGCCTGGGCCTGGGCCAGGGTGGCGCGGGCGATGGCGTCGTCCAGCCGGACCAGCACCGTGCCCTTTGCGACGCGCTGCCCCTCCTTGAAAGCGATCTCGCTGATGCGGCCGGCGATCTCGGGCCGGACGACCACCGATTCGTTTGACAGCAGCGAGCCGACGGCGGTCACCGTCCGCTCGACCGTGCCGACGCGGACCTGGGCGGCCTCCACCGGCATCGGCGGGGCGCCCCCCGGCGGCTTGGCTGCCCCGGCGGCGCCACCGGAGGCGCCGCCCTGGCCCGGTGCGCCGCCGGAAATGGCGCCGTTCACCATCGCGGTCAGCCCGGCAACGGTCCCGCCCTGCTTCACGAAATACCAGTAGGCCCCGCCGGCGAGTGCCGCCAGGACGAGGAGTGCAGCGATGCGAAGCGTGTGGCGCATGGGGCCAGAATCCGGACGGGTTTCATTTTGCCGCAGTGCAACCGACGGGAGCACCGGGCAAACTGAACTATATCGTTCAGTTCACATCCGGAGTCGAGAAGGTTCAGCGATCCGAACCGTCGCTATGCACCGCATCTTTATGACCGCCTATCCCTTAGGTCTTTGCGGTTTCGAGCTTTCCCGCCCGCATCGGCACCGTCCGGCCGCCGCACAGCGTCACCCACAGGTCGGCCGGATCGCCGGCCATCGGCGGAGCATCTGCGTCCATACGCCGCACCTCGCCACCGTCAAGATCGAGTCCCGGCGCGCAGCAGGGCGACTCGCCGGCCGGCACCAGGGCGCGGACCCGGCCGTTCTCGATCCGGATATCGCGCAGTCCATCGTGAACGCGCGCGTTCTTCAGCCAGAATTTTCCATTGGCGGGGATGCGGGCGAGGCAGCAGGTCGGGGCATTCATGGGGGTTTACCCGTGTCCGGTCCGGCGATGTGCGACGCAACAAAGCTGACACAGAATGGTAAAGCAAAACCAGCGGGAGCTTGGCGGCTCCGGTTTTTGCCCCTACTGCAGGACCAGGAATTCCTGGAAATTGGCGCAGCGGCCGGCCCTGAAGGCTGCCTCATAGGCGGCGTTGCGGGCGCGCTTGGCGGCGATGGCCTGGGTGAAGCGCCGGCGAAGCCCGTCGTCCCGGATGCCCAGCCCGTCGTCGTCCAGCCGGTCCAGCACATGGCGGTAGCAGCGCTCCGCCCGCGCGCCGCTGTCGGCGGAAAAGGTGATGGAGCCGGCGCGCTGCCGGTATTCATAGAAGGGCGTCGCCACCAGCGGCGCCGGCCCGGTGGCGTCGAGAAGCCGGACGTTGAAGACCACGTCGTCGCAGAAATCCACGTCGTCGTCCCAGCCCGGCACCAGATCGCGCCGCACCACCGGGAACATCGGCACGGAGGTCGCCAGGAAGCCGTCGCCATCCAGCAGGGCCGGCGCCTGCCCGTCCTCATACAGGTGCTGCAACGGCGAATCGTCCTCGTCGCGGACCACGGCGACATTGTCGAAGGCGGCGCCGTGGCCGAGCGCCAGCGGCACGAGCGCGGACAGCCGGCCGGGGCGGAATCGGTCGTCGGCATCCAGCGGCGCCACCAGCCCCAGCCGCGCCGCCGCCAGCCCGGCGTTGCGCGCCGCGGGCGCCCCGGCGCCCACCCGGCCGGTGCCGGTGAAGACCAGCCGCGGATCGTCGATCCCGGCGGTCCGCAGGGTCGGACGGTAATCGGTGCCGTCGTCGCTGACGATCACCGCCTCCCATGCCGTCCAGTCCTGCTCCAGCAGGCTTCGCACCGCGCGGGCGATGGTGTCGTGGGCGCGGTGGGCCGCGATGATGACGGAAACGCCTCCCGGCATGCCCCCGGAGACGCGCCCGGAGACGCTTGCCGATCCGCCCAAGAAGGCACCCTGCCCCGGTCCAGTCCCGCCCATGGCACCGCACTCCAGACCTGTCCGCCGACGGAGTTTGGCGTCGCCATGCGACCGGCGTCAATGCCCCGGGGCGGATTTCGAACCTGCTCTTACCGCGGCCGTCGCTGCATGGTAGGAAGGATGGTCGTGCCTGCGATGTCGGAGGGCAGCCTCGTGTCGGATGGATGGAACGGTGGAACATCGCCAGGAAACTGTTGCACAGCGTTTCAAACGTCCCATCCGGCTGGGGCCCGACCCATCGATTTTGGCCCGGCGGACGTTGAACATGAAGCCCGGACGGGCTATGTGGTGAAGCAGGCAAGGCGCATGCGGCAGCGGGACAGCGGTCGGGGCATTCCTCCGGCGGCGAATCCCGGTCCCGATACCCCGCTTCCGATACCAGGGAGAAGAACATCAATGGCGCAGGTCGGATACACCCGGTTCGACGATGAACCCGAAAAGGAACCGGACGAGAAGTCGAAGGAAAGCGCCCAGCCGCAGTTCGCCGCCGTGCAGCAGAGCCTGTTCAAGGCGCGCACGGTCCTGATCTTCGGTCAGATCGACATGAAGCTGGCGCAGGTCGTGTCGGCCCAGCTGCTGGCGCTCGCGCATGAGAACGACGACGACATCACCGTCGTGGTCAACTCGCCGGGCGGCCATGTCGAGGCGGGCGACACCATCCACGACATGATCCGCTTCATCAAGCCGCGGGTGAAGATGCTGGGCACGGGCTGGGTCGCCAGCGCCGGCTGCCACATCTATCTGGCGGCGAAGAAGGAAGACCGCTTCTGCCTGCCCAACACCCGCTTCCTGATCCACCAGCCGCTGGGCGGAACGGGCGGCCGGGCGACGGACATCGCCATCGAGGCGAAGGAAATCATCCGCATGCGCGAGCGTCTGAACAAGATCATCGCGCGTGAGACCGGGCAGTCGTTCGAAAAGGTCGCCAAGGATACGGACCGCAACTATTGGATGCTGGCCGACGAGGCGAAGGAATACGGCATCGTCAGCCACGTCATCGACACGATGGATGAGCTGAAGTAAAAGTTCCGCGTCAGCCGGAAGAATCGGGGCCTTTCTCCAAATGGGAGGAAGGCCCTTTTTCTTTTGGAAAATGGGAAACACATCGGCCGGCAAGGGCGTTGATCCGCCACAACATCCACGAAAGATGGAGCCAACCGATGAAACGCTATCTCGTTCTGGGCTGCACCGCCGCGCTGCTCGCCGCCACGCCCGCGCTCGCCGCCTCGGACCACAGCGTGACCAAGTCGAACAACCCGTCGGTTGCGGCAATCGACGACAGCGTCGACCCGGCTCTGATGAAGCTGCATGTCGACCAGCTGAAGGGCAAGGACATCTACGGCGCCAAGGGCGAGAACATGGCGGAGGTCGAAGACGTCGTCCGCTACAACAACAAGCTCTATGCCGTGATCGACGTCGACCACACCATTGATGTCAGCGACAAGGACGTGGTCCTGCCGCTGAACAAGCTGCACATGAAGGGCGACAAGCTCACCCTCGACATGACCGAGCAGCAGCTCCAGGGCCTGGAGAAGTGGCAGAAGGGCCGTTACGAGACCGTCAAGGGCAAGGGTCCGCTGAGCGAACTGTCGCGCTGAGTCTGCCCATGGAAAAAGGCGGCGGAGGGGGAACCCTCCGCCGCCTTTTCCTTATTGGGGCGATACTTTGTTCAGACCGACAGGTTCAGCAAAGATCCGCGCTGCTGGTAGCCCTGCCCATTCACCCGCGCGGCGAGCGAACCGGCGGCGGTGTCGACGGACTGATTGCCCTGGGTGGAGGTGCGGGCGTCGCGGGTCTGGTCGGACTTGCCGGCCGCCTGGGGAGCCGCAACAGTCTGGGTCCGCACCGCGGGTGCGGTCTGCTGCGCCGCCTGGACCGCCGGGGACATGGCGACCTGCGCCGCGGGCGTCAGCTGCGGGGTTGGCTTCAGCGTCTGGTAGGACGGTATGGCCGGGTTGACTTGCATGGTAGAATTATGCGCTCACCCGGCGCAGGATTCAAGACGCCCAGCCGTAGCTTGCTTTCGCATGTTCACGGCGTTTCGGGCACCGCGGACGGTGTCGAGGCCGCGGACGGCGACACCGGCTTCGACGGCTGCCTGCGGGTCCGCCGCCGCTCCAGCACCAGCGCCAGAGCCAGCAGCGCGGCGACCCCGACCAGATTGACCGCCAGCACCATCAGCGCGCCGTCCTCCGCCACCAGCAGGGCGGAGCCGGCGATGGACAGCACCACGCCGACGCAGAAGACCGGCAGCGAATGCCGGCCGCAGGCGACCAGCAGGCGGGCGGGGGCGGAGCGCAGCCATCCCGCATCCCGCGGCACCAGCAGGGCCGCCGCACAGGCCAGCGCCAGGAAATGCAGGAGCCGCATCGGCCCCAGCGTGTCCTTGTCGGCCCAGGGGATCGTCTCCTCCGGCAGCCAGCCCCGGAGCGCCGCCGGCGTCACGGCATGGCCGATGTCGGAAGCGGCGAACTTCCACACCGCCATGCCGGCGAGCAGCGCCAGCACGGCCGTCAGCAGCCAGCGCGACTGCGGCAGCCGGACCCGCCCGCTGCGCACCACCAGCGCCAGGGCGGTGCCGAGGAAGAACACGCATTGCCAGGCCAGCGGACTGAAGTTCCAGTCCTCGTCCCACAGGTTGGGCGGCACCAGCCCGGGGGCCGCCTGCGCGACCAGATAGAGCAGGACCGACAGCGCGACCGCCGCATAGCCGAAGCGGGCATAGCTCCACAGGAACAGCGGCGCCACCGCCACCAGCAGGATGTAAAGCGCCAGGATGTCGAAGGCGAAGGGCAGATACATCAGCACCAGGGTCCACGCCATCGCCGTGACCGGAGCGTCGAACAGCGGCGCGAAGCTTTCCAGCCGGTTGGACGCCTCCATCGGCAGGTCGCCGATATACACAGCGAAGGCCACCACCAGCGCGCTTACCAGCATGGTCAGGATGTTGGCGACCCAAAGCTGACGGCAGCGGTCGAGCGCCTTGCGTTGGCAGGCCGCGAACCCACGCTCCGCCAGCACCGGGCCATAGGCCAGCGCGATGGCATAGCCGGAGATAAAAACGAAGATCTCGGCCGAATCCGACGGTCCGAAACGGGCGGGCATCAGCTTCGCCAGCGGATTCCCACCGACATGGTTGATGAAGATGATCAGAAGGGCCACGCCCTTGAAAAGATCGAGCCGGGCGTCGCGTGTCTGACGTTGCTGCATGCAGCCCTCGCCTCTCCTGCTGTCGCGGGCTCTTGTGCCCCGTGTGGAAGCGGCCCCGATGGGGGTCAGCAGACGAATCGCTACGGTGTCCGACTACCTTGGGTCCGGCACCGCCACGACGGATGTAGCCCAACCATGGTCAATTTCGCCGGCCGGGTGTCCAACGCGATGGGGGAATCCTTCCAACGCGGCGCCGGAGGGGAAAAGCGTTAAACCCTTCTCGGGAGGGGTGTGGAAACCAACCCGTTATCGGGAACCGTCGGCGGTTGGCCCTGTTGGAGGCTGGAATCCTGGCAGGTGATGCGTGGAGAGCCGACCGATGACCATCGCCGATCCGCTGCTGCCCCAGGTTCCTTCGCCGGACTTGCCTCGAAGTTCGGGGAGGACCCTGCTTCTGGGTGGGGTCAGCCTGGGCTTTGCGCTTGGCGGGTTCTTCGACGGAATTCTCTTGCACCAGATCCTGCAGTGGCACCATCTGCTGTCCGGTCTCGCCAGCGCGGCCTATGCCGACATCACAGTTCAAATCCTGGCCGACGGCCTGTTCCACGCCCTGATGTATCTTGTCGCCGCCCTCGGGCTGTGGCTGTTGTGGCGTGGGCGCGCGGGGTTGGTTGATGTCGGCGGGCGCCAGTTGACGGGGTGGGCACTGCTGGGCTTTGGCATCTGGCACATCCTGGACGGGCTGGTGTCCCATTGGTTGCTCGGCCTGCACCGCATCCGCATGGACGTCGAGAACAAGCTGTTCTGGGATTTGCTGTGGTTCTTCGTCTTCGGCGTCGCGGTGGTGCTGGCCGGATGGCTGCTGACGCGGGGAGAGAGCGGACAGTCGTATGGAAGCGGCAAACACCGGTCCGCGGTGCCGGTACTGCTGGTGCTCGCCGTCGGAATCGCCGGGGCGGTCGCCGCCCTGCCGCCGCCGGGCGTCACCGCCACTCTGGTGCTGTTCCGCCCGGGGACCACCGCCGAGGAGGCACTGAAAGCGCTGGCGTCCGTCGAGGGACGCACGGTGTGGAGCGACCCCAGCGGACGGCTCTGGGCCATCGACCTGCCCGATGGCGGCCGCACGCCAGGCCTCTACCGGCAGTTCTATCAGCGGGGCGCGCTGCTGGTCAGCAATGGCGCGGTCCCGGCCGGCTGCCTGGACTGGTTCAGGCCCGCTCCGGAGCGGGCCGCTTCGCCGCAAGCCGCGGCGACCCGACCAGCCGCGATTTGAGCGGCTTGCGGGTCACCTGCGCGATGCGCCCGGCCAGCGTCTTCAGCCCGCAGCGTTTCCGACTGGCCTTCGGGGGTTCAAGAGGTCGGAGGGCATTTGACTCCCTGCGCATCGGGGCACGCGGAGAGGAACGGTAGGCCGGGTCCGCCGGGGTCGGGCAACAGCCGGCGCATAGTGGCCCAAAAGGATGAGCGCGGAAGAGTGGGCGCTCCCCCGCTTTCGGCCGGTCGCGAAGCACACACTTGGTCTGCGGGGCCGGCATGGTGCCAGCGCCGTGCAAAAAGCCTGTCGCCGCAACGGCCAAAGCTATTCCCCGGCGCATGCCGGGCGAGCAGAGCGAGGCAATGGCGGAGTATTACTCCGGCCGAGGCTCCGTTTGCACCATGGTGAACGGCGTATGCGGAAAATCGTGACGCGACGTCAGGGAACAAGAAGGCCCGCTGTTGATTGTTCTTCACATGACCCAGCTGTCGCTTGCCGTGCGGCAGGACAGTACAGGCCGCACCGGGCGGCGGGTCGCCAACATCGAAGCGTAATCGAGAAGGATGGCAACCATGCGTGGGATTTCGAAGATCGTCATGACCGCCACTGCGGCCGGCGCCCTGTTCGCGCTCAGCGCCTGCGGCAGCACCGAAACCTCGCGGACGGCCACCGGCGCCGGCTCGGGTGCTGTGGCCGGTGCCGTCGTCGGCGGTCCGGTCGGCGCGGTGGTCGGCGGCGTCGGCGGCGCGGTGGCCGGCAACACCATGGACGAGAGCCTGAGCAAGAAGACCGACCGCGTGACCGACCGCGCCACGGCCGAAGTGAAGGACGAGACCTCGGGCAGCTCAACGCGCCGGTCGTCGGCCAACCATTCCGGCAGCATGGCCTCCAGCACCCGGCTGAGCCACGATCAGGTCCGTGAACTCCAGCAGGCGCTGAACGACCGCAACGACGGCCGCGACATCACGGTCGACGGCGTCTGGGGCGCCGGCACCCGCAGCGCCCTGATGAAGTTCCAGCGTGACAACGGCCTGCGCGTCACCGGCCGCGCCGACCAGCAGACGATGTCCGCCCTGAACCTGGGCAGCACCGGTCAGGCCACCTCGGGCAGCACGACCGGCAGCACGACCGGCAACACCACCGGGACGACCGGCACGACGAACAACACCACGCCGGGCGCCACCGGCACGACCGGCACCCAGCAGTAACGGCAGGTCTAAAGCCGCAACCGCATCGCCGGTTCCGGGGCATCGCGACGGCAGCCAGCCGCCGCGGCGTCCCGGAACCGGCGATGTCGTTTTACCGGCGCTGTCGCTTTCCGGTCAGTCCCGGCCCCAGAGCCCCCGCTCGCCCAGATCCTCGCCGCGCTGGCGCTCCAGCGCCTGGGAATAGCGGCGCAGCGCGAAGGACTCAGTCACATAGCCGATGATCCGCCGGTCGGTGGGGGAGGACAGTACCGGCAGGGCCTCCACCTCCTCGCTGCCGAAGCGGCTCAGCACGGTGCGGGCGTCGTCGCCGGGCATCAGGACGGCGTCGGCCTTGCTGGCGAGCGAGCCGACGCGGGTTTCGGTGGCGGCGGTGTCCTGGTCGGGATCGTGGACAACCGACATGTCGACCATCCCGGCATAACGGCCCATCTCGTCCACCGCGAAGACTGCCTTGGTCGAGCCCAGCGGGTAAAGGCGGCGCAGCGCCTCCACCGTCAGGGTGGCCGGCACCGTCTTGGCATCCCGGCGCATCAGCCGGAAGGCCGTCAGCTCGGACAGCCAGCCGACATCGTAGGCGCCGCGGATCGGCACGCCGCGAAGGTGGAAGCGCCAAGTGGCGAAGGAGTAGCCGAAGGCCTGCCGCACCACGGTGGTCGACAGCACGACCCCGATCAGCACGCCTGACGCCGCCCACAGATCCTGCGTCGTCTCCAGCACCAGCAACACCATGGTGACCGGCGCGCCGACGACGCCAGCGGCGACCGACCCCATGCCGACCAGCAGCAGCAGGCCGCCGTCGATCCCCAGACCGGGCAGGAAGGTCGCTATACCCTGCCCCAGCAGGCCGCCGAACAGCCCTCCAATGAACAGCGAGGCGCTGAACAGGCCGCCGCGGAAGCCCGAGCCCAGCGACACCGCCGAGGCCAGGATTTTCGCCACCAGCGTCAGGGACAGCGCCAGCGCGCCGCCAGCCAGTTCCGGCGGCACCGCGCCGGAGCCGCTGCCCATCACCGCCGGAACCGCCAGCGCCAGCGCGCCCACCATCAGCCCGCCGATGGCCGGGCGCATCCAGCGCGGGACCGGCAGGCGGTTGAAGCCGCGTTCGGCCGCCGTCACCGCCTGCATGGCGAGGATGCTGAGCCAGCCGGCCAGGAAACCGACGACGCCGCAGGCGGCATAATCCCAGCCGGCGATCTCCACCGGCCGGCCGAGCGCCAGCGGCACCTCGCCGCCGGTCAGCAGGGCCGACGCCGCCACCCCCAGCGCCGCCGCTGCCCCGACCGGGGCCAGCACCGCCAGCGTGTAGCCGCCCAGCACCAGTTCGAAGGCGTAGAAGGCCCCCGCCAGCGGCGCATGGTAGGCCGCGGCGATGGCCGCAGCCGCCCCGCAGCCGACCAGGGTGCGCAGATCGGCCCGGCGCAGCCGCAGCCGCTGGCCCAGCGACGAGGCCAGCCCGGCGCCGGCCTGGGTATAGGCCGCCTCCATGCCGACCGACGCGCCCGACGCGTTGGACAGCGCAGTGGTCACCGTCAGGCGCAGGCTGTCGACCAGCGACATCTTGCCGCCGTAGAGCGCGTTCGCCTCCACCGCGTCGACGATGGCGTTGGGGCGCCAGCGCCGCACCAGCAGCGACAGGATGCCCAGCAGCAGCCCGCCCACCACCGGCACGCCGAGGGTGCGCAGCAGGTCCGGCGCGCCCTGCCCCAGCCGCTCGCCGTCGGGCACGTCGAAGGCCAGCGTCTGCATCAGCAGCACCGCCTCATGCAGGAGGCCGACCGCCAGCCCGACCGCGCCGCCGACAAGTGCTGCCAGCACGACCACGGCGAGCGCGCTGTTGCGCACGCTCCAGCGCTCGGACACGGTGGTGGCGGCGGACGCATCGAGCGTCGCATAGGGATCGCTTCCGGCGCGGGCGTTGTCGCCCACGCCGTCGATGGACGCGGAGTTGTCAGGCATGGTCACGCTGATCGATGGCCCTTCCGTATAGGGTCAATGGGCCGGAAAGGGCGTGAGTTCCGTCAGGGCTTCGACGGTTGCGGTTTCGATTGAGGCTTCACCGTCGGCGGAACGGGGGCCGCGGGGGTGGCCGCAGGAGCAGCGGGAGCCGGTGCGGCCTGCGTGGGGGCCGGCTGACCGGGTGCAACCGGTGCAGGCTGGGCGGGTACAGGTTGAGCGGGCGCGGGCTGGGCAGGCGGCGCGTCGGTGGGAACGGGCGCCGGGGCGACGCCGGCACGGCGCAGCACCTGGGCAAGGTTGTCGCGCACCTTGTCGGCCAGCTGCACGTCGGGCTCGCCGGCCTCGTGGAAGATGACGGTGAACAGGCGGCGCTGGGACAGCAGGAAGTTCAGCGTGACATGCAGCTTGCCCTGCGGCATCGCGCAGTCGACCGATCCGGTGCGCAGCCAGACGGCCCCCGCCTGCTCGGACTGGTTCAGGGCGACGGTCGGCGTGCCCTCGCAACGCTGCTTCATCGCCTCGGCGAAGCCGTCGGACAGCTCGTCGATCCTGGCACCTTCGCCCACCGCACGCTCGCGGATGCCGCCGACGATGGGGCCGAAGCGCCAGGCGATGTCGGCCGGGCGGCGGTCCTGCGGGACCTTGTCCATCGGCACCAGCTCGGCGTCATGGACCCCGGCGGCGGTCAGCAGGCTGTCCAGCCCTTCCGGCAGGCGGTTCTTCCTGTCCTTGTCAGCCGGCCGTCCGGCGGCGACCTTGATCGGCGGGACGTTGCCGCCCTTGTCGACGCAGGTCTTCAGATCGCTCAGCACCTTCTTGGTGCCGGCCAACTTGAAGACGATGCGGTCGCTGGCCGACGACACCACCAGCTCGTTGCCGCCCATCAGGGCGTTGATCAGCTCGTCGTCCTTGCCGTTGGAGACCACCAGCATGTCCGGCTGCGACGCGACGGCGGTCCGCTCCCGCTTCAGCTTCTTGTCGACCTCGATGGTCACCGGCCACTCGCCGCCCTTGGGCAGGTCGGCGCCGGGGATGCCGATGCCGATGTTGGTCTCGCCCTTCGGGCTGCGCGCGAACATCAGCACATGGCCGGAGGTGAATTCCCCCTCCGCCACGCAATAGGCAAAGCTGCCGTCCTTCTTCTTGGCGGCCCCGCCGTCCCAGCTTTCGATCAGCTCGCCCGGCCCGTCGGGCTTGGGCTTGGCCGGTGCCGACGCGGACGGGCCGGCGGCCGGTTTGCCCGACGCACCGTTCGGCGCGTTGCCCGGTTTGGCGTCCTGCACCGGACCGCCGGGAACGACGATCTCGGCCTCCGGCTCGGGCAGTCCGTAATAGGCGGCGGGAGGAATCGTCGGCTGCACCGGCACCAGTTCGGCCATCGCCGGAGCCGACGCCACTCCCAGCAGGAGAAGCGCGGACAGCGATGCGGCGAAGCGGGCGGTCATGACGAGGTAATCCGTGAATGGTTATGGCGGCGAAGCTATCCGCGCCTGCCCCCGTCCGCAAGCCCAACCGCCCACGCTGTTGCACGGAGCAGACACCTGTTGCACAGGACACGCATAAGGTAGCCATTAGCCGCCGAAGAAGGTCTCGCGCAGCCTCTCGTCCGACAGCGCCGCCACCGGCCCATCGCCGACGACCCGCCCCAGCCGCAGCAGCACGGCGCGCGGCGCGACCGCCAGGGCGCGGGCGGCGCTCTGCTCGGCCAGCAGCACGGCCGTGCCCGTGCCGGCGATGCGGCGGACAGCGGCGAACAGCTCGTCGGCCAGCTTGGGCGACAGGCCGAGCGACGGCTCGTCCAGCAGAAGCAGGCGCGGCCGGCCCATCAGTGCGCGCCCCAGGCTCAGCATCTGCTGCTGGCCGCCGGACAGGCGCCAGGCGCTCTCGCGGCTCTTCAGGGCAAGGTCGGGGAACAGGGCGAAGACGCGCTCGACATCCCTTGCCCGGTCGCGGGCGGCGGACAGGCCGGCAACCTCCAGATTGTCACGCACGCTCATGCCCGCGAAGACCCGCCGCCCCTCCGGCACATAGCCGATGCCGCGCCGAACCCGTGCCTCGGTGGCGAGGCCGCCGATGTCCGCCCCATCGAAGCGAAGCTCCCCCCGCACCGGCACAAGGCCGAGCAGAGCCTTCAGCAGCGTCGACTTGCCCGCCCCGTTGGCGCCGAGCAGCGCCACCGTCTCTCCTGCCGTAAGGCTCAGCGACACGTCGTCGAGCGCGCTCGCCCCGCCATAGCCGGCGGTCAGGCCGCGGATGGACAGCAGCGCGCTCATGCCGGCACCGCCCGGCCCAGATAGGCGGCGGCCACCGCCGGGTCCCGGCGCACGCCGCCGGCCGGCCCGTCATAGATGACCCGGCCGCGGTCGAGGCACAGCACCCGGCCGGCGAGCGGCAACAGGAAGCCCATGTCATGCTCCACCAGCAGGATAGCCACGCCCTCCTGCGCCAGTTCGCACAGCAGGTCCGCCAGTTCCGCCTTCTCGCCGTCGGTCAGACCGGCGGCGGGTTCGTCCAGCAGCAGGACCGCCGGCCGGCGGACCAGCGAACGGGCCAACTCCACCCGGCGCCGCAGCGCCGCCGGCAGCCCGTCGCAGCCCTGGCCGGCGAGGTCGCCGACGCCCAGCCGGTCGAGCGCCCAGCGGGCATGCGCCTCCGCTGTCCGGGCGTCGGGATCGACGGCGAGGCGTGCGGCGGCGACCGCCTCCAACACACCGGCTCCAATCGGCAGAACCGCCGCCTGGAAGCTGCGGGCCAGTCCGGCGCGGGCCAGCCGGTCGGCGCGGAGACCGGTGACGTCGCGTCCGCCGAGCCGCACCCGCCCGGCATCCAGCCGCTCCAACCCCGACAGCAGGTTGATCACCGTGGATTTGCCAGAGCCATTCGGCCCGATCAGCCCTGTGATGCTTCCCGGCCGCAGGTCCAGCGACACGCCGTCCACCGCCCGCACACCGCCGAAGGACTTGCGCAGATCGTCGACTGCCAGCCCGTCCGGCGAATTTAGCGGACGCGGCGGCTCCTTCGCCTCGACGGAAGCCCGCGCCCCGCGGCCGAACAGGCGGGCCACGATCCGGTCGAGCAGGCCGGTCAGCCCGTCCGGCGCCAGCACCACGGTCGCCAGCAGGGCGACGCCATAGACGACCAGATAGCCGCGCTCCAGGAAGCGGAACCACTCCGGCAGATGCAGCAGAAGCACGGCGCCCAGCACCGCCCCGGCCATCCGCCCCCGCCCGCCGACGATGGCGATGGTGAGGATGGAGACCATGACCGGGAATTCCAGCACCTCCGGCGAGACGACGCGCTGGGTGTGGACGGCAAGCGCTCCGGCGGCCCCGGCGAACAGGGCGCTGATGCCGAAGGCGGCCAGCCGCAGCCGCCCGACATCGAGCCCCAGCGTCGCCGCCGCCAGCGGGTCGTCACGCAGCATCGCCAGCGACCGGCCGAGCCTTCCCCGCGTCAGCCGCCAGCCGATCAGCCCGCCGAGAGCGACCAGCCCCCAGACCAGCCCGGCCATCGGCAGCCCGCGCGGCACCGCCCAGCCGAACAGCACCGCCGCCGGCACTCCGGCCAGCCCGTTGGAGCCCCCGGTCAGCTCCGGCAGGTTGACCGCCAGCAGATGGAGGACCTGGGCGATGCCGAGAGTCGCCAGGGCGAAGTAATGCGATTCCAGCCGCAGCACCGCCAGACCGACCGGCAGGGCCAGCAAGAGCGGCACCAGCATCGACAGCGGGAAGGTCGCTTCGACACCGAGCCCGTAGCGGCTGCCGAGGATGCCCGTCACATAGGCGCCGACGCCGAAGAAAGCGCCCTGGGCCAGCGACAGCGCACCGCCGAGCCCGAAGACGATCTGGAATCCGAAGGTCGCCAGCGCATAGACCCCGGCGACGGTCAGGACACGCAGGCCGTAGGGGGACGCGAAGGCCAGCGCGTAGATCAGCAGGGCAAGCGCGCCAGCGATGAGAATGACTGCCGGCCGACGTTCACCCACGGCGCCGCACCGCTTCGCCGAACAGCCCTTGCGGGCGCAGCACCAGAATCGCCAGCAGCGTCAGGTACAAGGCCCCCAGCGCCGCCGGGTAGGACAGCACCGACGATACGCCCACCTCGAACAGCGCGATCAGCAGGGCGCCCACCACTGCACCCGGCACGGAGCCCCAGCCCCCGACTGTTACCGCGATGTAGGCCTTCAGAATCAGGTCGCTGCCCGAAGTCGGCGTGACGAAATAGCGGTTGGCCAGCAGCAGCCCGGCCGCCCCGGCGCAAGCCGTCCCGATGGCAAAGGTCACCAGGATCATCGCGGTGACCGGCACGCCGCAGGCCCGCGCCATCTCCGGGTCCTGCGCCGTGGCGCGCAGCCGGCGGCCGAGCTGCGTGCGGGCGAACACCCATTGCTGCGCGCCGATCAGCAGCCCCGCCACCGCGACGATGGCGAGCGACTGCTCGGGCACCGCCAGCCCGGCGATGTGCAGCGTGTCGTCGCCGAACAGTGGCGGTGCGGCGCGCGGCTCCGGCCCGAAGAGGGTGGCGGCCCCGTTCTGCAGGATGATGCCGACCGCAATGGTGCTGATGAAGACCGAGACCGGCGGCCGGCGGCGCAGCGGCAGATAGGCCGCCAGCGCCAGCAGCAGCCCCAGCGCCGCCATCAGCACGAGAACCACCGGCAGCAGGACGATGCCCGGCAGCGGGATCAGCGGCGCCGCCGCCACCGCCAGCAGCCCGCCGGCCATGACGAGATCGCCCTGGGCGAAATTCACCGCCGAGGTGGCGTTCAGCACCAGCACGAAGCCCAGCGCCACCAGGGCATAGGCCGCCCCCAGCGCCACCCCGTTGACCAGCAGTTGAAGCGCCGCCATCCGCTCACTTCGCCGCAAGCGTCGGGTCGTCGTACCGCTTCACCAGCACCGGCACGCGGCTGGCCCCGTCATAGCAGACGATGACGGCGGAATGGGCCATGTTGCCCTTGCCGTCGGACTTGTAGGTCATGGCGAGGCCCTGGAACGTCTCGGCGGACAGCGTCTTGCGGATGGCGTCGGGCGACCGGGCGCCAGCCTTCACCGCCTCCAGAACCATGGACATGCCGTCATACTGGCCGAGCGCGAAGGCGTCCGGCTCCTTGCCGAAGGCGGCGCGGTAGGCGTCGGTGAAGGCCTTGACCTCCGGCGTGCCGCCCGAGATCGGCGAGGCCGCGGTCTCGGCACAGACGCCCTTCAGTTCCGCCGGTTCCAGCAGGGCGGCGGTGCTCGGCTGGTGCATGGCGGAGCCGGCGACGATGGGCAGGGTCACGCCGCTGGACGCCGCCTGCCGCAGCAGCAGCGCGGTCGGGCCGGAATGCAGGTGCAGGACCAGCACGTCCGGCTTGGCGGCGAGCGCCTTGGTCAGCACCGGCAGCAGATCCTTGGCCGCCGGGTCCACCCCCTCCTCGAAGACGGGCGTGACGCCCAGCGCCTTGAAGGCGGCGTCGAGATGGGCCTTGCCGCTCTGGCCGTAGGCGGTGGTCTGATAGATGACGGCCGGCTGCCGCTTGCCCAGCTCCTCCACAACATAGCGGGCATGGGCGGCCTTGGTCACCGCGTCGCCGGGGAAGAAGCGGAAGACCCAGGGATTGCCCTGCTCGGTGATCGAGGCGGTGCCCGACACGGTGACCAGCGGCAGCTTCAGCTCGCTCGCCAGCGGCAACATCGCCAGCATCTGGGTGCCGAGCATACTGGCGGCGACCGCCCCGACCGTGCCGCGGCCGGCCGCGCGCTCCAGCGCCGTCACCGCCGCCTCGGGCGAGGTGCCGGTGTCGACGACCTCCGAGGCGATGGCGACGCCGGCCGGCGTCTGCTTCAGCGCCAGGACGGCGCCGTTGCGCTGGCTGGTGCCCTCCAGCGACAGGAAGCCGGTCAGCGGCACCAGCACCGGGAAGGACAGCGTGTCGTCGGCACGGGCGGCGGACGACAGACAGGACGATGCGGCCAGCAGGCCGATCAGAATGGAAAGCGTGCGCCGCATGACCGATACTCCTCGACACGCGCCGGCGATCAGGGCGACGCGGAGGGGACGGGGCGCTTTGCAGCAGCTTTCAGCGGGTCCGTCGGGTTCCGGTCGGCTCCCTTCGCCGGCATGACCCGGATCAGGTTCGATGGGTGTTGTCTCAGCCCCTACGGTTGCCGAACCGGCATCCGCACGGGCACCCCAGCCGTGAACAGGCGGCGAGAGTGTCGCCGCCGGCCCCGTCCTGTCAAGAACCCAACCGGCGGCGCGCCACCATCGTTTCACGATGCAGGATGTAGAGCCCACTGCCGATGATGACCATGGCGCCGGCCAGGACCGGCACCGTCGGCAGGTCGCCGAACACCAGCCAGCCGAACAGGCTGGCCCAGACCATGCCGGTATATTCGAAGGGTGCCACCACTGCCGGCGGCGCGCGCCGGAAGGCCTGGGTCAGCAGGACCTGCGCCCCGGCGCCGATGGCCCCGACCAGCGCCATCAGCCCCAGCGCGAAGACGGTGGGCGCGGTCCAGACCGGCACCGTCAGCGCCCCACTGACCACCGTCGTCGTCAGTAGCAGGTAGAGCACGATGGAGGCGCTGGTTTCCGTCCGCGACAGACCGCGCACGGCCAGTGCGGCCAGCGCATAGAACAGGGCGGCGCACAGCCCGACCAGCACCGGCACCAGCGGCGCCCCGGCCGACGGCTGCGCCATCACCACCACGCCGCTGAACCCGACCACCACGGCGGCCCAGCGGCGCCAGCCCACCGGCTCGCCCAGCAGCGGCGCCGACAGCGCGGTGATGAACAGCGGACCGGCGAAGCTCAGCACATAGACGTCGGCCAGCGGCAGTTCGCGGAACGCATAGAAGAAGCATCCCATGGAGATCAGCCCGGCGAAGGCGCGCCAGACATGCCCCAGGGGCCGCCGCGTCCGCATCGCCGCGATCCCGCCGCCGCATGTCAGGGTGTAGCCGCCCACCAGCAGGAAGGCGACCAGCGAACGCACGAACATCAGCTGCGGCACCGGGTAATCGGCGGTCAGGAATTTGATGAGCGTGTCCATCGCCGCGAACAGCAGGATCGCGCCCAGGAAGCAGCCGACGGCGTAGGGAACCGAATCGGTCTCGGCGGGCAGCAGGTCGGCGGTTTCGGCGTCGGTCATTGAATCGGTTCGGAACGGCAATGGCGGGGGCTGCCCACATTATGGGCAAATGCGCCCGCGTCCCAATGCCGCAACCGCAGGTCTGCTAGGCGCAGCCAAGGTCAAGGGTCGGCTCGTGCGCCGACCTCGCCTCACCGCGTCAGTACCATCACCAGCCGTTCGACCGGCGCATCCTTCACCAGATGCGAGTCGACGATCTCGTCGATGTCCTCCGGGGTTTCCGGCCGGTACCAGATGCCTTCCGGATACACCACCATCAGCGGCCCGGCGGAGCAGAAGCCGAGGCAACCTGTCATCGCCATGCCGACATCGGTCAAACCCTTGCCCTGGATTTTCTGATCGAGCCGCTGCCACAGCGGATGTGCACCCTTGGCGGCGCAGCTGCCGCGCGGATGGCCGGGCGGACGCTGCTGGGCGCAGCAGAAGACGTGGTGGCGGAAGGTCTGCGGGATGTCGAGCGGCATCGGTCATGCCCCATAGCCATAAAATTTCTATGGATAAGAAGGATGCCAGAATGCTGCGTTGCGGCAAGACTTTTTGTAATCCTTCCAACTCCTGGCAGCGGTTGGATTCCTGGCGCCATGAAATGCTTGGTCGGCAGAGCGTTGGCGGTTAAGAATCCCCGGCAAGGGGCAATCCAGGAGACGCCGGTGCTGCTGAGCGGATCGGGGAAGGGCCAGCCGGGCGCGGTGCCGGGCTGGGTCGGGTATGCGCTGCTGCCGGTTCTCAACCTCGTCGCGGCTTTCGTGCTGTCGGGGCTGGTGATCCTGGTGATCGGCGAGAACCCGGTGGACGTGCTGTCGCTGCTGGTGTCGGAGGCCCTGGGATATCCCGAGGCCATCGGCTACACCCTCTATTACACCACCGACTACATCTTCACCGGGCTGGCGGTCGCCATCGCCTTTCATTGCGGGCTGTTCAACATCGGCGGCGAGGGGCAGGCCTATCTGGGCGGGCTCGGCGCCGGGCTGGTGGCGCTGGCGCTGACCGGCTGGCCCTGGCCGGTGGTGGCGGTGCTGGCGGTGCTGGCGTCGGCCCTGTTCGGTGCTGCATGGGCCTTCATCCCGGCTTGGCTCCAGGCCAAGCGCGGCAGCCACATCGTCATCACGACGATCATGTTCAACTTCATCGCCGCGTCGATCATGACCTGGCTGCTGGTGGACGTGCTGATCCGCCCCGGCAGCCAGTCGCCGGAAACCCGCGAGTTCGATCCCGGCGTCTGGCTGCCGTCGATGGACCGGGCGCTGGGCTGGTTCGGCATCGCCATTCCGGCCTCGCCGCTGAACCTGTCCTTCCTGTGGGCGCTGGCCTGCTGCATGCTGTTCCACATCTTCCTGCGCCGGACCCGCTGGGGCTACGAGCTGCGCACCGTCGGCCGGAACGAACGGGCGGCGGTCTATGCCGGCATCTCGCCGGCGCGCAACATCGTCATCGCCATGCTGATCTCCGGTGCGCTCGCCGGCTTCGTCGGGGTGAACGAGATTCTGGGCGTACAGCACCGGGTGATCCTGAACTTCACCGGCGGCGTCGGCTTCGTCGGCATCGCCGTGGCGCTGATGGGGCGCAACCATCCGGTCGGGATCATTCTGGCGGCACTCCTGTTCGGTGTTCTGGCGCAGGGCGGCGGCCAGCTGTCCTTCGAATATCCGACGATCAACCGCGAGCTGGTGATGGTCATCCAGGGGCTGGTCATCCTGTTCGCCGGTGCAATGGAGAATTTGTTCAAGCCGCAGGTGGAGGCCCTGTTCCGCCGCCGCGGCGCCGCCGCCACCGCAGATGCCGCAACCGGGGGGAAGGGCTGAGCGATGGAGGACGCGCTTCTTCTGGCGCTGCAACTGCTGGGCGCCACCATCCGCGTGGCGACCCCGCTGGTGCTGGCTGCCTTCGCCGGCATGTATTGCGAGCGGGCCGGTGTGGTCGACATCGGGCTGGAAGGCAAGATGCTGGCCGGCGCCTTCTTCTCCGCCGCCGTCGCCTCGGCCACGCTGAACCCGTGGCTGGGACTGCTGGCCGGCATTGCCGCCGGGGTGGCGCTGGCGATGGTCCATGGCTTCGCCTGCATCACCCACAATGGCAATCAGGTGGTGTCGGGCATGGCGATCAACATCCTGGTCGCCGGGCTGGCGCCGACGCTGGCCTATGCCTGGTTCCAGCAGGGCGGCCAGACCCCGCTGCTGCCCAACCAGGCGCGCCTCCCCGCGGTGGAGTTGCCGGGGGTGGAGGCGCTGTCCGGCGTTCCGGTCCTGGGGCCGGTCTACCGCGAGTTGCTCAACGGCAACAATGTGCTGATCTGGTTGACGCTGGTCTTGGTGATCGCCACCCATTGGGTGCTCTACCGCTCCCGCTTCGGGCTGCGGCTGCGGGCGGTGGGCGAGAATCCGGCGGCGGTCGACACCGCCGGCCTGTCGGTGGCGAAGCTGCGCTATCAGGCGCTGCTGGTCACCGGCATCCTGACGGGCATGGCCGGCTCGTATCTCTCCACCGGCCATGGCGCCGGCTTCGTCCGCGACATGACCGCCGGCAAGGGCTATCTGGCGCTGGCGGCGCTGATCTTCGGCAAATGGCGGCCGGGGACGACCCTGTTCGCCTGCCTCCTGTTCGCCTTCACCGACGCGGTGCAGGTCCGCCTCCAGGGCGTTGTCCTGCCGGGCATCGGCGTCATCCCGGTGCAGTTCATCCAGATGCTGCCCTATGTGCTGACCGTCCTGCTGCTGGCCGGCTTCGTCGGCAAAGCCATCGCCCCCAAGGCGAGCGGCATCCCCTATGTGAAGGAACGCTGAGCCGATGGCCGACATCGCAGAGCTGCCCCAGCTGATCGAAGCGGCCCGCGCCGCGCGCGGGAACGCCCACGCCCCCTATTCCAAATTCAAGGTGGGTGCAGCGATCCTTGGCGAATCGGGGCGCATCTTCGCCGGCTGCAATGTGGAGAACGCCGCCTACCCACAAGGGCAATGCGCGGAATCGAGCGCCATCGGCGCCATGGTCACCGCCGGCGACCGTCGCATCCGCGCCATCGTCGTGATGGGCGGCGAGGCGGGCGCGGAGGAGATCTGCACCCCCTGCGGCGGCTGCCGCCAGCGCATTCGCGAATTTGCATCCCCGGACACGCCGATCCACATCTGCGACCCGGCCGGCCTGCGGCGGACTTTCGCACTGGAAACCCTGTTGCCCGAATCGTTCGGCCCCACCAATTTAGCCTTCTGAGCGGAGTTTCCCGACATGACCGCAGCCCGCGCCGCCGCGGACATCCTCCACCGTGCCTCCGGCCATCGGCCGCGGGTCGGCATCGTGCTGGGCTCCGGCCTGGGCGGCATCGCCGACCGCATCGCCAACGCGGTCGCCATCCCCTACACCGACATCGCCGGTTTCCCGATCCCCAGCGTGTCCGGCCATGCCGGGCGACTGGTGGTGGGACAGCTCGGCGGCGTCGAGGTCGCCTGCATGCAGGGCCGCGTCCATGCCTATGAGGGCAACGGCTTCGATGCGCTGAAGACCGCGGTGCGGGCGCTGAAGCTGGCCGGCTGCGACACGCTGGTGCTGACCGCCGCCGTCGGCTCGCTCCGGCTGGAGGTCGGACCCGGCCGGCTGATGGCGATCAGCGACCATCTGAACCTGCTGGGCAGCAACCCGCTGACCGGCCCGAACGATGAGGCCTTCGGCGAGCGCTTCCCCAGCATGACCGACGCCTGGAATCCGGAGCTGCGCAGCCTCTTGAAGGAGGTGGCGGCCGGCCTGTCCATCGATCTGGCGGAGGGCGTCTATGCCGCCTATCCCGGCCCGTCCTTCGAGACGCCGGCCGAGGTGCGGATGATGAAGCTGCTGGGCGCCGACGCGGTCGGCATGTCCACCGTTCCCGAATGCATCGTCGCACGCCATTGCGGCCTGCGGGTCGTCGGCTGCGCCGTCGTCACCAATCTTGGCGTCGGGCTCGGCGACGGGCCGGTCGACCATCACCAGACCCTGACCGCCGCCTCGGCGGCAGCCGCCGACCTGGAGCGCCTGCTGGTCGGCTTCCTCGAACGCCTGCATGAGAAGGACGGGTCCCGGTCATGAAACTGTCTGCCGACCTGCAAAGCGCGCTGGACGCCAGCGCCAACGCCCCGTCCGACGCCGATCTGGCGCGCCGTGCGGTGGGCATGCTCGACCTCACCAGCCTGAACGGCGACGACAGCGACCGGGTGGTGCAGGATCTCTGCGCCCGCGCCGTCACGCCCGTCGGGCCGGTCGCCGCGGTCTGCATCTGGCCGCGCTTCGTCGCCACCGCGCGCAAGGCGCTGGAGGGCACGCCGGTGAAGATCGCCACCGTGGTTAATTTCCCGACCGGCGAGGCCGACGCCGCCTCGGTGGCGGCGGAAACCCGGCGGGCCATCGCCGACGGGGCGGACGAGATCGACGTGGTGCTGCCCTACAAGGCCTTCATTGACGGGGCCCGCACCCAGCCGATGAATGTCGTGAAGGCCTGCCGCGAGGCCTGCGGCGACAAGGTGCTGCTGAAGGTGATCCTGGAATCGGGCGCCTTCCCCGATGCCGACCTGCTGGCCTGGGCGTCGCGCGACGCCATCGCCGCAGGCGCCGATTTCCTGAAGACCTCCACCGGCAAGACGCAGCCGGCCGCCACCCTGCCGGCCGCGGCGGTGATGCTCGACAGCATCTATGAATCGGGCAAGAAGGTCGGCTTCAAGGCGTCCGGCGGCATCCGCGACGCGGCGGAGGCGGCGCGCTATCTGGCGCTGGCCGACCACATCCTGGGGGATGGCTGGGCCACGCCGCAGACCTTCCGCTTCGGGGCCTCCAGCCTGCTCGACGCGCTGCTGGCGGCCGCCGGCCATGGCGAGCGGGACGGCGAACGGGAGGGCGAACGCGAGCCGGCCCCGGTGGGGGGGTACTGAGGCATGCTTCCGCAGGAAATCGTCCGCGCCAAGCGCGACGGCCAGCCGCTCGACGCCGCCACCATCCAGGACTTCGTCCGCGGCATCACCGACGGCCGCGTGTCGGAAGCCCAGGCATCGGCCTTCGCCATGGCCGTCTTCTTCCGCGGCATGAGCCTGGACGAACGGGTGGCGCTGACCCGCGCCATGCGCGATTCGGGCACGGTGATGGAGTGGAAATCGCTGGATCTGCCCGGTCCGGTGATCGACAAGCATTCCACGGGGGGCGTCGGCGACAAGGTCAGCCTGATCCTGGCACCAATGCTGGCCGCCTGCGGCGGCTTCGTGCCGATGGTGTCGGGGCGCGGTCTCGGCCACACCGGCGGCACGCTCGACAAGTTCGAGAGCATCCCCGGTTACCGCGCCAAGCCCGACAACGAGTTGCTGCGCCGGGTGGTGAAGGAGGTCGGCTGCGCCGTGATCGGCGCCACCGACGACATCGCTCCGGCCGACAAGCGGCTCTACGCCATCCGCGACGTGACGGCGACGGTGGAGTCGCTCGACCTCATCACCGCCTCGATCCTGTCGAAGAAGCTGGCGGCCGGGCTGGACGCCCTGGTGATGGACGTGAAGTTCGGCAGCGGCGCCTTCATGCAGCGCTTCGAAGATGCCGAGGCGCTGGCCGACAGCATCGTCACGGTATCGAAGGGGGCCGGCCTGCCGGCGGTGGCCTTGCTGACCGACATGAACGAGGTGCTGGGCCGCAGCGCCGGCAACGCGCTGGAGATGCGCGAATGCCTCGCCATCCTGCGTGGCGAGCCGGCGGACCTGCGGCTCTACGAGGTGACCGCGGCGCTGGCGGCAGAACTGCTGGCCCTCGCCGGGCTGGCGCCGGACGCTGCGGCGGGCCGCGCCCTGGCCGACCGCTCCATTGCCAGCGGTGAAGCAGCGGAACGTTTCGCCCGCATGGTGGCGGCGTTGGGCGGGCCGGCCGACCTGCTGGAACAGCCCGACCGCCATCTGGAAAGCGCAACCATCGTCCGCCCGCTGTTCGCCGAACGGGCCGGCTTCGTCGGCGCCATCGACACCCGCGGGGTCGGCATGGCGGTGGTGGCGCTGGGCGGCGGCCGGACCAAAACGACCGATGCCATCGACTTCGCCGTCGGCTTCGACGAGGTGGCCGGGCTGGGCGATGCGGTGGGACCGGGCGACCGTCCGCTGGCGATCCTGCATGCCCGCAACGAGGCGCAGGCCGACGAGGCGGAACGCCGCCTGCGCGCGTCGATCACGGTGACGGACACCGCGCCGGTCCGCGGACCGCTGATCGCGAAGCGTCTGGGGTGAGAGACAACGCCCTCTCCCGGAACAGGAGAGGGCGAATTCTCGGTCGGGATGTTACCGCCGGAACAGGAACTCGCGGCCGACCTTCACGCGGCGCTCGCCGTCATACTCAATGATGTCGGCGGTCGCGTAGGTCTCGGTCCAGCGTTCAGGCAGATAGCTGCCGGTGCCGATGATGTCCACCGGTGCGTTGGCTTCCGCCATCAGCCGGCACTTGGCCGGGCCGAAGCCGCTGCTGGCGACGATCTTCACCGCCGGGAAACCGGCATCGTCCAGCCTTTCGCGAACGTAATGGATCGCCGCCGCCGACACGCCGGTGCCGATCAGGTAGCGCAGCTGCGTTTCGTCGCGGTAGCCGCGGATGGCGTGCGGCGCATGGCGCTCCAGCACGGCGTAGGAGCCGGGCGGGTCCAGCCCCTCGACGAAACGGCCGCCCGGGGTGTCGAGCCGCAGCGACAGCTTGCCCTGGGCGGCCAGCTGCGGGAAGCGGCGGCAGACCTCCAGCCCGTCGGTGATCTCGCGGCCGAAATAATCGACCAGGACGGTCAGGCCCAGGTCGGGGAAGGTCTCGTGGAACATCTCCGCCGCGCGCACGGTCGATCCGGCATAGCCGATCAGGGCGTGCGGCATGGTGCCCATGCCCTTCTCCTGACCGAAATAGGGGGCGGTGGCGTCGGTGGCGTTGCCGATGAAGCCCTTGGCGCCGACCTTGCGCTTGGCGCGGTCCGACCCGACGGAGGCGGCATAGGCCATCATCTCCGCCATCTCCGTCCCGGCGCAGTGGCGGGCATCCATGGCGAGGAAGGCGACCTTCGGCAGGTCGGCGCACATGGTGAAGGCGTTGTAGGCGGCGACGCTGGCCGGACCCAGCTTCTGCAGCAGGATCGTCTCGCAATCGACCAGATGGTAGAAGGAGCCGGTGATGTACATGATCGGCTCGCCGGCGCCGACCCATTTGCCTTCGGGGTAGTTCAGCTCGATCTGGAAGCTGGTGTTGCGTTCGCGCGCCACCGACTCCAGCCACTCCACCGCAAGGCGCGGGGCACAGACCACGGGACGCCGCATGAAGATGGCGTAGGTCACGATCTTGTCCCCGAACTTGCCCACCGCTTCCTTGGTGCGGCGGAAATAGGTGTCCGTCCAGTCGGGAACCGCGGCGGAGGACGGGAGAAGAGCCGTCGGCCCCTGTCCGGCCTTCCGGCTGCCGGCCGCATGGTTGCCAGCTGAACGGTTGTCGGTGTCGCTCATACCCGTCACCCTCGCCTTTCGCCCCAGTCTGCACATGAGTCCACGCATCGGTCTGCGCATGGTGTTCAGTGCTTCGTCGTCGATGGCCCGGCCCCTCGGACAGGGCAGCCGGCCGGTTGTGTTGGAATCCCAGCATTATACGTCCCGGCCGGACGGGGGAAGAGGCTTCCCGTCCGGTCGGCCCGCCGCGGATGGCTGCGTTGCGTTTTCCGCGGGAAATCAGAATGTCGCCATCACGGAATACATCGAATGCCGGTAAAAAATACTTCATAAGCCCGCAGTCCAATGTCACCCACGCATCGACAATCAAAGGAAAAATCCAATAAAATACCTTTATTTGACCTACCACTTCCGCGCTTTTAACGTTGCAAACACCGGTTCATCGGCAACATCCAGGCAGAGCGGAATGAGCAAGACAGCAATGTCCGCGGAAACGGAGTTTGCCGAAGCCAATCGAAACGGCCTGCCCTCCTTCGATGGCACCGGGAACCGGATCGTCCTGGCTTTGCTGGGGTTGATGCTTGCCTTTGCCGGCACCGGGGTCGGCGGCGCGCTGCTGCTGCGTCCGGCACCTGCCCAGGGCGCCCATCCCCCGGCACGGGTCGAGGTTTCACCGGCCGTCTATGCCGCCTTGCCCACCTTGACCGTCACGCTGAACGACGGCCGCCGCCTGCAGGAATTGCGGCTGCGCGCCGTGCTGGAATTCGATCCGGCAACCCCGATGGAAGCGGTGACACCCCACCTGCCGCGCATCGCCGACGCCATGGGCCGCCGCCTGCTGGAGGTCGATCCGGCCGAACTGCGCGGGGCCGACGGGCAGGTCTATATCAAGGACGCGCTGCGCTACGTCGCCAACAAGACCATGCGCCCGCTGAAGCTTCGACAAGTCCTGATCCAGGACATGCTGCTGCGCTGAGGGCGCGCTTCCCAACGCCCCGCACCTCCCCATATGCTGCCGGTCCACAGTGAACAGGCTCCCGACCGTTCGCAATAAAGCCGTTCGGGGGAATTGTTTGTAGGATCAGGGTCCAGTTGCGGAAGGAGACGGCCGTGGCCGAGTTCGATTTCGACCTCTTCACCATCGGAGCAGGGTCCGGCGGCGTTGCCGCCAGCCGGCGCGCTGCGTCCTATGGCGCCAAGGTGGCGATCTGCGAGGGCAGCCGCGTCGGCGGCACCTGCGTGATCCGCGGCTGCGTGCCGAAGAAGCTGCTGGTCTACGCCGCCCAGTTCCGCGACGGTTTCGAGGACTCCGCCGGCTATGGCTGGAGCGCGCCCATGCCGTCCTTCGACTGGGAAACGCTGATCGCGCGCAAGGACAGCGAGATCGACCGGCTGAACGGCATTTACATCAATATGCTCAAGAACTCCGGCGTCACCCTGTATGAGGGGTTCGGCCGGATCGTCGACCGCCATACCGTGGAGGTCGACGGCAAGCGCTACACCGCCCGCAACATCCTGATCGCCACCGGCGGCTGGCCGACGCTGCCGCAGGTGGAGGGGATGGAGCATGCCGTGACCTCCAACGAGGCGCTGCATCTGGAAACGCTTCCCCATTCCGTCCTGATCGTCGGCGGCGGCTACATCGCGGTGGAGTTCGCCAGCATCTTCCGCGGTCTGGGCGCCGAAGTGACGCTGATGATCCGCGGCGACGATCTGCTGAACGGCTTCGACGACGACATCCGCGTCGCCCTGGCGCAGGAAATGCGCAAGCGCGGCATCAATATCATCTCGCGCTGCAAACCGGCGAAGCTGGAAAAGGGTACCGGCGGCTATACCCTGACCGACCATATGGGCCGCGAGCATTCCGCCGGTCTGGTGATGGCCGCCACTGGCCGCCGGCCGAACACCAAGAATCTTGGTCTGGAAGAGGTCGGCATCGCCCTGAACGAGGCCGGCGCGATCCCGGTCGACGAGTGGTCGCGCACCTCCGTCGACAACATCTACGCCATCGGCGACGTCACCGACCGCATGGCGCTGACCCCCATCGCCATCGCCGAGGGACGCGCGCTGGCCGAGACGCTGTTCAACGACAACCCGATGCACATCGGCTACGACAATGTGCCGACCGGCGTGTTCTCCCTGCCGCCGCTGGGCACCGTCGGCCTGACCGAGATGCAGGCGCGGGCGAACTATCCGAAGGTCGACATCTACAAGGCCGGCTTCCGCCCGATGAAGCACACCCTGTCCGGCCGGGACGAGCGGGTGCTGATGAAGCTGGTGGTGGACGGTGAAAGCCAGCGCGTGCTGGGCTGCCACATGATGGGCATGGACGCGCCCGAGATGATGCAGGCCCTGGCAATCGCGATGAACTGCGGTGCCACCAAGCGCGATTTCGACCGTACCATCGCCCTCCATCCCTCCACCGCGGAGGAATTTGTGCTGATGCGCGAAAAGGCGGAGCCGGAAAAGAAGATCTGAACGGGCAGCCCCACCGCAAGGCGGCGACGGGCCGTCCGCAATAGGGGCCTAACAGGGGCCATGAGCGGAATCTTCCGCTCATGGCCCAGTTGCATGCCAATAAGGACCGGATATCCCTGGACCTTGGCCGATTGTGGTACCTACCATGGTGGTACGAACAATTTTCCCAGGGAATGGCTCCAAACATGCGTGGAATTTTTGCAGCGGCTGCCTGCGTTGCGGCGTTCGCCTCGGTCGGCGTGGCTCATGCTCAGACCAAGATCGGCGTCTGGGACGTCAAGATCGACAAGGACTGCGCCATCACGCAGGAGTGGAAGACCGATTCGAAGGACACCGCCACCATTGCCCTGGCCTATACCAACAAGGGTCAGGCGATGGTTCTGATCTTCGGCGATTCCGCCTGGAAGCTGAAGGAGAAGGAAGATCTCTCGATCTCCCTGTCGGTCGATAAGAAGTGGAGCGACAAGGTTCCGGGCGCCGCCATCGACAAGACGATGGCCGTCGTCGGCATCCCGGCGACCTCCAAGGCGATCGATGCCCTGATGAACGGCCGCGAGCTTTACATGGAGATCGACGGCAAGGGCGACGATTACGCCTACACCTATTACCTCGACGACACCCGCAAGGCGATCTCGGCCCTGGAAGCCTGCCGCGCCCAGGCTCAGTAAGCCTCCCCGGCACTCAATGGTACTCTTCGGCAAAGGCGCCCACCCGGATGTGAAAAACCGGGTGGGCGCCTTTGTTCCAGAACTACCGTCTATACGGAAGGCAATCGTTCCCGTCGCCATTGTGATCCATCCGGCATAGCACTCCGAAACAGGCATTCTTCCTGGAACGCTTCTAAAAATCCTGGGTTGAGGACATGAAGCGATCCGGTCCGGACCCGGTCGCACCGATCCGCGGCCCCTGCAAGGCGGGCCATCTGACCCAGGAGGAATTCCTCGCATGTTCATGCACAACAAAAAGCTCATGTACACGGTTCGCGTGTCCGAGCCGAATCCGGTGCTCGCCAGCCTGATGCTTGAACAGTTCGGCGGCCCGCAGGGCGAGCTGGCCGCGGCCATGCGCTATTTCACCCAGGGTCTGGCCGATGAGGATCCGGGCCGCAAGGACCTGCTGATCGACATCGCGACCGAAGAATTGAGCCACCTCGAAATCATCGGTTCCATCGTGGCGATGCTGACCAAGGGCGCCAAGGGCAAGCTGGCCGAGGGGGCGGAGGCGACCGCCGACCTGTACGCCAACATCACCCAGGGCAATGGCAGCCACACCCTGTCGCTGCTGTATGGCGGCGGTCCGGCCCTGGTGAATTCGGCCGGGCAGCTGTGGACCGGCGGCTACATCGACAGCATCGGCGAACCGACGGCCGATCTGCGCTCCAACGTCGCGGCGGAAGCGCGTGCGAAGATCATCTACGAGCGCCTGATCAACGTCACCGACGATCCGGGCGTAAAGGACGCGCTGGGCTTCCTGATGACCCGCGAGATCGCCCACCAGAAGAGCTTCGAGAAGGCGCTGTACGCCATCGACAACAACTTCCCGCCGGGCAAGCTGCCGGGCAAGCCGGAATACACCGACAAGTATTACAACACCAGCCAGGGCGAGGGCGACATGCGCGGCCCCTGGAACCAGGGCGCCCAGTGGGAGTTCGTGGACGTCAAGATGGGCGACGCCCCGGTCAACGGCGGCGACGGCAACCCGACGGTCAAGCTCGCCGCCTCGGAACTGGCGGCGGTCAATGCCGTGGCCGCCCGCACCATGTCGAAGCCCGACTCCGATCCGCTGACCGGCGCCGACCTGGGCGCCGGACCGGGCGCCGGCAAGACCAAGAGCACCACAGGGGGTTAATGGCAGGGGCTGATAACCGGCTCCTCGGGCATTGCCGTCCCCGTCACTGGGCGGGGACGGCGGCCTCTTCCTCGCGCCTGTGCAGGCCCATCAGCCAGATCAGCAGGCACAGGGCCGGAATGGCGCCGGCCATCGATAGCAGGAAGAAGCTGACCCAGTCCATCCGCTCCGCCAGCCAGCCCGACGAGGCGCCGAACAGGTCGCCGCCCAGCTTGTACAGGCTGGACAGTAGCGCATATTGCGTCGCCGTGTAGGCGACGTTGCACAGGCTGGACAGGTAGGCGACGAAGGCCGAGGTCGCGATGCCGGCGCAGACATTCTCCACCGCCACGGTGACCGCCAGCATCGACACGTCGTTGCCGCTCCAGGCCAGGACGACGTAGCCGAAGTTCGACACCATCTGCAGGATACCGCCGATCATCAGGCCGCGCAGCACGCCGACCTTTCCCACCAGCAGGCCGCCCAACAGGCCGCCGGCGATGGTCGCCCACAGACCGAACAGCTTGCTGACGTTGGCGATCTCCACCTTGGTGAAGCCGAGGCTGATGTAGAAGGTCGAGGACATCTGGCCGGCCAGCACCTCCCCCAGCTTGTAGCTGGCGATGAAGGCCAGGACGACCAACCAGCCGCGCCGCTCCATGAACTGGGCGAAGGGCGCCACCACCGCACCGTAGATCCAGGCGAGAAGCACGGCGCTGCGGCCCGACAGATGCGGCCGGTGGCCCAGCCATTCGGCGATCAGTTTTTCGCGGGCGTTCGGCGGCGGCTCCTTCGGTTCGCGGCACAGCAGGACGGTCGCCATGCCGACCAGAACCAGCCCGGCCATCACCTCGTAGGCCGTGCGCCAGCCATGGAACTCGGCGATGTAGAGGGCGCCCGCCCCCGCCGCCATCATGCCGAAGCGATAGCCCAGCACCAGCACCGCCGCACCGGCGGCCTGTCGGTTTTCATCCAGCACCTCGACACGATAGGCATCGACCACGATGTCCTGGCTGGCGGAACAGAAGGCGACCAGCACCGCGCACATGGCGGTCCACCATAGATCCTGCCCCGGATCGGTGGTCCCGAGCCCCAGCAGTGCCGCGATCAGCGCCGCCTGCGCCGTCAACGCCCAGCCGCGCCGCCGCCCGAACAGCCGCGTCATCACCGGCAGGCGCAGCCGGTCGATCAGCGGCGCCCACAGGAATTTCAGCGCATAGGGCATGGTGACCAGCGCGAACAGACCGATGTTGGTCCGGCTGACGCCCTGCTCGGTCAGCCAGACATTCAGCGTGGCGCCGGTCAGCGCCAGCGGCAGTCCTTCGGAGAAACCGAGGAACAGGATCGCCAGCACACGCGGGTCACGGTAGACCGCCAGGGCCTGCCCCCAGGAGGACAGGCGCGTTGTCCGCCAGGATGTCGGTTTCACCGGGAAGGCTCCTCTAGGGGATGGTCCATCGCCCCCGATGTATAAAGGCCGCGGGCATCCGCCGCCAGCGGCCCCTGCTCATCGGGCAAGAGCGCGAGGGTCCAACGCGAATTTCCTTTCATCTGAAATCACCCACGGTGGCAGGCGGCCTATGCCCGCGGCACAGCATTGCCGGCAAGGGAGCCGAAACTATGGAAAAGTTTCCGCGAGTCGCGCTATAGAGTACCTCACACGGGGTTCGCCGCCGGTCGTTCGCCGCCCGCCCGGCCCCCGTTCCGCAATCGTCAAGGAAGAGCAGGCGCGTCATGGTCGAGCGTTGGACACCCGCCAGTTGGAGGACGAAACCGGCGAAGCAGTTGCCGACTTATCCCGACCTGTCCAAGGTCGAGGCGGTCGAGCAGCGCCTGTCCTCCTATCCGCCGCTCGTCTTTGCCGGCGAGGCCCGCCGGCTGAAGGCCAAGCTGGCCGAGGCCGCCGCCGGCCAGGCCTTCCTGTTGCAGGGCGGCGACTGCGCCGAGAGCTTCGCCGAGTTCCATCCCAACAACATCCGCGACACCTTCCGCGTCCTGCTGCAGATGGCCGTGGTGCTGACCTTCGGCGCCTCGATCCCGGTCATCAAGGTGGGCCGCATGGCCGGCCAGTTCGCCAAGCCGCGCTCGGCCGACATGGAGGCCATTGACGGGGTGGAGCTGCCGTCCTACCGCGGCGACATCGTCAACGGCTTCGACTTCACCAGCGATGCCCGCGTTCCCGATCCGGAGCGCATGATGCAGGCCTACACCCAGGCCGCCGCGACGCTGAACCTGCTGCGTGCCTTCGCCCAGGGCGGCTATGCCGACCTGCACAAGGTCCATCAGTGGACGCTGAGCTTCGTCGAGAAGTCGCCGGCCGGGGAGCATTTCCAGGAGCTGGCCACCCGCCTCGACGAGACGCTGGCCTTCATGGCCGCCTGCGGCATCACCGCCGAGACGACCCCGCAGATCCGCGAGACCGATTTCTTCACCAGCCACGAGGCGCTGCTGCTGCCGTTCGAGCAGGCGCTGACCCGCGTCGACAGCACCACCGGCGACTGGTACGACGTGTCGGCCCACATGCTGTGGATCGGCGACCGCACCCGCCAGCCCGACGGCGCCCATGTCGAATTCCTGCGCGGGGTGAAGAACCCCATTGGCCTGAAATGCGGCCCGACCACCGACCCGGACGAGCTGATCCGCCTGATCGACATCCTGAACCCGACCAACGAGGCCGGGCGCCTGACGCTGATCGTGCGCATGGGTTCCGACAAGGTGGCGGAGAAGTTCCCGCCACTGCTGCGCAAGGTCCAGCGCGAAGGCCGCACGGTGGTGTGGTCCTGCGACCCGATGCACGGCAACACGATCAAGTCGACCACCGGCTACAAGACCCGCCCCGTCGAGCGGGTGCTGGCCGAGGCTAGAGGCTTCTTCGAGGTGCATCAGGCCGAAGGCACCCATGCCGGCGGCGTGCATTTCGAGCTGACCGGCCAGGACGTGACGGAGTGCACGGGCGGCGCCCAGGCGATCACCGATCACAATCTGGCTCTGCGCTACCACACCGCCTGCGATCCGCGCCTGAACGCCAGCCAGTCGCTGGAACTGGCGTTCCTGCTGTCGGAAAAGCTGAAGGAAGGCCGCCAGTCCCGCGAGGCCCGGCGCCGCGCCGCGGTGGCGGCGGAGTAAGGTATCCGGCGAACGACTCCGGCCAAAAGAAAAGGGGGCGTTTCCGCCCCCTTTTTCATGCCCCGGTTATTGCCTGCATTACCGTTCGATTTCCTTGTTCCAGCGCTGGTTCCAGTCCGGGCGCTTCTCGTTGATGACGTCCCAGTCCACCGTGACGGCGTTCTTCATGTAGCCTTGGAACTTGTTCATCTCGTCGGCGACATCGGCCGGCGGGGTGACCTTGGTGTTCGACGGGATCTGCGCGCCGTATTGCAGGGCGGCGAGCTGCGCCTCCGGCCCCAGCAGATAGGCGGCCAGCTTCTGCGCGGCCTCGTTGTCCGGGTTCTTGGCAACGACGCATTCGCCGACCATCAGCACGACCGAGCCTTCCTTGGGCTGGGCGTATTCCACCGGAATGCCCTTGGCCTTCAGGCTGCCGACGCCGGTCGGGGTCAGCGGGAAGATGGCCGCCTCGTTGGTCTGCACCATCTCGGCGATCTTGGCGGAGCTGGGGATGTACTCCAGCACGTTCGGGCCGATGGTCTTGCGCCAGGTGGTGAAGCCCGGATCGACGTTGCCCTCGGTGCCGCCCTTGATGCGGTTGTACATCAGGAAGGCGTGCAGGCCGAAGGAGCTGCTGGCAGCCGACTGGACGACGATCTTGCCCTTGTACTTGGGATCGGCCAGATCCATCCAGCTGGTCGGCGGCGCCCAGCCCTTCTCGTCGAACATCGCCTTGTTATAGGCGAGGCCGGTCATGCCCATGTTGACGCCGACCGCCATGTCGCCCTTCAGGCGCGCGGACTGGTAAACGTCGTTCAACACCGGCGAGCTGTCCATCTTCTGGCACAGGCCCATGCCGATGGCGCGATACATCAGCCCGTCGTCTAGGAAGACGACGTGCATCTGCGGATTGTCCTTCTGGGCCTGCAGCTTGGCCAGGATGTCGGACGAGGTGCCGGGAACCACCACCACCTTGATGCCGGTCGCCTTCTCGAAGGCGGGGAAGACGTTCTCGGTGTAGGTCTTTTCCATCGTGCCGCCGTTCATGCCGATGTAGACCGTCTTGGTCTGGGCGGCGGCGGGGGTGGAGAGCGCGGCGGCGGCCGTGATGGCAACCGTGGCGAGACCGGTGAGCGACAGGGAACGCAAGGTGGGCATGCACGTCCTCCAATGGGCCAAGGGGAGAAGACTGGGATGGGATCTTAGGCGGTCGGTGTGAAGCGGTCGATGCGGAAGGGCTCCAGCGGCATCGGCGTCTCGCCCCCGGTGACCAGTTCGGCCAACGTCTGGCCGACGCCGGGGCCGATCTGGAACCCGGCGCCGGAGAAGCCGAAGGCATGGAACAGGCCGGGCGTGGTGCGGCTGGGTCCGATTATCGGGTTGCGGTCGGGCGTATAGCCCTCCACCCCGGTCCAGCAGCGGATGACGTGGGCATGGCGCAGTTGGGGAAACAGCTCCGCCGCGTCGCGCATCAGGGTCAGCACGGCGTCTCGCTGCGGCCGGGCGCGGTCGGCGTCCAGCGCGAAGCCGCGCCCGCCGCCGACCACCATGTTGCCGCGCGGCACCTGCCGGCCATAGACGCCGCCGCCCTCGACCCCGATGTTGACGTCGAGGAAGCGGGGCAGCGGCTCCGTCACCGCCATGTTGGGATGGAGCGGCTCCAGCGGCACCGGCTCGCCGAAGGCTTCCGCCACCCGCCAGGACCAGGCACCGGCGGTGTTCAGCAGGAAGCGGGCACGTACCTCCAGGGCGTCACCGCTGAGCAGAACGAAGCGGTCGCCATCCTTCTCCACCCGGTCGACCGGCGTCTGTTCGCGCACCACCGCGCCCAGCCTGGCCGCCGCACGGGCGAAGGCGGGGGAGACGAGGCGCGGGTTGGCGTGGCCGTCCTCCGGGCAGAGCGATCCGCCGATGGCCCGGTCGCCAAGCGCCGGCCAGCGCCGGCGGAACTCCTCGCCAGTGACGATCTCCAGCCCCAGGCCGAAGCCCTGGGTGCGCTCGCGGTAAGCGATCAGGGACGCAAGATCGGGTTCGCTGCGCGCCAGCTTCAGATGGCCGGAGCGGATGTATTCGGCATCGGTGCCCAACAGTTCCGGCAGCCGGCCCCAGATGGCATGGGCACGCTGCGACAGCGGCAACTGCTCCAGCGGGCGGCCCTGCCGGCGCACACCGCCGAAATTGACTCCGCTCGCCTTGGCGCCGCACCAGTCGCGCTCCAGCAGCGTCACCGACAGGCCGGCCTGCCGCAGGAACAGCGCCGCCGACCCGCCGACGATCCCGCCGCCGACGATGGCGACATCGCACTCGATCCGTTCCCGCATCACGCGACCTCCCGCCGCTCGGCACCGGCGGAGACCGGCAGCGGCTTGATCGGCGGTTGCGCCCGCAGGCGCCCGACCCCGTCGGGGCCGGTGCCGAGCGTACGCGACAGCAGCTCCGCCGTGGTGGCGCTGCACATGCGGCCCTGGCAGCGGCCCATGCCGGCGCGGGTCAGCGCCTTGGCGCGGTTCATCTCGCGGGCCTGTCCGCTGCGGGCGACCTCGCGCACCGCACCGGCGGTGATACCTTCGCAGCGGCAGATCATCGTGTCGTCGGCAATCGCGTCGGCCCAGTCCGCCGGGAAGGGAAAGGCGGCCGACAGGCTGCGGCGGAAGGCGGCGATGCGGGCGAGCCGACCGTCCAATTCCTTGAGCCGCGCGGTATCCACCGGCCGGCCCAGATCCTCCAGCAGGGCCAGCGCCGCGCGCTCCCCCGCCAATTCCGCCGCATCGGCACCGGAGATGCCGCTTCCGTCGCCGGCGAGATAGACGCCGGAAACCGAGCTGCGCCCTGCCCCGTCCCACTCCGGCAGCCAGGCCCGGTCGGCCTCGTCGAAGCGGAAGCGGCAACCGGCGAGGTCGGCCAGTTGCGTCTCCGACCGCAGGCCCAGCCCGAAGGCGACGGCGTCGCAGCTGGTGCGCCGCTCCTGCCCTTTCGCATCGCGCCAGACCAGCGCGTCGACCCGCTCCGTACCGTCCGCTCTCACAGGGCGGACGCCGTTGTGGATCGGCACGCCATGGGCGCGCAGCCAGCCGACGAACAGCAGCCCCTTCGCCAACGTCGCCGGGTCGCGCAGCATGCCGGCGGTGGCACGGGCCTGGGCGGCGAAGGGCGTGGTGTCGAATACCCCCGCCACCTCGACGCCGGCCTTCAGATACTGGTAGGCGACCAGATAGAGCAGCGGCCCGGTGCCGAGGAAGGCCACCCGCCGACCGACGGCGCAGCCCTGGAACTTCAGCGCCACCTGCGACCCGCCGAGCGTGAAGACGCCGGGCAATGTCCAGCCGGGGAAGGGCAGCACGCGGTCGGTGGCGCCTGTCGCCAGGATCAGATGGCTGAAGGGCAAGGTGTCGCTCGCCCCGTCGCTCAGCAGGTCGAGCGCCCCGGCCTCGCAGTTCCACACCAGCGTGCGCGGACGGTAGTCGACCCGGTCGCGGATCGCCGCCATGGCGCGGTGGACCGCGTCGGCCTTGCCGGCCTCGAACCCGTAAAGCGCGCTTTTCGGCCGGGTAAAACCGCCATCGGGAGGCTGGCGGTAGATTTGACCGCCCCAGCGCGCCGCCTCGTCCACCACCACCGGACGCAGGCCAGCGGCGACCAGCCGTTCCGCTGCACGGATGCCGGCAGGACCTGCACCGACGATGACGGGAGGGAGAACCTCGCTCACGAATTCCACTCCCCGCCGCTCACAAGGCGCATGCCGTCGGCGATGAAGGTGCCGCAGGCACGCAGCCGCTCGCCTTCCTCCGTCCGCACCCAGCAATCCTGGCAGGCGCCCATCATGCAGAAGCCGGCGCGCGGGGTGTCGGCGAATTCCGTCCGGCGCAGCCGGTCGCCGTTGGTGAGCATGGCCGTCAGGATGGTGTCGCCCTCGAGCGCCTCCACCGGACGCCCGTCGAGGGTGAAGCGGACCACGCGCCGGCCCTGTTCGGCCACACGCTGCAGCAAAGCCATGATGACTGGTCTCCGAAGAGAGGACGGCCGGAGCAGACGCTCAGTGCTGGCCGACCAGGATGCGGTCCAACCCATAGACACGGTCGAGCAGAAGCACGGCGACCGCGGTGATGCCGATGATCAGCGCCGAAACCGCCGCCATCATCGGATCGATGGATTCTGTGGCGTACATGTACATCCGCACCGGCAGCGTCACCGTGGACGGCGAGGTGATGAAGATGGACATGGTGAGTTCGTCGAAGCTGTTGATGAAGGCGATCAGCCAGCCGCCGGTGACGCCGGGCAGGATCATCGGCAAAGTGACGCGGCGGAACACGGTGGCCTCGCTGGCACCCAGCGAGAAGGCCGCCTGTTCCACGCTGCGGTCGAAGCCGGAGATGGCTGCGATCAGCAGGCGCATCACATAGGGCGTGACGATCACCATGTGCGCCGCCACCAGCCAGCCGAAGCTACCCGCGGCGCCGACGACGGCGAACAGCCGCAGCATGGCGACGCCCAGCACCAGATGCGGGATGATCAGCGGCGACAGGAACAGCGCATTGAGGAAGCCGCGGCCGGGAAATTCATATCGCGTGATGGCGAGCGAAGCGGGAACCGCCAGCGCCACCGCCAGCGTCGCCGACAGCACGGCGAGCCAAAGGCTGTTCCAGAAGGACTGGACGAAGTCCGGATGATGGAACACCGCCTCGAACCAGCGCAGCGAAAAGCCCCTGGTCGGCAGCGACAGCGTGTTTTCCGGTGTGAAGGCGACGAGGCAGACGATCACCAGCGGCGCCAGCATGAAGATGACGACCAATGCGTGGAAGAACAGGGCGACGGGTCCGTTGCGGGTCATGGCGTCTTCACCCCAGCCGGCGGCGGTAGTGGCCTTCCACCATGCGGTGGTAGGTCAGCATGATGATCAGGTTGGCGGCGAGCAGGATGACGGCGACCGCCGCCCCCATCGGCCAGTTCAGGTCGCTCAGATACTGGTCGTAGACCACGGTCGCGACCATCTTCAGCCGCCGCCCGCCGAGCAGTCCGGGGATGGCGAAGGCGCTGGCGCTGAGGCCGAAGACGATCAGGCTTCCCGACAGGATGCCGGGCAGGATCTGCGGCGCCACCACGCGGACGATGGCCGTGGCGCGCGAGGCGCCGAAGGAGAGTGCTGCCTGCTCCACCGCCGGGTCGAGCTTCTGCAAGGAGGTCCAGACCGGGATGACCATGAAGGGCAGCATGACGTGGACCAGCGCCACGACCACCGTGCCCTCGCTGTAGAGCAGCTTCATCCGGCCGATGCCGAGCGCGATCAGCGCCCCGTTGACCGGCCCTTCCGGCCCCAGCAGCATGCTCCAGCCGAAGGCGCGGACGACGACAGACACCAGCAGGGGCGCCAGGATCACCAGCAGGAAGATCGACCGCCATGGGTTGCTCATTCGGCTGAGGATGTAGGCTTCCGGCACGCCGATCACCACACAGATGGCGGTCGCTAGCGCCGAGATCCGGAAGGTGCGCAGGAAGATTTCCAGATAATATTCGTCGGTCACCACCGCCAGATAATGCTCCAGCGTGAAGCCGCCGGTGCGCCCGGTCGCATAGTCGAACTGGTTGAAGGACAGGAGCGCCGTCAGGAACAGCGGGGTCAGCACCAGCGCCGCGAACAGCAGTGCAGCCGGCCCCGACAGGAACAGCGGAGCGGTGGGAAAGCGCCGTTCCGGCGTCTCCCCGCCCGGTGCGGCCGGGGCGGTGTCGGGAAGGGTGGTGCTCATCCCGTCACCTCAAGGGCCACGTCCGGCGCCTCCGCCATGGCGCCGCGATGGACGCGCACGACCGACGGCGACCATTCCAGCCCGACCGGGGCGCCCTGCTCCGCCGGGGTGGAGCCGTCGTTTGGCGTCACCACCATCAGCGTGCCGAGCGGCCCGTCGATGTGATAGAGCCACTGGCTGCCCAGGAAGAAGCGGTCGGCGACACGGCCGGTCAGCAGCCCGCCCGACGGCGCGGTCAGGTGCAGCTTCTCCGGCCGGATGCACAGGGTCACCGTCTCGCCCACCGACAGGCCGGCGGTTTCCACCGGCACGGCGATGTCCGCCAGCGACACCGTGGCGCCGGCACCGGTCGCGGTGACGACCTTGCCCGGCAGCAGGTTGGTCTTGCCGACGAAGCGGGAGATGAACTCCGTCTCCGGATGCTCGTAGATGCGGTAGGGCTGGTCGATCTGAGTGATGCGCCCGGCCTCCATCACCACGACGCGGTCGCTGATCGAGAAGGCTTCCGCCTGATCGTGAGTGACCATGACCGTGGTGGTGCCGACCTTGCGCTGAATCTCGCGCAGTTCGAACTGCATCGCCTCGCGCAGCTTGGCGTCCAGGTTCGACAGCGGCTCGTCCAGCAGCAGGACCGGCGGGCGGATGACAAGCGCGCGGGCAAGCGCCACGCGCTGCCGCTGGCCGCCCGACAGCTCGCGCGGGTAGCGCTTGGCATAGGGCGAGAGGTGGACCAGCGACAGCGCCTCTTCCACCCGCGGCTTGCGCTCGCCCTTGGGCACACGCTGCATCTCCAGGCCGAAGCTGACATTGTCGAACACGGTCATGTGCGGGAACAGCGCGTAGCTCTGGAACACGATGCCCAGCCCGCGGCTGTTCGCCTTGGCCCGCGTGATGTCGCGTCCGTCCAGCCGGATGGTGCCGGCCGACGGTTCGACGAAACCGGCGATCATCTGAAGGGTCGTGGTCTTGCCGCAGCCCGAAGGCCCAAGCAGGGAAACGAACTCGCCCTTCTCCACCGACAGCGAGACGTCGCCGACCGCGGTCATCGGGCCGTAACGCTTGGTGATGTTTTTCAATTCGAGGAACGACACGGGGGGAATTCTCCCTCTTGCGACAATTGGCCTCGGTCTCCGGGCCTCACCTGTTGCCCGATGGTTCCGCCGCACCCCCGGTCGCGTCAATCCGCTTTTTCCACCAACAGAAAAGATTTTGCAAAAGCTTCCGATATACGGAATAGATGGGGCAGCCAACATCACCGATTTTCAGAACGGAGCCCAACATGAGCGCCGACCTCCGCCGCAGGGCAAAAGGGAGTGCGGGTGTCGAGAGCGCCGGCCCAGAAAATGCCGGCACCGACGAGGCGGGCAGCAAGTCCAGCTTGCAGCGCGGGCTGGCGATCCTGCGCCTGCTGGCGTCCTCCAACGAGGCGGGGGCCCGGCTGACAGACATCTCTCGCGCGCTCGACCTCACCCCGCCGACCGTCCACCGCCTGCTGAAGATCTTGGTCGAAGAGGGGATGGCGGAAGCGGACAAGGCGACCAAGCGCTACCGGCTGGGCATCGACCTGTTCGGGCTGGCGGCGCAAGCCGGCAATCCGAACAACCTGCGCGACATCTGCCGGCCGATCCTGCTGCGCCTGTCGGCGACTCTGCGCGACACCATCTTCCTGCTGGTGCGCAGCGGCTTCGACGCGGTGTGCCTGGACCGCAGCGAAGGCCCCTTCCCCATCCGCTCCTTCACCGGCGACATCGGTGGCCGGGTGACGCTCGGCGTCGGCCAAGGCAGCCTCGCCATCATGGCCTTCCTCCATGCTGAGGAGCGCGAGGAGGTCATCCGCTTCAATCTTCCGCGCATGCAGGGCGTTGGCATCATCGACGAAGTCTATCTGCGCACGGAGATCGCGCGGGTGCGCGATCTCGGCTATGCCAGCCGGTCCACCGGCCTGCTGCCGGGCATGTCGGGCGTGGCGGTTCCAGTGCTGGACCGCGACGGCTATGCCGTGGCGGCGCTCAGCGTCGGCACGATCAGCGAGCGGCTGAACGAGGAACGGCTGCCGGTGGTGGTCGACATCCTGAAACGCGAATCCACCGCGATCAGCCGTCAGCTGAACCCCTTCGACCCCGTCCTGCGCCGTCCCGCCGCGATTCTGGGGGGCGGCCCGGCATGAAGGGCGTGAAGAAGGCCGACCTGCCGGCCAAGACCTGCCCGGTCTGCAACCGCCCTTTCACTTGGCGGAAGAAATGGGAGCGGGTGTGGGACGAGGTGAAATACTGCTCCGACCGCTGCCGCGGCGACGCCCGCAAGGGCAAGGGGAAGCGGGAGGGCGACGTGACGCGATCCTGACCGGATCGTCAGGAAGAATTGCCCTTTATTCAATCACATGCCAGCATTCTGAACAGCCGGAGGTTTCTGCCTGCGAGATGGGCAGCGCTCCCGGCGGATGGCATTTCCGTTGCATTCGAAATTGCGGCCGCACGGGTCCATGGATTTACGGGCACATTCCCGAGTATTCATGAGCTTGGCGGCTCGGCCATACTGCCGCCGGCGACGGCGGCCAACGATACGCGACCAACGATACTCAGCGACGAAGGGGACTCACGATGTCGGTTCGGGGGATGGGGGATCGGGCGATGAACGTCTTTGGGAAGGCGGCCGGGGGCATGACGCGCCGTGCGGTGCTGTGCGGCGTCGCCGCAGTGGCCTTCGCGGCGGTAGCCGGCGGCTCCCTGCCGGCATTCGCACAAGGCAAGGTGAAGGTCGCCGGCATCTACACCGTGCCGATCGAGCAGCAGTGGGTCAGCCGCATCCATGTCGCGCTGAAGGCAGCCGCCGACCGCGGCGACATCGAGTATGTCTGGGCCGAGTCGGTCGCCAACACCGATTATGAGCGCGTGATGCGCCAGTATGCCGAGGCTGGCCAGCAGCTGGTCTTCGGCGAGGTGTTCGGGGTGGAGCGCGCCGCCCGCGCCGTCGCCAAGGACTATCCGAAGACCGCCTTCGTCATGGGCTCCAGCTTCAAGCCGCAGGAGCCGAACTTCTCGGTCTTCGACAACTACATCCAGGAGCCGGCCTATCTCTCCGGCATGGTTGCCGGCGGCATGACCAAGTCGAACGTCATCGGCATGGTCGGCGGCTACCCGATCCCCGAGGTCAACCGCCTGATGAACGCCTTCATGGAAGGCGCCAAGGAGGTCAACCCGCAGGTCAAGTTCTCGGTCAGCTTCATCGGCTCCTGGTTCGATCCGCCGAAGGCCAAGGAAGCCGCCTTCGCCATGATCGACCGCGGCGCCGACGTGATGTACGCCGAGCGCTTCGGCGTGTCCGACGCGGCCAAGGAGCGCAAGGTGCTCGCCATCGGCAACGTCATCGACACCCAGCCGCAGTATCCCGACACCGTCGTCGCCAGCGCGCTCTGGCACATGGAGCCGTCGGTGGAGCGCGCCATCGCCGCGGTGAAGGCCGGCAGCTACAAGGCCGAGGATTACGGCCCTTACAGCATGATGGCGCACAAGGGTTCCAGCCTGGCGCCGCTCGGCACCTTCGAGGCGAAGGTCCCCGACGCCGTCAAGGCGAAGGTGAAGGAACGCGAGCAGCAGATCCGCGACGGCAAGTTCACCGTGAAGGTCAACGACGCCGAGCCGAAGTCGACGATGTGACGCCCGGCGTATCCGCAATGTCATCCCCCGTGATAGGCGGGCCGGAGGTCGTCCTCCGGCTCGCCGGCATCTCCAAGCGGTTCGGCCCGTTGCTCGCCAACGACGGCATCTCGCTGACGCTCCGCGCCGGCGAGGTGCTGGCCCTGCTTGGCGAGAACGGCGCCGGCAAGACCACCCTGATGAACATCCTCTTCGGCCATTACGTCGCCGACGAGGGGACCATCGAGGCGTTCGGCCGTCCGCTGCCGCCGGGATCGCCACGCGCGGCGCTGGAGGCCGGCATCGGCATGGTCCACCAGCATTTCACGCTGGCGGACAATCTGTCGGTGCTGGACAACATCGCCGTCGGCACCGAATCGCTGTGGCGCTGGCGCTCCGACCGGGGCGCCGCCCGCCGCCGTCTGCTCGATCTGTCCCAGCGCTTCGGGCTGGAGGTGCGGCCGGACGCGCTGGTCGGTGACCTGTCGGTCGGCGAACGCCAGCGGGCGGAGATCCTCAAGGCGCTCTACCGCGACGCCCGCATCCTGATCCTGGACGAGCCGACCGCGGTGCTGACGCCGCAGGAATCGGCCGGGCTGTTCGAAACGCTGCGCCGGCTGACCGCCGACGGGCTCGCCGTCGTCTTCATCAGCCACAAGATGAACGAGGTGTTCGCCGCCAGCGACACCGTCGCCGTTCTGCGCGCCGGCAAGCTGGTCGCCACCCACGCCACCGCCTCCACCGACCGGGCGAAGCTGGCCGAGCTGATGGTCGGCCGCAGCGTCAAGCCGCCTGCCCCCGCCCCGCTCTCTCCCGGCGAGCCTGTGCTGGAACTGGCGGGCGTCACGGTGGCGTCCGGCCATGGCCGTTCGCTGCTGGACGGAGTCGATCTGACGGTGCGCCGCCATCAGGTGGTCGGCATCGCCGGCGTGTCCGGCAACGGCCAGACCGCGCTGGCCGAGCTGGTCAGCGGCCTGATCCGTCCTGACTCCGGCCGGCTGTCCTTGAAGGGCAGTGTCGTTGAGCATGGCGACCCCGCGGAAATGGTCCGGCGCGGCGTCGCCCGCATCCCGGAGGACCGGCACAGCGCCGGTCTGGTCGGCGCCATGGCGGTGTGGGAGAACCTGATCGCCGAGCGCTATCACGACTCATCCTTCTCCCGCTTCGGGGTGCTGCGGCGCGGGGCGGCACGGGCCTACGCCCGCGAGGTGATCGAGGAGTTCGACGTCCGCTGCCCCGGTCCCGATGCCCGCACGCAGCTGCTGTCGGGCGGCAACATGCAGAAGCTGATCCTCGGCCGCACGCTGGCCCATGGGCCGGACCTGATCCTGGCGAGCCAGCCGACGCGCGGACTCGACATCGGCGCGGTGTCCTACGTCCACAGCCGGCTGCTCGACGCCCGCGCCGCCGGGGCCGGCGTCCTGCTGATCTCGGAGGATCTGGACGAGATCCTGGCGCTGGCCGATTGCGTCACCGTCGCCTATCACGGCCGCCTCACCCCGCTTCTGCCGCATGACCGGGTGTCGGTCAGCCAGCTCGGCCTGCTGATGGCCGGGCATTGGGACGTCTTGCGCGATATTCTGCCGGAGACTGTAGATGCGGCTTGAACCGCGCACCGATACCCCGCTCGCCCTGCGGCTGCTGGCGCCGGTGGGCGCCGTGGTCGCGGCGCTGGCGCTCTGCGCCCTGCTGGTCGCCTGGACCGGCGCCCCGGTGCTGCGCGCCTATGGCCTGCTGTTCGAGGGCGCCGTCGGCTCGCGCTTCGCCCTGACCGAGACGCTGACCCGCGCCACCCCGCTGATCCTGACCGGGCTGGCCGCCGCCGTCGCCTTCCGCGCCAAGCTGTGGAACATCGGGGCGGAGGGGCAGCTCTACATGGGCGCGCTGGCCGCCGTGGTGGTCGGCGGCGGCATGCTCGACCTGCCGGCCTGGGCGCTGATCCCGCTGGTGATGATCGCCGGCATGGCGGCGGGCGGCGTTACCCTGCTCGGCCCCGCCGTGCTGAAGGTCCGCTTCGGCGTCGATGAGGTGGTGACCACCCTGCTGCTGAACTTCGTCGTGCTGCTGCTGGTGTCGCTGCTGCTGGAAGGAGCCTTGAAGGACCCGATGGGCATGGGATGGCCGCAGTCGGCCCCCGTGATCGAGGCGGCGGAGCTGCCCAAGCTGGTGGCGCGCACCCGCCTGCATGCCGGGCTCGCCATCGCGCTCGGCCTGTCGGTGCTGCTGTGGCTGGTCGACACCCGCACCATCTGGGGCTACGAGAACCGCGCGGTCGGCGCCAACCCGCGCGCCGCCGCCTTCGCCGGCATGCCGGTGACGCGGGTGATGCTGCGCACCGCCTTGCTGTCGGGCGGGCTCGCTGGGCTGGCCGGTGCGGCGGAGGTCTGCGGGCTGAAAGGCTACCTGACACTCGACCTGTCGCCGGGCTTCGGCTACAGCGGCATCGTCGTCGCCATGCTGGCGCAGCTGCACCCCATCGGCGTGGTCGGGGCAGCGCTGTTCATCGCCGGCATCTTCGTCGGCGCCGACGCCATGAGCCGGGCCATGCCGGTTCCCAACTACATCGCCGATGTCCTGGTCGCCACTAGCCTGCTCTGCATGCTGGTCGCCGGGCTGCTGGCGCGCTACCGGCTGCGGCGGGGGTAAGTGGTTATGGATTTCCTGTCGACCATCCTCGACATCCTGCTGTCGGCCGCCTTCTGGACCGCGGTTCTGCGCATCGCCACCCCCTATGTGCTGGGCACGCTGGGCGAGCTGGTGTGCGAGCGGGCCGGCGTGCTGAATCTCGGCATCGAAGGCATCATGACGCTGGGCGCCATGGCCGGCTGGATGGCGGTCTATCAGGGGGCCGATCTGTGGACCGGCGTGCTGGCCGCCGCTGCCTGCGGCGCGCTGCTCGGCCTGCTGCATGCGGCGCTGACCGTGCCGCTCGGCCTGTCGCAGCATGTGACCGGCATCGGCGTGACCCTGCTGGGCACCAGCCTGTCCTATTTCGTCTATCGCCTCGTTCTGCCGCAGGCCAGCACCCCGCCGACCGTCGAGCCGTTCCAGCCGCTGGCCCTGCCGGGCGCCCTGGCCCAGACGCCGCTGACCTACCTCGCCTTCCTGCTGGTCGCGGTCGTCGCCTATGTCCTCTACCGCACGCCGGTCGGGCTGGCGGTGCGGATGGTCGGCGAGAATCCGGCCGCCGCCGAGGCGCAGGGGCTGAACGTCACCGCCATCCGCATCGGCGCCGTGGTGGCGGGCAGCGCGCTCATGGCGCTGGCCGGCGCCTTCCTCACCCTGTCGGCCTTCAACGCCTTCTTCTTCAACATGGTCAACGGGCGCGGCTGGATCTGCATCGCACTGGTGGTCTTCGCCTCCTGGCGGCCGGGCAAGGCCCTGCTCGGCGCCCTGCTGTTCGCGGTGTTCGACGCGCTGCAACTGCGGTTGCAGCAGGCGAGCGGCGGCGTCCTGCCCTACCAGCTGTTCCTGATGATGCCTTATCTGCTGAGCATCCTGGCGCTGGTGCTGGTGGCCCGCCGGGCCTCCTACCCGCGCGCCCTGATGATCCCGTACCGCAAAGGAGAACGCTGATGTTCGACCTGATCCTGCGCCGCGCCACCCTGCCGGATGGCCGCAGCGGCATCGACATCGGCATCAAGGACGGCAGAATCGCCGCGGTCGAGGCCAATCTGGCCGGCGAGGCCGCCTCCGAGATCGACGCCAGCGGCCGGTTGGTCAGCCCGCCCTTCGTCGATGCCCATTTCCACATGGACAGCACGCTCAGCTACGGCCTGCCGCGGGTGAACCAGAGCGGCACCCTGCTGGAGGGCATCGCGCTGTGGGGCGAGCTGAAGCCGCAGCTGACCCAGGACGCGATCGTCGAGCGGGCGCTCGCCTACTGCGACTGGGCGGTCGGGCGCGGGCTGCTGGCGATCCGCAGCCATGTCGACATCTGCGATCCGCGCCTGCTGGCCACCGAGGCGCTGCTGGACGTCAAGAAGCGCGTCGCCCCCTATCTCAATTTGCAGCTGGTCGCCTTCCCGCAGGACGGCGTCCTGCGCTCGGCCGGAGCCAAGGAGTTGTTTATCCGGGCGCTGGACATGGGCGTCGACGTGGTCGGCGGCATCCCGCATTTCGAGCGGACCATGGCCGATGGCGCCGCTTCCGTCCGGCTGCTCTGCGAGATCGCGGCGGAGCGCGGACTGCTGGTCGACATGCATTGCGACGAGAGCGACGACCCGCTGTCCCGCCATGTCGAGACGCTGGCCTATGAGACGCAGCGGCTGGGCCTGCACGGCCGGGTGACGGGGTCACACCTGACCTCCATGCACTCGATGGACAATTACTACGTCTCTAAGCTGATCCCGCTGATGGCGGAGGCGCGGCTGGGAGTCATCGCCAATCCGCTGATCAACATCGTCCTCCAGGGTCGCCACGACACCTACCCCAAGCGCCGCGGCATGACCCGCGTGCCGGAGCTGATGGCCGCCGGGCTGACGGTCGCCTTCGGCCATGACTGCGTGATGGATCCCTGGTATCCGCTGGGCTCCGGCGACATGCTGGAGGTGGCACAGATGGGCCTGCATGTCGGCCAGATGACCGGCCAGGACGGCATCAAGGCCGCCTTCGACGCGGTGACGGTCAACCCGGCCAGGCTGCTGCATCTGGACGGCTACGGGCTGGAGCCCGGCTGCAACGCCGATCTGGTGGTGCTCCAGGCCGGCAACGCGGTGGAAGCGATCCGCACCCGCGCCGCCCGCCTGTTCGTGCTGCGCCGCGGCCGGATCGTCAGCCGCTGCGAACCGGTGCAAGCGAAGCTCGACCTGCCGGGCCGGCCGGAGACGGTCGATTTTCTGCTGAAGCGGGGGTGAGGCAAACATGAAAAGCCCGCCGGAACAGCCGTTCCGGCGGGCTTTTCATGGTCGGGAAGCCGTTACGCCTTCAGAAAGTCCCGCAGCGCGTCGGCCACCGCACGCATTTCCTGCTCGGTGCCGATGGTCACGCGCAGGCAGCTCGGCAGGCCGTAGGACGGCATCTGGCGGACCAGGATGCCGCGGGCCTTCAGGAACTGGCGGGCGGCCTCGGCGTCGTCCTTGCCGGCGGGCTGTCCCTTGAAATCGACCAGCACGAAATTGGTCACGCTGGGGTGAACCGTCAGGCCCAGCTCCCGCACGGTGGCGGAGAACCACTCGCGCCACTGTTCATTGTGGCGGCGGGAGCGGTCGAGGAACTCGGCATCCTCCACCGCGGCGACGCCGGCGACATGGGCGGCATTCGACACGTTGAAGGGACCGCGCACCCGGTTCAGCACGTCGACGATCCCGGCCGGACCGTAGCACCAGCCGATGCGCAGCGAGCCCAGCGCGAAGATCTTCGAGAAGGTGCGGGTCATCACCACGTTGGGGAACCGCTCCACCAGCTCCTCGCCGGCGGTGTAGTCGTCCTTGTTCATGTATTCGGCATAGGCCGCGTCGATGACCAGGATGACGTCCGGCGGCAGGCCGGCATGGAGCCGCGCCACCTCCGACGCCGGCAGATAGGTGCCGGTCGGGTTGTTGGGGTTGGCGAGGAAGACCAGACGGGTGCGCGGGGTGACGCGGGCCAGCAGGTTGTCGACGCTGGCGGTCAGCCCGTCCTCGGGCGCCGTCACCGGGGTGGCGCCGACCGACTTGGCGCCGATCGGGTACATCAGGAAGCCGTACTGCGAATACAGAACCTCGTCGCCCGGTCCGGCATAGGAGCGGATCAGCAGGCTGATGATCTCGTCCGACCCGGCGCCGCAGACGATGCGGTCGGCATCCAGGTTGAAGCGCTTGGCGATGGCGCCGCGCAGAGCCGCAGAGCCGCCGTCCGGATAGCGGTGCAGGGTCGATGCCGCCGCCGCATAGGCCTCCATCGCCTTCGGGCTCGGCCCCAGCGCCCCTTCGTTGGAGGCGAGGCGGATATGACCCTGATGCTCGCCGCCGACATAGGCGGCGATGTCGAGGATCCCCGGACGCGGCTGCGGGCCGTTCGGCTGGGACATGGTCTGCTTACCTTCCGACGATGGTGGATGGGCGGTTCATGGATGGGGTGGAACAGGATGGAACAGTGCCGACGGCACTGTTCCATCGTTTCACGGAGGGCCGGCAGGATAAGGCAGGAGCCGCCCCGGCGGCTCGCCTCATTCGCGCACATCAGCCCAGAGCGAGCGGCACGGCATAACCGCCGACGACGTTGACCCGCACCGGGATGTCGCCCGAGCGTTCCAGCAGCTTGGCGAGGCGCGGGTCGCCCTGGCCGACGAAGTCGGCGATCTCGACCAGATGGACCGACGGACCGCCACCGCTCATCCCGGTGGCGTGGCCGGCCGGATGCCAGGTGCAGAAACCGACCGGCGGCAGGCCGCAGGCCTCCAGCGAATCCTTCAGACGGCCGCGGCTGAGGTCGCCGCCGATCTCGATGCTCAGCAGGGTGCGGTCGTCGCCGGTCGGCTCGTGCGGGACGGCGGCGATGGCGAGCGCGTCGCGGTTCTCGCCGCGGGCATTGCCGCGCCCACCGAAGGGCAGACGCGCCACCACCTGCGGCCGGCCGGCGTCGGCCGACACCAGGAAGCGCCACCAGGGATCCGAATCGTCCTCGGCCGGATAGGGCACCACGGCGACGGTGGCCGTCCCCTCCGACACGGCACGCAGGGCGGCGGCGGGGGTGTTGACGGCGGTCATCGGCACGAAGCCGCCGAAATGGTCGCGGGCGACGTCCCAGAACCCGCGGCGGTCCTCCGGCGCATAGACGGCGACGGCGAAGGGGCCCTGCATGCGGGTGAAGGCGGTGATCATCTCCCGCCAGATGCGGACGACGACCTGGGCGGGGAAGGTGCCGGCATGGCGGGCCATCAGGCGCCGAAGGATCGTCGCCTCGCGCGCCGGGCGGAGGAAGACGGGCTGGGCGCCGGTTTCAGCCGCGCCATTGCCCTTGGCCGCCCCGATGCGTTCCACCACGGCGGCGCGGCGCATCAGCAGGTCGTGGATCGCGTCGTCGATCTGGTCGATTTCGCGGCGCAAATCGTCGAGCGGGGTCCGGGCGGAAGCCATGGGTCAAAAAACCATCGAATGCAGAGCCGGTTAGTAGTAGTCCGCATGCGCCCTGAAATCAAAGAAAACATTGACACTCCGAAGGCCGGCTTCGTAGCTATACGTTCCCGTTCCGCCACAGCTCGTCGGCGGTCTCCGCCAAGGTGCCGCAAGGCTTCCGAAGCAGGAAAATCCCGAGGGCCAAACCGCTAGCCCACAACCGTTCGCCCAGAACAGCGTCCAAGGCAAGAAACGACATGTCCGCGCCTCCCACCGCGCAGCAGCCTCCCCTGGTCCCCGCCACGGTCGCCGACGGCTCCGCAATGCCGGGCAAGCGCGTGCGTCTGGCGGTCGACCGGCCGATGCGGCTGGACAGCGGGGTGGAGATCAGCGGCTTCCAGATCGCCTACCAGACCTACGGGACCCTGAACGCCGACAAGTCCAACGCGATCTTCATCTGCCACGCCCTGACCGGCGACCATTTCGTGGTGGAGAGGCACCCGGTCACCGGCAAGCCCGGCTGGTGGGAGATGCTGGTCGGCCCCGGCAAGCCGGTGGACACCGACCGCTATTTCGTCATCTGCTCCAACGTGCTGGGCGGCTGCCTGGGCAGCACCGGGCCGAAGGACATCGATCCCGCCACCGGCCAGCCCTATGGCCTGTCCTTCCCGGTGGTGACCATCGGCGACATGGTGCGGGCGCAGAAGCTGCTGGTCGAGCATCTCGGCATCGAGAAGCTGTTCTGCGTCATCGGCGGCTCGATGGGCGGCATGCAGGTGCTGCAATGGGCGGTCGCCTATCCCGAATCGGTGTTCGCCGCGGTGCCCATCGCCACCGCCGCCCGCCATTCGGCGCAGAACATCGCCTTCCACGAGGTCGGGCGCCAGGCGATCATGGCCGACCCGGAATGGCGTGGCGGCAACTATCTGCTGGAAGGCACTAGGCCGGAGGCCGGTCTGGCCGTCGCCCGCATGGCGGCCCACATCACCTACCTGTCGGAAACGGCCCTGCACCGCAAGTTCGGACGCAATTTGCAGGACCGCAAGGCGATCACCTACGGCTTCGACGCCGATTTCCAGGTGGAAAGCTACCTGCGCTACCAGGGGGCGGCCTTCGTCGAGCGCTTCGACGCCAACTCATACCTCTACATCACGCGGGCGATGGATTACTTCGACCTCGCCGCCGATGCCGGGGGCACGCTGGCCAACGCCTTCCGGCCGGGGGGCAAGACCACGCCGGTGCGCTTCTGCCTCGCCAGCTTCTCCAGCGACTGGCTGTTCCCGACCTCGGAATCGCGGGCCATCGTGCATGCGCTGAACGCCGTCGCCGGGAATGTCAGTTTCGTCGAGATCGAGACCGACAAGGGCCACGACGCCTTCCTGCTGGACGAGCCGGAGTTCCATCAGGTCATCCACGGCTTCCTGGAGGGCTGCGCCGAGCATCGCGGCCTGTCCGTCCGCCGCCGCGCGCGCTGAGTGGGATTAGGACTGGGACTGGACGACCGACCATGGTGGACATTCGCGACGACCTGAAGCTGATCGCCGAGATGGTGGAGCCGAACAGCCGTGTGCTGGACGTCGGCTGCGGCGACGGCGCCCTGCTCGATTACCTGTCCCACACCAAGAATGTCGACGGGCGCGGCATCGAACTCAGCATGGACGGCGTGCGCCAGTGCGTGGCACACGGCCTGTCGGTGATCCAGGGCGATGCCGAGACCGACCTGAAGGACTATCCGGCGGAAGCCTTCGATTACGTCATCCTGGGCCAGACGCTTCAGGCGATGAAGCAGCCGCGCGACGTGCTGGAGATGCTGTGCCGCATCGGCCGGCGCGCCATCGTGTCGGTGCCGAATTTCGGCTATTGGCGCGTCCGCATGCAGCTGATGCTGACCGGCCGCATGCCGGTGACGGAAAAGCTGGGCTACCAGTGGTGGGAAACGCCCAACATCCATTTCTGCACGCTGCGCGACTTCGTCGTGCTGACGGAGGAGATGGGCATCACCATCGAGCAGACGCGGATCATCGACCGCGCCGGCCGGGTGACCAGCCACGCCCATTCCGGCTTCGCCAACCTGCTGGGCGAACAGGGCGTTTTCCTGCTGCGACGGAACGGCAACTGAGGTTTTCGGGTTAGGAGCAGGAACTTCCCGCCTCCAGTTTTGTTCATGATACGTTCCCTTTCGAGAGGTACGGATCATGACGACCAAGCACAGCGCCGACACACACACTGCCAACCATGCCGGCCACGAGAATCCGAAGACCGGCGAAGACCATTCCAACCGCGATAAGAATCCCGACGATTGGACCACCGGCGACGAGCCGATGACCGGCGCCCAGGCCTCGTACCTGAAGACGCTGAGCGAAGAGGCCGGCGAATCCTTCGATGACGGTCTGACCAAGGCGGAAGCGTCCAAGCGCATCGACGCGCTTCAGGACAAGACCGGGCGCGGGAAGTAAGTCAGGCGGCAACCTGCGGGCATGTTCCGCTGTTAACCAGGGCGATACCGAATCCGAACGGAAGGGTCGCCCTCATGCTCCGCCCCCTCATGCTTGTTCCGGCCGCGGCGCTGCTGCTGACCGGCACCGCCTTTGCCCAGACCGCGCCGGGCCTCACCGCTTCGCCGCCGCTGATGACCGCGCCGCGGCCGGACGACCAGCCGGCAACCGGGCAGATCGCCTCCCCGCCGGGGGTCAGCGGCGAAGCGCCGTCGCATGAGGTGCAGAATCCCGCCCCACCGGTGACGGGGCCGGCGACGGGCGCGCAGGGCTCGTCGCCGCCGGTGGCGGCATTGCCTTCCGCAGCGCTCAATCCCGAGCAGGCGCGGGCGATGGTAGGGACGGAGCTACGCACCCGCGACGGGCAGATGGCCGGCCGCATCCTCGATTTCACCATGGACCGGAGCGGCGACCGGGTCGACCGCATCGTGATGGCGCCGAACGAGGTGCTGGGTCTGGGCGAGAAGCTGGTGGCGCTGCCGGCCGGTACGCTCGCCAACGGTCCCGACGGGCCGATGCTGGACATCGGCCAGGCCGACCTCGACAAGGCGCCGACCTTCGCCTATGGCAGTGAGCCGACGCTGACCCGGCCGGAAAGCCAGCAGCCCGCCAACCAGTAAGCCGTCAGGCGGCCGGGCGGCGGCGGAAGATGCCGGTCAGGCAGGCGACGAGGCACAGCCCGGCGCCCAGCCACAGCACCACGACGCTGCCGTCCGCCTTGCCGATGGCGGTGAAGACCAGTCCCACCGTGGCGGCGCCCAGCGTCTGGCCGAGCAGACGGCCGGTCGCCTGGATGCCGCTGGCGCCGCCGCTGCGCTCCTTCGGCGCGCTGCTGACCAGCACCTTGTTGTTCGGGGTCTGGAACAGGCCGAAGCCGAAGCCGGCCAGCGCCATCCGCCAGACCACGTCCAGCGTCGACGGGTCGGCCGGCAGCAGCGCCATCAGGGCGAGCCCGGCGGCGAAGGCCAGCAGGCCCGCAGCCGCCAGCCGCGTCGGCTCGTAGCGGTCGGCCAGCCGGCCGGAGATCGGAGCGACCAGCGCCACCACCAGCGGCCATGGCGTCATCAGCAGGCCGGATTCGGTCAGCGACCGGTTCAGCACGTCTTCGAAGAAGAAGGGCATTGCGACGAAAACGATGTTCTGCGCAGCGAAAGAGCAGACCGAGGTCACCACCGTCAGGGCGAAGACCGGGCGGCGCAGCAGATCCACCGGCAGCAGGGGGGCTGCCTGCGCCAGCTCGCGCCGCACCAGCGTCGCGCCGAGCGCCAGGGCCGCCGCCAGTTCCAGCGCGACCAGCCAATAGGGTTGGCTGCCGTCCACCCCCTTGAAACCGATGATCAGCAGGCCGAGGGTGGCGGCATTCAGCGCGGCGCTCAGCCAGTCGAAGCGGTGTCCGGCCGGGTTCGACGCCGGCATCGCCCGCGCCGCCACTGCCAGAGCCGCCAGCCCCAGCGGCACGTTGACGGCGAACAGCCAGGGCCAGGAGGCCACCGACAGGATCAGCGCCGCGAGGCTGGGCCCCGCCGCGGAGGACACCGCGACGATCATCGCGTTGTAGCCGACGCCGCGGCCGAGATGGGTGGACGGGTAGATATGGCGGACCAGCGCCAGATTGACGCTCATGATCCCGGCGCCGCCGATGCCCTGCACCACACGGGCAGCGGTCAGCACCGGCAGGTTCGGCGACAGCGCGCAGGCCAGCGACGCCACGGTGAAGAGCGCGAGCCCGAACCAGTAGACCTTGCGGTAACCGATGATGTCGCCCAGCGACGCGAACGGGAACAGCGAGACGGTGACCGCCAGCTGATAGGCGTTGACCACCCAGATCGCGCTGGCGGCATCGACCGCGAACTCGCGCTGGATGGTGGGCAGGGCGATGTTGGCGACCACACCGTCCAGCACCGCCATGATCAGCGCGACGGTCATCGCCGCCATCGCCCAATAGCGCTGCGGGATCGGCAGTCCGTCAGACGCCGTCACGGGCGGCTTGCGGGTTGCGGATTGGGCGGGGGCGAGAGGCTGGATGGGGAGATCTGGCATGGTGGGGATCAGCATAGAGTCCGATCCACTCTGCGCGGTCGCAGCAATTTCGCATGAAAGCATTGCGGACGCCGGGCGCAGGGCTGGGTCCAGGTCCGGCCGGAACCCCTCCCCCGCCCTTCTGTTGGAAGAAAACGCGAGCCAACAAAAGGAGCGCCACCATGACCAAGCACATCCCGCCCGTCCCGCCCGAAGGTCGCAGCGACAAGGGCCCCGGCGAACCGGCGACCAGCGCCTCGCCCGACGACGGCGTCAGCAACCGCGGTGCCCCCAACACCAAGGAACAGGACCAGCAGGGCAACAGCCGGCAGAACACCACCCACCAGGGCTACCAGCAGGATCGGTGAGGCATGAGCAAGCGCAACGAGGCAACCGACCGCCACCATGGCGGTCCCGGCAGCAGCCAGCAGAACGCCGACAAGCCGGCGGCCAATCCGGAAAAGCATCCGCATCCGGGTGAACCCACCAACGGCCGCCAGTCCGGCAGTTCCAGCGGCGGCGGCGAACGCGACCTCCACCACACGCACGATCCGAAGACGAAGCGGTAGGAAGTGATGTGAAAGCCCTCTCCCGGGGCGGGAGAGGGCGCTTACCTTACGACGCCAGATCCTTCAGGATCGGGCAGTCCGGCCGCTCGTCGCCGTGGCAGGCATCGGCAAGCTCGTGCAGCGTGTCTCGCATCGCCTGCAGTTCGGCGATCTTCGCCTCCAGCTCGTCGATGTGCTGGAGCGCGATCCGCTTGACCTCCGAACTGCAGCGCGAGCGGTCCTGCCACAGCCCGACCAGCTTCTGAATGCGCTCGATCCCGAACCCCAGCGTCCGCGCCCGCTTGACGAAACGCAGCACGTTCACGTCGCGGTCGCTGTAGACGCGATAGCCCGACGCCGTCCGCCCGGCCTCCGGGATCAGGCCGATGGATTCGTAATAGCGGATCAGCTTGGCGTTGACGCCCGACGCCTTGGCGGCATCGCCGATGGTCATGCCGTCTCTCATTGCAAATCCCCATTCTTCGGCGGCGTCCAGCCGCGCAGGGTCAGGGCGTTCACCACCACGCTGACCGAACTCAGCGCCATCGCCGCTCCCGCCAATACCGGGCTGAGGTTGCCCGACGCCGCCAGCGGGATGCCGACCACATTGTAGGCGAAGGCCCAGAACAGCCCCTGGCGGATCTTCGCATAGGTCCGGCGCGACACGTCGATGGCGCCGGCGACCAGACGCGGGTCGCCACGCATCAGGGTGACGCCGGCGCTGTGCATCGCCACGTCGGTGCCGGTCGCCATGGCGATGCCGACATCGGCGGCGGCCAGCGCCGGGGCGTCGTTGATGCCGTCCCCGACCATGCCGACGACTTTCCCCTCCCCCTTCAGGGTCGCGACCACGGCGGCCTTGTCGCCCGGCAGCACCTCGGCGAACACCCGTTCGATGCCGAGCGCCGCGGCAACGGAGCGGGCGGCCCCCTGGCCGTCACCGGTCACCATCACCGGCTCCACCCCCTGTGCCTTCAGCGAGGCGATGGCGGTGACCGCACTCTCCTTCACCGTGTCGCCGAAGGCGACGAGGCCGAGCAGGCGCGGCGCCTCGCCGACCTCGATCAGCCAGGACAGGGTGCGTCCGCTCGCCGACAGATCCTCCGCCTGCGCGGCGAGAGCACCCGGTTGCAAGCCGGCCTCCGCCACCGCGCGGGCATTGCCGAGTTGCAGGCGCCGTCCCGCCACGCTGCCGGTGACGCCGCGGCCGGCCAGTGCGCGGAAATCGGCGACCGGCTCCGCCGCGATGCCGGCGGCAGCGGCGCGGTCGCGCAGCGCATGGGCGAGCGGATGCTCGCTGCCGGCCTGGAGGGCGGTGGCAAGGCGCAGCAAAGTTTCGCCGTCGGTGCCGTCTGCCGGGATCAGGTCGGTGACGCGCGGCTTGCCTTCGGTCAGCGTGCCGGTCTTGTCGAAGGCGACGGCGGTCAGGGCATGGGCGCGCTCCAGCGCCTCGGCGTCCTTGATGAGAATGCCATGGCGGGCGGCGACGCCGGTGCCGACCATGATCGCGGTCGGCGTCGCCAGACCGAGCGCGCAGGGGCAGGCGATGACCAGCACCGAGACGGCGGTGACGATGGCGGTCTCCAGATCGCCGCCGACGATCCACCAGCCGGCGAGCGTCAGCGCCGCCACCGCCAGAACCGCCGGGACGAACACGGCGCTGACCCGGTCGACCAGCCGCTGGATCGGCGCCTTCGACGCCTGGGCGCCCTCCACCATGCGGACGATCTGCGCCAGCATGGTCTCGGTGCCGACCGCCGTCGTTTCCACCACCAGCAGGCCGTCGCCGTTGATCGAGCCGCCGGTGACGCGCGCACCCGGCTCCTTGTCGACCGGCAGGCTCTCGCCGGTCAGCATCGATTCGTCGACGCCGCCGGAACCCTCGACCACCCGGCCGTCGACCGGCACCCGCTCGCCGGGGCGGACCACCACATGGTCGCCGACACGGACGCGCTCCACCGGCACCTCGGTCGCGACGCCGTCGCGACGCAGACGGGCGGTCGCCGGACGCAAATCCATCAATGCGCGGATCGCCGCCGCGGTCTGGCCCTTGGCCCGCGCCTCCAGCCATTTGCCGAACAGCACGAAGGTGATCAGCACCGACGAGGCTTCGAAATACAGGTGCGGTTCGTGGCCCGCATGCGCGGTCAGCATCAGGTAGAGGCTGAGCCCCCAGGCCGCCGAGGTGCCAAGCGCCACCAGCAGATCCATGTTGCCGGCCCCCGCCCGCAGCGCGTTCCAGCCGGCGCGGTAGAAGCGGGCGCCGAGCCAGAACTGCACGACGCTGGCAAGCACCAGCTGGACCGGACCGGGCAGCATCCAGTCCGCCCCGAACAGGTCGCCGGCCATGCCGGCCAGCAGCGGCAGCGACAGCGCCGCGGCGATCAGCACATGGTGCAGCTCGCGCCGGCTGCGGTCGGCCCGCAGCTCCTCTTCCGCCTGCTCGCCGCCTTGCGCGACCGGGGCGGCGCCATAGCCGACCTTCTCCACCGCGGCGACCAGATCGGCGATGTCGAGGCTGCCGGCGAAGGCGACGACATGGGCGCGCTCGGTCGCCAGATTGACCGACGCCGAGTCGACGCCGGGCAACCGGTTCAGCGCCTTTTCCACCCGGCCGGAGCAGGACGCGCAGGTCATGCCGGTCACCGACAGGTCGAACTCCCGCCGTTCGGCATGGAATCCGGCGGCCTCGACGGCTTGAGCCGCGGCCTTGGCGTCGGGCGGACCGGCGAAGCTCAGCCGCGCCCGCTCCGTCGCCAGATTGACCGAGACCGCGGTGACGCCCGGCACCCGGCCCAGCGCCTTCTCCACCCGGCGGACGCAGGAGGCGCAGGTCATGCCCGACACGCCGAGGTCGAGATCGGCGGTCGTCGCAGGGCTGCTGTCGTGCTGGGTCATGGTCATGCCGGTTCTCCTTCGATTCCGCTCGGCATGACGGGATATGGGGCTTCCAGCGATTGGAAGGTCAAGGGGCGGATCGCCGCAGATCGGCAAGGTCCCGAACAAAAAGCTCCTGAACAAACCGCCAGAGAGGGCGTTCGTCTCCTGACCACCGCGCAACTTGCCCGAAGGGATCAGCCCCTTGACCCGCCTGACCATCGCCGAGGCGCAGAGCCGCGTTTCCCACATGCTGACCCATGACGTAGTCGAGGATCTGCGGGCCGTCGAGTATGAGACGCCGCCGCTGGCCGATGCCCCGTCCGCCACGCCGTTGAGCGAACTGCGGCGGGCGGAGGTCACGTTCAGCCATGCCCCCGGCTCGCCCGATTGCCTGTATCGCATCGGTGCCTTCGGCGATTCGCTGCTGATGCGGCTTCAGCTGAATGTCCGGCGCTTCGTCGCGCTCTATCAGGTGCCGGTGAAGGACCCGATCGACAGCAACACCATCGCCCCCCATTTCGAACGTTGGGCCATCGGCGCCGGCCATGCCGGCTGGACCATCGGCTGGCGCGACGGCGTCGATCCGTGGAGGCAGGACATCCGGGTGGTGGAGACCTATTGCTACGCCATGCTGCCGGAAGACTTCCTCGACGAACCGCTGACCCAACTCTACTGGCGCACCGACCTGTTGCAGATGACCCGCGCCTTCATGCTGGAGGCGCGGCGGATGGGCATCCGGCTGTCGGCGCCCGACACGGTGTAGCGGAGGTTTCGCTTGGCGCGGCGGGGGCGGCTGTGCTCAATCGGTGGGCAAACACCCTTCGCAGAGCCCGACCAAGAGCCCGTCCATGCCGCCGCTTCCCATCCCGATGCCGACCGACCTCTCCGCCCTGCTGACGGTGATGGATTTCATCGGCGTGTTCGTCTTCGGCCTCAGCGGCGGCACGCTGGCGGTGCGCAAGCGGCTGGACCTGTTCGGGGTGATGGTGCTGTCGCTGGCCGCCGCGCTGGCGGGCGGCGTGATGCGCGACCTGCTGATCGGCGCGCTGCCTCCGGCCAGCCTGCGCGACGACCGCTATCTGATGGTCGCACTGGCCGCCGGGCTGGCCGCCTTCCTGTTCCATGGCCCGATCAACCGGCTGGGCAAGCCGGTGATGGTGCTGGACGCCGCCGGCCTCGGGCTGTTCACCGTCGCCGGCTGCGGCAAGGCGCTGGCCTTCGGGTTGAGCCCGCTGCCGGCCGCGCTCCTGGGGGTGATGACCGCCTGCGGCGGCGGGGCGATGCGCGACCTGCTCGTGGCGGAGGTGCCGCGGGTGCTGCGCGAGGAGATCTACGCCATGGCGTCGCTGCTGGGAGCCGCGGTGGTGATTGCCGGCAACCGCCTGGACCTGCCGCCGGTGCCGGTCGCGGTGGTCGGCGCGCTCGCCGTGTTCGCGCTGCGCGTGGTCAGCGTGCTGCGCAACTGGAGCGCACCGCGGGCGCCGGGGAGTTGAGGTAGGCCCTCTCCCGCCCCGGGAGAGGGAGGGGACCCGCGCCGAAGGCGTGGGGAGGGTGAGGGGCGATCCGAACATGGATTCCGATTCTTGGAACACCCCTCGCCCTTCCCATGCTCCGCATGGGCCGCTTCCCTCTCCCGGGACGGGAGAGGGAGCGTCAGGGACGCTTCACATCAAGCCCGCTTGCCCCAGCCCGGCATCGGGAAGACCGGGTCGGCTTCGGCCGAGGCCTTCGGCAGCACCACGGTCGGGCGCAGCTTGTGGTTCTGGATGCAGGCGGAGATCAGGTTGGTGTTCTGGCCCTTGTCGTCGAAGGTGATCGCCGGGCCGACCATCAGCTTGTCCGACAGGTTGGTCTGGCGCAGGGCCGCCAGCATCGCCGACGCTTCCGCCGTGCCGGCGCGCTTGAAGGCGTCGGCGGCGATCAGGATCGCCTCGAAGGTGAAGGCGACGTTGAAGGCATAGCCCTCGAACCGGTCGTTCGGGAACTGCTTCTTGAAGGCCGCCTCGACCCGCTTGGTCATCGCCGCCTTGGGGTCGTACCAGGGCAGGTTGGTGATGGCGTAGTCGGCGTACTTGCCCAGCACCTTGTAGAACTGCTCGTCATAGAGACCGGGCGAACCGGGGGAGACGATGCCCTTGGGCTCCCAGCGCTGCTTCACCATCTCGCGCACCATCATGATGGCGTCGTTGGCGCGGGTGGTGACGATGGCAAGCTCGGCCCCGGTGCCCTTGGCCTTCGCCACCTCGACCGCCAGATCCTGCGCCTTGGGATCGTAGGAGATCGATTCCACGATCTGGAACGGCATGTCCAGCTTGGGGAACAGCGCGTCGATGGCAGCCTTGTTCGCCATGCCGAAGGTGTCGTTGGCGTGCAGGAACACGGCCGTCTTCGGGGTGGTGCCGGTGGCGGCGAACAGGTCCTTCATCAGCGACATCCCGTTCGACACCAGCATGGTGGAGGTCGGGAAGTTGCGGAAGACGGTCTTGTAGCCCTGCTCGGTCAACTTGTCGGCGGCGGCGATGTTCATCACCAGCGGCACGCCGCGCTGTTCGCAGACCTGGGCGGCGGCGGCGGTCTGGCCGCTGTCGAAGGCGCCGACGATGACGTGGGCGCCGTCGTTGATCAGCTTTTCCGTGCGCGAACGGGCGACGTCGGCGTTCGATTCGGTGTCGGCCGACAACACCTCGACCTTGTAGCCGAGTTCGGACAGCACCGCCGGGGCGATGTCGGCGCCGCGCTGGCAGGCCTGGCCGGCCTGGGCCAGCAGGCCGGAACGCGGTAGCAGCACGCCGACCTTCAGCGTGGTGTCCTGCGCGAAGACCGGCGCACGGCCGAAGCCGGCCAGCACGCCACCGGCAATGGCGGCCTGCCCCAGCGTGCGGCGGTTAAGGGCGAGTCCTCCGGTGGAACGGTTCTTATGGTCGTTGGTCATGATGCTGCGGGGGCCTTTTTTGGCTGGACGCACTGCGGATCGGATCCGCTCTGATCGACCGAAGAGTTCACCGCGTCCCCCCTCCGTGTCAAAGTGGAATCGCCGAAGCCCTTCGTTTCGCAATGGCCCTCGTTCCGCAAGGGATTGAAACCACATGCCCGCCAGCGGCCGGACCGTCACCCTCGACGAAGCGCTCGCCATCGCGCTCGACCACCTCAAATCCGGCCGGTTTGCCGAGGGCTGGGACCTGTACGCCCTCATCCTCGATGCCGACCCCGGCAATGCCGAGGCGCTGCACCGGATGGGCTTCATCGCCGGCCGCCGGGGCGACATGGACCGCGCGCTGGACCTGCTGACCCGCTCGGTTGAGCGGGCGCCCGATGCCGACGCGCTGTTCAACCTCGGCACCGTCCATCACCGCGCGCTGAGAACCGAGGAGGCCATCGTCACCTACCGCCGGTCCCTGGCGCTGCGCCCCGATTTTCCCGACTGCGAATATCATCTGAGCGAAGCCCTGCAAGGTGCCGGACGGTTGGAGGAGGCGCTGGCGGCGCTGGACATATTGCTGGGCCACCACCCCCATTTCCCCGCCGGCTGGCGCCAGCATGGCGACATCGCGGCCGATCTGGGCCGTCCCGGCGCCGCGGTGCATTTCTACGAGATGGCGCTGGCGCTGAACCCCGCCGACGAACAGTCGCAGGAGAGGGTGGCGGTGCAGGAGGCCGCCTTCCGCACCCGGCAGGCGGCGATGGCGGCGCGGCTGCCGGACGGGCGGCACGACCTGCGCGACACCACCATCCTGATCCCCTTCCGCGCCGACAGCGACGACCGCAAGCGCAACCTGCGCTGGATCGCCGGCTTCCTGCTGAAGCATGTCGACGCCACCCTGCTGATCGGCGAGGACAAGGATGGGCCGAGCGACGTGCCCGATGCGCTCGGCCCCGATCTCGCCGCCCGCTGCCGCCATCTGCATCTGTGCGGCAACGACACGCCCTTCACCCACAAGGCCCACCTGATCAACCGCATGGTCGAGGCGGCGGAAACCCCCATCGTCGCCCTGCACGACACCGACATCGTGGTGGACCCGGTTCAGTATGCGCTGGCGCGTGACCGGGTGCGGCAGGGGGGCGGGCTGGTGTTTCCCTACAATGGGCTGTTTTTCCGGATCATCGGGCAGGAGGTTCAGCGCTTCGGCTATACGCTGTCGGCTGCCCCACTGAATGTCGTCTGTCCGCGTTTTTCGCTGATCCACCGCAACTCTCCCGGCGGCAGCGCCTTCTTCGACCGGAAGCGGCTGCAGGCCAATGGCGGCTACAACGAAGCCTTCCTGTCCTGGGGATACGAGGATGACGAGATCGTCGAACGCTTCGTCCGGCTGGGCCTGAGCGTGGAGCGGGTGCCCGGTCCGCTCTATCACCTGGAACATGCGCGGCCGGCGAATTCGTCGGAGCAGAATCCGTTCTTCGCGTCCAATCGGGCGGAGTTGGACCGCGTGTGTGCCGCCGACGGTGGTGCTCTGCGCGCCGACATCGCCGCCGGACGGTTGCGCCGGCCGCTGCTGTCGTCGCGCGACCTTGCCACCCCTCCGCCATCGCCCCGAATGGCGTGAATGCGGTGCAACAGAAGAAGCCCCCTTCGCCCCCTTGAAGAGCCGGCGGCCCGGCCACAGCTGAGTGGGTGCACTGTGATAAAAACGAGAACTGCCGCGTGTTGAGCTTGGCACGGAAACTGTGGGCTGATGCCACGTCGGGCGCTTCCCCGGCCGGGCGGACGGGACCGGCAACGGTACCGCGCGGCATGCGCGTCTATGCGGTCGGCGACATCCATGGCCGGCTCGACCTGCTCGACCAGATGCTGGGCCAGATCGCCCGCGATGCCGACCAGGCGCCGAACCTGCTGAAATACCTCGTCTTCCTCGGCGATTACGTCGACCGCGGCCCGGATTCGCGGCTGGTGATCGAACGGCTGGCCTGCGGGCTGCCGCCGGCCTTCGGCGCCGTGTTCCTGCGCGGCAACCACGAGGACACGATGCTGGGCTTCCTGTCGGACCTGCGCGTCGCCCCCGGCTGGCTGACCTATGGCGGCGACGCGACCCTGGAAAGCTACGGCATCCCGGCCCCCGATCCCGACGCGCCGGTGGAGCATCTGCAACAGGCGCAGCTGATGCTGAACAGCCTGCTGCCCGCCCATCACCGCGCTTTCCTGACGGGCCTGCGCAACCATCTGACCATCGGCGACTACCATTTCGTCCATGCCGGCGTCCGCCCCGGCGTGCCGCTCGACCGGCAGGAGGACCAGGACCGGCTGTGGATCCGCGAAGCCTTCCTGGCGTCGCGCGCCGACCATGGCAAAATGGTTGTCCATGGCCACACCATCGCGCCGGAACCGGAACTGCTGCCCAACCGCATCGGCATCGACACCGGCGCCTACGCCACCAACCGCCTGACCGCCCTGGTGCTGGAAAGGACGGAGCGGCGCTTCCTGTGCACGGTGTGAGGGAATCGTCCGGCTGAAACCGGGAAGGCCGATTCCGGGACAAGAACTAAAAAGCACATCTGTACCGATGGAAACGTCCAGCCAACGTCTCACGGTGCATAATGACCGCCTTCGACGCGGGTGTGCCTGCGCATCCCGCGGCACGCCCACGCCTCACCTCAGGGAGGGGCACATGGATCGTCAAGCCGTATACCGAGAGATCACCGACGTCTTCGGACTGGTTCCATCCTTCTTCAAGGAATTGCCCGACACCACCGTCGAAGCCGAATGGCGCCTGTTCAAAGCCGTGCAGGTCGATGACGGGCCAATCCCACAGAAATATCGCGAACTGATCGGCCTCGGGATCGCCGCCATCACAAAGTGCCGGTACTGCGTCTTTTACCATACCGCACTCGCCAGGCTGTTCGGCGCGACCAGCGACGAGATCGAGGCCGCTGTCCATTACGCGAAGTCCAGCGCAGGTTGGAGCGCCTATCTGAACGGCATGCAGGTGGATTACGACACCTTCACACGGGAGGTCGATCAGGCCTGCGACCATGTCCGGAGCCAGATGTCGCAACAGCAGCGCGCCGCCTGACGAGGCCGCCAATACGGCGCCAGCCCTGAAACGACGAAAGGCTTCCGGATCACTCCGGAAGCCTTTGTCTTTATGGTCGGAGAGAGAGGATTCGAACCTCCGGCCCCTGCCTCCCGAAAGCAGTGCTCTACCAGGCTGAGCTACTCTCCGGTCCTGTCACCGCCGGCCGGTCACTCTTAAGTGCGCCGTCCGTCGGTGGAGCGGGTGTATAAACGGTTCCGGCCGGCGACGCAATGCAAAGTCACAGCCCGCCCGCTGCATTTTTGCCATGCCATTTTGTAGGGGCATTTTATTCGGCTGTTCCGCCGCACCGGACGGCAGTCCTGAAACGACGAAGGGCTCCCGGATTTCTCCGGAAGCCCTTGTCTTTATGGTCGGAGAGAGAGGATTCGAACCTCCGGCCCCTGCCTCCCGAAAGCAGTGCTCTACCAGGCTGAGCTACTCTCCGGTCCTGTCACCGTCGGCCGTTCACTCTTAAGTGCGCCGTCCGCCGGTGGAGGGGGTGTATAAACGGTCCGGACCGGGGGCGCAACGCAAAAATGCGTCATCGTCAAAAAGATCCGGACCGTCGATCCACCCTCTCGGCTGCCTCGTCAGAAATCGCGATCGATCACGAAATCAATGACTTCCAGCAGGGCCTGCTTGACCGGCCCGTCGGCGAACAGGCCCAGGCTGTCGCGGGCGATGGAGCCGTAATGGCGCGCCCGCTCCACCGTGTCCTTCAGGGCGTTGTGGCGGGCCATCAGCGTCTGGGCACGCTCCAGGTCGCCGTCCTTCTGGTCCAGCTCCTCCATAACCCGGCGCCAGAAGGCGCGTTCCTCGTCGTTGCCGCGACGGAAGGCCAGCACGACCGGCAGGGTGATCTTGCCCTCGCGGAAATCGTCGCCGACCGTCTTGCCCAGCTTCGCCTGCAAGGCCGAGTAGTCCAGCACATCGTCGACCAGCTGGAAGGCGATGCCGAGATTCATGCCGTAGTCGTAGAGCGCCATCTCCTCCGCCTGCGGGCGGTTGGCGACGACGGCGCCGACACGGCAGGCGGCGGCGAACAGCTCGGCGGTCTTGCCCTTGATGACCTCGAGATAGGCCTGCTCGCTGGTCTCGGTGTCGTTGGTGGTGCGCAGCTGCAGCACCTCACCTTCGGCGATGATGGCGGACGCGCCGGACAGGATGCGCAGCACGTCGAGCGACTGCACCTCCACCATCATCTCGAAGGCGCGGGAGAACAGGAAATCGCCGACCAGCACGCTGGCCTTGTTGCCGAACACCGCGTTGGCCGAGGCCATGCCACGGCGCAGGTCGCTCTCGTCGACCACGTCGTCATGCAGCAGGGTCGCGCTGTGGATGAACTCCACCACCGCGGCCAGCAGCCGGTGATGCTCGCCCTGGTAGCCGCACAGGTTGGCGGCCGCCAGAGTCAGCACCGGACGCAGGCGCTTGCCGCCGGCGGCGATCAGATAGCCCGCCAGCTGGGGAATCATCTCGACCTGCGACTGCATGCGGTCGAGGATGATCTGGTTGACGGCGCTGAGGTCCTCGGCCACCAAAGCGGTCAGGTCGTCGAGCGGGGTAGACTTGCGCCGTTTCGGCTCGAAGTTGGTCACGACCGCCAAGGTCGACTCCACGGATGATTGACGTCAGAATTTGCGCTAGGGAGCATAACGGCCTAGGCTCTTCGGTCAAGTCCGCAGGGGGCCGTTATTTCGAGACGCCCGTCCTTTCGAGAAACCATGACCGAACTGCTGCGCACCACCGATCCCGTCCGCCTGTCCTGGCTGGTCGCCCTGCTGGCCGATGCCGGGATCGAGGCCATCGTGCTGGACAGCTACACCAGCATCCTCGAAGGGTCCATCGGTGCCATTCCCCGGCGGCTGATGGTCGATACGGACGATGCCGCACAGGCCGTCCGCATCCTGCGCGAGGCCGGCGAGGCGTGACCGGCACGATCATTCCGGCTTCGGAACAAAGTCTCGAAGCACCCGCCGATTTCCTGCTGAACGGCCGGGTCAGGCTGCTCCAGCCCGAGGGCGGCTATCGCGCCGCCATCGATCCGGTCTTCCTCGCCGCGATCACCGCCGCCGGCGACGGCGAGCGGGTGCTGGATGTCGGCACCGGCACCGGGGCTGCGGCACTGTGCCTCGCCGTCCGGGTGCCGGGGGCGGCGGTGGTCGGGCTAGAACAGCGGGCCGACGCCTGCGCCTTCGCCCGCCGCAATGCCGCGCTCAGCGGTGTCGCGGAGCGGGTGACGGTGGTGGAGGGCGACCTGCTGGCCCCACCCGACGCGCTAGGCAGCGCCGGGTTCGACCGGGTGATGATGAATCCGCCCTATCTGAAGACGGGGGCCGCCAGCGTCCCGCCCGACGGCTGGAAGGCCGCGGCGAATGTGGAAGGGGCGGCGCAGCTGGCCGACTGGGTGCGCTTCGCCGGCCGCATGCTGAAGCCGCGCGGCATGCTGACCATGGTCCACCGCGCCGACCGGATCGACGACATTCTGCACGCGCTGCGCGGCCGCTTCGGCAGCCTGATCCTGGTGCCGCTGTGGCCCAAGCCGGGGATGGAGGCCAAGCGTCTGCTGCTGGTCGCCCGCAAGGGCGGCAGGGCGCCGGCCCGGCTGACCGCCGGCCTGACGGTGCACAAGGCCGAAGGCGGCTACAGCCCGGCGGCAGAGCGGGTGCTGCGCGACGCGGAAGCGTTGCTCGTCTAGCTTTTTTAGCGGGGGCGGAGCCTTTCAATCGGGAGACTTCAATCCCATCTCTGCCGGCATGAGCCTGAAATCCCTCCTCGCCAAACTTCCCTTCGGCCCCTGGCGCAAGGCCGGGCCGCTGGTGTCCGTCGTCCGCCTGACCGGGGTCATCGGCCAGGGCGGTCCGCTCCGCTCCGGCCTCACGCTGGCCGGCGTCGCCCCGCTGCTGGAGCGTGCCTTCGCGCCCAAGGACCAGAAGGCGGTGGCGCTGATCGTCAACTCGCCGGGCGGGTCGCCGGTGCAGTCGGCGTTGATCGCCAAACGGATCCGCGATCTGGCGGAAGAGAAGAAACTGCCGGTCTTCGCCTTCTGCGAGGATGCCGCGGCCTCGGGCGGCTATTGGCTGGCCTGCGCGGCGGATGAGATCTGGGCCGACGAAAGCTCCATCGTCGGCTCCATCGGCGTGGTGTCGTCCGGCTTCGGGCTGCATGGGCTGATCGAGCGCCACGGCATCGAACGGCGCCTCTACACCGCCGGCGACAAGAAGGTGCTGCTCGACCCCTTCTCGCCGGAGCGGGAGGACGGGGTCGCCCATCTGAAGGCCCTCCAGGCCGACGTGCACGAGGCGTTCAAGGCGATGGTGCGCAGCCGGCGCGGCAGCCGGCTGACCGGTCCGGAGGAGGAGCTGTTCTCCGGCGCCTTCTGGGCCGGGCGGCGGGCGCTTGCGCTCGGGCTGATCGACGGGCTGGGCGACCTCCGCTCGGTCATGCGCGGGCGCTTCGGCGAGAAGGTCCGGCTGCGCGTGGTGCAGCAGGAAGGCGGCATGCTGCGGCGGCTGCGGCTGCGCGCCGGATACGGCAACGCCCCGGCCTTGGAAGCCGGGGCGCATGAGGCCTTCGCCGATGCCCTGGTGGCGGCCGCCCGCACCTCTCTCGACGATTGGGCGGCCTGGGCGAAGCTGGGGCTTTGAGGAGAACCCGCCGTCAGCGCTCGGCGGTGACCGGTGCCGCCTGAAGCCCGTAATCGTCGGCCTGGATGAAGGCCGCACGCAGCGGCTTCAGGACGAACAATGCCAGCACCGCGGCGACCAGATTGAAGCTGGCGGCGATGTAGAACACGGCGTGCCACCCGAAATGGCTGGCGATGATGCTGCTGAGCGGAACCAGCAGCGCCGCCGTGCCCTTGGCGGTGTAGAGCATGCCGGCGTTGGTCGCCGCGAACTTCGAGCCGAAGGTGTCGCCGGCGGTGGCCGGGAACAGGCTGTAGATCTCGCCGAAGACGCAGAAGAACATCGCGGTGAAGATCACGAACATCACCGGGTTGCGGCCGAGCTGCGTCACCAGGACGATGGCGAGCGCCGCGATGCCGAAGGCGATGAACATCGTGTTTTCGCGGCCGATGCGGTCGGAAACCCAGCCGAAGAAGGGCCGGCCGGCGCCGTCGAGGATGCGGTCGATGGAGATCGCCAGCGTCAGCGCCGGCAGGACGAGGCCGAACATGTTGATCGGCGAATCGGCGACATGGAAGTCATGGGCGATGGGCGCGATCTGGGCCGCCGCCATCAGGCCGCCGGAGGCCACCATCACGAACATGACGTAGAGCAGCCAGAAGACCGGGGTGCGGATGACGCGGGACGGCGGATGGTCGATTTTGGTCTGGGCAAGCCCGCTCTTGCGCACCGGGCCGCTCGACTTCGGCGCCTTGCGCAGGAAGAAGGACAGCACGAAGATCATCACGCCCTGCCCGATGCCGAAGACCAGGAAGGCCTGCTCGTAGCCTTGGGAGGCGATCATGTTGGCGATGGGAATGACCGTGGCGCCCGCACCGGCGCCGAAGCCGGCGGCGGTGACACCCGCGGCGAGGCCGCGCTGCTGCGGGAACCATTTCAGCGCGTTGCCGACGCAGGTACCATAGACGCAGCCGGCGCCGATGCCGGAGATCACCGCCGCGGTGTAGAGCATCGGCAGCGACGTGGCCTGGCTGTCGATCACCCAGGAACCGCCGACCAGCAGGCTGCCGACCAGAACCACCACCTGGGGGCCGTAGCGGTCGACGAACCAGCCTTCGACCGGGACCAGCCAGGTTTCGGTGAAGACGAAGATGGAAAAGGCGATCTGGATGGCCGCGCGTCCCCAGCCATGCTTGGCATCGATGGGATCGACGAACAGCGTCCAGCCATATTGCAGGTTGGCGATCATCGCCATGCACAGCAGGCCGACGCTGAGCTGGAACCATTTGTTGTGCAGAAGACCGCGGTCTTCGGTCGTCTCTGTGGTCATGCCCCAAAGTCCCGTTGAGCGTGGGGGCGCAGGATCGGCGGGGTGTGGCTGTCCGCTGTGGCGGGCCACCCGCATCGCACCGCGTCGAGCGCCGTTCGGACATGACTGTGCGCCTCAACAATCCGTATTCCAAATACCGGATACCGAATGCGTTATTCTTTTTCACATCGTGGAATGCGTTGAAAAGTCTCGCTTTTCCACGTTGGCAGGCATGCACCGATTGCTTGTCTTGCGAACAGAACTGTCAAGGCAGAGCCATGCGGCGCACACATATTTGAAATACGGTATCTGGTATACATAATATCTTGTTGCGGTGCGACAGCAGGCGCATGATCCGGCCATGTTCAACGGCGCTGACGAGCCGCGCCGCAGCCAGGGGAAATCGCATGATGTCCAGCATCCTGACCCGCCTGTTCGCCGGCACCGCCGCTCTGGCCCCCGCCGGCTTCGCTCCTGCGGGAATCGACTCTCTCGCGTCGTTCCCGCACATCGCCCTGCCGGATCTGTTCGCGGGTTTCCGCACCCGCCATGGCGGCGGCAAGCGCAAGCCGGAATCGCCGGATGTCGCGATGTCCTGGGCCGAGTTCGGCCGGGGGTTCTGAGTGGGTTCTTCCGAACGCGGCCCGGATCAGGCCGCGGAGATCAGGCTGCAGAGATCAGGCCGCCGAGTTCTGCGTCAGCAGGGTGGTCAGCCAGCGGAAATTGGCCCCGTTGCCGGTCTGGATGGCGCTTTCCACCACCTGCATCGCGGTGGCAGGGTCCTGCGGGTCGGGCACCGGGGACGCGGAGTCCATGCCGGCCCCGCCCTGCCCGTCTTCCTGCGCGAACAGGGTGACGGCACCGACGCCGAGGCGCACGGAGGGCTGGGCGTTCGGCAACACTCCCGTGCCACCGGCACCGGAGGCGTCGCCCTCCCCGACCCCGTTCAGAGTTTCCAGCATCGCCGCGAACTGGCCGGCCAGCGCCCCGGCCTGCCTGGACGCGGACGTCCCTTTGCGCTCCAGGACGTCTTCCGCCCTGATGCGCATGGCTTGCGTGGCCTCGCTGTTGGCCATCATCGACATGGGACGATCCCCGGCGGTTTGTGGCGAACCGCAGGGACATACGCAAAAATCACGCCATCAACACAACCGGCGATTCATAAGGGCCGGCACCGCCCCTGCGACGATTTGACCGGCAAAAATTTCCCAGCCACCCGGCAGAAGATTCCCAGCGGCCCGGCAAGCGTTGCCGGGCCGGCTTGAGATCAGTCGCGGAAGTTCTGGTACTGCAACGGCTGCTCGATGCCCATCCGCTTGACCAGGGCGATGGCGTCCTGCAGGTCGTCGCGCTTCTTGCCCGTCACCCGCAGCTCGTCACCCTGGATCGAGACCTGGACCTTCATCTTGCTGTCCTTGATCCCTTTGACGATGGTCTTCGCCAGATCCTGCGCGATTCCCTGCTTGATCGTCACGGTGTGGCGCAGGGCATCGCCCGCGGCGCGCTGCGGCTGCGCGGTGAAGTCCAGCGCCGCGGCATCGAGCTTGCGGCGGGTCACATAGACGCGCAGCAGTTCCTGCATCTGCGCCAGCTTCGGCGCGTCGTCGGCCAGCAGAACGATCTCGTTCTCGGTCCGCTCCACCGTGCATTTGGAGCCCTTGAAGTCGAACCGGGTTTCGATCTCGCGGCGGACACCGGCGAGGGCGTTGTCGATCTCGTGGACGTCCGTCTCGGACACGATGTCGAACGACGGCATGGCGGCACTCTCCCTGATAGGACTGCTGAGAAACGAATCGGGCCAACCGTAAAGAATACGGCCGCCGCACTCAACAGCCGCCTTCCCGAACCATCGCCTCTCCGGTCAGTCCATCTGTTCGGCGTAGTGACAGGCCACCAGCCGCTCATCGACGGTGCGCAGCGGCGGAACCTCCGCGGAGCAGCGCTCGGTGGCGAAGGGGCAGCGCTTGTGGAAGGCGCAGCCGGGCGGCGGGTTCAGCGGCGACGGCAGCTCGCCCTTCGGCACCACCCGGTCCATCCGCAGATCCGGGTTCACCCGCGGCGTCGCCGCCAGCAGGATGCGGGTGTAGGGGTGGCGCGGACGGGTGAACACCACGTCCTTGGCGCCATGCTCCACCGGCTTGCCCAGATACATCACCATCAGCGAATCGGCGATGTGGCGCACCACGCTGAGATCGTGGGAGATGAACAGGTAGGCGAGGTTCAGCTCTTCCTGCAAATCCATCATCAGGTTCAGCACCTGCGCCTGGATCGACACGTCGAGCGCCGACACCGGCTCGTCCGCGACGACGACGCGCGGACTGAGCATCAGCGCGCGGGCGATGGCGATGCGCTGGCGCTGGCCGCCGGAGAACATGTGCGGATAGCGGTCGACCTGATCGGGGCGCAGGCCCACCTTTCCCATCATCGCCACCGCACGGTCGCGCCGCTCGTGCTTGTCCATGGCGGTGTTGATGACCAGCGGCTCGGTCAGGATGGAGCCGACCGTCTTGCGCGGGTTCAGCGAGCCATAGGGATTCTGGAAGACCATCTGCACCGTGCGGCGCAGCTCCTTCATCTCCGCGGCACTGCGCCCGACGACCTCGCGGCCGTCATAGAGCAGCTCGCCCGAGCTGGGCGGCTCGATCATGGTGACGGAGCGGGCCAGCGTCGACTTGCCGCAGCCCGACTCGCCGACCACCGCCAGCGTCTTGCCGGCCTGAAGACGGAAGGACACGCCGTCCAGCGCCTTCACCGTCGCCATCGGCTTGAAGGCGCCGCGCTTGACCGCATAGTGCTTGCGCAGGTCGCGGGCTTCCAGCACGACCGAATTGCCGGCCGAGGCCTCGAAGATGTGGGGTTCGGTCTGGGTGGTCATCACAGCGCCTCCCCGGCGGCGGGATGGCCGTCCGGCAGCGGGTAGAAACAGCGCGCGCGCCCGTCGTCCACATCGAACAGCGCCGGGCGTTCGGCACGGCAACGCGCGTCGGCGAAGCGGCAGCGCGGGCTGAACAGGCAGCCGGCCGGCCGGTCGGCGATGCCCGGCACCATGCCGGGAATCGTCGGCAGCCGGCGCTTGCCCAGGGCCCGCTCCGGCAGCGCGTCGAGCAGGGCGCCGGTGTAGGGGTGGCGCGGCCGTTCGAACAGGGACTGGACCGGGCGGGTTTCCGCCACTTGGCCGGCATACATGACGACGACGCGCTGGGCCGTCTCCGCCACCACGCCCATGTCGTGGGTGATCAGGATCAGCGCCATGCCGCGTTCGCGCTGCAACTGGACCAGCAGGTCGAGGATCTGCTTCTGGATGGTGACGTCCAGCGCCGTCGTCGGCTCGTCCGCCACCAGCAGGCGCGGGTTGCAGGCGATGGCGATGGCGATCATCACGCGCTGGTTCATGCCGCCCGACAGCTGGTGCGGGAAGGCCGACAGGCGGGTTTCCGGCGCCGGGATGCCGACCTGCTCCAGCAGCGCGATGGCGCGGTTGCGCAACGCCTTGCCGGACAGCCCCTCATGCACGCGCAGAGTCTCCATGATCTGGAAACCGACGGTGAAGCAGGGGTTCAGGCTGGTCATCGGCTCCTGGAAGACCATGGCGACGTCCTTGCCGGTGATCTTCCGGCGCTGGGCGGCGGACATGGTCAGCAGGTCCCGGCCGCCGAACATCATCCGGTCGGCGACGACGCGGCCGTTGGAGCCGAGAAGCCCCATCACCGCCAGCGAGGTGACGGACTTGCCGGAGCCGGATTCGCCGACGATGCCGACGACCTCACCTTCGTCCACGGTCAGGTCGATGCCATCCACCGCGCGGAAGGTGCCGGCGCGGGTGGTGAACTCGACCGACAGGTTCTTGATGTCGAGAAGAGGCATGAGGTCAACGCTTCAGCTTGGGGTCGAGCGCGTCGCGAAGACCGTCGCCCAACAGATTGAAGGCCAGCACCGTCACCAGGATGGCGATGCCGGGCCAGGTCACGACCCAGGGGGCGCGCTGGAGGAACTGGAGCGAGGAGGCCAGCATGGTGCCCCATTCCGGCGTCGGCGGCTGCGCGCCGAGGCCGAGGAAACCCAGCGCCGCGGCGTCGAGGATGGCGGTGGAGAAGCCCAGCGTCGCCTGCACGATCAGCGGGGCGACGCAGTTGGGCAGAACCACGATCAGCATCAGGCGCAGCGGCCCGGCCCCGGCAACGCGCGAGGCGACGACATAGTCCTTGTTCACCTCGGCCAGCACGGCGGCGCGGGTCAGGCGGGCATAGTGCGGGATCACCACCACCGACACCGCCAGCATGGCGTTCACCAGCCCCGGCCCGAGGATGGCGGCAACCACCACGGCCAGCAGCAGCGACGGCAGCGCCAGAAGGATGTCCATGGCGCGCATGATCAGCACGTCGGCCATGCCGCCGAAGAAGCCGGCGACCAGCCCCAGCCCCAGACCGACGGCCAGCGACAGGGTGACGACGATCAGGCCGATCATCATCGACAGGCGCGCGCCGTACATCAGACGGGACATCATGTCGCGGCCGATGTCGTCGGTGCCCAGGATGTAGCTCCAGCTTCCGCCCTCCTGCCAGACCGGCGGGGTCAGGATGGCGTCGCGGTACTGGATGTCGGGATTGTGCGGGGCGATGACCCCGGCGAAGATGGCGATCAGCGCGATCAGCGCGATCACCACCAGACCGCCGAGCGCGCCCTTGTTCTGCTTGAAATGATACCAGAACTCGGTCAGCGGGTGCGGCGGGCGCGACACGGCGATCGGTTCCGGGACGGCGGGCTCTGGATTGGTCGAGGTTTCAGCGGACATGGAATGGCCTCACCGCGCGTGACGGATGCGGGGGTTGAGGACGCCGTACAGCACGTCCACCAGCAGATTGACCAGAATCACCGAGGTGGCGATCAGCAGGACGCCGCCCTGCAGGGCCGGATAGTCGCGGCGGTTGATCGATTCGATCAGCCATTTGCCGACGCCCGGCCAGGAGAAGATGGTCTCGGTCAGGATGGCGCCGCCCAGCAGCGTGCCGACCTGAAGGCCGATGACAGTCACCACCGGGATCAGCGCGTTGCGCAGCGCATGCATGCCGATGACCCGGCCGCTGTCCAGACCCTTGGCGCGGGCGGTGCGGATGTAATCCTCGCCCAGCACCTCCAGCATGGCCGAGCGCGTCATGCGCGCCACCACGGCCAGCGGCACAGTGCCCAGCACGATGGTCGGCAGGATCAGGTGCGACAGCGCCGAGCGGAACGCCTCGTAATCGCCGGCCATCAGCGTGTCGATCAGCATGAAGCCGGTCACCGGCTCCACGTAATAGACCAGATCCAGGCGCCCCGAGACCGGGGTCCAGCCCAGTGCGACCGAGAAGAACAGGATCAGCAGCAGGCCCCACCAGAAGATCGGCATGGAATAGCCGGTCAGGCTGGCGCCCATCACGCCGTGGTCGAACAGCGACCCGCGCTTGACCGCCGCCAGGATGCCGGCCGGCAGGCCCACCAGCGTCGCGAACAGCATGGCGCACAGCGCCAGTTCGAGCGTCGCCGGGAACAGGGTGATGAATTCGCTCAGCACCGAATTGTGGGTGACCAGCGACAGGCCGAAATCGCCCGACAGCACGTTGCCGACATAATCGAGGAACTGTTGCCAGAGCGATTGGTCGAGACCCAGTTCATGGCGGAGGGCGGCCAGCCGTTCGGGCGCGATACCCCGTTCGCCGACGCGCACCTCGATGGGGTCGCCGGGAACCAGCCGGATCAGGATGAAGGTCAGAAAGGTGATGCCGAGAAAAGTCGGAATCACCAAGCTTACCCGCGTCAGGATGAAGCGAAGCATCGACGGGTACTCGTTTTTTAAAACTACGGTGAAAACTGGAACGGAGCGCCGAACCGGTACAAAAACCGCTTGGGCCGACGCCCCGTTCCATCAGGGGCACCTGCCCCCACTCCGGCCCTTCCCCGCTTGCACAGGGTTGGGAATGCCACTCTGTTCAAAGGGTTGGAGGCGTGGAACCCCACGCCTCCAACCCGGTACACCCGGCGCCGCACCCCCTTTTTCAGGGGCGCGTCGCGCATTACTTCAGGTCGACGCCTTCGAAGCGATGGACGCCGAACGGGTCCATCTTGTAGCCGACGACGTTCTTGGCGAGGCCCGTGTAAACCACCGAATGGGCGATGGTGTACCACGGGGCCTCTTCCTTGAAGATGACCTGCGCCTGCTCGTACAGCTTGGTGCGCGCGGCGATGTCGGTGGTGCGCTTGGCCTGGACGACGAGGTCGTCGAACTCCTTGTTGCACCACTTCGACAGGTTGTTGCCGCCCGGACGCGCAGCCTCGCAACCCAGCAGGGTGTAGAGGAAGTTGTCCGGATCGCCGTTGTCGCCGGTCCAGCCGAGCATGCCCATCTGGTGCTCGCCCTGCTGCATCCGCTTGCGGTACTCACCCCACTCGTACTGCACGATCTTCGCCTTGATGCCAACCTTGGCCAGATCGGCCTGCATCATCTCGGCGACGCGCTTGGCGTTGGGGTTGTACGGGCGCTGCACAGGCATCGCCCACAGGTCGGTCTCGAAGCCGTTGGGATAACCCGCGTCGGCGAGCAGCTTCTTGGCGCGCTCGACGTCGTAGGGATAATCCTCGATGGCGTCGTTGTACGACCACATGGTCGGCGGGATCGGGTTCTTGGCCGGGACGCCGGCGGCCTGATAGACCGCGGCGACCGTCGCCTTCTTGTCGAGCGCCATGCTGACGGCGCGGCGGACGCGCACGTCGTCGAACGGCTTCTTCGTCACGTTGAAGGAGACGTAACCGACGTTCAGGCCTTCCTGCTCCTGAACGACGATGGAGGTGTCCTTCTTCATTCCGTCAATGTCGGCCGGATTCGGATACGGCATGATCTGGCATTCGTTGGCCTTCAGCTTGGCCAGACGAACCGCCGCATCGGGCGTGATCGCGAAGACGAGGTTGTCGAGCGGCTGCTTGCCGCCCCAATACTGCTCGAACGCCTTGTACCGGATGACGGCGTCCTTCTGGTAGGCGACGAACTGGAAGGGACCGGTGCCGACCGGAACCTGGTCCAGCTTCTCCGGCGTGCCCTTCTTCAGCAGCATCGCGCCATATTCGGCCGACATGATCGGGGCGAACGGCATGGCGAGGTTGGCCAGGAACGGCGCCTCGACCGCGTTCAGCGTGAACTTGACCGTCAGGTCGTCGACCTTCTCGATCGACTTCAACAGCTTGGGCATCGCCATGTCGTTGAAGTAGTCGTAGGCGCCGCCGGAGACCTTGTGGAAGGGATGATCCGGCTTCCACTGGCGCTCGAACGAGAAGATCACGTCGTCGGCGTTGGCATCGCGGGTCGGCTTGAAATCGCCGACGCTGTGCCACTTGGCACCGGCACGCAGCTTGAAGGTGTAGACCAGCCCGTCGTCGGAGATGGTCCAGGATTCCGCCAGGCCGGGAACGACCTTGGTGCCGCCATGCTCGAACTGGACGAGGTTGTTGTAGACCGGAAGAGCAACGTCGAAGCTGGTGCCGGTCGTGTTCAACATGGGGTTGAAGTTTTCGGGGCTACCCTCGGAGCAATAAACAAGGGTCTTCGCCGCCTGGGCCGGCGCCGACAGCGCCAGCGCCGCGGCCATACCAAGCCCGGCACCCAGCAGGATGCGCTTCATTCGTCTTGCCTCCCGATTCCGATTGGAGCGTATGCAAATTTGCCAGAACGCCTTTGGAAATAGCGTCGCCATTTGGCGCGAGCCCAAGGCGCCTGTCAACGCCTACATGCATACGTGGCTATACCGTGGCGCAGGGCACAATTCGTGGCGCCAATACGTCCGTATGGATACATTTTCGCCCCCGAAAACGAAACAGTTGCAAAGCCAACCATCCGGTTGACCGAACCGGCAGCTTCCTACCCCGGCGAATCAGGTCTTCCGGGTGTATCGCCGGGGAAATGCGCGCAGCCGATGGAGGCGGTCGGCTGTCATGCGCACCCGCCGTGAAGTCCGGCGACCAACCCCATGCTAGGCTGGGTTGCACCTGTTATGAAACCATTTTTCGGATACCGGTCCGGCATGCCCTTTCCGCTTCTGCCGTCCTCCCTGCGGTCTGGACCGCTGGCCGCCTACAGCCTCTACATCGTCGGGTCCGCGCTGCTGGCCTCCAACCCCGTGGTCGGGCGGGCGGCGGCGCATGTGGTGCCACCGATCGGACTGGCCTTCTGGCGCTGGCTGATCGCCTTCCTGATCGTGTTGCCCTTCGCCCTGCCGGGGCTGCTGGCCCACCGCGGGCAGTTGAAGGCGCAATGGCGGCGCTACCTGCTGCTGGGCGTGCTGGGCCAGGGAATTTCGGGCGCCATCGTCTATTACGGGCTGGAGCGGACCAGCGCCACCAATGCCAGCCTGATCTATGCCACCAGCCCGGCGATGATCCTGGCGCTGGCCGCGGTCTGGCTGGGCGACGCCATCCGGCCGCGGCAGATCCTCGGCATCCTGCTGGCGATGGCCGGCGTGCTGGTGATCCTGACCCGCGGCGATCTGGAGGCTTTGCGGCACCTGTCCTTCAATGGCGGCGACCTGCTGGTGCTGACCGGGGCGGTGTCCTGGTCGGTCTACACCATCCTGCTGCGGCAATCGGGCGCACCCCTGCCGGTGGTCACCGCCTTCGCCGCCAATGCGCTGGCCGGCGTGCTGGTGCTGGCGCCCTTCTATGCGTGGGAGACGGTGGCGGTGCGGCCGGTCCCCTTTTCCGTCTCCACCGTCCTGTCGATCGTCGCCGTGGCGCTGTTCGCCTCGGTGCTGGCGCTGCTCGCCTATCAGAAGACCATCGCGATGATGGGGGCGGCCCGCGCCTCCACCGCGCTGTACGTGTCGCCGCTGTGGGCGGCGCTGGCTTCGTGGGCGATGCTGTCCGAGCCGTTGCAGGGCTTCCACCTGATGGGCGTGTTTCTGGTGCTGCCCGGCGTGATGCTCGCCACCCTGCAAGCCCGCAAGCCGGCGGCGGAACCGGCAGGCAAAGCGGCCTGAGCGGCATGCCAACCGGTATCGCTTGATCGGCAAGGGCCGTCCTCCCATCTTGGCCGGACCTTCGCCACCCGCATCCGTCCGGCCATGACCGATACCGCATCCACCCCCTTGCTGCTCTGCGCCGACGATTACGGGCTGGCGCCCGGTGTCAACGCCGCCATCCGCGACCTGATCGCCCAGGGCCGGCTGACCGCCACTTCGGTCATGAGCCTCTGCCCGCACTGGCGCAGCGGCGCGGATGCGCTGCGCGAGCTGAAGGACAAGGCCGACGTCGGGCTGCATTTCACCCTGACCGACCAGCCGCCGCTGGGGCCGATGCCGACGCTGGCGCCGGACGGACGGCTGCCGCCGCTGGGACGGCTGATGGGCTGGGCCTATCGCGGGAGGCTGAACAGCCCGGCGGCAAAGGCGGAAATCCGTGACGAACTGTCGCGCCAGATCGCCGCCTTCGCCGACGCCTGGGGTGCCCCGCCCGACTATATCGACGGCCACCAGCACATCCACCAGTTGCCGGTTGTCCGCGATGCGGTGGCGGAGGCGCTGGCTTCCCTGCCCGGCGCTTATGTCCGCCTGTGCGGCGAGCCGGTGGCTGCGGTGCTGCGCCGGGGCGTGGCGGTGCCGAAGACGCTGCTGATCGGCGGGCTGGGCGGTGGGCTGAGGCGCATGGTGCAGGCCCGCGGCATTCCGGCCAACGACCGCTTCGCCGGCGTCTACGACTTTGCCGGCAGCCGCCCCTTCGCCGACCTGATGTCCCGTTTTCTCGACGGGATCGGCGGCCAGACGCTGGTGATGGTCCACCCCGGCCTGCCCGATGAGGAATTGCGCCGCGTCGACACGCTGGTCCAGCCGCGGCGCGCCGAATACGACTATCTGCGCGGGCCGGAGTTCGCCGCCCTGCTGGAGGCACGCAACATCCGGCTGACCCGCTTCGCCGGCTTCCCCCGGTAAGAGCGCTACTCGGCCTCGTCCGGCTGCCAGGCGCGGCGGCGCAGCTTGAAGCGCTGGACCTTGCCGGTTTCCGTCCGCGGCAGGGCGTCGAGGAACTCCACCGCGCGGGGGTACTTGTAGGGCGCGATGTGTTCCTTGACGAAGCTTTGCAGTTCCTCCGCCAGACGCTCGTCGGGACGGACGTCGTCGCGCAGGACGACGAAGGCCTTGGGAATGGTTCCGCGCACGGGGTCGGGCGCGGCGATCACCGCACACTCCTGGACCGCATCGTGGCTCAGCAGGATGTTCTCGACCTCCAGCCCGGAGATCTTGTAGCCGGCCGAGACGATCAGGTCATCGGTGCGGGCGTGATACCAGAAGAAGCCGTCCTCATCGACGTGGAAGGCGTCGCCGGTCAGGTTCCAGCCCTGCTGGACATAGCTTTCCTGCCGCGGATCGTCGAGATAGAGGCAACCGGTCGCCCCGCGCACCGCCAGCCGGCCGACCTGACCGGGGGGAAGCCGGCGGAACTGGTCGTCCACCACCATCGCCTCATAGCCCGGCACCGGCTTACCGGTGGAGCCCGGCCGCACATTGCCGGGCACGGCATGCAGCACCGCGTTCAGCAGCTCGGTGGTGCCCAGGCTGTCGAGGATTTCCAGGCCGGTGGCGTCGCGCCAGCCCTCGAAGGTCTGCTGCGGCAGCGGCTCTCCGGCCGAGATGCACAGGCGCAGGCCGGACAGCCCCTTCGCCAGCGCCGGGTCGGCGGCCATGCGGCCGATCATGCCGCGATAGACTGTCGGCACGGTGAACATCACCGTCGCCTTGTGGCGGGTGGCGGCCTCGATCAGCCGGTCGGCGGTCCCGCGCTCCAGCAGGATCACCGAGGCGCCGATGCGCAGCGGGAACAGCAGCAGCCCGCCCAGCCCGTAGGCGAAGGCCAGCGTCGGCGAGCCGCAGAAGACATCCTCGGCCGTCGTCCCCAGCACCGACCGCGGCGACAGGTCGGAGATCGCCAGCAGATGGCGGTGCAGATGGGCGGCGGCCTTCGGCGTGCCGGTGGTGCCGGAGGTGAAGGCGATCAGCGCGACGTCGTCCTGCGCCGTGTCGGCGGCCTGGAAGCCCGGCGGCTTGGTGGCGATGCGGTGTTCCAGTTCCCCGTCGCGGAAGCCGACGATGCGCAGCGACGGCAGCGCCGCCTCTTCCAGATCGTCCAGGAAATGGGTGTCGCACAGCGCCATGTCGATGGAGGCGCGCTTCAGCACGTCGGCCAGTTCGGGCGCGCGCAGCAGCGGCATGGTCGGCACCAGCACCCCGCCGGCCTTGATCACCGCCAGCCAGCAGGCGGCCAGCATCGGCGTGTTGGGGCCGCGCAGCAGGACGCGGTTGCCGGTGACCATCCCGTAATCCTCGGTCAGGACGCGGGCGATGCGGTCGACGGTGTCGCGCATCCGACCATAGCTCCAGACCTCGCCATCGCCGCCGATCAGGCAGGGGCGGCCGTCCCAGCCGCATTCTCGCCAGCCGTCGATCAGGACGGATACGGCGTTGAGGCGCTGCGGGTACTGGAGTTCGGGACGGTCGAGGATCAGGTCGGGGCGCTGCGACGGCGCCGGCAGCCGATCACGGGTGAAGCTGTCCAAATGTCCGGATGGCATCATGCGCTGCGTCATCTCCCCCCGTTGCAGGACGGGAAGAACGGGGCCGGCGTGATCGGTGGGCGGACCCGGCCGCCACACGCGCGGTTCAGACACGGCCATACCGTCGGCCGGCGCGAATGCGCATCCCTTCATGGGCAATGCTCCATCTCCCCCCGCAGAGGACGCACGAACACGCCTCCGTCTTATCTTTTATGATCCGACTATAGTGCCAGGGGGAGCAAGTGAGCCATGCAACGAACGAATGGTGGGTGCACCATCAATCGCCATTCGTGCCGGGACAAGTGACTGAAAAGGCCAGTTTTTCGTTGGTAAGACGCATGATTTGGAACGAAAGTACGGGTCGGCATACCGATCGTCAGCCGTTCTGCAGGTAAAGATCGATCTCGCCCTGCTCCATCACGTGGGCGGTGCCGTGGATGATGCCGTTGGCGATCTGGATGATGCGGTGGATCATCGCGACGGAGGTCTGGCAGTCCATCCGCAGCTTGTCGGGATCGCCGCTGTCGATGTCGGTGCCGATCCGCTCCAGCGTGTGGGCGATCACCTGATGGGCCTGGGCGATGGTGTCCTCGAAAGGACGGAGGAATTTGGACGGCACATGGCCGTAGGCCTCGATCGCCAGTTCCTTGTCGGAGAAGCCGCTGTCGCGGAAATGCTCGGCATAGCTCTTGGGCTGCCAGATGCGGCATTCCTCCAGCATGTCCGGCATGTCCGGGATCATCTCGATCAGCATCACGATTTCGTTGAAGTGATTGAGATAGTCGGTCGCCAGCAGCGTCTTCTCGGAAATGTTCGTGCCGCGCACGCGTTCCCGCCACCGGGCGAAGTCGGCCAGCTCATCCGGCGGAATGCCGTCCATCAGGGACCGATCCAACTCTTGGTCTTCCATGCACAAACCCGGACCCGATGCGGCAGCCCACGCGATACCCCGGCCGGCACAAATCCGCCGGCTTTGAAACGGCGGAGTGCGCCCAAAGACGCTGTACCCCAACCGTGTGCCGATGTCCTTAACGTTGGATTAAACGCGTTGCAAGTGCCGGCTTGTGAAAGTCCCCGATTGACGGAAGCGAAGCGGCGACATGGCCGTTATCTTGACAGATAAAAGTTCGCCGCCGGCGCCACCCGCGTGATGTCGCGGCGGCGCCCGGCGGCGATTAGGATTGGCGGTTCAGGGAGGAATCACACCATGCCAAGTCCAACACCGCCGCTGACGGTTGGTTCCCGAGCAGGACAGTCGGCGATTCGAATCGCTGCCTTGGCCGAAAAGAAAAACGCGCCGGCCTGGGGGTTGGCCGGCGCGCACGAGGATCGGGAACACTCGCCTCGCCCTCGCACGGCAGCGGAAAGACCGACACCGGAGGGCAAAGACAGAGTAGGCTTATAAGCCTTTCCGAACGGTTAAGTCCGCCCCTCCGGCATCCCCTATGCCATGCCGGTCATAGGCCGCACGCAAGGCCCGGAGGGCCGTAGCCGGCCTTGCTTCATAGTATTCAGGCTGAGTAACCCGTTGTCGGTATCTCGAATAAATCTTTCGGGTTCACTCCCGTTAGGCCGCGGACTGCGCCATATGAACTCCACCGCTGCAGCTCGGGATGAGTCAGTCTGCTGATCGAAGCAGCGGCGATGGCGTCGTGATCTTCGGCAGGGCCGCCCAGGCGGTCCGGTCGCCGGATTTCAGCGCCGGACATGCGGACCGGGAACAGGCGCCCGGGAGAGATCGAGTTGCACCGGCCGTATCCGGGATCCTGGATACGGCATATCGGGTGGATGCCAGGAACACGCGCCGCAGAAAGGCACGGGGAGAGAGATGGAGCAGTACACCGGTCACTTCATGCAGCATTTGCCCTACCTGCGCCGCTACGCCCGCGCGCTGACCGGGACGAACGGGCGGGGGGACGCCTTGGTGACCCGCACCCTGGAATGGTACCTGGAGGCGGGCGAGGCGGAGAGCGGCCGCGGCGACGACACGTCGCGCGGCACGCTCTATCGCCATCTGCATAAACTGCAGGATGAAGACGGCTCGCCCCCGGCGGTCGCGCCCTACCATCCGGTGGAATCGGCGCTGATGACGCTGGCGGAGACCGACCGTCGGCTCTACCTGCTGGTCAACCTGGAGGATCTGCCGGTCGGCGAGGCCGCCGCCGTGCTGGGTCTCGCCCCGGAAGACGCGGTGGAACGGCTGACCCACGCCCGCGAGCGCGTCCGTGCCCGGCTGACCGCCACCATCCTGATCGTCGAGGATGACGCCATCATCGCCTACGATCTGGCGGAGACGGTGCGCGGCATGGGCCACATCGTCTGCGGCAACGCGGCGACGATGGACGAGGCGCTGTCGCTGGCGGCCGAGCACCGGCCGACGCTGGCCCTGATGGACATCCGGCTGGCCGACGGCGACAACGGGCTGGAAGTGGCGCGCGAGCTGCGGGCCCGCCGATTCCTGCCGGTGATCTTCGTCACCGCCTTCCCAGAGGATCTGGCCAGGCACGGGCTGGAGCATCTGGGCCCGGTGATTCCGAAGCCCTTCACCCGCGACCAGATCGAACAGGCGATCACGCGCGCCGTGTTCATGCCGCAGCCGGAAGATGCCCGCGAGACGGCGCAGCCCCATTGAGGGGCGGCGCTGCTTCACTCGGGAGGTTTTAGCGGAAGACCACCGTCTTGTTGCCGTTCAGCAGCACACGATGCTCCACGTGGTAGCGGACGGCACGGGCCAGCACGATGTTCTCGATGTCACGCCCGATGGCCACCAGGTCGTCGGGCGTCATCGTATGGTCGACACGCTCCGCCTCCTGCTCGATGATCGGGCCTTCGTCGAGGTTGGAGGTGACATAGTGCGCGGTGGCGCCGATCAGCTTCACGCCGCGGGCATGGGCCTGATGGTAGGGCTTGGCGCCCTTGAAGCTGGGCAGGAAGCTGTGGTGGATGTTGATGACCCGGCCGGCCATCCGCTCGCACAGCGCGCCGGACAGCACCTGCATGTAGCGGGCGAGCACCACGAGGTCGATTTTCTCCTCGTCGACGATCTCCAGCAGGCGGGCTTCCTGCTGCGCCTTGTTGTCGGATCCGACGGGCAGATGGTGGAACGGGATGTTGTGCCACGCCGCCAGCTGATAGAAATCGCGGTGGTTGGAGACGATGGCCGGAATTTCGATCGGCAGATAGCCGGTGCGGTAACGGTACAGCAGGTCGTTCAGGCAGTGGCCGAACTTCGACACCATGATCAGCACGCGCGGACGGCGCCGGGCATCGTGGATCTTCCAGGTCATGCCGAAGCGCTCGGCCACCTGCGCCGCGAAGTCGGCCTCCAGCTGCGCCTTGCCGGGCCCGGCCGGGTTGCCGTTGAAGCTGACACGCATGAAGAACAGGCCGGAGATGCGGTCGCCGAACTGCGCGCTGTCGATGATGTTGCAGCTCCGCTCCGCCAGGAAGCCGGACACCGCGAAGACGATGCCGACGGTGTCGGGGCAGGAAACGGTGAGGATATAGTCGGAGCCGGTCTCAGACATCGCGCGTCCACCATGACGTAACAGCAAGAAAAGGGGGAAGCTTCCCTAGCACGAACGCCGCGATGTTGCACCCGCTTCATGAGCGAGTGCGCACATGGCTGTGCCGTCCGGCGCGATGCCCCCGATGCCGGGCGGTCCACGCCGCTCTGGCATCGGCCGGCCGGCGGTGCGACAATCGGCAACGGCGGCCGGACCGGCCGGCGGAAGAAGACGGAGTCACCCATGGCATCCGGCGGCAAGATCATCGGTGAATACACCAAGGGCAAGGTCGACAAGCTGATGACGGCGGACGCCGCCGACAGCAGCCGCAGCCAGCGCATCCGCCATTTCCTGGAAAATATGGACGCCGCGATCCTAGAGGCCAACTGCGAGGTCATCGGACGCGAATTGCCGAACCTCAACCGCGACTCCTTCCTGCGCATGGCGGTGCGGGTGGCGGAACTGCGCGCCGACTATATCCGTGCCGGCCTGAAGATGTCGGAATCCCGGCACCCGGACGCTGCCGCCGTCGCGGACCTCGCCCGTCTGCGCGCGGCCTACGAGCAGATGCTGGCGGTGTACGAGGCCGCGGAGCGGGTGATCGAACGCGGATACGCCAAGCTGGGTTAAGGGGCCGGGGTAATGGGCCGACACGAAGCGGAGGTTCTTTCCAAACGGATGGCTCCTGCCCCCCGGACTGTCCATTTCAACTGACCCCCGCACCGAATAGCCGATGGTCAGCCATCCGGCATCAACGGTATGTTGGCCGCACACATTGCATTGTCCAGAGGCGGCGCAATGAAGATCGAACAGTCCGTGGCACAGCATTACAGTCATGGATCGCTGGAGCGGACGATCCTTGCCGCGCTGGCCGCCTCGGGAAAGGACATCGAACACCTCACCCTCGCCGACCTCGCGCCAGTGGACGAGTTTCACATTGGCGGACGGCAGGCAACCATCGAATTCGCGGAACAGATGGGGCTGGCGCCGGGCCTCAATCTGCTAGATATCGGCTCCGGGCTGGGCGGGGCATCGCGCTATTTCGCCTCCGAACGCGGCTGCCGAATCAACGGCATCGACCTGACGGACGAGTATGTCCGGGTGGCCGAAGCCCTGGCGAGGCGCGTTGGGGTGGAGAGCCGGGTGGCCTACCGGCAAGGAAGCGCACTTGCCCTGCCATTTGAGGCCGGCACCTTCGACGGTGCGTATATGCTTCATGTCGGCATGAACATCCCGGACAAGGAGAGGCTGTTCGCCGAAATCCGGCGGGTGCTCCGGCCCGGCGGCGTCATCGGGATCTACGACGTGATGCGCCAGGGCGAAGGCGACCTGACTTTTCCGCTGCCGTGGGCATCGAGCGCCGGGACGAGTTTCGTCGAGAGCGCCGACGCCTACCGGGCAATGCTGAAAGGCGCCGGGTTCGCTGTCGAGAAGGAGCGCAGCCGCCGCGAGTTCGCCATCGAATTCTTTCGCCGGATGCGTGCCCAGGCCGCACAAAGCGGAGGTCCGCCGCCGCTTGGCCTGCACATCCTGATGGGTGATTCCGCCCAGCGGAAGGCCGCGAACATGAGCGACATCTTGGAACGGGGATTGATCGCACCAACGGAGATCATCGGGCGGGCAGTCTGACTGGACAGGGCCGACACTCGGAGCTGGCGTTTCAAGGCTGGCGCTTGAGCCCCCTGCCTGACTGCGGAAACGATGGAGCCGGAAACAAAAATCCCCTTCCCCGCGATCCTGCGGAGAAGGGGGCGCGACCGATCGGTCACAAAATTCAGTGGCGACCCACCCAAAAGACGCCGGTCGGCCAAAGCCGATGGCCGGGGTCAAACGTCGTGGAAATGTTCCAACTCACGACGCAGGCTGGTGGCCTCCTGTTGCAGGCCGACGATCCGGCGGACGTCAGGACTCTGCTGCTGTTCTTCGCGTTCGAGCTTGTCCTCGATATCGCGCTGCTCTTGCCGGATGATGTTGAACAGTGCTTTCCTCAACATCGACACCTCCCGAGCTGATCGCTAAAATTTTAGCGCTTTTTCAATTCGCCATCAAGCAACCAATGACCTCTGTCGAATCCTCGGCACGTCAAGTCTGCCCCGGTTACCGAATGCCCACAAATATTCAGAAACGGTAATCTGGCCGGCCTTGACAATACTTTTGCGCCGCCGCATTGGTTAATGATTCAGGCTAGATGAACGGATGGCACGGCTTGGTGCCGATGCCTTCCCTCCTTTGCAGCACGGTATTTTTGGCCATGGATCGACGACAGCTGCTTGGGCTCGGGCTCAGCAAGCTTTGGTTAACCGCCTTCGGCGCCGCCGGTCTGGCGCTGGCCCAGCCTCTGGGTTCGGGCAGCGCCCAGGCGTCGGGCCGGCGGCCCGACCGCAAACCGGCCAGCGGCACTTCGTCGCGGTCGCGGCTGGTGATGCTCGACCCCGGCCATGGCGGCAACGATCCCGGCGCCATCGGCACCCGCGGCACTTTCGAGAAGGAGGTGACGCTGGACATCGCGCGCGACGTGGCGCGCATCCTGGCCGAGAGGCATGGCGTCGCCGTCAGGCTGACGCGGCGCGACGACCGTTTCCTGGCGCTGGACGACCGGGTTGCGCTGACGCGCGAGGCCGGGGCCGACCTGTTCGTGTCGATCCACGCCGACAGCGCCCCCAATGCCGATGCCCGCGGCCTGTCCGCATACATCCTGTCGGAAAAGGCCTCGGACTCCTTCGCCTCCCGCCTCGCCCAGCAGGAGAACCAAGCCGACCGCTTCGGCAAGCCGGGAGCGGTCGGCGGCGGCCGGATCGTCAAGGACATCCTGATGGACCTGACGGCGCGCCACACCCGCCATGCCTCGCTGGCCGCCCGCCAGATTCTGGTGGAGGGGGCGGGCAAGGAGCTGCGCCTGCTCGAAAACCCGATGCGCGCGGCCAATTTCGCGGTGCTGAAGGCGCCGGACGTGCCGTCGGTGCTGGTGGAAACCGGTTTTCTGTCCAACCCCAGGGACGAGGAAATTCTGCGCGACGCGACGGCCCGGCGGGTGGTTTCCCGCGTCCTGGCCCGTGAAATCGCCGGCGTGCTTTCCAGCCCAGCTTTCGCCTGATTTCGCCGTGAGACTGGCGAAGGCGTCGCGGCGACTTGTGCTTCGCGGACATCCCTTCGCACTCGCAGCGACTGCAACATCCGTGCATCACCTCGGGACAAAGTGACGATGACTGGTGAAAGCCTCGAATTTCCCCATTGCAAAGACCGTTCCGCCGTGACTTTTTCCGGCCGCGCGCCGATTCCGCCCGGCGCTGGCCATGCAGGCGAAGGGAGGCACACTGTGACGGGTTCGAGCCGCCTTTGGACAGTCTTCGCACTCGCCTGCACCGCCGGTGTTTCGCTGGCCGGCTGCGGGCCGCTGGTGCTGGGCGCCGCGGGCGGAACCGCCGTCGTAGCGACGCAGGAGCGCGGCTTCGGCGGCTTCGTCAGCGACACCGAAATCCGCGCCCGCATCAATTCGCTGTGGCTGCAGCATTCCATCGACCTGACCAACCGCATCGGGCTGACCGTCGATCAGGGTCGTGTCCTGCTGACCGGCCGCGCCGCCGACGCGCAGATGCGTCTCGACGCGGTGCGTCTCGTCTGGCAGGCGCAGGGCGTCAAGGAAGTCATCAACGAAATCCAGATCGACAACGGGTCCAGCATCGTGGACACCGCGCGCGACACCTGGATTTCGACCCAGATCCGCAGCCGCATCACGTTCGATGCGGATATTCATAGCCAGAACTACAGCATCGATACCGTCGATGGCGTTGTCTATCTGATGGGTGTCGCCAGTTCGCAGGAAGAGCTGGACCGCGCGCTCCAGCAGGCCCGTTCAGTGCCCAACGTCCAACGCGTCGTCAGCTACGTCCGTCTGCTCCCGAACCCAAACATCCAGGGTTGAACCCCGACCGCCATGGCCTCCGCCCTATCCCGTGTCCTCGCCGTTCTCCGCACCGCCGCCGTCGCCGCAGCCTTGAGCCTGCCGGCGGCGTTCGCGGCCGGTCCCGTTCTGGCGCAGGACGCGGCGGTACAGGACATGGTGGCACCGGATATGGCTGGGCAGGATATCCTTGGGCAGGATGGGGCGAAACGGACCGTGCTGGCGCAGGACCAGGACGGCGGCGGGGCGGACAACCCGGCTTCCGGCACTCCCGGCCCGGCCAACCGCCTGTTCGTCCAGGCCTTGCAGCTGATCCGCCAGGCCGACAACACCTATGACGTCGCCGAGGAAGGCCGCCTTCTGAAGGAGGCGGACAAGCTGTTCAACGACATCGTGACGAAATATCCCGACAGCCCGCTGGCGGTGCAGCTCGTCACCAACCAGTTCGTCGGCGATTTCGATTTCTACGAATTCCGCTCGCGCATCCGTGCGCTGGTCTGCAACGACGCGCTGAACAGCCTGTGCTTCCTCCACCGCATCGGCGAGATGCTGCCGCCGGTGGAGACACCGATCAACGCGGCGCGCTGGGACTGGCTGTCGCTGGCCGTCGCCTATCAGCAGCTGGGCGACACCGGCCGCGCCAAGGAGATCATGGCGCCCTTCGTCAGCGCGGTCCGCCGCGGCGGCGTCGCCGACAGCTCCGGCCAGGATCTGTTCGTCGCCCGCGCCCTGTCGCTGATGGGTCAAACGCCGCTGGCGCTCGACATCACCCGGCAGATCAACGACTGCTCGACCCGCATCTACAACCTTGCCGACATCGCCAAGGCGGCGGCGTGGCGCGGCGACGGCGGCCTGACCAACGCGCTGGCCGACGAGGCCAAGAGCTACGCCTCCAGCCACAATTGCGCCTGGGAGCTGGGGCTTGTCGCCCAGACGCTGCTGCGTGCCGGCAAGGAGGCGCAGGCCCGCACCCTGTTCCTGAACACGGTCGAGACGCAGTTTTCCAAATTCAAGGAAACCCGCGGCGACTGCTGCCCGCCGGAACTGGCGGTGGCGGCGGCCGACATCGGCGAGCCGAAGCTGGCGCTGGGCCTACTCAGCACCGTGCAGGACGAGAATCCCTGGACGATCCCGGCGGTGCTGGGACGGCTGGCCAAGCGGGGCGAGGCTGGCATGGCGGTCGCCTATGCCGATCAGGTGGCGGACATCGACACCCGCGGCGAGGCTTTTGCCGAGCTGATCGAAGCGGCGATGAAGCGCGGCGAGCCGGCCATCGCCAACGATCTGATGAACCGCCTGAACAAGCTGGTGGACGAGGCCGCCGGCCGCCGGCCCGGCCTGCTGGCGCAGCGGGCCAAGGCGGAGAAGGTCTTCTACAACGACGACCGCTGGCGCCGGACCTTCCAGCTGGCGATCAACGCGGCGGAGAAGGCCAGCAACTTCGTCCGCCGCGACATCGGCGCCCCGCTGCTGGCCGCGCTGGTCCGCATCGAGACCGGGCTGCCGATGCTGGATTGAACTTAGGAGAGTTTCAGTTCACCCCACCGCCAGCACCAGCTTGCCGACGTGCTGGTTGCTCTCCATCAGCCGGTGGGCGTCGGCGGCGTTGGCGAGCGGAAAGACCTCGTGGACGACCGGCTTGACCGTGCCGGCGGCCACCAGCGGCCAGACGCGCGCCTTCAGCTGCTCGGCAACCGCCTGCTTGTAGGCGATGGGCCGCGCCCGCAGGGTCGAGCCGGTCAGCACCAGCCGCTTGGTCATCACCGGGAAGAAGTTCACGTTGGCCGTCGCGCCGCGGACGAAGCCGATGCAGACATAGCGGCCCTCGACCGCCAGCGCGTCGATGCTGCGGGCGACGTAATCGCCGCCGACGATGTCCAGCACCACATTCACGCCGGCGCCGCCGGTCGCCTCCTTGACCACCGCGACGAAATCCTCCTCGGCATAGTCGATGGCGCGTTCGGCGCCGAGCCGGACGCAGGCGGCGCATTTCTCGACCCCGCGGGCGGTGGCGAAGACCCGCGCGCCGAAGGCGGCCCCCAGCTGGATCGCCGTGGTGCCGATGCCGGACGTGCCGCCATGGACCAGCAGTGCCTCGCCGGGCTGGAGCGCGCCGCGCTCGAAGACGTTCGACCAGACGGTGAAGAAGGTTTCCGGCAGGGCCGCCGCCTCGGCCATCGACAGGCCGTCGGGGATCGGCAGGCACTGCGCCGCCGGCACGACGCAGAACTCGGCATAGCCGCCGCCGGCCAGGAGGGCGCAGACGGGATCGCCGATGCGCCAGCCGTCGACTCCCTCGCCCAGCGCATCGACGGTGCCGGCGACCTCCAGGCCGGGGATGTCGGTGATGCCCGGCGGCGGGTTGTACTTGCCGAGCCGCTGGAGCACGTCTGGCCGGTTGACGCCGGCGGCCTGGACGGCGATGCGGATCTCGCCGGGCGCCGGATCGGGAACCGGGCGGCGCGCCGGGACCAGCACCTCCGGCTTGCCGGGCTGGCTCACCTCGATTGCCGTCATCTGTCTGGATTCTGCCATTCTGATCGCTCCCCTGCCCTGTTCTCATGAAAGGTCTGGGGGCACTCTGTCGTCGCGGTAGACGGCCAGTCCACGCGGCGATGGATCCGATTTCGCCCTGCGGAAAAGACAAAAAAATGGCCGTGCTGCACACAGCACGGCCAGTCTCCGAGAGAAGCGCGAACATGCAAAACAACACATCCGCCCGATGAGAAAGGAACGCCTTTCCCGAGACAGACAGTCGCACGGACCAAGCCGATTTTCCCGAGAAAAAAGACGCTTTTCCATTCCGTGGAAACGGCTTTTTTCTCAAGAAAAAGGGCCGCATTCCGTGAGGAATGCGGCCCGAAGTGCGCCAGGGAGGAATGCCAACGTGCACCACCTGCCGTCAGCTCTTGGCGTTCTCTTGCTTTATGCGTCTCTTTGTCCGTGCGAGGGACGGGTCAGTTGGGAACCGGCACGCGGCCACCCAGCTCCTGCGTCACCGCGGCGGCGGCGCGCTTGACCATCTCGCCCAGGGCGCGCAGCCGCGCGTCCTCGATGCGCCGGCTGGAGCCGGACAGCGACAGGGCACCCATCACACGGGAATTCTCGTCGAAGATCGGAGCGGCGACACAGCGCAGGCCGGACACCCGCTCCTCCTGGTCCAGGGCATAGCCGCGGGTGCGGACCAGCGTCAGGTCGCGGTACAGCGCCGGCAGCGACGACAGGGTGCTGCGGGTGAACTGGCGCATGCCGCGCTGGGTCACGATGGTCTGCACCTTGGTCTCGGGCATGCCGGCCAAGAGCGCCTTGCCGACGGCGGAGCAGTGCAGCAGCGTGCGGTCGGTCTGCGGCACCGCGACCTGGGCGGCGCGGGGGCCGCCGACGCGGGCCAGATAGAGCGCCTCGCCATTCTCCTCAACCGCCAGATTGACGATCTCGCTGCTCTCCTCCATCAGGCGGCGCATGCGGGGACGGGCGACATCGACCAGATTGCGGGTCTTCAGGAAATTGGCGCCGGTCATGTAGGCCTGGACGCCGACCACCCAGCCGCGCGCGCTCTGGTCGAAGCGCACATAGCGCTCGTACTGCAGCGTCGTCAGCAGGCGGTGGGTGGTGGAGGGCGACAGGTTCGCGGCCTCCGACAGCTCGGTCAGCGTCATCGGACCGTCGTTGGAACCGAGGATCGTCAGGATGTTCAGGGCACGGCACAGCGACTGGACCACTTGGCCGCGCTCGGCCTTGGCCTCCTTGCCGTTGTCGTTCTTCACCCGCGGCGTCTCGATGATCGCGGTCTTGATGATGGCCGCGGCGCCCTCGCTGGGGTCGTCGTGGATGATGCGGCGGGCCAGGATGCTGTTTTGGGCTTGCGCTTTCATGTCCCATCTCCCTCGGGGTCCGGCGCGTTGGTTGCGCCTGTCTGTTGCGGCTGATGGCGTGAGTGACAGAAGGCTTGGCTAAGACCGCGGGACCGTCGCGAACGGCGATCCCGCGGGAGAACGGTTACCCTTTGAAGATCGCCTGCATGGTAGAGCCCAGGCTGGCGGGGCTGTCGGCGACGGCGATGCCGACCGACTTCATGAAGTCGATCTTGAAGTCGGCGGTGTCGTTGCCGCCGGAGATCACCGCGCCGGCATGGCCCATGCGGCGTCCCGGAGGAGCCGTGCGGCCGGCGATGAAGCCGACGACCGGCTTCTTGGTGCCCGAGGCCTTGATGAACTCGGCGCCGCGGACTTCGGCGTCGCCGCCGATCTCGCCGATCATGATGATGCCCTCGGTCTCCGGGTCCTTCACGAACAGCTCCAGGCTGTCGACGAAGTTGGTGCCGTTGACCGGGTCGCCGCCGATGCCGATGCAGGTGGTCTGGCCGAGGCCGGCCGCCGTGGTCTGCGCCACCGCCTCATAGGTCAGCGTGCCGGAACGCGACACGATGCCGATCTTGCCGCGCTTGTGGATGTGGCCCGGCATGATGCCAATCTTGCACTCGTCCGGCGTGATGATGCCGGGGCAGTTCGGGCCGATCAGGCGGGTGCCAATCCCATTCTTATTGGCGCCGTTGAGCGCGCGCTTGACGCGGACCATGTCGAGCACCGGGATGCCTTCGGTGATGCAGACCACCAGCGGGATCTCGGCGTCGATGGCTTCCAGGATCGCGTCCGCGGCGAAGGGCGGCGGCACGTAGATCACGGAGGCGTTGGCACCGGTCTTCTCGACCGCCTCGGCGACGGTGTCGAAGATCGGCAGGTCGAGGTGCTTGGCCCCGCCCTTACCGGGTGTGACGCCGCCGACCATCTTGGTGCCGTAGGCGATGGCCTGCTCGGAGTGGAAGGTGCCCTGGGCTCCGGTGAAGCCCTGGCAGATCACCTTCGTGTTCTTATCGACGAGAACAGCCATGTTACGCGGCCTCCTTCTTCACGGCGGCGACGATCTTCTTGGCTGCGTCGTCCAGATTGTCGGCGGACAGGATCGGCAGGCCGGATTCGGCCAGGATCTTCTTGCCCAGCGCGACGTTGGTGCCCTCCAACCGCACCACCAGCGGCACATGCAGCTTCACGTCGCGGGCCGCGGCGACCACGCCCTCGGCGATCACGTCGCAGCGCATGATGCCGCCGAAGATGTTGACCAGGATGCCTTCGACCGCGCTGTCGGACAGGATCAGCTTGAAGGCCGCGGTGACGCGCTCCTTGGTGGCGCCGCCGCCGACGTCGAGGAAGTTGGCCGGCTCGGCACCGTACAGCTTGATGATGTCCATCGTCGCCATGGCGAGGCCGGCGCCATTGACCATGCAGCCGATGTTGCCGTCGAGCTTGACGTAGTTCAGCTCGTGCCTGGCGGCTTCGATTTCCGCCGGGTCCTCCTCCGCCTCGTCGCGCAGAGAGGCCACATCCTTGTGACGGAACAGCGCGTTGTCGTCGAAGCTCATCTTGGCGTCGAGCGCCAGGATGTCGCCCGAACCGGTGACGATCAGCGGATTGATCTCGACGATGGCGCAATCCAGATCGACGAAGGCCCTGTAGGCGGCCTGGATGAACTTGGCGGCGGCGCCGACCTGCTTGCCTTCCAGGCCCAGCGCGAAGGCGACCTTGCGGGTGTGGTAGCCCTGGATACCGGTGGCCGGGTCGACCGCGACCTTGATGATCTTCTCGGGCGTGTTGTGGGCGACCTCTTCGATCTCCATGCCGCCTTCGGTCGAGGCCATGATGGTGACGCGGCCGGTGGCGCGGTCGATCAGCAGGCCGAGATACAGCTCGCGCTTGATGTCCGCGCCTTCCTCGACATAGAGGCGCTTGACCTCCTTGCCCGCCGGGCCGGTCTGCTTGGTCACGAGGATGCGGTTGAGCATCTCGGCGGCGTTGGAGGCGACCTCCTCGACCGACTTGACGACGCGGACGCCGCCCTTGCCGCCCGGATTGTCCTGGAAGCGGCCGGCGCCGCGGCCACCGGCATGGATCTGCGACTTCACCACCCAGACCGGACCGCCGAGTTCGCGGGCGACCGATGCAGCCTCTTCCGGGGTGAAGGCCACGCCGCCGCGCGGAACGGCGACGCCGTACCCCCGCAGCAGATCCTTGGCCTGATATTCGTGAATGTTCATGGTTTTCGTCTCTGTCCCAGTCGGGAATTGTCTTTTGGAGACCGCGGGGAGCCGGAAATTCTTCGGCTGACGGGCGGCGGATTTTCAAAAGTCCGGGCTTCGGCTCCCGCTTCGGCTCTCAGGCGACCGGGAAGGGGACGGTCGGGGAGAGCGGAAGCGGGGATTTTAAAAATCGGCAGGCTTTTCAAACAACGGGTGTTGGCCCCTCCTCCACCCTCTCCCGCCGAAGCGGGGAGGGTTGGGGAAGGAGGCGGAAACTGTTACTCCGCCGCCAGCCGCTCCACGACGCCGATGGCGCCGCTGTCACGGATTTCAACGATTTCACGCTCGCCGAAACCCAGCACGTCGCGCAGGATTTCGTCGGTGTGCTCGCCCAGCAGGGGGGAACGGGTGACCTCCGTCGGGCTGTCGGACAGTTTGATCGGGTTGCCGACCGTCAGGTAGCTGCCGCGGGTCGGATGCTCCACCTCGACCAGCGTGCCGGTCTCGTAGAGCGACTTGTCCTCGGCGATTTCCTTCATCGACAGGATCGGGCCGCAGGGAATGTCGTATTTGTTGAGAAGGTCCATGACCTCGAACTTGGTCAGGGTCTTGGTCCATTCCTCGACGGTGGCGAAGATCTGCATCAGGCGCGGCAGGCGGGCCACCGGGGTGGCGTAGTCGGGATCGGTGATCCACTCTTCCTTGCCGATGACCTTGCAGATCGACTTCCAGACCGGGGCTTGGGCGATGAAGTAGATGTAGGCGTTGGGATCGGTCTCCCAGCCCTTGCACTTCAGGATCCAGCCCGGCTGGCCGCCGCCCGACGCGTTGCCGGCGCGCGGCACCGTGTCACCGAACTCGCCGTTCGGGTATTGCGGATATTCCTTCATCGGACCGTTGGCCAGACGCTGCTGGTCGCGCAGCTTGACGCGGCACAGGTTCAGCACGGCGTCCTGCATGGCGGCCAGCACCTTCTGGCCACGGCCGGTCTCCCGGCGCTGGTAGAGGGCGGTGACGATGCCGAGCGCCAGATGCAGGCCGGTGCCGCTGTCGCCGATCTGGGCGCCGGTGACCATGGGCGGGCCGTCGTCGAAACCGGTGGTCGAGGCGGCACCGCCCGCACATTGGGCGACGTTCTCGTACACCTTGCAGTTCTCGAACGGCCCGGGCCCGAAGCCCTTGACCGACGCGACGATCATCGCGGGGTTCAGTTCCTGGATGCGTTCCCAGGTGAACCCCATGCGATCAAGCACGCCGGGGGCGAAGTTTTCGACCATCACGTCGCAGGTCTTGATCAGCGCCTCCAACACCTCCTTGCCCTTGGGCGTCTTGGTGTCGAGGGTGATGGACCGCTTGTTGTGGTTCAGCATGGTGAAATACAGGCTGTCGGCGTCCGGCAGGTCGCGCAGCTGGCTGCGGGTGATGTCACCCTCGCCCGGCCGTTCGACCTTGATGACGTCGGCGCCGAACCAGGCGAGCAACTGGGTGCAGGTCGGTCCCGACTGAACATGTGTGAAGTCGAGAATCCGCACGCCCTGAAGTGCCTTGCCCATGTATTTCTCCCCCTGCTTTTTAGTGTCGTGTGGTCGGCGTTTCTTTTAGGACGGCATCTTGCGGACCGAGCTGGTCGGATTGAGGCTGCCGATGTTGCCGCTTTCGGTGCCGGCGGCCGGGTCGATGACGGCGTTGACCAGGGTCGGACGGCCGCTGTCCATCGCCTCGTTGACCGCGCGGTACAGCTCGTCCGGGTTGGTGACGTGGACACCGACGCCGCCGAAGGCTTCCATCATCTTGTCGTAACGCGAGCCGGGGACGAAGACCATCGGGGACGGGTCGTTCCCGCCGGTCGGGTTGACGTCGGTCCCGCGATAGATGCCGTTGTTGTTGAAGATGACGATGCAGACCGGCAGGTTGTAGCGGCAGATCGTCTCCACCTCCATGCCGGAGAAGCCGAAGGCGCTGTCGCCCTCGACGGCCAGAACCGGCTTGCCGCTCTCCACCGCCGCAGCGACGGCGTAGCCCATGCCGACGCCCATCACGCCCCAGGTGCCGACGTCGAGGCGCTTGCGCGGCTCGTACATGTCGATGATGCCGCGGGCCAGATCGAGGGTGTTGGCGCCCTCGTTGACCAGAAGGGCGTCCGGACGCTCCTTGATGATGCGGCGCAGAGCGCCCAGCGCACCGTGGAAGTTCATCGGCGACGCGTTGCTCATCAGCTTCGGCGCCATCTTGGCGACGTTCTGCTCACGCTTGGCGGCGACGGTGGCCATCCAGTCGGTCGGCGGGGTCAGGCCGCCGTCGATGCCCTTCAGCATCACTTCCATGACGGACGCGATGTCGCCGACCAGCGGCGCATGGATTTCGACGTTGCTGTCCATCTCCCTGGGCTCGATGTCGACCTGGATGAACTTCTTCGAACCGGGCTTGCCCCAGGTCTTGCCCTTGCCGTGCGACAGCAGCCAGTTCAGCCGCGCGCCGACCAGCATGACCACGTCGGCTTCCTGCAGAACCAGCGAGCGGGCGGCACCGGCCGACTGCGGATGGGTGTCGGGCAGCAGGCCCTTGGCCATGCTCATCTGCAGGAAGGGGATGCCGCTCTTCTCGACGAAGGAGCGGATCGTCTCATCGGCCTGGGCATAGGCCGCACCCTTGCCGAAGATCACCAGCGGACGCTTGGCGCCCTTCAGCAGGTCGAGCGCGCGGTTGACCGCCTCGGCCGACGGATACTGGGCCGGGGTCGGATCGACCACCTTGACCAGCGACTTGGCGCCTTCCGCGGCGTCCATCACCTGCGAGAACAGCTTGGCCGGCAGGTCGAGATAGACGCCGCCCGGACGGCCCGACACGGCGGCGCGGATGGCGCGCGCCACGCCGATGCCGATGTCCTGGGCGTGCAGGATGCGGAAGGCGGCCTTGCACAGCGGCTTGGCGATGGCCAGCTGGTCCATCTCCTCGTAGTCGCCCTGCTGGAGATCGACGACCTCACGCTCCGACGAGCCGCTGATCAGGATCATCGGGAAGCAGTTGGTGGTGGCGTTCGCCAGCGCGGTCAGGCCGTTCAGGAAGCCCGGCGCCGACACCGTCATGCAGACGCCCGGCTTCTTCGTCATGAAGCCAGCGATGGCGGCGGCGTTGCCGGCATTCTGTTCGTGGCGGAACGAGACGACGCGCATGCCCTCGGCCTGCGCCATGCGCAGCAGGTCGGAAATCGGAATGCCGGGGACGACATACAGGTTGTTGATGTCGTTGAGCTTGAGCGCGTCGATGACGAGCTGGAAGCCGTCGGTCAGCGCCGGCGCGTCTTCGACAACAGATGCTTCCGTGGCCTGGTTCTTAGTGATCGTTGCAGCCGCAGTAGACATATGGGTGACTCCTCCCCGAGGCTCCAAAAAGGTTCAAAGTTGGTTAGTCGAGGAAGGCGCAATGCCGTTCCACGTACTGTGCGAGACCGAGCGTGTGTTCCCGGACGCGGCGTTCCGCGAGATCGGCATCGCGGGCGGCAAGCGCCTCGATGATGTCCCGATGCTCGTGGATGGACTGGTCGGCACGGTCGCCGAGGCCCATCGTCGCGCGGCGGATCGCGCGCATATGGATGAAGAAGCGGTCGGTCAGGTCCGAGATCAGAGCGGAGCCCGAAGCCTGGACGATGCTTTGATGGAAGACGATGTTGGCGTCGGAATACTCCGCGACATGTTCCGCCAACTCGGCTTTCGTGTATTTGTCGAACGCAGCGTGCAGGAGTTCCAGCTTCTCCGTGGTGGCGTTTTCGACGAACAGGCGTGCCGCCATGCCTTCCAGGGCGGCACATACCGTGATCATCTCCACCAGTTCGGCCTTCGTCTTGCGCACCACGAAGATCCCGCGCCGCGGTTGGGAGCGGATGAACCCCTCCTGTTCCAGCAGCGCCATCGCCTCGCGCACCGGGGTGCGGCTGACACCCAACGCCTCGCACAGACGGCGTTCGTCCAACCTGATCTCGTTGCTCTGGCCGTAGATGTTCATCTGCGTGATGGCCTGTCGCAGCGATTGGTAGGCCTTGGCCTTGAAGCTCATCCCCTGTTCGAGGGGTTCGACACTGAATCTTTCCCGGTTCATCACGTTTCCGACCCTTTGCGCGCCGACGCCATCGGCGCCGCTTGTTGTCGTGAGCGTTGTTCGTGCGAGCATTCGGACGATCGCCCTTGGCCCTTGGTACTGAGTGGCGCGTCGTTTTTGAATTATCGATACGGTATACCAGATGCCAGACACCCGCAAGGCCAATTGCGGGCACCTCGAACTATTTCTGCTGCCGACGGAGTTGCGGCCGATTCTGTTCGAATTTTCTGGCTATTGCGCGGTAATCGCCCTAATTTGACCCCTCAGGATCGTTTTTCGCGAAGGAAGCCGCGCATGGCCGAAACCCAGCATCTGGCCGGGACCGCAGACAAGACACCCTCCGGCGCGGCGGAAGAGGCGTCTGATCCGAACTTCATGACCTCGCTGGCGCGCGGATTGTCGGTGATTCGCGCCTTCACCGAGCGCGAACCGAACCTGACCATCGCCGACATCGCCAAGATCACCGGCCTGCCGCGGGCGGCGGCACGGCGCTGCCTGCTGACGCTGATGCAACTGGGCTATGCCGGGTCGGATGGACGGACCTTCCATCTGAAACCGAAGATCCTGGCGCTCGGCTATTCCTTCCTGTCGTCGGCCCCGCTGGCGACGATTCTCGACCCGCTGATCGAGCAGGTCAGCGGAGCGGTGCAGGAATCCTGCTCCGCCGCCGTCCTGGACGAGAACGACGTGGTCTACATCGCCCGTGCGGCGACCAAGCGGATCATGTCGGTCGGGCTGAATGTCGGCAGCCGCCTGCCGGCCTACTGCACCTCGATGGGGCGGGTCCTGCTGGCGGCGCTGCCGGAGGCGGAACTGAACGCCTATCTGGCACGGGTGCCGCTGAAGCCCTTCACCGAACGGACCATCACCGCACCCGACGCGCTGAAGCGGGAGCTGGAACGGGTGCGCGACCGCGGCTTCTCGCTGGTGGACCAGGAGTTGGAGCTGGGGCTGCGCTCCATCGCCGTGCCGATCAGCACCGCCACCGGCGGGGTGGTGGCGGCGATGAACATCAGCGCCCAGGCCGCCCGCGTCACCTGCCCGGAGATGGAGGTGCAGTTCCTGCCCCACCTGCACCGCGCGTCGGAGGAGGCGCGTGTGCTGCTGGTGCGCTCGCGGGGGGTCTGAGGCCGGCCACCCGGACCGGCCCGCCCTCCGCTTCGCCCAGTTACTGTGCTTTTATCAGCATCTCTTGCAGATTGCGGTTGATCGCCTCGACCCCGTTCCGGGCTTCCCGCATGTTCGCCGCGACTCCGTCGCTGAGCGACATCTGCTCCTCGGCGCCGGCGGCAACCCCATGGACGGTCGATTTCACGCTGTCGACCGACCGGGCGATGCCGCCCAGCGCCTCCACCACCTGACGGACGACCTCCTGCATGGCGACGATCTCGACGCCGATCCGCTCGGTGGCGCTGGAGGTCTGTTCAGCCAGTGACTTCACCTCGGTCGCCACGACCGCGAACCCGCGCCCGGCCTCGCCCGCCCGCGCCGCCTCGATGGTGGCGTTCAGCGACAGCAGCTTGATCTGCGAGGCGATGGCGTCGATGAATTTGGCGACGCCGTCCATCGCCGCCGCGGCTTCGTTCAGCCGACCGGTGGCGCTGTCCGCCGCGGAGGTCCGGCGGTCGATCTCGTCCACCACCTTGCGCGACGTCAGGATGTCGGTGGAGATTTGCGTCGCGGATCCGCACATCCGTTCGACCGCATCGCCGACCTCGGCGACCTTCTGAACGGTCTGCTTGGAAAATTCGATGGCTTTCAGACGCGACCTGATCATGTCGGTTACGTCGGTCGCGAATTTCACCACCTTCAGCACCTCGCCCGTATCGGACAGAACGGGGTTGTAGCTGGCGTTGATCCAGATATCGGACCCGGTTTTGGCCCGGCGGCGGTAGAGAGAGGTGTGGAATTTCCCGCTGCGCAGGATCTCCCAGAACTGGCTGTATTCGGCGCTGCCCTGCTGTTCGGCCGACACGAACATGCAATGGTTCTGCCCGACCACTTCGTCCAGCCGGTACCCCATCGCCTTGAGAAAATTCTCATTGGCATTCAGGATCGTACCGTCCGGCTTGAAATGGATCACCGCCTGCGACCGGTTGATCGCCTCGATCTGGGCGCGGAAATCGGCATTGCGAACCCGCTGCTCGGTCACGTCGGTCGCGAACTTCACGATCTTCCACGGTTTTCCGGTCGGGTCGAGAATCGGCGTATAGGTTGCCTGAATCCAGACCTGCGCGCCGCTTTTGGTCAGGCGCCGGAACTCGCCGCTCTGATGCTCGCCCCGGCCGAGCTTTTCCCAAAAGGCGCTGTAGGCCGGATCGGCGACATCCACGCCATTGAGGAATACCTTGTGATGCTGCTCCCGCACCTCCTCCAGCCGATAGCCCATCAGATCGAGGAAGCGCTGGTTGGCCGTCAGGATGGTGCCGTCCAATCCGAACTCGATCACCGCCTGGGACCTTTCGATGGCGGCGATCTTGCCGTTGGCATCGGCCTCCCGCAGCTTCGCCTCGGTGATGTCGGTGGCGAACTTCACCACGCCGACCGGCCGGCCGCCGGCGCCGAGGATCGGGTTGTAGGTGGAGCGCAGCCAGATTTCCCGGCCCGACTTGGTGACGCGCCGGAACACCGCCGATTGGAAGCGGCCCGCCCGCAGCTCGTCCCAGAAATGGCGGTATTCGGCGCTCTTCGCATGGTCGGGGTGGACGAACATGCTGTGGGGACGGCCCTTCACCTCCTCCAGGCGATACCCCATCGCCTCCAGGAAGTTCCTGTTCGCATCCACCACCGTGCCGTCCATCGTAAATTCCACGACAGCCTGCGACCGGTCGAGAGCGTCCAGCTTGGCCCGCTCGCAGCTCACACCCTTGGTGAACAGAAACATGGACTCCTCCCCTCCTCTCGTCGCGCCGGACGGATGCGGAAGGGCCATGGCTTCCAAAATCACCGCTTCATTCCCCGATGCGAGCCATGAACGGAACTGCCTTGGGAAACAAAGTATCTCAGCGGCACGGCCTCAGCATACGGCAGCGCCACGCAGGATAGGCAAAGCATCCAACCGGGCCAGTCGGGATTATCCCTAGGGCCGAAAGTCATCGATCACAGGATCGACTCCTGCGATATTCCCAACAGTGCCGCCTTGATCTTCGGCACCATGTGGTCGGCAAAGGCTCTCACCTTTGCCGGAACCAGCGCGCGATGGGGATAGAGCACGGCCAGCGTCACCGGCTCCGGCGGAAAATCGGGCAGCACCGGCACCAGGGCGCCGCTGGCCAGATGTTCCGCCACCTCCCACAGCGGCTTCATGGCGATGCCGCGCCCGTCGAGCGCCCAGCCGGTCAGTACGTCGCCGTCGTCGGCGTCGAAGCGGCCCGACACCGGCAGCTTCACCGGCTCGCCGCCCTCCAGCACGCTCCATTGATATTGCTGGGTGCCGGGAAAGCGCAGAAGCAGGCAGTTGTGGCCGGACAGGTCCGCCGGCATCGAAGGCCGGCCGCGCTCCGACAGGTAGGAGGGGGCCGCCACCAGCACGCGGCGCACGTCGGCGATCTTGCGCACGACGAAGCTGGAATCCTTCAGCGTCGCCATCCGCACCGCCACGTCGACCGCCTCGCGCAGCAGGTCGAGCAGATGGTCGGACAGGCGCAGCCGCACCTCGACCAACGGGTGGGCGGCGCAGAAGTCGGGGACCAGCGGCGACAGGATGCGGCGGCCGAAGCCCAGCGGTGCGGTCACCCGCACGCTGCCCGACGGCACGCCCGACCCGGCGGCGATGCTGCTGTGCGCGCGCTCCACCGCCTCCAGCACTTCGAGGCAGCTCTGGTAGAAATCCATGCCGGTCTCGGTCGCCTGCAATTGCCGCGTCGTGCGGTTCAGCAGCCGGACGCCGAGATGGGTTTCCAACTGCTGGATGCGGTGGCTGACCATGGCCGGCGACATGCGCAGGTTCCGCCCGGCGGCCGACAGGCTGCCCAGTTCGACGACGCGGACGAAGATGCGCATGTTCTCAAGCAACGCCATGCTCGCGCGGACTCCCTGCCGGACGATCGGGCCGGACCGATGGGTTTACGGATCGGGACGGACGCTAGCACGCCTCACCCGCCGCTGTGAATTTGCCACTCCCGTTCGGAGCGTTGCAGTGCAAAACCCATCCGTCCGGCGATCCAGGCGGAGATATGTACGGATGCCCGTCCGGCCGGCCGTCCCGCAGCGGCCTATCTTCAACGGAAGGTCGCGCGCCTTGCGGCCTTTGACAACGCAAGCGATCAGTCGGGAGGGCAGCATGTTCGAGGGCGATCAGTCCGGCAAATACGGCGGCAGGCGTGGCGATGGTCATGGACACGGGCACCATGGCGGTCATGGCAACGGCTGGGGACACGGCCATCATGGAGGTGGAGGGGGGAATGGTGACGGCGGCGACGCCTATGAGGGCCTGTATGTCGTCGATGTCCAGGGCACCATCGACCAACCTTTCCCGTTCCTGGATGAAGACGTGCAGACCGGCGATCCGTTCCGGATCACCATCGCCATGAATTTCGACGACCCGGTGATCGGCACGGACGGCACCACCTACCGCCGCTATTTTAACGACCAGCCCAACCAGTTCCTGCTGTCCGCCCGGGTCGGCGACACGGAGATCGAGCATGTCGTCCAGGCCAGCGTCCTGCCCAACGACGGGACGACGCTGGTGGTGGGTGACGGTACCCTCTATCGCGAGTTCGTGAACGACCCGGAACCGCCGCGCACACCGGAGGATTTCCTCGCCGTCATCGCCCCAGGCACCTCGACCGACCCGGCGAACGGACAGGAGGTGTGGCTGCGGGCGCAGATCTATCTGAATGACCCAGCCGGCACGCTGGTCGACAGCTTGAACCTGGAGGATGAAGCGACCTTCATCCCGGTGGAAGGCGGACAGGCAGTGGCCCTTTTTGGCCGCTTCCGCGAAGGGCCGGTGAATTTCGACGCCGACATCTCCGCCATTCCAACATCGGTAACGTTGAACGGCATTGACCCGGCGGCGGTCTTTTCGGCGGAAAGCTTGGCGGCGATCGGCTACCCGCTCGACACCGGTGTCAGCAGCGGGCCCGGCTGCTTCGCCATCGCTTGAACGGTGGGGCTTGAGCGGGCGGACCATGAAAACGCGAAAGGCGCGCCGCCGGGCGCGCCTTCCGTTCAAGAGGACCGGTCGGTCAGACCAGAACGGTCTCGCTCTCGTCCACCGGCAGGTCCAGCGTCTCCTCGAACTCGGTGACGCTGTCGATGTCGGCGCCCATGGAGATGTTGGTCACCCGCTCCAGCACCAGCTCGACGACGACCGGCACCTGATACTGGTCCATCCAGGCCTGGGCCTGGGTGAACGCCTCCTGGATGCGGTCCGGCTCGGTGACGCGGATCGCCTTGCAGCCCAACCCTTCCGCCACCGCGACGTGATCGACGCCATAGACGCCGATCTCCGGCGCGTTGATGTTCTCGAAGGACAGCTGCACCTGGAAGTCCATCTGGAAGGCGCGCTGCGCCTGCCGGATCAGGCCGAGATAAGCGTTGTTCACCAGAACATGGATGTAGGGCAGCTTGTGCTGGGCGCCGACCGCCAGCTCCTCGATCATGAACTGGAAGTCGTAGTCGCCGGACAGCGCGACGATGCGCCGCTTCGGATCGGCCACCCGGACGCCGAGCGCCGCCGGCAGGGTCCAGCCCAGCGGGCCGGCCTGGCCGCAGTTGATCCAGTGGCGCGGCTTGTAGACGTGCAGGAACTGCGCGCCGGCGATCTGCGACAGGCCGATGGTGGTGACGTAGGTGGTGTCCTGGCCGAAGGCGCTGTTCATCTCCTGATAGACGCGCTGCGGCTTCATCGGCACCTGATCGAAGTCGCTGCGGCGGTGCATCGACCGCTTGCGGCCCTGGCAGTCCTTGACCCAGCCGCCGAGATCCTTGAAGCGCCCCTCGGCCTTCCACTCCCTGGCGACCTCGATGAAGAGGTCGAGCGCCGCCCCGGCATCCGACACGATGCCGAGATCCGGCATGAACACCCGGCCGATCTGGGTCGGCTCGATGTCGACATGCACGAACTTGCGGCCCTTGGTGTAGACCTCGACCGAGCCGGTGTGGCGGTTGGCCCAGCGGTTGCCGATGCCCAGCACGAAGTCGGACTTCAGCATCGTCGCGTTGCCGTAGCGGTGGGCGGTCTGCAAGCCGACCATGCCGGCCATCAGCGGATGGTCGTCGGGGATGGTGCCCCAACCCATCAGCGTCGGGATCACCGGCACGCCGAGCAGTTCCGCGAACTCCACCAGCTTGTCGGAGGCGTCGGCGTTGACGATGCCGCCGCCGGCGACGACCAGCGGACGTTCCGACGCCGCGAACATCGCCAGCGCCTTCTCGACCTGGGCGCGGGTGGCGGCGGGCTTGTAGACCGCCAGCGGCTCGTAGGTCTCGTCGTCGAACTCGATCTCGGCCATCTGGACGTCGATGGGCAGGTCGATCAGCACCGGGCCGGGACGGCCGCTGCGCATCAGATGGAAGGCCTGCTGGAAGACGTAGGGCACCTGCGCCGGTTCCAGCACGGTCACTGCCCATTTGGCGACCGGCTTGGCGATGTCGGCGATGTTGATCGCCTGGAAATCCTCCTTGTGCAGACGGGCGCGCGGCGCCTGGCCGGTGATGCACAGGATCGGGATCGAGTCCGCAATCGCCGAATAGAGGCCGGTGATCATGTCGGTGCCGGCCGGGCCGGAAGTGCCGATGCACACGCCGATGTTGCCGGCATTGGCCCGCGTGTAGCCTTCGGCCATGTGCGAGGCGCCCTCGACATGGCGGGCCAGCACATGTCGCATCGTGCCGCGCCGCTGCATCGCCGCATAGAAGGGGTTGATCGCGGCGCCCGGGACGCCGAAGCAGACGTCGATGCCCTCCCGCTCCAGCACCCGCACCGCCGCTTCCGCCGCCGTCATTCTCGCCATCGCTCGACTCCTCACCAAACGCGATTGTTGCTGAAGACAGCTAAGCGCGCGGATGGTGGGTACGGCAAATCAACGGGTTGGCTTTTCCACAGGCTGGAAAGCGGTGCCGAATGGGGAGGAGCCTCAGCTGCCGCGATATGTGGAATAGGCCCAAGGGGAAACCAGCAACGGCACATGGTAATGTTGGCTGACGTCCTTGATGCCGAAGCGCAGCGGCACCTCGTCGATGAAGTCCGGGCCATCCCCCACTATCACGCCGATGCGGCGGAAATATTCGCCGGCCATGAACAGCAGTTCGTAGCGGCCGATCTTGAAATCCTCGCCCTGGAGCGCCGGGGCGTCGAGCCGTCCGTCGGCATTCGTTGTGAACTCGCCGAGAACGGCACCGGTGTCGAGCGAGGTCAGGCGGATGCGCATGCCCGGCGCCGGACGGCCGGCGGCGATGTCGAGGACGTGGGTGGTCAGGCGGCCCATGGGTGCGGTCTCCGCGACGGTGCGAGTTCGGAGTCCCAGCTTAAGCGCATCCGCCCTGCCCTGCCCACCCGTCCAGATCCGGAAACTGTCTTCGGCCGCCGGAAGGCAATCGGCCGGTTGAACCCCCTGCCGCCAATGGCTTAGCGTAGGTTCCGCTTCGACCGCAGCGCGAAAAGGGCGAGACGACGATGACCGGCACCGCTTATCCCCGCGACATGATCGGCTATGGCGCCACCCCGCCGCAGGCCAACTGGCCGGGCGGCGCCCGGGTGGCGGTGCAGTTCGTCATCAATTATGAGGAGGGCGGCGAGAACTGCGTCCTTCACGGCGACGCCGCGTCGGAGGCCTTCCTGTCGGAGATCGTCGGCGCCCAGCCGATCCCCGGCGCCCGCCACATGAACATGGAGTCGATCTACGAATACGGCTCCCGCGCCGGCTTCTGGCGGCTGCACCGCCTGTTCACCGAGCGCAACCTGCCGGTCACCGTCTATGGCGTCGCCATGGCGCTGGAGCGCAATCCCGAAGTCGTCGCCGCGATGAAGGCCGCGGGGTGGGAGATCGCCACCCATGGCTGGCGCTGGATCGACTACCAGCATCTGCCGGCGGAGGTGGAGCGCGAGCATATGCTGCGCGCCATCGAGGTCCACACCCGCGTGACCGGCTCCCGTCCGCTCGGCTGGTATCTCGGGCGGTGCAGCCCCAACACCTGGCGGCTGGTCGCCGAGGAGGGCGGCTTCCTCTACAACGCCGATTCCTACGCCGACGATCTGCCCTATTGGGACGACAGCCATGGCCGGCCGCAGCTGATCGTGCCCTACACGCTCGACGCCAACGACATGCGCTTCGCGACGAACCAGGGCTTCAACAGCGGCGACCAGTTCTTCGCCTACCTGAAGGACAGCTTCGACACGCTTTATGCGGAAGGCGAAACGGCGCCGAAGATGATGTCCATCGGCCTGCACTGCCGTCTGGTCGGACGTCCAGGCCGCGCGGCGGCGCTGGCCCGTTTCCTCGATTATGTGCGCAGCCATGACAAGGCGTGGGTGGCGACGCGGCTCGACATCGCCCGCCACTGGATCGCCGAACACCCCTACACCGCGAAGTGAGAGCGCAGCAGATGCCCTACAGCTTGGACAATCTGAACCGGATGGACCGCGCCGAATTCGTCGCGGCGCTGGGTGCCGTGTTCGAGGACAGCCCCTGGGTGGCCGACACCGCCTGGGACAAACGACCCTTCGCCGATGCCGCCGGCTTGCGCGCGGCGATGACCGGCATCGTGCGCGCGGCAGGGACGGAGCGGCAGCGCGCGCTGATCCTGTCCCACCCCGACCTTGCCGACCGCGCCAGCCGCCCGGCCAACCTGACCGCCTTCTCGCAGACCGAACAAGCCAGGGCCGGCCTGAACGAGTTGACCGAGGCGGAGGCCCAGGAGCAGCGCGACCTGAACCGCGCCTACCGCGAGCGCTTCGGCTTCCCCTTCATCATGGCGGTGCGCTTCAGCAGCAAGCAGGAGATCCTGGCGGCGATGCGCGAGCGCGTGGCGAACGAGCCGGAGGTGGAGTTCGGCCGGGCACTGGAGGAGATCTACAAGATCGCCGGCTTCCGGCTGGACGATTTGGTGACGGGATAACGCCGGATCCGAAAACGAAGAAAGCGCGCCGCCCCAGCCGGAGCGGCGCGCTTTCTTTTAGCAATCCGTCGTTACGCTTCCATCGCCTTGACGACCTCTTCGGTGACCTTCTTGGCGTCGCCGAACAGCATCATGGTGTTGGGGCGGAAGAACAGCTCGTTCTCGACGCCGGCATAGCCGGCAGCCATGCCGCGCTTGATGAAGAACACCGTCTTGGCCTTCTCCACGTCGAGGATCGGCATGCCGTAGATGGCGCTCGTCGGATCGGTCTTGGCCGCCGGGTTGGTCACGTCGTTGGCGCCGATGACGAAGGCGACATCCGCCGTGCCGAAGTCGCGGTTGATGTCCTCCAGTTCGAACACCTCGTCGTAGGGCACGTTGGCCTCGGCCAGCAGCACGTTCATGTGGCCGGGCATGCGGCCCGCCACCGGGTGGATGGCGTACTTCACGTCCACGCCCTCATGCTTCAGGCTGTCGGCCATCTCACGCAGCGCATGCTGGGCCTGGGCCACCGCCATGCCGTAACCCGGCACCACGATCACCGACTGGGCGTTCTTCATGATGTAGGCGGCATCCTCGGCCGAGCCGGCCTTGACCGAGCCCTGCGGACCCTTGGCGGGACCGCCGGCCGCGGCACTCTCGCCGCCGAAGCCGCCGAGGATGACGTTGAAGATCGAGCGGTTCATGCCCTTGCACATGATGTAGGACAGGATCGCGCCCGAGGAGCCCACCAGCGCACCGGTGATGATCAGCAGATTGTTCTGCAAAGTGAAGCCGATGCCGCAGGCCGCCCAGCCGGAATAGCTGTTCAGCATCGAGATGACCACCGGCATGTCGGCGCCGCCGATCGGCAGGATCAGCAGGAAGCCCAGCGCCAGCGCCACGACGACGATCAGCCACATCGCGGCATCGGCGTTCGACTGCACCAGCCAGCCGATCAGGAGGACGGTCAGCACGCCGAGCGCCGCATTCAGCGGATGCTGCATCGGGAAGACCAGCGGCTTGCCGGTGACGAGGCCCTGGAGCTTAGCGAAGGCGACGATGGAGCCGGTGAAGGTGATCGCACCGACCGCGGTGCCGAGCGCCATTTCGATCAGCGAGCCCTTGGCGATGGCGCCGCGGATGCCGATGCCGTAGGCCTCCGGCGAGTAGAAGGCGGCGAGCGCCACGAAGACAGCGGCGAGACCGACCAGCGAGTGGAAGGCGGCGACCAGCTGCGGCAGCGCCGTCATCTCGATCTTCTTGGCCACCACATAGCCGATGGCGCCGCCGATGGCGATGCCGAGCACGATCATCCAGTAGGACTGGACGATGGGCGAGGCCAGCGTGGTCAGGATGGCGATGGTCATGCCGACCATGCCGTAAATGTTGCCCTGGCGCGAGGTCTCCGGGCTGGAGAGCCCGCGCAGCGCCATGATGAAGCAGATGGAGGCGACGAGGTAGAGAAGGGCCGACAAGGTTTCCATGGTCTTACTTGCCCTTCTTCTTGAACATGGAGAGCATGCGCTGGGTCACGAGGAAGCCGCCGAAGATATTGACGGATGCCAGGATGACGGCGAGGAAGCCCAGGACCTTGGAGAAGCCGAAACCGGCCGGACCGGCGGCGACCAGCGCGCCGACGATGATGACCGACGACACGGCATTGGTGACGGCCATCAGCGGCGAATGCAGGGCCGGAGTGACGCGCCAGACGACGTAGTAGCCGACGAAGCAGGCCAGCACGAGCACCGTCAAACCGGTGACAAAGAAGCTGCCGTGGCTGGCCGCCTCGGCAACCGGGACCGGCGACAGCTGCGCCACCTGCACGGCCAGCGCGTCGACCTGGTTGGTCAGGGCCGCCAGGGTCTGGCGGAAGGCGGCGATGTTGCTTGCGGGATCCGGGTGTTCCATGGGATCCGCCTCCTCACGCGGGTTGCGCTTCGCGGGCGTCCGCGAAGGCAGGATGCACGATGGCGCCGTCGCGGGTCAGCGCGATGGCCTTGACGATCTCGTCGTCCCAGTTGACGGCCACGCCGGAGTCTTTCCCGTGCAGCGACGTCAGCAGTGCCAGCAGGTTCTTGGCGTAGAGAAGCGACGCGCTCTCGGCGATGCGGCTGGCATAGTTGGCATGGCCGACGATCTTCACGCCGTTGGCCGTGGTCACCACCTCGCCCAGCTTGGCGCCCTCGACGTTGCCGCCCTGCTCCACCGCCAGATCGATGATCACCGAGCCCGGCTTCATCGACGCCACATGCTCCGCCGTCACCAGGATCGGCGCCTTGCGGCCGGGGATCAGCGCCGTGGTGATGACGAGATCCTGCTTCTTGATGTGTTCGGCAACCAGGGCGGCCTGCTGGCGCTTGTAGTCGTCCGACATCTCCTTGGCGTAGCCGCCGACGGTCTCGGCCTGCTTGAACTCGTCGTTCTCGACAGCGACGAAGCTGCCGCCCAGCGACTGGACCTGCTCCTTCACCGCCGGGCGCACGTCGGTGGCCGAGACGATGGCGCCGAGGCGCTTGGCGGTGGCGATGGCCTGGAGGCCGGCAACGCCGACGCCCATGATGAAGGCACGGGCCGGCGGCACGGTGCCGGCGGCGGTCATCATCATCGGGAAGGCGCGGCCATACTCGCTGGCGGCATCGACGACGGCCTTGTAGCCGGCGAGGTTGGCCTGGGAGGACAGCACATCCATGACCTGGGCGCGGGTGATGCGCGGCATGAACTCCATGGCGAAGGCGTTCACGCCGGCATCGGCGTAGGCCTTCACATGGTCGCGGCTGTTGTAGGGATTGAGGATGGCGAACAGCAGCGCACCCTTGCGGATCAGCGCCAGTTCGTCCTCACCGCCCTCGGAAGCGATCAGCGGACGCTGAACCTTCAAGACGATGTCGGCATCGGCCAGCGCCGAAGCCTGATCGGCGGCGATGGCGGCCCCCGCCGCCTCATAGGCTGCATCGGTGATGCTGGAGCCGAGACCGGCCCCGCTCTCTACCACCACGTCCAGACCGAGGGCTTTGAATTTCTTGACGGTTTCGGGAGACGCGGCGACGCGGCGCTCGCCCGGGCGGCGCTCCCTGGGTATCGCGATCTTCATGTCGTTTGCTTTCGAAGGCCGGCCTTGGCGGCGGGCGATAATCGGCCCACCCCTGGGTCAAGGCTCCCGGTCAGGGCCGGATCAGGGCGGGCAAGCGCCGAAGCGGCAACGCAGGTGGGGCAGCGGACATGCGCCGGCCCCACCCGCAGCACTCACTGGTTGGCAACGACCGGGAAGTCCCAGCTCTCGGCGGCCGTGGCGGCGGCTGTGGCAGCAGCCGTGGCGGCCACCGGCAGCCCCTCGCCCGACAGCTCTTCCAACTGGCGGCGGATCAGGTCACGGACGCTGACGACGCCGACCAGGGTGGAGCCTTCCAGAACCGGGACATGGCGGATGCCGTGTTCGTCCATCAGGCTCAGCACATGACGGACAGAGTCCGACGGGCTGCAGCAATAGGGATCGCGCGTCATCAGCGCCGAAACCGCCTGCTCCAGGATGCCGGGACCGCGGTCGACCAGGGCGCGGACGACATCGCGTTCGGAAATGACGCCGACCACCGTGTTGCCTTCGGTGCGGCAGACGTCCTTGACCACCAGCGCGCCGGTGTTCTCCGCCTTCATCAGGCGCAGCGCGGTGGAAACCGTTTCGTTGATGCGCACCATGCCGATGCGCGTGCCCTTCTTGCGGAGAATGTCCTCGACCTTCATGACGCTCCACCCCCCTTGAGGCGGCCGGCGCGGACCCTGTCTGGGTTTGCGCCGGCCGCGTCGCCTGACTTGCTTATTGGGCCGCCACCGCTTCCGGCGTGCGGGCGGCAGCCGCGGGCTGCGGCCGGCTGTAGCAGCCGGCGGTCTCGCCGCGCTGCTTCACCAGCGCCAGCACGACATCGATGGTCGGCGTCGGCACGCCCACCATGCGGCCCATCTCCTGCACCACCGACAGCAGCGGGTCGATCTCCATCGGCCGGCCGCGTTCCAGATCCTGGAGCATCGAGGTCTTGTGCGCACCCACCGCGGCGGCGCCGTTGATGCGGCGCTCCACATCGACGCGGAAATGGACACCCAGCTTGTCGCCGATGTCCTTGGCCTCCAGCATCATCGCCTTGGCGACGGCGCGGGTGTCGGCATCGCCGCAGATGACCTCCAGCGTGCCGTGGGTCAGCGCGCTGATCGGGTTGAAGCAGAGGTTGCCCCACAACTTCAGCCAGATCTCGTCGCGGATGCGGTCCAGCACCGGCGCGCGCAGGCCGCCGGCCTCCATCGCCTTCGACAGGGCGACGACGCGGTCCGACTTCGACCCGTCCGGCTCGCCGAGAGAGAATTTGTCGCCATAGACATGCTGGATGACGCCCGGCTCCACCACCTCGGTCGCCGGATAGACGACGCAGCCGATGGCGCGCTGGGGACCCAGCCCGTTCCATTGGACCGAACCCGGATCGACGGTTTCCAGCGTGCGGCCGTCGAACTCGCCGCCGGTGCCGTAAAAATACCAATAGGGAATGCCGTTGACCGCGGTGACGACGGCGGTGTGGTCACCGAGAAGCGGTTGCATCGCAGGCACGACACCGGGGACGGAGTGGGCCTTCAACGCGACGATCACATAATCCTGCGGGCCGAGTTCGGCCGGGTTGTCAGTGCAGCGGGGGTGGACGACGGTCTTCTCCTCCCCCATCAGCAAGGTGACGCCGTTTTCGCGCATCGCCGCCAGATGCGCGCCACGCGCCACCAAGCTGACTTCGGCACCTGCCTGATGCAGGCGAACGCCGAGGTAGCCGCCGATGGCCCCGGATCCGTAGATGCAGATCTTCATGCCGGATTCCCCTCTCCCCCGATTTCACTTTTTGAATGCTGTGGGGCTGGACGACGCCAGCCCGCCCGCACCGGCCGCATCCATCGGCTGACCGGTCGCTTTGCAGCGGCATCCAACAGTCTGTCGCGCAAACTGTGTCTGGAGTTTGGTATACCACATACCGTATGTCAATGCGGAATGTGGGGGCTCGGTTGAGATTGCGGGCGTGGTCTACACTCCGTTCGGATCAAGCTCCCTTCGCGAAAAAGTACAGGGTCAGCACCGCGCCGATGATGACCACCACAGTCTTCAAAAGCTTGGGATCGACCCGCTTCGCACCGATGGCGCCGGCATAGCCGCCGGCCACCGCCGCCAGGGCCATCGCCACGGTTTCCGGCCAGGACACCGCGCCGGCGACGATGAAGGTGCCGACCGCCGCCGCGTTCATCAGCATCGCCAGCAAAAGCCGCAGCCCGTTCATGGCGTGGATGTCGCGCAGCCCGAACAGGGTCAGCGCCGCCAGCATCAGGAAGCCGATGCCGCCGCCGAAATAGCCGCCATAGATCGAGATCAGAAACTGCACCACCAGCACGCTGCGACCGCCGAGCCGCAGCCGGGACACGATGCCCGGCGCATAGGCGCCGATGGCGAAGACGGAGGTGGCGAACAACAGAAGCCAGGGCACGAAGCGGGCGAAGGTCGCATTCGGCGTCACCAGCAGAAGCAGCGCGCCCACCAGTCCGCCGACGAGGCTGAGCGCGGCGAAGACCGGCACATTCACCTGACCGCCGGCGGCGATCTCCCGCCGGTAGGCCCAGCTGCTGGCCGCCTGCCCCGGAAACAGCGCCACGGTGCTGGAGGCGTTGGCGGCCACCGGCGGCACCCCGGCGAACAGCAGGGCCGGAAAAGTGATGAAGGCACCACCCCCGGCGACGGCGTTCAGGGCGCCGGAGCAGAAGGCCGCCAGCATCAGGACAAACATACCCAACATGACCGACCCACCCCTTTCGATCCGTGTTGACGGCACCAGCCGTATTCTGTATACAGAATATCACTCTCCGAGCGTTCTCTGCCCGGACCTGTCAGTCGGGGGGCGCGGGTCGTGAATGCGGTTCACGGCCAGCCTCCCAAAACGCGACAAACCGACACCGGGACCAATGCGGTGGTCCCGATGCCGGTTTGTCGTTTTTCCGGCGGTACCTGTTCCGCCCTTACACCGTTCCGACGTTACTTGGAGTTCCGGCTGGCCCCCCGGTCAACGGGAACCCCATCGGCGGAAAGTCCGCGATTCTTTCAGTCGGCGCCCTCGGTCACCAGCTTGCCGACCGGCTGGGTGGTGTCCTCGGCGATCTGACGGGCACGCATCGGCTTCAGGACGAATAGGGCCATGAAGGCGGCGATGGCGTTGACCGCGGCGGCGAAGAAGAACACCGCCTGCCAGCTGCCGGTCGTGGACACGATCACGTTGGCGAAGGGAACGACCAGCGACGCGGTGCCCTTGGCGGTGTAGAGCAGGCCGGCGTTGGTGGTGGCGAACTTCGACCCGAAGCTGTCGGCGCAGCAGGACGGGAACAGGCTGTAGATCTCGCCCCAGGCGAAGAACACCAGACCGGTCAGGACGACGAAGGCGACCGGGTGCTGGCCCCACTGGTTCAGCGCCAGGATGCCGACCGCTTCGATGGCGAAGGCGACGAACATCGTGTTTTCACGGCCGATATGGTCAGACACCCAGCCGAAGAACGGACGGGTCACGCCGTTCAGCACGCGGTCGATGGTCAGCGCGAAGGTCAGCGCCGGCAGGGTCAGGCCCATGATGCTGACGGGCATGCCGTCGAGGTGGAAGTCCTTGGCGATCGGGCCGAGCTGGGCGGTGGCCATCAGACCGCCGGCGGCGACCATGACGAACATCAGGTACATCACCCAGAAGACCGGCGACTTCAGCGTCTCCTGCGGGGTGTAGTTGCGGCGGCTCTGAGCGATGTTGCTCTTGGTCTTCGGCAGCAGGGCCGGGTCGGCTTCCTTCAGGAACCAGGCCAGCGCGAAGACGATCAGGCCCTGGCCCAGACCGAACACCAGGAAGGTCTGCTCGAAGCCGGAGGTCTGGATCATGTTGGCGATCGGAACGACCGTCAGGGCGGAACCGGCACCGAAGCCGGCGGCGGTCAGGCCGGCGGCCAAGCCGCGGCGATCCGGGAACCACTTCAGCGCGTTGCCGACGCAGGTGCCGTACACGGCGCCGGCACCGACGCCGCCCACGGCCGCGCCGATGTAGAGCAGCGCCAGCGAGTCGGCGAACGAATTGATGACCCAGGCCAGGGCGCACAGGATGCCACCGACCACAACGACGATGCGGGGACCGAACTTGTCGACGAACCAGCCCTCGACCGGCACCAGCCAGGTTTCGGTCACGACGAAAATGGTGAAGGCGATCTGAATGGCGGCACGGCCCCAATGATACTTTTCATCGATGGGGTTGACGAACAGCGTCCAGCCATATTGCAGGTTCGCAATCATCGACATACAGATCACGCCGATGACCAACTGCATCCAGCGGCCGCCGAGCGGTGCTCCCTGCGCCTCCGAATTCGTATGCTGCATCTTCTATCTCCTCCTAGGAAGCGGTTCTCTGCCGATTCGGGCGTCGCTTCTGTTTTGATGCTTTAGGCGTTTTCTTTGGGTGTCTTCTGAGATGCTTCGGAATTTGATGCTGTTGTTTGCTGTGAGTGGCAGCGCGGCGGGGATGCGGCCCCGGGGCGCGTCACTGCTGTGGGAGGCGGGTTTTCGCCCCCCGCCAAATCGGTGCGGTCCTGATCCGATCTGGAATTATCAATATGGTATACCAGATGCCGAATGCCGTGCAAGCGATTAGTGGAAGGCACGAACTGTTTCCGCAGGCTGCATTCGCCCTGTTGCGGGGCCTACGCCCGGCCATTGGTTTTCCGGTACGCGGAAAGTGTGGCAGGCCAGCTTTTGGCCGGACAATCTACTGGCATATGGTATGCCAGCGCCGGGGACGTACCGTCGGCGCCGATGCCCTTTCCGGCAGAACCCATATTGATAAGGAGTCGACCGCCATGGACCAGCAGCAGAACATCGAGATCGTCGTGGCGCGTGACGATGCCGATATCGCCGCCAGCTACCCGATCATGAAGGAGCTGCGGACCCACATGACCGACCCCGAAGCCTACCGCGCGCAGATCCGCCGCCAGATGGACGACGGCTACAACCTCGCCCTGCTGCGGCTGGATGGCGAGATCGCCGGATGCGGCGGTTTCCGCGTCCACGAGACGCTGTCGCGCGGCCGCTATATGTATGTCGAGGATCTGGTGACCAGCTCCGCCAAGCGCTCCTACGGGCTGGGCGACAAGCTGTTCGACTGGCTGGCCGGCGAGGCGCGGGAGCGCGGCTGCGCCCAGATGGAAATCATCTCCGGCATCCAGCGCGGCGAGGCCCACCGCTTCTATCACCGCAAGCGGATGACCATCAAAAGCTTCCAGCTGGTGCTGCCGCTCGCCTGACCGGGTGGAAATACCGAAGGCGAAAACGAAAAAGACGGCCCCGGGAGGCCGTCTTTCTCACGATGACAGGAAGGAAGAGCTGCGGATCAGAAGGCGCGCGGGAAGCTCGCCCAGGCCGGACCCGGCGGCAGTTCGTCTTCCGGCTCCTTGAGATCGGCTTCGGTCGGGTTGGCGAGGCGAAGCGGCGCGGAGGAGAAATCGCGCTGCGACTTGCCCGCGTTGGCGATCTGCATCGACAGAATATAATGGACCGTGCCGCCGAAGACGGACAGCACAAGCGCCAGAACCAGCATTTCCAACATGTTCATCGCTCCAGTGTCTCGGTGGGGTGCTTTTTTTGTTTGGTCGGCTTCGACGTGACAGTTCCGTTATGACGCGATGCAGCAATTGGTTCAAGTTTTTTGGTATACAAGGTACATGATGCCGGACATGCGCATACCGCATGCCTCAGTCCATTTGCATGCATAACAAACATATCGCATTACGGACAGTATGGCTGTGCTGCGTTGGTATCATGAGCCAACAGGACGAGGCCCTTTGCGCTGCACCATCGTATGAGGCGGCCTGAAATTTGGGCCGCCGCCAAAATTGGCCATCGAAATTGTTTGATTGGCGTACAGTATTTGGCATACCATATTCAAAGCACGACGCCCGGCCGGGCGCCCTGCCGGCCCTGAAGACGGGCCACCCCACAGATGGCTTTCCCGCCAGCCGCAGCCGATCAGGAGTCCCGCCATGAAGGTCGAACACATCCTGCGCACCAAGCAAGCCCGCGTCGTCGCCGTGCGGACCAGTGCGACGGTCGCCGACGCCATCCGCCTGATGAAGGCGGAGAACATCAGCGCCCTGGTCGTCAAGGACGTCTGCCGCACCGAAGGCAACACGCTGGCCGGCGTCCTGTCGGAGCGCGACATCGTGCACGCCCTGCTGGAACGGGGCAGCTCGCTGATGGCGATGCCAGTGTCGCAGCTGATGACCCGCCAGCCGGTGACCTGCGCCCCGTCCGACAGCGTGCGGCAGGCCTTGCAGTTGATGGAGCAGCACCACATCCGCCATCTTCCGGTTCTGGAGGACGGACATCTGGTCGGCGTCGTCAGCGCCCGCGACTTCACCCGGCTGCAATTGCAGGAGCTGGACGGCACCGTCACCGGGGTCGCGGAACCGCCGGCCGCCGCTACCTACGCCCACTGATCCGTCCCACCCGGCTGCCCCACCCAGGCCGCCCCACCCGACTGCGGCGCCGCCGGCACATCGAGTCCGGCGGTGCCTTTGCCATGGGAGTGACCCTCTGTGACCACCCTGATCTTCACCCATCACGACTGCTTCGCGCATGACACCGGCCCCGGCCATCCGGAGGCGCCGGAACGGCTGGCCGTGGTGTGGCAGGTGCTCGATCGGCCGGAGTTCCGCGACCTGGAGCGCCGGTCCGCGCCCGAAGCGGATGTGGAACAGCTGTCGCGGGTCCATGAGCGGTCTTACGTCGATGCGGTCCTGGCCGCGGTCCCGACCGACGGTTACCAGCGGCTGGACGGCGATACGCTGCTGTCGCCGGGGTCGCGCGGTGCGATCCTGCGCGCCGCCGGGTCGGTCTGCGCCGCGGTCGATGCCGTGCTGGCCGGCGAGGCGACCAACGCCTTTTGCGCGGTGCGCCCCTGCGGCCACCATGCCGAACCGGCCCGCGCCATGGGGTTCTGCGTCTTCAACAACATCGCGGTCGGGGCAGAGCATGCCCGCAAGGTCCATGGGCTGACCCGCGTCGCGGTGGTCGATTTCGACGTGCATCACGGCAACGGCACGCAGGCGATGTTCACCGACGACCCCAACCTGTTCTTCGCCTCGACCCATCAGTCGCCGCTCTATCCCGGCACCGGCAATTCATGGGAGCGCGGCGTCGACGGCAACATCCTGAATCTGCCGCTGGAGCCCTACAGCGGCTCCGTCGAGTTCCGACAGGCGGTGGAGCGCGTCATCCTGCCGGCACTGGAGGCGTTCCAGCCGGAACTGCTGCTGATCTCCGCCGGTTTCGACGCGCACAAGCGCGATCCGCTGGCGCAGCTCGGCCTGACGGCGGAGGATTTCGAATGGGTGACGCGCAAGCTGGTCGAGCTTGCCGACCGCGTCTGCGGCGGCCGGGTGGTGTCGGCGCTGGAGGGCGGCTATGACGCCACCGGTCTGGCGGAAGGCTGCGCCGCCCATCTTACGGCGCTGATGCGCGCCTAAGGGGCGCTGTATGGGGAGCAGGCGCGCAAGCCCGCTTCCCTCCCCCTCAATCCGTCGCCAGTCCCACCCCGCATTCCCGCGCCCACTCCAGCAGCCGGGCGGTCGCGCAGTCCGGGGCCGGCCGCTGCAACGGGGCCGCCCCCAGCACCACGGCGCCGTTGCTGCCGTCGATGGTCAGCAGGTCGCCGGTGCGGACGGTCACATCGCCGATCCGCATCACCCCCTCCTCGACATCGATGCGGAGCATGCGGGCGCCGCAGACGCAGGGCCTGCCCATGCCGCGGGCCACCGTGGCGGCGTGGCTGGTGAAGCCGCCGCGGGCGGTGACGATTCCGACGGCGGCGTGCATGCCGTGGATGTCCTCCGGCGAAGTTTCCGGCCGGCACAGGATCACCGGCGCCCCGCCGCGCGCCAGCCGCACCGCGTCGTCGGTGGTGAAGGCGGCCCGGCCGGTGGCTGCACCGGGCGAGGCCGGCAGGCCGGTGGCGATGGCCGCCGCCAGCGCGTCGGCCGTCAGGGTCGGGCGCAGCAGTTCGTCCAGCGCCTGCGGATCGACGCGGCGCACCGCCTCGTCGCGGGTGACGATCCCCTCCTCCGCCAGATCGACGGCGATGCGGACCGCCGCCTCGGACGACCGCTTGCCGCTGCGCGATTGCAGGATGAACAGGCGCCCACCCTCCACCGTGAACTCGATGTCCTGCATGTCGGCGAAGGCACGCTCCAGCCGGTCCGCCACCGCGCACAGCTCGGCATAGACGGCCGGCAGGCGGCGCTCCATGGAGCGGTCGGGGTTGGGCTGGCCGGAGTTGAGTTGTCCGGCGCTCAGTGGGTCGGGGTCGCAGGTGCCGGACACCACGTCCTCGCCCTGGGCGTCGGCGAGGAACTCGCCGCACAGGCCGGGCACGCCGATGGAGGGGTCGCGGGTGAACAGCACGCCGGTGCCGGAGTCCGGCCCGCGGTTGCCGAACACCATCGCCTGCACCGTCACCGCCGTTCCCAGATCCTCCGGAACGTCGTGCAGCGCGCGGAACGCCACCGCCCGCGGGTTCATCCAGGAGCGGAACACCGCCGCCACCGCCAGACGCAGCTGCTCGGCGGGGTCCTGGGGGAAGGGCCGGCCGCAGCGGGTCTCCACCAGCCGCAGGAAAGACGGAAGCAGGGTGCGCCAGTCCTCCGCCGTCAGGTCGCCGTCGCGCTGGAGCGCCCGCTCCTCCTTGTGCTCGTCCAGCAGCGCCTCGAACCGGTGGCCGGGCACGCCCATCACCACGCAGCCGAAGGACTGGACCAGCCGGCGATAGCAGTCATAGGCGAAGCGCGCGTCGCCCGACGTGGCCGCCAGCCCTTCGACGCTGCGGTCGTTGAGGCCGAGATTGAGGATGCTGTCCATCATGCCGGGCATCGACACCGCGGCGCCGGAGCGGACCGACAGCAGCAGCGGGCACCCGGCATCGCCGAAACGCCCCCCGGCCTGCCGTTCCAGCGCCAGGACGGCGCCGTCGATCCGCTCGATCAGGCCGGCCGGCAGCGCATCCTGCGCCCCCAGCCCGCGCCCGGCCTCCGCGACGATGACGAAGCCCGGCGGCACCGGAATGCCCAGCGCCGCCATCTCCACCAGACGCGCCCCCTTGTTGCCCAGCCGCCCGACATCGGCCCGGCCATCGCCTAGTCCGGCCCCGAAGGGCACGATCACATCCGGTACGGCGGTCCGAACGAGTGCAGCCGGGACGAGCGCGACCGGATGGCGGAGCTGGGCGATGTCGGGAGCGGTCAAGCTGTTCATGATGCACTCAACATGGGTTCGGCCGGCCCGTCGAAGGCCATCAGACGCAGCAGCCGGTGCAGTCCATCCGGATCGTCGTTCTTCCTGTCCGCAGTCCGGGCAAGATGCGCCCGCTGCCCGTCACCGGGTCCGCCGGCACGGACGACGCCATCGCTAAACAGCCGCAGCAGCAGTTCGGCCCGCGCGCAGGCCGCATCGCTGCCGCCGAAATCGATGGTGATGCCGGGAGTGAAACCTGGAGCGAGCGGCGCATCGGCCGTCAGGACCCCCATGCCGGACAGCCGCGCGGCGTTGGCCGAAGCCTCGGACGGCGGGATGCGGGACAGGTCGATCACCAGCGTTCCCGGCGGCAGGGCGCCGGCAAAGCCGTCATTGGCGAAACGGGCGTCGCCGAACAGGGCGGACTCGACCGCGCGGGCATCGGGCAACAGCATCATCACGACGTCGCACATCCCGGCCTGGTCACGGAACGCGCTGCGGCCATGGCGGTCGTGGTGCAGCCGGTGCCCGGCCTGCCGCAGCCTGTCCATGATCGCATCGGCCATCTCCCCGTTTCCGACGAACCCGACATCCATTGCGCGATCCTCCTGCTTCCGCCCCCGCCGCCGTTTCCCTCAGCAGGATTCGGCGCCGTGCGTCAGTCTGGAGATTGATTGCGTATTTCGCGTCGCACAATAGCACCATCGCGCAATTTTCACATCGCGGAAACCCGTTCCGACTTACCTAATCTTACCCAAGCCTAACATGTTCGGCCGGGGTCTCCAGTGGCGAAAAGCCGCAGCCCTCCGGAATGCGGAGCACCGGACCGGACGGGGTTTCCACCAGCCGCGGCACGATCGGCGGCGGAAATTCCCGTTTTGGCAGGGCAAAAGCCATCGCCGCCGCCACGTCGGCACAGCCCGCCAGCCGCAGCAGCGTCATCCGGGTGGCGTAGACCAGCCGCCGCTGTCCGGCTCCAGCCTCCGCCATAAGACGGCGCGGGCTCGCCCACAGGGTTTCGACCGCTTCCCCACCGTCGCAGACCGGCTGCTGTCCCTCCGGTGCCGGGGCCAGATAGAACAGCGTGTCGAAGCGGCGCGGCAGCATCTCCGGCGTCACCCAGCGCGCCAGCGGCGCCATCCGGTCGAGGGCGGGGACAGCGCCCGCCCGCTCCAGCGCTGCGGCGAACCCCTCCCCCGCCGCCAGCGCGCGGCGCAGCTCGCCGAGAGCGCCGGGCGCAAGGGGATCGCGGGACAGCAGAACGCCGCATTCCTCCGCGCACTCCCGCAAGGCGGCGACGCGGTGCGCCAGATCGGCCGGCGGGTCCTCATCCGGCCAGAACCGGCGCCAATGCGGATCATGGTCCATCGCCTCCATGCGCCCACCGGGGAAGACGGTGGCGCCGGGGGCGAAACGCAGGCCGGCATGGCGCTCCATCACCAGCAGTTCCAGCCCGTCAGGCCCGTCCCGCAGCAGGATCAGCGTGGCGGCGGGATGGGGTGGAACGGGGCTTTGCGGCGCGGTCTCGGGCATGCCCCAGTGTCGCCGACGGGCCAGCCGGCTGTCCATGTGCCGCGGGGTGAACCACTCTCACGATGCGGAATAAGGATCGGGCGCCGTTTGACCGTCCGGCCTAGGACTTCCAGCATCGGGCCAACACCGAACCCCAACTCATCATCGTTCGCCAGTCCCGCCCCTTTTTGCAAAGGGCCGGGCGGAGGAAGGCTGTCGTCATGCCGTTTCACCGCAGCACAAAGATCGTCGCCACGCTGGGCCCCGCCAGCTCGTCGGAAAGCCAGATCACGGCACTCGCCCGGGCGGGCGTGAATGTCTTCCGCCTGAACGCCAGCCACGGCACCCAGGCCGAACATGCGGAGCGCTTCGCCCGCATCCGTGCCGCCGAAAAGACCGTTGGCCGGCCTATCGGCGTCCTGCTCGACCTCCAGGGGCCGAAGCTGCGTGTCGGCACCTTCGGCTTCGGGCCGGTGGATCTCGCCATCGGCGACCGTTTCCGCCTGGATCTCGACCGCCGGCCGGGCGACAGCCGCCGCGTCTGCCTGCCCCATCCGGAGGTGTTCGCCAGCCTGGAAGCCGGCCTGGACCTGCTGCTGAACGACGGCCGCATCCGGCTGCGCGTTCTGGACTGCGGCCCAGACTTCGCGGAGACCGAGGTGGTGGCCGGCGGCACCCTGTCTGACCGCAAGGGCGTCAATGTGCCGGGTGCGGCGCTGGCGCTCAGCGCCCTGTCGGAGAAGGACCGCAGCGACCTCGCCTTCGGGCTCGACCTTGGGGTGGACTGGATCGGCCTCAGCTTCGTCCAGCGGCCGGAGGACATCTTGGAAGCGCGCGAACTGATCGGCAACCGCGCGCATGTGATGACCAAGATCGAGAAGCCGGCAGCATTGCCGACGCTCGACCGCATCATCGAACTGTCCGACGCGGTGATGGTGGCGCGCGGCGACCTCGGCGTCGAACTGCCGCCGGAGGACGTGCCGGGCCTGCAGAAGAAGATGATCCGGCTCAGCCGCGCCATGGGCAAGCCGGTGATCGTCGCCACCCAGATGCTGGAATCCATGGTGTCGGAGCCGACCCCGACCCGCGCCGAGGCGTCTGACGTCGCCAACGCCGTCTATGACGGGGCCGATGCGGTGATGCTGAGTGCGGAGTCCGCCTCCGGCCGCTATCCGGTGGAGGCGGTGGCGATGATGGAACGCATCGTCCGCCGGGTGGAGGGCGACCCGCTCTACCGCCGCATCATGGATGCCGACCATCCCAGCCCGGAGGCGACGGCCCCCGACGCGCTGACCGCCGCCGCGCGACAGGTGGCGGAAACCATCAGCGCCGCCGCCATCGTCACCTACACCACCACCGGCTCGACCACGCTGCGCGCCTCGCGCGAGCGGCCCAGCGTGCCGATCCTCGGCCTCAGCGCCAACGAGGCGACGGCGCGGCGGCTGTCGCTGGCCTGGGGCGTCCATGCCGTGCTGACCGACGACGTGGCGAATTTCTCGGAGATGGTCGGCCGTGCGCTGACGGCGGCGGCGGAAACCGGCATCGGCAAGTCCGGCCAGTCGCTGGTGGTCACCGCCGGCGTTCCCTTCGGCACGCCGGGCAAGACGAACTCCCTGCGGGTGGTGACCATCGACGGCGACGATATGCCGAAGCTGGAGACGGCGCAGAAGGAGGCGCTGACGGTCTGAGCCGCTGCGGCCGGGGCGGCACAAACCGCCCCGGCCCGTTCTTTACTCCAAGAAATCGCAGTGCTTCTCCACATGCGCGGCCAGACCCATGGTGTGCTCGCGCACCAGCCGTTCGGCGAGGTTGGCGTCGCGGTCCTCCAGGGCCTTGATGATGGCGCGGTGGTCGTGGATGGAGCGCTCGGCCCGGTCCTCCTGGCCGATGGTCAGCTTGCGGATCGCCCGCATGTGGATGAACAGGTTGTCGGTGACGTCTTGGATCAGCTTCGATCCGCTCAGCTGGATGATGCTCTTGTGGAAGGCGATGTTGGCGTCGGAATATTCGCTGACATGGTCCTTCGGGCTGCGCTGCTCGAAGCTGCCGAACAGGTCCCACAGCTTGTGGATCTCGGCGCCCGGGGCATGTTCGGCGGCCATGCGGGCGGCCATGCTTTCCAGCGCGGCCCAGACCTGGATCATCTCGACGATCTCGGTCTTGGTCTTGCGGACGACGAAAATGCCGCGGCGCGGTTGCAGGCGGATGAAGCCCTCCTGCTCCAGCAGGGTCAGCGCCTCGCGGATCGGGGTGCGGCTGACGCCGAGCTTGTCGCTGAGCTGCCGCTCGTCCAGCCGGATCTCGCGGTCATGGTCGTAGATGTCCATCTCCGTGATCGCCTGCTTCAGCGCGTGATAGACCTGACTGCGGAAGGTGGTTCCGGTGTCGAGGGGCTGGACGTTGAGAGCGGGAAAGGTCATGGAGTGGATGTCCTCATGTCTCGCCGGACGTTGCGGCGCAGCCGGGCGGGTCCCCGGTTCGGGACCTTCCGCGTGTTCGTATCCTACATACCAGATGCATGCAATCCGTTGAGATGTCCAGGGGGATAGGCGTGAATTGCGCCCACGGCCGGCCTCAGCGCGGCAGATCGTCCCCCTCCGGCGCCAGCGCTGCCAGCAGAGGCTTGAGCGCCTGCGCATCGCGCATCGCCAGCCCCATCACCGCAACGCCCGCGGCCCCGGCCGCCCGGCATCCGGCTACCGCATCCGCCCGGTCGAGACCGCCCAGCCCGATCACCGGCATGCCGCAGCGCACCCCGAGATCCACCCATCGCCGCAGGCCGGCCTCGCCCAGGCAGGGCCCGTAACCGGGCTTGCTGGCGGAGGGGAAAACCGGCGAGACGGTCACGTAATCGGCCTGCCCGGCCGCCCGCGCCATCGCCTGCGCGCCGTCCGAGTCGTGAAGCGACAGCCCGATCAGCGCCCCGGCCCCCAGCAGCACACGCGCCGCCGCAGGATCGCCGCCGGCCGGCAGATGCACCCCGCCCATGCCGGCCGCGGCGGCCAGCGCCGGGTCGCCATGCAGGGTGACGCGGGCTCCCCACGGACGGGCGCACGCAATCAATGCGCGAGCCAGATCCAGCCTTTCCCTATCGGGCAAGTCCTTGTCTCGCAAGGAAAGCCAACGCACGCCGCAGGCGAACAGACGCTCCGCCACCTGCGGCAGCGGCCGGTCGGCCAGCCTGCGGTCGGTGATCGCCAGCAGCGGCGGCTCAGGCAATGGCGTGGGGCGTGAAATGGGGCCGAGTCCTTCGGTTGGGCCGGTCATCATCGCAGGGCCCGTCTCTTTCGGCCAGTCCCGGGACGGTCATTTTCCCATTCTGCGGAAATCCAGCGGATACAAATCGACAATCCGCATGCCTGTTGTCCGTCCGACAAATGGTTCGTATTGACATCATCCGTCAAACTGATGATCGTAGAGTCGGGCATGGGGCATTTGGCATGCCAGCAACCCCAAGTTGGTGGCAGAGAGCCTCAGCCCATCGCCTTTTTTTCCGGACCGGACATCAGAAACCAACGATGCGGCCAAACGAGAGCCCAAGGTCCGGCAATCCGAACGAAACATGTCGCCGAACAGAACATGTCGGGTAATGGGGAGGAAGGACATGGTGCGTGACACGCACGGCAATACGGCCCAGGTCGCACCCTGGGGCGGGCGCTGGATGCAGTTGGCCATCGGCATCGTCTGCATGTCGATGATCGCCAACCTGCAATATGGCTGGACCCTGTTCGTTGAGCCGATCGACGACAAGCATGGCTGGGGCCGCACCGCGATCCAGGTGGCCTTCACCATCTTCATCGTCACCGAAACCTGGCTGGTGCCGGTCGAGGGCTGGTTCGTCGACAGGTTCGGTCCGCGCATCGTCGTGCTGGTGGGCGGCGCGCTGTGCGCCCTGTCCTGGGCCCTGAACGCGGTGGCGGATTCGCTGACCCTGCTCTATCTCGCCGCGGTGATCGGCGGCATCGGCGCCGGCGGCGTCTATGGCACCTGCGTCGGCAATGCGCTGAAATGGTTTCCCGACCGCCGCGGGCTGGCCGCCGGCCTGACCGCCGCCGGTTTCGGCGCCGGCTCCGCCCTCACCGTCGTGCCGATCGCCACCATGATCGAGACCTCGGGCTTCGAAAACACCTTCATGACCTTCGGCCTCGGCCAGGGGATGGTCATCCTGGTGCTGGCCTGGTTCATGACCGACCCGCCGAAGCACGGCTATGGGCAGGCGCGCGGCGGCTCCGCCCCGCAGCGGCGCCATTACACCCCGCAGGAGATGCTGCGGACGCCGGTCTTCTGGATCATGTACGGCATGTTCACCATGGTCGCCGCCGGTGGCCTGATGGTGACGGCCCAGCTCGGCCCCATCGCCACCGACATGGGGCTGATCGACGCCCCGGTCAGCATCCTGGGCCTGACCCTGCCGGCCCTGACCTTCGCGCTGTCCATCGACCGGGTGATGAACGGCATCACGCGGCCCTTCTTCGGCTGGGTGTCCGACCATATCGGGCGCGAGAACACCATGTTCATCGCCTTCACCATCGAGGCAGTGGGCGTGATGGCGCTCAGCGCATACGGCGCCGACCCGGTCGCCTTCGTCATCCTGACCGGTCTGGTGTTCTTCGCCTGGGGCGAGATCTTCAGCCTGTTCCCGGCCTGCTGCGGCGACACCTTCGGGTCGCGCTTCGCCGCCACCAACGCCGGGCTTCTCTACACCGCCAAGGGCGTCGCCGCGCTGCTGGTGCCGGTCGGCAACCTGATGGTCGAGGCGACCGGCAGCTGGCAGACCGTCTTCTACAGCGTCGCCATCGTCAACGCGCTGGCCGCCTTCCTCGCCCTGTTCGTCCTGAAGCCGCTGCGCGCCCGCTATGTCGCGGCGGCCACCAGCGCCACTCCTCGCCTGACCACCCGGCTGGCCGACTGAGACCCAAGGCGTAGTTTCAAGAGACGCCCGGTCCCGCGGAAATCCCGCCGGGCCGGGCGGCCTCTTTTTTGGAAGCGCGCTACCTGACCACCATCCGGTCGAGCAGGATTTCCCTCACCCGCACGCCGCGCAGTTCGCGGTCGAGGACCCCGGCAATCGTGCTCTTCATCAGCATCGCCCCGTCGGCGCCGGTCAGCTGCTGCGGGTCGAGCTGGCGCATGCGGTCGGACAGCCGGTCGGTGATGCGGGGGACATAGGGGTCGGCCACCTTGCCGTCCACCGACGGGTCGATCTCCAGCAGCACCTTGACGTCGACCATCCGGGCATCGTTGCCACCCAGGCTGAAGGTCATCAGCGGCAGCGCCGCGTATTTCTTGTCGGGTCCCAGCTGTGTCTGGGAGGCCGGGGCGCGGTTGCGGGTGGCGACCAAAGCTGCGGTGCCCCCCAGCGCTGCCAGCACCAGCAGCAGGCCGGTCAGAAGGATTGGCATCAGGGAAACCGTTTCCCCCTGCCGGTTGCGACGAACGAGCCGCAAAGTGGCCTTTCCGCCCCCATCGCGGGGGCCACGAAACCTATCGGGGATCCTGCCCGTCCGGGAATGCTAGGCGCACAACAAATGCCGGTCAAATGTCGATCATGCCGGCAACTGCCAATGTTAAGGCCCCAATCTTCGGTCGGTCAGCAGGCGGGGATCACCGGCACATTATCGATCAGCCGGGCCTTGCCCATCCAGGCGGCAGCCAGCAGGCGGGCCGGCCGGGTAACGGCGCTCACCGGCTCCAGCGTTTCGGCGTCGCGCAGCTCGACATAATCGATGGTGCCGAAGCCGGCCTCGGCAATGCGGCCGCGGATGCCGGTCAGCGCGTCATCGACCTCCGCCCCTGCCGCCAGCGCGGCGGCGGCGGCGGTCAGCGCCCGGTTCAGTTCGGGCGCGCGGGCACGCTCGTCGGCGCTGAGATAGGCGTTGCGCGAGGACATGGCGAGCCCGTCGGCCTCGCGCACCGTCGGCAGCCCTTCGACACGGACGGGAATGTCGAGATCGCGGGTGAAGCGGCGGATCACCATCAGCTGCTGGTAATCCTTCTCGCCGAACACCGCCACGTCGGGCAGGGCCTGGAGGAACAGCTTGGTCACCACCAGCGCCACGCCGCCGAACATCTGCGGCCGGAAGGTGCCGCACAGCCCCTTCGCCGGACCGCCGACCGAAATGGCGGTGGCGAAGCCCTGCGGATACATGGCGCGCACGGTCGGCGCGTAGAGCGCGTGGCAGCCGGCCGAGGCCAGCTTGGCGGCATCGCCGCTTTCATCGCGCGGGTAGCGGTCGAAATCCTCGTGCGGAGCGAACTGGGTCGGGTTGACGAAGACGCTGGCGACCACCCGGTCGGCCAGCTCGCGACCGCGCCGGATGAGGCCCAGATGGCCGTCATGCAGGGCGCCCATGGTCGGCACCAGTGCGACGGTCAGCCCCTCCCGGCGCCAGGCGGCGACCTGGGACCGCAGGTCCTCGACCGTCCGCAGGATCGGCAGAGTGCCGGCGGACAGGGTGCCGATCAGATTGGAAGACGACGGGGCGGCGGTCGGTGTCATGGCGTCGGTCCTTGGCACAGCGAAACGGGCGCTGGATACCCCGACGGACCGTTCCTGTCCAGAAAAGCTTTCCGCAGGACAGACTGTTGCCGAACCGTCATGGTTCGGCACCCGCGGCGGAAAGGGCGACCTCCCTCTCCACCGCGGTTTCGGATCAGCGCTTGGCCATCAACGCTTGAAGGTGATGCCGACCAGATAGGCCAGGTTCGCCCAGGCCAGCAGCGTCGCCAGCAGCGCGGTGAAGGACGGCACCAGGATAACCGAACCGATGATAACGGCCAGGACGGCGACCAGCAGGGCGAGGGACAGCAAAGCGATACGGTTATCGTCCATGTGAGTTGGCTTTCCGAAGCGGGTGACAGGAATGATGCCCTGTCTAGCCTATTGCAGCGCAAAAGGGGCTGATCTGCGTCAATCGACCGCGGGATCGCCCGTCACATAAGAATTTTTCGATGTTGGCCGTTCCGGTTCGCCCCTGCGTCCGCAATTCCCGTCGGGCGGAGTGGGAAGCAAAAAAGGCCCCGGACAATCGTCCGAAGCCTTTTTTAATGGTGGGCGCGACAGGGATTGAACCTGTGACCCTTCGCGTGTGAAGCGAATGCTCTCCCGCTGAGCTACGCGCCCGAACCGTAAAACTCTGTACCGAACTCTTTTGCGTCGCGACCGTCTTTCGTCGGCCCCGCCGCTGCGGTGGGCGGGTTTCTACGGCCTTCCCCACCGGGTGTCAAGCATCAGATTCATCCCCATCTTAAAAAAGATTGCCCACCCGAAATGACGCCCCGAAAACGCCGCCCCCGAAAATGTCCCGACGACCGCAGGAGCTTTGGACCGTGCCCCAGCCCAGCCCCCGCCGCCTTCCTCGCCATCTCCCCCGCCCTGCCCGGACAGCCCTGATTGCGGCCGGCCTTTCCCTGCCCCTGCTTCCCCTGGCAACAGCCGTGGCGTCGGCGGAGCCGGTGAAGGCGACCTACCGGGTCTTCGTCGGCGGGGTGACCGCGCTGGATGTGAATGCGACGCTGGACGTGGCCGGCGACCGCTACCGCATCGCCGTGTCGGCGGTAACCGGCGGCACCATCGGCCGGCTGTTCAGCTGGCGCACCGACTCCGAGAGCGACGGCCATGTCCGCGGCGACGACCTGCGGCCGGACACCCACCGCCAGACCAGCCTGCTGCGCGGCGAGCCGCGCAACGTCACGCTGACCTACGGACCGCAGGGCGACGTCTCCACCAGCGTCACGCCGCCGGCGGACAAGGACGACCGCGAGCCGGTGCCGCCGGACCTGCAGCGCGGCACGCTGGATCCGCTGACCGCCGTGCTCGACCTGCTGTTCGCGGTGGGGGCGAGCGAGGGCTGCGACCGGTCGCTGCCGGTGTTCGACGGTCGCCGCCGCTACGACATGGTGTTCAGCGAGGTGGGGCGGCGGATCGTCGACCCGTCGCGCTACTCGATCTTCTCCGGTGTCGCCCAGCAATGCCGGGTGAGTTACAAGCCGGTGGCCGGCTATGCCCGGTCATCGTCGGGCGGCCGCTTCTGGCAACGCAACAACCCTGCCGACCGGCCGCCGGTCAATCTGTGGTTGGCTCCGGTTGCTGCCGGCTCTCCGCCGCTGCCCGTCCGGCTGGAGACGGACAGCGATTTCGGCAGCGTGGTGGTCCACCTGACCGGGGTCACGCCGCCAGCGGCAGACCGCCCGGCCGGAGCCTCGCCGCAGACTGTGCGCTGACCGCGGCGGCCGGCCCGGCCGGTCCCGTTGTGGAGCGGGTGTCCAGGATCAGGTCGGACAGCGCGATGCCGACCCGCCGCGCCGCGTCGCTCAGCGCCGCCGCCGACGGCCAGAGGAAACAGCCTTCCAACTCGAGCATCCTGCCGTCCAACAGCGCCGCAAAGCCGCCCAGTTTGCCCATATGAACGATCCGAGCCATGCGAGAGGCCATGGTGGAGTTCCTTCCCATCGGCTGCCGCCGTGACACTGGCCGGACGGCCGCGAAGCACGCCGCCGTCCGACCCGCACCCGGCAGGTTTTTGATTGATTGTCGTGCCTGCCGGCTGCGGCCAACGTCAGCAGCAGGACGGTGAAAGCCAGCGAGCCGGCTGTCAGGGCATCGTCCTGCATCATGGCGCGTCCTCCCCCGGATCGGCGTCCCGTCACCCGGCGGCGCCGGATCGACCCTTGTTAGTCTATGGGCTTTGCGGTTCCGGCACGCGGGTCCTGAGGGATACCCCTTCCGTTCAAAGGGATAGTAACGGCGTATGTACCCGCCGGTATCGGGATACAGATCGCCTCTGTGTCGGTGAGCGGCACGTCCTGAACCTACTGACGGTTGAAGCCATCACAGGTTAATGACAAAATTGAGACCGCGTGCAATGTCGCGCCAGCCCACGAGTTACCGTCTCTGGAAATGTTCCGGACCACTCACGGCTGGAGGACATCGCACAGTGCCGGCGATCAAAGGGAACACTGTCGTTGTGTTGGAGCAAAACGCGGTTCTGCGCCTTGGCATCGAAGCATTGCTGGAGTCCTGGGGATGCCAAGTCGTTTCCGGCGACAACCTGGATGACATCATTGCAGACACCAGGGCAGACAATCTCCGTCCGACGGTGTTGCTTCTTCCTCCGACGAACGGCCAGGAGACCGGCGACCAGCTGGCCAGCCGCTTCGAAGCCGAAATCGGCTATCCTCTGCCATGGATTGGCATCACGGGAGATTCCAGCCTTCTCCAGCGCTGGAAAGCCGGCGCCTTCAGCGGAATCCTGCTGGAAATGCCCTGCTCGCCCGAGACGCTCCGGGCTGCCCTGCTCAAGGCACTGCGGCAGAAGCACGGATCTTCCAGCCCCCCCACAGCCTGAAAACTCTCTGCACCGGGCATCGCGATATCGGCCCTTCGTGCAGGACCGGCCCCAGACAGCCCACCTGACCGCGCGCCCCGGCTCCGGTCAGGTTTCCGGCTGCGCCCTGCATGGCGCCCCTGGCCAGACGTCATCGGACCTCGCCAGCTGGATGGCGGGATGACTATGACGGCTCTGCGATCCAGGCTACTCAGAAAAAGACCGGTAGCCGGCTGTGGGTACCGTGCCGCGCGGACCTAAAGGCCGAATTGACGCAGGGGAAACGAAACGCTACTTCGGTGACAATACTGTTCAACTCCGCTCCCGAACGGCCCCGGGACAGAATAGGATTTGGCGGCGCCCTGATCTTGAAAAGAAAAGATTAGCCGGAACCGAAAGGAAAAATTTCCATGATCTGTGAAAGGCGTCATCCTCTCTGCCGGCGGAATTCGGCCGTCCTGCCCCGGAGATCGCGGCCGGCATCGGATACATGTCCCTGAAAGATCCCGAGCCCCATCAGGCCGGGCAGACCGGTGGGAACGGGTGAGCGCAGCCATCGCCAAACGGCAAGACGACAGACGGAAACCACAAGAAACTGAGCAGGCAACCCGTTGGAAACATTCATTTATTGCAGATTGAAACAAAAGTTGACTTGGGCTTCCATGCTGTGCTGTGGCACACCACTCTCGGAAATGCGGATGGTGCGGCGCCCACTCCCGTAGAAGCGCCGTCCTGTCCAGCAGTGATGTCTTAACGTTTACCAGCTTCAAGTACGTCGCCTTCATCGACCGGCTTTTCCTTCCACTTCAAGGCTCGACCAGGAACATCACCATGGCCCATCGTCCGCTCGCCTGCGTGATCCTCGCCGCCGGCAAGGGCACGCGCATGAAATCCGATCTGCCCAAGGTGCTGCACCGGGTTGCCGGCCGGCCGATGGTCGGGCATGTGCTGGCCGCGGTGAAGACGCTTGACCCTGACCATGTCGTGGTCGTGGTCGGCCCCGGCATGGACAGCGTGGCCGCCGCCGTCGCCCCCTACCCCATCGCGGTCCAGCACGAGCAGCGCGGAACCGCCGACGCCGTGCGCGCCGCCTTCGGTCTGCTGGAAGGCTTCGCCGGCGACGTCATCGTGCTGTACGGCGACACGCCGCTGGTGACGCCGGACACGCTGCGCGCCCTGGTGCAGGCGCGCCGGCAGGCGGCCGACCCGGCCGTGGTGGTGCTGGGCATGCGCCCCGACGATCCCGGCGCCTATGGCCGCCTGATCCTGAACGCCCGCGGCGGGCTGGAGAAGATCGTCGAGTATCTCGACGCCAGCGAGGAGGAGCGCGCGGTCACCCTGTGCAACGCCGGCCTGATGGCGTTCGACGGCGCGCGCATGTTCGACCTGATCGGCAGCGTCGGCAACGACAACGCCAAGTCCGAATATTACCTGACCGACGTGGTCCAGATCGCGCGCCGCGCCGGCATGGCCTGCGCCGTGGTGGAGGCCGCCCCGGCCGAGGTGGTCGGCGTCAATTCCCGCGCCGAGCTGGCGGAGGTGGAGAAGCTGCTGCAACGCCGCCTGCGCAAGGTCGCGATGGACAACGGCGCCACGCTGATCGACCCCGACAGCATTTTTCTCAGCGTCGACACCCGGCTCGGCCGCGACGTGGTGGTCGGCCCCGGCTGCTTCTTCGGCGCCGGCGTGACGGTCGGCGACCGGGTGGAGATCAAGCCCTACTGCCATCTGGAAGGCGTGCGCATCGACAGCGGCGCCGTCATCGGCCCCTATGCCCGCCTGCGCCCCGGCGCCGAGATCGGCCCGGACGCCCACATCGGCAATTTCGTCGAGGTGAAGAACGCGGTGATCGAAGCCGGGGCCAAGGCCAACCACCTGACTTACATCGGCGACGCCCGCGTCGGCGCCAAGGCCAACATCGGCGCCGGCACCATCACCTGCAATTACGACGGCTTCTCCAAGAGCCGGACCGACATCGGCGCCGGGGCCTTCATCGGCTCGAACAGCGCGCTGGTCGCCCCGGTCGTCATCGGCGACGGCGCCATCGTCGGCGCCGGCAGCGTGGTGACGATGGCGGTGGAGGCGGACGCCTTGGTGGTCGCCCGCGGCAACCAGAAGGCGTACGCCGGCTGGGCGAAGCGTTTCCGCGAACGGAAGCAAAACGAGAAAGCAAAAAAGGCGTAGGATCGGTCCGGGATCCGTTTCTCTCCGGCTCGTCAGCCGGCACCTTTTTCAGGAGCATCAGGTCCATGTGCGGCATCATCGGTATCAACGGCATCCACGACGCGTCTCCCCGGCTGGTGGAGGGCCTGCGCCGGCTCGAATACCGCGGCTATGACAGCGCGGGCGTCGCCACCCTGGTGAACGGCCATATCGAGCGCCGCCGCGCCGAGGGCAAGCTGGCCAACCTGGACATGAAGCTGCGCGACCAGCCGCTGTCCGGGACGGTCGGCATCGGCCACACCCGCTGGGCCACCCATGGCGGCCCGACGGAGAACAACGCCCACCCGCACGCCACCAAGCGCGTGGCCGTCGTCCACAACGGCATCATCGAGAATTACCAGGAGCTGAAGGACGAGCTGACCGGCCACGGCTATGTCTTCGAAAGCGCCACCGACACCGAGGTGATCGTCCATCTCGTCACCTACTACCTGGACCAGCAGGGCATGACCCCGGTCCAGGCGTCGGCCGCCGCCTTCAAGCGCTTCACCGGCGCCTTCTCCCTGGTGCTGATCTTCGCCGGCGAGCATGAGCTGATGATCGGCGCCCGCCACGGCACGCCGCTGGCCGTCGGCTATGGCGACGGCGAGATGTATCTGGCGTCGGACGCCTTCGCGCTGGCGCCGCTGACCAACCGCATCTGCTATCTGGAGGACGGCGACTGGGTCGAGGTCAGCCGCACCGCCGCCATCGTCCACGATGCCGCCGACACGGTGGTGGAGCGTCCGGTGAAGACCACCGCGGTGTCCGGCGCCCTGATCGGCAAGGACGGCTACCGCCACTACATGCTCAAGGAAATCTACGAGCAGCCGCAGGTCATAGGCGACACGCTGAACGCCTACATCAACCCGGAGACCGGCACCTTCACCCTGCCGGACTTCCCCTTCGATCTGGCCGGCGCGTCCAAGCTGACCATCGTCGCCTGCGGCACCGCCTATTACGCCGGCTTCGTCGCCAAATACTGGTTCGAGACGCTGGCCCGCATCCCGGTCGAGGTCGACATCGCCTCGGAGTTCCGCTACCGCGAGGCGCCGCTGCCGCCGGGCGGCATCGCCCTGTTCATCTCGCAGTCGGGCGAGACGCTGGATACGCTGGAAGCCCTGCGTTACTGCAAGCGCCAGGGCCAGAAGATCCTGTCGATCGTCAACGCCCCGGAAAGCACCATCGCCCGGGAATCCGACGCCGTGCTCTACACGATGGCGGGGCCGGAGATCGGCGTCGCCTCGACCAAGGCCTTCACCACCCAGCTGACCACGTTGGCCTGCCTTGCCGTCACCGTCGGCCGTGCCCGCGGCGCCATCGACCAGGAGCGGATGCAGCAGATCGCCCACGCGCTCCGCGAAGTGCCGGCCCGCGCCGCCGACGTGCTGGCCCATGACGAACGGCTGAAGGAGCTGGCGCAGGAGGTGTCCGAGGCCCGCGACGTCCTCTATCTCGGCCGCGGCGCCATGTATCCGCTGGCCCTGGAAGGTGCGTTGAAGCTGAAGGAGATCAGCTACATCCACGCCGAAGGCTATGCCGCCGGCGAGCTGAAGCACGGCCCCATCGCGCTGATCGACGACAATGTCCCGGTGATCGTGCTGGTGCCGTCCGACGCCCTGTTCGAAAAGGTGGTGTCGAACGTGCAGGAGGTCTGCGCGCGGTCGGGCAAGGTGCTGCTGCTGGCCGACCGGAAGGGCATCGACAAGCTGAAGGACAAGGTCCGCTGGTCGGTCGAACTGCCCGCCTGCGACCCGCTGGTCGCCCCGCTGCTCTACGCCATCCCGGTGCAGCTGCTGGCCTATCACACGGCCGTGCTGAAGGGCACCGACGTGGACCAGCCGCGCAATCTGGCGAAGAGCGTGACGGTGGAGTAAGCGGGGCATTCTCCGTGGACAAATTGTTTACGGAGAATAAAGTCTCATACTGAATGACCTTGCACCGTCTGGGGATTCGGCGCACCAACGAAAGAGGTGGCTGCACCCCGGAGGTGCCATGGCTCGCCGCCGTTACCCGTTCGACGAGGACAGGATCCCCCTCTTCCACAAGGAAGGGCGGTGCTGGAGAAATGCACCCGGCACCTTTGCCACGTCGCCTGGAAGACCCGGGTGACGACGGCTTTGATGCCGTCATGGGCGTCGGAGATCAGCTGCTGGTGGCGGCATAATCACGCCCGGAGTCCGCCCGAAAGGCGGCTCCGCGAGCCTCGAAGCGTGGAAAAGCGCTCCATCCCGACCGGAACGGGCGATGGAAACGCCCGTTTTCCCGCGGCCTGCTATAACGCCTTGCTGGGTGCCGGCGTGATCAAGAAGCCGCCGATGGCTGGTACACTGTGAATGCGGGCATCGTTTATTTGGCAGATGCCGGATCCAACGTGGCCTCGATCCAAGCACGCGTCTGCTCCAGAACCTCATCCGAAAGCGCCCTGTCGTCGATCGCGCGCGCAAGGATCACCGCCCCCACCATCGCAGCCCAGGATCCGATCGCCGCGCGGCGCCTGTCCTCCGCCTCGATATCCGGGAGGGCTTTCGCCACACGCTCGATTTGTGACCGCAGGCCGGCCGTCATGGCGGCGCGGGCAGCCGGCGTCTGGTGGCGGATATCCGCGACAAGGCCCGCCGTGGGACAGCCGGCGGCAGGATTGTCGCGATGCCGGGGCGCAAGATAGTCGGCAAGATAAGCCCGGAGATCGAGGCCTCTACTGTCGCCCCTTGAGAGGGCATGGCCAATCGTCTCGGCGACAAGATCGTCCTTCGAGCTGAAATGACCATAGAATCCGCCGTGCGTCAGACCGGCGGCCTTCATCACCTCGGACACGCTGACGGCGTCGAACCCTTTCTCGCGGAACAGTCTGCTGGCGACATCCAGGATCCGATCGCGATTCTCCGCCATCTTCTCTCGACTGACCTTCATTTCAAATTTCTCCACCGGCCCCATTGACACAATCATGATCATCATCATAATTAGGCAATCATGATGATGATCATGATTATAGGTTTCAGCAGAGCAGAGAGCAATCCCATGGCAACCCTTCCCTCGGTCCTGGTTACCGGAGCCTCCACCGGCATCGGCGCCGTCTATGCCGACCGGTTCGCACGTCGCGGCCACGATCTCGTGCTGGTCGCGCGCAACCGGAAGCGCATGGAGGCGCTTGCCGCACGCCTGAGGCAGGAAACCGGCGTGGCGGTCGACATCGTCGAGGCCGATCTGACGCAGGCCGACGAGCTTGCCGTGGTGGAGGCGCGGCTGCGCGACGATGCGCGCATCGGCATCCTGATCAACAATGCCGGAACCGCCATTGGCGGCAGCTTCATCGAGCAATCGACGGATGTCGTCACGCAACTCCTCGCCCTCAACACCACGGCCATGCTGCGGCTTTGCAGCGCCGTTGCTCCCCGCTTTGCGCAGGCTGGCGAAGGTGCGATCATCAACGTCGGCTCCGTGGTCGGATTGGCCCCTGAATTCGCCATGACCGTCTATGGCGCGACCAAGGCGTTCGCGCTGTTCCTGTCGCAGGGGCTCAGCATCGAACTCGGCCCGAAGGGCGTCTATGTCCAGGCGGTGCTTCCCGCCGCGACGCGCACCGAAATCTGGGAGCATGCCGGCGCCGACGTCAACAGCATGACCGGGGTGATGGAGGTCGATGACCTCGTCGATGCGGCGCTGGTCGGCTTCGACCGGCGCGAGACGGTCACGATTCCGCCGCTGCCCGATGTGGAGCAATGGAACACCTATCAGGCGGCGCGTCAGGCCATGCTTCCGAACACCCGCCAGGACCAAGCCGCGGCGCGCTATCGGACGGCGGACTGAGCCCTCGGGCAGTCAATTCTCCGACCGAACGCCCCAGCCGTACGAAAGGTGGCCGCTCCATGAGCGTCAAAACCCTCTTCGGGCCGTATGAACTCGGCCCTCTCACGCTCTCCAACCGCATCGTCATGGCGCCGCTGACCCGGAACCGCGCCGGCGCCGGCCTCGTGCCGGGGGCGTTGGCGGCGGAGTATTATGCCCAGCGCGCAAGCGCCGGCCTGATCGTCACCGAGGCCACCCAGGTCTCGGCGCAGGCGTAAGGCTATCAGGACACGCCCGGCCTCTACACGCCGGAACAGATCGCCGGCTGGCGAACGGTGACCGATGCGGTCCATGCCAGGGGCGGACGCATCTTCGTCCAACTGTGGCATGTCGGCCGGGTCAGCCATGTCGATCTGCTCGGCGGCGAGGCGCCGGTCGCGCCATCGGCAATCCGTGCGAAAACCAAGACGTTCGTGAACTACGGCTTTGCCGACGTTTCCGAACCGCGTGCGTTGGACATCGGGGAGATCCCCGCAATCGTCGATTCCTTCCGCCGGGCCGCCGCCAACGCGATCGAAGCGGGGTTCGACGGGGTCGAGGTGCATGGCGCCAACGGCTATCTGCTCGACCAGTTTCTGCGCGAGACGGCGAATGCCCGCACCGACGCCTATGGCGGCTCGGTCGAGAACCGCGCCCGCCTGCTGCTCAAGGTGACCGACGCCGTGTCGGCGCAGATCGGGGCGGATCGCACCGGCGTCCGCCTGTCGCCGGTTTCGCCGGCCAGCGGCATCGTCATCTCGGACAGCGAACAGGCGCAGTTCAATTATGTGGTCGAGCAACTGGACAAGCTCGGCATCGCCTATATCCACGTCGTCGATGGCGCGACCGGCGGCCCGCGCGACACCTCGCCTTTCGATTACCGCGCGCTTCGCCAACGCTTCGGCCGGACCTTCATCGCCAACAACGGCTTCGATCTGACGCTGGCCGAACAACATCTCGCAGGCGGCAAGGCGGACCTGTTCGCTTTCGGCCGGCCGTTCATCGCCAACCCCGACCTCGTCGAGCGGCTGAAAGCGGGGGCGCCGTTCAACCCCCTCGACCCGACGACCCTCTATGGCGGCGGGGCCAAGGGCTACACCGACTACCCGACCCTCGCCGGTTGACGGAAATCGGGCGGCGTTTCAGCCGGGGCGCCGCCCATCCGAACCGCATCCAAGGATCCGCCATGGCCGGCGACACTCTCAAAACAGACTTGAAGACCGCGCCCACCCGGCATGTCGAGGTGGCCGGTACGCGGTTCGCTTATCGCCGTCTTGGGTCGCATGGAGGCGTTCCGGTGGTGCTGCTCAATCACTGGGCGGCCAATCTCGACAATTTCGACCCGCCCCTGGTCGAGGGACTGGCGGCGGACCGTCCGGCCTTAACGATCCGCACCCCCGTTCTGGTCGCCAATGGCGATAGCGACATCATGGTGCCGAGCGAGAACTCGATCGCCTTGGCGCGGCGTATTCCAGGCGCCAAGCTGGTTCTATACCGCGACACCGGACATGGCGGCATCTTCCAGCATCACGATGCCTTCCTGATGGAAGCCAGGGCGTTCTTTGCCGCCTGACCCGCCACCTTCTTCGTTTGCTGCGCGAAAACCCGGAGCGTCTTGGCAAGCATTTCCAAGGTGGCGGCTCTGTTCGTCAGGCCGCACATACATTTTTCGAGGTCAATCCATGAAAGCTCTCGTCTTCAAGCGCTACGGCAAATCCGCCCAACCCGAATACGCCGACATCCCAGGTCCCACCATCGGTCCGGATGAAATCCTCGTTCAGGTCCATGCCGTTGGACTGAATCCCATCGACAACATCATCCCCAAGGGCACTTTCAAGCCAGTGCTCAGGTTCGAGCTTCCGGCGACCATCGGCAGCGACGTCGCCGGCGTCGTCGCGGAGGTTGGCAGCGGCGTGATACCGGCGAGCGGAGGGGCTGACTCACTGCGGGGCTTCCCAAGGCGAATGAACCATGATTCGATTCCCCGTCCATGAGGGGGAGAATCGCATGCCAGCGGCGTTGCCGATCCGGGAAGACCTGAGTGCCGGTGAATTGCGCACCCTGGCGCGTCGGGAGGGCAAGGGGCGGGTGGCGGCGCGGATGTTCGCCATCGCTCATGCCCTCGATGGGGTGAGCCGGGCGGAGGCGGCACGGCTGGCGGGTATGGATCGCCAAGCCCTGCGCGATGCGGTGGTGCGCTACAACGCTGAGGGGGTGGCCGGGCTTTACGACCGCCCGCTCCCTGGCCGGCCAGAATGGCTGAGCGACGGCGAGCAGGCGACGCTCAAGGCCATCATCCTCGCCGGCCCCGATCCCAAGCGGCACGGGTGCGTGGAGTGGACCCTGCCGATCCTGTGCGAGGTGATCGCCGAGCGCTTCGCCAAGACACTGCATCCGGCCAGCCTGTCGCGCATCGTGCGCCGGCTGGGTCTATCGAAGCAGAAGACGCGCCCTCGCCACCCGCAGTCCGACGCCAAGGCACAAGCCGCGTTCCAAAAAAGGGGCTGCGCGAAGCGCTGAAGGCTGCTGCGGCCGCGCACCCTGGGCGACGCCTCCAACTCTGGTTCCAGGATGAAGCCCGCATCGGCCAGAAGGGCCGCACCGCGCATCGCTGGTGGGAGCGCGGGCAGCGTCCCGCCGGGCTGTGCGACAAGCGCTTCACCTCGGTCTACCTCTACGCCGCCGTCTGCCCGGCCAGCGGCGCCGACTTCGCGCTGGTGATGCCGACCGTCTCCATCATCGCCATGAGCCTGTTCCTGGACGGCTTCTCCCGAAGCCTGGAACCGGACGTACAGGCGGTGCTCGTGCTCGATCAAGCCGGCTGGCACGGATCACGGGCGCTGGTCGTGCCGGACAACGTCACGCTGGTACCCCTGCCGCCATACAGTCCCGAGTTGAACCCCGTGGAGCGCGTCTGGCTGTACCTGCGCGAGCGCTTCCTATCCCACCGGCTACTGCCCGACTACGACGCCGTCGTCCAAGCCTGCTGCGACGCCTGGAACGCCCTCACCGCCACGCCAGGGCGCCTACGCTCCCTAACCAATTACCCATGGTTAACATGTGTCAATGCTTAGGCTCGCCGGTATGACACGCTTCAAGGTGGGCGACGCCGTCTTCGCCAGCGTGTTCGACCTGGGCCGTGGCACGCTTGCCGATTTCGTCGCCGTTCCGGAGCATGTTGCGGCGTTCAAACCTGCAAAGCTCGATTTCAACTAAGCCGCCTCGATTCCGATGGTTGGCCTGACATCCTGGCAGGCACTGAAGGAACGGGTGGGCCTCAAGCACGGGCAGAAGATTTTCATCCCGGCCGGTTCGGGCGGGATCGGCACATTCGCGATCCAACTCGCCAAATATCTCGGCGCAACTGTCGGCACAACGACCAGCACCGGGAATCTCGGACTGGTCAAAGGGCTCGGCGCGGATGAAGTCGTGGACTATAGGCAACAGAATTTCGAAACCGTTCTGCGCGCCTACGACATGGTGCTTGGGACCGTCCGAGGGGATGGCATCGAGAAATCGATCGGGATCCTCAAGCCAAAGGGTTCTATCGTCTCTCTGGTCGGCCCCCTTGATGCCGCTTTCGCACGAGCCCGGCACATGAATCCGATGTTCCGGGTTATTTTCTCTCTTATGAGTTGGAAAATCCGGCGCCTTGCAAAGAGAAGCGATCTCCGCTACTCCTTTTTGTTCGTTCGCCCCGACGGTGGGCAGCTGGCGGAAATCGGCGGTCTCATCGATGCAGGACATATTCGTCCGGTGATCGACAGGGTTTTTGCGTTCGATCAAGCGAAGGAGGCACTGACCTATCTCGATGGCGGGCGCGCCAAGGGTAAGGTTGTTGTCCAGCTGATCTGAGATGAAATCTGGATTTTGGCCAATTTTGCGGTATACGAGGCAGGATGCTGTAAAGACTGAATGAAGTTTCTCCAAAAGCGTCGGTCCGAGCTGGTCGCCGTTTCCCGGACAGCTTGGCGACATCGCCAGGTTCGGCCCAGGTTCGAGCCATGCCGCCGATGTCCGGCGCTTTGCCGCCGAGTGCGGAGCGCGGCCGGTCGGCAAGGGCCCGGCTCCCGATCCAGCCGGTTCGGGAGCGCGATCCCCTCAAACCCTCATTTGCGGTCCAGCGGGAACAGGGCGGCGGGCAGATGCAGCAGCCGCACCGCTCCCTCGTAAAGCCGGACGATGGCCGGCGTCAGCACTCCATCGACGATGGGGCGTACCGGAATGACCAGCAGGGAAGCGGTGGCGGAGACCAGAAGCGCACCCGCCATGTCCAGGGGGAAGTGAACGCCAAGATAGATGCGCGCCCACGCGACGCCCATCCCGAAGGCCATCATCCCCCAGCCCAGCCGCTGCCAGGACCCTCGCAGCAGCAGGCTGATCCCGATCGTCCACATGAAGGTCGCATGGTCGCTGGGGAAGGATGAATCTGCGGCATGCGGAATCAGCTGGTGCCCCAACCCGATCATGAAGGGGCGCGGATGATGCCAGAGTGCGCCAATCGCCGAGTTGACCAGCGCCGCCGTCAGCAGCGCGCAGCCGGCACCGACCAGGACGGCGCGTCCGTCCTGCCGTCCCCACACCCACAGCGCCGCGACCAGGGCCGCGACCAGCACCACCACGTCGTCCGCCAGAAAACGCGCCAGCATGAGAAGCCCGGCCGGCGGATCGGGCGGAGCGTTCAGCAGAAGGAACAGATGTTGGTTCAGAGCTTCCATAAGCGCGGTCCGATCGTTTCGATTCGATGACAGGCAGGGCAGACAGATAGGCCGTGGCGCTTGCGCATGCCTGGGCGCGAATGGCCAGGACCGGGGCGTTCGGCTGAGTTCGGGAGAGCGATGAGGATGGCGAACGCTCCAATCGGCCCCCCGACGAAGACGGTCCTCATGGCGCGGCGGGCAGATCGGCGCGCGGCCCCGTTTGGTCGGTGTTCGCGGTCCGAAGCATCAGCGCGGTTGCCGGGCCGGCAGCGGGTATACGAAAAGCGACCGTCGAGACATCGACCGTCAGGAAGAATTCGTCGGTGCCTGCAAGTGGAAACATCTCGACCTGATCGCTGCCGACCAGACCGTACAAGCGATTGCCATCGGCAATGACAGCGATCTCGAAATCGGGCAGGCGGTAGCGGCCAGCCAAACGGGCGTAACGTGCCGGGTCGGCGAGACCGAGCCGGCGTTCGAGCGGCCGAAATGCCGGCCAATCGTACTCCTCGGCAATCGCGCGCAGCAGGCCATGAGCGACAGTTCCGGCGGAGCCGTTAGTCATGATCACGGCCCCGTCCTGGCTGCCGCCCATGCAACCCGCCATCACGCACGAAAAGCCGGCATTGAGCCCGCTGTGGAAGAAGCAGGGTTCGCGTCCGCCGCCCTTTCCGCTGCCATCGATTCCAAACCCCAGGCCGAAGCCGCCGGGACCGGGCGTCAGCATGGTTTTGACCATGTCGGGCGACAGCACCTCATCGCGCCCACCAGTCCAGGCGCGCTGGAACGCCATGATAACCCGCGCCAAGTCGGACGGTGTCGACCACAGCCCGGCGGCCGCCATCTCCGGATAGATGTGGGGACCGCCCTCGACCGGCTTGCCATCGAAATCATAGGGTGTCGCCGCCTCCGCGACCCGCTCGACGGGCAGAGGCTGTGCGAACGTGCTCTTTGTCATCGCCAATGGACCGAGAACCGCCCGATCCATGTGAACGGGAAACGCCTCGCCCGTGACGTCGATCAACAGCTGCTGAAGCACCGTATATCCGCCGCCCGAATACCGCCATGCGGTGCCCGGCGGTTGGCCGACGCGGATCGGCGGCGAATTCGCCGGGTGGATGCCGGCGAGCACCTGAGCCAACGTCGGGACTGGCTGACCGGCTGGATAGCCGGCGAACCCGTGCACGGTCAGCCCCGCGCTATGGTTCAGCAATCCGCGAACAGTGACGGCGGTTGACCCGGCGGCCGGCGGGATGTGCCAGGAAACGAGGTGGCCGTCGACGTCTGTATCAAGGCGAAGCCGGCCGTCCTGAACCAGCTTCAGCACCGCCAGCGCGGTGATCGGCTTGCTGATGGACGCCGCCTGGAACAGCGTGTCGGCAGTCACCGGCGAGCCGCCAACCGTGGCGTCTCCAAAACCGCGCGTCCAGGCCAGCCGGCCCTAATGGATGACGGCAACGCTGACGCCAGGGACATGCAGCGCCGCCATGCGCGCAGCCAGACTTGGCCGGTCGGCCGGATCACCGGCGACGATCACCGGCGGCGGAAGGCCGGCTACGATCCGTTGGATACGGGCTTCGAGCGCAGGGTCGGCCTGACCGGCCGACACGACCGGGCCCTTCGAAGGCAAATGCGTCATGGCAGCGGCGGGCAGGCAATTCTTCTGAAACCATGCCGGTATCGGTTCGCCATGCTTCCCCGCTCGATCATCGGACCGGCCTGCCGCGCTGGCCGCCGGTGAGCGGCGATGCAGCCGATCGGCAGGACGCGGGCACGAGCATCTCACGGAATCGTTGTCGGACGAAGCCTCGGGCGCGCAGACCGGCGGCCCCGTCTCAGCTGCTCCCGCGATGGGTCAGCGTCAGTTCGACGGCACGGATCGGCTCCGGCGGCATGTCTCCGCGCATCCGTTGCAGGATCATCGATCCGGCCTGCCGGCCGAGGTCGCGGCTGTCGATGCCGATGGTGGTCAGGCCGGGCGGCAGTTCCTCGGCTACGTCGTTGTGACCGAAGCCGAGGATGGCGATGTCGTCGGGCAGGCGCATGCCCAGCCGGCGCGCCTCCAGCAGCGCGCCGGTCGCAAGCAGGTCGTTGGCGCAGAACACCGCCTCGACCGCCGCGTTGCGGGACAGCAGTTCGGCGAGCGCGCGGCGGCCATCGACCATGCTGCCGACCCTGTCGACCGACAGCTCGGCGACGATGTCGAGCCCGGCGGCGCGGGCGCCCTCGCGGAAGCCGGTGAGCCGCAGGGCACCGCGACCGCTGCGGCGGCCGATGAAGGCGACGCGGCAATGGCCCCGCCCGGCGAAATGCTCGGCCGCCAGACGGCCGCCGTCGATGTTCGAGAAGCCGACCAGCATGTCGATGGGGTCGCGGGGATAGGCCCAGGTCTCCATGATCGGAATGCCGAGCGCCCGCAACGCCCGCCGGTTCTCCTCGATCTCGATGACGCCGGTGAACATGACCGCCGCCGGCCGCATCTCGCGCAGCGACTGGATCATCGTCGTCTCCTTGGCGTAGGAGTAGGAGGTCTGCCCGATCATCAGCTGGTAGCCCTGCGGCTCCAGCACCTCGCCGCAGCCCTGCACGGCAAGGCAGAACTGCTGGCTTTGCAGGTTGGAGACGAAGGCGGCGACGATGTTCGACTGGCCCGACCGCAGGGCGCGGGCATGCGGATTGGTGGCGTAGCCGGTGCGCTCGACGATCTCCAGGATCTTCCGTCGCTTGGCCTCGGCCACCTTCTCCGGCTGGCGCAGGGCGCGCGAGACGGTGATCGGCGACACCCCGGCCAGCCGGGCGATCTCGACGATCCGCGTCGGAGCCGCCCCCCCGTCTGCGTCCCCGGCGGCGTCCCCGTCTGCCTCCCCGGCCGCCGACACCACCGGTTCCGCCGCCCGGAGGCGGAGGACGTCGTCGATGGTCGGCGGACGCTTCGCCGCGCTGCTCTCACTCATATCGCCCGTCTCCTTGGCCGCCTCTCCATGCGATGCTGCCCGGTCAGGCCGCGCGCCCCAGGATGCCCGCCTCCTCGACCGGACGGGCCACCTGGATCAGGCAGTCGCCGGCCTCGCTGTCGCTGTGCAGGCGCCGCGAGATGACGATGCCCGCCTCCTGGAAGCGCAGTTCCTCCTCCGGCTGGTCGAGCCGCGTCAGGTCGTGGAACCAGCCGGCGAGATCGCCGGCGGCGACCCGCGCCCCGACATCGACCGCCGGTTCGAACCAGCCACGCCGCAGCGCGTAGATCGCCTGCCGGTGGCTGTCAAGCTGAAGCAGTTGCATCGGCGCCGGAACCGGTGCCGGAACCGAGAGAACCGGCGCGTCGGTCAACCCGGTGGCGATCAGCAGGTTGTCGATGGCGCGGGCGGTATAGGCCATGGTCTCCGGCGTCACCGTGCCGCCGCCGCCGAACTCGCCGCTGATGCCGATGACGCCGGCCCGTGCGGCGGCGGCCATCGAGGTCGGTGCCGTGGCGCCGTTCTCCGCCACGAAGCCGTAGGGCATCCCCAGCGCCCGCATCAGCTCCAGCGCGCGGCCGAGCCGGTCGGGCGTGCCCTGCCGTTCGATCAGGGCACAGGGCAGGTGAGCCATCGAGGTGCCGCCGGAATGGATGTCGAACACCACGTCATGGCGCGGGAACAGCTCGTGTTCGAGGAAATGCGCCAGCCGGAAGGTGGGCGTGCCGGCGGGGTCGCCGGGGAAGGCGCGGTTGAGGTTGCCCTCGTCCAGCGGCGACCGGCGCCGTGCCGCCATCACCGCCGGGGCGTTGACGGCGGGCAGGATCGTCACCTCGCCGCGGATGCGCGCGGGATCGAGGCGGCGGAACAGCCGGCCCAGCAGCAGTTCGCCTTCATATTCGTCGCCGTGGTTGCCCGCCATCAGCAGCACGCGCGGACCCGTCCCGTTGCGCACGCGGCAGACCGGGACCTTCACCTGATAATAGGGGGAGCGATCCACCGAGAACGGGATGCTGAGGAAATCCAGCGACTTGCCGTCGGCGGTGAAATCGAGCGCGTGGTAGAGGCCAGTGTGCATTCCAAAAACCTTCTGGCGGAGGGGCGCCTCCGCGACGCTTGTCGGGGCAAACGGCTGCCCGGCGCCCCTTCCGGTTCACCGAAAAAGCCCGCTTACAGAGCGGCCAGCGCCGTCATCTCGACGCGCAGGTCCGGGTCGGCCAGCCGCGCCTCGGTGCAGGCGCGGGCCGGCGGGTTGGCCGGATCGATCCAGGCATCGTAGACCTCGTTCATGGCGTCGAAGTCGGTGATGTGCGGCAGGAAGACGTTGACGGCGACCAGCTTGGACTTGTCGCTGCCGGCTTCCGCCAGCAGGGCGTCGATCTTGGCCAGCACGTCGCGGGTCTGCTCGTGAATAGAGCCGGTGCGGTTGTTGGCGACTTGGCCCGCGATGTGGACCATGCCCTGGCAAACGACGGCCTGGCTCATGCGCGAACCGACCTGGAACCTGGTGATCATCGAAAAAACCTCTCTTGGATGCCGAACGGCGGGTTACATCTGCGGAAGCGTCTGCTTTTCCTTGAACCACGTCATCTGCAGGGCGCCCAGCTTGCCGTTCAGGCGGTTGTAGAACAGGAAGGTGTTGATCCAGTTGACCAGATCCTGTTCGCCGTGGCGGACGGCCACATGAGCCGGCGACTGGCGGATCAGGAACTTCAGCTCGACATCCTTGCCGGGATTGTCCTGCGCGACCTTCAGCGCGATGGCGCTGTTCTCGGCGAAGGTGTCGACCTGCCCGGCCAGATAGGCGGCGATGGCGCCGGGGGTGTCCTCGAAGCGCACCAGCTTGGCGCCGGGGGCGTTGTCGGTCAGCCAGATGTCGAGCGTCGAGCCCTTGGCGACGCCGATGCTGTGCCCTTTCAGCCCCTCCGGATCACTGGCGTTCGCTATCGACTTCGGCCCGTAGACGCCGAGATTGACCGCGGCATAGGGCTGGGTGAAGGTCACCTGCTGGGCGCGCTCCGGCGTGGCCCCGGCGGCGGCGATCAGCACGTCGACCTTGTTGGCGAGCAGGCTGGGAATGCGGTTGGCGCCGGTCACCTGCACCAGATCCAGCTTCACGCCCATGTCGGCGGCCATCAGCTTCGCCAGATCGATGTCGAGGCCGGCGGCCTCGCCCTTGGCGTCCTTGAAGCCCCAGGGGGCGGCGTCCATCAGAACGCCGACGCGCAGCTTGCCGGCCGACAGCACGTTCTGCAGGGCATCCGCCTTCGCGGCGGACGGCAGGGCGGCGGCGGAGAGCGCGACGGTGGCGCAGACCGCCACGGCGGCGGCGAGGGTCCGGAAGAGTCTCACGACATTGCTCCTCTGTTCTGGTGGTTGTCCGGTCCTCGGGGAACCGGTGGTTGGTTCGGCCATGCCTCAGCGGACGGAGGCGATGAAGCTTTGCAGTTCGGGGGTGCGCGGGTTGGCGAAGAGCTCGGCCGGCGGCCCCTCTTCCCAGACGCGGCCCTGATGCATGAAGACGATCTTGGAGGCGACGTTGCGGGCGAAGCCCATCTCGTGGGTGACGAGCACCATGGTCATGCCCTGGCGCGCCATGTCCTCCATCACCTTCAGCACCTCGCCGACCAGTTCGGGGTCGAGCGCCGAGGTCACCTCGTCGAACAGCATCAGGTGCGGGCGCATGGCGAGGCAGCGGGCGATGGCGACGCGCTGCTGCTGCCCGCCGGACAGCTGGGCCGGATAGGCGTCGATCTTGTCGGCCAGCCCGACGCGCTCCAGCACGTCCAGCGCCAGCGCCCTGCCTTCCGCCTTGGCGATCCGCTTGTTGAGGACCGGGGCCAGCGTGATGTTGCGCTCCACCGTCATGTGCGGGAACAGGTTGAAGGCCTGGAAGACGATGCCGACGCGCTGGCGGAAGTCGCGCAGGTTCGGCATGTCGGTGCGCACCGGCTGGCCTTCCACCGTGATCTCGCCGCCGTCGATGCGCTCCAGCGCGTTGATGCAGCGGAGCAGGGTCGATTTGCCGGAGCCCGACTTGCCGATGATGGTAACGATCTCGCCTTCCTTGATGTCGAGCGACACCCCCTTGAGCACCTGGGTCGACCCATAGCTCTTGGTAACGTTTCGGATGTCAACGAGCGCCATTGAGACGGACCTCCAGGGAACGGGCCCACAGGGTGAGCGGCAGGCAGGCGGCGAAATAGATCGCCGCGACGATCGAGTAGACCAGCAGGGGCTGGAAGGTGGCGGCGCTGACCAGCTGGCCGGCGCGGGCGAGTTCGACGAAGCCGACGATGGAGGCCAGCGAGGTCCCCTTGATCAGCTGGACGAGGAAGCCGACGGTCGGCGGCAGCGCCATGCGGAAAGCCTGCGGCGCGATGACGTAGCGGAACTGGTGCCAGGTCGACAGGCCGAGGCAGGCGGCGGCCTCCCACTGCTCGTGCTTCACCGCCTCGATGCCGCCGCGCCAGATCTCGCCGAGGAAGGAGGCGGTGTAGACGGTCATGGCGATGCCGACGGCGACCAGGGGCGGCATCTCGATGCCGAGGAAGACCGGCATGCCGAAATAGAAGAACATCAGCAGGCCGAGTAGCGGCACGCCCTGGACCAGTTGCAGGAAGGCGGTGGCGGTCCAGCGCAGCGCGCGGCTGGCGCTGGTCCGCATCAGGGCGAGCAGCAGGGCCAGCGGCGCGCCGAGGCCGAGCGCGATGAGGACGAGCACGGCCGTCCATTGCAGGGCGCTCAGCAGCGACAGGAAATCGGCGAGGGAGAAGGAACGCATGGCCGGTGTCTCCGTCAGCGCCGAACCGGCCAGCGGAAGGCGAGGTGCCCCACCGCGGCGAACAGCAGTTTGAAGGTCATCACCAGGGCGAAATAGATGCCGCAGATCACGGCATAGACCTCGAAGCTGCGGTAGGTGCGCGTCTCGATGAAGCCGCCGGTGTGGAACAGCTCCTCCGCCGAGATCTGCGAGGCCAGCGAGGTGCCGAGCAGCAGCAGGACGAACTGGCTGGTGAAGGCGGGATAGACGCTGCGCAGGGCGGGCGGCAGCACGATGTAGCGGAACACCTGCCAGCGCGAGAGCCCCAGGCACTGGCCGGCCTCGACCTGGCTGCCGGGGATGGCGTCGAGCCCGGCGCGGACGATCTCGGTGCAGTAGGCGCCGAAATAGAGGCCGAGCGCGATGGACGCCGCCTCGAAGGCCCCCATCCGCAGGCCGAAGCCCGGCAGCACGAAGAAGACCACGAACAGCTGGATCAGCGACGGCGTGTTGCGGATCAGCTCGACATAGCCGCGGATCGCCCAGCGCACCGGGCGCGGTCCGCTGCGCACCGCCGCCGCCGCGGCGACGCCGATTGCGGTGCCGATGGCCGCGGCGACCAGGGTCAGCAGCAGCGTGTGCAGCGTGCCGTCGATCAGCTGGTCCTGATAGCGCCAGATCTGCTGGAAATTCAATGTCTGCATGGGGAATCTGGCCGCCTCGGGTCAGCCGAAGAAGGTGCGGTAGGCGCTGCGCACCCGACCGTCGGCGCCAAGGCCGAACAGCACCCGCCAGCGGTCGATGCAGGTGCAGGGATGCGAGATGCCGAACTCGACGATGTCGCCGACCGCAAGATCGTGGCCGGCAAGGTCGGGGCCGGCCGGCACGGCGACGAAGGCGTGCTGGTCGTTCAGCCGCGTCACCCGCAGCCCGTCCGCGGGCAGCGCCACGCCGTCGCGGTGGATGCGCAGCGGGCGGGGCAGATCCTGGTCGAAGGAGGAATCGCGCATGCCAAAGCCGCAGATCGCCAGCCCTGGCTCCGGCCGGGTCAGCACCTCCGCCCACAGGCGCAGGGCCGGACGGAAATCGGCGGCCGTGGCGCCGCCGCAGGCGAAGCCCTGCCGGGCATCGAGCGCCCCGAGCGCGCGTTCGTAAGTGCCATGGTCGTGGAAGAAGATGGCGCCGCTGCGCAGCACCAGCGTGGCGTTGCCGTCGGCTTTCGCGACCGGCGCCAGACCGGCGACCACCATGTCGAAGAAGGCCGATCCGCCGGCGGTGAGCAGCAGCGGCCGGTCCGGCACCAACGCGCGCACGAGGGCGAAGGCCTCCGCCGTCCGCTCCATCAGGGCGGCGATGTTGGCGGCGGTCGCGGCCGGGTCGGAGGTCGCGACCGCCCCCTCATAGGTGGCGACGCCGTCGAGGACCAGCAGGCCGGGATGGTCGAGGACTGCGGCGAGGATAGCCTCCACCGCCGCGCGGTCGCGGGCGCCGCCGCGACCGGCGCCGACCTCGACCAGGAGGGCCAGCGGGCGTCCAGCGATCTCGGCGGCAGCGGCCAGCGTCGCGACCGCCGCCGGGGAGTCGGCGAAGGCATGCAGGTCGGCGTCGGGATGGGCGGCCAGCAGCGCGCCCAGCCGCCTGCCGCTGGCGATGCCGCCGATCTCGTTGCCGAGGATCAGCCGGGTCACGCCCGCGCGCAGCAGGACGGCGGCCTGCTGCAGATTGGCGACGGTGGCGCCCCAGGCCCCGGCCTCCACCAGTCCGGCGGCGATCTGCGGCGCCATCGGCGTCTTGGCATGCGGGGCGAGCGCCACCCCGTGCTGTCGCGCATAGGCAAGGATCAGGTCGCGGTTGGCGGCGAAGGCGTCCTCGTCAAGCGTCAGGACCGGCAGCGCCATGTCGCCGGCAGCCGGCCGCCAGCCCTGTGCGCCGACGTCCCGCAGCCGCAGCGGCGCCGTCCCCGGCGGCACCCCACGGATGCTGTCGTCCAAACTGCTGTCGAGCAGGGCATCGAGAAACATGCTCATGGGCGGCAATCCTGATCAGCCTGTTGGGGACGAAGCGTCGAACGTCCGATGACAACGTTATCATATTGCAGTTCCGTTGCAATGACAACGTTGTCATCAGGGCTTCGGAAAGAATCCGGTTTCGCATCCGGTGGAGGTCGCAGACCGGCTCATCGGGTTTTGCAAAACATCCCCGATCCTCTAGGCTGATCCGAACCACGACCGGGGACCGCCGCCTTGCTGATCGCCCACCTGTCCGATCCCCACATCCGCCCGCGAGGCGAGCTGTACCAGGGTCTGGTCGACTCGAATGCGATGTTCGACGCGGCCGTTCGTCAGCTGAACGCGCTCGATCCCGCGCCCGACCTTGTGATCGTCACCGGCGATATCGTCGATCGCGGCGCGGCGGCCGAGTATGAGCAGGCGCGCGCCGCTCTGCGGTCGATTCGCCAGCCCGTCCTGCTGCTGCCCGGCAATCACGACGACCGGGAAGCCTTCCGGACGGCCTTCTCCGATCACTCGTACCTGCCGGCAACCGGGCCTCTCCACTTCACCGCGGACGACAAGGGGCCGCTGCGCATCGTCGGCCTCGATGTGACCGTTCCCGGCGAGCATCATGGGGAGGCCAGCGAGGAGGCCTGCGCCTGGCTCGCGGCGCGCCTGTCGGAGGAGCCGGAGCGGCCGACGCTCGTCATGCTGCATCAGCCGCCCCTTGAAAGCGGCATTGCCTGCATCGACGCGTACAAGTGCCTGAACGGCGTGGGTCTGGCGGCGGTGCTGGCCGCCCATCCCCAGGTCGAGCGCCTTCTGTGCGGCCATGTCCACCGCTTCATGCTGGCCCGCTTCGCCGGTACGGTGCTGGTCACGGCCCCCAGCACGACGACGGCCATCGCGCTGCGGCTCGCGCCGGATGCCGACCCGGCCTCCTACGTCGAGCCGCCGGCCTTCCTGCTTCACCGCTGGCAGGAGGGCGCGGGGCTGGTCACCCATATCGTGCCCGTCGGGGACTTTCCCGGCCCCCTCCCGTTCTTTTGAACATATACAGCTTGCTTTAAAGCCTCGCGCTCCGGTCGATCTCCTGGCGCAGGGTCAGCGCCAGATCCTCGATCCGGTAGGGCTTCGACAGCACGGGGAAGCCTTTCAGCGCGGCGCGGTCCTCGCTGTAGCCGGTGGTCAGAACCACCGCCAGCCGGGGCAGCAGGGCCCGCGCCGCCGCGGCCAGGGCCGCGCCGTCGATCTCGCCCGGCATCACCACGTCTGTGAACAGCAGATCCGGCCTTTCCCCGTCCCGCAACAGGCGCAACGCCTCTTCCCCCGTCGTGGCGCGGCTGACCTGATACCCCATCTCCTCCAGGGCCGCGACGATCACCAGCGCCACTACCGGGTCGTCCTCGACCAGCAGCACGCTGGCGCCGCCGCCATCGACCATGGCCCGCTGGGCATCGACCGCCGCCACGGGCATCGTCCCGGCGCGCGGCAGCAACAGCGTCACCGTGGTGCCCTGCCCCTCCACGCTGTCGACGGTCGCGATCCCGCCGGATTGCCGGCAGAAGCCGTAGACCTGCGCCAGACCCAGCCCGGTGCCCTGCCCCACCGGCTTGGTGGTGAAGAAGGGCTCGAAGATCCGCTCCAGCATTGCCGGGGCCATGCCATGGCCGCTGTCCCGCACCCAGATCCGCAAGAAGTGGCCTTGCAGGCCAGTCTCGCCGCACTGCTCGACGTTGCCGGCACCGATCATCAGCCGGCCGGCTCCGGCAATGGCGTCGCGGGCGTTGGTGGCGAGGTTCAGGATCGCCAGTTCGAACTGCACCGGGTCGGCCATCGCCGGCCACAACCCGCTTTCCAGATCGAATTCCAGCCGGATGTCGGCGCGCAGCGCCCGGTCGAGGAAACTGCGCATCCCCAGCAGGCGGTCGCGGACGTCGAAGGCTTCGGGTTCGAGGCTCTGACGGCGCGAGAAGGCCATCAGCTGCCGGATCATGCTGGCGCCGCGGTCCACCGCCTGATGACCGGACTCCAGGACCTTCTGCACCCCGGCGACATGGCCGGCGCGCCGCCCGACCAGCTGAAGGCAGCCCGACATCGCCTGGAGCAGATTGTTGAAATCATGCGCCATGCCGCCGGTCAGCTGGCCGACCGCCTCCATCTTCTGCGCCTGCCGCAGCTTCTCCTCGGCCTGCATCAGCTCAGCCGTGCGGTCGGCGACGCGCTGTTCGAGCGTGTCGTTGAGGGCACGCAGCTCCGCAATCGCCCGGTCGCGCTCCGCTTCGATGGTGCGCCGCTCCTCCACGTCGATCAGCACGCCGGGAAAGCCCCGCGGCGTCCCGTCGGCATCCAGATCGACCCGCCCGTTGGCCTCGATCCAGTAATAGCGCCCGTCATGCCGGCGGACGCGGTACTGGTGGGCATAGCGGCCGCCCCGCGCGATGGCCTCGCCCATCGCCTCGGCCAGACCGGCCCGATCGTCCGGATGAACGGTCTCGACCACCTGCGCCAGGCTGATGCCGTCGCGTCCAAGCGCCGGATCGAGCCCGAAGGTCGCGGCGAACGCCTCGTCGACCGTGAAGCGGTCGGTCGGAAGGTCCCAGAACCAGGTGCCGATGATCGCACCGGCGGCCAGGGCCAGCTGGACCCGTTCGGCATCGGTGCGGGCGGTCTCCAGGGCGCGCTTGCGATGGTCGATGTCTTCGAGCATGGCGATGGCGCCGGTGACCTGTCCGGCGCCGTCCGTCAGGGGCACGCTGCTGACGGCGAACCAGCGCTCGGATCCGTCCGTCTTTCTGTGGAGGAACTCGATGCCCGGCGAGACCACCTCGCCGCGCAGGGCGCGTGCGGCGGGATAGCGGCTGGGCGGCAGGCGCTCCCCGTTGGCGTCGAAGCTGCGCCAGCGGTCGGCGTCCTCCGAGTTCGTCATTCTGGACGGGATGGGTTGATCGGGCAGGAGTTCGCGAAAAAGCGGGCTGGATAGCAGAGCCCGCCCATCGGCATCGAACAGGCACGCCCCGACCGGAAGGTGCTGGATGAGGGTGGAGAAGCGGTTGCCGGCTTCGGTGCGGGCGGCAACCTCCTGCTCCAGCGCCACGTTGCGCGCCCGCAGCTCGGCCTCGACCGCGTCGCGCTGCCGGGCCGCGGTGACCCCTGCGGTCGTTTCCGTCGCGATGTCGAGCATGCCGACGACCCGTCCGCCGTCGCGCAACGGGCTGTAGGCGAAGGTCCACCACGTGTCCTCCTCGCAGCCGTTGCGGGTCATCACGAGGTGCATGTCGGTGAAGCTTACCGCCTCGCCCTCCAGCACGCGCGCGATGAGCGGGCCGATCTTGTCCCAAACCTCGGACCAGACGACGGCAATCGGCTGCGCCAGCGCCGCCGGGTGGCGCTTGCCCAGAAAGGGAACATAGGCGGCGTTGTAGAGCAGCGTCTGTTCCGGTCCCCAGGTCGCGCACATGGCGAAGGGGGATGCGAGCATCATCGTGAAGATCGCATCGAGGGCAGGACTCCAACCCTCACGCGGTCCGAGCGGGGTTGCGCTCCAATCGCACGCCTCAAGGTCCGGCAGGGTGGCGCTCATGCGGTCACAGACCATCTGCCCTGCCTGCGCGAGTGGCTTTCAGCCCGCAATCGTCCGGCAACGGCTCGATGTTCGGGACCGGGCGGGACTGAAACAGTCTTCCGTTGAGGCATACCTGTTTATAGGCGGCGGGAATGCTCGGGACAAGGTCCGCTCACGCCCCGGGGAAGACGCCGTCGACCGTCTTTACCGGGTGGAGGCGTCCATTCGCTCGCCTTCGCGACAGCCCGGCTTCACTCCTGGCCGCGCGAGACGCGAAACCAATGCTCGGCATACTGCCGGCAAAGCTCCGCTTCCACACTGTCGCCGGTGCGTTCGGCATCGGTGGCGCGGGCGAGCCACTGGGTCTGTTTTTGCACCGCCGATCCGTTCACACGGGCGGGCGCCGGGCGGACCCCGGTCGATGCGCCGGTGTTGGAGCGGGACTTGCTGAAGTTCGGTCGCGGCACTGGTACGCGGGGCCTGGAGGGTGGCATGGGGCTTACGGACTTCCTTTGAGACGGGAGGGGCATCCTCCGATCCGGCAGAGTCTACGCTCCCCATCGCCGCGATGCGCGGAAATTCTGTAGCGCCGTGCCGCCCTTTGACGGACGGCCATATTCGCGTCAGCATGCGGACCGGCGGCGATGTGTGGCGGTGCGAAGCGACCGGACCCGGCGCACCCCCTCCAACCGTCCCCCTCAACCGACATGGATGGGACCGACAACGTGCCGATCCGCAGACTGGACCTGAATCTCCTTCGGGTGTTCGAAGCCGTCATGCAGCATCGCAGCGTGATCGGCGCCAGCAGGGAATTGCGGATCACGCCCTCGGCGGTCAGCCATGCGCTCGCCCGGCTGCGTCAGTCGCTGGAGGACGATCTTTTCGTCCCCGGCACCTCCGGGATGGAACCGACCGCCCGCGCCCTCCAGCTGTCGTCCGGCATCGCCGACGGCCTGGGACGAATCGCCGACGCGATGAGCATGAAGGCCTTCATCCCGTCGGAGGCGGTGCGGACCTTCCGCATCGCCGCAACCGACTATGCGGCGGTGATCGTCCTGCCGCGCATCGTCGCGCGGATCGCCCCGCTGGCGCCGCAGATCGATCTGCGGGTCTTCCCTGTCAACCGCATGGACGTCGTCCGTCAACTCGACGACGGACGGGTCGATTTCGTAATCGGCTGGTTTGCCGACCTGCCGGACCGCATGCGCCGCACCACGCTTTTCCAGGAATCGGAAGCCGTGGTGGTCCGCCGCGGACATCCGCTGGCCGCCGGGCCGGTGACACGGGAACGCCTGTTCGAGTTTCCCCACGTCGTCGTGGAGTTGACCGGCAGCGAAGAGGGGGCGACCGACGGGTTCATCGACGACCGCGGCGTATCCCGGCGGGTCTGGGTCGAACGGCTGATCCTCGAAGCGGCCGACAGCGACAGGGGACTGACCGGGCGGGTGGCCGTCTCGGTCCCGCATTATGCCGCCGTCCCTCCGCTGCTGCAGGTCAGCGACATGGTGGCGACCCTGCCGAGGCTCCTGGCCATCCGGGCCGTGGAACAGTCAGGTCTGGCGATTCTCGACCTTCCCTATGAACCGCAGCGGGTGAACCTGGACATGATCCGGCACCAGCGTGCCGAGCGTGACCCCGGCGCCTGCTGGCTGATCCAGCAGATTGCCGCCGCGATGGCCGACCCGGACACACTGAACGTCGTTCATCATGGCGCTGTATAAACTTCATTTGCCGAATCCAGAAATTTCAAAGTAGTTATTCGGCACCGGAAGCGCCTCTTCATCGTTGAAGCCGGAATATGGTTGTCAGCCGTCAATGAATGGCGGCGATGCATTGGCGCGGGCGCGCGCTGTATTCTCACCGAATACATCAGCCCATCGAGCACACAAGGAAACGGGACCGGCGTCGCGTCCGGGGCAGGCTTGGGGGATGAGCGGAATGAGGGCTCTTCGCTGGATGATCGGGGGTACGGCCATCGCGGCGCTCGGCACGACCCTATGGTTTGCGACACGGCCGCCGCCGTTGACCGTCCAGGGGGAGGTGTCGGCCGACCGGGTCGACATCAGCCCCCGCGTTTCCGGCCGCATCGCCAGACTGGGCGCCGACACCGGGGACAGGGTGGCACACGGAACCGTGCTGGTCGAACTGGAAAGCCCGCAGCTGGTGGCGGCGCTGTCCGCCGCCCAGGCGGCGCTCGGCGTGGCCAGGGCCGACCTCGACCGGGTCAACAGCACGCGGGCCGAAACCATCACCGCGAGACGGGCCGATCTGGCCTCGGCGGAGGCCGACGTCACCCTCTATCAGGACAATTACGGCCGGCAGGCCCAGCTCATCCGCTCGGGCAACACCCCGCAGGCCCGGCTCGACGAGGCGGCGCGCAATCTGGAGGCGGCCGTCCGCAAGCGTGAATCGGCAGAGGCCGCCCTGCATCTCGCCGTCACCGGCGCCAGCCCGGAGGAGCGCGCCCTCGCCGCCGCCCAGGTCAAGCAGGCGGAGGCCGCCCTTCGCCAGCGCTCCGTCGATGTGGAGGAGTTGGTCGTCCGCGCGCCGATGGATGGCCAGATCACCACCAGGGTGGCGGAGTCTGGCGAGAATTTCAGCGCCGGCGCGCCGCTGTTCTCCATGGTGGACATCGCCCACCCGTGGTTCACCTTCAACCTGCGCGAAGATCTGCTGGCCGGGCTCAGCGTCGGCGACGGCTTCCGGGTCACCGTTCCTGCCCTGAAGTCGGCAAAAATCGGCTCGGCGGAGATCCCGGTGCGGGTGACGACGATCAACGTCCAGGGGCAATACGCGACGTGGCGGGCGACCCGCGCCACCGGCGATTTCGATCTCCGGACCTTCGAGGTCCGGGCCGTGCCAGCCGAGCCGGTGGAGGGACTGCGGCCGGGAATGAGCGCTATCTGGGTCCGGCAGGGGCATTGAGATGCGGCCCCGCACCGGGTTGCGTCCGGGCTTCCTGCTGGTCTTCCAGCGTGAACTGGTCTGGCTGCGTCGGCGCCGTCCCGGTCTCTTGGTGCTGGTGACCCTTCTGCCGCTTGGCCTAATGGGGTTGCTGATGGCGATTTTCAGCGCCGGTCTCGCCACCCGCCTGCCGGTCGCCGTGCTCGACCTCGACGGCTCCGACCTGTCGCGCACCATCGTCCGCACCGTCGACGCCACGCCCGATGTCGCGGTGGCGCGGCGCGTCGCCGACCTTGCCGAAGGGCGCCGGCTGATCCTGTCCGGCGCCGTCCACGGGCTGCTGATGATCCCGCGCGATCTGGAACGGGACGTGAAGGCCGCCCGGCGGCCGGAGGTCGTGTTCTTCTACAACGCCCAGACGCTGAGCACCGGCAACCTCGTCCTGCGCGGGGTCAACAATGCCGTCTCGACGGTGGCGGCCGGCATCCGCCTGTCGCTGCGGACGGCCCAAGGCCAGCCGATGGATGCCGCCCAGGCTTCGCTGGCACCGATCCCGGTGCAGGTCCACGGCCTGTTCAACCCCACCATGAATTACGCCCATTTCCTGCTGGCGGCCCTGCTGCCCAGCCTGCTTCAGGTGGTGGTGGTCGTGGCATCCGCCTATTCGGTGGGTTTGGATGTCGAGACGCGGCACCGGCTGGCGATCCTGCGCAGGCTCGGCGGTGGCCTGTGGCCGGCCATGGCGGGGAAGGTCCTGCCCTACACGATCCTGTCGGTGATGGTTCTGGGCCTCGCCGACTCCGTCCTGTTCAGCCTGCTCGATCTGCCGTTGCGCGGCCAGCGGGGGACTCTGCTCCTCGCGGGCATCCTGTTCCTGCTAGCCTGCCAGCTGCTCGGCATCCTGCTGGCGCTGCTCCTGCGCTCCACCGCGATGGCGGTCAGCATCGGGACGCTGCTGACCGCACCGGCCTTCGGCTTCATGGGCATCGGCTTTCCGCGCCTTGGCATGGACGGTTTCGCCCAGAGCTATGGGGCGCTGCTGCCGGGAACCTGGTACCTGACGGCACGGATCGACCAGACCGTCCGCGGCACGCCGCCCGACCTGTCCTGGCCGCCGGTGCTGGTCCTCGCCGCTTTCGTGATCGGGCTGGCCGGGCTGACCGCATGGCGTCTGGAGGGGCTGCGCGCCCGGCGCCGGCGGGCGCGCAGCGGGCGCAGCATCGCGGTTCACGAGGGGAAGGCGTCATGAGAGCGGTCCTCGCCGTGTTCCGCCACGAGCTCCGCCGCATCTTCACCGTGCGCCCGGTTTTTTCCGTGTTCATCCTGGCGGCGGCGATCTATGCCGTGTTCTATCCGCAGCCCTACCTCACCGAGGCGCTGCGCAACGTCCCCATCGTGGTGGTGGACCGTGACGGGACCGCCAGCAGCCGGGAGATGGTCCGCCGGCTCGACGCGACCTCCGACGTCAGTGTCGCCCTGGTGCTGCCCGACCTCCCCAGCGCCCAGCGCGCCGTCTATGAACGCACGGTGTCGGGCATCCTGCTGATCCCCGGGAATTTCGAACGCGACCTGCTGCATGGGCGGCCCTCCCCGGTCGCCCTCTATGCGGACGCCAGCTATTTCCTGATCTACCAGCGGATCGCCGGGGCCGTCTCGGCGGTGGCAAGGACGCTCGGGGCGGAGGTCGAAAGCGCGCGGCTGGTCGGTGCCGGCGTCGATCCGGCTCTGGCCGGCGCCGTCGTCGACCCGATGCCGCTGACGGCGGTGCCGCTGTTCAATCCGCAGGGAGGCTATGCGAGCTATCTGCTGCCGGCGGCTTTCATCCTGATCCTGCAACAGCTCCTGCTGATCGGAACCGGCCTGCTCGGCACCATCCCGGACCCTGGCCCCGACCCTGGCCCGGACCCCAACCAGCCGAAGGCGGGGCCGCTGGCGACGGTGACCGGCAAATACATGGCCTATCTGGTGCCGGCAGCCCTGATCCTGCCCTTCTACCTGATCGCCCTGCCCTATCTGTACGGCATCCCGCGCCTGGGCTCGCCCGCGACCGTTCTCCTCTTCGCGCTGCCGTTCGTCCTCGCCGTCTGCGGCCTTGGCCTGATCGCCTCGGCGGTCTTCCGCACCCCGCTCGCGGTCCAGCTCGCCACCGCGGCGGTCGGCTTGCCCGTCTTCTTCCTGGCGGGCTTTTCCTGGCCGCAGGAATCGATGCCGGACGCGGTTCGTCTGGTCGCCCGGCTGCTGCCCAGCACATCGGCAATCGACGGGCTCGTGCGCGTGGCCCAGCTCGGGGCGCCCCTCTCCGAGGTTGCCGAACCCTTCCTGACGCTGTGGGCGCTGGCCGGGCTTTATGGCGCAATCGCCGTTGCGCTCGCAGCCCGGCGTGGAGCCCCCGCCCCTCGGCCCGGTCAGGTCGACAGGCGCAGATAGAAGGTCGGCAGCACCTCCGGCAGCTTTTCGGCGCGGTCGATCACCATGACGTTGCGCACCCCGAACATCCGGGTCAGATAATCGCGGCCCTGGGGATCGAGCCCGATCACGAAGCAGTCGATCCCCCGCGCCGCCAGCCCCAGCACGGCGCGGCGGGCGTCGTCCAGCAGATAGCGGCGGTCGGCGACGTCGATGTCCGACGGCTCGCCGTCGGTCACCACCAGCAGCAGGCGGCGGTGGGTCGCCTGCCGTTCCAGCAGCCGGCCGGCATGGCGCAGCGCGGTGCCGAGCCGGGTGGACAGTCCGGCCTTCAGCCCGGCCAGCCGCCCCTTGGCCGCGTCATCGTAAGGCTGGCGGAACGCCTTGATCCGGTAATAGCTGACATCCTGCCGCCCATTGGAGCGGAAGGCATCGATGGCGAAGGGATCGCCCAGCCCGTCCAGCGCCTGGGCGAACAGCGTCGCGGCCTCCCGCTCCAGCGACAGAACGCTGCGTCCGCCCCCGGCAACCGGATCGCCGGTTGAGGCGGAGACGTCGAGCAGCAGCAGGACCGACAGGTCGCGGTTGCGGCGGACCAGAACTTCATGCACCCGCGGGTCGGGAGCCTCGCCGCGGCGGTGGCTGACCATCGCGTCGATGCAGGCGTCCAGATCCATGCGGTCGCCCTCCGGCTGGCGGCGCAGCCGCACCGGCCGGCTGACCTTGGCCGAGCGGACCAGCGCGGTCAGCCGGTCGGCGGTCGCCTGATGACGCTCGACGATGCGGGCGATGGCGGCGGGGTCGCCGGGCTCGGTCCGCCGTTCGTTCAGCACCACCCAGTCGGGACGGTCGATGCCGACGCGGTAGTCCCATTCCGGGTAGCGCAGCGGCGGGGCGGCGATCTCCTCCTCCCCCGCCGCGCGGGCAGGCACATCGGTGGCGGACAGCCGCGCCGGGGTGGCGCCCTCCCCCAGCTGCTCGTCGGGCCGGCCGTGGTCGCGCTCCTGCTGTTCGGTGCGGAAGGCCTCGAACACCGTCTCGGCATCGCTGGGCGGGGTCGGCGGCGCCTCGCCATGGTCCCACAGGCCGAGACTGTCGTCGCGGTAGGCCGGCTCGACAACATGGTCCTTGGAATTGAACTGCACCCGCATCTGGCCGAGATCGTTGCCGAGCAGCCCGCCGATCCGGCGGCTGAGCGCCGGGCTGTCCCACTCGGCCTCCGCCGCGAAGAACAGCCGCCTGCCCTTGGCGACCCAGGCATCGTCGTCGCGATAGTCGGGGTCGATCAGCGCGCGGGCCAGCCGCGCCATCAGGGCGGGCGCGGTGCCGGCGCCATCCGGCTCGGCGACGTGGAAGGGCCGCCAGACCCGCAGCAGGCCGGGATGCTCGCGCATCGCCAGCTGCTCGACCCGGGCATCCTCGATCAGCGAAACGAGCGCCAGCTGCAACGGCTTCAGCCCGGCGGCCGGGAAGCGCGGGCCGGTGAAGCGCAGATGCGCCCCGGCATGGACCAGGGCGGCGCGGAACAGCGCGCCGGAGCGGCGGCCCTCGACGCCGCGGAAGGTTCCAGGCATCCAGATCAGCCCGTCCGCCAGGCTGACCCGCCGCGGCGGGTTGCCGGCCGCATCCGGCATGGCATGGCGGATCGGCACCCGCAGCCGCCACAGCGCGACCAGATAGGCGACCAGCCGGCGCTCGACGGTGGAGAAGGCGGTGGCGGCGGGAAACTGATCTGCGGGAAATTGGCGCGATTGGTCGTCGGGCATGTGGCCTCCGGTCCTCTTTCCTCTCCCCGAACGGGGATGGATCAGGCAATCGCCGCCGACACGGCGGCGGAGAAGGCGTCCCGCACGTCGGCGTCGTCGGTGATCGGCAGAACCAGCGCGATCCGGCAGGCGGTCTCCAGCGCGATCCCCTGCGCCGCCAGCCGGCCGGCATGGATCAGCATACGGGTGGACACGCCCTCCTGCAGCCCATGGCCCTTCAGGTTGCGCGAGCTTGCGGCGATGCGAACCAGCAGCTCCGCGGTGCCGGCGGCGACGCCCGATTCATGGGCGACGATCTCCGCTTCGACCGCGGCGTCCGGATAGCCGAACTCGATGGCGGCGAAGCGCTGCTTGGTCGATTCCTTCAAATCCTTCAGGACGCTCTGGTAACCGGGGTTGTAGGAGATCACCAGCTGGAAGTCAGGATGGGCCTGGACCAGCTCGTTGCGCTTCTCCAGCGGCAGGATGCGGCGGGCGTCGGTCAGCGGGTGGATGACGACGGTGGTGTCCTGGCGGGCTTCGACGATCTCGTCGAGATAGCAGATGGCGCCATGCCGCACCGCCTGGGTCAGCGGCCCGTCGTGCCAGACCGTGCCGCCGGGATCGAGCAGGAAGCGCCCGACCAGATCCGACGCGGTCATGTCCTCGTGACAGGCCACCGTCACCAGCGGCCGGCCGAGCCGCCATGCCATATGCTCGATGAAGCGGGTCTTGCCGCAGCCGGTGGGGCCTTTCAGCATCATCGGCATGCGCGCCGCATAGGCGGCCTCGAACAGCGCCACTTCCCCGGCGACCGGCCGGTAATAGGGCTCCTCCAGAATCCGGTGTGCATCCAGCGCCATCGGCGCGTCTCCTTATCGTTGGTCTCGCCCCGGAGAAAGGCGGCGGGCATCGTCCGACACCCGCCGCGCTATCCGCCTGATCCTTCAGCGATGCAGGGCGGTTTCCGGGTTGGGGATGCCGTCGATGGGGCATTCCTCGGTGCCGACGGTGCCGCGGGTCATCGCCTCGACCCGCGCGCGGGTGCCTTCCGGATCGTTGATCCAGTCATGGTAGAAGCTGTAGGCGCAGGCCGCCTCGCCCTTCGAATCCTCGCCGGAGTTGATCTTGCCGGTGTAGCCGCGGTGGACCAGCTTGAAGAGGTGGTTCTGCGACTGCATGTTCCGGCGCGCGTCGCGGATCAGCGAGGTGGAGAGCTGGGCGTACTGGATGCCGTTCTCCTCGGTTCCGCACTCGCCCAGCGTCCGGCCGTCGAAGCCGATGATGGCGGAATGGCCGAAGTAGGAATAGACCCCGTCGAAGCCGGCGGCGTTCGCCACCGCGACATAGGTGTTGTTGGCCCAGGCCATCGCCTTGGACATGATGACCTGCTGTTCCTTGGCCGGATACATGTAGCCCTGGCAGCGGACGATCAGTTCGGCGCCCTTCATGGCGCAGTCGCGCCAGATCTCCGGATAATTGCCGTCGTCGCAGATGATCAGGCTGATCTTCAGCCCCTTCGGCCCTTCGGTGACGAAGGTGCAGTTGCCGGGATACCAGCCCTCGATGGGCACCCACGGCATGATCTTGCGGTATTTCTGGACGATCTCGCCCTTGTCGTTCATCAGGATCAGCGTGTTGTAGGGCGCCTTGTGCGGGTGCTCCTCATGCCGCTCGCCGGTCAGGGAGAAGACGCCCCAGACCCTGGCCTTGCGGCAGGCGTCGGCGAAAATCTCGGTCTCGTCGCCGGGGACCGATGAGGCGGTCTCGTACATCTCCTTGGAATCGTACATGATTCCGTGGGTCGAATATTCCGGGAAGATCACCAGATCCATGCCGGGCAGGCCGACCTTCATGCCCTGGACCATCTCCGCGATTTTGCGAGCGTTGTCGAGGACTTCGGCCTTGGTGTGCAGGCGCGGCATCTTGTAGTTCACGACCGCGACGCCGACGGTGTCCTTGCTGCTGGAAATATCGCCGTGCAACATGGTGCATTCCCTTTCTGGTCTGTGGATCGATAAGGAGGGGGCGTTCCGTCCCGGCGCGAGGCTGGACGGCGAACCCGTGTGTGGGGGGTTGAGAGAGACGGGACCGGAGCTGTGGCCTAGACCGCCATGTGCCGGTGAACCAGATCGTCGGTCAGACTCTCCGTCGGCCCGTGGGCGGCGACCCGCCCCTTGTCGAGCATCAGGAAAAGGTCGGAGGCCTGCCGGGCGAACCTCACATTCTGTTCGACCAGCACGACGGTGATGCCGTACTGGCGGTTCAGGGTCATGATCACGTTCTGGATCTGCTCGACGATGTTGGGCTGGATGCCCTCGGTCGGCTCGTCCAGCAGCAGGACCTGCGGATTTGCCGCCAGCGCCCGTGCAATCGCCAGCTGCTGCTGCTGCCCGCCGGACAGGTCGCCGCCCTTGCGGTTCAGGTTGTCGCGCAGATAGGGGAACATCTCGAACACCAGCGGCGGGATCTCGCGCCGGCCGTCCGGACGGGCGAAGCTGCCCATCAGGATGTTCTCGTGGATGGTGAACTTGCCGACGATGCCGCGCCCCTGCGGGACATAGCCGATGCCGAGGCCGGCGCGGCGGTGGGTCGGCTCGCTCCGGATATCGCTGCCGCCCAGCCCGATCCGGCCGGTGACCCGGTCGGTCAGCCCCATGACGGTCCGCATCAGCGTGGTCTTCCCCACCCCGTTGCGGCCCAGCACGCTGAGCAGGCTGCCCCTGGGCACCGCGAAGCTGACATTCTGCAAAACCGGGCTGCTGCCGTAGAAGGAATAAACGTCGGTCATGTCAAGCATGGGAGATCCCCCCGCTTCCAAGATAGGCCTCGCGCACCTTGGGATCGTTCTCCACCTGCCGGATCGATCCTTCGGACAGGCGCTTGCCCTGGTGCAGCACGGTGATGGTCTCGGCGATCTCGCGGACGAAGCCCATGTCGTGCTCGACCACGATCAGCGTGTGCCGGCCGCGCAGCCGCTGGAAGATGCGCGAGGTCTTGCCGGTCTCCTGGATGGTCATGCCGGCGGTCGGCTCGTCCATCAGGATCAGGGCGCTGTCCTGGACCAGCAGCATGGCGATCTCCAGCCATTGCGTCTGGCCGTGCGACAGGAAGGCGGCCCTGGTGTCCAGCTCGTCGGCCAGCTCGACGATCTCCAGCACCTCGGCGATGCGCCGGTCGAGGCGGAGGCCGGGGAACAGGCGGATCGTCCGGGCCGGGCCGGGATGGCGGGACTGCGCCACCTCCAGGTTTTCGCGCACCGTCAGTTCCTTGAACACGCTGGGCACCTGGAACTTGCGGCCCACCCCATGGCGGGCGCGCCGGTATTCCGGCGCACTGGTGATGTCCTGCCCGTCGAGCAGGATACGCCCGCCGGTCGGCTGGGTGCGCCCGCAGATCAGGTCCAGGGTTGTGGACTTGCCGGCCCCGTTGGCGCCCAGCAGGCAGCGCAGCTCGCCGCGCTCGACCGCCAGATCCAGGCCGTTGACCGCCTTGAAGCCGTCGAAGCTGACTTCCAGCCCGTGGAGTTCGAGATAGGCCATGGGGATCGTCTCCTTCAGCTCGGCGTGCGGCCGGCATGCGGCGCCTCGGAAAGGGCGGTGGCAAGGGCGGCGTCCGCCTTGGGACGGGACGGGCGGGTCAGGCGGTCCGACAGGATGCCGATCAGGCTCGACAGGCCGTTCGGCAGGAAGACCACGACCAGGATGAACATGCCGCCGAGGATCAGCTGCCAGGTGTCGAGGAAGCTCTCGGACAGGCTGCCCTGCATGAAGTTGACCAGGATGGCGCCGATGGCGGCCCCCAGCAGCGAGCCGCGCCCGCCGACCGCCGCCCAGATCACCATCGACAGGCTGAGCGGCACCCCCATGAAGGTGGGCGAGGCGAACTCCAGCACCATGGCGTAGAGCATGCCCGCCAGCCCGGCCATGCCGGCCGACACCGCGAAGGCGAGCGACTGGTAGGCGGCGACGTCGTAGCCGAAGAAGCGCACCCGGTCGGCGTCGTTGCGGATGGCCTGGAGGATCAGCCCGGCCTTGCTGCGGGTGAAGGCGAGGCCGAGCAGCAGGCACAGCGACAGCGCCCCGGCGGACAGATAGTAGAAGGCCGGGCTGTAGGGATCGAAGGTGACGCTGCCGGCCTTCAGCCACGCCAGATCGGTGATGCCGTTGAAGCCGCCGGTGTAGGCCTGCTGGTCGATGAACAGCAGGTTGACCACCGCCAGCATGGCGAGCGTGATGATGGCGACATAGACCCCGGCGATCCGTGCCCGGAACATGAAGGATCCGAGCAGCAGCGCCACCACCACCGGGGCCAGGATGCCGGCCGCCACCGCGAACAGGCTGGAATGGAAGGGCTGCCAGAACCAGGGCAGATGATCGAGGTTGTTCCATACCATGAAGTCCGGCAGCCCGGCCGACCCGGTGTGGACCGGGCTGGTCTTCAGCTTCAGATGCATGGCGATGGCATAGGCGCCGATGCCGAAGCTGACCCCCTGCCCCAGATTGAGGATGCCGGCATAGCCCCAGCTGAGCGCCAGCGCGGCGGCGGCGAGGCCGAGCGCCAGATAGCGGGCGAACTTGTTCAGGAGGAAGGCGTCGGTGACGAAACTGGGAACCGCCAGGATGACGGCGCAGAACAGCAGATAGGCGGCGAGCTGGGCATAGGGCTTGCTGCGCGACAGGGTCGATTTCGACATGAGCGGGCTCCGGGCGACGGGGCCGACCGGGGAACCGGCCCGGTTTTGAAGATCGGGTTGGCTGAGGTTCGCTTGGCCGAGGTTTGATTGGCCGAGGCTGGCGGGCTGGTCGTCGGGGAACTGGACGCTGGTCATCGTCTTGGCCCCCCTCACCGGCGCCGCTGATCGACGAACAGGCCCTGCGGACGGAAGCGGACCAGGACGACGACCGCCAGGAAGACCAGCGCCTTGGCCAGCGTGTCGTTCAGCAGGAAGGCGATGCCGGCGGTGCCGCTGCCGAGCAGGCCGGAACTGACCACCGTGCCGATCAGGCTGCCGACGCCGCCGACCACCACCACCATGAAGGCATCGACCACGAAGTTGGTGCCCATGTCCGGCGCCACGCTCTTGATCGGCGCCACCAGCGCGCCGGCCAGTCCGGCGAGACCGGAACCGAAGGCGAAGGTCAGGCTGTAGATCCTGGCGCTGTTGATGCCGTAGCAGCTGGCCATCTCGCGGTTCTGGGTGACAGCGCGCAGCTTCATGCCGAACTCGGTCCGCTGGATGACGAACCAGGTCAGCGCCAGCAGGGCGGCGGTCAGCGCCAGGATGAACAGGCGGTAGCTGGGGATGCCGACCCCGGCGATGTCGATACTGCCGGACAGGAACTCCGGCGTCTGGACATAGCGCAGCTCGGCCCCGGCGGACAGGCGCACCGCCTGTTGCAGCATGATGCCGATGCCCCAGGTCGCCAGGATGGTGTCGAGCGGCCGGTGGTAGAGGAAGCGGACCACCGTGCTCTCGACCACCCAGCCGGCCGCCGCCACCATGAAGAACACCAGCAGCAGGCAGGGGATCAGCGGCAGGCCGAACTGCGACTGGAGGAACCAAGTGCCGTAGGCGCCCAGCATGACGAACTCGCCATGGGCGAGGTTGATGACCCCCATCGCGCCGTAGATGATCGCAAGCCCGAGCGCCACCAGCAGCAGAATCGACGCGATGCTGAGCCCGGTGAAGAGTTGACCGAAGAAAATATCCATAAGCCCCTCCGACGGGGAGAGCGTCGGGCGACGCCCTCCCCTGCCCGTTCATTGCTCACGCACCCTTCAGACCGTCCTTGGTGCAGCTCTGGCCCGGATATGCCCAGTAGGGTTCCGGCTTTACCCAATCCGACGATTGCTGGATGACCTTGAACTGGCCGTCGGCCTGGGCCTGGCCGATCTTCGGCCACAGGTAGCAGTGCAGATTGTCGCCATCGACCTTCACCTTGCCCTGCGGCGCCATGATCTCCAGCCCCGCGGTGGCGTCGCGGACGGCGATGGGGCTGATGTCGCCCTTGCCGATGGCCTCCACCGCCTTGCGGAACAGGTGCATCTGGAAATAGGCCGCCTCCGACACGAAGTGTGTCACCGACTCCTTGCCGAAGCGCTTCCGGTAATTCTCGACGAAGACTTCGTTCTCCTTGGACTGGTGGCCCATGAAGTACGGGGCGGAGGTGAAATGGCCGGCGGCATACTCGCCGCCCATTGCCGCGATCTCCACCTCCGACGTGGTCAGGCTGGCCATCGGCATCCTGTCCGGGCTGAACCCGGCCGCCTTGTACTGCTTGTGAAGCGCGATCACGCTGTCGCCGACCACGGTGGAGAAGATCACGTCCGGCTTGGTCTCGCGGAACTTGTTCAGCACCGAGCCGAATTCCGAATGGCCGAGCGGCACATATTCCTCGCCGACCACCTCGCCGCCCAGTTCCTTCAGCAGGATCTTGCAGACGTTGTTCTCTTCCTTGGGATAGATGTAGTTGGAGCCGATCAGATAGAATTTCTTGCCGAAAGTCTTGACCAGCCAGGGGATGAAGTCCTTCTGCTGCTGGTTGGGCACTGCCCCGGTGTACATGACGTTCTTCGAGCACTCGCGGCCTTCATAGAGCGTCGGGTACCAGTAGAGGTTCTTACGCTTCTCGAAGACCGGCAGCACCGCCTTGCGCGAGGCGGAGGTGTAGGAACCGAAGACGCTGACGCACTTGTCGTTCAGCACCAGCTTGTTGGCCTTGTCGGCGAAGGTGGCGGGGTCAGAGGCCGGATCCTCGACGATTGCGGTCAGCTTCATCCCGTTGATGCCGCCGGCGGCGTTGATCTCGTCGATGGCCATCATGGTGGCGTTGTGCATCGACTTCTCGACGACCGCGGTGGTGCCGGTCAGCGAGAAGAGGACGCCGACCTTGATCTCGCCGTTCGCCGCCCAGGCGACGCCGCTGTCCTTGATCCAGATGTGCGGAAAGCCGACCGATCCGGCCACCCCGGCGACAGCCGTCGATTTCAGAAAATTACGCCGTGTGAAGGTCATGACGTGTTTCCTCCTCGTTTGCCTGTTCTTGGCAGTTCTTCGGCACGGACAGGAGAGCGCACAAAAAAAGCCCCACCCAGGCCGGCGGCCTGCTGGGGCTTCATTGCCTCGGCACGAACTCCCGGCGTCATCGGCGGGGGTGTGCCTGGTGCGGTCTCAAGATGTGTGAGCTGGTTTTAAAATATTCAACGAATAATAGCGTCTATTATCAAGTATCATTCCTGCCAGCCCCGAATGGATCGGGCGCCGGATAAAAGGAGCTGTTGCGCGGCAACGGATTCGCCGCGTCGAGCCATAAGCATTGAACGGTCGGATCTATCCCTGCACAAACCCATCCATCGGCGTCCCTCGCATCTGTGGTGCTGGAGTGCGCGTCGGTACGTCAGGTTCGAACACAAAAAAAGCCCCGGCAAGGCTGTCACACCTTCAGGGGCTTCATCGCCTGCCCGTCGATCCGACATCATTGGCGGACGCGGGCGATTTGCTTCACTTGCTTAGTAAGATGCACAGCGCGCCGCCTCACCGTCAATATCAAAAATGGTCAGCGGCTCGGATTTTCCGCCATCAGCATTTCGCTGGCGTCGATGATGGCGGCGGCGACCGCCTCGATGGTCGTCCGCCGGGCCATGGCGCGTTCGCGGATGAAGCGGTAGGCCTCCTCCTCGGTGATCCGCCGCTGCTCGATCAGGATCGACTTGGCTTTACTCACCTTCTTGATGCCGTCCAGCCGCTGCTCGACCTTCTGGAGGCGCTTGCGCATGCTGCGCTCGCCCTCCGCGGCGCGGTGGGCCATGAACATGGTGGTCAGCAGGCCGAAGGCGCGGATCGGCTTGCTGACGAAGCCGCGCACCCCGTAATCGACCAGGGCTTTCAGCACGGTCGGGCTCTCATAATCGAGCACGGCGACGATGGGCGGCCCGTCGTCGGCGCTGGACCAGGACAGCCGTCCCTGTCCCGACAGCAGCTGGGTCATGTCGAGGAAGATCACATCGACGCCGCTGGGGCGGTCCTTGGGCGGCGGCCATTCGGACCGGGCTTGGCAGCCGATGCGGTGGAGCTGGCGCAGCAGCTCCTCCGCCTCGGCGTCCTGCGGGTGGATGACCACGACGCGAAACGAGCGGATGTCGCGGAGCAGGTTGATCGACATGCGGCGTTCGCCCCGTTTGCAGTCAGACCGCGGCCTGCCGCCGCCAGCGGATGTCCGCCTCGTCGGCAGCGTTGTGATCCACCAGATACGGATCGGGCTTCATCGCCACCGGCGAGTCCGCGACGATCTCGAACCGGCCATCCGCATCGACCCGGCCGACACGCGGCCACAGGTAGGTGTGGTTGTTGTCGGGATCGATCCGCACCCGCCCCTGGGGCGCATCGAACTCCTGCCCGAAGATGGCGTCGCGCAGCCGGTCGGTGTCCATGCAGTTGGCGATGCGCAGGGCCTGGGCGAACAGATGGACCTGGAAATAGGCGGCCTCGCACGACGCGTTGGTCCGCTCATGCTCCCCGAACCGCTCGCGGTAGCGGGCGACGAAACGGCGGTTCGCCTCGCTGTCGATGGAATCGAAATAGGGGGCGGCGGTGACATGCCCGCGCGAGGCGGCGACGCCGATGTCGCTGATTTCCGCCTCGCTGGTGGTCAGGCTGGCAATCGGCATCCGCGCCGGATCGAACCCCGCCTCGGCATAGGCGTGGTAGAGATGGGCGGTGGCGGCGCCGACCACGGTGGAGAAGATGAAGTCCGGCTGCTTGCGCCGGATGTCGCGGATGACCGGGGCGAACGCCTTCTGCGTCGCATTCAGCGGCAGGTACTTCTCGGCGAGGATCTTGCCCGACCGCTGGAGCACCAGTTCCCGCATGATCCGGCTGGATTCATAGGGATAGATGTAATCCGACCCTACCATGTAGACGCGGCTGCCATATTCCCGCGTCAGATAGTCGGCCAGCTGCCGGCCGTTCTGGTTGGGGGCGGCGCCGGTGTAGATGACGTTGCGCGAGCATTCGAACCCCTCGTAGAGGGTCGAATAGAGCAGCAGCCCGTTGCGCCGCTCCACCACCGGCAGGATCGCCTTGCGCGTGCTCGACATGTAGCAGCCGAACAGGACGCTGACCCGCTCCTCGGTCATCAGCCGCTCGGCGAGCGCCGCGAACAGCGCCGGATCGGATTGCGGATCCTCGACGATGGGCAGGATCTCGCGGCCGTTGACCCCGCCGCCGGCATTGATCTCCTCGATCGCCATCAGCGTGCCCTGGAGCTGGGTGCGTTCGATTCCCGCCGTGACCCCGGTCTGCGAGAACAGCACGCCGACTCTCCACGGTTCACCGCTCTTGGGGGTACAATCCATCTGCATCCACCTCTTCGTCGAACTCGCAGCCGCAATCCGCACCCAGGCCAACCGGTGGCGATCCGGTTTAAAATAAAACAAAAAAAACCCCAATCAGGGCGGTCGGCCCGGATTGGAGCGCCATTGCTCCGGCCCGCTCCATCACGTCGGGACCCGCTGAAACCCAGCCGCGGCCCCCTGGCGTGACGTCGGACAGATATGTGCCCCCATACTATGACAAGGCCGGATTGTTTGGCGACTCCTGTTTTGCGCGGCATCGGCTCGAAGGGCCGCTCACAGGGCCGCCACCCCCTCCCGCGTCAGGGTGACCGGCGAGGCGTTGGGCGGCCACAGCAGGTCGGACTCGACCCCCATCCAGCGGCAGAGCACCGGCCAGGTGCCGGCATGGGCGACGATCAGCAGCGGACTGCCGTCGCCGGGCACCGGCAGCCCGTCGAGCGCCGCGGTGACGCGGGCGCGGAAGCCGGTCAGGCTTTCGCCGTTCGGCACCTCCTCCCGCAGCAGGTCGGCCGGGATGGCGCCGCCTTCGAGATCGCCCCAGCGCCGCTCCTCCAGCCCGGCCACGGGAACCACCGGAACGCCCAGCGCCTCCGCCAGGATGCCCGCCGTCTCCAGGGCCCGGCGCTGCGGGCTGCTGTGGACCGCAGTCACTGACTGTCCCCCTGCGAGCAGGCCAGCGGCGGCCTCCCGCGCCTGCGCCCGGCCCCGCTCGGTCAGCGCCACGTCCTTCGAGCCGGCGAGCCAGCCGCCGAGATTGCTCTCCGTCTCGCCGTGCCGGCAGAAGATTACCGACCTCAGCATGACAGCCGCTCCGCCAGATCGGCGAAGCCGCCGAGGATGCCGTCATGCGGCAGGCCGTCGAGCGGGACGCGGGCATAGCCGTAGGGAACCACAAGCACCCGCGCCACCCCGGCGGCGCGGGCGGCTGCCACGTCATGCTCGTTGTCGCCGACGAAGACGGTTTGCGCCGGTTCGACCCCCAGCCGCTCCAGCAGCCCCAGCACCGGTTCCGGCGACGGCTTGCGGGACGGGTAGCTGTCGCCGCCGACCACCGCGGCGAAGCGGCCGGCGATGCCCAGATCGTCGAGCAGCCGCAGGGTGGCCGCCATCGGCTTGTTGGTGCAGACGCCGAGCCGCAGCCCGGCCTCCGCCAGCCGGTCCAGCGTTTCGGCGACGCCGGGGTAGAGCGTGCTGTGGGCGCTGGGGTCGGCCCCGTAGATCGCCAGGAAGCGTTCGAGACAGCGGGCGGCCTCGTCCGCAGCCGGAACCCCGCCGGTGGCGGCCAGCACGCGCTCCACCAGCTTGGGCGCTCCGTCGCCGACGAAGGAGCGCACCGCCGCCAGATCGACCGGCGGGCGTCGCAGCTCGGCGAGCAGGGCGTTGGAGGCATGCATCAGGTCGGCCACGCTGTCCACCAGCGTGCCGTCGAGGTCGAAGGCGACGGCGCGGATGGCGGGGCGGTTGAGGCTGTCGGCGGTATCGGTCACGATTGCGGCACCTTACTGGCGAAGGAAGCGGGCCTTGTCGGCCGCGAGGTCGAGGATGATCGGGGCATCCGGGGGGAGCAGAGCATCGCCCGCCTGATGCGGCGCGTCCACCTGAACCAGCTGCCCGCCGACATCCACCGCATAGCGGATGGAGGCGCCGAGGAACTCGCGGTGGCGGACGGTGCCGGTCAGCCGGGCCTGTCCGGGGGTCGGCGGCTGGCCGTCGGCGCGGATGGCGAGGTTCTGCGGCCGGAACATCAGCTTGCCGCCAGCCCCAATTCCCGCTCCCGCCTCCACCGCCGGCAGCGTCACCGGGGTGAAGCCGTTGCCGACGAAGGCGCGGCCCCCGGCCCCGTCGTCCCGCACGGCACCGTCCAGCACGTTGGCAGTGCCGAGGAAGCCGGCGACGAACAGGTTCGCCGGATGGTCGTAGAGATCCTGCGGGGTGCCGACCTGCTGCACCCGCCCGTCCTCCATCACCGCGATGCGGTCGCAGATGGTGTTGGCCTCCTCTTGGTCGTGGGTGACGAAGATGGTGGTCAGGCCGAGTTTGCGCTGGAGGCTCAGCAGTTCCTGGCGCATCTGCACGCGCAGCTTGGCGTCGAGGTTCGACAGCGGCTCGTCGAGCAGCAGCACCTTCGGCTCGATCACGATGGTGCGGGCCAGCGCGACGCGCTGCTGCTGGCCGCCCGACAGCTGCGAGGGGCGGCGGTCGGCCAGATGCTTCAGCCCGACCAGTTCGAGGGCGGCGTCCACCCGCCGCTCGATCTCGGCGCGGGAGACGCGGCGCTCCTCCAGCCCGAAGGCGACGTTGCGGCGCACGGTCATGTGCGGCCACAGCGCGTAGCTCTGGAACACCATGCCGACGTCGCGCCGGTGCGGCGGCAGGCCGGAGATGTCGCGCCCGCCGATGCGGACCTCGCCGCGCTGGGCGGTGTTGAAGCCGGCGATCAGGCGCAGCAGCGTGGTCTTGCCGCAGCCCGAGGGGCCGAGGAAGGCGAAGAACTCGCCGGGCTTGATGGCGAGGTCCACGTCCTTCAGCACATGGTTGCTGCCGTAGGACAGGTTGACGCCCTCGATGTCGACGCCGACGCTCTGGATTTGCGCGGCGAGCGCTGCCGGGGAAAACTGGTGGTTCATGGCGATGGCTTCCCTCAGTGGTCCTGGCCGCGCTCACGGCGGCCGCGCTCGATGACGACGTGCGACAGGTAGGTGCCCAAGCCCACGATGATGACGGCGAAGATGCCAAGCGCCGCCCCCGGACCGCGCCCGGCCGCCGACTGCATATAGACGTAGAGGCCGTAGGCCAGCGGCGCGTCGCTTTGCGAATGCACCAGCATGATGGTCGCCGACAGCTCGACCGCCGCGGTGGCGAAGCTGGTGACGAAGCCGGCCAAGATGCCGCCGGACATCAGCGGCACGACGATGCGCCCGACGGTGCGCAGCTTGGTGGCGCCGAGATTCTCGGCCGCCTCCTCCAGCGAGGAGCTGACCTGCTGCAAGGCGGCGGTGCAGGCGCGCAACGCGTAGGGCAGACGGCGGATCGCCAGCGCGAAGACCAGGATCAGCCAGAAGTTCGACAGCGGCTGGCCGGTGAAGGGCATCGGCACGCCGTAGAAGCTGCGCAGATAGCCGATGCCCAGCACGACGCCCGGCACCGCCAGCGCCGCCATCGCGATGTAATCCAGCCATTGCCGCCCCGGCAGCTTGGTGCGCAGGACCAGATAGGCGATGGCGGTGCCGATCACCACGTCGAGCAGCGCCGCCAGCGAGGCGTAGAGCAGCGTGTTGGTGATGTACTGCCCGCTCTCGGAGAAGACCGTGTGGTAGTGCTTCAGCGTGAAGGCGTCGGGCAGCGGGCTGAAGGACCAGATGGTGGCGAAGGACAGCAGGCCGAGCCCGACATGCGGCGCCAGCACCAGCACCAGGATCAGCAGCACGATGCCATAGGCCGCCACCATCTCCAGTGGCTTCAAGCGCCGCTTGGCCAGACCGCCGCCGCCGCGCTGCACCGTGGCGTAGTCCTTGCCGCGCATCGCCAGCGCCGACACCCAGAGCGCCAGCAGCGAGCAGGCGATCAGCACGACGGAGATGACGTAGCCCATCGGGTCGGCGATGCCGATGGAGGAGATGCGCAGGTAGGCCTGCGGCGCCAGCATGTCGTTGACGTTCAGCAGCAGCGGCGTGCCGAGATCGTCGAACACCTTGATGAAGACCAGCGAGGCGCCGGCGACGTAGCCCGGCATCGCCAGCGGGAAGACGATGCGGCGGAACAGGCGGAAACCGTGACAGCCGAGATTCTGCGCCGATTCCTCCATCGCCCGGTCGATGTTCTTCAGGCTGGCCGACAGGTTGATCAGGATGAAGGGGAAATAATGGATGCTCTGGACGAAGATGACGCCGTTCAGCCCCTCCATGAAGGGGATCGAAAAGCCGAAATGGTCGCGCAGCAGCAGGTTGACCGAGCCGTTGCGCCCGAACAGCAGCTGCATCGCCACCGCGCCGATGAAGGGCGGCATGATCAGCGGGATGATGCCCAGGCTCTGGATCAGCACCGAGCCGCGGAACTCGAAGCGTGTGGTCAGGTAGGCCAGCGGCAGCGCCAGCAGGCTCGCCACCACCACCGACATCGCCGAGACGTAGAAGGAGTTGCCGAACGACCGCATGAACAGGTCGTTCTGGAAGAAGTCGGCGAAGTTCACCAGGGTGAAGGCGCCGGTCGTCTTGTCCTGGAAAGCGACGAAGATGACCTGGACCACCGGAACGACCAGGAACAGCAGCAGGAATGCGGCGATCAGCAGCGCGGCCAGCGCCGGCCCCGGCCGCACGCGCGCGATGCGGTCGCGCGTGAGCGCAAGTGACGTCATGGAAAGGCCCGTGAACTGGGGAGGAGGGAGGGGGCGCGACCGGCGCGTCCCCCATGCACGGCGCGCCGGCGCGTCAGCGCGCCAGGGCAGCCGCCTCGTCGGCCTTCTTGCGGGCGTTGGCGTAGTTCTCCTTGGCGAAGGCGGCCCACTTCTGCTCGACCTGCGCCTGACGCTCCGGCACCGCGTCCTTGGCCGACTTGCGCTCCACCGTGAAGGCGCCGGCCAGCTGCGGGTCGGCAGCCTGCTCCGCCGTCACCGGCATGGCGGCGACGAGGTCGCGCGCCTCGCCCAGCAAGGTCTTGGCCTTGTCGTTCGGCTTCTTGGCGAGCGCCGCCTCGGCCTTGTGGATGGCCTGGGTCGCCGCCTTGAGGTCGTCGAGCTGGAAGGTGACGAGCTGGTCGAACAGCGCGTCCACCACATTGTAGCGGGCCTGCGAGACGTTGACGTCGAAGTTCACCTGGGCGCCCAGCGACTTGTCCTTGAACGGGTTGGGATAGCCAGCGGGGGCCTTCTCGTAGGTGACCGGGTTGACCGGCAGGCGGCGGATCGCCGGCTCCAGCAGGACCTCCTGCCCCTTGGGCGACAGTAGGAAATCGACGAAGCCCTCGGCGGCGGCCTTGTTGGGAGCGTTCTTCACGACGCCGACATTGGCCGGGACGATGGTGGTGACGGTCGGATAGACGAACTCCACCGGGAAGCCCGAGGCCTGCGACGACAGCGCGAAGAAGTCGATGACGATGCCGACGCCGAAGGCGCCGGAATTCACCCCGTCCGGCACGCCGAAGCTGCGCTCGGTGATGGTGCGGTAGTTGCCGGCCATCTCCTTGTTGGTGCGCCAGCCCTTTTCCCAGCCCTCGCCCTGGAGGATCGTCTCGATGGTCAGGTGCGTCGTGCCGGAGCGCGACGGGGCGGATATCGCGACATGGTCGTAATAGGCCGGCTTGGTCAGGTCGGCCCATTCCTTGGGGATCGGCAGGTCGTTGGCCTTCATGTAGCGGCTGTTCCACATGATGCCGTAGCCGGACGCGGCGAAGCCGGCATACATCCCCTCGGGATCGTTGACCGGATAGGCGCCGACCTTCTCGGGAATGCCCTCGACCTTGGGCTTGTAGGGCTGGAGCAGCCCGGCGCCCTTCAGCACCTCGAAGGCGTCGGGAGCCGACGCCCAGAACAGGTCGACGCCGTTGTTGGACGCGGTTTCCTGGAGATACTTCACGCCCGCGTTGGTGTTGCGGTTCAGGATCTCGACTGTGACCTTGGGGTTGGCCTTCTGGTAGGCCTGCTGGAAGGCAGTCGTCATGTCCTTGGGGAAGGAGGTGACGATGACCAGCTTGCCGCTGGCATCCTGCGCGAAGGCGGCGGTTCCGGACAGCAGCAGGACGGCCAGGGCGGCGGCGGCGTTGCGCACGGTGCGCGAGGTGCGAAGCATGGGTGTTGTCCCTCCCTTGATATCTTATGCTCGTCTGTTCAGCAATCGGTGTGCCAGACGGTCAGCCCTTGCACGCTCTGGCTTTGCACGGCATCGATGGGTCAGGACGGGAACATCGCCCGGCTTTCCTGGGTAATGCGGGGAACATCCCCGGCCCCCCGCTTTTTCACTCTTCCGCGAAATCGTCCCGGCTCAGGCCGTGATGGCGCATCTTCAGGTAGAGGGTCTTGCGGGTGATGCCCAGCCGCTCCGCCGTCTCGCCGACCCGGCCGCCGCAGCGGGCCAGCGCGTCCTCGATCAGTTGCTTCTCGACGCGGTCGAGCCGGTCGGCCAGCGGCTCGATCTCCGCCGATCCGGCCATGCCGGCAGATGTGGCGGAAGCGCCGACCGGTGCCAGCCCGTCGCCCAGCCCGAGCGCCACCCGTTCGGCGACGTTGCGCAGCTCGCGGACATTGCCGGGCCAGCCATGGGCGGCGAGGCGCGCCAGCAAGGCGGGGTCGAGCGGCGGCGGCGTCCGGCGCGACCGCGCCAGGGCCGCGTCGAGGAAATGGCGGAACAGCAGCGCCACGTCGCCGCGCCGTTCGCGCAAGGGCGGCAGCGGCACGGTGACGACGTTCAGGCGGTAATAGAGATCCTCGCGGAACTTCCCCTCCGCCGCCAGCCGCAGCAAATCCACCTTGGTCGCCGCCACCACCCGCAGATCCAGCGGGATTGTCCGGTTGCCGCCGATCCGCTCGATCGCCCGCTCCTGCAACACGCGCAGCAGCTTGACCTGGAGATGCATCGGCATGCTCTCGATCTCGTCGAGGAACAGGGTGCCGCCGGCCGCATATTCCAGCTTGCCGATGCGCCGCGCCTGCGCCCCGGTGAAGGCGCCCGGCTCGTGGCCGAACAGCTCGCTCTCGATGATGGTGTCGGGCATGGCACCGCAGTTCAGCGCCACGAAATTGCCGGCACGCCGCCGGCCGCCCTCGTGCAGGCTGCGCGCGACCAGCTCCTTCCCCGTCCCGGTCTCGCCGAACAGCAGCACGTCGACCTCGGCGTCGGCGAGGTTCGCCACGGCGGCCCGCAGATGTTCGATGGCCGGCGAACGGCCGATGATCCGCCCCTCCGGCCCGCCCTCGGCCAGTTGCGCCCGCAGGCGGCGGTTCTCCAGCACCAGCCCGCGATGGACGAGCGCGCGCCGCACCACCTCGACCAGATGGTCGGGCTCGGCCGGCTTCTCGATGAAGTCGTAGGCGCCCTCGCGGACCGCGCGCATCGCCATGGCGATGTCGCCGTGGCCGGTGACCAGCACCACCGGCACCTCCGCGTCCGCCGCGCGCACCCGCTCCAGCAGGGCGAAGCCGTCCATCCCCGGCATGCGCACGTCGGTCACCACCACGCCGGGCCAGGAGGCCCCGAGCCGGGCCAGCCCGGCCTCCGGCTCCGTCACCGCCTCGACGGCGAAGCCCTCCAGCTCCAGCGTCTGGCGGCTGGAATCGAGCACTTCCGGATCGTCGTCGATCAGCAGGACAGTCATGGGCAAGACTTTCACGCGCGGGTCAAGGTGAGGACGAAGGCGGTTCCATCGGGGCCGCTCTCGGCCACCGACAGCACGCCGCCGAAGTCGCGGACGATGTTGTAGGAGATCGACAGGCCGAGACCCAGCCCCGTCCCCACCGGCTTGGTGGTGAAGAAGGGATCGAAGACCTGGGCGACCGGATCGGCGGCGATGCCGGATCCGCTGTCGCGCACCTCGATGCGGACGGCGCCACCCTCCTCGCCCCTGCTCTTCTCCCCGTCCTCCCCGTCCTCAATAACCTCGGCGCGGATCAGGATGTGGCGGACCGGCGCGCCGGCCACGGCGTCCAGCGCGTTGCTCAGCAGATTGACCAGAACCTGCTCCAGCCGCACCTCCTCGGCGCGGACCCGCAAGGGCGTGCCGGAGGCGGGGTCGGCATCCGGCAGCGCCAGTTCGACCGCGACCGCCTCCTCGCGCAGGCGGTTGCCGAACAGCGACAAAGCGCCCTGGATCACCGGCGCCAGCTCCACCGCGCCCAGCCGGCTGTCGGGACGGCGGGCGAAGCGCTTCAGATGGTTGGTGATGTTCGCCATGCGGGCCGTCAGGTCGGCGATCTTGCCGAGATTGCCCTCGGCCTCCTCCACTCGGCCCAGCCCGATCAGCTTGCGGCCGTTGTGGGCGTAGGATCGGATGGCGGCGAGCGGCTGGTTCAGCTCGTGCCCGACCCCGGCAGCGAGCTGGCCGAGCGCCGCCAGCTTGCCGGCCTGCACCAGCTCCGCCTGCGCCTCGCGCAGCTCGCGTTCGGTACGCTGGTGTTCGGCGATGGCGCGCTCCAGCCGGTCGTTGGTGGCGCGCAGGTCGGTGGTGCGCTCCTGCACCGTGCGCTCCAGCACATGCTGGGCTTCCAGCCGCTCGGTCATGTCGGTGAGGGTGACGATGAAGCGCTGCCGCTGGCGCCGCCAGAAGGGACGGACGCCGACCTGCACCGGAACCGCGCCGCCGTCCGGGCGGCGCCCGGTCGCCAGGATGGACAGGGTGGGCGCCGGACCGTCGCCCCCGCCGGGCATCTGGGCCTGTGGCACCTGGGCGAAGAAGGCCGCGAGGCGGGCTGCGGCCTCCGCGTCTAGACGGTCGGCGAGGCGCCCGGCGTCCGCTCCCCCTCCCTCCCCTTCACGGGCCCGGCCGCCGGGCGGTGGCGCGATCAGAGCGGCGGCGAGCGGGTTGACGAACTCGATCACGCCCTGCGCGTCGGTGATCGCCAGCCCGGCCTGCGCATTGTCGATGATCGCCTGGGCGTTCGCCTCCTCCACCGCGATGGCGGTGTCGCGGAAGACCAGCAGCGCCGCCGCCATGTCCGACAGCTCGTCGCCGCCGCCGAGCGGAATGTCGGCCTTGAGGTCGCCGGCAGCGATGGCGCGGGCGGCATCGCCCAACCGGGTCAGGCGGGAGATCAGGTTGCGGTTGACGTAGAGCCAGGCCACCAGCACCGCCACCAGCAGGCTGACCGCGGCACTCGCCAGCAGGGCGGAGCGGCCGAACGCCACCGCCCCGGCGGACCGGGCGGCGGCGGCGCGGGAATCCTGCTCCACCGCCTGGACCTGCCGGGCGATCAACCCGTTCAGCCGGGCGACGATGTCGCGGTTCTCCGCCAGCAGGGCCTGTCCGCGCGCCGCCGTCTCCAGCTCTTCCCGGCGCAGCGCCGGCACGCTGCCGTCGGCCCCGCGCGCGAGGTCGAGAAGCTGGCCCACCAGCTGCCGCAGCGAGACGCCGTCCGCCCAGCCGGCCAGCGCCGTCAGGTCGCGTTGCAGCCGGTCGGCGGTCTCGTCCAGGAAACCGGCATTGTCGTCGAGCAGCTCCGCCGTGGCGAGCGTCGCCGCCCGCGCGACCAGCCCGACCGCGAGGTTTCCGTTGGCGCTGATCTGCAACAGCGCCTCGCTGCGCCGGTTCTCCTCGCGCAGGATGCGGACGGCATCGGCCGACGGCCTCCCGCTCTCCACCGTGGCGAGCGCGCTCTGGATGTTGAAGCGGGCGTCGGCGACCAGCGGATCGATCTCGTCGAGGAAATCGGCATGCAGCCAGCGCAGCCGTTCGATAGCCTCCTGGTTCCGGCGGGCGAGCGCCAGCCGTTGGCGCACCGTGCCGTCCAGCTCCGACAGATTGCGGCCGAGCGAGTCCACCACCGGGCGCAGACCGGGAACGCCGCCCTCGATGGCGTCGGTCAGCGCCCTCAGGGTGGTCAGGCGGCGGCCGAGCGCGTCGCGGATCGCGTCCATCTCGTCCTCGGTCCGGCTGCCGGCCAGGATGGGCGCGGTGGCGATGATGGCGCCGCCCTCCTCCGCCAGCTTGGCGGCGACGCCCAGGGCCGGCAGGTGGCTTTCGGCGAACTCGTCCAGCGTGCCGCCCAGCCGGTCGTAGGACAGCCAGCCGAGCGCGCAGGCCACCACCGACAGGGTGGCAACCGCGACGAAGGCGAGGAACAGGCGGACCCGGATGCCGAAGCGCAGCCTGTCCGGCTGGTCCGCCAGACCGCCGGAAGTGGGCGGCGCCAACGCGCTCACGGCCAGACCCCTTCGCCGGCCGCCGCGCGCAGGATCACCAGCGCGCGTTCGGCCGCCGACAGCGCCGTTTCCAGCCGGGCCTGCGAGAAGGCGCGCCATTCCTCCTCCAACTCGCCCTGCCGGGCGGACACCGGCATGCCGCGCGCCGGCCGGCGCAGGGCGGTCGAGAAGGCCGGGTCGATGGCCTGGGCAGCATCGACCGGGACCGCCGTCGCCGCCTCGCGAGCCGTGCGCAGCAGGTCGCGCGCGGTCGGATCGGGGGTGGCCGCGAGACGGCTCTCGCCCTGATGGATCAGGTGCCAGACGCGGTTGAGCGTCTTCACGCGAAACGTGATCAACTCGTCGAACAGCAGGTTGACCAGCTCATAGCGGCGGCCGGACAGGGCGCGGTCGAAGAGGAACAGGTCGTCGCCGGTCTCCCGCGCGTAAGGGGCGGGATAGCCGGCGGGTGCCGCGGCGTAGGCGTCAGGGCGCACCGGCAAGCGCCCGATGTCGGGACGCAGCATCAGGGTCTGCCCGGCCGGCGACAGCAGGAAATCGATGAACAGGTTCGCCCCCGCCGGATTGGGGGCGCTGCGCAGGATCGCCACGCTGGCGGGCAGGAACACGCCGTCGGCCGGATAGGCGAAACGCAGACCGCGGTTGTCCGGTTTGGTGTCTCCCTGCTCCCCGCCCTCGCGCGGCCCGGACTCCTGCCGGGTCCCCTGCCCCAGGAAATCGATGGCCAGCCCGATGCCGAAGCGCCCCTTGCCGACGCCCTCCACCACGCCATAGCTGCGCGCCGTCACGGTCGCCAGATTGCCGGCGATCTCCAGCCATGTCGCCCAGCCGCGCTCCCAGCCATGCAGTTGCAGAACCGTCTCCACCATCAGATGCATGGTGCCGGAGCGCGACGGCGAGGTGATGCCAAGATGCCGGGCATAGCCGGGCCGGCGCAGATCCTCCCAGCGTCGCGGGGCGGTGAGGCCATGGCGGTCCAGATAGGACTGGTCCCAGATCAGCCCGTATCCCGATAGCGCGAAGCCGAGATAGAGGCCGTCGGGGTCGTCGATGGGCTGGTTGCCGACGGTCGCCGGGGCGCCGGTCGGACGCGGCGCCACCGGCGCCAGCAGCCTGGCGGCCTTCAGCACCTCGAAGGCGTCGGGGGCCGAGGCCCAGAAGAGGTCGACGTCCTTCGCCACGCGATCCTGCAACTGGGTGATCGCCGCGGTCGTCTTGGTGTTGATCACATGCAGGCGTTGGTCGGGATAAGCCTGCTCGAACGCGTCGCGCACCGGCTCGTAAAAGGCGGCGGGAAAGGACGTCAGGACGGTGATCGCCTCCGCCCCGCCCGGCAGCTCCTGGCCGGAAGCCCCGGCACCCGGCAGCAGCAGGACCATGCCCGCCACCGTCCGCACCACCCAAACGCCAAGACGACCGACCATGCTGCGTCCACCGACAACGACTTCCCAATGCGGGACAGCTTGCATGCGGCAGTATTGTTTTGATAGCCAGCAAAATTCCGGCCGGTGGCGCCGCCGCCGATGCCGGCCGCCGGTCTCACCCCCGGCAGGTCAGCCGGCGGCGGTGACCGGCCGGCAACGGCAGCGCGCCATGGATAGCCGCGAGGTCGCGCAGCCGCTCCGCCACCGGCGGTTCGAACGGGACGACCCGCCGCGTCGTCAGATCGGCATGGACGGACAGCTGCTCCATCGTCGCGGCGAGCGTGCCGTCGTCGGCGCGGCGCAGCTCCATCAGACTGACAAGACGCTTGGCGTCGGCCTCCAGCAGCCGCAGCGCCAGCGTCAGCGGCGTGCCGGCGGTCAGCTCCCGCTTGTAGCTGACCGCGACGTCGACCACGAACAGCCCCTTCCGGGCCTCGCCGGTGTAGGTCTCCCCCAGCCCCCAGCGCTCTTGCAGGGCACAGCCGACCTCGTCGAACAGGGCGACATAGCGCGCCATGTTCATGTGGCCGTAGAGGTCGATCCACTCCTCCGCGACCCGCAGCGGTCCGGAGGTCAGGATTTCGGTGGGAAGCGGCGGCAGGACGGCGCCGCTCATCCGAACACCCCCGCGTGGGTATCGCGAAGCTGCGCCTTCTGCACCTTGCCCATGCTGTTGCGCGGCAGCTCGTCCACTACCACCACGCGCTTGGGCTGCTTGTAGCGGGCAAGCCGGTCCTTCAGGGCGGCGGCGATGGCGGCCTCGGTGACGGGCGCCGTCCCGTCCGCAACCACGACGGCGACGACGGCCTCGCCGAAATCGGGATGGGGGATGCCGATCACGGCGCTTTCCAGCACGCCGGGCAGTTCGTCGATCTCGCCCTCGACCTCCTTGGGATAGACGTTGAAGCCGCCGCTGATGATCAGATCCTTGCCGCGCCCGACGATGTGGACATAGCCCCGCCCGTCGACACGGCCGAGGTCGCCGGTGATGAAGAAGCCGTCCGGCCGGAACTCCGACGCCGTCTTCTCCGGCATGCGCCAGTAGCCCTTGAAGACGTTGGGGCCGCGCACCTCGATGGCACCGATGGCGTCGCCCGGCAGCGGCGCGCCGGTCGCCGGGTCGGCGATGCGCAGCGCGACGCCGGGCAGCGGGAAGCCGACGGTGCCGGCCACGCGGTCGCCGTCATAGGGGTTGGAGGTCAGCATGCCGGTCTCGGTCATGCCGTAGCGCTCCAGGATGCGGTGGCCGGTGCGCTCCTCCCAGGCGCGGTGGGTCTCGGCCAGCAGCGGGGCGGAGCCGGAGACGAACAGCCGGATCGACCGGCACGCCGCGGGCGTCAACCCCTCCTGGCCGAGCAGGCGGGTGTAGAAGGTCGGCACCCCCATCATCACCGTGGCGGCCGGCAGCCGGGCCAGCAGGTCGACCGGGTCAAAGCGCGGCAGCAGGACCATCGAGGCGCCGGACAGCAGCACAAGGTTGCAGGCGACGAACAGCCCGTGGGTGTGGAAGATCGGCAGGGCGTGCAGCAGCACGTCGTCCGGGCCGAAGCGCCATTCGGCCTGGAGCACCCGCGCGTTGGACAGCAGGTTCTCCTGCGTCAGCATCGCCCCCTTCGACCGCCCGGTGGTGCCCGAGGTGTAGAGGATGGCGGCCAGATCGTCGGGCCCGCGCGGAACGGTGGCGAAGTTGTCCGGCTGTCCGGCCGCCGCCTCGATCAGGCTGCCCTGCCCGCGCGCGTCCAACGTGCGCACCGGGATGGTCCCGGCCAGCGCCACCGTGGCATCGAGACGCGCCGGATCGCAGACCACCAGGGCCGGTTCGGCGTCGCCGACGAAATAGCTCAGCTCCGCCGGGGTATAGGCGGTGTTCAGCGGCAGATAGACCATTCCGGCCCGCAGGCAGGCGAGATACAGCACCAGCGCCTCGACCGACTTCTCGACCTGCACGGCGACGCGGTCGCCGGGGCGCACACCGGCGGCGGCCAGCGCATTCGCCATGCGGCCGGTGGCGGCGCGTAGCGAGCCATAGGAGAGCCGTCCGCCGTCCGCCGTCTCGATGGCAAGGCGGGTGGGGTCGATGACCGGGTTCAGCAGATGGTCGAAAAGGGTGTGGGACATGGTCGGGTTCCGCGATGGCCGGGAGCCGGACGGTGCCGCCCCGGATGATGGAAGTCAGGAGATCGACTGGGCCTCCGACGGCGGGAACACGTCGCGCAGCCATTGCCGGATCGCGGCGATGACCGGCGTGTTCCATTTCTGCGCCGGAGCGATGAGGTAGTAGCCGCCGATGGTGACGTCGCTGCGCACCATCTCCACCAGTTCGCCGCTGGCGAGATTGTCGATGACCAGCAGGTCGCTGACCAGCGCCACCCCGCGCCCGAGCCGGGCGGCCTCGATGGTCAGATGGGCCTGCCACAGGCGCGGACCGCGCAGCCGCGGCAGGTCGCCGACGCCGGCCTCCTCCAGCCACGCCTCCCACATGCCGGTGGACTGCTCGTGGATCAGCGGCAGCCCGACCAGATCGGCGGCGGTCCGCACGTCGGGATAGCGCGCCTTGAACTCCGGGCTGGCGATGGCGAGGATGCGCGGCTTGGCGAACATCTCGGCGCGCAGCCCCTCGGCGACGGTGGCGGCACCGTCCTCCAGATACATGATCTCGACATCGGCCTCGCCGCGGCTGAAATCGGGCCGGGCGGAGGTCGGTTGCAGGATCACCTCGCGCCCGTCCATCGCCGCCTCCAGGTCCGGCAGCCGGCCGAGCAGGCGGCGCGAGGCCAGACCGGCAAGGCAGCAGATGTGCACCGCCTCGATCCCGCCGTTGCGCAGCTCGTTGCTGGCGTCGGCGATCAGATCGAAGGCGCGGTGCATCTGGGCGGCGAAGCGGGTGCCCTCACGGGTCAGGGACAGGCCCCGCCCCGACTTGGTCACCAGCTTGACGCCGACGGACTGCTCCAGGTTCTGGATGTGGCGCGACACCACGGTGTGCGACACCGCCAGCTCGTCGGCGGCGGCGCGGACGGTGCCCAGCCGGGCAAAGACGTCGAAGGCGCGAAGCGCGAGGAGCGGAGGAAGGCGGCGCGCCATGCGGGGCTGGGTCATCGGGGCGGTGTAAGGCGGGGCAGTGTGCAACGGGGCGGATCCGATGCCATCATGAAGCATTTTCGCCAGCACCGCACGCGCGCCGTTTCCGCCCCCCTCCTTCGGCGTCCGCCCGCCCATCCTCACACCACCGCGGCGCTGCGCAGCGCCTCGATGTCGGCGGCGGCGAAGCCCAGCTCGGCCAGAATGGCGTCGGTGTGCTCGCCCAGCCGCGGCGCCGGGGCCTCGGCCGCCAGCGGGGCGCCCTGCATGTGGATCGGCACGGCGGCGAAGCGCTTGCCGGAGTTCGGCGGCACCTCCACCACCATGCCGCGGTGGACCACCTGCGGGTCGATCAGCGCGTCGGCCACGCTGTTGATCGGGCTGGACGGCACGTCCGCCGCCTCCAGCCGCTCCAGCCACTCGTCGCGGGTGCGGCCGGCGAAGACCGGAACCAGCAGCGGCTCAAGCTCCGCATGGTGCGCGTTGCGCAGGGAGCCGGTGAGGAAGCGCGGGTCGGCGAGCAGATGTTGCAGCCCCATGGCGCCGACCAGCCGCTCCCACTGCTCGTTGGTGTCGACGCAGACGGCGATGGGCTTGTCGGCAGTGGGGAAGGACTGGAAGGGGGCGATCAGCGGATGGCGGCTGCCCAGCGCGCGCGGCACGTCGCCGGCATTCAGATAGCGGGCGATGGCGTTCTCCATCAGCGCCAGCTGGCAATCCAGCATCGCCACGTCGATGAAGCTGCCCTCCCCGGTGGCAGCCCGCTTCTGCAAGGCCGACAGGATGCCGATGGTGGCGAACAGGCTCGACCCGATGTCGCCGATGGAGGCGCCGACGCGGGCCGGCTGGCCGCCGGGTTCGCCGGTGATGCTCATCATGCCGGACATCGCCTGGGCCACCACGTCGAAGCAGGGCCGGTGGCGGTAGGGGCCGCCCTGCCCGAAGCCGGAGATCGAGGCGTAAACCAGTTTCGGGTTGACCGGCTTCAGGTCGTCGTAGCCCAGCCCCAGCCGGTCCATCGTGCCGGCCCGGTTGTTCTCCACCAGCACGTCGCTGGTGGCGACGATGCGCCTGAAGATCTCCTTTCCCTTCTCCTCCTTCAAGTTGAGCGTAAGGCTCCGCTTGTTGCGGTTGACGCTCATGAAGTAAATGCTCTCGTCGTCGCTGAAGGGGGCGATGACGCGGGTGAAATCGCCCTTGCCCGGACGCTCGATCTTGATGACGTCGGCCCCCAGCGCGCCGAGCAGCCAAGTGCTGTAGGGGCCGGCCAACATGTGGGTGAGATCGACAACGCGCACGCCGGCCAGCGGGCCGTCCCGGCGTTGGGTTTCCGTGTTGGTCATGAGCGGTCCTTCGGGGCTGCCGGACGCCGGTGGTCCGGGCCGGAGATGGCCGCGCCGCAAGGCGCCGACCAGGATTTGGACGGGAAAGGCATGCCCAAAGGCTTGCGCCGCGGCGCTCCGAAAACAATCGCTTAGTTTGGCCCAATCCGGTGCAGCAAACGCACCGGACGGCACCCTGTCATTGGTGCGCTCCATGCACCGGAGCGCAGACTTTTTTCTGCTTGTGACACGGAGGGTGTCCGGTATTCTCGATTGTGCCGGGAGCGCACCGGCGGCGATCGAGTTCTATGATGGACGCCGGGACATCTTCGCGTTCCCCGTGCCGCCCCGTCGCCTCGTCTTCCAATACTTGTTCGATGGACCCATCTTTGCACGCCGGCGCCCCACCGCCGGCGCAAGGGCTCCTGCAACCGTGAAAGGACGACCAGCGCGTGAAGCAGCTTTCGGGCAAGACCGCCATCGTCGGCGCTTATGAGTCCCCCCGCCGGGACGCACCGCGCGTTCATCCCTTCGCCCTCCAGATGGAGTGCATCCTGGGCGCGCTCGACGACGCCGGGCTGACGCTGACGGATGTGGACGGGCTTTGCGCGGCGTCGGGCGACTGGGCCGAGGGCGGCGGCACGATGGACGTCATCGAGCTGGCCGAGTATATCGGCATCCAGCCGACCTACGTGAACAGCACCGACGTCGGCGGCTGCTCCTATATCCTCCAGGCCGGTCAGGCCGCCGCCGCCATCGCCACCGGGCTGGCCGAGGTCGTGGTCATCAGCTATGCCGCCTGCCCGCGCTGGTGGCCGCTCTCCACCCCGTCCTTCGACCCCTTCGTCTTCCCGGCCGGGCCGGGCCAGTACGAGATCCCCTATGCGCCGACGCTGATCTCCACCTACGGGCTGTTCGCCCGGCGCCACATGGACCTCTATGGCACGACGCCGGAACAGCTGGCCCAGGTCGCCGTCACCTTCCGCGGCCACGCCGCCGCCAACCCCCAGGCCCGGCTGCGCAAGCCGATCACGGTGGAGGACGTGCTGGCCTCGCCGACGATCGCCTCGCCGCTGCACCGGCTGGACTGCTGCGTCGTCACCGACGGCGGCGGCGCGCTGGTGATGACCAGCCGCGAACGGGCGCGCGATTTGAAGCGCCGCCCGGTCTATCTCGCCGGCTATGGCGCTGCCGTCGCGCGGACCCAGAACAGCCAGATCCCTGACGACCTGACGACACCCGCCGCGCTGTCCGGCCCGCGCGCCTTCGCCATGGCCGGGATGACCCCCGCCGACATCGACGTGGCGCAGATCTACGATGCCTTCACCATCACGCCGATGCTGGCGCTGGAGGATCTGGGTTTCTGCGGACGCGGCGAGAGTGGCCCCTTCGTCGCGGCCGGCAATCTGGCGGCCGATGGCGGCAGCCTGCCGACCAACACCGACGGCGGCGGCCTGTCCTCCAACCATCCGGGCAAGCGCGGCATCTTCACCCTGATCGAGAGCGTCCGCCAGCTGCGCGGCGACGCCCCGGGCATCCAGGTGCCGGACGCCAAGGTCGCGCTGGCCCATGGCTTGGGCGGCACCTTCTGCTCCGCCGCCACCGCCATCCTCGCCGTGTAAGGGGGCATCCTCCATGACCGTGATGACCGTTCTGCCCATCCCCGACGAAACCTCCGCCCTCTTCTGGGAGGCCGCGCGTGAGGGGCGCTTCCTGATCCAGCGCTGCCCGGAGACCGGGCGGTACCAGTGGTACCCGCGCGCCCATTCGATCCACGCGCCCCACGCCACCCCGGAGTGGGTCGAGGCGAGCGGGCGGGGCGAACTGCTCAGCTATTCCATCGTCCATCGCGGCAACACGCGCGGCGATCCCTACACCTGCGCCCTGGTCCGGCTGGAGGAGGGCGTCACCGTCTTCTCGCGGATCGAGGGCGTCGCGGAGGCCGATCTGCGCAGCGGCCTGCCGCTCGCCGTCGCCTTCCACCGCCTGGACGACACCATCAGCCTGCCGATTTTCCGGCCCCCCGTTTGCCGGCCCCCAAGCACCGCAGGAGGGAGCGACGCATGACCGAGACCATCCACCTCGACGACATCGAACCGGGCGCCCGCGCGCTGTCCAGCCGCGTCACCGTGACCGAGGCGCACATCGTCTGGTTCGCCGGGCTGACCGGTGATTTCAACCCGCTGCACATGGACGCCGAGGCGGCCAGGGCGAACGGCTTCGGCCGCACCATCGCCCACGGCATGCTGACCCATTCGATGAGCACCGGCCTGCGCTCCGCCATCGACGACTGGGCGATCCTGGCTTTCCTGGAGACCCGCCGCCGCTTCGTCGGCCCGGTCTTCGCCGGCGACACCATCCAGTACGAGGCCGAGGTGCTGGAGGTCCGCCCCAGCGCGTCGAAGCCCGACCGCGGCATCGTCCGCGTCGGCATCACCGTCCGCAACCAGACGGGCGACACGGTGCAGGAGGGGGAGGATGTCTTCTCCATCGGACGCCAGGCCAAGGGGCAGGTGACGGCATGAGCATGCAGGATCGTCTGACGGGCCGCACGGCCTTCGTGACCGGCGGCGGCGGCGGCATCGGCCGCGCGGTGTGCGGGCGGCTGGCGGCCGAGGGCGCCGCCGTCATCGTCGCCGACATCGGCCTGGAACCGGCCGAGCGGGTCGCCGCGGCCCTGCGCGACGGCGGCGCCGACGCCTTCGCCGTGCAGCTCGACGTGGCCGACCGGGCGAGCTGGGAGGCGGCCGTCGCCGCCCTGCCCGAGCCGTTCCGCGCCGTCGATATCCTGGTCAACGTCGCCGGCATCGTCCGCGACCGCTCGCTCGTGAAGATGAGCGACGCGGACTGGAGCGCCGTCCTCGACGTCAATCTGCGCGGCACGTGGCTCGGCTGCCAGACCGCCTTCGGGCTGGTCGGCGACCGCGGCTGGGGCCGCATCGTCAACATCGCCTCCACCGCCATGCTCGGCACCTTCGGGCAGGCCAACTACTCGGCCTCCAAGGCCGGCGTGGTCGGGCTGACGCGGACGGCGGCGCTGGAAGGCGCCCGGCGCGGCATACTGGTCAACGCCGTCGCCCCCGGCGTGGTCGAGACCAGCATTGTCGAGGGCGTGCCGGAGGCGATCCGCGCGCAATGGGTCGGCAAGACCCCCATCGGCCGCCTCGGCAAGCCGGAGGAGATCGCCGCCATCGTCGCCTTCCTGGCGTCGGACGATGCGTCCTACATCACCGGCCAGACCATCGTCGCCGACGGCGGCGCCACCACCGGCGACTACTGAGCACTAAAACCAACGAAGCCGAAAACGGCATCCACGCAACACCGAACAGGGACGACGAACATGACGGACATCTCTCGCCGCGGGCTTCTGAAGACGGGCGGACTGGCCGGGGCGGCGCTGCTGTCCGGCGGCCTCGCCGGGACCGGCTTCGCCCGGCTGGCGGCCGCGCAAGACGATCCGCTCTACGCCGCCGCCCGCAAGGAAGGCGCGCTGACTCTCTATTGGGGCTCCTACGAGCAGCAGACGATGGAGGCGATCCGCGACGCCTTCAAGGCGAAGTATCCCGGCATCGAGGTCCAGCTTCTCCGCCAGGCCTCGCAGACCGTCTACACCCGCCTGCGGCTGGAATTGCAGAACGGCGTCGCCGAATGCGACTCCCTGGGCACCACCAACCTGCTGCACTACACCGAGCTGAAGAAGATCGGCGCGCTCGCCGCCTACGACCCGCCCGACGCGGCCATGCTGCCCGCCGCCTTCAAGGGGCTGGACAAGGATGCCATGTACCATGTCGGCGCCATCAGCCTGACCAGCATCAACTACGCACCGGGCAAGGTCTCCGCCCCGCCGACGAGTTGGATGGCGCTGCTGGAGGACCAATGGAAGGGCAAGATCACCACCGGCAGCCCCGCCTTCTCCGGCGACGTGGCGAGCTGGGTGGTCGCCATCCGCCGCAAGTACGGCGACGACTATCTGCGCCGCTTCGGCCAGCAGAAGCCGAAGGTCGGCCAGTCCAACGTCGACACCGTCACCGACATTTTGGCCGGCGAGCGCGTGGTCGGCTCCGGCGCGCCCTTCAGCTACACGCTGGCCCAGAAGGCTGCGGGCAACCCCATCGACGTCAGCGTGCCGACCGACGACGCCATCCTCAATCTCGGCCTGACCGGCATCCCGGTGAAGGCGCCCCACCCCAACGCCGCCCGGCTGTTCACTAACTTCCTCTATTCCAAGGAGGTCTCTGACATCCTGTCGAAGAACTACTGGCCGACGCTACGCACCGACGTCGCCTGGGCCGAGGGCCGCTCGCTGGACCAGTTGAAATGGTACCGCAACAGCGGCGACGACCTCGCCGCCGAAGTGGCCGAGGGCATCGCCAAGTGGAAGGAACTGGTGCGCTAGCCTCCCCGAAAGACTCCAAATCTCGGACCGGCGGCGGTTGCCACCCGGCCGCAGGTTCGGGAACACTCCATCATGCTGGGCCGCAGGGCCCATCCCTGGCAACGGGAGGCGGACCCAATGGGGGTCATTTCAACCAGTTCCCGCAGCGCCGAATCCCGTCCCGTCATGGCGCGGGTGCCGCTCGTCAGGGCGGCGGTCCTCGGCGCCGTCATCCTTCTCCTGGTGCTGCTGGTGGTCCAGCCCGTCGGCTGGGTGCTGTTCAACAGCCTGCACGACGACGCGACCGGCGCCTGGACCCTGAACAATTACGCGCGTGTCGTCCAGTCGGCCGAGCTGATCGAGCCGCTGGTCAATTCCCTGATCCTGGCCGCCGCCACGGCGCTGATCGCGGTCGGCATCGGCGTGCCGCTGGCCTGGCTGGTGTCGCGCACCGACCTGCCGTTCCGCCGCACCATCCGCGTCCTGACGCTGACCGCCTTCGTCACCCCGTCCTTCATCGGCGCCACCGGCTGGATCCTGCTGGCCGCGCCCAATTCGGGCTGGCTCAACACGGCGTGGCGCTGGCTGGCCGGCGACGGTGCCGGGGCGCCGCTGAACATCTATTCGATGGCCGGCGCCATCTTCGTCTGCGGCATCTACACCGTCCCCTACAGCTTCACCATGGTGTCGAGCGCGCTCGACGAGATGGCGGTGGAGCTGGAGGACGCGGCGACGACGCTGGGCTGCGGGGTGCTGCGGACGATGGTCAGCATCACCATTCCGCTGGCCGCACCGGCGGTGATCGCCAGCTTCATCCTGTCCTTCATCCAGGGTCTGACGCTGTTCGGCGTCCCGGCCTTCCTGCTGACGCCGACCGGCATCCCGGTGGTCACCACCAAGCTGGCCGAGTTCTACCAGCTCTTCCCGCCGGAAATCTATCTGGCCGCCGCCTACTGCATGCCGCTGCTGCTGGTCACCGGCGCCCTGTTCTGGATGCGCCGCCGCTATCTCGGCCGCAAGCAGTACGTCACCATCTCCGGCAAGACGCGCGCCGGGCGGCAGATCCGTCTCGGCGGCTGGCGCTGGCCCGCGCTGTTCCTCGCCCTGCTCATGCCGCTGGCGTCGGTCTTCCTGCCCTATGCCGCCCTGCTGCTGGTGTCGCTGACCCGCGCCTGGGGCCAGGGTCTGAGTTGGGAGAACCTGTCGCTCTACTGGTACTGGTGGGCGATCTTCGGCAATTCGGAAACCCACACCGCCATCGTCAACTCGCTGGTCTATTCGACGCTGGGGGCGACGCTGTGCGTGGCGCTCGGCACGGTGGTCGCCTACATCGTCGAGCGGCGGCTGATGGTCGGCGCCTCCCTGCTGGGGGCGGTGGCGACGGTGCCCATCGTCATCCCCGGCATCGTCCTGTCGGTCGGCTTCTTCGCCGCCTACACCCGCGCCCCCCTCAACCTCTACGGCACGCCGCTGCTGCTGATCGCCGCCTTCGCCGCCACCTTCCTGCCCATCGCCTATTCCCACGGCGGGTCGATCCTGAAGGGCATCGGGCCGGAGCTGGAGCGCGCCGCCCGCAGCCTGGGCGCCGGCGAGGCGCGGACCTTCCTGTCGATCACCCTGCCGCTGATGGGCGGTGGGCTGGTGTCGGGCTGGTTCCTGGTCTTCATCCCGATCATCCGCGAGCTGTCGGTCGCCGTCTTCCTGATCACGCCGAAGACCAACGTGATGACCACGCTGATCTACAACGCCAAGGACGGCGGCAATTACGAAGCCGTCTGCGCGATGAGCGTCCTTCTCCTCCTGATCACGCTGTTCCTCGTGGCGGTGGCCCGCCCGCTCGCCGGGTTGACCGGCGCCCGGCGCACCTCCCGCAAGACCGCCACGGCGGCCGGAGTTCCCTCATGAGCGGCATCCGCATCACCAATCTGCGCAAGTCCTTCGGCAGCTACACCGCGCTGCGCGGCATCGACCTCCAGGTTCCCAACGGCACGCTGCTGGCGCTGCTGGGGCCGTCGGGCTGCGGGAAATCGACCACCCTGCAATTGCTGGCCGGCTTCGAAAGCCCGACCGAGGGCGAGATCTGGGCCGACGACGTGCTGCTCTCCTCGCCACGCGGGGTGCTGCCGCCGGAGCGGCGCGGCATCTCGCTGGTCTTCCAGAACTACGCGGTCTGGCCGCACAAGACGGTGGCCGAGAATGTCGCCTTCGGGCTCAGCATCCGCCGCCTGCCCAAGGCCGAGATCGCCGAGCGGCTGACCCGCGCGCTGCGCACCGTCCGGCTGGAGGCCCTGCGCGACCGCTACCCGTCCGAGCTGTCGGGCGGCCAGCAGCAGCGCGTCGCGCTGGCCCGTGCGCTGGTGGTAGAGCCCTCCATCCTGCTGCTCGACGAGCCGCTGTCCAACCTCGACGCCCATCTGCGCGAGGAGATGCGCTTCGAGATCCGGCAGGTCCACGACCTTCTGGGCATCACCACCGTCTATGTCACCCACGATCAGTCGGAGGCGCTGGTCACCGCCGACCGCATCGCCGTGATGAAGGCGGGAGCGGTCCAGCAGTTCGGCACGCCCGAGGATGTGTTCGAGCGGCCGGCCAACGCCTTCGTCGCCCGCTTCATCGGCTCGAACAACGAGCTGCCCGGCACCGGCGAGGGCGAGGGCAGCATCCGCATCGGCGACCGCGTGCTGACCGCTCCCGACCGCAGCGGGGTGGCGCGCGGCGGTTCCGTCTCGCTCTGCGTGCGCCCTTCCAAGGTGCGGCTGGACGATGACGGCGGCCTGTCCTGCAACAGCCTGCCCGGCACGATCATCCGCTCCGCCTATCTCGGCGAGCATCGCGACGTGCTGGTCGACATCGGCGAGGGGCGGACGATCCGCGCCTTCGTGCCGCCGGAGCGGCGTTACGGACCGGGAGCGGTGACGACGGTCCATCTCCCCATCGACGCCTGCCAGATCCTGGCCCCCTCCGCCTGACGACCTTCCCTGGCGGCCTTTAGAGGATATTCGCGATCATGACCGATCTGACGACCGGCGCCCCAACGGGCGCCGCCCCCGAGCCTGCACCCGAAATCCTGACGGAGCGGCGCGGTGCTGTGGAGTGGGTGATCTTCAACCGTCCGCGCGCCCGCAACGCCATGACCCCCTGGATGGAAGACCGGCTGATCGAGATCTGCCGGGCGGTCGACGCCGATCCCACCGTGAAGGCGCTTGCCCTGACCGGCGCGGCCGGCGACAAGCCGGCCTTCATGGCCGGGGCCGATCTGTCCTGCCTGCAAAGCGTCTCCTCGCCCGAGGATTTCACCATCCTGGAGACTCGCGCCGAGGCGGCGGCGATGGCCCTGGAAGCGGTGCGCGTGCCGACGGTCGCCGTTCTCTCCGGCCCCTGCATCGGCGAGGGGGCGCTGCTGGCCTCCTGCTGCGACGTGCGCATCGCCTCGCCGTCAGTGCGCTTCGGCTTCCCCATCGCCCGCACGGTGGGGAACTGCCTGAGCGTCAAGAATCTGGCGAGGCTGTCGATGCTGCTCGGCACCGCGCGGACACGGGAGATGATCTTCAGCGCCCGCCTGCTGAGCGCTGCCGATCTGGCGGCAGCCGGGGCGGTGCGCACCGTCGTCGCCGGCGAGGACGAGCTGACCGCCCATGGGCAGCAGGTGGCGGAGGAACTGGCCGCGCTGGCCCCCCTGACCCTTTGGGCGACGCGCGAGGGGCTGCGCCGGCTGCGCGACAACGATTTGCCGCGCGGCATCGACGGCGACCTGCTGCGCCGCTGCTACCTGTCGGCCGACTATCAGGAAGGCATCGCCGCGTTCCTGGAAAAGCGCCCCCCGGTCTGGAGCGGGAGCTGAGTGCCGCGCGGATTTGAAAACTCAGCGTCGATCCCCCACTGGCATCGGGCCGTCGCCAGTCTCGGGCGACCGTGAGTAGCGTGCCGGCGAAACGCCCTGGAAGCGCGTGAAGGCGACGGTGAACGTGTTGGCCGAGCTGTAGCCGACACGCTCCGCAACCTCCTCGACCCCGAATTCGCTGTCGCGCAAAAGCTGTTTGGCCAGTGCCATGCGCCAGGAGAGCAGATATTCCATCGGTGCCACGCCGACGACCCGGTCGAAGCGGGCAAAGAAGGCGGATCTCGACATCCCCGCTTCGGCGGCGAGTTCCGCCACCGTCCAGCTGCGGCCCGGCTCGGCGTGCATCGCGCCCAACGCGTCGGCCAGCCGCGGATCCGCAAGCCCGCGCGCCAGGCCCGGTGCGCCATCCACGCTGCCGGCACAGCGGAACGCCTCTATCAGCAGCACCTCCAGCAACCGCTCCAGGACAAGGTCGCGGGCCGACCTGCGCGCCTGCGATTCGTCGCTGACAAGCTGCATCACCGTCAGAAGACGGGGTTCGCCCCGGACGATCACGGTGCGGGGCAGCAGGGGCACCAGAAGCGGGGCGTCGGGCGAATCGAAAACGCAGTGCCCGACCTGCATGCGCAGATCCGGAGACCCTTCCGCAAATCCGGCCCGGAATTGGCCCGCCCGGAATTGACCGGGCCCGATCTCCGCCGGCCTTTCGAACACACCGGGCGGCGGCGGCACCGGACTCTCGTTGATGAATTCCTGCATGGCCGGGACCATGACGAAATCCCCGGCTTCGAGCACCGTCAGGGTATGGCCGTTCACCATCACCCGGCATTTGCCTTCCAGGATCGCGCAATAGAACGGCTCGCCGGTGCCCTCGCGACGGATGCGCCAGGACCCGGCGCACTCCACGAATTTTGAAAACCGCGCGGCGGGTTTCAGGAGGCTGACGACTTCGGCAAGCGGATCGACGCGCAAATCAGGACCATCTGCGTAGAAATGAGGACGCCTAACCGTATACCGTCCTGCCCCCTCTGGCTAGCATACAGGCCGCACCCATGAAACGAGGCCTCGCATGTCCACCATCCTCATCACCGGCTGCTCATCCGGTTTCGGCCTTGAGACCGTCCGGCTCTTCCTCGACCGCGGCTGGACTGTCGTCGCGACAACGCGCAGCGGGCGCGCGGATATGCTGCCCGCGTCCGAGCGTCTGCGCGTCCTGCCGCTCGACATCACCGACCGGAGCAGCATCGATCAGCTGATCGGCGATGCCGGTCCAATCGACGTGCTGGTCAACAATGCCGGTTTCGGCGCACCCGTCCCGGTGGAGCTGACGAGCCCGGAAACGGCGAAATCCCTCTTCGAGACCAACACGCTCGGCACGCTGGCGATGCTCCAGGCCGCACTGCCGCAGTTCCGCGAACGCCGTGCGGGCGTGGTGATCAACGTCACCTCGGCCGCCCTCCTCAAGCCGCTGCCGCTGATCGGCGTCTATCGCGCGAGCAAGGCCGCGGTGGATGCGTTCACCGAATCCCTGGCGGTCGAACTGGAGCCCTTCGGCATCCGGGTGCATCTGGTGATGCCCGGCCGCTCGCCCGAAACGAAGTTCGGCGAAAGCGCGCGCCAGCATCTGCGCGGCCTCGACGACCCCGATTACCAGCCGCTGATCGAACGCATGCTGGCGGCAATGCGCAACGGCTCGGGTCCGGTGACCCATGCCGAGGATGTCGCGCAGGCGATCTGGCGCACCGCGACCGATCCGTCGGCACCGCTGCGCATCCCCGCAGGCGCCGATGCCGAAGCATGGATGGCCGAGGCCGGTTGAACTCCGGAACACCGCGAAACCGCGGGGGCTGCGCGGAACCGCCGCTTGACGGTCGGGGGCCGGGCTGTCCCGGGACGCTTGCAAGGCCGGAACGGCGATGGCTGAATCGGTGATCGGCCAATCGTGGGAGGAGATGCGGATGGACGGGGCGCAAGTCATGCCGGTGTCGCTGTCTCCGCCCACCGATCCGGCCATCCGCTGGGCCGGCCGCCTGCTCGCCATGGTGGGCGAGCTTCACAAGGTCGGGTACCAGCGCCTCAGGATCGCGCCCGGCATGGCCCCGTCCGGATGCCATTGGCGCTGCCACGTCACGCCGGCGGGCAATGTGGCCCCGAACGGATGGGAGCCGCTCGATTGGAGCCGGCAGGTCGCCAGCTACAGCACGGGCCAGAAGGACCGCTATTTCGGATGGGAGGATTCGGCGCAGGATTCCGCCCGCCATCTCGCCGCGAAGTTCGTCGAGCGGTTTCCCGAGATCGCCCGCGACGGCCAGGGTGCGGACTGGGCCTATGCCGGCTGGTATGTCGCCATGCTGGGGGAAGCGGAGCATGGGACCTTTCCGGTCTTCTTCGCCGATTACCCGGTCGAAATCGCCCGCGGCCGGCTGCCCCCGCCGCCTTGAGCGGCAGCCGAGCCGTCCGACGCGGCCGGTCACAGCGCGTCGGCAGCGGTTGCGGACCCGATGGCGACGGTCGCCGTCATGCCCGCCGCCAGTTCGACGCCGGGCGGCACCCGGTCGATGCGGATGCGCACCGGGATGCGCTGGGCGAGGCGGACCCAGCTGAAGGTCGGCTCGACATTCGGCAGGCCGAGGTGGCCGGGCGTTCCGTTGCTGTCCTCGATGCCCCGGCCGATGCTTTCGACATGGCCGGACAGCGGTTCGTCGAAGCCCATCAGCATGATCTGCGCCGGGCTGCCGACACGGATCCGCCGCAGCTTCGTTTCTTCGAAATAGCTGGTGATCCAGAAGCTGGTGGCGTCGAGGATGGCGATCTTCGTCACGCCGGCCGTGGCATAGTCGCCGGGCCGCAGCCGCAGATTGGTGACATACCCGTCGACCGGCGCCCGGATCGTCGCCCGTGCGAGGTTGAGCTTGGCGAGATCGAGCGCCGCCACTGCGCCGTCATAGGTCGCCGCCGCCTGTGCTGCGGCCCCGGCCGTCTGCTGCACATCCTCCTGCGAGATGACCTCGCGGAGCTGGCTTCGCCGCCGCGCCGCCGCCTGCCGGACAAGCATGTCCTGGCGCCGGGCTTCGGCCTCGGCCTGTGCGGACGCCACCGCGAGCGAAAACCGCCTGGGGTCGATCGCATAGAGGACATCGCCCCGATGCACATACTGGTTGTCGGAAACGGAGACGGCGCCCACGGTCCCGGAGACCTCCGGCGCGATCTGGACCACCTCCGCGCTCACCCGGGCATCCCGCGTCCACGGCGTCTGCTCGTGACGGTTCCACACCTGCAACGCCACGACAGCGGCAGCCGTACCGAAGCAAAGGGTCAGGGCATACCGCCCGAGCAGGGACAGCACAGCTTTCATTGGAATGTTCCGCTGGAGGGCAGAGCCTGCAAAAGCAGGCCGTAGAGGAGGGCGAAGGTGGCGAGTTCGACGAGCGGCCGGCTGGCGGTCAGGCGGAAGAGCCCCGCAGCCGCGAAGAGACGGACCAGCGCGACGGTGCCGGCGAGCGCCGCCAGGGCAAGCACCAAGAGACCGGGGAGGAAGACGCCCCCGAAATCGAGATCGAGGATCATCGGTCGTTCTCCCAAGTCACCGCACCGCCCGGACCGAGGGCGAACCGGAGGTCGATGAGCAGGTCGAGCAGCAGAGCACGGCCGGCAATCGGGCCATCAGCAATCGGAGAATCGGCGATCCGCGCCGTCAGCGCTTCGATGCGCCGGTGCAGTGCAGCGGCATCGGAAGGTCCCGCCCGGTATCCGGGGCCAAAGCGCAGGGCAATCGCCGTGAGAAGCTCGATCCCGTCCTTGACGATCCGGCTGCTGTCGCTGGCGCCGTCACTTGGGTCGAGATGTCGGATCGCCCGATGAAGCCGGCCGGCGGCGTGACCGACGCGCAGATGGTGCAGGGTGTCGTCGAGCACATCCGGGTGGGATGCCCCGGACAGCCGGAGCCTCGGCAGCAGCAGCGCCGTCCGGTCGATCATCAGGCTCGTCCAGAGCGCCTCGTCGGGTGCGCCGCCCAGGGCCCGCCGCCTGACATCCCGCCGGTTCAGCCGAAGCAGCCGGCCGATTGCCGCATCGACCAGGATGGTCTGGAACAGGCTCATGCTGACGACGGCAAATCCTGTCGCCGCGAACAGCGCGACGACGCTGTTGAGCGACCCGGCGAAGTCGCCGGCATAGCTGGCGCCCAGTCCCGACAGGATCGGGATCGTCAAAGTGATGCCGAGCGCCATGTAGGTCGTCGGCGGCCGGGCTTGCAGCGAGCCGGCGACCAGGAAGGCGGGCGCGAGTACCGCGGCGAGACCGGCGAAATCCGTCACGCGGGGCAGGATGGCGAAGCTGTAGACGAGACTGACCGCCACCCCGACGACCGAGCCGGTCATGTATTTGACGACATTCGGCGCCGGCGTGTCGACGTTGCCGAACAGGGCGCAGCAGACGCCCAGGATCGACACCGCCAGTCCGCCCTCCGGCCAAGCCGACCAGATCCAGAACGCGCAGCCGATGACGATGCCGGCGACCGCGCCCAGCGCGGTCCGGGCGGCCATCCAGGGGTCGCGGTGATAGACATAGCCTGTCGCGCGCCCGGCGCGGCGGTGCGATGCGGCGTCCGGCAGCATGGTGGTGGCAATGGCGGTCCGGGCGCTGCTCCGCCCAACGATCCGTCCGAGCCGGTCGCACTCGTGAAGCAGGCCGATCATCTCGGCGAGATGGCCGGCGAGGTTGGCCGCGAGCCTGTCGCCAGCCGTCGCGGCCTCCGCGGCAATGCGTGCCCGCAGCGTCCGGGCGCGGTCGATCAGCCGGACCGCGACGGCATCCCGCCCGGACGCGTCGGCGGCAGCGAGCCAACGCCCCGCCTCATCCAGCAGCGCGGCCAGTTCGTCGGCAAGTTCGTCGGGCAGACTGCGGTCTCCGCTGCGCAGCGCATGGATGCGGTCCCCGACCTCCGTCGCCAGCGGCAGCAGCCGTGCAAGCCGGTCATGGATCAGGTGCAGCGTCTCGCGGCTCGGCGTCACCGGGACCGGATCGTAGGGCAGGTGACCGGCCAGCCCTTGCAGGGCGAGAAGATCGCCCGCAAGCCGGTCGCGGTCGCGGCGGATCTCCGGCCCGGAGCTTCCGCGGAGCGCATCGCCCGCCAGCCGGCGGGCGTCCCGCAGCGTCGCCGACAGCTTGGCGGTGAACTGGCCGGTCATGCGTTTCGGCAGGACGAAGCGATGGACCAGGACGGCGCAGAGGATCCCGATGGAGATCTCCTGGACCCGCACCGACGCCGTATCGAAGATGGCGGCGGGATTGAACACACCGGGAAAGCCGATCAGGCTGGCGGTGTAGCCGGACAGAACGAAGGCATAGGCCCGCGCGGTGCGGTCGAGCAGCGAGAGAAAGAGGCACAGGCCGATCCAGCCGGCGAGGACCACGCTGCAGACAAGCGGATCGTTCACGAAACAGGGGATGATCGCCACGGTCGCCGCCGCACCGACAATCGTGCCGGCGAAACGGTAGACGCCGCGGCTGAGCGACGCGCCGGCCGAGGTCTGCGAAACGATGTAGACGGTGACGATGGCCCAGGAGGGCTTCGGCACCCCTGCGCGCAGCGCGATGTAATAGGCCAGCATCGCCGCGGCGAAGCTTTTCGCCGAGAAGAGCAGCGCGTCCGCATCCGTCCGCAGCAGCGCGATCCCGGTGGCCGTCAGGAGCCGGTTCGAAGGATGGTGGGTTCTCATGCCCCCGAGTATCGCCGCATTGCGCATCCAGATAAATTAGGTATCCTGTCAAAAAATCCCTTAATCATGCCAAAACCGACCATGCCGAATGCGATCTCCGGGTCACGGTCCGCCGTTTCCGTCTTCGATCCCGATCTTGCGGACCGGCCTGCCGTCGCACGCCTGCTCGACTTCGCGGACTACGAGGCGGAAGTGCCGGTGCATGTGCATCGGCGGGGACAGCTGATTCTGGCGCTGCATGGCGCCGTCACCTGCACCGCGGACGACGAGATCTGGATCGTGCCGCCCGATTGCGGCGTGTGGATTCCGGGCGGCATGCCGCACAGCGTCAGAACGACGGCGAATGCCCGGCTCAGCTACCTGTTCGTCGAGCCGGGAGCGGCAAACCTGCCCGAGGTCTGCTGCACCCTGTCGATCTCTCCCCTGGTGCGGGAGCTGGTCAACCGGCTGACCGGCGAGGTTCTGGACTATCTGCCGGACAGCCATGCCGCCCGGCTTGCACGGGTGACGCTGGACGAGCTGGCCGGGATGCCGCGCGAACACTTCAACCTGCCCATCTCCAACGATCCGAAGATCCGGACGATTGCCGACGCCCTGACGGTCGAACCGTCCGACCGCAGCACCTTGGGGGACTGGGCCAAGCGCGTCGCCATGAGCGAGAGGTCGCTGGCCCGCCTGATGCTCCGCGAGACCGGCCTGACCTTCGGACGCTGGCGGCAGCAGCTGCACCTTGTCGTGGCGCTTCGCGAACTGGCCGGCGGGGCCGCGGTGCAGACGGTGGCGGACACGCTCGGCTACGAGTCGGTCAACGCCTTCATCACGATGTTCAAGAAGGCCCTGGGAAGCACGCCGGCACAATATTTCACCCAGCGCAGGGCGAGGCTGTCGGCCTTGTCGCGATAGCTGAGCCGACGTGCAGGAGAGTGTGGAGTTCCCCGGCTGCCGCCTTACGGCCGGTTCACCTGCACGGCCAGCGCGACCGCCGCCTTGCCGGACAGCGGAACGTCAGCCGGCACCGCCACGGCCTCCGGTGCCAGGCCGCCTCCGCTCTGGCCGAGCCGCCCGGTCACCCGGAACGCCACCAGGACCGCCGCGATACCGAACAGCACCGATCCCGCCGCCTGTCCGATCAGCACCCCCGGCGCCCCGCCCAGCCAGCCGCCAACCGCAACGAACGGTATGGTCCCCAGCGTCGCCCTGCCCCAGTTGAACCCGGTCGCCAGCAGGGGAAAGCCCAGATTGTTGAAGGCGGCGTTGCCGACGAACAGGAAGCCGACGAACAAGAACCCACCGGCCACTGCGGTGCAGAACAGGCGGACCAGATCGGCCGACACGCCCTTGGCGGAAAAGGCGCTCACCACCAGATCGCGGGCAAGGAACAGGCCCAGCCAGACCGCCAGCACCCAGACGACCATCAGCACCAGGCTGGCCCGCAGGGTCGCGCGCACCCGGTCGGGGCGCCCGGCACCCAGATTCTGCGCCAGGATCGGGCCGACTGCGCCGGTCAGGGCGAAGATGGTGCCGAAGGCGACCGGAACCATGCGGTCGACGATGGCCGCCCCGGCGATGGCCGCATCGCCGAAACGCGCCATGCTGGTGGTGACATAGACGCCGGCGATCGGGGTGGCGAGATTGGTGAGGACCGCCGGACCGGCGATGCCGGCCAGGGTCCCGGCATCCGTCAGCAGACCGGTCCAGCCCGGGACGGCGAGCAGCCGGTGCACCCGCGCCACGCCGTGCCAGCCGACGGCGGCGAGCAGGCAGCGCGACAGCACGACCGTCACCGCGGCACCGGTCAGGTCCAGCCGCAGGCCGAAGATCAGGATCGGGTTCAGCGCCGCGGTGAACAGCGCCGCATAGAGCGTGACGGTCATGGCGCGGCGCGCGTCGCCCTGCGCCCGCAGCATCGCCGAACAGCCCATGCCGAGGCCGAGCAGCGGCAGGGTCGGCGACAGGATGGTCAGATAGCCGACGGCAAGATCCCTGGTGGCTCCCCTGGCGCCCAGCAGATCCATCGCCGGTCCCAGCAGCGGCAAGGTCAGCAGGCCGACCGCTGCAGCGACCAGCGCGGTGAGAATCAGGCTGGATCCCGCCAGCCTCGCCGCCTCTGCGCGCCGGCCGCCGCCGATGGCGCGTGCGACCAGCGCTCCGGCGCCGATCGACAGCCCGATGCACAGCGACGATTGCAGGAACAGGACGGTGCCGGCGAAGCCCACCGCCGCCGCCAGCTCGCGTTCGCCCAGCAGCGAAATGTAGAACAGGTTCAGCAGATCGACCGCGAACACCGCGATCAGCCCGACCGAGCCGGTGGCGGTCATCACCATCACATGGCGCATCGGCGAACCGGTGGTGAAGCGGCCTACGGCGGTTTCGGCCATTGCAGCGGTCTCCTCTTGGGCGGCCCTGGGATGGCGACCATCTGAGATGGCGGCCCCTGGGGTTAGAGGTTGGTCCGCCCCCTTTCCCATCAAGTCGTCCCTGGCCACACTCGTCCCTGGCCACACTGCCGCAAGCGGAGACCGCCGGCAAACCGCTTTGTCTACCGCAGCTGGGTGCGGAACAGCCTCCCCCGGCCCTCCAGCACATCCGTGACGCCGGCAAGGCGCAGGCTGTGCCACGCCAACGCATGGTTGCTCGAGGTGACCGGCTTGCCGGTGCGTGCCTCCAAGGCCTCGACCGCCTCGGCAACGCGCAGGCTGGTGCAGGAAACGAAGACGGCGTCCACCTCCGAGTGGGCGGCGGCCTGCGCCACCGCCGCGGCGATGGAGTCCGGGGCGATGCGGGCCGCGATGGTATCGTCGGGTTCGTCGAAGATCGCCAGCACCGGCACCTCGTAACCGGCCTTCACAAAGTAATCGCGCATCGCCTCGCCGACGCGGCGCTGGTATGGCGCGACCAGACCGATGCGCCGCGCGCCGAGGGAGCCGAGCGCGGCGTCCACCGCCTCCACCGGCGTGGTGGTGGCGATGCCCGGCCGCGCCTCGCGGATATGCTCGCGGACACGCTCCGGGCCGATCACCATGCTGCCCGACGTGCAGCCGAAGGCGACGACGTTCAACTCCAGCCCGGGCAGGATCAGCCGGGTCGTCGGTGCAATGTCCTGCTCCATCCGCGCCAGCGTTTCCGGCGCGATCTCCTTGTCGTTCCAAAGACGCGCGTTGTAGACGGCGATCCCCGGCTCTCCGAGCAGGAAGCGCCACTCATGCTCGATGGTCTGGTCGGTGGCGAGCACCAGAAGCCCGATGGCGGCGCGGGCGGCGAGGCCGCCATCGGTCGCGAAGGGAAGCACCAGGGTGGCGGCCGGAGAACCGGCGCCTTCCTCGGCGACGGTGACGTTGGTATCCATGTCGGGGATTCTCCCAGTATCGCGAAGGGGTGGCGCGGAGGAGTGGCGCGGACGCACCGGCACGGCTTTGACGCCGCCCGCGCACCTGTCAGTGGACGGCCTGCATGCCGTCGAGCGGGATGGCCGGGGTGCGGCCGGCGATCAGGTCGGCGGTGATGCGGGCCGACCCGCAGGACATGGTCCAGCCCATGTGGCCGTGTCCGGTGTTGAGGAACAGGTTGCGCTGGCGCCCGCGGCCGAAGATCGGCGTTCCCTCCGGCGTCATCGGCCGCAGACCGGCCCAATAGCTGGGCCGGCTGTAGTCGGCCGCGTCGGGGAACAGATCGCGCGCCGCCGCCAGCATGGCCTGGAAGTCGGCCGGGCTGTGGCGCTTGTCGTAGCCGGCGAAATCGGCGGTCGCGGTGATGCGCAGCCGGTCGCCCATCGGCGCGTAGGCGACGAGATTCTCCTCGTCCACCCCGCCGATGCGCGGCGTGTTGTTGCGCCCGGCCACCGGCACGGTGACCGAATAGCCCTTGATCGGATAGATCGGCAGCGACAGGCCGAGCGGCTTCGCCAGCGCCGCGCTCTGGCAGCCCATCGCCAGCACATAGGCGTCGGCGGTCAGCGTGCCCTTGTCGGTGACCAGCCCGGTCACCTCGCCGGCGGCGGTTTCGACGCCGCGGATCGTCGTGCCGTAGAGGAAGCGGACGCCCCGCTCCGCGCACCAGTCCGCGAGGTTGCGGGTGAACAGCCGGGCATCGCCGCTCTCGTCGGACGGGGCGTAGATGCCGCCGACGATGCGGTCCTTGGTGGCCGACAGCGCTGGGTCGATGGCGGCGGCGCGGTCGCGGTCGACCACCTCCAGCGGCAGGCCGTTGTCGGTCAGGATCCTCATCTTGGCGACACCGGCGTCGAAGGCCGCCGGGCTGCGGTAGAGGTAGAGCAGCCCGCCCTTGGCGCCGTCGAAGGCAACCCCGGTGTCTTCGACCACCTGATGCAGCATGTCCTGCGAATAGAGGCTGAGCCGCACCTTGCGGGCGGTGTTGACCGCCACCCGGTCCGACCGGCAGTTGCCGAGGAACTTCAGCGACCAGGACCACAGCGCCGGGTCCAGCCGCAACCGGAAGCGCAATGCCTGGTCGTTGCGCCACAGCGACTTCAGCAGGATCTTCGGCGCCTTCGGCGACGCCCAGGTGTAGGCGTGCCCCGGCGCCACCAGCCCCGCATTGGCGAAGCTGGTCTCGTCAGCGGCGCCGTCATGCCGCTCGACGACGGTGACTTCGTGCCCATCCTTGAGAAGGCAGTAGGCCGTCGTCACGCCGACGACCCCGCTGCCCATCACGATGACCTTCATAAACGCCTCCTTGGCATGAACGCCTCCCTGGCCTGAAAGCCCCCTGGCCAGAGCGGTCACAGCGCCGCGGTCACTTGGATTTCCACGGTGAATTGCGGGGCGGCGAGCCTGGCCTCGACGCAGGCGCGCACCGGCGTGTTGCCCGGCGCGACCCAGGCGTCCCACACCCCGTTCATCTCGGCGAAGCCGGCAATGTCGGCGAGCCAGATCGTGGCGGTCAGCAGCTTCGTTTTGTCGGTGCCGGCGGCGGCCAGCAGCTCGTCGATCCTGCCGAGGATGTCGGTGGTCTGCTCGGCCACCGGGGCGCCCGGCGCCCTGAGCGCCACCACGCCCGCCGTGTGGACCAGACCGCCGCAGACGACCGCCTGGCTCATGCGCGGGCCGACCTCGATACGCTGGATGCTCATGATTCTCTCCCCAAAAGCCGGCGGGCCGGGAGGCGGCACCGCCCTCCTTTCACACGATACGCAACTGTATACAGAATAGTCCACAGAATTTTTCCGATGCTGCATCGCCCAAAAATCGGGCCCGATCCCTGTGCAACTGCACAAATGTTCGCCCCATCAACAAAGTCGTTGACGCCCCCTTGCGGACGACGATACGCTTAAGTGTATACAGATTGTCATTCAGCTTAACATTCACCGGCAGGGAGATGTGCGATGGCGAGGATGAACGGCATGACGCGGCGCTCGGCGGGGGGCGCGCTGCTGGGCGCGGTGGCGCTGGCGATGCTGGGCAGCGGTGCGGCGCGGGCGCAGGACACGGTGACGCTCGGCGCGGTCCTGCCGCTGAGCGGGGCCAGCGCCACCATCGGCGAGGACCAGCGCCGCGGCATCGAACTGGCGGTGGAGAAGGTCAACGCCGACGGCGGCGTGCTCGGCCGCAAGCTGGCGGTGGCGGTCGAGGATTCCGGCGGCCGGGCGCAGAGCGCCATCGATGCGGCGCGCAAGCTGGTCTCGGTGTCGAAGACCCCGGTGGTGATCGGCGAATATTCCTCGGGCAACACCATCCCGGTCGGCCAGTATCTCCAGCGCGAGGGGATCGTCCACATCAACCCCGGCTCCTCCTCGCCGGCGATCAAAACCATCGGCGACCGCTCCTTCAGCACCATCGGGCTGGACGACGTCGCCGGGAAGTTCACCGCCCAGGCGGTCTACGGGATGGGCCACCGCAAGGCGGTCTTCCTCGCCCCCAACAACGCCTACGGCCAGGGCGTCTACAGCGAGACCAAGGCGGCCTTCGAGGCACTGGGCGGCCAGATCGTCGCCAACCTGCTCTTCACCGAGGGGCAGTCGAACTACCGGCGCGAATTGCAGCGCATCGCCGCCGCCAAACCCGACGTCATCATCTATTCCGGCTACGGCCAGGAGGCGGCGACGATCAACCGCGAGGCCTTCGAACTCGGCCTGTCGAAGACCCCCTGGTTCGGCATCTATCTGTCGATGTGCACCGCCGATTCCCGGCCGGAGACGGTCGAGGGCCAGATGGGCATGGAGGTCAACTATGTCGGCCCCGACGGCGCCTGGTACCGCGATGCCTACCGGAAGAAGTTCGGCAAGGAATTCGCCACCACCTTCAGCGGCTACACCTACGACGCCGTGATGATGGCCGCCGCCGCGATCAACAAGGCCGGCAGCACCGAACCCGCCAAAATCCGCGAGGCGCTGGCCGCGCTCGGCGACTATGCCGGCGCCACCGGACCCATCGCCTTCGACGCCCAGGGCCAGCGCAAGACCCAGCCCTACATCGTCGTCTCCTACAAAGGCGGCGAGCTGAAGACGGCCGCCAAGTAGGCGCCGCCGCTCCAGATCGGACCTCCCGCACGCGAAGGGTCCCCGGCCGCCCGGCCGGGGGCTCTGCCCCGCCCTACCGGAGACACGTCCCGTGATCCAGATATTGATCGACACCCTGATCCGGACGAGCGACCTCGCCCTGATCGCGCTCGGCCTCAACCTGTCCTACGGCGTCAGCCGTTTCCCCAACGTCGCCCATGTCGAGATGGCTCCGCTGGGCGCGGCGGTGGCGCTGGCGGTGGCCGCCCTGCTTCCCGGCGGCGGGCTGGTCGGCGCCGCCATCGCCGGGGCGCTCGCCGCCGGGCTGGCGGCGATGCTGCTGCACCGCTTCGCCTTCGAACGGCTCGCCGGCGTCGGTCCGGCCAGCGCGCTGATCGGCTCGCTCGCCATCGCCATGATGCTGCGCGCCGGCCTGCAGGCGGTCTTCGGCACACGGCCGCAGCAGTTCGACACGCCGCTGACCCCGCCGCACGACCTGTGGGGCGCCATTCTGTCCGATCTGCAGATCGCCGCCATCGCCATCACCGCCGTCTGCCTGATCGGCTTCTTCGCCATGCTGCGGCTGACGCCGCTCGGCCGCTCGATCCGCGCCATCGCCGCCAATCCGGCGCTGGCCACCGCGTCGGGCATCGACGCCCGCCGCGTCACGCTGGTCACCGTCTTCCTCGGCGGCACGCTGGCCGGCATCGGCGGCATCCTGCTGGCGCTGGTCACCCAGCTCGACATCGGCATGGGGCAGATGCTGCTGCTGCCGGTCTTCGCCGCCGCCATCGTCGGCGGGCTCGGCAGCCTGCCGGGCGCCGTGATCGGCGCCTTCGCCATCGCGCTCGCCGAGACGCTGGTGATGCGCATCGATTTCGGCCTGCTCGCCGCCGACGGGCCGCGCTACCTGCCGCTCGGCTACCTGACCGGCATCGGCTTCGCGCTCATCGTCGTGACCCTCGTATACCGCCCGGAAGGGCTGCTGAGCCGGGGAGGACGCCGTGCTTGAGTTCTGCCTGCATGTGCTGATCATGTCGGCGATCTTCGGGATCGCCGCGGTCAGCCTCAACCTCCAGGCCGGCACCGGCGGCCTGCTGAATTTCGGCCAGATCGCCCTGTTCGGCATCGGCGCCTATGCGGTCGCCATCCTGACCCGCGCCGGGCTGCCCTGGCCGGCCGCCCTGCTCGCCGGCATGGGCACGGCAGCACTGGGCGGCTTCGCCATCGGCCGTCTCGGCCGCGACCTCGCCGCCGAATATTGGGCGCTGGCGACGCTGGCGGTGGCCGAGCTGGTGCGGCTGGTCGCCCTCAACGAGGATTGGCTGACCGGCGGTCCCCAGGGCATCGGCGGCATCGGCGGACTGTTCCCCGGCCTCGACGGCGTGGCGCGCGCGCTTGCCACCCTGGCGCTGGCGGCGCTGCTGCTGCTCGGCACCGCGCTGGCGGCGCGGCGGCTTGGGCAAACCCAGTTCGGCCGCGTGCTGCGGCTGATGCGGGAGAATCCCGACCTCGCCACCGCGCTCGGCCACGACATCGTCGCCTGCAAGGTCAAGGTTCTGGCGATTGGCGGTGCGATGGCCGGGCTGGCCGGCGGGCTCTACACCCTCTACCTCGCCTTCATCGGGCCGGACCAGCTGCTGCCCTTCGAGACCTTCCTGATCTGGACGATGGTGGTTCTCGGCGGGCTGGGCAACGTGGCGGGGGCGGTGCTCGGCGCCCTGCTGGTCACCACGCTCTATGCCGGCATTCCCTTCCTGAAGGATGTCGTCGCCCTTCCGTCCGATCTGACCGGCAGCCTGCGCGTCTTCGCCATCGGCTCGATCGTGCTGGCCGTCCTGATGCTGAAACCCCAGGGGCTGGTCCCCGAACGGCTGCGGAGGTTCCATGCTCAGCGCCCATGACGTCACCCGCAGCTTCGGCGGGCTGACCGCGGTCAACCATGTCAGCCTGGAGATCGGGGCCCGCGAGATCGTCGGTCTGGTCGGCCCCAACGGCTCCGGCAAGACCACCCTGCTCAACCTGCTGAGCGGCTTCCTCGCCCCCACCAGCGGCGAGATCCGCTTCGACGGCACCGCTGTCCGCGCGCGGCGCGCTTGGCAGCCGAGCCGGCTCGGCCTGCGCCGCACCTTCCAGCTTCCCAAGCTGCCGGCCCGCATGTCGGTGCTGGAGGTGATGCTGGCCGGCGGACGGCTGCCCGCCGGCGCCTCGCCCTGGCGCTCACTGCTGACGCCGGGAGCGGTGCGGCGCGAAGAGGCGGCCTTCATCGGCAAGGCGATGGGACTGCTGGCAGAGGTCGACCTCGCCGGCCTTGCCGACCATCCGGCCGGCGGCCTGTCGGGCGGGCAGCAGAAGCTGCTCGGGCTGGCGGCGGCGCTGATGGACGACCCGGCGGTGCTGCTACTCGACGAGCCGACGGCCGGCGTCAACCCGTCGCTGCGCCGGCGCATGGCCGATCATCTGCGCCGCATCCGCGAGGGCGGCACCGCGCTGGTCATCGTCGAGCACGACATGGGCTTCATCGGCGACCTCTGCGACCGTTGCCTCGCGCTGGACAAGGGGGCGGTGATCGCCAACTGCCGCCCCGACGAACTGAGCGGCAACCAGCAGGTGGTCGAGGCCTATCTCGGCCGCCGCCGGCCCGGCGTCCCGCTGCGGGTCGTCGCCGGCGGTGCGGTTGGAGGGGCGGTCGACATCAGGACCAGTGGAGCCAGAGCATGACGCTTTCCGTGCACGAGGTGCGCGCCGGCTACGTGCCGGATGCCGACATCCTGAACAGCCTGTCCATCACAGTGCAGCCGGGGGAGATCGTCACCATCCTCGGCCCCAACGGATCGGGCAAATCGACCCTGCTGAAGACCGTCGTCGGCCAGCTCCGCCCGCGCGCCGGCCGGGTGGTCGCCGACGGCCGCGACCTCGCCGGCATCCCGGTGCACAGGCGGATCCGCGACTGCGGCGTCGCCTATGTGCCGCAGCTCGACAACATCTTCGGACCGCTGACCATCCGCGAGAATCTGGAGCTGGGCGGCCAGTTCGTCGCGCCGCCCGCGCGCAGGGCCCGGCTGGAACAGCTGCTGGAGCATTACCCGAATCTCGGCCGCAAGGCCGGGGCGCGGGCCGACAGCCTGTCGGGCGGCGAGCGGCAGATGCTGGCGCTGGCCCGCGCGCTGATGCCGGGGCCGCGCCACCTGCTGCTCGACGAGCCGTCGGCCGGCCTGTCGCCGCTGATGATGGACGAGCTGTTCGCCCACATCCGCCGCATCCGCGACCGCGAGGGTGTCTCGGTCCTGATGGTCGAGCAGAACGCGGCGGAATCGCTGGAGGTCTCCGACCGCGCCTATGTGCTGGTGATGGGTCGGGTCCACCGCGAGGGCACGGCACAGGAAATCCTGGAGGACGAAACCGTCGGCCAGCTCTATCTGGGAGCCGGACCGGTGCATTGACCCTCCCCGTCCCGCCGAATTGGTCGCAGTTGTGTATACTGGCCTGCATATTCCACCGGTGCTATGGTCCCGCGCGGCGCACTGCAACGGTGCGTCGCCGGACACTCCATCGCCGGAACCCGGCACCGGCATTCGGGTGTTGTCCCACCGGCACCGCAGGAAGCACATAGGACGATCATGGCGGGAACCCCGCGCAAGAAGACCATCAAGGCGGCGCCCGCGCCGCGCGCCGCCGACAGCGTCAACCGCGTCTATGCCGCGATCCAGCGCATGGCGGTGAATTTCGAATTCCGGCCGGAACAGCGGATCAACGAGGTGGAACTGGCCGCCACCCTTGGCGTCAGCCGGACGCCGGTGCGCGAGGCGCTGAACCGGCTGGTGATCGAAGGACTGATCACGCTGGTGCCCAACAAGGGCTTCTACTGCCGCCCCTTCGACGCCGAGCAGATCATCGGACTGTTCGAGGTGCGGGCGTCGCTGGAACGGCTGAGCGTCGAACTCGCCGCCGAGCGCGCCAGCGACGTCCGCATCGCCGAGCTGATGGATTTCTGGAACGGCGTGCGGGCGAGCCGCGCGGCGATGGACGCCGAGGAGCTGACCAGCCGCGACGAGGAGTTCCACATCCGCATCGCCGCGATGGGCGGCAATCCCGAGCTGGTCCGCATGCTGGAGAGCATCAATGCGCGGATCCGCTTCGTTCGCCGCATCGAGATCGAGAACCCGCAACGCCGCACCACCACCTTCGACGAGCATCTGGCAATTGCCGAGGCGCTGAAGGCGCGCGACCGCGGCCGCGCGGTGGCCTGCATGTCGGACCATATCGGCATCAGCGTGGCCGACGCGGTGTCTGCCATGAAGGAAGGACTTGCGCGCATCTACATGGGCCGCATGGCCAGCTGAACCGGCCCGGACAGCGGCAGGACCGCTGCGGCAACGCCGTCTCCGGAACCGGCTCCAGAACCGCCGTTGACCCTCGCCGCAAAGTGTGTACACTTCAGAACACACAATGACACCGAGGGAGGACGCACATGCCGGACGGCGTGGCGATGACGGGCGCGGTGACCCTGGACGACAAGTATCTGGCCGAGCATGGCCGCGTTTTCCTGAACGGCACGCAGGCCCTGGTGCGGATGGCGCTGCTCCAGAAACGGCGCGACCGCGCCACCGGCCTGCGCACCGCCGGACTGGTGAGCGGCTACCGCGGCTCGCCGCTCGGCACCATCGACATGGAGATGGGCCGGGCGCGGAGCTTCCTCGACGCCCACGACATCCGCTTCGTTCCCGGCGTCAACGAGGATCTGGCCGCCACCGCGCTGTGGGGCAGCCAGCAGATCCATCTCCAGGACAAGCCGGACTGGGACGGCGTCTTCGGCCTGTGGTACGGCAAGGGGCCGGGCGTGGACCGCACCGGCGACGCCTTCCGCCACGCCAACCTTGCCGGTTCGGCCGGGCGGGGCGGTGTGCTTGTCCTGGCCGGCGACGACCACACCTGCAAATCCTCGACGACCTCGCACCAGAGCGAATATGCGCTGGTCGATGCGATGATGCCGATCCTGAGCCCGTCCGGCATCCCGGAGATGATCGAATACGGGCTGCACGGCTGGGCGCTGTCGCGCCTGTCGGGTTGCTGGACCGCCATGAAGGTGACGGCCGACCTGACCGACCGCAGCGTCTCGATGACCCTCGACCCGGCCCTCCCCGTCATCCGGCTGCCAACCGATCTCGTCCTGCCGCCCGGCGGCCTCAACATCCGCTGGCCGGACAGCCCGCAGGAGCAGGAGGCCCGCCTGCACCTGCACAAGATCCCGGCGGCGCTGGCCTATGTCCGCGCCAACGGCCTGAACCGCGTGGCGCTCGGCAGTGGCGGCGGGGGTGCGGACGCGCGCTTCGGCATCGTCACCGCCGGCAAGGCGTATCTCGACGTCCGGCAGGCCCTGGCGGAACTCGGCATCGACGAGGACCGGGCGGCGGCGCTCGGCATCGCCATCTTCAAGGTGGCGGTGCCCTGGCCGCTCGAACCGGACAGCCTGCGCAGCTTCGCCACCGGCCTCGACGAGATCCTGGTAGTCGAGGAGAAGCGGCCGCTGATCGAGGGCCAGATCAAGGACATCCTCTACGGCCTGCCGGCGGATCGGCGCCCGCGCGTCATCGGCAAGCACGACGAGTCCGGCGCGCCCCTGCTACGCTCCCACGACGAGCTGTCGGTCGCCGAGATCGCGGTGGCGTTCGCCAAGCGGCTCGCCCGCTGCGGCGTGGAGGTGGACGCCGACGCCCTGGCCCGCCTTCAAAACAGCACTGGCAGCGGCACCGCCGCCCGCCCCGGCGGCCCGGTTGCCAAGCGCACGCCCTATTTCTGTTCCGGCTGCCCGCACAACAGCTCGACCAAGGTGCCGGAGGGCTCGCGGGCCCATGCCGGGATCGGCTGCCATTGGATGTCGCAGGCGATGGACCGCGACACCGCGACCTACACCCATATGGGGGCGGAGGGCGCTAACTGGGTCGGGCTGGCGCCCTTCGTGCCGACCCGCCACATCTTCCAGAACATCGGCGACGGCACCTATTTCCATTCCGGCCTGCTCGCCATCCGCGCGGCGGTCGCCGGCGGCGTCAACATCACCTACAAGATCCTGTTCAACGATGCCGTCGCCATGACCGGCGGCCAGTCCCACGACGGCCAGCTCACCCCGCAGGCCATCGCCTGGCAGGTGCGCGCCGAGGGGGTGCAGCGCATCGCACTGGTCAGCGACGAGCCGGAGAAGTACGGCCTGTCCTCCGGCCTGCCGCCCTACGTCACCATCCACCACCGCGACGATCTCGACGCCGTGCAGCGCGAGTTCCGCGAGGTGCCGGGCGTGTCGGCGCTGATCTACGACCAGACCTGCGCCGCCGAGAAACGCCGCCGCCGCAAGCGCGGCAAGCTGCCCGACCCCGGCCGCCGCGTCGTCATCAACGAGCGGGTCTGCGAGGGCTGCGGCGACTGCTCGACCCAGTCGAACTGCCTGTCGGTGGTGCCGGTCGACACCGAGTTCGGGACGAAACGGACGATCGACCAGTCCTCCTGCAACAAGGACTTCTCCTGCCTGACCGGCTTCTGCCCGTCCTTCGTGACGGTGGAGGGCGGCACGCTGCGCAAGGCGCGCCCGGCCGCCGCCCCGACGCCAGACGCCAAGGCCAGGGCCGATGCCAACTCAGGAGCCGACACTCTGCCCGACCCGGTGGCACCGCCGCTCGAACAGCCCTACCGTCTGCTGGTCACCGGGGTCGGCGGCACCGGGGTGGTGACCATCGGCGCGATCCTCGGCATGGCGGCACATCTGGAGGGGCTGGCCTGCTCCATCCTCGACCAGACCGGCATGGCGCAGAAGGGCGGTGCGGTGATGTCGCACATCGTGCTGGCGCGTCGGGCCGACCGGATCCATGCCGCCCGCATCGCCCCCGGCGGCGCCGACGCCGTTCTCGGCTGCGATCTGCTGGTCGCGGCCGGCGAGGACGGGCTGAGCCGCATGCAGGCCGGCCGTACCCGCGCGGTGCTCAACAAACACGAGACGGTCACCGGCGCCTTCACCCGCAACCCGGAGGAGCGGCTGCCGTTGCCGCTGCTGGTGCGCCGGGTCGCCGACGCCTGCGGCGGCCCGGCGGCGGTCGATGCGCTGGACGCCACCGCCATCGCCACCGCGCTGTTCGGCGACGCGATCATGGCGAACCTCTTCCTGCTCGGCTACGCGTGGCAGAAAGGGCTGATTCCGCTGTCCGCCGCGGCCATCGACACGGCCATCGCCCTCAACGGCACCGGGGTTGCCGGCAACCGGTCGGCATTCGCCTGGGGACGCCGCGCGGCCGCCGATCCCAATGCGCTCGCGGCGGCGCACCCGGCCAAGCCTTCGAGCGTGGCCGCTCCGCCACCCGACGATCTCGACGGGCTGATCGCCCGGCGCGTCGAACAGCTGACCGCCTACCAGAACGCGGCCTATGCCGAGCGCTACCGCCTGCTGGTCGACCGGGTCCGCCGGGCCGAGACGGCGGCGGTGCCGGGCAGCAGCCGGCTGACCGCGGCGGTGGCCCGGTCCTTCTACAAGGCGATGGCCTACAAGGACGAGTACGAGGTCGCCCGCCTCTACACCGACGGCGCCTTCCTCGCGCAGCTGGCCGGGCAGTTCGAGGCCGGCTTCCGCCTGCGCTTCCATCTGGCCCCGCCCCTGCTTGCAGGGCGCGACGAGCGGACAGGCCACTTGAAGAAGAGTGCCTATGGCCCCTGGATGCTGCCCGTGTTCAAGGTGCTGGCGAAACTCAAAGGACTGCGCGGAACGCCGCTCGATCCGTTCGGGCGCACCGCGGAGCGCCGGGCGGAACGCCGGCTGATCGGGGATTACGAGCGGGCCATCGCGGAAATGCTGGCCGGTCTCACCCCGGAAAAGCTGGATTTGGCCGTGCGGATCGCCGGCATCCCGGACCGGATCCGCGGCTATGGACATGTGAAGGACAAGGCCATGGCCCAGGCGGAGATGGACTTGCGCGACTGGCCGGCGCAGTTCCGCTCCACGACGCCACAGCGTCTGGCGGCGGAGTGAGCGGTTGAGTGAACCGCTCAAGGGGACCGCTCAGCTCTTGGCGATCTCGCCCAGCACATCCTTGGCGAGGCTGCGGATGTGCCGCTCCATGGCGGCCCTGGCCTCCGCCGGGTCACCGCTCTCCAGCGCGGCGATGACGTCGAGATGCTCGTCGCAGTCGGGACGGATGCGCGACGGCAGGCCGGACAGCTCGAACAGGCGCGTCGTCACCCGCAGGTCGCGGATGATCTGCGCCAGCACCGCGTTGCCGGACGCCTCGGCGATCAGGGTGTGCAGTTCCTCGTCGGCCGCCCAATGATCCTCGAAACGGATCTTGGGCTCGTCGCGCAGGCGAAGCATCTCGGTCTTCATCGCCTGCAAGCGGACCGGATCGACCCTGGAGGCGGCGGCGGCGATGGCCTCCCCCTCCAGGATCTCGCGCAGCCGCATGCTCTGGAAATATTCGCGGTTGGAGACCTCGCGCACCCGGTAGGGGCGGTTGAACTCCTTGCGGATCAGCCCCTCACTCGCCAGCCGCACCAGCGCCTCGCGGATCGGCGTGCGCGAGATGCTGAGCGCCGTCGCCAGCCGGTCTTCGACGATCACCTCGCCGCTGGGAATGCGGCGGTCGAGGATCATCTCCAGGATGGTGCGGTAGGCCATGCTCGCCAGATTCACGCCGGCTGCGGCCGGCGTCGCGGCTTTGAAGGCTTCGATGTCCATGCTCATACCAAGTCCTGCCACCTGACGCTGATCTTCTCCTAACAAAGCAGACGAACCGTTGTCCTGCAAAGGTTCTGATCGGCCTGACCGGCGGGATAGGGTCCGACGCCCCTCCCGGGCAGGAGTCAGTGCTGCAGGATCTTGGCGAGGAACTGGGCGGCGCGCTCCGACCGCTGGGTCTCGAAGAACTCGGCCTTGGTGCAGTCCTCGATGATGCTGCCATGGTCCATGAAGATCACCCGGTGGGCGACCTTGCGGGCGAAGCCCATCTCATGGGTGACGCAGATCATCGTCATGCCCTCGTTCGCCAGCTCGACCATCACGTCGAGCACCTCGTTGATCATCTCGGGGTCGAGCGCCGAGGTCGGCTCGTCGAACAGGATGGCGATGGGGTCCATCGCCAGGGCGCGGGCGATGGCGACGCGCTGCTGCTGGCCGCCGGACAGCTGGCCGGGGAACTTGTGCGCCTGGGTCGCCAGCCCGACCCGCGCCAGCAACGCCTCGCCCTTCGCCTCGGCCTCCGCGGTCTGGCGGCCCAGCACCTTGCGCTGCGACAGGGTCAGGTTCTGCATGATGGTCAGATGGGGGAACAGCTCGAAATTCTGGAACACCATGCCGACGCGGGCGCGCAGCGCCGACATCTTCGTGCCCGGCGCGCCGACATCCATGCCGTCCACCTGGATGCGGCCCGACTGGAAGGGCTCCAGCCCGTTGACGCACTTGATCAGCGTCGACTTGCCCGACCCGGAGGGGCCGCAGACCACCACCACCTCGCCCTTCCGCACGGTGGTCGTGCAGTCCTTCAGGACCTGGAAGGTGCCATAGTTCTTGCTGACATTCTCGATGGCGATCATGGGGGAGTCTCTTGGCGATGGGAGGGGCGTTGAACGGATGAGCGAAGCGGATCAGCCGAACCGGTCGATCAGGAAGGGGGTCGGGTCGATGTCGGTGCGGCCGTCGAGCAGCAGGTCGGCGGTCATGCGGGCGACGACCGGCGCCAGGGTGAAGCCGTTGGACGTCACCGTGTTGAAGAAGCCCGGCAATCCCGGCACCGGGCCGAGGATCGGCGCGCCGTCGATGTTGATGTTCATCGCCGCCCAGGCGCGGACCACATGCAGCCCGGCGATCTGCGGCAGCACATGGCGGGCGACCCACAAATTGCCCTCGATGCTGGAGCGCGACACCGTGTTGAAGCGCCGCGCCGGGTCGAAGACGGCGGTCCAGGCGCCGCCGATGATCAGCCCGCCGGTGACCGCCTGCTTCAGGCTGAGATGGCGGTCGGCATGGGCGACCAACTGGCCGACCAGCTTGGGCGCCGGCTCGGTGACGATCATCTGCAGGGGCGCGCTGTGCACCGGCACGTCGATCCCGACCAGCCGCCCGGTCTCGCGCGCCCACGGGCCGCTGGCGTTGACGATCTGTTTGGCGCGGATGCGGCAGCGCGAGGTCTCGACCCGCCAGCCGCCGCCCCCAACTCCGGTGGCGGCGGGAACCGCGGCGATGCCCGTGACATTCACCCCGCGCAGGAAGCGGGCGCCCTGGCGGCGGGCCTGCTCCAGCACCGCATAGGTCGCGCGCAGCGGGTTGATCTTGCCCTCCTGCGGGGCGTATTCGGCGCCGATCAGCCCATCCGATAGGGCGGGGGCAAGGCGACGCAGCTCGGCCGCGTCGATGATGGCGTTCTCGACGCCGTAGCGCCGCTCCAGCGCCGCCTTGGCGCGCAGGAACTCCATGCCGGCCGTGCTGTCCGCCACCATCAGCCCGCCGGTGACGGCCAGCTCGAAGTCCGCCCCGCAAGCCGTCTCCAGCTCCCGCCACAGCGCGATGGAACGCGGGCCGAGCGTCAGCGTCGCCGCCGCCGGTCCGCCACCCGCCTCGGCCTTGGCGCCGAAGTCGAAGGACAGCAACTGGACGTGCAGGCTGCCGGCATTGGCGCCCGAGGCCTGCAAATTGGTGTCGCCGCGTTCGACCACCAGCACGTCGCGCCCGGCCTGGGTCAGGTAGTAGGCGAGGCAGGAGCCGACCACGCCGCCGCCGACGATCAGGATCTCGGCCTCCTGGTCGGGCAGCGGACCGTCCTCCAGCGGGCGGGCGAGGTTGGGGGTGATGGCGCGCTGGTGGCCGCCCCATTCCGGCTTCTCGAAGGCGAAGGCGCCAGCAGGCGTCGGCTTGGCCGGCAGGCGCGGCGCCAGATACTGCTCGGGCGCCCGCTTCCTGCCGGTCGCCTGCTCCAGCAGCAGCGCGGCGGTCGCGGCGCAATAGCGGCCCTGGCAGCGGCCCATGCCGAGCCGGGTGTTGCGCTTCAGCGCCGCGAGGCTGTCATGGCCGGCGGCGATCTCGGCGCGGATCCGGCCGAAGGTGACCTCCTCGCAACGGCACAGCATCGCCTCGTCGGGCACAATGTCGAGCCGCGGCGGCGGCGCTTGATAGATCGACCACAGCGCCGCCTGGAAGCCCTCGGCCCGCCGCAGGTCGGCCAGCGCCCGCCGGCCCTCCTCCGGGTCGCTGTCGGTCTGGCCGAGCTGGGTGGCGGCGGCGATGCCGGCGAGGCGTCCGCGCGCCTGCGCCACCTTCGACCCGCCGAGATCGACGCCGTCGCCGACGGCGAACACCCCCGGCACGCTGGTGGCACCGTCCACCGCGATCTCGGTGGCGAGATAGCCGAGATGGCGATCCTCGACCAGCCGGTGGGCGCAGCCGAGCGCGCGGGCGATCTCGGTCGAGGGGATGAAGCCGTAGCCCAGGCACAGCGCATCGGCGGCAACGGTGACGGTCTCGGCCAGCCCGGGAGCGCCGTCGGCGCCGAGCGGCGCATAGCGCACCTGTTCCAGCCGCTCCTCCCCCTCCGCCGCGACCACCCCGTGCGACCACAGCACCGGCACCCCGGCACGCCGCAGCCTCAGCAGGTAACGGGCGCCGTCGCCGATCAGGCCGGGGGCGGCGCGTAGCGCGGTCAGCATCTCCCGCCATTGGGCGGGCGACGGGCGCGGCGCGCTCTCCAGCACGGCGGCCACCGTGACGCCGCCCTCCACCAGTTCGCAGGCCAGCTGCAGATTGAGCGGACCGTTGCCGGCGACCACCACCCGGCGGCCGGGCGCGACGCGGTAGGCGCGCGCCAGGGTCTGGCCGGCCCCGGTCGTCATCACGCCGGGCAGCGTCCAGCCTGCGAAAGGCACCGGCCGCTCATAGGCGCCGCCGGCGATCACCAGCCGGCGCGGCCGGTAGACGGTCTCGCGCCCGCCGACGACGGCGACGACTTCGTCGGGGGCATGGGCGCCCCACACCGTCGCCTCCTGGACAATGGCGGCGCCGGCCGCCTTCGCCGCGTCGAGCAGGGCAAGGCCGGCGCGGAACTGGCGATCGGTCGGTCGGTCGGCACGGTGCGAGGGGGCGAGCGGCTTGAAATACTGCCCACCGCTCTGCGGCCGCTCGTCGAGCACCACCACGGCCGCACCGCGCCGCGCCGCCGCTTCCGCCGCCGCCAGACCGGCCGGGCCGGCACCGATCACCAGCAGATCGACCACGCGTTCCTCCGGCGCTTCGCCCACCGGCGGCGGCACCAGCGGGACCAGCGGGTCCTCCGGCGTGCCGGCCGGCGGCTGCGAGCGGATGGTCTGGCCGTCGGCCACCTTGGTCAGGCAGGCGCGCTGGCTCGCCTTGCCGTCCACCGTCACCAGGCATTCGAAGCAGGCGCCCATGCCGCAATAGAGGCCGCGCCGGCCGCCGTCGCGGCTGTGGCGGTAGGCGGCGACGCCGTGCGCCGCCAGGGCCGCCGCCACCGTCTCCCCGGCCAGCGCGGCAATCCGCTCGCCGTCATAGGTGATCTCGATGGGAGCGCCATTGCGGCGGACGCTTGGATGTTCGAGGCGCATGGGCGGTCGGCTTTGTCCGGATGCGGTGGAAAGCGCTTTTCGAGGCTGCGTCAAATAGCGCTGGATTCCTGTATACAGGTAGTATACGAGTAGTATTTAGGCAAGGTCAAAAATTAGGCAGGAGCTTGGGGGAACCCATGACGGCATTGCGCGGCACCTACACGGTCCTCATCACCCCCTTCACCGCCGATGGCGGCGCAGTGGACGTTCCGGCCTTGAAGAAGCTGGTGAACTGGCAGATCGAGCAGGGCATCCACGGGCTGATCCCGCTCGGCAGCACCGGCGAGTTCCTGTCGATGACCCCGGAGGAGCGGGCGCAGGTCATCGAGATCTGCGTGACCGAGGCGGCGGGCCGCGTGCCCGTTCTGATCGGCACCGGCGCCGAATGGACGCGCGACGCCGTCGCGCTGGCCAAGGAAGCGGAAAGCATGGGCGCCGACGGGGTGATGGTGATCCCGCCCTATTACAGCTCGCCGACCCCCGACGAACTGTTCGACCATTACCGCCGCATCGGCGAGGCGATCTCGCTGCCGGTGATGATCTACAACAACCCGGCGACCGCCAACGTCGACCTCACCCCGCCCATCGTCGCGCGGCTCAGCGAGATCGACAACGTCCTCTACATCAAGGAATCGACGCTGGAGGTGACGCGGGTCCGCGACATCATCGAGCTGTGCGGCGACCGCATGACGGTGTTCGCCGGCATCCTCGGTTACGAATCCTTCTGGCTCGGCGCCCAGGGCTGGGTCGCCGTCTGCTCCAACCTGATCCCGCGCGATTCGGCCCGCCTGTTCGAACTGGTGGCCGACCATGGCGACAAGGAACAGGCGCTGGCGCTCTACAAGAAGATGCTGCCCATCGTCCGCTGGGTCGGCGGCCACCGCTACGTCGCCGCCTCCAAGACCGGGCTGGGCATGATGGGGCTGCCGGTCGGCGACCCCCGCGCGCCGCGCCTGCCGCTGCCGGAGGCCGACGCCCTGGCCCTGCGCGCCGATCTGGCGGCCTACGGCCTGATCGATTCCCTCGCCTGACCGCTCCGCCCGAATCCGAGATCCAAACACGAGAGAAGGGGTTTACGATGACCATTCGCACGCTGCTGATCGCCGCCGGCCTGACCCTGTTCGCCCTTCCCGCTGCCGCCCAAACCGCCGCCTGCAAGCCGGCGGTCGCCGATTCCGAGCTGGTCAAGCCCGGCACGCTGGTGATGTCGACCAACCCGACCCTGCCGCCGATGCAGTTCGTCGACAGCAGCGGCCAGCTGAAGGGCATGCGCATCACGCTGGGCAACGAGATCGCCAAGCGCCTGTGCCTGACCCCGGAATATGTCCGCATCGAGTTCTCGGCGATGATCCCCGGCCTCCAGGCCGGCCGCTGGGACCTGATCAACACCGGCATCTTCTGGACCGAGGAACGGGCCAAGATGATGCCGATGATCAATTATGAATCGCAGGCGATCAGCATCTCGGTGACCAAGGGCAACCCGCTGAAAATCGCCAAGCCGGAGGATCTGTCGGGCCGTCCGGTCGGCGTCGAGCTGGGCGGCTTCGAGGAGCGCAAGCTGCGCGAACTCGACAAGATGGTGGTCGCCAAGGGGCTGAAGCCCATCGAGATCAAGACCTTCGACAATTTCGCCACGGCCTATCAGGCGCTGCGCGCCGGCCAGACCGAGGCCTCGGTGGCCATCGACCCGACGGCGGCCGAATACGCCAAGCGCGGCGATTTCGAGCGCGCCCTGCACGGCCTGTTCCCGACCCCGGTCGCCCTGGCGATGAAGAGCAAGACGCTGAGCGAGGCCGTGGTCGGCGTCCTCAACGACATGCAGAAGGACGGCTCCTACAAGAAGCTGATGGACGAGTACGGCCTGCTGCCCAACGACGGCGCCTTCAAGGTCAACGGCCCCGGCATGTGAGAGGCGGAACGCGGGCGGCGGCGGACGGGACCTGCCCCCGCCGCCGCCCGCGCATCGGACAAGAGTGAAAGGGTGACGGAATGACCAGCGGCTGGAACTGGGACGGTTTCTTCGAGTACCTGTTCAACGGGTACCTGTTCAGCGGAGCGATCACCACCCTGTGGCTGACGCTGGCGGGCATCGCCGGCGGCCTCGTGCTCGGCTGCGTGCTGGCGCTGCTGCGGCTGTCGCCCTACCGCTGGATCGCACGGGTGGCGCAGACCTACATCTGGGTGTTCCGCGGCACGCCGCTGCTGGTCCAGCTCATCATCATCTACACCGGCCTGCCGCAGATCGGCATCAAGCTGTCGGTGACGGAATCGGCGCTGATCGGCCTGATCCTCAACGAGGCCGCCTATCTGGCCGAGATCATCCGCGGCGGCATCCTCGGCGTCGCCGCCGGGCAGAGCAACGCCGGCCGCGCGCTCGGCCTCAACTCGGCGCAGGTGATGGCCTACATCGTGCTGCCGCAGGCCGTCCGCATCATCATTCCGGCGCTGGGCAACAGCGTGAACGGGCTGCTGAAGACCACCTCGGTGACCTCCGTCATCTCGATGGAGGAGCTGCTGCGCAGCACCCAGCTGCTCATCCAGGAGCGCTTCATGGTGCTGGAACTGTTCACGGTCGCCGCCCTCTATTACCTGCTGATGACCTCGCTGTGGGACATCGTCCAGCGCCGCATCGAGCGTCATTTCGGCCGCGCCTACCGCAACATCGCCATCGTCGACGGCCAGTGAGAGGCGCTCGGCCATGAGTCCTCCCCTCCCTCCGGCCCTCCCGCCATCCTCCCGAACCGCCAACCTCGGCGACCGCGCCTTCGCGCACCTGCGCGAGCTGATCCTCAGCCGCGAGATCCCCGGCGGCGCCGAGGTGCCGGAGGGGCGGCTGGCCGAGCGGCTGAACGTGTCGCGCACGCCGATGCGCGAGGCGCTGGTCCGGCTGGTCGGCGAGGGGCTGCTGGAGCGCACCAGCGAACGCAGCTACCGCGTCCGCATCGTCTCGGCCCGCGAGTTCTTCGAGTGCATGCAGATGCGCGAGCTGCTGGAGTGCCACGCCATCGAAACCGCGGTGCCGCTGATCGGCGACGCCGATCTTGCCGGGCTGCGGCGCGGGCTCGACGCGCTGGAGGGCGGCGAGGACGACATGCAGCACTGGCTCTACGACAACCATTTCCACAGCTTCTTCGCCCGCGTCAGCGGAAATGCGACGCTGGCCGAGACCATCACGCGCATGCGGGTGGTCGCCCGCCTGTTCCGCATCTCCAGCAGCTTCCACCGCAAGGGCGAGATCGACACCGAACACCGGGCGGTGCTGGACGCGGTGGAGCAGCGCGACGCCGCCGCCGCCAAGGCTGCCATGTTGGCGCATCTGCGCAACCTCCAGGACGACGCCCGCCGCGCCATCGCCGCCGAGGCCAATCCGGGCGGCTATTTTTTGTAATCCCGGTTTTCCGTGATCCCGGCAACCGCAAGACCCGTCCTTCGGGACCGAGGGAGAGTTCCATGCCGCAGTTCGACACCGTAATCCGCAACGGCACGCTGGCCACCGCGTCCGACGTGTTCGCCGCCGACCTCGGCGTGATCGGCGGGCGCATCGCCGCCATCGGGGCCGGGCTGGGACCGGGCGCGCGCGAGATCGACGCCACCGGCAGGCTGGTGATGCCCGGCGGCGTCGACGGCCATTGCCACCTCGACCAGCCGACCAGCGACGGCTCGCAGTCGGCCGACGATTTCGAGACCGGAACCCGCTCGGCGGCCTGCGGCGGCACCACGACGGTCATCCCCTTCGCCTGCCAGTTCAAGGGCCAGTCGCTGCGCGACGCGGTGACCGACTACCACCGCCGGGCCGACGGCAAGGCGGTGATCGACTATGCCTTCCACCTCATCGTCAGCGACCCGACCGACCAGCTGCTCGGCCAGGACCTGCCGGCGCTGATCCATGACGGCTACACGTCATTCAAGATCTACATGACCTACGACGACATGAAGCTGAACGACCGGCAGGTGCTGGAGCTGCTCAGCGTCGCCCGGCGCGACGGCGCCATGGCGATGATCCATGCCGAGAACGCCGACTTCATCGGCTGGCTGACCGACAGGCTGCTCGCCGCCGGCCACACCGCGCCGCGCTACCACGCCGAGTCCCGGCCGATGCTGGTGGAGCGCGAGGCGACCCACCGCGCCATCGCCATGGCCGAGCTGGCCGACGTGCCGATCCTGATCGTCCATGTCTCCGGCCGCGAGGCCATCGAGCAGATCCACTGGGCGCAGGGCCGCGGCATGCGCATCTACGCCGAGACCTGCCCGCAATACATGGTGCTGACCGAGCACGACCTGCACGGCCACGGCATGGAGGGGGCCAAGTGCATCTGCTCTCCCCCGCCCCGCGACAAGGCCAACCAGGCGGCGGTCTGGGACGCGCTGGCCGGCGGCACCTTCCACATCGTGTCGTCCGACCACGCGCCGTTCCGCTACCAGGATCCCAAGGGCAAGATGCTGCACGGCGCCGACACGCCCTTCAACTGGATCCCCAACGGCGTGCCGGGCATCGAGACGCGGCTGCCGATCCTGTTCTCGGAGGGGGTGAAGAAGGGTCGGATCAGCCTCCAGCGCTTCGTCGAGCTGTCCTCGACCAACCCGGCCAAGATGTACGGCCTGCACCCGCGCAAGGGCAGCCTCGCCATCGGCGCCGATGCCGACATCGTCATCTACGACCCCGACCGCAAGGTGACCATCACCAACGCCATGCTGCACCACAATGTCGACTACACCCCCTACGAGGGGCTGGAGGTGACCGGCTGGCCGGAGACCGTGCTGTCGCGCGGCGAGGTGGTGGTGGAGGGCGGCGCCTGCGTGGCGCAGCCCGGCCGCGGCGCCTTCCTGCGCTGCGACACGCCGGATCTGGCACGGCCGAAGGTCGGCGCCGCCTGAAGAGACGACTGCCCTTTCCTGAATTTCAGACACGAGGATCACCGACCATGGACGCCCTGACCATCACCGCCGGCCCCTTCACCTTCGGCGCCCGCTTCGAGACGGCCGCCGCGCCGAAGACCTGCGCCAAGTTCCGCAGCCTGCTGCCCTACGAGGGCCAGATCGTCCATGTCCGCTGGAGCGGCGAAGGGGTGTGGATTCCGCTGGGCGACACCGATTTCGGCCTCGGTTACGAGAACCACACCAGCCACCCGGCGCCGGGCCAGTTCATCCTCTATCCCGGCGGCATCAGCGAGACCGAGATCCTGCTGGCCTATGGCGGCGTCCAGTTCTCCAGCAAGATGGGCCAGCTCGCCGGCAACCACTTCATCACCATCACCGACGGGCTGGAGAATCTGGCGGAACTCGGCAAGCGCACCCTGTGGCAGGGCGCGCAGCCGATCCGCTTCGAACTGGCCCGCTGAACCTAGCCCGCTGACGCGGCAGAGGGCATTGGCGGTCAGAACGACATCAGCAGCCGGGCCTGGGCGGTGACGGTGCCGCGGTCGGTCTCCGGCCCGTCCGTCAGGGCGACGCCGACGCTCAGCCCACCCTGCAGGCTCCGGCCAAGCGTGTAGTCGAGCCCGAGGCCGAGGCCGAGGCCGAGGCCGACGAGTCTGGTGTCGGCCCACTCGTTCACCCCCGGCAGGGCATCCAGATTGTAGGTGTGGCCATAGGCGACGTCGAGGAAGGCGAAGGGAGAGGCCGCATCCTCCACCCGCCCGACGCCGGGCATATCGGACTCCCACAGGGCCCAGGACAGGGAATGCCGGCAATCTGGCCGGTGAACGCGGTGATCCGGGTGTCACCATGGGCCTGCCGCTGTTCATCATCTGGCTCGCCTGCCGTCGCGAGCAGGTCTTCCTGGTGACCAGCAGCGTTATCCTGTCGCACGCCGCCGTGTCGCTGTCGGCGATCCTGGGCGATGGGGTGCTGAGCGAAACCTCGCTCCAGCTCATCAATCACACCCGCTTCCTGACCACCAGCCTTATCCTGCCCATGGCGCTGCTGTTCGTCCACCGCCCGCTCCCGGTCCCTCTGGGCGTCTTCCTGCTGCCGCCGTTCAAGGTTGCCGCCAGCTTCCTCACCCTCCCGGTCGATCTGCACCGCTGGCTGCTCACGACCGTCTATTTTCCGCTCATGTGCGTCGCCGCGCTGTGGGTGCTGTTCGTGGTGATGCGCGTGGCGGTCCGCGAGCGCGACATCGCGGCCACGGCGCTGGCCGGCGTCTTCCTGTTCAATCTGGTCATCGCGGTGCATGACATTCTGCTCACCCGCGACTCCCTGGGGGAAAGCCGGGTGCTGATCTGGCTCTTCGCCCAGACCATGAACGTGCTGAATCAGTTCAGCCAGCGCCTGAAGAGCGAGGTGGCGGCGGCCGAGGATGCCCTGCGCCGCAGCTTCGCCCGCGAGCAGCAGCAGGCCAAGGCCGCCGTGCTGAAGGCCGAGCGGGTGCGCCTGATGAGCGACTTGCACGACAGCATCGCCGGTTAGCTCGTCTCGTGCCTCGGCCGCCGAACGGGCGCGCGAGGTTGCTTCCGACACACCACGCAGCAGGCGCTCTCGCCGCCCGGCCAGCACCCGCTGGGTGGTTTCGGTCACGGCGGTGAAGGCACGCATCAGGGCGGCCATGTCGCCGGGACCGTTCAGGAAGGCGCGGATGGTGTCTGCGGTCACGGAGGCCCCGAGCGATCACTTTCCGTGGAAATCCCGACACCATGAGCGGTTGGGCCATTCCCACCGCAACGGACATCGCCTTCGCCCTGGGCGTGCTGTCCCTGCTGGGGCCGCGTGTCCCGACATCGCTGAAGGTCTTCCTGACGGTGCTCGCCATCATCGACGGCCTCGGCACCGTCCTCATCATCGCGCTGTTCTACACGGCCGACCTGTGTTTGCGCAGCCGGAGGCGATGGATCCGCCCGCCGCTCCCCGGCAGCGTGAGTGCCGCCCGGGCCGCGGCACCATCCTGCTCCGTTGCGGCTCGGATGGACCAATCAAGGTCGGCCGGCGGCAAGCAGCAGCGCTTCGGCGTCGGCCACGGACAGCGGGCGGGCGAACAGGTAGCCTTGAGCATAGTCGCAGCCGATCCGGGTCAGGACCGCCCGCTCCTCTTCGGTCTCGACCCCTTCGGCGACGACCTCCAGCCCGATGCGGTGGGCCAGCTCGACGATGCCGCGCAGCAGCGATTCCTGGCTGGGATCGCTGCCGAGTGCGCTGACGAAGCTCTTGTCGATCTTCACGATATCGAAGGGCAGGCTGCCGAGGTGCGACAGCGAGGAATAGCCGGTGCCGAAATCATCCATGCACAGCGCCACGCCCAACGCATGAAAGCGTTCCAGGATGGCGCGGGCCTGATCATGGTCGGCGACGGTCATGCTCTCCGTCACCTCGACCTTCAATCCGTCGGCGCGGCCGCCGGCCAGAAACGCCAGCATGTCGTCGACATAGCGTTCGTCCCACATCTGGCGGGCCGACAGGTTGACGTTGACGGTCAGGGCGGCCCCCCCGGCCATCCGGCGCCAGCGGCCGAGCTGCTCCACCGCCCGTTCCAGCACATGGCGGCCGAGAGGCAGGATCTGGCCGGTCTCTTCGGCAATCGGGATGAACTGGGCCGGGCTGACCGGACCGAGGTCGGGGTGGCGCCAGCGCACCAGCGCCTCGAACCCGGTGAGCCGGCCGTCGGGAAGCGAGACGATCGACTGATAGACCAGGAAGATGTCGCCGGCCTCCAGCGACGGGGTCAAATCGCGTTGCAGGCGGCTGCGGATCAGGATCGCCTCGCGCAGAGAGGCGTCGAACAGCACGGTGCGCCCCTTGCCATGCTCCTTGGCACGGTAGAGCGCGATGTCGGCGTCGCGCAACAGGCCATCGGGATCGTCGCTGGTGCCATCGTCGACCGCCAGCCCGATGCTGAGCCCGACCCGCAGTTCCATGCCGCCGACGCAGAGCGGGCGCTGGAAGGCGGTCTCCAGCCCCTGGGCGCGGGCGATCGCCGCCTCCCGCCCGGACGGGACCGCGACGACGAATTCGTCGCCGCCCAGCCGGACGACGAACTCCCCTGCGTCCATCAGGCCGGCGATCCGCTCCGCCGTCGCGACCAGCACGCGGTCGCCCACCGCATGGCCCAGGCTGTCGTCGACCACCTTGAAGCCGTCGAGATCGAGGAACAGCAGCGCCAGATCGCTGCGGCCGATGCCCTCCGCTGCCCGGCTCCCGCGCAGCCAGTGGAGCAGATAAGCGCGGTTGGGCAGACCGGTCAGGAAATCGTGGGTGGCCTGATGGACCAGCCGCGCCTCGTAGGATTTGCGGTCGCTGACATCGGCGGCGGAACCGGCCAGCCGCGCCACCCGGCCGTCCGGACCGGCGGCGACGATGCCGTGCAGATGCAGCCAGCGGGTGGCGTCCTCCTGCGTTGGGCCATCCAGCTTCGGGTTGGGCGGCAGGACGCGGAACTCCACATCGAAGCTGGCGCCGTCCGCTCCATGCTCGCCCTGGCGGATCGCGGCGAGCACGGCATGCCGGTCGTCGGGATGGATGTGGGCCAGCAGGGCGGCGAGGCCGGGATCGCCGCCGTCGGCCGGCAGATGAAGCATCTGGCGCAGGCGGGCCGACAGGTAGAAGTCTCCGCTCTCCAGGTCCCAGTCCCACAGCCCGTCGTTGGTCGCGGCGGCGGCCATGGCATAGCGGCGCTCGCTCTCGCCCAACCGGCGCGTCTTCTCCTCGATGGCGGCGAACAGGTCGCGCAGGGCGGTCCGGCTGTCCTCCAGGCTGCGGCCGAGCAGGCCCAGCTCGTCCCGCCGGAAGCCCGGTTCACGCCGCCGGCCCCAGCCCTGGAACGGACGGTCGAGATCGCGGCGGGCCAGACGGCGGGCGTCCTCCACCAGACGGCCGAGCGGGCCGACGATGCGGCTGCGGGTGAACCACACGGCGGTCCCGGCCAACGCCAGGACCAGCACGGCGATGATGCCGCCGCCGATCGCCATCAGCCGTTGCAGGGCCTCGATGTCGGTCAGGGTGGCGGCGGTCAGTCGCGCACGCTGCGCACTCAAATGGCTGTTCAGCGCCGCCAGCCCTTTAACCGCGTCGCGGCGGCAGGCGTCGAACGCCTCCGCCGGGATGGCCGCCGCCGGATCCTCCATCTGCACCTGGATGGCGTCGAGAAAGGCGGCGATGGCGGCGATGGCCCGCGCCTCGTCCTCGCCGGGGGTGACGATGTCGCGGTAGATCGCAAGATTGGCCCGCGACAGCGCCAGGGAGCGTTCCAGCGCCGCATGGTCGCCTGCCGCATGGCCTGCCGTGCCGGCCTGCGCGCCCTCGCGGAAATGGTCGATGACGCCGCCCAGGCCGAGATGCCCGCGGACCTCCGACAGCGCGTCCGACCTGGTGGCGGCCTGGAGATCGTAATCGCGCCAGCCGTCGGCCACCCTGTCCATGCCCTGCATCAGTTGCAGCCCAACCGCCAGCATCACGACCAGACAGACGACCAGGGCCGCCGCCAGCAGCAGCGCCGAGCGGGCGATGGTCAGGGTCCGGCGGCCCGTTCCGGAGCCGCTTCCGGGGCCTGCTCTGTCATGCATGCCACCGGGCAGGGCTCCGGACTCTTCACTGACGATGTCGGTCACCCCGGTCTTCCCTCCACCCTCTGGAAATCACGCGCGCAACGCCTGGGAGAAGCTGTGCGCCGCCCCTTCCAGCCGCCTGGTCTCGCTGCCGAGCGATTGTGCGGAGGAGAACATGCTTTCCGCAACCATTCCGGCCTGCTCGGCTGCCTGTGCAACCTCGGAAATCGCGGCGCTGACCGCGCCGGCCGCACCGGCGGTCTCCTGGATGTTGCGGGCGATCTCGCGCGTCGCCTCGTCCTGCTGGGTGACGGCGTCGGCGATCTCCTGCGCCATGCGGCAGACCTGCTCCAGGCTGCCGCCGATGCCCTGGATGGCGTCGACCGCGCCGTCGGTGGCGCTGCGGATCGTCGCGATCTGCTGGGTGATGTCCTCGGTCGCCCGCGCGGTCTGGTTGGCGAGGTTCTTCACCTCCTGCGCCACCACGGCGAAGCCCTTGCCGGCCTCTCCGGCGCGGGCGGCCTCGATGGTGGCGTTCAGCGCCAAGAGGTTGGTCTGGCTGGCGATGGCGTTGATCAGCCCGACCACCTCGCCGATGCGCTGCACCGCCTCGGCGAGGCTGGCGACGGTGGCGGAGGAGCGGTCGGCCTGTTCGACCGCCGCCGTGGTCATGGCGACCGAACCCTGCACCCGCTGGCCGATCCCGGCGATGGAGGCCGACAGCTCCTCGATGGCGGCAGCGACCGCCTGGACCGTTCCGGCGGTGCGGGCGGCGGCGGCCGAGACCTCCTGCGTGCTGCCGATGGTCCGGCTGGAGGAGGACGCCAGATCCTGCCCGGTGCGGTGAAGCGTGCCGGCCCGCCCGGCCAGCGCGGCGGCCAGCGTGCCGATCTCCGCCTCGAAGGAACGGAGGTTGCGTTCCAGCGCCTCCTGGCGCCGGCGGGCCTCTTCGGCTTCGGCGCGTTCGCGGTCCCCGGCGGCGCGCAGCCGGACCAGCCCGTCGCGGAACACCTCGACGGCGCCGGCCATGGCGCCGATCTCGTCGCGGCGGCCGACCAGCGGCACGGCGCCGTCCAGATCGCCGCCGGCCAGCCGCTGCATATGGGCGGCAAGCCGGGCCAGCGGACGGACGATGCGGTGATGGGTGAACCACAGGAACAGGCCGGCGATGGCGACCAGCAGCACCAGCGCCACGCTGCCGCCGGTCAGCACCGTGCCGGTCAGGCCGGCGATGCCCTGGCGGTTGGCCTCGCCGAGAGCGGCGCGCGCCCGCGTCAGCTCGCCGTTCAGCGTCCGCATCGCCGCCACCGCCGGCGCGGTGTCGAGTGCCGCGGTGCGGGCCAGCCGGTCGAGCGGGGTGCGCGCCGCCACCGCGGCCTCCGCCTCCGTCAGTTTGCTGGCCATTTGCGCCATCGCCGCGGCGATGCTGTCGAGGGCCTTTTCTTCCGCCACGCTCAGCTCGCCGGCATAGCGGTAGACCTCCAGATTGGCGGCGGCGGATTTCAGGCTCTGCCGGACGTCGGCGGCGCGGTCGGGATCGCCGCTCAGCAGATAGTCGCCGAAGCGGTGGATCACCCCGCCGAAGCCCAACGCGCCGCGCAGGTCGGACAGGGCGTCGGCCTTGGCCGCGGCGCCCAGGTCGTAGGCGTTCCAGCGCTCGTCGACCTGCCGGATGCCCTGCACGGTGACGAGGCTGACCGCCAGCACCAGCGCCAGCACGGCGACCAGCCCGGACGACAGCAGCCAGCCGAGCCGGGCGATCCGCCGGTGGGCGGAAAGCGGAAACCTGTTTTCGTGGCTGTTCTGGCGGCTGTTCTCGGCGGCGGTCATTGACGGTCTCCCATCCGGCGGCGGCTGAGGTGAAGGAGCCAGCGGTCGACCGACAGCCGTCCGCCGCCGCGAACGATCAGGCCGGCGAGCAGCAGCATCCAGAAATAATGCTGCGGGTTGCTGAAGGCCGGGTTTGCGGCACCCAGCACGAACTGGATCGTCAGCGCCATCGCCAGCAGCGGCAGCGCCGCCAGCCGCGTCGCCAGACCCAGCACCAGCAGGACCGGCATGGTCAGCTCTGTGGCGGCGGCCAGCAGGGCGGCGATATCCGGTGGCAGCAGCGGCACCCGGTATTCCTCCTGGAACAGGAAGAGGGTGGCCGGCCAGTCGCCGACCTTCTGCAGGCCGGAGCGGAAGAAGATCGGCGCCATCGTCAGCCGGACGGCAAGGTCGAACAGGGGGGCCGCATACCGGTCGAGCCACCCGGCGGCATGGTCGCGGAGGTCCGACAGCCGGGCGGGGTGCTGCGCCCAGGGATGAGTCCGGGGATGGGGCCGGGGACTTGCGGGCGATGACGTCATGGGTCGTTCCCTTCGCGTCCGGTGAGGGAGGGGCGCCGGTCCAGCGCGAAGCCGGCCAGCAGCCGGTTCTGCAACAGCAGCACCAGCAGGGATTGGAGGTCGGCGCCGGCGGCCGCCTCGTCCGCGGTGGCCTCATCCAGGGTGGCGCCGGCCAGCAGCCCGGCGGCGAGCGCGCCGTCGGCCGCGGTCAGCCGGGTGCAGCGCACCTCGCCTTCGCCGCAATCGTCTCCGTCGCCGGGAACCCGGCCGATCAGGACCGCTTCCGGCAGGGGCGCCGGTGTCGCGGCGGTATCCTTCCACAGCGCATGGATGTTCCAGCCCGACCGCACCAGCCGCAGCGACGGGTGCGGTGCCAGCCGCAGGGAGCCCGCCTGGTCCGGCGGGATGGCGGCGAGCCGGGCGAGGTAGAGCGGTTCGGCGTCGGCGGCGAACAGCGCCTCGTGCATCGCCCAGTCGAGCCGGGCGAGGTCGGGCGCCCAAGCCGGGATTTCGGCGGCCGGTTCCGGGTCGGCAAGCCAATCGGCGAAGCCGGCGCCGTAGCTCCACAGCATTGGCAGGCGGGGCGGGGCCTCCGCCGCGAAGCGGCAGGCGAGCATGGTGAAGAGCTGCTCGCCCGATTGGGCGCCCAGTACCCGGCGCAGGGTGGGGTGGGCATGACCGAGAACGGCGGCCAACGACCCCATCACCGTGTTGCGGTAGACCGCCAGCCGCCCGGCCGGCAGATCCGGGCGCAGGGCCCCGGCGACCGCCGGATCGCCGCGCAGCAGATAGGCGGCGAAGTCGCGCTGAAACCCAGCAAGTTTCGCGTCAGCCGGCACGATGGACCTCCGCGATCTTGGCCGGCGTTTGGACTTGCCGCATCCGGACATCGAGCAGCCGCTGCGCCCTGCCCGCCTCGGCCAGAAGCCCGTCGAGCGGCGGCAGGTCGTTGTCCCATTCGATCAGCACCGGCCGTGGGCCGATGCGGTCCAGCACCTCGGCACAGAGCGCCATCACGGGCTCGCCGACCGCGCTGCCATGGTCGTCGATCAGCAGCTCCTCGCCGCCGAGTGTCATGCGGGCGTGACCGGCCAGATGCAGTTCACCGACCGCATCGGCCGGGATGGCGTCGAGCCATGCCGACGGGTCGAAGCCGAGATTGGCCGAGGAAACGTAGAGGTTGTTGACGTCGAGCAGCAGGCCGCAGCCGGTGCGGGCGGCCAGTTCCGCCAGGAATTCGGCTTCGGGAATGACGCTGTCGGCGAAGGCGAGGCAGGCCGCCGGATTCTCGACCAGGATGCGCCGGCCGAAAGCGTCCTGGGCGTGGTCGATGTTGCGGCGGACCCGGTCCAGGCTGTCCTCGGTATAGGGCAGCGGCAGCAGGTCGTTGAGGTAGGTGGCGTCGGTGACGCTCCAGGACAGATGTTCGGAGATCAGCCCCGGTTCCAGCCGGTCGTAGAGGGCGCGCAGCCGCATCAGATGGTCGGGGTCGAGACCGCCGGCACTGCCCAGCGACAGGCCGACGCCATGGCAGCTTACGGCCATGTCGCGGCGGACCCGCAAAATGCCGGCCAGACGCGGGCCGCCGGGAACCAGATAGTTTTCCGGATGGATCTCGACCCAGGGGATGGGCCAGGGGATGGGACCGCCGGCCGCGACGAGCGCCTCCCGATGCGGCTCGCGCAGGCCGATGCCGGCGGCGACCGGCACCGGCCGGGGGAGCGTGGAGGGCACCGCCGCGGCCATCGCCTCAGCCCTTCTTCTTGGTGTTGGCGCCGTCGAACGGCTTCAACGATCCCATTTCCTCGGCACAGGTGCCGGCCTTCACCAGCTTCCAGTCGCCGCCGTCGAAGGTCAGGTTGCTGTTGCCGGCGCAGGAATGCAGGCCCTTGGCATGGGCGCAGCCATTCTCGCCCGGCTTGGAGATGCCATAGCATTTCTCCATGTTGGACTGTGCGGCGGCCGGGCCGGCCATCAGGGTCAGGGCACCGGTAAGCGCACCGGCCAGGGCGCCGGCGATCGGGAGCAGGGCCAACGTCTTCGCGGGGGTCTTCGCGGGGGTCTTGGTGGCGGTCATGGTCGTGTTCCTCCGTTGCGGGATGACTGGGTTTTTGGAAAGGCTGGCGCCGGTCAGGACGCCGGGACGCGGTCGTGCAGCAGATCGACGAGCGCCTGCGGCTCCGGGCGTTGGGTGAAGTCGGCGTCGATGGCGGCGAAGCGCACGACGCCGCTTGGCGACAGCAGGTAGGTCGCCGGGATCGGCAGCTGCCAGGGCTCTCCGGGCGGACGGCCCTGGCGGGCGTTGAGGTCAAGGCCGCGGTCGCGGTAGAGATCGCGCAGCTCGTCCGGCACACGGAAGACGAGGCCGTAGCTGCGGGCCACCATCGCCCCCTGGTCGGACAGGATGTCGAAATCCAGCGCGTTGCGCTCCGCCAGCGTCAGGCTGTGGTCGGGCAATTCGGGCGACACCGCCACCAGCCGGGCGCCCCCGGCGGTCAATTGCGGCAGCGCCAGCTGCATGGCCCTGAGCTGGGCGCAACAATAGGGACACCACTCGCCGCGATAGAACAGCAGGATGACCGGCCCCCGTTCCAGCGTCTCGTAGAGGGAGACCGTCCGGCCCAAATGGTTCGGCAGGGCGAAGTCGGGAGCCTGAAGTCCGGGGCGCAACGCCCCCAGCTCGACCCCGCGCGCCTTCAGATCGGCGACCACCCGGTCCATCATCGCAAGCACCCTCGGCAGGGTCTTCCCGGTCTGCGCCCGGATGCTGCGGAGTTGGCGTTGAAGACGCATCGGGCATTTCCCTGTCGGCGTGTCTGTTGCTCCGATCCTGTCAAAAGCCGGATTTGCGAAACATAGGGGGACACGCACAATATCTTTGCGCAGAATGCAAGAATGCGCCTGGGGACTGGACATGGCAGGACGCGGGGCGCGGAGGACGGCATGGACCGGCTGGATGATCTGACGGTGCTGGTCGAGGTGGTGGACAGCGGCAGCCTGTCTGCGGCGGGGGAGCGGCTGGGTCTCTCCGCGTCGGCGATCAGCCGGCGCATCGCCCAGATGGAGAACCGGCTGGGCACCCGCCTGCTGGCGCGCACGACGCGGCGGATCGCGCTGACCGACGCCGGCGCCACCTTCTGCCTGCGGGCCCGTGCCATCCTGGCGGCGTTGGACGAAGCGGAACAGTCGCTGACCGAGATGGGCGAGGAGCCGCGCGGCACCTTGCGCATCACCATGCCGGTGCTGTTCGGGCAGATGCGGGTGGCGCCGCTGCTGGCCTCATATCTGCGCCGTTACCCCGGCGTGTCGCTGGAGGTCAGCCTGAACGACCGCGTGCAGCGGCTGGTCGAGGAGGGGTTCGATCTGGCGATCCGCGCCGGACGGCTGGCCGACTCCAGCCTGATCGCCCGCCGGCTGCGGCCGTTGCGCCGCCATGTGGTGGCCAGTCCGGACTATCTGGAGCGGCGTGGCGTACCGCAGTCGCCGGCCGATCTCGTCCGTCATGAGTGCCTGACGCTGCTGTCGGGTTCCGGACGGACGGAATGGGAATTCATGGCCGGCGACCGGCGCGAGATCCTGCGGCCGTCAGGCAGTTTCCAGGCCGACAGCCTGTGGCTGCTGCGCCATGCCGCGGTGGGCGGGCTGGGGCTGGCGCGGCTGGCCGACTTCATCGTCGAGGAGGACATCCGCGCCGGCCGCCTCGTCCCGCTCCTGTCCGAACTGGAGGTGACGGACGAGGCCATCCATTTCGTCTACCCGGCGACCCGCCACGTCTCGCCGAAGGTGCGCAGCTTCATCGAGCATCTGCTCACCGGATTGAACAAACCGGAATCAGCCGACCCGATCGACACCTCCGGCGCTTGAGACTGCGACAGGCCGGTGAGCGGCTTGATCGCCACCCCCGCTGCCGACCCTCACCTACAGGGCGGCATGCCCCTTCACCGCCACCTCAAGGCGGGCCTTGAGGTCGAGGAACCGTGCATCGATGGCCAGCGGGTCGTCCCGGTTGAGCGCGATCATCGCCGCCCGCGTTTCGCCACCACGGATCACCTCCAGCGCCTCGGCTTCGATCCCTGCCACGATGGCCGCGGCCACGGCTTCCGCGCTCTCGCGGCTGAAGCCCAGCTCCGGGCCGGCAGTGTTCGATGCCATCATCGGGGTGTCCGTGGCACCGGGATAAACGGTCAGCACATGGACGCCCTCGCCTTTCAGTTCACGGCGCAAGGCCTCGCCGAATCGTGCCAGACCGGCCTTGGCGCCGGCGTAAGTGGCGTAGAATGGCGCACCGACGAGCCCCAGGCCCGATGAAACGTTCACGACCACCCCCTCGCCGCTGATGCGCAGCGCCGGAAGAGCGGCCCGCGTCAGCAGGATCGGCGCGGTCAGATCGACGGCGATCATCGCGAGGATGTCCTCCTCCGTGACGTGCTCCAGCCGCCCGGCACGGACGCCGCCGGCGTTGTTGACCTGGATGTCGAGCCCGCCCAACGCGCCGAGCGCCTGGTCGAGCGTCTGCCGACGCCCCTCAGTGGTGGCGATATCGGCCACGATGCCGGTCACCGAAGTTCCAGCCTTCCGCAAGGCATCGACCGCGGCAGCCAACCGGTCGGGGCGCCGGCCGGTGATGGCAAGGGCCACCCCCTTCTCGCCGAGCGCCTGGGCAGTAGCAAAGCCGATGCCGCTGGAGCCGCCGGTGATCAGCGCGCGTTTCCCAGAGAGAATCATGTCAGCTCCGTATGGATCGATTGTGGGAATGGGACCTGTCGGATGGGGACAGGAACAGCGCCGTGCCCCGTGTCAGGCGACGGCGGGCTTGCTCCACTCGTTGCCCTTCATGAAGGCGTCGAGCGGCGTGTGGGTGATGTGGTTGGTGTAGTTGCTCATCACCTTGGTGGCGACGCCGAGCACCACCTCCAGCACGTTGCGGCGGGTGAAGCCGGCCGCCAGGAAGGCATCGATGTCGGCGTCGGCGACCCAGCCGCGATTGCGCACCACCAGCGTGGCGAAGCGGTGCAGCGCCTCCAGCCGGGTATCGGGCAGTTCGCTGCCGGCGCGCAGCGCGGCGATCACGTCCTCGCCCATCTTCTGCATCCGGGCGAGCGTGGTGTGGCCGGCCATGCAGTAGTGGCACTCGTTTTCGAAATTGGCGGTCAGATAGACGACCTGCTGCTCATGCGTGGTGAGCGTGGTCTTAGAGAACAGGTCCCACAGCGCCGTGTAGCCGGCCAGCAGTTCCGGCGATTCCGCCATATAGGACTGCAGGTTGGGCACAAAGCCGAAAGCGGCCTTCACGCCCTCGAAAATCGGCTTCGCGGCATCCGGAGCGGTGTCGAGGGTGTGGCTGGTGAACTGGCTCATGGTGGCGGTTCCTTGTTCCGTCGGTTGCGTTCGACGGGTCGGACCCTGACCCATTGCAGGGGCGGCGCGTAGGCGGGCTGCGCGACTAATGCCTATGCCTCCTGGGAATGATCGCTGTTGTACTGGCCTTTATCCAAGTCCGCCTCCTCCGCCGGCGCCCCTTCGCCGTTCACGATGCCGGCGACGAACTCCACGAAGGCGCGCGCCTTGGTGCTGGCCAGCCGGCCGGTGGGGAACACCGCCCACAAATCGATCGGCGGCAGCGTCCAGTCTTCCAGCACGCGCCGCACCGACCCGTCGGCAAGCTCGGGACCGAACATCCAGTCGGACGCGACCGCCAGCCCCAGATCGGCCAGAACCGCCGCCCGGATCCCTTCCGCCGCGCTGACCCGTAGGCGGCCGCGCACCATGACCGACGCTTCGGTCCCGCCCTGCCGGAATGCCCAGCCGTTGCTGAGCTGGCTATAGACCACCGCATCATGATCGGCGAGGTCGGCCGGGGTCCGCGGCACGCCCGCGCGGGCAAGATAGGCGGGCGTCGCCACGACCGAACGGCCGCCGCTGGCGATCCGCCGCGCCACCGCCGTCGAATCCGACAGCGTGCCCATGCGCAGGGCGACGTCGATCCCCTCGGAAACCAGATCGATTACCCGGTCGTCCAGGATCACCTCCAGGTCCAGGTCCGGATGGCGGCTCAGGAACTCGGGCAGGCGCGGCACGATCAGCAGCCGGGCGAAGGTGGTCGCGGCGGAGATGCGCAGCCGGCCCGACAGCCCGGCACCGGCGCCCCGCGCCTCCAGTTCCGCTTCATCGGCCTCCCGGATGGCGAGCCGGGCGCGCTCGTAAAAGCGGAGTCCCGCTTCGGTGGGCGTGAGGCCGTGCGTCGACCGCAGCAGCAGGCGCACCTGCAGCCGCTCCTCCAACTGCGCGATCGTCTTGGAGATGGCCGGCTGCCCCACCCCCAACTGCCGGGCCGCGCCCGAGAAGGAGCCGGTCTCCACCACCCGCACGAAGCTGGCCATCGCCTGCAATCGGTCCATCGTTATTCCTGACAGGAATTGCCGTTATCGCTCCGGCCGGTCTGCCGCCCGGAGATTGGAATGGCGATAACTCTCCCATCGGCGGCGATGCTGCAAGGGAAGACCGCGAAGGACTGGGGAGCCGTCAACGAGATCGTGCCCGCCGGCCAGCAGCTCACCCGCTCCACCACCGCGAACGGTCGATCCGCATTTCCCTTCATTCCCTACGACGACGGAGATTCCCATATCGCTCCAGGACAGGCTCGACGCCTTCAAGGCCGATTTCCAGGCGGGCAAGCCGCCCTACAACGTCCCCCGCCCGGTGATCGAGACGATGCACCGCGCCACCGCCGAACTGATCGCCTCGGACGCCGCAGGCCGTGCTCTCAAGGCCGGGGACAAAGCCCCCGCCTTCACGTTGAACGACCCCGACGGCAAGGCGGTGTCGTCCGCCGCCCTGCTGGCGGAGGGGCCGCTGGTGGTCAGCTTCTACCGCGGCGTCTGGTGCCCCTACTGCAACATGGAACTGCAGGCGTTGCAGGCGGCGCTCCCCACCTTCCAATCGCTCGGAGCAAACCTGCTCGCCATTTCGCCGCAGACGGCCCCGAACAGCCGCAAGTCGGTGCGCCAGAACGCGCTCGGCTTCCCGATCCTGTCGGATCCGCACAACGACGTCGCCGCCGCGTTCGACCTGCGCTTTGCGCTGCCCGATTATCTGGTCGAACTCTACAAGGGGCTGAAGAACGACCTGCCGGCATTCAACGGCGACCCGAGCTGGACCCTGCCGATGCCGGCCCGCTTCGTCATCGGCCAGGACGGCACGATCCTCTACGCCGAGGTCAATCCGGACTACACCCGCCGCCCCGAACCCGAGGACATGCTGCCGGCCCTGCGCGGCGCCAGCCGGACGGCGGCCGCCTGATCTCCGCCGATCGCAACCTCGTCCTTTAGAGTGTGATCGGTTCAAGCGGAATCGCTTGAAGCGTGAATCACACGGAAAACCAAAAGCTTAGAGTCTGTCTGGTGCTTCAATAAGCATCAGACAGACTCTAAGCGACGAATCAAGCCGTGTGCCTGCGCAGAACCGCCGGTGCGGTTCACCATTTCAGGAACCGGCGTCCGGCGAGACAGCCCGCAACCCCCATGACGAGGATGGCGGCGGAATACCAAGCCGCCACGAAAAGCGGGCTGTCGTCGGGGCAGTGCAACGCGTAGAAGGTCGCCGCGATGCCGCCCGCTGCCAGACCGGCGAACCCGCCCGCCAGCACCGGCCGCTCCGGAGCGCCCCGCCGCATCACGCCGATCAGGAGGGCAAGCGGCCCAATAGCCATCAGAGGGATCAGGCTCAGGCAGAAGCCGGCGTTGGCCCCGACGAGGCGCGACCGCCAAAGGGTCGCCGGGACCTGATGAAGCTCCAGCGCGACCGCAGCCGCCAGGAGGACGGGAACGGTGCCAAGCACCAGCCGCCAACCGCCAGCCGCCATTCCCGGCCGGCTCAGGCGCAGGGCGACGCCCAGGGCGCCCAGGGCCAACGGCATCGTCGCAACAAACTTGAACAGGAAACGTGGGCTCTCCGCCGCCCGTCCGATGTCCGGCCGGACCCCGATCACGGCGAGGAAGATGGCGCCGGCAACGAGAATGCTCAGCAGGGTCGCCGTCAGGAAGGCCGTACTGAAGCCGAAACGCGGCGGCGGGTCGAGCGCCAGCCGGTCGATCAAATCCTCCGTCCTCATGTCGACTGGATCCGGCACAACTGCGCCAGGGACTTCAGCGCCCGGTGCAGCGCGACGCGCACTGCGCCCTCGGTCATCTTGAAGCGGTTGGCCGTTTCGCGGATGCTGTCGCCATCGATCGAAATCGAGCGGACGATGTCCTGCTGGCGCCGCTTCAGGGTGGCCAGATGGCTGTCGATGTCCAGCTGCGCCAAGCCCCCGGCCTGCTCCTCGGCCGCTAACGTGTCCATGACGTCCTCAATCGGCACATTCGTCCGCCGGCCCCTCCGGCGCAGCGCATCGATGATCTTATTGCGGACGATCGCCCCGATCCAGGGACTGATCGGCCGTGACGAATCCCAACTCCCACGCTTGAGATGGATCGCCAGCAGAACCTCCTGCACGATGTCCTCGGTCTCGCTGTCCGGCGCCCCCAATGCCCGGCAGCGCGACCGCGCCATCGCCCGCAGATGCGGAGTGATGCAAAGCAGGAACTGGCGGTAGGCACCGGAATCGCCTGCCAGCGCCCTACGCATCAGGTCCGCCCATTCCTGCTCCAATCCCTGGTTCCACATGCTCGTCCCCCGGTCCGGATGCGATGGCGGTCAGGCCGAGGCTTCATTGTATTGCACCCGATCCGAATCGCGAAATCACCGTCGGTCACAAAGGCGTGATCGGCAGAAAGCCGGCCTGCGCGCCCGTCCGGCTTCCGGTTTCCGGTTTCCGTGTGTTTTGCCCACGCAGGCTTTGTAACGAACCCGTGCTTCGCGGCGTAAGGACCTGAAGGGGGATACTCCCGGCCTCGACGGACCGGTCTCCCCGCCCCAGGGAACGCGGAGATCGGGAATGCCGACCGGACACATCGATGGCGCATGGCGCAACGAGGGGCGCCCGTCCTCAACGGCGGGAGATGGCGATGCGGATGATGTCGTCGTCGGCGATCACGGCGCCGTCCGCCTCTTGCCAGCTGGGAAGCGAGGGGAAATCCTTCCTGGGAATGTCCAGGACATTCAGGTGCCGCGCGAGGATCGCCACCGTCTCGATGGGGATGCCGACCAGATGCCCGCCGTGGCCGAACCAGTCGTCGCACCGCGACACCAGCACGATCCTGCCGTTCGGCATCCGAACCACCTCCGTCACATGGCCAAGCGTACGATCGTCCTCGTCGAGCAGCGGAAGTCCCCGCAGATCGCCGACCCGGACTTTCTGCGGGAAGCGCCGCTTCATCCGCTCCTCCGACGTCGAGCTGTCCGTCTCCGGCTGCATCTGGGTGTGGGCTCCTCCCTCCGCTCGCTTGGGCTTGGCATCGTCGGCATGGGCCGGGCTTCGGATCAGGCCCGGAGTCATCGCAGCGAGAAAAAGGACAGCCATGGCGGATCGCATGATGATGCCTCATGGAAAACTGGAAGATTTGAACAAAGAAATAGATCATCCACCGATACGCGTCAATATTCGACGCAGAAAATAATATATTCTCTAAGTAAATAAGGAGATGACCGAAAATGAAATCTTCAAGAATCATGCACCCGCTTGCGGTCAGGCTGATGCATTGGACGAACGCGGCGGCGATGATCGTCATGGTCATGAGCGGGTGGAAGATCTACAACGACGAGGTTCTGTTCGGCTTTCTGCATTTCCCCGAGGAGATCGTGCTCGGCATATGGGCGCAGCACGCCCTGCAATGGCATTTCCTGGGCATGTGGATCCTGGTGCTGAACGGGCTCGCCTATCTGACCTACGGCATCCTGTCCGGCCGGTTCCGCCGGCTGTTCTTCCCGATATCTCCGCGTGAACTGGTCCGCGAGGCCGTGGCCGCCTTGAGATTCCGGCTCAAGCACGCCGACCTCACGCACTACAACGCCGTCCAGAAGAGTCTCTATGTCGGCGTGATCCTCGTGGTGGCGCTTCAGGTCGTTTCCGGCCTCGCCATCTGGAAGCCGGTGCAATTCTCTTTCCTCGTATCGCTCTTCTACGACTTCCAGGGGGCGCGTCTGGCCCATTTCGCCGGAATGACGGCCATCGTGCTGTTCGTCCTGGTCCATGTCTCGCTGGCGATCCTGGTGCCGCGGACCCTTCTCGGCATGCTGACCGGCGGACCGCGCCTCGATGCCGACCGGGAGACTCCGGCGACGCCCTCCCAAGCCTCGAACCCGTGACGGATGCCGACCATGCCTCTGCGCCGCCCCTTCACCTCGCTTTTCCGGCCGCAACGCGGACCGGACCAGAGCGTCCTCACCGAACACCGCGGACTCGTCGAGACGATCGACCGCCGCAAGCTGCTGCGCGGCACCCTCAGCCTCGGCGCCCTGACGATGCTGACCGGCTGCAACATCTCCGACCGCGATGCCGTCCAAACTGTTCTCCGGGCTGTGTCCGGCTTCAACGACGGGGTTCAGGCCCTGCTGTTCGATCCGAACAAGCTGGCACCGACCTATGCGGCGTCCCAGGTCGTGAAGCCGCCGCGCTTCAACGCCTATTACGAGATCGAGGATCTGAAGCCGGTCGACATCGGCGGCTGGAACCTGGAGCTGAGCGGACTGATCGCCGACAAGCGGCCCTGGAGCCTGGAGCGGATCTACGCCCTGCCGGAACAGGACGAGATCATCAAGCACATCTGCGTCGAGGGCTGGGATTACATCGGCCAATGGTCGGGGCCCAACCTCCGCGACTTCCTCACAAGAGTGGGGGCGGATCTGAGCGCCAAATACGTCGTCTTCCACGGGAACGACGATTACATGGAGAGCATCGACATGCCCTCGGCTCTGCATCCCCAGACCATCCTGGCCACCAGATACGCGGGCGAGCCGATCACCGATCCCTTCGGCTTTCCTCTGCGCCTGCGCACGGCGGTGAAGCTCGGCTTCAAGAACCCGAAATGGATCCGTGCCATCGAGGTCACCAACAGCTACTCACCCGGTTTCTGGGAGAAGCAGGGCTTCAACTGGTTCAGCGGGCTTTGACCATGCCGGAAGCCGGATAAATCGTGCCTTCGCTGTCCCTCGCCGCCCTCTGCATCGTGACCGGCCTTGTCCTGTGGATGGCCAGCGGCTACGCGCTCGCGCGGTCGCTGGCGTTCGACCGTGCCGTCGCCTTGGCGCTGGCGCCCGTCCTGGGCTGGGCGGTGCAGAACGCCCTGGCCCTGATGCTCTCGCTCGTCGTCGGATTCTCGCCGGTTGCGACCGTCGGCGCCGTGGCCCTGATCTGTGCGGCCGGGCTCCTGCGGGGCCGTCGAGACGGCAGCGGGAGCGACCATAGCATCCCGCCCCTCACCCTGTGGGTCAGTCTCGCCGCCGCGATCATGGCGGCCGGACCGGCGCTTGCGGTGCTGCCGAAATTCACCGGCGACGGCGTCGCCGTGGCACCGGCACTCTTCGATCACGCGAAGATCGCGCTGATCGACCAGATCGTCCGGGAGGGCGTTCCGCCGGTCAACCCCGTCTATGGCGGGGCGGAGGCGCCGGCCGGGGTCGCTTACTACTATCTCTGGCAGTTCGGCGCCGCACAGCTTGCCCAACTCACCGGTGCGACCGGCTGGGAGGCCGACGCGGCGGCAAGCTGGCTGACCGCCTTCTCGACCCTGCTGCTGATGGCCGGGCTCGCCCGTCGATTCAGCGGCCGCACCCTCGCCTCCTTCCTCGCGATTGGCCTCAGCGGCCTGGGTTCGCTGCGGCCGGACCTGGCCGCAATGGTCGGTGAGGAGACGCTCGCACACTGGCTCCAGCCTGCCACCGGGCTCGCCGGATGGCTGTTCCAGACGAGTTGGAGCCCGCACCATGTCCAGGCCGCGGGCTGCGTCGTGGTGGCGGTGATGACCATGGTCCGGCTCGCCCGGCGGCCCGGAGCGCTCACGACCGTCACCCTGGCGCTGCTGGCGGCGGCGGCCTACCAGAGTTCGATCTGGGTCGGCGGGGTGGTCTTCGTCCTGGCCGCCGCCGGATGCGCCCTTTTCCTGGCACGCTCCCGCCCGGCCGGCGGGGCGGGGACCTTCCTCCTGCTCGGCGGCATCGCGGCGGTCGTCGCCATCGCCATCGCCTCCCCGCTTCTGGTCGAGCAGTATCGCAGCGCCGTTGCCCGGGGTGGCGGCCGTCTCATCGCCATCGATCCCTTCGAAGTGCTGGGACCTGCCCTGCCCCAACCGCTCGGCCGGGCGCTCGACCTGCCGGCCTACTGGCTGGTGCTGCTGGTCGTCGAGTTTCCGCTCGTCTATCTCGCGGGGGCCATCGCTCTCGCGCGGATGGCGGCACGGCCGGACGCGCCGCCGGATGGCCCGCTCGTCCGCGCCCTCGCCATCCTGACGGCAGCCAGCCTCGGCACGGGCTGGCTGCTCGTCAGCACAACCGGTGTGAACAACGATCTCGGCTGGCGTGCCGTGCTGCCCGGCCTGATGGTGCTGACGGCCGCGGCCGGGGCCGGGCTGGCCCGCTGCATGGAGCGGCGGGCGGCGCTCGCTTTGGTCCTGGCGATGGCCGCCGCGACGGCGACGTTGCCCGACGGGCTGCGCCTCGCCGCCGAGAATCTGGCGGGCAGGCCCTCCCCCTCGGCCGCCGCGTTCGCGCGGTCGCCGGCCCTGTGGCAGGCGGTCCGGCGCCATGCGCCGCCCGACGCCCGGGTCGCCAGCAACCCCGCCCTGTTCGCCGACATGACGCCCTGGCCGGTGAATTTGTCCTGGGCGCTGTTCGCCGACCGCCGCTCCTGCTTCGCCGGGAACGAACTGGCCATCGCCTTCGCCGCCCTGTCGTCCGAGCGGCGGTCGGCGATCGCCGACCAGTTCCGGCGGGTCTTCGCCGGCGACGGGACGCCGGACGACATCCGGGCGCTCGCACGGACCCATCGCTGCGACGTGGTGGTGGTCACGGTCTTCGACGGCGCCTGGAGCCGTGACCCCTTCGCCGCAAGCCCCCTCTACCGCCTCGCCGAAGCCGAACCCGACCTGTGGCGGATCTACGTTGCCGGCCCCCGGATGGCAGGCAACTGAACACGGCCCCGAAATAAATCCGACCGGGCTGTAACGACGGGCCGCCAACCACCGTATCCCCCCATGAGCCACCCGTTTCGCCCACGATCACCCCCCATCGGCGACCACCGGAGCAACATCCTGAGGCCCCCAATCTTGACGCCACGCACACCGATGCCACGCACGCTGACGGCGCGGGCCCTGGGCGCCGGCCGCTCCCTGGCCGCCTCGCTGACGCCGCCGATCGACGTGAGCGCCACCTACATGCGCGACGCGGACAACGGCTACAGCTCCGGCCATGTCTACGGGCGCAAGGACAACGCGTCGGTCCAGCAGGCGGAGCGTCAGATCGCCGACCTGGAACATGCCCGCGAGGCGCTGCTCTTCGGCTCGGGCATGGCGGCCGCCACCACCCTGTTCCTGGCGGCATCGCCCACCCACATCGTCGCTCCGCAACACATGTATTGGGGGCTGCATGTCTGGCTCGCAGAGGCCCATCGCTACGGGCACGAGGTGACCTTCGCCGACATGGCCGACCTCGACGCCGTCGGCCGCGCCATCCGGCCGGACCGCACCGGCATTGTCTGGATCGAAACGCCGAGCAACCCGCTCTGGACCGTCACCGACATCGCCGCCGTCGCCGAGCTTGCGCACCGCGCGGGTGCGTTGGTCTGCGTCGATTCCACGGCTGTCACGCCCGTGCTGACCCGGCCGCTCGATTGCGGCGCCGACATCGTGATGCATTCCGCGACCAAATACCTCAACGGTCACTCCGATGTGGTCGCCGGCGCCCTGGCAGCATCGGCCCCATCGGCTTTGTGGGACCGGATCGCGGCCATCCGCGACCAGCACGGCACGACGCCCGGTCCGTTCGACGCCTGGCTGCTGATGCGCGGCCTGCGGACGCTCGATCTGCGGGTGCGCGAGCAGAGCCGCAGCGCCGCAACCCTGGCTGGCCGGCTGGCCAGCCATCCGGCGCTGTCCGCCGTGCTCTATCCCGGCCTTGCCGACCATCCCGGCCACGCCATCGCCGCCCGCCAGATGTCCGGCGGCTTCGGCGGCATGCTGTCCGTCCGCGTCAGGGGCGGAGCGGCGGCGGCGGTGAAGGTGGCGGCCAATGTCCATCTCTGGCGGCGGGCGACCTCCTTCGGCGGCATCGAAAGCCTCATCGAGCACCGGTCCTCGATCGAGGGCCAGGGATCGCCCTGCCCCGACGACCTGCTGCGCCTGTCGGTCGGGCTCGAAGACCCGGACGACCTGTTCGGCGACCTGGAGCAGGCGCTCTCTCTCGTCCGCTAACTCAGTCCTCCCTCATTCCGGCGGAGACCCGACCCATGACGACCATAGCGGTGGGCATCATCTGCAAGACGCCGAGCCCCGGCAAGTCCAAGACCCGGCTGTCGCCGCCCCTGCCGCCGGAGGACTGTGCCGAAATCTCCGGCTGCTTCATCGCCGATCTGGCCGCGACCATCGCCGGCCTGTCGGAGGGGGGCGACGCGCCCGGCTATGCGGTCTATACCCCGGCGGGCTCCGAAGAGGAGCTGCGGCAGCTGCTTCCCGACGGATTCGGGCTGGTCCTCCAGGGCGAGGGGGATCTCGGCCGGCGGCTGGACCGGGGAATCACCGACCTTCTGGCGCAGGGCCATGCCGGCGCCATCCTCGTCAACTCCGACAGCCCGACCCTGCCGCGCCACATCCTCCGCGCCGCGGTCCAGGCGCTCAAGTCCGGCGACAACGCCGTCATCAGCCCGGCGCTCGACGGCGGCTACACGCTCATCGGCCTGTCGCGGCCCCATCCCGGACTGTTCGCGGACATCCCCTGGAGCACCGACACGGTCTACAGTCTGACGCTCGAACGGGCGCGCACGCTCGGCGTTCCGGTGATATCGCTCGATCCCTGGTACGACGTGGACGATGCCCGGTCCTACGCCATGCTGGAGGATGAACTCGACGGCCGGCCACCGCCCTTCTCCGCCGCGGGCCGGCCGATGCAGGAGGCGCCGCGCACCCGCGCGTTCGTGCGACGCCGCCAGACGGTGATGGCGTCATGAGCAGCGCCCAGCCGCTCGAAACCGTGGCCGTCGTCATCCCCTGCCTCGACGAGGAGGACTCCATCGCCGACGTGGTGCGGGAGGCGATGGCCGAAGGCGTCGGCGAGGTCATCGTGGTCGACAACGGGTCCACCGACCGGACCGCCGAGCGGGCCGCCGCGGCGGGCGCCCGTGTCGTGATCCAGCCGGTGCGCGGCTACGGCCGCGCCTGCGCCACCGGGCTGGCCGCCGTCCGGCCCGGAACGGAGATCGTCTGTTTCCTCGACGGCGACGGCAGCGACGTGCCCGGCTTCATCCCGCAGGTCATCCGGCCGGTCGCCGACGGCGAAGCGGACTTCGTCATGGGCTCGCGCCTGCGCGGGCGACGCGAGCGCGGCTCGATGACGCCGCAGCAGATCGTGGCGGGGTGGATCGCCGGGGCACTGCTGCGGCTGACCTACCGGGTCCGTTTCACCGACATGTCGCCCTTGCGCGCGATGCGGGTCGACACCCTGCGCGCGCTGGGCATGACCGAGGAAACCTACGGCTGGAACCTGGAGATGCAGATGCGGGCGGCGGCCGGCCTGCGTTGCCGGGAGATCCCGGTCGATCACCGCTGCCGGCGCGGCGGCCGCTCGAAGGTGTCGGGCGATCTCGCCGCCAGCCTGTCCGCCGCCTGGAAGATCGCGACCACCTTCCTTCGGCTTGCGTGGCGGCAGCCCGCCGGCGCCAAGCCCGCCGACGCCGGAGGCCGGTCGACGCAGACCATGGTTCGGAGGTAAAGACATGCGCGTTCTCCTCACCGGCGGGGCCGGTTTCATCGGCGGGCATGTGCTGGCCGAGCTTCTGCGCCGGGACCACGAGGTGCGCGTCCTGGACTCGCTGCGTCCCGACGTGCACCCCACCCCAACGGCCTGGACAGCGCCGGCCGGCGTCGAGGCGCTGATCGGCGACGTGCGGGACGCCGCGGTTCTCGACCGGGCCGTTGCCGGTGTCGACGCCGTCGTTCATCTCGCCGCCAAGGTCGGGCTGGGCGTCGCCATCGGCGACATGCCCGACTACGCCTCCTCCAACGAGGTCGGCACGGCCGAGCTTCTGGTGGCGATGGCCCGCGTCGGCGTATCCCGTCTGACGCTCGCCAGTTCGATGGTGGTCTATGGCGAAGGCTTCGGCCATTGTGCCGAGCATGGACGGGTCCGGCCGGCGCCGCGGCTGGAAAGCGCGCTGGTGCAGCAGCGGTTCGAGCCGCCCTGCCCGCTGTGCGGCCAGCCGCTCGAAAGCCTGCTCGTCGCCGAGGACACGCCGTTCGACCCGCGCAACGCCTACGCCACCAGCAAGGCGGCGCAGGAATTCTACGCCGCCAATTGGGCGCGGTCGACCGGCGGTGCCGTCGCGATGATGCGCTATCACAACGTCTACGGGCCCGGCATGCCGCGCGACACCCCCTATGCCGGCGTCGCCTCGATCTTCACCTCCGCGCTGCGGCGCGGCGCGGCTCCGCGGGTTTTCGAGGATGGCCGGCAGAGACGGGACTTCGTGCATGTCCGAGACGTGGCCTCCGCCACCGTCACCGCCTGCGAAGGACAGACGACCGGGGTCGCGGCCTACAATGTGGGATCCGGCACGCCACGCACGGTCGGCGACATGGCCGAGGCGCTGTCCAGGGCGCTGAACGGCCCGCCTCCTGTGGTGACGGGGCAGTACCGGCTGGGCGACGTGCGTCACATCACCGCCGATTCCTCGCGGCTGTGCAACCGCTTCGATTGGCGCCCGCGCATCGGGTTCGCCGAGGGCATGGCGGAACTCGCCCATCTCGACCCTGCGTCTCCCGGTGCAATGGGGCGCCTCCGATGAGCCGCAGCATATTGCTCGGTCTGATCCTGACCAGCGTGACGCTCAACGCGTCCGCGCAGATTATGCTGCGGTGGGGCGCCCGGCAGGGATTCGGCGTAAGCGATCCATTGGGAACCGGAAGCCTTGCCGTTATGATCCGGCACCCGGCCATCCTCGGCGGGCTCGCCTGCTACGGCTTCAGTCTGCTCGTCTGGCTGCGGGTGCTGAGCAGGGCGGATGCGTCGTTCGCCTATCCTTTTCTCGCATTCGGCTTCGCTCTCGTCGCCCTCGCCGGCTGGTGGGTGCTCGGTGAGCCGATGACCGTTCGCCGCTTGGTTGGAACGACGATCATCGTGGCTGGGGTGATCGTACTCGCGGGGGAGTGATCGCTACCCGGCAAGCCATTTCTCGCCAACCGTCAACCGATTTTCGCTCCGACGCCATCCCGGACGATCCGGTGATTGCGCGGGCAGCGGGGTGCCATCCTGCTCTTTCCTTGTCTCCATCGGAGGCCCCGGCAACCGGTCGGCCGACAGGTTGACGGTGCCTCCGTTCCCGATGGGTCAGTGGCTGATCATCCACGGCCTTGCCGTCGGAAACCCCTTCGCCCCGTCGGGGGTGCGCAGCACCGACCGCCCCTTTCCGCCGCCGCTTCCGCAGCCGCAGCCCGGGCCATGCTTATGCTTCGGCCCGACCTCGGACAGCAGGCTCGGCCGGTCGGCGCTGCGCTCGTTGGTGGCGTGTGCCGTCCGCGTCGCGGCGGAGACGGTGGAGAAGGCCGGCGTCCTGCGGATCACCCGCCGCGACGGCACCTCGCAATAGGGGCAGGGCTGCGGCAGGCTGCATTCCGCCATCGGCCGCATCTCGGTGAAGTCGCCGCAGGTCGGGCACTCGTAGTCGTACATCGGCATGGCGCCGCCTCCTTCCTCTGCCGGTTACACGCGGTCGGGGGCGACCGGCATGTCGACATCGCCGCTGATGAACTTGGTCGGGCCGTCGGCGTTCGGGCTGATGTCGAAGTCGAAGATCTGCGTCGGCAGGAACAGGGTGGCGCAGGCGTTGGGCACGTCGACCACGCCGCTGATGTGGCCCTGCACCGGGGCGGTGCCGAGGATCGAATAGGCCTGGGCGCCGGAATAGCCGAACTTCTTCAGGTACTCGATGGCGTTCAGGCAGGCCTGACGGTAGGCGACATGGACGTCCAGGTAATGCTGCTCGCCCGCCTCGTCGACCGAGATGCCCTCGAAGATCAGGTAGTCGTTGTAGGTCGGGACGATCGGGCTCGGCTTGAAGATCGGGTTCCTGATCCCGTACTTCGCCATGCCGTCCTTGATCAGGTTCACCTTCAGGTGCGCCCAGCCCGCCATCTCGATGGCGCCGCAGAAGGTGATCTCGCCGTCGCCCTGGCTGAAATGGAGGTCGCCCATCGACAGGCCGGCGCCCTTCACATAGACCGGGAAATAGATGCGCGAGCCGCGCGACAGATCCTTGATGTCGCAGTTGCCGCCATGCTCGCGCGGCGGCACGGTGCGCGCACCCTCCGCCGCCGCCTTGTCGCGGGCATCGCCCTTCAGCCGGCCCATATGGGCGGTCGGCGCATAGGGCGGGTTGGCGAGGCCGGGGACGCGGGTCGGGTTGGTGTCGATCAGCGCCTGCTCGCGCTTGTTCCACTTGGCCAGCAGGTCGTGCGACGGCAGGCAGCCGATCAGGCCGGGATGGATCAGCCCGGCGAAGCGCACGCCCGGGATGTGGCGCGACTTGGTAAACATGCCCTCGAAGTCCCAGATCGACTTCTGGGCCAGCGGGAAATGCTCGGTCAGGAAGCCGCCGCCGTTCTGCTTTGAGAAGAAGCCGTTGAAGCCCCACTGCTGCTGCGGGAAGGCGCCGATGTCCAGCAGATCGACCACCAGCAGGTCGCCCGGCTCCGCCCCCTCGACCCCGACCGGGCCGGACAGGAAATGGACCTGGCTGAGGTCGACGTCGCGCACGTCGGCGGCATCGTCGTCGTTTTTGATCTGGCCGCCGGTCCAGTCGTAGCATTCCAGGATGAAGTCGTCGCCCGGCTTCACCGTCACCGCCATCGGGATGTCCGGATGCCAGCGGTTGTGGATCATGTCGTTCTCGTAGGGAGACTGCGACAGGTCGGCCTTGATCAGGGTGTCAGCCATGGTTTGCTCTTCCTTGTTGCTGGACTGATGGGGGGCGCGGAGAGGCGGCAGGACTCAGGCCGCCAGCTCCCGGAAGCCGTCCGGGAAGGGGTTCGGCTCGATCAGGTCCCGCGTCTCGAAGACCACGTCGAACTGGCCGTCGCGCCGGGCGCGGCCGATGCGGGTCCGGGTCCACAGGTGATGGTTCTCGTGGATGCGCAGGGAGCCGGACGGCGCCCCGGCGAACTCGATGCCGGGAGAGGCGGCGACGACGCGCGCCACGTCGAAGCTGCCGGCCTTCTCCACCGCCAGCTTCCACAGCCAGGGGCCGAGATAGGCGTTGTGGCTGACGTCGCCGATGACGCTGTCCGCTCCCCACATCGCCTTGAAGGCGGCGACGAAGGCGCGGTTGGCCGGCAGTTCCAGGCTCTGGAAATATTTGGCGCAGGTGAAGGCCCCGGCGATGTTCTCGCCGCCGATGCCCATCATCTCGTCTTCGGTGACGCTGTTGGTCATCAGGATCTGGCGGTCCAGCTCGATCCCGGCCGCCTTCAGCTGCTTGTAGAAGGCGACGTTCGACCCGCCGACGACGATGGCATAGATCACGTCGGGCCTGGCCGCCTTGATCCGCGCGGCGATGGCTTCGAAGCGGGTGTCGCCGAGTTCGGCATACTCCTCGCCGACGACGCGGCAGCCCTTGGCCTCAATGTGGCGGCGGGCGATGGCGTTGGAGGCGCGCGGCCAGATATAGTCCGACCCGACCAGGAAGAAGCTCTTCGCCCCCTTCTCGCGCATCACCCAGTCCAGCCCGGCCAGGATCTGCTGCGTCGCCTCCTGCCCGGTGTAGATGACGTGTTTCGACTGCTCCAGCCCCTCGTAGAAGGTCGGGTAGTAGAGCAGGCCGTCGCGCTTCTCCAGCACCGGCAGCACCTCCTTGCGCGAGGCCGAGGTCCAGCAGCCGAAGATCGCCGCCACCCTGTCCTGCGCCAGCAGCTTGTCGGCGCGGGCGGCGAAGGTCGGCCAGTCGCTGGCGCCATCCTCCTGCGCGATCTCGATCCGCCGGCCCAGCACGCCGCCGGCCTCGTTGATCTGATGGATCGCCAGCATCTCCGCCTGGATCGACCCGCCCTCGCTCAGCGCCATGGTGCCGGTGACGGAATGCAGGATGCCGACCTTCACCGCCTCGTCGGTGACGGCGATGCCGCTCTTGTTCACCGCGGCGGTGGCCGGCGCACCGGGCACCAGCCCCTGGGTGCGCCGCACCGTGGCCGCCGCCATCCGCCCGGCGACCGAGGCGCGGCGGCGCAGCGCCGCCTGCAGGCTGACCTCCGCCAGGAAATTGTTGACCTCGCGGCTCAGCTCGTCGGCATGGCCGGCGACCTGGGAGGCGACGCCCAGCACCTGCCCGGCCGCCACGCCGGTGTCGGAGGCGGCATCCGAGACGCCGGTGATGTTGGACGCCACGCTTTCGGTGCCGCGCGCCGCCTCCTGCACGTTGCGGGCGATCTCGCCGGTGGCCGCCCCCTGCTGCTCGACCGCGGCGGCGATGGCGGCGGCGATTTCGTTGATCTCGGCGATGGTGCCGGCGATGGAGCGGATGGCGGCCACCGCCTCGGCCGTCGCCGACTGGATGGCGCCGACCTGGGTGGCGATGTCCTCGGTCGCCCTGGCGGTCTGGTTGGCCAGCGTCTTGACCTCGCTGGCGACGACGGCGAAGCCCTTGCCGGCCTCCCCTGCCCGCGCCGCCTCGATGGTGGCGTTCAGCGCCAGCAGGTTCGTCTGCCCGGCGATGCCCTGGATCAGCCCGATCACCTGCCCGATCCGCCCGGCGCTGTCGGCCAGGCTCTGCACCACCGTGTCGGTGCGGCGGGTGTCGGCGACCGCCTTGCCGGCGATGGCGGCCGAGGAGGCAACCTGCCGGCCGATCTCCTGGATCGAGGCCGACAGCTCCTCCGTCGCCGTCGCCACGGTCTGGACGTTCATCGACGCCTGGGCCGACGACTGTGACATCGCCGCCGACAGCCGGTTGCTGCGCCCGGCGGTCTCGCTCATCGCCGTGGCGGTGCCGGTCATCTCGGCGGCGGCCGACGAGACGGTCTGCACCAGCCGGCCGACCTTGCTCTCGAAGGCGCGGGTCAGCGCCTCCAGCCGGGCGGCGCGCTCCTCGGTCGCCTTGCGTTCGGCCTCGCGCTCCGCCTCCCGCGCGTCGCGCAGCTCCGCGGCGGCAGCGATGCGGTCGAGGGCGTCGGCAAGCTCCCGCACCGGGTCGCCGCCCGCATCGCCGCCCGCACCGGACAGCGCCGCGGCGCGGGTGCCGAGCGGGCCGAGCGCCGCGTCCCTCCGGTGCGCGAAGACGGCGGCGGCGGCGGCCAGCGCCGCGGAAACGACGAGGCCGGCGGTCGCCACGCCGGTCGAACCGGTCAGCGGCACCGCCATGGCGGACAACAGGGCGACCACGGCACAGGCGGTGGATGCGGACTTCGCAGGAGTCATGGCGCTTCCCTCTGCGGTGGAGAGGCGGGATGCGGAAAGGGGGAGGGACGGCAACCTGTCGGGCGGTCAGACCGACAGCAGCCGCGCCACCTTCGCCTCGTCGATGCGGTCGCGGCTGTCCTCGTGGACGATCTCGCCGTTCTCGATCACCAGCACCCGGTCGGCGATGTCGAGCGCGAAGCTCAGCACCTGTTCCGACACGACGATGCTCAGCCCCTTCTCGTCGCGGATGCGGCGCAGGGTGCGGGCCATCTCGCGGATGATCGACGGCTGGATGCCTTCGGTCGGCTCGTCCAGCAGCAGGACCTTCGGCTTGGTCGCCAGGGCGCGCGCGATGGCGAGTTGCTGCTGCTGGCCGCCCGACAGGTTGCCGCCGCGCCGGCCCTTCATCTCCAGCAGCACCGGGAACAGCTCGTAGAGATCGCCCGGCACGCTGCGCCCGCCATGGACGGTCAGGCCCGTCTCGATGTTCTCCTGCACGGTCATCGCCGGGAAGATCATGCGGCCCTGCGGGACATAGGCGACGCCCTTCGCCACCCGCTCGTAGCTCTTGAGGCCGGTGATCTCGGTCCCGCCGATGCGGACGGCGCCGGACCGGGCCGGCACGATCCCCATCAGCGACTTCATCAGCGTCGTCTTGCCCATGCCGTTGCGGCCCATGACGGCGACGATCTCGCCCGGCGCCACCGTGAAGTCGAGCCCGTGCAGAACCTCGCTCTCGCCGTAGGACACGCGCAGTTGATTGACGGACAGCATGTCGGTTCCTCCGGTCAATGGCCCAAATGACTCTGGCCCAAATCAATCAATGGCCGAGATAGACTTCGACGACCTTGGGGTCGTTCTTCACCCGCTCCATGCTGCCTTCCGACAGGATCTTCCCCTGGTGCAGCACGGTGACGCGGTGGGCGATGTCCTCGACGAACTTCATGTCGTGCTCGATCACCAGCACCGAACGGTTCTGGATGATGCGGTTCAGCAGTTCGGCGGTCTTCTTGCGCTCGTTGACGCTCATGCCGGCGACCGGTTCGTCCAGCATCAGCAGTTCCGGGTCCTGGATCAGCAGCATGCCGATCTCCAGCCACTGCTTCTGGCCGTGGCTGAGATATTCGGCGCGCTGGTCGAGATGGTCTGCCAGGAAGATCATCTCGGCGATTTCCGCCACCCGCTCGCGCACCGCGGCGTCGCGCTTGAAGGCCAGCGCGCCGAACACGCTGCGACCGCGGGGATAGGAGATTTCCAGATTCTCGAACACCGTCAGGTCGTCGTAGATCGACGGGTTCTGGAACTTGCGCCCGACCCCGGCGGTGACGATCTGGTGCTCCTTCATCGCCGTCAGTTCCCTGTTGCGGAACTTGATGGAGCCGCCGGACGCCCTGGTCCGTCCGCAGATCAGGTCGAGCACCGTGGTCTTGCCGGCGCCGTTCGGGCCGATGATGACGTGGATCTCGTTGCTGTCGACGTAGAAGGACAGGTCGTTGACCGCCTTGAACCCGTCGAAGGAGACGGTCAGCCCTTCGACCGCCAGCAGGTAATCGGTGGGGTTCGCCATGGGATCCGTCCCTCCTCAGTCGGCGGCGGTGTGCGGCGGGATGATCGGCGCGCCGGCACCGGACCCCGTGCGGGGCAGGAGGCGGCCAAGCCTGGGGGCGATGAACTGCTGGTAGAGCCCGGCCAGCCCGTTGGGGAACACCATCACCACGCCGATGAACAGGGCGCCCATGGCGAACAGCCACAGCTCCGGGAAGCTTTCCGACAGCATCGTCTTGGCCCAGTTGACCAGCAGCGTGCCGTAGACCGCGCCCAGCAGCGACAGCCGGCCGCCGACCGCGCAGTAGATGACCATCTCGATGGAGGGCACGATGCCGACGAAGGACGGCGACATGAAGCCGACCTGGAGCGTGAACATGGCGCCCCCCACCGCCGACAGCGCCGCCGCGAAGCAGAAGACGAAGATCTTGAAGTTGGCGACGTCGTAGCCGGAGAAGCGGACCCGGTCCTCCTTGTCGCGCAGCGCCACCAGGATGCGGCCCAGCTTGGACCGGCGGACATAGAGGGAGAGCAAGATGCAGCCGATCAGCAGCGCAGCGTTGACGAAATACAGCACCAGCTTCGCCTCGTCGGTGCGGATGTCCCAGCCCTTCAGTGTGCGGAGATCCGTGATGCCGTTGATGCCGCCGGTGTAGCCCTGCTGGCCGACGATCAGGATGGTCAGGATGGCGGCGAAGGCCTGGGTGATGATGGCGAAATAGACGCCGCCGACCCGACGCTTGAACATCGCCAGCCCGACGATGAAGGCCAGCAGCGCCGGGACCGCCACCACCGCGGCAGTCGCGAAGGTCAGGCTGTGGAAGGGTTCCCAGAACCAGGGCAGCGCCTTCAGCTGGTTCCAGTCCATGAAGTCGGGGATGCCGGGGGTGGATTGGATCTTGGTCGCCTCGGGGCTGGAGGCCTCCAGCTTCAGGAACATCGCCATGCAATAGCCGCCGATGCCGAAGAAGATGCCCTGCCCCAGCGACAGGATGCCGGCGCTGCCCCAGCACAGCACGAGGCCGAGCGCCACGAAGGCGTAGGTCAGGTATTTGCCGACCATGTTCAGCCGGAAGATGTCGAGCCCCAGCGGCAGGACGACGATCAGCAGGGCGGCCAGCAGCAGGATGCCCGCGATGTCGCCGTCGATGCGCCCGAGAAGGCGGCCCCGAGGGAGACTGTGTGGGGTGCGCGTCATGGATATGCCTCCTCAGCGGCGGACTTTGAGGACGAACAGGCCCTGCGGGCGCAGCATCAGGATCACAACGACGGTCAGCAGCGTCAGAACCTTGGCGGTCGAGCCGCTGAGGAAGAACTCCATCGTTGACTGCGCCTGGCTGATGGTGAAGGCCGACGCGATGGTGCCGATCAGGCTCTGGGCGCCGCCGAACACCACCACGAGGAAGGTGTCGACGATGTAGAGCTGGCCCGAGGTCGGCCCGGTGGAGCCCACCATGGTGAAGGCGCTGCCCGCCACCCCGGCGATGCCGCAACCGAGCCCGAAGGTGTAGCGGTCGACCTTCTCGGTGTTGATGCCGACGGCGCCGGCCATCACCCGGTTCTGCATCACCGCCCGCACGCCCTGGCCCCAGCGCGAGCGGAACATCACGGCATAGATCACGATTGTGATGGCGATGGTCAGGCCCATGACGAACAGGCCGTTGATCGGCACCTCGATGGTGTCGGTGACGGCGACCGAGCCCATCAGCCAGTCGGGCAGCACCACACCGACCTCGCGCGCGCCGAAGACGGAGCGGAAGATCTGCTGGAGGATCAGGCTCAGCCCCCAGGTCGCCAGCAGCGTGTCGAGCGGGCGGCGGTAGAGGAAGCGGATCATCGCCCACTCCACCAGCATCCCCAGCGCCCCGCTGGCGAGGAAGGCCAGCGCCATGGCGATGAAGAAATAGGCCGGGAACAGCGCCGGCGCGGTGCTGGAGATGAAGTTGGAGCAGAGATAGGTCACATAGGCGCCGAGGATCATGAACTCCCCGTGCGCCATGTTGATGACGCCCATCTGCCCGAAGATGATGGCGAGGCCCAGCGCCATCAGCACGAAAACGGAAAACAGGATAAGCCCCGCGAATCCCTGCATGGCAAAGATCGACCCGAGCTCGGCCAGGCTGTAGCCCTCGAACATGATGGGAACTCCCGTCAGAGAGGCCCTCGCTCCGTCCCGCCGCCGTTGGACGGGGAAAGGCCGGAGCGGGGGCAGGTTCAGCCCCGCCGTCGCTTACTGGTAGCCCTTGGGGAAGGGGTTCGGCTCGATCAGGTCGGCGGTTTCGAAGACGACGTCGAACTGGCCGTCGGTGCGGGCGCGGCCGACGCGCGTCTTGCTCCACAAATGATGGTTCTCGTGGACGCGGACATAGCCTTCCGGCGCGCCGGTGAACTCGATGCCGGCCGAGGCGGCGGCGATCTTGTCGATGTCGAAGCTCTTGGCCTTTTCCGCCGTCAGCTTCCACAGCCAGGGGCCGAGATAGCCCGCCTGGGTGACGTCGCCGATCACGCTCTCCCCGCCCCACATCTTCTTGAAGGCGGCGACGAACTTCTCGTTGTTGGGGTTCTTCAGCGACTGGAAATACTTCATGCAGGCATAGGCGCCGGCGATGTTCTCGCCGCCGATGCCCAGCATCTCGTCCTCGGTGACGGAGATGGTCATCAGCGTCTGCTTGTTCAGGTCGATGCCGGCCGCCTTCAGCTGTTTGTAGAAGGCGACGTTCGACCCGCCGACGACCGAGGCGTAGATCACGTCCGGCTTGGTCAGCTTGATCTTGTTGATGACCGAATTGAACTGGGTGTGACCGAGCGGGAAATACTCCTCGCCGACCACCTTCTGCCCATGCATCTCGATGTGCTTGCGGGCGATCTTGTTGGAGGTGCGCGGCCAGATATAGTCGGAGCCGATCAGGAAGAAGGTCTTCGCCCCCTTCTCCTTCGTCACCCAATCGAGCCCGGCCAGGATCTGCTGGGTGGCTTCCTGCCCGGTGTAGATGACGTTCTTCGACTGCTCCAGCCCTTCGTAGAATGTCGGGTAATAGAGCATGCCGTTGTACTGCTCGAACACCGGCAGCACCGCCTTGCGCGACGCCGAGGTCCAGCAGCCGAACACCGCCGCCACCTTGTCCTCGACCAGCAGCTTGCGCGCCTTTTCGGCGAAGGTCGGCCAGTCGCTGGCGCCGTCCTCCTGGATCACCTCGATCTTGCGGCCCAGCACGCCGCCCATCTCGTTGATCTGGGCGATGGCCAGCTTCTCGGCCTGCACCGATCCGGTCTCGGAGATCGCCATGGTGCCGGTGGTGGAATGCAGGATGCCGACCTTCACCGTGCTGTCGGTGACGGCCAGCTTCGTCGTGTTGACGGCGTCGGTCGGCAGCGCCTGGGCCAGCGCGCCGCGCGGCAGCAGGCCGATGGCCGGCAGCGCCGCCATGCCGAGGAGGAGCTTGCGGCGGAGCGGCGAGTGCGCGCCGCCGGTGAGCTTGTCCGCATCGATCTTGTCCGAGGACATGAAACCTCCTGATGTTGGCCGTTGTCGCCCTGCAAAGACCGCCCGCAACCGGGGGACGGCTGTTTTGAAAGGCGCTTTTTTTCGGGGGAGTTGGCGGAACCATCCGCGACAGGACGCCCCGATGGTTGGCCGAACGGTGCGGTGCAGCAATACGTGGATTTGCGTATAGGGGTGGCGGGCAGCAAATCGTTATAAAATCGCGACAGTCCGAATTCGATCCGGCGCTCGCGACCACCCAAAAGCGAGTGACGCCTCCGTGTCCTCTCGCAGACTATACCGATCCTCAACCCTTGTTGTTCGGTGCCTTTATTTCTGACAGACTGACGGAACAGCCGATTTTACTATGAGACCGGCGAATCAGGGGAAATCTTAAACAATCTGCACCGCAAACTGATTTCACGGAGGGCGAATGGGGCCGATGGCGGGGCGCCAGAGGGTGATCGCGGTCCGGCGGACCTACAACAGGTGGGTCGCCAACCAGACGCTGGAGGATTACGCGCTGCGCTTCACCGCGCGGAAGGCGCGGCGCTGGTCTCCGCTGCGCGTCGCCAACACCGCGCTCGGCTCGATCTCCTTCCTGGCGCTGGAGGCCATCGGCGGTGCGGTCACGCTGAATTACGGCTTCACCAACGCGCTCCTCGCCATCCTGACCGCCGCCGCCCTGATCTTCGCCAGCGCCCTGCCGATCAGCTATTACGCCAGCCGCTATGGCGTGGACATGGATCTGCTGACGCGCGGTGCCGGCTTCGGCTATATCGGCTCCACCATCACCTCGCTGATCTACGCCTCCTTCACCTTCATCTTCTTCGCCATCGAGGCGGCGATCATGGCGACGGCGCTGGAGATGGCGTTCGGCCTGCCGCTGGCCGCCGGTTACGTCGTCAGCTCGCTGCTGGTGATCCCGCTGGTCGCCTACGGCTTCACCGTCATCAGCCGCCTCCAGCTCTGGACCCAGCCGCTGTGGCTGGCGCTGCACGCCCTCCCCTTCCTGTTCATCGCCATCCAGGACGGCGAGGCCTTCGCCGCCTGGACCCGCTTCCCCGGCCGGGCGTCGGATGCCGCCGGCGGCTTCGACCCGATGCTGTTCGGCGCCGCGGCGTCGGTGGTGTTCTCGCTGCTGGCGCAGATCGGCGAGCAGGTCGACTTCATCCGCTTCCTGCCTTACGACCCCGACGCGAAAGGCCGCAAGAGGCTGTGTTGGTGGACGGCGCTGGTGGCGGCCGGGCCGGGCTGGATCGTCATCGGCACGATCAAGCTTCTGCTGGGCTCCTTCCTGGTGGTGCTGGCGTTGCAGAACGCCGTGCCGCTGGAACTGGCGGCGGAGCCGACGCGCATGTATCTCGTCGCCTTCCAGTATGTGACGCCGTCGCCGCAGCTGGCGCTGGGCCTCACCGGCCTGTTCGTCGTGCTGTCGCAGCTGAAGATCAACGTCACCAACACCTATGCCGGCTCCATCGCCTGGTCGAACTTCTTCTCGCGCCTGACCCACAGCCACCCCGGCCGGGTGGTGTGGGTGGTGTTCAACGTCGTCATCGGCCTGATGCTGATGGAGCTGGGCATCTACAAGACTCTGGAGCCGGTGCTCGGGCTCTATTCCAGCGTCGCCGCCTCCTGGATCGGCGCGCTGGTCGCCGATCTGGTGGTGAACAAGCCGCTGGGCCTCAGCCCGCGCCATGTCGAGTTCAAGCGCGCCCATCTCTACGACATCAACCCGGTCGGCGTCGGCGCCATGCTGCTGGCGACGGTGCTGTCGATGCTGGCCTTCCTGGGCGGGTTGGGGACGACCCTGAAGGTCTGCGCGCCCTTCCTCGCCTTCGCCGCCGCCTTCCTCGCCGCCCCCGCCATCGCCTGGGCGACCCGCGGCCGCTACTACATCGCCCGCCGCCCCTTCGAGGACTGGAACGGCGAGGAGGCGATCCGCTGCCGCATCTGCCAGCACGCCTTCGAGCCCGACGACATGGCCTTCTGCCCGGTCTATGCCGGGGCGATCTGCTCGCTCTGCTGTTCGCTGGACGCCCGCTGCGGCGACGGCTGCAAGAAGGACGCGCGGCTGGGCGTGCAGTTGCGCCACGCGCTCGACGCTATCCTGCCGCCGCGGGCCGCCACGGCGCTGAAGGCCCGGCTCGGCCATTATCTTGGCGTCCTGCTGATGCTGGCGCTCGCCATCGGCGCCGTGCTGTCGCTGGTCTATGTCGAGGTCGCGTCGGTCAACGCCGAGGCGCAGACGTTGATCCGCAGCACGCTGTGGAAGGTCTTCTTCATCCTGATGATCGTCGCCGGCGTCGCCACCTGGCTGTTCGTGCTGGCGCGGGAAAGCCGCAAGGTGGCGCAGGAGGAGACACACAGGCAGACCGACCTGCTGATGCGGGAGATCGAGGCGCACGAGCGCACCGACGCCCAGCTTCAGAAGGCGAAGGAGGCGGCGGAGGCGGCGAACCTCGCCAAGAGCCGTTATCTGGTCGGCATCGGCCACGAGTTCCGCACGCCCCTGAGCGCCATCTTCGGCTATTCGCAGATGCTGGAGCGCGATCCGGCCATGCCGCCGCACCGGGTGGATGCGGTGCGCGTCATCCGCCGCAGCGCCGAGCATCTGTCCGGACTGCTGGACGGGCTGCTCGACGTGTCGAAGATCGAGAGCGGCCGGTTGCAGCTGAACCGGGCGGAGGTGCGCTTCGGCGACCTGCTCGACCAGCTCGTCGGCATGTTCCACCTCCAGGCGGAGGCCAAGGGCATCGCCTTCCGCTTCGAGGCGCCGGAGGACCTGCCGCCGGTGGTCTTCACCGACGAGGGCCGCATCCGCCAGATCCTGATCAACCTGCTGTCCAACGCCATCAAGTTCACCGACAGCGGCGCCGTCTGCCTGCGCGTGCGCCACCGCAGCCAGATCGCCGAGTTCGAGGTCGAGGACACCGGTCCCGGCATCGCCGCGGCCGATCTGGAGCGCATCTTCCAGCCGTTCGAGCGCGGCTCGGCCGCCAACCCGATGGTGCCCGGCATGGGGCTCGGCCTGACCATAACCAAGCTGCTGACCCAGGTGATGGGCGGCGAGATCACCGTGACCAGCACGCCCGGCGCCGGCAGCCTGTTCCGGGTGCGGCTGATGATGTCGGCGGCGATGCTGTCGACCGCCTCGTCTCAGCCCGATCTTCCGATCCGCGGCTATCGCGGGCCGCGCCTGACCGTGCTGGTCACCGACGACGACCTCGCCCACCGCAACCTGCTGGCCGACCTGCTGGCCGAGCTTGGCTTCGCCGTCTTCAAGGCGACCGACGGTCCGACCTGCCTCGCCATGGCGGAGCTGCACCGGCCGGACATCCTGCTGCTCGACATCTCGATGCCCGGCATGAACGGGCTGGAGGTAGCGAGGCGGCTGCGCGCCTCCGGCCATGGCGACACCACCATCGTCCTGGTGTCGGCCGACACGCGGGAGGACCGTCCCGCCACAGGCGAGGGGGCCGAGACCGGCGCCGACAGGGCCCAGCCGCATGACGGCTTCGTCGCCAAGCCGGTTTCCATTCCCAAGCTGCTCGCCTGCATCGGCCGGCTGCGCGGCATCGACTGGGAGTATGACGCGCCGGCCGGCGCGGACGACGGCCCGGCGGATTTCGCCGCGTCCGAACTGCCGCCGCAGCACCACATCGCCGAGCTGATCCATCTGGGCCGCATCGGCTATGTCCGCGGCATGCAGGCCAAGCTGGCCGAGATCGCCGCCGCCCATCCGGAGCTGGAGCGCTTCGTCGGCCGCATGCGGACTCTCGTCAGCAATTACGACCTGAACCAGTATATGGCCGCGCTGGAGGCGGTGTACCGCGATGACAGCCATGACGATGCCAGCCATGACGATGAAATCCGTAACCAGACCGCGTGACGTCGTCCTCGTCGTCGACGATTCGCCCGAAGCCCTCAGCTTCCTGACCGACGCGCTGGAGGAGGCCGGTGTGACCGTGCTGGTGGCGCTGGACGGCCGCAAGGCACTGGCCCTGCTCGAGCAGGTGACCCCCGACGTGATCCTGATGGACGCCATCATGCCGGGGCTGGACGGCTTCGAGACCTGCCGCCAGCTGAAGCGCAGCAGCCAGGTCGCCCATGTCCCCGTCATCTTCATGACCGGCCTCACTGAGACGGAGCATATCCTGAAGGGCTTCGCCGCCGGCGGGGTCGATTACGTCACCAAGCCGATCGTCGCCGAAACGCTGATCGCCCGCATGTACGCCCATCTCGCCAACGCCCGCGTCGCCCAGAGCACGCGGGCGGCGCTGGACGTCACCGGCCGCACCCTGCTGGCCGCCAACCACCGGGGCGAGGTGTTGTGGTGCACGCCGCAGACCACCCGCATGCTGGAGGCCGCCTTCGGCACCTCCTCCGCCGACGGCCACGCCACCGGCCTCTCGCTGCCGGAGGAGGCGCGCCGCTGGCTGGCCGACCGTCAGGCCGGCGGCGCCGGGCGCAAGCCCGACAGCGTGGTGATCGCCACCCTCGCCGACGGCCGCCGCCTGCGCCTCAGCCCGGTCGGCCAGACCGGCCCCGACGAGATCCTGCTGCAGTTGGCCGAGGAATCCGGTGCCGGCGAAGACAGGCTGCTGAAGGACAAGCTGTCCCTGACCCCGCGCGAGGCGGAGGTGCTGATGTGGGTCGCCAACGGCAAGCCGAACCGCGACATCGCCGAAATCCTCGGCCTCAGTCCGCGCACGGTCGACAAGCATCTGGAGCAGATCTATGCGAAGCTCGGCGTCGAGAACCGGGCCGCCGCCGCCGCGATGGCGGTGCGGGCGCTGAATGGCCGGTAAATGGGTATATGCTCCTTTTCGCGACACTCCGGTTCGCCTGGATCGGAGTGTCCGCTTTGCCAGCCTTTGACGGACATACGGGAAAATCCCATCCGCTTCTTCTCACTACTTTGAAAATCGAAGATGAAATTATCCCGGACAGCCTCGCAGGAAGCGGGCGACCGCCTGCTGGGCAACGCTATCGACACCTTCCGGGGAAGCCGATCCGTATACACCCCACAGGCATTCCTCATGCAGACCGGCTTCACAGAGAGCCCGGAAATGAGCAGCAGCGCCGGGCAGTGCCAGAAAGTTCCAGCCGGGTACGTCGCTCCGCTCTGCCAAACGCTGCAATATGGCTGCAATTTGACTTTCCGCGCGCCGAATTCCGCGCTCGTAGAAGATGCGGCCAATCTCCGGAAAACGAACGGTTTCAGCCATGACGAGGCGGGTCACGGCAAGCGCTGAAGGGGACAGTATCAAGTCCAGATAGGCTCGCGCCGTGTCCTCCAGTACAGCCTCGGTTCCCTTTTCCTCCACCTGCACAGCGGCAAGGGTGGACCGGGTCAAAGTCCCGATTTCCTCGACATAGGCTGCGAACAGCGCCGCTTTGGAAGGGAAATAACGATAGAGGGTGCTCTTGGAGCCGCCCACCTCGGCGGCGATGCCATCCATCGAGGCATCGGCATAGCCCTGTCGAAGAAAGGTTCGGCCGGCAACCGTCAGGATTGCGATCCGCCGGACGGATGTGCCTGCTGGCATGGTCAAACACCTTCCGATCAACCGGTTCACGGTGTGGTCATGCCCGGTCACGCGGCGGCAATATTTCGGGCTTGCGCAGCGGCTGTATCCAGAAAGGCCTGGGCAAGGCTGGGATCGTTGACAACACGCGAGAGCGTCAGCGCACCGACCATCAGTGAAAGAATCGCCATTGCCTTGCTTTTGAACTCTTCGCCCTGCGTTTCCGAAATCAGTCGTTCGAGGATGTCGAGATGCGTCCTGATCCCAGTTTCGAATGACGCCTTCACCGCGGCGCCGTGTCTGGCGGCATCGGAACCGAGCGCCACGATCGGGCAGCCGTCGGTCTTTTCCTCGCGGTGCCCGGCGCTGAGATAGAAGCCGATCACCTGGCCAAGCGGATCCTCTGGATTTGCAGTGGCCGCCGCCGACCATCGGCAGTATGCGCTCTCCAACGCCCGCGTCGACGACTGGGCCGCCAAATCCTCCTTAGAGGTGAACTGCTTATAGAAGGCACCCTGGGTCAGGCCCGCCGCCTCCATCAAATCCTTGAGGCCGATGCCGTCGAAGCCGTGCTCCCGGAAAAGACGGCTCGCCACGTTGATCACAGTCTGCCGGTTTTCCTCAGCCTGAATGCGACTCACACGCATGGTACGCTCCTGCTTAGATTTTGACTGACATCTATAGGAGATATGGATGACCGGCACAATTCTCCACCTCGACCTACTCCGCAGGACGTCTCCGAGGTAGCGGATGGGACGCGTGATGCCGGCCCCAGGCACCACCCATCATCGCGGCGGTCGTCAGAAGCCCGTACGAAACCGCCGCCAGGGCCGTGATCTGGAACAGGGTCGAAAGTCCGGCACCGAACCAGATGACCGCCGCCCAGCCGATGAAGGCGGCGATGATCATGCGGACGGTGCCGGCCAGGACGGGAAACAGGACGCGCTTCGCTCCCTGGCTGGCGAAATAGAGCGCCAATCCCAGCCCGACCGCACCGTAAGCCGGTGCCACGATCCGCAGATAGAGGGTGCCCATCGCCAGCACCTGGGGATCGTCGCTGAACAGGCCGATCCAAGCTTGCGGGAAGATCGCGGCGGCAAGGCCGATGGCCTCGGTCATTCCGAAGGCAAGAGCGGCGCCGATCCAGGCGACACGGCGCGCACGCGCCAGCTGCCCGGCCCCGATGTTGTGGCCGACCATGGTGACCATGGCGGTGCCGAGCCCGAAGATCAGCGGAATCTGGATGTAATCGAGCCGCGAGGCGATGCCGTACCCGGCGATGGCATCGGCGCCGAACCGGCCGACCGCGGCGGTGACGAGGGTAACGGTGAGATTGACTTGGACAGTGCCGATCGCCGACAGGAAACCCACCCCGAGGATGTCCTTGAACAGCCTTGCCCGCAGGGGAACGACCCTCAGCTTCACGAGGCTCCTCGAAGACCGCAGATACAGCGTCAGCGCAAGCGCGGCGAACAGGTAGTAGGCGACCACCGCGACCCCGCCGCCGGCGACGCCGAGACGCGGCACGGGCCCCCAGCCGAAGATCAGGGCCGGCGACAGGGCGAGGAGGAGCACGGTGCCGGACGAGATCACCAGGGCCGGCACCCTCACATTCCCGGCGCCGCGCAGGGCCGACGACAGCAGGGCGGTGACCCAGATCGGGATGGAGCCGGCGAACACGACCCCCGAATAGGTGAGCGCCGCCGCCAGCGCCGGTCCCGTTCCTCCCATCGCCCGATAGAGGATCGGTGCGGCAAGGAGAGCCGCGGCGGTGAAGAGGATGCCGAATGCGCCGGCCATGACGACCGCGTGCCAGATCAGCGCTTCGGCATCGTCGTGGCGCTTCGCTCCCAAGGCCCGCGCGACGGCCGAGGAGACACCGCCGCCGATGCCGCCATTCGCCATCATCTGCATGAGCATGAGCACGGGAAAGACCAGGGCGACCCCGGCAAGCGCATCCGTCCCGAGAAAGCCGACGAAATACGTCTCGGCCACCCCGACCAGAGTCTGGACGACAAGCACCAGGGTCGTCGGCACCGCGAGGCGGAGCATCGTCGGTGCGACCGGCCCGTCAAGAACGCCGGATGGCACTTTATAGGCGGGCACCGGGGCCGCCGGCCCCTCCTGGCGGGACAGAGCGCTCATGGGATTTCCTTAATTGCACCGGATGCGACGGGCTCGTTCCCGGCACGGGCCATGGCATGGCCTGTTCAGACCGGCAGTCGCAGCATCTTGCGCAGGCTCTTGTCGAAGGCGGCGGCCGGGACGAAGCGGCGCAGAAGGCTGACCTGCCGCGCCAGCTTCCCGGCCGGGTAGCGCAGCTTCGGCGCGACCTCCGTTGCGGCCTTCACGATGGTTTCGGCCACGGTTTCGGGCGTGTCGCCCTTCCTGATCGCGTCCTCGACGGCCACGGTCACGCCCGCCCGCGCCGACGCATAGGCGTCGAGCGACCGATCCGGCTTGATGAGGTTCCCGTCGAACGAAGTCCGGGTATAGGCGGGCTCGACCAGCGTGACCCGGATGCCGAGCGTGCGCAGTTCATGGTCCAGCGACTGGGAATAGCCTTCCACGGCATGCTTCGTCGCCGCGTAGAGCGCGAAATAGGGGGCCGGAATGAAGCCGTGCGCCGAGCTGAGATTGATGATCCTGCCGCTTTTCTGGCGCCGCATGATCGGCAGCACGGCGTTGGTCATGCGGATGACGCCGAACATGTTCACATCGAACAACGCCCGTGCCTGGGCGAGCGAGGATTCCTCGGCGCCTCCGAAGAGGCCGACACCGGCATTGTTGACCAGCAGATCGATGCGGCCGGCGTCGTCCATCACGTCTTCGACCAGGGCCGCCACGGAGGTGTCGTCGGTGACGTCGCAGGTCAGCATGGTGACGCCCTCGGGGCCTTCGGCGCCCGCGTGACGGCTGGTGCCGAACACGTCGAAGCCTGCGGCTTGCAGGGCCTTGGCCGCCGCGTAACCGATGCCGGACGAGGCGCCTGTCACCAGTGCAATGCCGCGATTGGTCTTTGCCATCGAAGTCTCTCTTTCTTCCTTGTGCTGGGATCGGCCTTGCGAGCGGCGGCGGCGCGCTTGAACGCCCCGTCATTTAGATTGCGTTCGAACTCTATAATCGATATAGATGTCATACGCAATCTAAATTGACTGAGGCGGCGGGCATGAAAAAGAGACCCATGGTCGTGGTGGGTGGCGTTCTGACGGTGGTGCTGGGCGCCGCCGCGGTCGTGACGCTGTCCATGCACACGCAGGAGGCGTCGGCGGTCAGCGACCCCCGGCAGGAGGCACCGATCGTCCGGCTTGCCGCAGCGGTTCCGGTGGCCGGCTCGGATCGCGGTTTCACCGGCGTCGTCGGGGCGAGGGTGCAGAGCAATCTCGGTTTCCGCGTCCCCGGCAAGATCATCGAACGGCTGGCGACGGTCGGCCAGCCGGTCAAGGCCGGCCAGCCGCTGATGCGCATCGACGAGACCGATCTGCGCCTCGCGCTGACGGCCAAGCGCAATGCCGCTGCCGCGGCGCGTGCCGTGGTCGTTCAAACGCAGGCGGACGAGCGGCGCTACGCCAGCCTGCTCAATGACGGATGGGCCTCCCGCCAGCGTCATGAACAGGCGAAGGCCGCGCTGGACACCGCCAGGGCGCAGCTCGCCAGCGCCGAGGCGGACGCCCGGGTCGCCGAGAACGAGGCGACCTACTCCGTCCTGGTGGCCGACAGCGATGGAACGGTGGTCGAAACGCTCGGCGAGCCGGGACAGGTCGTCGTCGCCGGCCAGACCGTCGTCCGGATCGCCCAGGCCGGCCCGCGCGAAGCGGTGGTGGCGCTGCCGGAAACGATCCGGCCGCCCATCGGCTCGTTGGCCGAGGCCAGCCTCTATGGCGCCGACGGACAGCGCTACGGCGCGCATCTGCGCCAGCTGTCGGACGCCGCCGATGCCCAGACCCGCACCTACGAGGCGCGTTACGTGCTCGACGGCGATGCCGCGGCGGCACCGCTCGGGGCGACGGTCACCATCAGGCTGACCGGCCGGCCGGGGGGACAGACCGATCGGGCGGACATGCAGGTGCCGCTGGGCGCCGTGCTGGACGACGGCCGGAGGACCGGTGTCTGGACCCTGGAGCGCGCCAGCTCGACGGTGCGCTTCCAGACGGTCCGGCTGGTCCGGGTGAGCGGCGACACCGCCGTGATCTCCGGGCTCGGCCTCGGCGATCCGGTGGTGTCGCTCGGCGCCCATCTTCTCCAGGAGGGGGTCCGCGTCAGGACCGCCGCCGACAGCGGGGTCCGGTGATGAGCCTCAATCTTTCCGCCATCGCCGTCCGTGAACGGGCCGTCACCCTGTTCTTCATCCTCCTGCTGGCGGCGGGGGGCGCCTTCGCCTTCGTCATGCTCGGACGGGCGGAGGATCCCTCCTTCACCATCAAGACCCTGACCGTCACCAGCGTGTGGCCGGGTGCCACCGCGCGCGAGATGCAGGATCTCGTCGCCGAGCCGTTGGAAAAGCGCCTTCAGGAACTGAGCTGGTACGACCGGGTGGAGACGACCACGCGGCCCGGCTACGCCTATATGACGCTCACGCTGAAGGACAGCACGCCGCCGGCCAGGGTGCAGGAGGAGTTCTATCAGGCCCGCAAGAAGATCGGCGACGAGACGCGCAACCTGCCGCCCGGCGTGCTCGGCCCCTTCGTCAACGACGAATATTCCGACGTCAGCTTCGCCCTCTATGCGCTGAAGGCCAAGGGCCTGCCGATGCGCGAACTGGCCCGGCAGGCCGAGGCGATCCGCCAGGACCTGCTGCATGTGCCCGGCGTCAAGAAGGTCAACATCCTGGGTGAACGTCCGGAACGCATCTTCGTCGAGTTCTCCTATGCCAGGCTGGCGACGCTCGGCGTGTCGGCCCAGGACATCATTGCCGCTCTGCAACGGCAGAACAGCGTCACGCCGTCCGGCTCCATCGACACCCAGGGGCCGCAGGTCTTCATCCGCATCGACGGCGCCTATGACGGGGTGCAGGCGATTGCCGACACGCCCATCGCCGCCGCCGGACGGACGCTGAAGCTGTCGGACATCGCCGAGGTCCGCCGCGGCTACGAGGATCCGCCGACCTACATCATCCGTCACCAGGGCGAACCCACCGTCATGCTGGCGACGGTCATGCAGGAGGGCTGGGACGGCCTCGCGCTCGGCAGGGCGCTGGAGGACCGGGCGGCTGGCATCGCGCGGTCGCTGCCGCTCGGGATGACGCTCGACAAGGTGACCGATCAGGCCGTCAACATCACCGCGGCGGTCGACGAGTTCATGATCAAATTCGCCATGGCACTGGGCGTGGTGCTGCTGGTCAGCCTGCTCAGCCTCGGCTGGCGCGTCGGCATCGTGGTGGCGGCGGCCGTGCCGCTGACGCTCGCCGTCGTCTTCCTGATCATGCTGGAGACCGGCCGCTTCTTCGACCGCATCACGCTCGGCGCGCTGATCCTGTCGCTCGGCCTGCTGGTGGACGACGCCATCATCGCCATCGAGGTGATGGTGGTGAAGATGGAGGAGGGCGTCGACCGCATCAGGGCGGCGGCCTATGCCTGGAGCCACACCGCGGCGCCGATGCTGTCCGGAACGCTGGTGACCATCGCCGGCTTCCTGCCGGTTGGGTTCGCGCGCTCGACCGCCGGCGAATATGCCGGCAACATCTTCTGGGTCGTCGGCTTCTCCCTGATCGTCTCCTGGATCGTGGCGGTGATCTTCACGCCCTATCTGGGCGTCAGGATGCTGCCGGCGATCAAACCGGTCCCCGGCGGTCACGAGGCGATCTACGGCACCCCGAACTACCGGCGCCTGCGGGGGATCATCAGCTTCGCCGTGCGCCACAGGATCGTGACCTGCGGGGTCGTCGGCCTCGCCTTCGCTGCCGCCATCGTCGGCATGGGCGGCGTGAAGCAGCAGTTCTTCCCGACCTCCGACCGTCCCGAGGTGCTGGTGGAGGTCCGCCTGCCGGAAGGCACCAGCATCGAGACGACGACGGCCTCGGTCGAGAAGATCGAACGCTGGCTGGCCGATCAGCCGGAGGCGAAGATCGTCACCAGCTATGTCGGCCAGGGCGCTCCCCGCTTCTTCATCGCCCTGTCGCCCGAACTGCCCGATCCCGCCTTCGCCAAGATCGTCGTGCTGACCCCGGACGCCGAGGCGCGCGAGGCCCTGAAGCACCGGCTGCGGCAGACGGTGGCGCAGGGGCTGGTGCCCGAGGCCTATGTCCGCGTCACCCAGCTCGTGTTCGGGCCCTACACGCCGTTCCCGGTCGAATTCCGGGTGATGGGCCCCGATCCGGCAAAGCTCTACGACATTTCCGAAAAGGCCCTCGCCGTCATGCGCAGCGTGCCGGATGTCCGGCAGGCCAACCGCGATTGGGGCAACCGCACGCCGGTGCTCCGCTTCACCCCCGACCAGGACCGCCTGAACCTCATCGGCCTCTCGCCGGCCGAGGTCGGGCAGCAACTCCAGTTCCTTCTGACCGGGATCGCCGTCACCCAGGTGCGCGAGGACATCCGCAACGTCCCCATCGTGGCGCGCAGCGCCGGCGGTGAACGTCTGGACCCGGCGCGTCTGGCCGATTTCTCGCTGACGAGCCGGACCGGCCAGCAAATCCCGCTCGACCAGATCGGCCATGCCGACATCCGGCTGGAGGAGCCGATGATGAAGCGCCGGGACCGGACATCGGTCATCACCATCCGCTCGGACTACAACGAAGCGACCCAGCCGCCGGAGGTCTCCAAGCAGATCATGACGGCCCTTCAGCCGCTGATCGCATCGCTTCCGGCCGGCTATCGCATCGAGATGGGCGGATCGATTGAGGAATCCGCCAAGGCCAACACGGCGCTCGGCAAGGTCTTCCCCGTCATGATCGCCGCCATGCTGGTCTTCATCATGCTTCAGGTGCGGTCCTTCTCGATGATGGCCATGGTCCTGCTGACGGCACCGCTTGGCCTCGTCGGCGTCGTGCCCATGCTGCTCGCCTTCAACCAGCCCTTCGGCTTCAACGCCATTCTCGGGCTGATCGGTCTGGCCGGCATCCTGATGCGCAACACGCTGATCCTGACCGAACAGATCAAGGAGAACCAGGCGGCCGGCCTCGATGACTATCACGCCGTCATCGAAGCCACGGTGCAGCGGACGCGGCCGGTGATCCTGACCGCCCTTGCCGCAGTGCTGGCCTTCATCCCGCTCACGCACTCGGTCTTCTGGGGATCGATGGCCTACACGCTGATCGGCGGCACGGCGGTCGGCACGGTGCTGATCCTGCTCTTCCTCCCCGCCCTCTATGCGGCATGGTTCCGGATCAAGCCGGCGGCTGCCGAGGAGGCGTCAGGTCCCCATGCCCGTCTCGGCGTGATCTGAAGGGCTTTCGAGGTGGTCGCTCGACAAGAGGGGCCACCTCATAGCTCGTCCGGCAATCGGCGGTTTCGCGGACGAGCAATGGCATCTTGCTCAGCTCATGCAAGAATTGACTTTATGCGCACCTTAGCTCGGCCTGTTCGGGGGTGATGTATCCGATGGCCGAGTGGGCGCGTTGGCGATTGCAGTAGGTTTCGATGTAGGCGAACATCTTCCGGCGCCCCTGGTCGCGGGTTTTGAAACGAGTGCGGTGGACCAACTCGACCTTGAGAGTGTGGAAGAAGCTCTCCATGGGAGCATTGTCGTTGCAGCAGCCCTTGCGCGACATGGACTGCCGCATCCCGGCCGCCTGCAACAGGTCGCGGTAATCCCGGGAGGCATACTGACTGCCGTGATCGGAATGCTGGATGAGGCCCACAACTGGCCTTTGGCGCTGGATGGCCACGACCAGGGCCGAAGTAGTGAGTTCGGCGCGCATATGATCGCGCGTCGCCCATCCAACGATCTTCCGGGTCGCCAAGTCGAGGATAACCGCCAGATACAGCCAGCCTTCAGCGGTGGGCAGGCAGGTGATGTCGGCAAGCCAGACCCGGTTGGGCTCGGCCACCTGGAAGGCTTGACCAAGTAGATCGGGAGCGACCGGCAGGCCATGGCGGCTGTCGGTCGTGACGGGCCGGAACCGGCGTGCGGCGGCGCCCCGGATACCATGCCGGCGCATCAGACGCGCCACCCGGCCCCTGCTGGCGGTGATGCCCTCTGCGCGGAGGGCAGCATGCACGCGCGGGCTACCATAGCGGCCATGGTGGCTTGGGAGTGTCCGGAATTTCGTGCTCGGCGGGGCGGGTTGATTATCAGGCGGCCTTGCAGGAGGGCTCCCGCTCGCCAACCTGACAACACCGGTCACGTCAGGAAGCTGTCAGATTTCGCCCACATACTGTCAGCAAGAGCCGCAATGCGCGGCATTAGCAAAATGACAGACTGTGTTGGAGGAAACGATGAGCAGGACGTCGCAGACGGTCCGTCCCACCCCTGTGGGTGCCGTGGGTGCCCCGGCCGATCCGGTGGCTGCCACGGTTCCGGCTACCCCGCTGCTGGAGGTATCCGGCGTCACCTTGCAGTACAAGACCACGGATCATCTGGTGACCGCGACCTACCGGGTCGATTTCCAGGTCTTCAAATCCGACCGCTATGTTCTGCTTGGACCCTCTGGCTGTGGAAAATCCACCCTGTTGAAAGCCATCGGCGGTTATCTGGAGCCGGTGGAGGGCGCCATCCGGCTGAACGGGCACGAAGTGACCAAGCCCGGTCCCGACCGCATGATGGTGTTCCAGGAATTCGACCAACTGCTACCCTGGAAGAGCGTGCGCGAGAATGTGCTGTTCGCGCTGACCACCAGCGGCCGTGCCAAGGGGGCGGAGGCGGCGGAGCGGACCGACCATTACATCAACAAGGTCGGTCTGGCGAAGTTCGCGCACAGCTTCCCGCACACGCTGTCCGGCGGCATGAAGCAGCGCGTCGCCATCGCCCGCGGCATGGCGATGGAGCCCGACGTCCTGCTGATGGACGAGCCCTATGCCGCGCTCGACGCCCTGACCCGCCGCCGCATGCAGGACGAACTGCTGCGCCTGTGGGACGACACCAAATTCACCGTCCTGTTCGTGACCCACTCCATCGAGGAGGCGATCCGCGTCGGCACCCGCATCCTGCTGCTGTCGCCGCATCCGGGACAGGTGAAGGCCGAACTGAACAGCATCCCGCCGGAGCAGCTCGGAACCGCCGCCCAGGCGGAGCTGGAAGCCCGCATCAACGACATGCTGTTCGTCCACTGAGGCCCGCCATGACCATGCAATCCACCATGCAGTCCATCCTCGTCGACCGTCCGGAGATCGTCCGCGACGTGTCCCGCTCGACCGTCATCGCCGATGTCGAAAAGCCCTTGAGCGCGTGGGAGCGGCTGTACCGCGTGCCGCTGCTGCGCAAGGGGCTGATCCTGCTGGCGCTCGCCGTGATCTGGGAGGTCTACGGCCGCTGGCTCGACAACCCGCTGCTGTTTCCGCCCTTCACGGCGATGCTGCAGGCCTTCGTCACCGACCTCGGCAACGGCATCATCCCGGCGCGCACGCTGGTCTCGCTGCAGACGCTGGTGATCGGCTATGCCATGGGCATCCTGCTGGCGGCGCTGCTGACCACCGTCGCCATCGGCTCGCAGATCGGCACCGATCTTCTGGAGACGATGACCTCCATGCTGAACCCGCTGCCGGCCATCGCCCTGCTGCCGCTGGCGCTGATCTGGTTCGGGCTCGGCTCCGGCAGCGTGATCTTCGTGCTGGTCCATTCCGTGCTGTGGGCCATCGCGCTCAACACCCATGCCGGTTTCCGCTCCGTCTCCAACACGCTGCGCATGGTCGGCCGGAACTATGGGCTGAGCGGCCTGGGGCTGGTCCGCCACATCCTGATCCCGGCGGCCTTCCCGTCGATCCTGACCGGCCTGAAGGTAGGATGGGCCTTCGCCTGGCGCACGCTGATCGCGGCGGAACTGGTGTTCGGCGTCAGCTCCGGCTCCGGCGGGCTCGGCTGGTACATCTTCGAGAACCGCAACCAGCTGGAAACGGCCAACGTCTTCGCCGGCCTGTTCACCGTGATCCTGATCGGTCTCGTCGTCGAGAACGGCGTCTTCGCCACCATCGAGCGGCGCACCATCCGCCGCTGGGGCATGCAGCACTGATCCCAACAGCAAGAATTCCTATGGGAGGACTCTTCATGACCGCATTCGCGACCCTGCGCCGGGCCGGCGTCCTGGCGACGGCGCTCGTCGCCCTGGCTTCGGGGGTGCTGGCGACCGGCCCGGCCTGCGCCGAAGCCCCGGAAGTCCACATCTCCAAGGGCTACGGCATCCTCTACCTGCCGATGATCGTCATGGAGCATGAAAAGCTCCTGGAGAAGCAGGCCAAGGCGGCCGGCCTCGGCGACCTCAAGGTCGGCTGGTTGGAACTGGACGGCGGCAACGTCATCAACGACGCCATGATCTCCGGCAATCTGGACATCGCCGCCATCGGCGTGCCGGGCTTCCTGACGCTGTGGGCGAAGGTGAAGGGCAATGCCAAGCTGGAGGTGTCGGGGCTGGCCGGGCTCAGCGCCACCTCGCTGTACCTCAACACCAACAACCCCAACATCAAGTCGCTGAAGGACTTCACGGCGAAGGACAAGATCGCCCTGCCGGGCATTAAGACCTCGCTGTCGGCGGTCGTGTTGCAGATGGCGGTCGCCACGGAGTTCGGCGACGACAATTACGCCAAGCTCGACCCGATGACGGTCGGCCTGCCGCATCCGGAAGCCTACACGTCGCTCGTCTCCGGCAAGACCGAGGTGAACAGCCACCTCGGCTCGCCGCCCTATTCCTTCATGGAGCTGGAAAACCCGCAGGTGCATCGGGTGATGAACTCGGTCGACGTGCTCGGCAACATCTCGCTCGACCTCGTCTATGCGCCCAAGCGCTTCATCGACGCCAACCCGAAGCTGACCGCCGCCTTCCTCGCGGCGCTGGAGGAAGCCGACAAGCTGATCGCCGACGAGCCGGCACGCGCCGCGACGATCTATGTGCAGTCGGCCAAGGCCAAGCTGTCGGCCGAGGAGGTCGAACGGATGATCAAGGATCCGGACACCAAGTTTTCGACCACCCCCAACGGCGTCATGCAGTTCGCCAACTTCATGGGCCGCGTCGGCTCGATCAAGACCAAGCCGGCGAACTGGCAGGACCTGTTCATCGCCAACGTCCATTCGCTGCCGGGAAGCTGACCGCCCGGCGGGTCCCGTATCGGCACGAACTGGCCCGGGTCGTCCCCGGGCCGTTTTTTTGCCCGCGCCGTGTCTTTGCCTTCAGGGCTGATGCAGGAACGCCTTCCACTGCTGGAGAAAACGGGCGCGCTTCAGATGGTCCATATAGACCAGCAGGGCGGGGCCGAGCCCGATCCGTTGCGTCGGGCCGCGCATCTCCTCCTGAAGATGGGTTGCCGACATCGGGCCGCCGACCGTCGGCTGGATCGAGTAGAAGGCGGTGCTGCCGGCGACCACCGACTGCCCGCGTTCCGACAGCAGGTAATCGATGAAGCGCCCGGCCAATTCGGGAGCGCTCGCCCGCTGCGGGATGAGGGCGACGCGCGTCATGACCAGCGTGTAGTCGGACGGCAGGACGATCCCGATATGGGAGCCGTGCAACTGCCGCTCCCGCGCGTAGGAGCCCAGCAGATTGTAGCCGATGTAGGTCTCGCCGCGCTCGATGGAGTCGACCATGTCCGATGTGCAGCACATCTGCTTGGCCTGATTTTCGCCGAGCGCGTCGGCGAGTTGCCAGAACTGGCTGGTCAGGACGGAATCCTGCGTCGCGAACAGATAGCCGATGCCGCTCTCCTCGACATTGTAGGTCACCACCCGGCCGCCGTAGCGCTCCTTGCGGTCGCGCAGCAGATGGATCAGATCCTCGCGGGAACGCGGCACGTCCTCCGCCGGCACCAGATCGCGGTTGTAGACGATGGCCGCCGGCTCCTGGGTGAAGCCGAAGGCGGCGCTGCGCCAGTTCGCCCAGTCCGGAAGCGCCTGCGTCGCCGGGGAGCTGTAGCGCCGCGCGTGCCCGTCATTGACCAGCTTCACCTGCAGGCCGGAGGCGGAGCTGATGACGAGGTCCGGCACATCGCCGGCGGCCCGCTTGACGACGGAATCGTACAGCTCGCCGGTGTTCATCTCCCGGAATTCGATGGTGACCGTCGGGTTCTCCTGCTGGAAATCCCGGATTAGCGGCTCGATCGCCGGCCGGTCGGTCGCCGCGTCGATGCGCAGGCGTTCCGTGCCGCCTGCGGGTGGCGGGCCCGAGGCTGCCGGATAAAAGACCGGCTCCAGCGCCTGGACCGGCCCGGCGGCGACCAGCGGCAAGGCCACCGCCAGCAGCAGGAGCAGGAGCAGGGGAAGCAGGCGCCGCCCGGCCGGGACGCCGTTCGCGGCTCCCTCGCCAGGCTGGGCGGGAGCCGGGAATTCCAGCCGGACGATCAGCCCGCCGCCGGGGCGGTCGTGCAGCGACAGGGCAGCATGATGGGCCTCCGCCACTGCCGCGGCGATGGAAAGGCCGAGGCCGCTGCCGGCAATCCCCTTGGACTGCCGTCCGCGGTTGAAGCGCTCGAACACCTTGGATTTCTCCCCGTCCGGTATGCCAGGACCGCGGTCGGCGATCTCCACCAGCGGGCCGTAATCGCCGGTTCCTGGCCGCACGAGCACCTCGATGGGGTTGGCACCGCCGTATTTGACTGCATTGTCGAGCAGGTTGGTCAGCGCTTCCCGCAGGGTCACGGGGTCGCCGTGCAGCAGCGCGTCCCCCTCGGCCGGCTCGCGCGCCAGGGCGATGGGGGGCGCGTCGGGCCGGCCGGCCATCTGCTGGACGATCTGCCGGAGCAGCGCGTCCAGGTCCACCACCTGGGGCTGGACCGCCTCGGCGCGATGGACGACGGTCGCATGATTGAGCAGCTGTGTGGTCAGCTCGCTCGCCTCGACCGCGTTGCGGTGGATGCGCTCGACGCGGTTCCGCAGCCGCTCGACATCCGCCTCGCGGCGCGCCAGTTCGGCCTGCGACCGCAGCGCCGCCAGGGGAGTGCGGATCTGATGCGCCGCGTCGGCCAGGAAGGACTGGGTGGAATCCAGGTTTGCCTTGAAGCGGATCATCAACTGGTTGATCGCCGCCAGCAGTTGCCCGACCTCGGTCGGCACCGGGGCGTCAATCGGGGAGAAATCCTGTGGAGGCCGGGCGCGGATCAACGATTCAAGGAAACCCAGGGGCGCCAGCGCCTGACGGATGCCGAACCAGAGCAGAAGGGCGCCGACGACCACGGCGAAGGCGATGGGGGCGAAGGAGTTGGCGACCAGACGGGAGGCCAGCAGGTCGCGCGCCTCACGGGTCTGGGCGACCACCACCGTCACCCATCCCGACCGCGCCACGCCGCTGATGAAACGCCCCGTGACCGCGATCCGCACCGGAGCATCGCTGTAAACGGCGTTCTGGAACACCGGCGTGTCGTCGTGCACCGTGGCGCCGGGCAGATCCTCGTAGCCGGTGACGATCAGGCCGCCCGGCGCCATCACCTTGTAGAAGACGCGGTCGTGCCGGGCCGTGCCCAGAACGCTGAGCGAAGAATAGGGAAGATCGACCGTGATGGCGCCGTTCTCCACCCGCACGGCGTCGGCGATGGACAGGGCGGAGGCCGACAGGAGCTGGTCATAGGCACTGTCCGCCGCCTCGCGCGCGTAAGTGCGGACGAACAGGAACAGAATCAGCGTTACGACGCCGAGAACCACGAACATCCGGGTCAGCAGGCGTCGGCGCAGCGAGCCTCCCGCCACGGCGCGACCCTCATTCGGCATTTTGCTTTTCACCCACATAGCCGACGCCGTGGACGGTGCGGATTACCACCGAAGCGCCCTCCAGCTTGCGCCGCAGCCGGGAAACCGACATCTCCACCGCATTCGGGGTGACCGCCTGCTCCAGGTCGAAGAGCTGGTCGATGAGCGCGGTCCTGGTCAGCACGCGCCCCATGTTGCCGAGGAACAGTTCCAGCAGCCTGAACTCCCGCGCGCTGAGGTCGAGGGGCCGGCCGTCGATGGAGACCGTCCGCCGCGCCGTGTCGAACGCCAGATTGCCGATGACGGTCTCGGACGAGGCCATCCCGTGCGACCGGCGCAGCAGGGCGCGGCACCGCGCCTCCAGTTCGCGCAGGTCGAACGGCTTCACGATGTAATCGTCCGCGCCGAGATCGAGCATATGGATCTTGGTGTCGATCTGCGACCGTGCCGTGGTGACCAGCACCGGCGTCCGATTCCCCCGACGGCGCAGCTGGCCCAGCAGTGCCTGCCCGTCCGGTCCCGGCAGCATCACGTCCAGTATGACCAATTGATAGGTCTCGGTGCGGAGAAGATCCTCGGCCTGATGGCCGTCGGCCGCCCAATCGACGGCATGCCCGAGTCCGCGCAGGCTGTCGACGACCGCGTCGGCCAAGTCCTCGGCATCCTCGATAACCAGTATGCGCATCGATGCTCTCTCACAAGCCGGGCACCGATCATACCGTACGCGTCCGAAAGGAGCCATAAAGGGCTGACGCGGGGATCTCGTCGGTGGCGGGGTGCGCCCCCTGACTGGCCCGCGCCGCGTGCATTCCCGCGAGTCTGCCGGACGTAAACGCCCAGGCCAGATGATGGCCGTGCCCTTCCAGCAGTAGGCCGCCCTGCCCTACCGACCCGACGGCGTAGAGGCCCGGGATCGCTTGTCCGTCGCCGCGCGTCACCTGATGGTCGCGGTTCACCGTCAGGCCGCCGTCGGTCAGGATGATCCAGCTTTTGACCGGGCCCAGCGCATGGAACGGCCCCTTGCCGACCGGCGGCCGCCCGCCGGCCGCGGTGTCCCGGGCGGTGACCGCCTTGGCCAATGCCTGGGCGGGCACCCCCATCGAAGCAGCCAGCTCTTCGATCGACCTGCCGCGGTGGTAGAGGTCCGGCCGTGTCCGTTTGTAGTCCTGGAGATAGGCGTAGGCGACGCCGGGGGCGGTGGAGATGAAGTACGGCCATTTGGCGAATTTGCGCGCCACCTCGTCGTCGAAGACGATGTGGCTCCGTTGCAAAGTTTGCCGGCAGGCGGAGGAATGGCTGGAGGTTGGATGGAGCCAAGCCGTGTCGGACATCAAGGGACGCCACTTCGAGGGTGAGATCGTACTCTGGACGGTGCGCTGGTACTGCCGATACGGTATCAGCCACCGTGATCTCGAGCAGATGATGGCCGAGCGCGGCGTCACGGTCGATCATTTAACAATCTACCGCTGGGTTCAGAACTACGCGCCGGAGATCGAGACGCGGCTACGCCGGCAGTGGCGCTGTCCAAGGTCAACCAGCTGGCGGGTCGACGAGATCTACGTGAAAGTTGGTGGCAAGTGGGCCTACCTGTACCGGGCCGTCGACAAGCATGGCAACACCATCGACTTCTACCTCTCTCTCCCACGCGAAACACCGCCGCCGCCAAGCGCTTCCTGTCCAAGGCGCTCAACGGTCTGAAGGCGTGGGAGACGCCGACGGTCATCAACACCGACAAGGCGCCAACTTACGGACCGGCCTTAGCGGAGCTGAAGGCCGAGGGCAAATGTCCCGAGGAGACCGAGCACCGGCAGGTCAAATATCTGAACAATGTGGTGGAGGCCGACCATGGCAAGCTGAAGCAGTTGATCCGTCCGGTGCGAGGCTTCAAGACCCTGAAAGCGGCCTACGCAACGATCAAGGGCTTTGAGGTGATGCGGGCGCTCCGCAAAGGCCGAGCGTCCAGCTTCAACATCACCCGCGACATGCGGGGCGAGGCGCGCCTCGTCGAACGCGCCTTCAGCGTTGGAACCGGCGCGCTCGCCGAGGCCGTGCAGTTCATCACCCAGCAGTTCGAGCGCCAGGACGCATAGCGTCGGCGGTGATGCCTGTGACCATCATCTCGCGCCTGCCGGCAAACTTTGCAACAGAGCCTTTAACTGACACTTATCACGCTGCCCTCCTGTGCGTCTGTGAAGCGCCTTCCAAAGTTCTGCGATTGCAGCCTGGCTACTGCCGGTTTCTCGTTGCGGATATTTCTTCTTTCGACGCTGAGCACGGGGTTCAGCCTGGAAAGAAGGTTCAAGACGATGGCACTCAAGGATATTCTGCCGGGGAAGCTCGGTTTTGGCGCTGCGCCGCTGGGCAATATGTTTCGCGACATTCCCGAAGCGGAAGCCCGCGCGACGGTCGAAGCGGCCTGGAATGACGGCATCCGGTATTATGACAATGCGCCCTTCTACGGCGCGGGTCTTGCGGAGATCCGCATGGGCGCGGCGTTGGCCGATAAGCCGCGCGAGGATTTCGTCATCAGCACCAAGGTCGGTCGTATCATTCTCGATGAGATCGAGGATGTGAGCGCCCGTGATCTGGGCGAGAAGGGCGACGTCTTCAAATATGGCCGTCCGAATAAGATCGTGAACGACTACTCGGAAGAAGCCGCATACCGCTCGATCGAAGACAGCCTCAAGCGCCTGAAGACCGACCATATCGATATCGCCTGGGTCCATGACATCGCGCAGGATTTCTACGGTGACGAATGGCTCGCCATGTTCGAGCAGGCGCGGCGCGGAGCGTTCAAGGCGCTGGACCGGATGCGCGACGAGGGCGTCATCAAGGCCTGGGGCCTGGGCGTCAATCGCGTCGAGCCGATCGAACTGCTGCTCGATCTCGAAGGGCCGCGTCCCGACGGCTTCCTGCTGGCCGGGCGCTACTCGCTGCTCGACCATGACCGCGCGCTCCAGCGCGTCATGCCGAAAGTGGCGGAGCGGGAGCTGGGGATCGTGGTCGGCGGCCCCTACAGCTCCGGTGCGCTCGTCGGTGGACCGAATTTCGAATATGCGCCCGCCACACCGGCCATTCTGGCGAAAGTTGCGGCGATCAAGGCGATCGCCGATCGCCACGGCATTTCGATGAAGGCGGCCGGTCTTCAGTTCGCGCTCGCCAATCCCGCGGTCGCCGCGGTGATCCCTGGCGCCAGCCGCCCCGGCCGCATCGCCGAAGATCGCGCCGCGCTCGATGAAGTCGTGCCGGCGGAATTCTGGCGCGAGCTGCGCGATGCCGGTCTCGTCAATCCGGCGGCCCCGCTTCCCGTCACCGGCTGAACGCTCCCCCTCCTTGACGCTTTCCCGGTCGCTACGCCCTGCAGCGACCGGAAGGATCCCTGCGCCCCGTATCGGGTGCTCCCCAATCAAACCGAAGGAGAATGATCATGGACAGCGTGCGTAAAGATGATGCCACCAATCTCGGCAGGCGGGACGTCCTTCGCACCACCGGCGCCGCCCTGGCTACCGGCGCCGCAACCGGCTTGGGCGGTCAGGCAATCGCGCAAACCGGAGGGAGCGTTCCAGCCGCCTCCCGCAATGCCGCGCCGCTCGGCCTGCGGCTTCAGGGCGTTCAGCATTTCGGCCTGACCGTGCAGAATATGGAACGGGCCTATGAGTTCTATACCGAGGTGCTGGGTGGCACTGAGGTGTTCCGCCACGGGGATTTTCAGGGCGATCCGGTCCAGAACACCCTGCTCGCCGATCAGGAAATCCGCGCCAATGAGTTGCATGTCGACCCGACCACGATCGGCGTGCCGAACCTGCGCGATGGCGACCAACGCCTCGACGTCCGTTTCATCCAGTTCGACAATGTGGTGATCGAGCTTCTGCAGTATCGCAACGCCGACCAGCCGATGGGCGGCCCCAACAGCTTCGCGCCGCCGCTGGAGAATATGAGTCCGGCATTCCCTCGGATGATGCACATCTGCTTCCATGTCGCCGATGACGTCGACTTCAACACGTTCGTCACCGATCTCGAGACCGAGTCCGCACGTCGTGGCATGACGCAGGTGCGCGCAAACCGCACCATCCGCGTCCGCAGCGAGGCCGAGCGGCGCGCCGCCCCGCGGGATACCAACACCAACAAGGTCACGGTCGCGCCTTCCGATGGTTGGGAACTGATCTACTGCAAGGGTCCGGAGGGCGAACAGCTCGAGTTCGTCAAGGCGATCGGGCCGGTGAAGCAGCGCTTCGCCAATGCCCTTGCGGGGCGCCAGCGTGCACGCTCCAGCCTGTGATCCTTCCGGGATGGAACGGGCCGTTCCGTCCCGCCCCTCCCCCTTCGGCATGAGGAGATCCGCATGCGCATCCCGTTCATCACGCTCGCACTCCCTGCACTGTTGATGGCTGCCATCCCCGCACAGGCGCCGGCTCAGGAAAACGCTGCGCCCAAGGAGGGCGGAAGGCGGCGTGGAGGTGATGCGCATGGAGGTGCTCGGACAGAGCCGGCGTTGACTGGAGGCTGGTCGGTTTGTTTCCCGAGCGGCTCGGTCGCCTCGATCACTCCAGGAATTTCTGCATTCGGGGCACCATGAAGTCCAGAAAGCTTCTCACCCGCGCCGGCAGGAACTGGGATCCGCGAAACAGGGCGTGGACGTCGTCCACCACGCCGATGTCGCTGTCGGCGAGAAGCTCGACCAGTTCGCCGCGCTCGATCGGGCCGCGCAGATGATAGTCGGCCAGCCGGATGATCCCCACGCCGGCGATCGCCATCCGGCGCAGCGTGTCGCCATTGTTGACCAGCAGCGATCCGCTCAGCATCCGCTCGACGATCCGCCCGCCCTCGCGCATCGGCCAGACCGGCATGGCGCGGCGGAAGTTGAAACCCAGACAATTATGGTGGATGAGATCTTCCGGCGTCTTCGGCGTGCCGTGCCGCTTGAGATAGGTGGGGGACGCCACGATGCACCGCTTCGTCTCGCCGATCTTGCGCGCCATCAGGTTCGAATCCGTCAGCTTGCCGACGCGGATCGCGACATCGGTGCGGTCGAGATAGAGATCGACCACCTCGTCCGAGAGCGAAAGATCGACGATCACCTTCGGATAAGCCTCGAAAAAGGCGGGCAGCAGCGCTTCGAGTGCTGTCGTGCCGAAGCTTACCGACGAGGTGACGCGGACGACGCCCTCGGCCTCCGCGCCGCCATGCGCGATCTGCTGTTCCGTCTCATCAAGCTGGCCGAGCAGTTTCTGGCTTCGCTCATAATAGAATTGCCCCTCCTCGGTCAGCGCCAACCTGCGCGTCGAGCGCTCGATGAGCCGCACTCCAAGCCGGGCTTCCAGTCGGGCGATCAGCTTGGACACGGTTGAGGGCGTCATCAGCATCAGTCGAGCGGCTTCGGAAAAGCTGCCCGCCTCGACGACCCGAACGAACACCATCATTTCGCCTGCGCGGTTGTCCATGTCCCGCCTGTGACACGATTTCCCGAAACGGCAATCCTTATAGCATGGCCGGCGCCGCAATGTCGCCCGATCTGTGAACCAGAATATCAAATCCGGTGAAAAGCGGCTGTCTAATCAATCCTGCGGAGGCATGCGATCTGTATCGGCGACAGGCCAACCCAAAGAGGTCCGCAGGGTCAGCACGAAAGGAATGTCGCCATGTCCGATACGCAAGCCACCGACCTGTTCGCACCGACATCCATTGGCGCCATCGCGGTTTCTAACCGCATCGCCATGGCGCCGCTGACGCGTTCGCGCACTGGAATGGATGGCGTGCATAGCCTGCTCGCCGTCGATTATTACCGTCAGCGCGCCTCCGCGGGTCTCATCATCACCGAAGCCACCAACATTTCACGCCAAGGCCGCGGTTACGCCTATACACCGGGGATCTATACCGAAGCCCACGTCGAGGCCTGGCGCGCGGTGACCGAGGCGGTGCATGGGGAAGGCGGCAAGATCGTGCTCCAGCTCTGGCACGTCGGCCGCGTGTCGCACAGCAGCTTGCAGGAGAATGATGCCGCGCCGGTCGCGCCATCGGCAATTCGCGGTAGCGGCCGGGTCTACACGCTGGCCGGCGACGATGTCCCCTCCATGCCGCGCGCGCTGGAGACCGACGAAATACCCGGCCTGATCGAGGATTATCGGCATGCCGCCCGACTGGCTATGGAGGCCGGGTTCGATGGCGTCGAGGTGCATGCCGCCAATGGCTATCTGCTCGACCAGTTCCTGCGCGACAGCACCAATGTGCGCACGGACATCTATGGCGGTTCGATCGAAAACCGTGCGCGTTTTCCGATTGAGGTCGTGAAGGCCGTCGCCGGAATCTGGGGCGGAGATCGGGTGGGCGTCCGGCTGTCGCCGCTCTCCACAGCGATTGGCGAGACGCCGCTCGACAGCGATCCGCAGGCCACCTATGGCTATTTCGTGCGGCAAATCGGCACCCTCGGCCTTGCTTATCTTCACTGTGTCGAAGGTCAGTTGCGCGAAGAAAACGCGTCTTCGGCGCTCGATTTCAAAGCCCTGCACAAGGCGTTCGGCGGCAGCTACATCGCCAACAACGGCTATGATCGGCAAATGGCCATGAACGCCATCATGTCCGGCCATGCCGACATGATCTCGTTCGGCCGCGCTTTCATCGGCAATCCCGATCTGGTCGAGCGACTGGGTCGCAATGCGCCGCTCTTCGATGCCCCGCCCAGCGCCTATTACGGCGGCGAGGCCGAAGGATACACCGACTTCGCAAGTCTGGCCGACTGAGCGCGTCGATGTCCGGGCATCGCGCCGGGCACACCATACAGTCATGGAGGTTGAAATGAGCAAGTCAGCATCGCTGGCGCTGGACGACCCACGCCTTCATCGCCCCGCCGGGGCATCGGCCCATACGCCCGACCACCCGTCATCCATCGTCCGGAACAAGACCCTGCCGCTTCTGGCACTCGCTCTGGGCAGTTTCGTCATCGGCACATCCGAGTTCGCGAGCATGGGGATCATCCAGCTCTTTTCAGAGAGCCTTGGCCTCACCGTGCCGGAGGCCACCAACGCAATCACCGCCTATGCTTCCGGCGTCGTGATCGGCGCACCGCTGGTGACGTTGGCGGCCGCCTGGCTCAACCGGCGCACGCTCCTGCTGATGCTCATGGCCCTCTTCGTCGTCGGCAATCTGCTCTCGGCCATGGCGGGCAATCTCGGATGGCTGATGGTTGCCCGCTTCATCAGCGGCATGCCGCAGGGTGCCTATTTCGGGGCCGGCGCCGTGGTTGCGTCCCATGTGGTTGGACAGGGGCATGCCGGCAAGGCTTTTGCGATCGTCATGACGGGCCTCACGGTCGCGACGATCTTCGGCTCGCCGCTCGCCACTTTCATGGGCCAAACCCTGGGATGGCGCGAAACCTATGTCGCCGTCGCTGTCCTTGCGGCTTTCGCGTTCGCATCGATCTATCGGTGGGTGCCGCAGACCGATGCGTTGAATGGCGTGCCGGTGGTTCAGGAGTTGTCGGCACTGCGCAAGGGATCCGTTTGGGGCGTCATGCTGGTCGCCGCGGTCGGCGTCGGCAGCATCTTCGCCGTCTACACCTTCATCGGCCTGATCGTGACGGATGCCACGCATCTTTCCGCCACCATGATCCCCATCGCACTTACCGTTTTCGGCATGGGGATGACCACAGGCAATCTTATTGGTGGCCAACTGGCGGATCGCTATCCCGCGCGAGGCATCGTTGTGGGTTACGGCAGCGCCCTCGTCATATTGGCTGGGCTTGGCTTTGGTGGGGCCAATCCCTGGCTGCTCTTCCCCGCCCTGTTCGGCGTAGGGGCGACGATGATGGTGGCGATCCCAACGATCCAGGTGCGCCTCACCCGTTTTGCACCGGAAGCGCCGAGCCTGATGGGGGCGATGAATCTCGCTTCGCTCAACGCCGCCAATGCCCTGGGCGCCTGGGTGGGCGGGCTGACCATTGACGCCGGGTTCGGCCTTCTGTCACCCGCCTGGGCTGGCTTCGGCCTCACGCTCGCCGGCATCCTCCTTTTCGGCCTGACCCTCTTGGGTCAGCACCGGAACACCAACCGACAGCAAAGCCTTCTTCACCGCCGGCGGTTACGAACCGGATTGATCGGAATCTGCTCTAGCCAAGTTGACAACACCGTTCGGTGTTATCCTCCTGTCCTACGCACCTTTGCCGATCTGGCGCCGCACCTCGTCGGCGATGGGATGCAGGAGCCCCTGTGTATCGGCGGGACCGACCAAGCTGTAGCCCATGCCCTTGACCGCCCATGAAAAGCCGCTGGCAGCCGGCCGGCTCAAGGGCTGCATCGGGACGTCGCGATCGACCGTCATGGGGCGGCTCAGCATGACCAGACGCATGCCATGGTCGTCGTCATACATGAAGAGCGCCGCCGGTCCGTGCGGGGTCGCGACGACACGCCCGCCCATGAAGCGGTAGCCCGACGCTTCGAGGTTCGGAACCCCGACCTGCCGTCCCAGGCGGGTGGAAATCCAATCGGCGAGTTCGGTGCCGGCGTCGGCACGCAGTTCGACGGGACGGAGGCGGTCGGGGCTGTAGACGACGTAATTGTCCGCAGCCTCCTGGCCGAGTGAGGCGACGCCTTGCAGGGGCGGATCGGACACCCCCCGCAGCGTCCAGCCGCCGGCTCCGCCGAAGCCTATCAATAGGGCGGCCGCCGCGGCGGCCCACCACGGCAAGCGGGATCGGCGCCCTTGGCGTTCCGCGATGTGTCTGACGTTGAGCGCCGCGGGAACCGGTTCGTCGGCGATCGGCAAGAGGAGGGCCCTGAGATCGTCACGTTGGGCGGCATAGCCCGAAACCCGCTCCGCTACGTCGGGATGGGCCTCCAGATAGGCCGCCACCTCGGCCTGCCGGACGGGATCGAGGCGCTGGTCGACGAAGGCGTTGAGATCGTCCTCGGTGATCGGCCGGCTGATCATTTCACCCTCCGCAAATAAGGCCGTCCGGCAGGTTCGGCCGGCATCTCCTTAATGCTCTTCAGCAGCTTTTCGCGCGCACGCGCCAGTCGCGACATGACGGTCCCTATCGGCACATCCAGAACCCTGGCTGCATCCGCATAGGAGAGGTCTTCTATGCTGACAAGAAGAATGACCGCGCGCTGGTCCTCGGGAAGTGCTTCGAGCGCACGCAACAGGGCTTGGTGATGCAGGCCATCCTCCTGCGACGGAGGCGTCGACAGCCAATTCTCGGCGGACTCAACGTCGATGTCCGAAGATCGCGTGGACCGGCGCTTCAGTTCCGTCATGGCGAGGTTGTGCAGGATGGTGAAGACCCATCTGCGGGTGTCGCCGTCGACCCGGCGCTGGTTCCAGTGGGCGATGGCCCGTTCCAGGCAGTCCTGAACCAGATCGTCGGCCGCCGTGCGATCGCGAAGCAGCGACCGCGCGTATCGGCGAAGCGCCGGGATGAGGGGTTCAAGCAGTTCGATCATCATCGGACATCGTGCGACCATGAATACTGGGGCGTGAGCCGGCCCGCCTCCAATTTGAGGGCGGGCCGGCCGAATGTCACCGCGCTTGGATTTGGACGACGGCACCGGGCTGTGCCGCCGTGCCCTCGGCTACGACCAGATATCGCTTCTCGGCTTTCGCGGTATTCTGCACGATCTGCCGGATCGGCCCCGACGCATTGACGATCGCCGATCCTGCCGGATTCGTCATGAACCCGGCCAGCGGCTGCAGCGCGCCGTGGCCGTTTTCGGTTTCGGCCAGTGCCAGCACGTAGGGCTTCTTGGGTTCGAGGTTCGTCACGGAGGCCTGGAGAATCTGGATCAGCCCCTGGTCGAACAGCGACACCGTCGTGACGGCTTTGCCGGGCTTTCCGTTCGCCGAGACCGCGAGGTCGAGATGCGTCGCCTGCCCGGCCACCCCGAGCGGGATCAGGTTGTCGGTTCCCGCACCTTCAGGCACGGCCTCGGGCACATAGGTGATCGCCTGCGGCGCCTGGCCGATCGGCACCGTCGCGATCACCTTGTTCGTCATGGTGTCAATCGCAGCCATACCGTCCGCATTCTCCAGCCCGACATAGACGCGGCTGCCGTCACCCGACGGCCAGACGCCGTGTGGCAGGTTGCCGACGGGAATGGTTGCGACCTGCTCGAAGCTGTCGGTGCGGAACACCTTGACCTCGTTCAGACCGCCGATGGTGAGGTAGGCGAATGTCCCATTGGCGTTGTGCGCGAAATTGACGTGGTTGGTGATCGGGCCGGTATCCAGCGTCCTGATCAGGTCGAAGGGCGGCTGGGCATTGAAGACCTGCGTCTTGCCGACATCCTTCAGGGTGAACCAGACCTGCCGGCCATCCGGGGTCGCCGCGATGTTGGGACAGAAGGGGCTGGCCTGCTGGATGCGGGCGACGATCTGGTGATTCGCCACGCTGACGACGTCCGTCTCCGGGTTGAACGAGGAGCAGATGTAGCCGTATTTACCGTCCGGCGAGAAGATCTGCATGCCGGGACCATTGGGCGTCTTGATGCGGGTCTTCTCTTCGAAGGTCTTGGCATCGAGGACGGCGATGTAGTCCTCGCCCCGCACCGTCACCCAGACCTCGCTGCCGTCCTGTGTGTAGAACGCCTCGTGAGGCGAGCGCCCGACATAGGTGACGTGCTTGACCGCATTGGTGGCCGTGTCGATGAAGCTGACCGAGTTGGAGCCGATCGATACCACCGCGATGGTCTTGCGGTCGGGGGAGAAGCCCATGCCGTGGACCAGGACCTGCCCTTTGTAGAGCGGGCTGAAGTTCGCCGGCTGTGCGTCTCCCAGGCGAATGACGCCGAGCAGCTTGTTGTCCACGGGATCGATGACCGAAACCGTGTTCGAGAACTGCTCGGCCGCGTAGACGCGATCGCGGTGGCTGATCGGAAATTCCGGCGCCGTGCTGGCGTAGGGCGCTTGCCCGGCATAGGCGGGAAGATGTCCGACAAGCATCGAGCCGGCGATCATCGCCAGGGTGGGAAGCAGGCGAATCTTCATTTGGACTGACCCTCATTCATGTGCATGTGCATCGGAGACGGAGGGGTCTGCGAGGCGGGTGCTTGAGACGGGGATTGGGGCGGTGAGACCTGGGTCGGCACCGGCACGGACGGCGGCAGCGGCTGGCCCAGGGCCATGCGCATGGCGGCGATCTCCTGCTGCTGGTCGACGATGATCTCTTGCGCGATGCGGCGAAGCTGCTCGTTCTTGCCGTACCGCAATTCGGCGAGCGCCATGTCGATCGCGCCCTGATGATGGGGAATCATCATCACCGTGAAGTCGGCATCGACGTCGCCCGTCGGCTTCACCGCCATACCGGACATCATCCTGTCCATGGCGGCATTGTTTTCCGCCAGGAACGGCGCTTCTTCCTCGAAGACCGATGCCGCGGTAGGCCCGGCCGAGTGCGTGTGGGCCGTTTGGGCACCGGCAGGCGTCGACGCCGCTATTCCCGTGGTCAGGGCGAGGGCGACGGCTGCCAATATCGGATATCGCATGGGAGGCTCTTCGGTCTGTCTCGTCGCGGTCTTGACGGGGTGGACTGGCGGGCCACACGATTATTCCGGGCAACGTCGATTATTTTTTCAGATGATGGGGCGTCCGTCCGATGCGGGCCTGGGGAGCCACGGCTCATGCCGCAATCGTGCCTCCGCCGTCCACGGTCACGGTCGATCCGGTGACGAAGGGATTGGTGGAGACAAACAGGATGGCGTGCGCGACATCCTCCGCTTTTCCGACACGGCGGGCCGGCACGTGCGCGGCAACCCTGTCAAACATCGCCTGCCGGTCCGCCTCCGTCATGCCGGCGTGGAGCGGCGTATCGATGAGGCCGGGGGAAACGGCGTTGACCCGCACCGGCGCGCGTTCCAGCGCAAGGCCACGCACCAGCGCCTCAAGGCCCGCATTGATCGCACCCTGCAACACGGAGCTGGCGCTGGGCCGCCGTGACAGGAAGCCGGAAACGAGTGTGAGCGATCCGCCGTCGTTGATGCGTGCCGCCCTTGCAACGCGATAGGCGCCGAAAAACTTGCTGTTCATCGAGGCTTGCGCATCCGCCACCGCGAGCGTTCCGACCGAACCCGTCCTGGTTCGCGCTGCGGCGACCACGACGTGGTCGAATGGTCCGCGCGCGGCGAAGAACGCCTCCACCGATGCGTCGTCGGTAATGTCGAGCGCGTTGTGTCCGGGACGCTCCACGCGCGCGCCGGCGGCTTCAAAGGCATCGGCGGTGGCGCTGCCGATGCCGCCGGATGCGCCGACCACCAGCACGCGAGCATTCTTAAGATCGACGATCATGGATAACTCCTCAAGTGTCCCATCCGGATTGGAAGGAGAACGGGGACGGCGGCAGGTTTCATGCCGGCCGCCGTCGACGCGATCAGGCGATCGAGCGGACCACGCCGCCATCGACGCGCAGCGCGGAGCCGTTGGTCGCGGAGGCCTGCTGCGAGCAGACATAGACGACCATGTTGGCGATCTCCTCCGTGGTGGAGAAGCGGCCGAGCAACGACGTTGGTCGGTTCTGATCGAGGAATCCCTTCTCGACCTGCTCGATGCTCTGGCCGGTCTGCCGGGCGATGCCCTCCAGCACGGCGCCGAACCCTTCCGAGCGCGTCGGCCCCGGCAGGACGGAGTTGACCGTGACGCCGGTCTTCGCCGCCAGTTCGGCAACGCCACGAGCGACGGCGAGCTGGGCGGCCTTGGTCATTCCGTAATCGATCATCTCCTTGGGCGGGTTGAGCGCCGATTCGCTGCTGATGAAGACGATGCGTCCCCAGCCACGCCCGATCATGCCGGGCAGGTAGTGTTTCGTCAGGCGGACGCCGCTCAGGACGTTGAGCTGGTACATGAACAGCCAGTCCTCGTCGGTCAACTCGTCGAACGGCTTGAACAGGGCGGCGCCCACGCTGTTGACGAGAATGTCGGTCTCGGCGGCGCCGGCGGCGAGCCTGGCGGCGCCTTCGGCCGTCCCCAGGTCGGACGCGATGCCGGACAGGATCGCGGCGGGAGCAGCTTTGCGGATCGTCGCGATGGCGCTCTGGACGCGCTCCTCGGTCCGGCCGTTCACGACGACCTCCGCGCCGGCCTGGGCGAGGCCGGTGGCGATGGCGAGGCCGATGCCGGCGGTGGACCCGGTGACGACTGCGCGCTTGCCGGTCAGGTCAATTTGCATGGGATCCAGTCCTTTGCTTGGTGTCGATCACCAGAAAATGGCCGATTGCGGTTGGTGGCATAAGGCGCGTCAATGTCCTCGCTTTCGTTCCCGAAATTCGTCAATCTGGGGCCGAAAGGTGTGGATGAGCTATGGGACTGGACCGGCTTGGCAGCATCGCCGCTTTCGTAAAGGTCGCCGAACAGGGCAGCTTTGCCGCGGCTGGTCGGGCACTGCGGATTTCTCCTTCGGCCGTCAGCAAGAGTGTCTTGAGGCTGGAAGATCGGCTTGGCGTGCGCCTGTTTCAGCGAACGACCCGCTCGCTGTCGCTGACAGAGGATGGCGAGACATTCCTAGCGCGGTGCAGCACGATCCTGGCCGACATAGACCAGGCTGAACGTGAGATGCGCGAGCGTGCCGCCAAGCCAAGCGGCTTGCTTAGGATCGAAATGCCGACCGCGCTTGGCCGTCTGAAGATCGTGCCGGAGCTTGGCAGACTGACCGCCCGCCATCCGGAACTGCGGATCACGGCAACCTTTGCCGATACGTTGACCGATCCGATCGCCGCCAGGCTCGATGCCGTTGTGCGCATCGGTTTCCCACGCGATGAAAGGATGATGGTAAGGCGGGTCGGAACCGTGCGGTATATCGTCTGTGCCGCTCCTGCCTACATCGCCGCGCACGGCGTGCCGCAAAGCCTTGAAGACTTAGACCAGCATAATTGCATCCAGCGCCTGCCGCAGGAGGGCGATTGTGTCGCGTCCTGGTGGTTCCGCAGTGCAGAGAACGGCGAGGCCTTCCAACGGCCGGTGACCGGCACAATGACCTTCAGCAACAACGATGCGGTTGTCGAGGCCGGGCTGGCCGGCGCGGGGCTGGTCCAACTTCATACCTACATGGCCGAACCACATCTGAAGTCGGGCACACTGGTCCAGGTGCTCGATGCCTATGCCGTCGATGGGCCGCCCGTCTCCGTGCTGTTCCCTTCGGCGAGGCAGCTTTCACCGAAAGTAAGAGCGTTTATCGAGTTCGTGTCTGAAATTCTGGCGAGATGAGACGTACGGCAGTGTGATGGCTCTCTATTTGGCTCTGTTGCAAAGTTTGCCGGCAGGCGGAGGCATGGCTGGACGTTGGAGGGAGCCAAGCCGTGTCGGACTTCAAGGGGCGCCACTTCGAGGGTGAGATCGTACTCTGGACGGTGCGCTGGTACTGCCGATACGGCATCAGCCACCGTGATCTCGAGCAGATGATGGCCGAGCGCGGCGTCACGGTCGATCATTCAACAATCTACCGCTGGGTTCAGAACTACGCGCCGGAGATTGAGAAGCGGCTTCGCTGGCGGTGGCGCTGTCCGCGGTCGACCAGTTGGCGGGTCGACGAGACCTCCGTGAAGGTTGGTGGCAAGTGAGCCTACCTGTACCGGGCCGTCGACAGGCATGGCAACACCATCGACTTCTACCTCTCTCCCACGCGAAATACCGCCGCCGCCAAGCGCTTCCTGTCCAAGGCGCTCAACGGTCTGAAGGCGTGGGAGACGCCGACGGTCATCAACACCGACAAGGCGCCAACTTACGGACCGGCCTTGGCGGAGCTGAAGGCCGAGGGCAAATGTCCCGAGGAGACCGAGCACCGACAGGTCAAATATCTGAACAATGTGGTGGAGGCCGACCATGGCAAGCTGAAGCAGTTGATCCGTCCGGTGCGAGGTTTCAAGACCCTGAAAGCGGCCTACGCAACGATCAAGGGCTTTGAGGTGATGCGGGCGCTCCGCAAAGGCCGAGCGTCCAGCTTCAACATCACCCGCGACATGCGGGGCGAGGCGCGCCTCGTCGAACGCGCCTTCAGCGTTGGAACCGGCGCGCTCGCCGAGGCCGTGCAGTTTATCACCCAGCAGTTCGAGCGCCAGGACGCATAGCGTCGGCGGTGATGCCTGTGACCATCATCTCGCGCCTGCCGGTAAACTTTGCAACAGAGCCCAACTGCTTGCTCGAAGCCGATCGGACATCTCAGTGTTCGATGCACTGATCGAAAGCTACCGAAGCTCAGGGCTCATTGCAGCCTGAGCGGCGACAGGCGCCATTTATGCCGCGGATGAGCGCCCGGTTCCGAAGTGCTTATGTGACTTAACGAATAGCGGACTGGGTCGTGCCCCACGGTGTGGTATAGGAGCTGTGGGGAGCCGGCCCTCCGCATCGCCCTTCGATGGCTGGCGCAGGCGGGCCGGTTATCCATAGCGGGGCGGTCATCGTGGTTCTTCGATAGAGTCTGGTCACCACAACACAACCTCGACCGATGATGACCACGATCACCGACGAGATGATGGCGCTTCGCGCGATGCTTGAGAAGGGCGCGGATGCGGATGTTCTGCGCGAGATGATCGGCTTTGCCGCCGAGCGGCTGATGGAACTGGAGGTTCAGGGTTTGACCGGCGCCAGTCATGGTGAACGGTCGGCCGGGCGGCTGGTCCAGCGCAACGGCTATCGGGATCGCGACTGGGAAACCCGCGCCGGCACCGTCGAACTGCGCATCCCCAAGCTGCGCAAGGACCGCTACTTCCCCGGCTTCCTGGAGCCGCGGCGGATGGCCGGGAAGGCGCTGATGACGGTGATCCAGGAGGCCTATATCCAGGGCATCTCGACCCGTTCGGTGGACGGTCTGGTTCAGGCCATGGGAATGTCGGGCATCTCCAAGAGCCAGGTCAGCCGGTTGTGCGAGGAGATCGATGAGCGGGTGAAGACTAGAGACTTTGAACGATCCCATCGCAATAATCGATGAATGCCCGGACCTTGGCCGGCGGATGCTGGCGCGAGGGATGGTAGACGAAAAGCGGAAAGCGTTCGCCATGCCAGTCGGGGAACAGGTCGATCAGCGCGCCCGACACCAGCCGCGCACCGACGCCCCACCCGATCACCTGCGCAATTCCGGTACCAGCGAGACATTCCTCCAGCAACGATTTGGGATCGGTGAAGGTCAGTGGCCCGGTCGTCGGCACCTCGACCGCTTCGTCGCCGCGGATGAACTCCCAGCCGAAGGGACGCCCCGAGGAGGGGTCGATGAACTGCAGGCAGCGATGCCCCGCAAGTTCCGCTGGATGCGCGGGCTTGCCGTAGCGGCTGAGATAAGCGGGTGACGCCACGGTGAGGATTGGCGCCTCGATCAGTTTGCGCGAAATCACGGTCGCCCCGCGTGGCTGGCCGAAGCGGATGGCGAGATCGATGCCGTCCGCCACCAGATCGCCGAAATGGTTGCGCGTCACGAACTCGATGATCAGATCGGGGTGGCGTTCGCAGAACGTGCCGAGCCGTCCGGCAAGCACCAGCGGCAGGAAGAAGGGGTCGATATCGACCCGCAGACGCCCCCGAACCGCCGAGGCGGCACCGGCGGCCGACACCGCGGCGTCCTCGATGGCATCGAGATGAGGTTTCGCCTCCTCGTAGAAGCGCCGGCCTTCGTCGGTCAGGGAGACCGAGCGGGTCGTGCGGTCGAGCAGGCGAACGCCCAAGCGCGCTTCCAGCCGACCGACTGACCGGCTGACGCCGGAGTCGGTGAGTCCGATCAGTTCGGCGGCTTTGACGAAGCTACCCGCTTCGACCACGGCCGCCAGCACGCTGACCCCGGACAGAATCCGTCCATCGAATGCCATGCGCCGCTCCACCTTTTGCCGGAACCTGATTTTCAGTCAGGAATGATCTGACACAATCTCACTTAATTCAAGAGTGGTTCCGGGCGATATCGGTTGCGAGGTACCGAGGCCCCACAAGCCAAGGCGCCAAGCGACCATGAGGACTGGACCATGACGCACAGCAATTCCCGCACGCTTTTCAAAGGCGGCACGATCGTCGCGATGAACAGGGAGACCGCCGCGCCGCCGGTCGGCGACATACTGGTCGAGGGTGACCGGATCGCTGCCATCGGGGCGGACCTGTCCGCCGCGGACGCCCAGGTGATCGACGCCACCGGCAGCATCCTTCTGCCCGGCCTGATCGATGCCCACCACCACATGTGGCTCGGCGTGATGCGGCGGATGATGCCGGATGTCGATGATCTCTTCGCCTATATCGACGTCGTCGCCGAGACGCTGGGCACGCATTATCGCCCACTCGACATGTATCTGAGCACCAGACTGACGGCGCTCGCCTGCCTCGACGCCGGCATCACCACGGTCATCGATGCCTGTCACAGCGCGCGCAGCCCCGAACATACCGACGCGGCGCTGGACGCCCTCGACGATAGCGGCATCCGCGCCCTTCACATGGTCGGCGCCGCGATGGACAAGGGAGCATCGGGCGCGCATATCCCCGCCGATCTGAAGCGTCTGGCCGACAATTGGAACCAGGGTGACGGGCTGGTGCGGGTCGGGCTGTTCGGCCAGTTCAACATCGACTGGTGGCGGGCCGCCCGTGCGCTCGACATGCGCATCCTCACCGAGTTCATCGGCGATCTGGCGACGCTGGGACCGGCGTTCGACGAGCCGGGCCTGCTGGGCAGCCACAACATCTTCAATCACTGCACGCGCCTGCCGGAAGAAACCTGGAAGCGTCTCGCCGCCGCCGGGGTCAATGTGACCGTCAATCCGCGCTCCGACGCTCTCTTCGGTTTCGACGACGAGGGCTTCGCCTGGCAGCAGGCGGTCGATCACGGACTGGCGCCTGCGCTCGGCATCGATCTCGACACCGCCTTCGGCAGCGACCTGTTCGGCGAGATGCATGCGTTGTTCGGCCAGCAGCGCTCGGCCATGCGCTATCGCCGGTTCCGGGGCGAGGAGACCGCGCCCGCGCCGATCTCCTCCGAAGCGGTGCTCCAGTCCGCCACCGTCAACGGCGCGCGTGCCGCCGGCCTCCAGGACAGGATCGGCGTGCTGGCGGTCGGCCGTCAGGCCGACATCATCATGGTGCGCACCGACGACGTCGCCGTCTTTCCGGTCACCGACGCGGTCGGGACCATCGTCCATGCGGTGGAACGCTCCAACGTCGACACGGTCATGGTGGCGGGCGGCATCCGAAAGCGCGCGGGCAGGCTCATCGGCGTCGATCTGCCCAAGCTGCAGGCCGAGGTGAACGGTTCGCTCGGCCACCTGCTCCAGGCCAGCGGTTACCGGCCGGGGCGCTCCGGCGCGGGCGCCAAGGCCGCCTGAGCGAACGGGACCCAAGAGAAGGTGACGCCGCCTCTTTGCGGGCGGTGTCTTCCTCCACATCAGAGAACCTACACGGAGGCTGCCATGCCGGCACTTGCCGTCAAGGATGCGCAACAGTCCGATACCGTGCCGCAATTCCTTTCCCGCCCCGCGCCGGGCATCATCGCGGCGCTGTTCTGCGGCTATCTCGCCGTCGGGCTGCCACTGCCGGTGCTCCCGCTCTTCATCCACGACAAGCTGGGCTTCAGCACCTTGGTCGTTGGACTGGTGATCGGCATCCAGTTCCTGGCGACCGTGCTGACGCGCGGCTATGCCGGCCGTGTCACCGACCAGCATGGCGGCAAACGCTCGGCGCTTCAGGGGGCTGCGATCGGCGCACTCGCCGGCCTGCTCTATCTCGTCGCATCCCTGCCGGGGCTTTCGCCCGGGCTTAGCCTGACGCTCCTAGTGGTGGGCCGACTGGCGGCCGGTCTTGGCGAAAGCCAGTTCGTCACCGGTTGCGTTTCCTGGTCGATCGCCTCGGTCGGACCGCAGAGGGCCGGTATGTCGATGTCCTGGACCGGCATCGCCATGTTCGCCGCGCTCGCCATCGGTGCACCGGTCGGCATGCTGCTTTACCAGGGCTATGGTCTCGCGGTGGCGATGGTCGCCTGCATCGTCGCGCCGCTCGCCTCCATCGCCATCGCCTTGCGCCGGACCTCCTATGCCACGCCGGCCGGTCCCCGGCTGCCATTCCACAAGGTGGTCGGCCAAATCTGGCGCGAGGGGCTCGGCCTGACGCTGCAGGGGGTCGGCCTGTCAGGGCTGACGGCCTTCGCCTCGCTCTATTTCGCGGCACGTCACTGGAACAGTGCCGGTCTGGTCATGACCGCCTTCGGCGTCGGTTTCATCGCGGTGCGCGTCGTTTTCGGCAGCCTGCCCGACAAGACGGGCGGCTATCGGGTCGCGCAGTGGTCACTCGCGATCGAGGCCGTCGGGCAGGCGATGATCTGGTCGGCACCGACCGATGTCATGGCGCTCGCCGGTGCCCTGGTGACGGGCCTCGGTTGCGCCCTGGTCTTTCCGGCGCTCGGCGTGGAAGCCTTGAAGCGGGTGCCACCCGCCAATCGCGGCAGCGCCATGGGCGCCTTCGTCGCCTTCCTCGACATCGCTTATGGTGTTTCGGGTCCGGTGGCGGGCGTGATCGCCGGGCAGTTCGGTTATGCCGCCGTGTATCTGTTCGGCGCGGCCTGCGCACTGGCCGGCGCGGCCCTGGCCGGCGCCGCGCGTGGCGCACAATCCTGAAAATTCTCCATCGGAAGGAGTTCTCCATGTCCCGCATCTTCATTTCCGGCTCATCGACCGGGCTCGGCCTCATGACAGCCGAGCTGCTCATCAAAAAGGGCCATCAGGTAGTCCTGCATGCCCGCAACGCCGACCGGGCCGAGGACGCCCGCAAAGCCTTGCCACGGGCCGAGGCGGTCGTGATCGGCGACGTTTCGACCATCGCCGGCAGCAAGGAGGTCGCCGCCCAGGTCAATGCACTCGGCAGGTTCGACGCCATCATCCACAATGCCGCTGTCGGCTATCGTGAGGCGCACCGTCTGACGGCCGACGGCCTGCCGCATGTCTTCGCGATCAACACGTTGTCGGCTTACATCCTGACGGCCCTGATCGACCGTCCGCAGCGGCTCGTCTATCTGTCGTCAGGCATGCATCACCATGTCGACGCCAATCTCGACGACATCCTGTGGAAGAAGCGGCGCTGGAACGGCTCGCAAGCCTACGCCGAGAGCAAGCTGCACGACGCGATGCTGGCCTTCGCCATTGCCCGCCGCTGGCCGGAGGCCTTCTGCAATTCCTTGGAGCCGGGCTGGGTGCCGACCAGGATGGGCGGCCCCAGCGCGCCCGACGACATGGATCAGGCGCATCTGACCCAGGCGTGGCTTGCCGCGGGAGACGATCCCAGGGCGGATGTGACGGGAGAATATTTCTATCACATGAAGCGCATGTCCCCGAACCCGCAGGCGCTGGATCCCCGTCTTCAGGACCGGCTGACCGCCCTCTGCACCGAAATCTCCGGCGTGACGTTGCCTGCAGCATAAGGAGAAGCGTCGCGCGGCTCGGTTCCGTTGCAAGGTTTTCCAGCGGGCGCAGAGCCCCCCGGGGCAGCGTCGTCAAGCGGCGACCCCGAACAACAGCGTCGTCTTCGGTCAGCCTGTCGGCAAGCGGCTGTTGCGCGGCCCCGGCAACAGCCCGGCGCCGCCGAACGTCGACCACCGTCAGTTCGACGAGGTCCATCGGGTTGGCGCCGCCGAGGCGTTCCTGGCCATCGGAAGCATTCAACAGCGTGTTCGTCCACATCGGCAGATTAGCGGTTGTTAGGATATATTTTGTCGTATACGTTCATGTATATGTTCTGGCGGGCGCGTTCGACCGCCTTGCGGAACCGCAAAATCCACAGCGAGGGTTTGAGATGTATTATTTCGGGTACTGCACGTGGTTGAATCCGCCGGAACTGCACCGGTACTTCCCGGAGGCGAAGGTGGTCACCAAAGGCTACGTCGCGAACCACAAGCTGGAGTTCCACGCGGCAGCCGGCCGCGCAGATCGCGGATGGTGTCATCTGTCCAATACCGGCCGGGCCTGGGGCAACAACGTGCTGGGCATCGTCGTCGAACACCCGGACCATCATTTCGAAGAGGATTATGACGACTTCGAACGCTGCTTCGTCAGCGTTCGCGGCGACGATGGCAAGGTCTACGACTGCTGGACCTACCGCATGTCGGCGCCGGGTTCGGCGATGCGTCCGCCCAACTTCTATTGGAACCATATCCCCGAAGGCATGAAGCATTGGGGCTTCCCGGACGAGTATGTCCGCTCCGTGCTGGCGATGTACGAGGAGGCCGCAGCCTGCCCGCGGGCCGACCGCCCGAACCCGTCCACCGTTCCCGGCCGCTCGGCAGAAACGCGTTGATGACATGCGCCCCTCCACCGAACGGCCGCCACAGAATGCGGTCCGGCGGAGGGGCGCCATCGCCGCCGACAAAAGACACCAAACAAAGAACAACAGGAACAGAGGAGAAACTTCGATGCGTCTGCCCCCTTCGGCCACTTCCAGTCGGACCATGCCGGCTTCGATCGCGGCGGTGGTCGCCTGCCTGATCTCGATGTCGCTGCACGCCCCCGCGCACGCCCAGATCGTCAGCGAGGCCGCGGCCCTCGTGCCGAAGCCGATCCGCGATGCCGGCACCCTGCGCGTCGGGTCGCAGCAGACCTTCCCGCCTGTTGAATTCCGCCAGGACGGCAAGACCGAGCCGACGGGCGTCAGCGTCGATCTGCTGAATGAGGTGGGCAAGCGCATCGGCCTCACCATAACCTTCGTGCATGGTGAATACGCCGCACTGATCCCCGGACTGGAGGCCGGCCGCTTCGATGTCGCCTCGGGCGGCATCAGCGACACCGAAGAGCGCGAGCAGAAGGTCGATTTCGTCAATTACCTGATGTCCGGCGGCAGCATCCTGGTTCGCGCCGGCGAAGCGGACAAGCTCAGGAGCCTCGCGGACTTCTGCGGGAAGTCGGTGGCCACCCTGCTGGGCAGCCGCGTCATCATGGCGGCGGTGGAAAAGGCGTCGGAGACCTGCGTCGCCGGAGGCAGACCGCCGATCGCCGCCAACCAGCTGCCCGCCGCACCCGATGCCCGCATGCAGCTCGACCTTGGGAGGGTCGACGGCTATCTCGGCGACTTCCCGGCGCTCGTCTACATGAAGGCGCAGGTGCCAGGCAAATACGCCATCGCCGGCGGCAACCATATCCTGACCCCATACATCACCTCCTGGGGCTTCCAGAAGACCTCGCAGCTGAAGGACGCCGTACAGAAGGCCGCGCAGAGCATGCTGACCGACGGTACCTACAAGGCCATTCTTTCCAAGTGGGAGATGGAGGGCGCCGCCTTGCAGGAGATCACCGTCAACCTGCCCGCCAGCAAGAGGAAATGACCGTGGCCGCCAGCTGCGCAATGGCCGAACCACGGGCCGTCCGCGTGAAGCACCGCGTGCGCTGGGGAGCCTGGCTCCTCAGCACCGTCGTCCTTCTGGTGACGGGCATGCTCCTCGTCGCGGCAATCCGTGCGAAGATCATGAACCCGGAGGTATTCCTAACCTACCTCACGAGCGAACAGGTACTCCTTGGCGCCCGCAACGCCCTCGTTCTCGGAACTTTGGCGCTGGCGCTGGCCAGTGTGATCGGCCTCGTCGTCGCCCTGATGCGGGTCAGCGGCAACCCCATCCTGGCCGGTCTGTCGGCTACCTACGTCTATTTCTTCCGCGGCACGCCGATGCTGATCCAGCTGCTGTTCTGGTTCAACGCGCTGCCCACCATGTTCCAGCGCCTCTACCTGACGGTCCCCTTCACCGACATCGTCCTGCTCGATGCGCCGACCACCACGGTGGTGACGCCGTTCGTCGCGGCACTTGCCGGGCTCGGCCTTGCCGAAGGTGCCTACATGGCCGAGATCATCCGCGCCGGCATCCTGGCGGTCGACAAGGGCCAGCGCGCCGCCGCTCGCGCCATCGGCATGACCGAAGCGCAGGTGCTACGCCACGTCGTCATCCCGCAGGCGGCCCGCATCATCATCCCGGCCGGCGGCAACCAGTACATCATGCTGCTGAAATCGACGTCGCTGGCATCCGCCATCGGCTTCCTGGAGCTGCTGCGCATCGCCACGGACATCTACTCGTCCAACTTCATGGTCATCGAACTGCTGGCGGTCGCCGCCTTCTGGTACCTGATGATGACGGCCTTCGCCACCGCCATCCAGACCGTGCTCGAAAAGACCTTCCCCCAGCGGTAGCCCCAAGAGGACGACATGGACACCTCCCTCAAGGCTGCGGCCGTGGTGCTCGACTGCGTCTCGAAATCCTACGGACCGGTCGAGATCCTGAAGAACGTCTCGGTCTCCATCGCGCCGGGGGAGGTGGTTACCCTCCTCGGCCCGTCGGGAGCCGGAAAGTCCACCCTGCTGCGCTGCATCAACCACCTGGAGACGATCAGCGCCGGCCGCATCTATGTGCATGGCAAGCTCATCGGCTATCGCGAGGCCGGCCACACCCTGCACGAGCTGTCCGACCGCGAGATCGACGCCCAGCGCCGCTCCATCGGCATGGTGTTCCAGAGCTTCAACCTGTTTCGCCACATGACGGTGCTGCAGAACGTCATGAGCGGGCCGATCCATGTGCTGCGCACGCCGAAGGCGGAGGCCGAGGCGCTGGCCCGCGACCTGCTGGCGAAGGTGGGCCTGCCCGACAAGGCCGGCCGCTACCCGTCCGAACTGTCGGGCGGTCAGCAGCAGCGCGTCGCCATCGCCCGCACCCTGGCGCTGGCCCCCAGCGTCATGCTGTTCGACGAGCCGACCAGCGCACTTGATCCCGAATTGTCGCAGGAAGTGGTCGCAACCATCCGCAGTCTGGCGGAGCAGGGCTACACCATGCTCATCGCCACGCACGAGATGGCCATCGCCCGGGATTTCGCCGACCGCGTGATCTTCATGGTGCATGGCGAGGTGGTGGAGGATGTGCCGGCGCGCAGCTTCTTCACCTCGCCCCGCCACGAACGCAGCCGGCAGTTCGTCGCCCGGCATGCCGGCTGAACGGCCGATCGAAGGATATTGTCATGCCAGCCCCCCTCGACCGCAAAACCACCGAAGGCCTCCCGGATCGGGATCCCGCGCGCAAGCGCGCCGGCACCGAGCTGCTGGCGGCCGATGTCCACGCGCGTCTTCGCAGCCGGATCCTGACCTTCGAGATCAAGCCGGGCACGCGACTGGTGGAGGACAAGATCTCGGCCAGCCTGGAGGTGGGCCGCACGCCGGTGCGCGAAGCGCTGCTGCGCCTCCAGGGCGAAGGGCTGGTCAGCCGGGAGAAGGGATGGGTGGTGGAGAGCACCGACGCCGCCAGCATCGACCGCGTGTTCGAAAGCCGCGTCGCCATCGAAGGCTACGCGACACGGCTCGCCGCGCTGCGCACCGCTCCCGCCGACCTCCGCGAACTGATAGCCCTGGTGGAGGAGATGGACGGTTTCGAAACGATGAGCCGCGCAGCACTCAACCAGCTCAACCGCCACTTTCACCAACGCATCGTCGCCCTATCCGGGAATCCTTTCTTCGTGGAGATGCATGAACGCACCCAATTCCATTACTGGAATATGCGCCTTCCCGTCCTCTTCACACGGGAGCAGGCGATGGTGACGAACGAACAGCACCGGCTGATCCTCAGTGCCCTGTCCTGCGGTGACGCCAACGCGGCGGAACGCCATGCGCGCGAGCATGTCGCGACGACGCATCGGATCGTCCGCGACGCGCTGGACGGATGACGATCACGCTGGAAACCACCGGCACCCACCTCTACCCGGGTGCCCGGGGAACGGTGCGGGACGGGCCTCCGCCGTCGCAGCGGGAGCAGCGGCCGACCTCCTGCCTGATCCTGTTCACCGATGGCACGGCCGCGGCCGGAACGCTGAGCCCCCGCGGCGTCATTGAGTGGCTGCTTGCGGTGGACGCTCATCGGACCGGGCGTGGCACGACCATCTCGTCCAAATGCTGGATCGTCGTGTTCGACCGGACCGTGACGCCGCCGTCCTTGCGTGTGCGGTCGATGTGCCCGCCCGCGTGACCGCCGCCCTTCTCATCCTCCTTGGAAAGCCAGTTCCATGAAGCAGCCCCCGCACAGTTCGCTTGCCTGTGGAATCGGGCTGATCGTCGGATCAATGCTGCTGTTCAGCCTGTCGGACGTGCTGGCGAAGCGGCTGGCACAGAGCGTCCATCCCGTCGAGATCGCGTGGCTACGCTGCCTGGGTGCGGTGATTCTGATGCTGCCGGTCGTGGTCGCCCGGCCGAACCTGCTGCGCAGCGTGCGCCCGCATGTCCAGGTGACCCGCGGGCTCTGTCTGTTGGCGTCGACGACGTTGCTGGTCGCGGCCCTGCGCCATCTCGGGCTGGCCGAGGCGACGATGCTGGTGTTCATGTCGCCGTTCATCCTGACCGGGCTTTCGGCGCTGCTGTTCGGCGACCGGGTTTCGGGGGCCCATTGGGCAGCGGTCGGTATCGGACTGGCCGGGGTGACGGTGGTCGTGCGGCCGGGGCTGGACGGGATGACCGTGGCGGTCATGCTGCCAATCCTGTCCTCGCTGTTCTGGGCGATCGGGATGCTGTGCACGCGCCGCATCGGCGATGGGGATTCGCCGGTGACCACGTTGCTCTGGTCGGTGGCCGTCGGCCTCGCCGCGGCGAGTATCGCCCTACCCTTCCACGCCACCATGCTGGATGCCGCGCAGGCCCTTGCCGCAGCTGGCATGGCGGCGACCTGGACGGCGGCGCATTTCTGCATCGTACTGGCCTACCGCAGCCATCCGGCGTGACAACTGGCGCCCTTCTCCTATTCGCAGGTCGTGTGGTCTGTGATCCTCGGCTACGCTGTATTCGCAGAACTGCCCGACGCCCCCGCCTTCCTCGGTTCCGCCCTGATCCTGTCCGGCGGCCTGCTGGCGGCGCTGCGCCGCCCGGCCGCCCCGCTGCGGCGGCACGGGGCGTAACCTCCCGCCCGTTGAAGTCATACACATCAAAGGAGCCAAGACCGGCATGCCGTCCCTTTTCAACACGCTGCACCACGTCTGCATCGTCGTCCGCGATCTCGACAAGGCGGTCGCCTGCTATGAATCGCTGGGTGTCGGCCCCTGGTACGATTACCCCAAGGGCGGGCCGTACCTGGAGTTCGAGGTGCCCAACGAAGCCGCCTCAAAGGCGATGCGCTACAAATGTGTCGATCTCGCCAACATGCAGATCCAGTTGTGCGATCCGGGCGAACTGGATTCACCGCAACGCCGCTTCCTGGAGGAGCATGGCGAAGGCGTCTACCACCTCGGCTTCGAAGTGCCGGACCGCGATGCCGCCGAAGCGGAGGGCCGTGCGAAGGGCTTGGGCGTCATCGCTCGCGGCCGCCGCGCCGACGGCACCGGCTTCTGCTATTTCGACACCCGCCGGGATGCCGGCGTGGTGCTGGAAATCCGCAAGTCGGCCCGCTGACCGGGTTTAAAAGCCGTCCAGTGTGTCCCTGACGATGTCGTAGGTAGTCCGGACATGCTGCCGCGCGGCCTCCTCGGCCGCGTCTTCGCGGTGTTCGGCCAGCGCACCCAGGATCAGCCTGTGCTGGTCGTTGGCGACTTGCGTCTGCTCCTTCGTGAAGATGATGGGCAGACGCATGTTCCAATAGTGGAACAGGGTCTTCTCATGCATATCCGCGAAGAACTGGTTGCCCGACAACTCGATGATGCGGCGATGGAAGCTGCGGTTCAACTGGTTCAGCTGCGCGCGGGGCATCTGTTCGAAGCGGTCCATTTCCTCAACCAACTGGCCGAGTTCCTGGACATGCCCATCCGTCACCCGCGTGGCGGCGAGCCGGGTGGCATAGCCTTCGATGGCGATGCGGCTTTCGAAGATGGCCTGCATGTGGGAGGGGTCGGTGCTCTCCACCACCCATCCCTTCTCCCGGCTGACCAGCCCCTCGCCCTGGAGGCGCAGCAGCGCCTCGCGCACCGGCGTCCGGCCCACCTCCAGGCTGGCCGAGATCTCGTCCTCAACCAGACGCGTGCCCGGCTTGATCTCGAAGGTCAGGATTTTGGTGCGGAGCCGCGCGTGGACATCGGCTGCAAGAAACTCCGTGCCGTTACGCTTGCTCATGAACCCTGCTCCCTCCCGATCCGACGGCCGGCCATCCGGGCCGATACCGCCCCGACGGATTCAGGAGGGCAACAGCCGCAACACCCAGCGTTGTTCATCCTTGAAGCATAAAGACCGCATGCTTGGCAAACCCTCCGACTGCGGCATTCGCTCCGACGAGGCAGGCTCGCCCCGGCAGGAAGCACCGCCAGGACGCGGGCAATCGTTCGACATGGCAGGCATGGCCGGAAGCCGGTCTCGCCTGCTGCCATCCATGGGCGATGCGCGACCATATGCGCGCCGAACTCGCCGCCTCGGCCCCGGACATGGCCATCCAGCGCCAGCGGCCACCTGTGTGCCTCATCCGGCATTCCGATCGCGGCAGTCAGTATGCCTCCCGGGACTACCGCGACCTGTTGCAGGCGGCCGGGATGCGGCAGTCCATGTCGCGCAAGGGCTGCTGCAACGACAATGCTCCCATGGAGAGCTTCTTCCACACTCTCAAGGTCGAGTTGGTCCACCGCACTCGTTTCAAAACCCGCGACCAGGGGCGCCGGGAGATGTTCGCCTACATCGAAACCTACTACAATCGCCACGCGCCCACTCGGACATCGGATACATCACCCCCGAACAGGCCGAGCTAAGAGCTGCATGAACTCGTGTCCACCCAACCGGGGCAAGATCACCGACGAGAGCCTCGGCTTTGCGGAGCTGGAGTCAGTACGCTTGGCTGTATAGGGCCAAGGCATCGTCATAGGAGACCTCGCGCGGATTGTTGATCAGGAGCCTCTGCACCTTCATGGCGTCGGTGGCCAGCATCGGCAAATCGTCGCGCCGCACGCCGACCTGCTCCAGCCGCTGCTCCATCGGCATGGCGGCGACCAGATCGCGCATGGCGCCGAGGAAAGCGTCCGCCGCCTTGACCGGGGTGGCGAAGGAGCGGCTGGGCAGGATCGCCGGGGCGAGTTCGGCATAGAGTTCCTGGGCGGCCGGCCGGTTGAACTCCAGCACCGGTCCGAGCATGAGTGCGTTGCTCAGCCCGTGCGGCACATGGAAATGACCGCCCAACGGGTAGGCTAGAGCGTGGACGGCCCCGACCGGCGCGTTGGCGAAGGCGATGCCGGCGAGCAGCGAGCCCTGGAGCATGGCCGCGCGCGCGGCGACGTTGCGTCCGTCGGCGATGACGGTGCGGATGTTGCCGCCCAGCAGGATCAGCGCCCGCAGTGCGAGGCTGTCGGACAGTGGGTTCTTCTTGTGGCGGGTGGTGTAGGCTTCGATGGCGTGGACCATCGCATCGATGCCGGTCATCGCCGTGACGCGCGGCGGAAGCCCCAGCGTCAGGTGAGCGTCCAGCACCGCCAGATCGGGATAAAGCAGGCTGGAGACCACCCCCTTCTTTTCGCTGGTGGGCGTGGTCACGATGGCGATCGGCGTCACCTCAGACCCGGTGCCTGCGGTGGTCGGCACCTGGATCAGCGGCAGGCGCGGCCCCTTGGCCAGACCGATGCCGTAGATGTCCGGCAGTTCCTGCGGCGTACCGGTCAGCAGGGCGACCAGTTTCGCCGTGTCCAGCGAGCTGCCGCCACCGACCCCGATCACGCCGTCGGCCCCGGCGTCGCGGGCCGCCTGCACCGCCAGCGCGACCGACTGCTCGGGCGGGTCGGCAACGACGTCGGAGAACAGGGTGCAGACCGTCCCGGCAGTCCTGAAACCGGCCTGGACCGGCTCCAGCAGCCCGGCTGCGACCAGACCGGCGTCTGTGACGATCAGCACGCAGTGGATCCCCAGTCCCTTTGCCATCTCGCCCAGCCGGGTCGCCGCCCCCGCCTCGCACACCAGCTTGCGCGTGGTTTCGAACACGAAGTCCGTCATGTCTCGATCCTCACCGGAAAGGGGCGTCAGGCGGTAGCAGCCGGCGCGACCAGCCGTTCGAGCACTGCGCGAAGTTTCTCCGGCAGCGCCGCTGGGCGGCGCGTCTCGCGATCGACGTAGACATGCACGAAATGGCCGCAGGCCGCCGGGGTCGGATCGTCGTTGCGGAACAGTCCCACTTCGTAGCGGACGCTGCTGGTGCCCAGCCGCGCCACGCGCAGCCCGGCCTCGACCCGATCGGGGAAGCTGACCGGCGCGTAATAGCTGCAGCCGGTGTCCACCACCAGTCCGATCACCGGGCTGGTTTCAATGTCGAGCGCACCGTTCTCGATCAGGTACTGGTTCACCACCGTGTCGAAGTAGCTGTAATAGACCACATTGTTGACGTGGCCGTAGGCGTCGTTGTCCATCCACCGGGTCGGGATGGTCTGGAAATGGGGGTAGGTGGCGCGGGTGTCGTGCTTGCGGTCCATTCGGGTTCCTCTCTGTCTCGCGTTTGATCTTGGGGACTCAGGCGACGTCGAACAGGCCGGCGGCGCCCATGCCGCCACCGACACACATGGTGACGACGACATGGCGCACCCCCCGGCGCTTGCCCTCGATCAGGGCGTGGGCGACCAGACGGGCGCCCGACATGCCGTAGGGATGACCAATGGCGATGGCCCCGCCGTTGACGTTCAGCCGCTCGTCGGGGATGCCGAGCCGGTCGCGGCAATGGATCACCTGTGCCGCGAAGGCCTCGTTCAACTCCCACAGCCCGATGTCGTCGACAGTCAGGCCGTGCTGCTTCAACAGCTTCGGCACGGCGAAGACCGGACCGATCCCCATCTCGTCCGGGTCGCAGCCGGCAACGGCGATGCCCCGGTAGATGCCGAGCGGGTGCAGGCCCCGCCGTTCGGCCTCCCCCGCCTCCATCAACACGCTGGCCGATGCGCCGTCCGACAGTTGCGAGGCGTTGCCGGCGGTGATGAAGCGCCCTTCCTGGATTTGCTGGCCGTCGCGGAACACCGGCTTCAGCGCCGACAGCCCGGCCAGTGTGGTGTCCGGCCGGTTGCTCTCGTCGCGGTCCAGCGTCACCGCGTGGCGGGTGGTCTCGCCGGTCGCCTTGTCGAGACGGGTCATGGTGGTGGTGACCGGCACGATCTCCGCGTCGAAGCGCCCGGCGTCCTGCGCCTCGGCGGTGCGGGCCTGGGAACGGGCGGCGTAGGCGTCCTGCGCCTCGCGCGGCACGCCGTAGCGCGCCGATACGATCTCCGCCGTCTCGATCATCGCCATGTAAATGTCGGGGCGGTGCTCGACCAGCCAGGGATCGCGCCAGCGGTCGACGTTGATGCGCTCGGTCTGCACCAGCGACAGCGATTCCAGCCCGCCGCCGACCGCCACGGTCATGCCGTCGGCGACGATCTGCTTGGCGGCGATGGCGATGGCCATCAGGCCGGAGGCGCATTGCCGGTCCACCGACTGTGCCGCCACCGAGGTCGGCAGCCCGGCGCGCAGTGCGCACTGGCGGGCAAAGTTCATGTGGGTGGCGCCCTGCTGCAGCGCCGCCCCCATCACCACGTCGTCGATCTCGGCGGGATCGATCCCGGCGCGGGCGACGGCATGGGCGATGGCGTGCCCGCCCAGGGCCTGCGCCTGGGTATCGTTGAAGGCACCCCGGTAGGCCTTGCCGATCGGGGTGCGGGCGGTCGATACGATGACGGCTTCTCTCACCGGTCTTCTCCTTGGCCGCGGTCCGCGTTCGGACCGGCGGCATCCGCCGCGCGCTTCAGGATGCGGTCGACGTGGCTCAGGCCGGCGTCGATCTCGTGCTGGCGGTCGAGCGACGCGATCTCGGCGAAGCGGGCGGCCACGGCTTCCGGCGTGCGCTCGCCCTCCGGCAGAAAGACGCCGTCCGATTCGACGATGACGAGCCGGGCATAGGTACCGGCGCCGGCAAGGATCACGGTGCGGCTTGGCGCCTGCTCCGACACCAAGAACAGAGCCGCCGGGGTGACGAAGTCGGGGTTCAGCCGGGCCAATGCCGTCTCGTCGAGGATGTCGGACGTCATGCGGGTCGCCGCCGTCGGAGCGACCGCGTTGACGTGGATGCCGTTGCGCACGCCCTCCAGATGCAGGACGTTCATCAGCCCGACCAGACCGGCCTTCGCGGCGCCGTAGTTCGATTGGCCGAAATTGCCGTAGACGCCCGAGGTCGAGGTCGTCATCAGTACGCGGCCGTAACCCTGCGCCCGCATGATCGGCCAGACCGCGTGGGTGACGTTGGCCGCTCCCATCAGATGCACGTCGACGACCGAGCGGAAATCATCCAATCCATCTTGGCGAAGCTCTTGTCGCGCAGGATGCCGGCGTTGTTGATCAGCACGTCGATACGGCCCCACAGGCCGTGGGTGCGCTCGACCATGGCAGCGACCTGCGCCGGGTCGGTGACGTTGGCGCCGTCGGCGATGGCCTCGCCGCCGCGGTCGCGGATCTCCGCAACCACGGTTTCGGCGGCGCCCGAGGCGCCGCGGCCGTCGCGCCCGCCGCCCAGGTCGTTGACCACCACCCTGGCGCCGCGTGCTGCCAGTTCCAGCGCATAGCCACGCCCCAGGCCGTTCCCCGCCCCGGTGACAATGGCGACGCGCCCGTCGAAACGGATTCCGTCGGATTGAATGCTCATGCCGCGTCCACCTGTTCTTTCAAGAGGGTCAGGATGATCCAGTCTGCCGCCAGCGCCGGCTTGCCGCCGCCTTCGATCTCCACCGTCACCGCATAGCGTGCGACCAGTTCCCGATCCGACCGGCGGGTCGCTTCGCTCAGCACGAAGCGGGCGCGGACCCGCGCGCCTGACCTGACCGGCGCCAGGAAGCGGACGCGGTCGAAGCCGTAATTGATGACCATCGCTTCTCCGGCGATCACCGGCAGCACGCCCGCGCCCATCGCGGTCAACAGCGACAGCGACAGGAAGCCGTGGGCAATGGTGCCGCCGAAGGGGGTGTCGCGGCTCGCCCGCTCGGGGTCGACATGGATGAACTGATGGTCGTCGATGACGTCGGCGAAGGCGTCGATGCGCTCCTGGGGGATCGTGAACCAACGCGACGCGCCAATCTCGCCGCCGACGCGCCGTTCCAGGTCCCCAGGGGAAACAGGTTCGATCATTGAGGGTCTTCCCGTGTCCGTTTGGCCGTTGATCGGATGCGGTCGCCGCAAAGTTTGCTTGCGCCGCGCACAAAAAACATACCAAGTAGTATGTGAGCATCCCGGTCCTGTCCAGGCAGAAATGTTGCTTGAGGCATGGATTGGTCCTAGCTTCGCCGAACCGACCGACGCCGCGACCTCGCGGCGGGTCGGTGCGGGCGAAACGGGTTGGTCGTCGACGAACATATTGAGTTGGAACTGGATGATGTGCAGTGAAAAGAACCCGCTGTCGCCCCGCATAGACAAGACCGGGAACATCGACATCCTGACCGCCGCCGCCGAATGCTTCATGGAGCAGGGATACCACGCGACGAGCATCGACGATGTGGCCCGGCGTCTAGGCGCCACGAAAGGCCGCATCTATCATTATTATCGTTCGAAGACGGAGTTGTTCTTCGACGTCCACCGCGAGGGGATGAGACGCAACTTCGAAGCCGTCACCCCGGTGATGAAGGGACCGGAGCCGGCGGCGCGGCGCCTCGCCGCGATGTTCCGCCAGCACGCTCTCTCGATGATGGAGAATCTCGCCCTGGAAGCGGTGGTGGTTCAGGGCGTGGAGATGCACCGCTTCGGCGCCACGACGCCCGAGCAGCGCCGGACGCTGGCCGAGCTGATGACCGTGCGCAACGACTTCGAGAGCCTGTTCAAGCGGGTCGCCTACGAAGGCGTCGAGGACGGCTCGATCCGCACCAGCGACGTGTCGGTGGCGGTCAAGGTGGCACTGGGCGCCATCAATTGGCTGTCGATCTGGTATCGCCCCCGCCCGGCCGAGACCCGCGACGACCGCGAAATCCTGGCCGACAAGATCGTCGACTCGATCATGCAGGGGCTGAACGCGCCGCATTGACATGGAGAAGCCCTCATCCCGCGTTGGGACAAGGGCTTCGAGGTTCTTGGGAGGCCGCGGGCTTGTCAGGCGAGAGTTTCCCGCTTGAAGCGGATGCCTGCCGCCTCGCGGTCCCAGCACTCCTCCGTCAGCCCTTCGGCGCGCAGCGTGTGCTTCTGGAGCTTGCCGCTGGCCGTCTTCGGCAACTCCTTCACCACGCGCACGTAGCGGGGCACCATGTAGTGCGCCACCCGCGCGGCCAGGAAACCGACCAGTTCCGCCGGATCGACTGACGCGCCGGGAACCGGGGCGACGACCGCCAGCACCTCGTCCTCGCCGACCGAACTGGGCACCGCGACCGTCACCGCCTCGCGCACCGCCGGATGGGCGCCAATCTCCGCCTCCAGCTCGAAGGAGGAGATGTTTTCGCCGCGGCGGCGGATCACGTCCTTCAAGCGGTCGACGAAGAAGAAGCGGCCGTCCACTTCCATGCGGAAGGCGTCGCCGGTGTGGAACCAACCGTTGCGCATGGCCGCCAGTGTTGCCTCCGGGTTTCGGTAATAGCCGGAGCCGAGGGCCCAAGGGCGATGGGAGCGGATGATCAACTCGCCGACCGTGCCCGGTGGCAGCTCCGCGTCGTTGCCGTCGACCACGCGCAACTCGAAGCAGGGTCGCACGCGGCCGCACAGGCCCGGCACCATCCCCTCCGGCCCTGCCGTCAGGGGGCTGGCGATCTCGGTCATGTTGTAGACGGTGTGGAGTTCGACGCCGAAGCGTGCGCCGAAGCGCGGTGCGTCGTCGCCGAAGGGGACGATGAAAACCTTCTTCAGGGTATGGTCGCGGTCGTCCGGCCCCGGCGGGGCCTTCAGCAGGAAGCTCGCCATGACACCAAGAAGCAGGACCACCGTGCTGCCGGTGTCGCAGATCGAGTCCCAGAACTCCGACGTCCGGAACTCCGGAACCATCGCCATGGAGCCGCCCTTGCCCAGCATGCAATAGACGTAGAGCGTGCTGCCGCAATGGAAAATCGGCCCGCAGATCATGCAGCGGTCGTCCGCCGTGATGCTGTCGAAGGCGTCCGGCCCCATCGTGTAAATCTGCACGTAGGACGTCACGACCCCCTTGGCCGCCCCGGTCGTGCCCGATGAATACATGATCGCATGGGGGTCCCAGGGCTGGATCGGCCGGTCGAGGTCCAGGTCAAGTCCGGCGTCGGCGGGCGCGTCGACCAGCGGCGCGATGGTGACGCCGGGCAACTCGGGCGGGTCAAATTCCGCCGCGCCGACGGTGAGGACCGTAGCCAGAGCCCCCCGGTCGATCTCCGCCAAGCGGCCGACCAACGCCGTGTGGGCGATGAGGACTGCGGCGCCGGCGTTCTCCAGCATGTGCTCCAGCGGGCGTCCCCGGCTCGCCGTGTTGAGCGGCACATAGACCGCCCCGAGGTAATTGACGGCAAACCATGAGGTTAGCAAATCGGGCCCGTTCCCCATCCAGCACAGCACATGGTCGCCCTGGCGCACGCCTTGCGCGCGCAGGGCCGCGGCGCGGCGGCGGACACGCTCCAGCGTCTTCCGGTAGGTCCAGGTCTCGCCCCGCCAGAAAGCGACGAACACCGCGTCGGGCTGCAGCGCGGCCTGTCTTTCCAGAAGATTGCGCAAGACGCACTCGTCCGCCGTGGGGATCCGCCCCCGATCATCTCCGTGCATCGCCGAAAACCCTCCCTCTTCTTCCAACCACGATGTCTAGCCGTTGGGCCGCCCACCGCCCGTCAGCGGCGGCCATCCATATGTTTGCATCACCAATCAAGAGATTGCAACATACTCGGTAGAATGTTAGGTCATGAAGGCCGGCTGGGATGACCGTCGGTTTGGGATGAAGGGGACAATTGGGATGAGCTTCGTTTCGGTTGAGCAGTCGGACGGGGTGGCGCTGGTCCGCTACGACCGTGGGGGACGGGCCAATGCCTTGAGCGCGGCGGCGATTACGGAGCTGACGGACGCGGCCCGCCACCTGTGCACCGACACCACCGTACGGGTGGTGGTGCTGACCGGCACCGCCACGGTATTTTCAGGCGGCATCGACCTGTCCGACCCACAGCTCTGGCCGACCGACGGGGATGTCCTGGAGCAGCATGCCGCCATCGAGCGCGGCCGGATCTTGTGCGACGCCTGGGCGACGTTGCCTCAACTCACCATCGCCGCCGTCGAAGGGCCGACGATCGGCGGCGGCGGGGTGCTGGCGATGGCGTTGGACTGGCGGGTTTTCGGGCGCGGCGCACATCTGCGCCTGCCGGAAGCCCGGCTCGGCTTCGCCCTCGCCTGGGGCGGCCTCCCGCGTCTGGTATCGTTGGTCGGCCCGGCGCGGGCTAAGCGGATGCTGTTCACCAATTTGCGCGTCGACGCGGGGCTGGCGCTCGACTGGGGCCTCGCCGACCTCGTCGCCGAGGACGGCGCCGTGGTCGCGGACAGCCTGCGGCTGGCCCGTGACGCGGCAACGGTCCCTCCGCTGATCTTGCGCATGACCAAGCGCGCCATTGACGCCCAGACCGACCAGACGCGTCTGGCCCATGGCGACAGCGACCAGTTCCTGCTCGGCCGCCTGCTGCGCGACGCCGCCGAGGCCTGAGCTTTTTTCGAAACAGCAGAAGAATAGGGAGGATAATCGCATGAAGTCGCTCAAGACGGCCCTGCTCGCGGGCATGGCCACCGTCACCCTGGCAGGCATACCGATCGGCACGGCCCACGCGCAGGTTTCCGACAATGTCGTGAAGATCGCCGTGCTCGACGACATGACCGGCATTTACGCGGACCTCGCCGGGCGCGGTTCAGTGGTCGCCGCGCAGATGGCCGTCGAGGATTTCGGCGGCAAGGTCAAAGGTGCACCGGTCGAGGTCGTCCATGCCGACCATCAGAACAAGGCCGACATTGCCGCCAGCATTTCCCGCCAGTGGATCGACCGGGAACAGGTCGACGTGATCGTCGATGTCGGCAACTCCGCCGCGGCGCTGGCGGTGCAGGAGGTGACGCGCGAGACCGGCCGGGTCCATCTGAACTCCACCGCCGGCAGCACCGAACTTACCAACGAGAAATGCTCGCCGACCGGCGTACATTGGACCTATGACACCTACGCCCTCGCCAACGGCGCCGGCCGCGCCCTGACACAGCAGGGCAACAAATCATGGTTCTTCATCACCGCCGACTACACCTTCGGCCGCAGTCTGGAGACCAACACCGCGAACGCGGTCGAGAAGGCCGGTGGCGCGGTTCTGGGCGCGGTGCGGGCGCCGGTCGCGACGCCGGACTTCTCGTCTTTCCTGCTTCAGGCGCAGGCGTCGGGCGCGCAGGTGGTGGCGCTCGCCAACGCCGGGGGTGACTTCGTGAATGCGGTGAAGCAGGCCAACGAGTTCGGGTTGAGCCAGGGCGGCCAGAAGATGGTCGGCATGCTCGTCTTTCTGACCGACATCGACAGCCTCGGCCTCGAGGTGACCAAGGGGATGGTCATCACCACCGGCTGGTATTGGGACACCGACGAGCGGACACGGGAGTTCGCCCGACGCTTCGGCCAGCGGCACGAGGGCAAGATGCCGACCATGGCCCAGGCCGGCGTCTATTCGGCGGTGCTGAACTACCTGAAGGCTATTGATGCCGCCGGCACCGACAAGGGTCTGACGGTCGTCAACCAACTGAAGAGCATGCCCATCGAGGACATGTTTGCTCGCAACGGCAAGGTCCGCGCCGACGGTCGCATGGTCCACGACATGCATCTCGTCGAGGTCAAGAGCCCCGCCGAGTCCAAGGGCCGGTGGGACTATTACAAAATCCTCAGCACCATCCCCGGCGACGACGCCTTCCTGCCTCTGTCCGAAAGCAAGTGCCCCCTGATCAAGGGCTGAGGATGGCGGATCGATGGCGCCGTGCCGGCTGCCAGCACGGTGCGGGAACGGGAGGGAGGTGACGGAGGTGCCGATGAGTGACGACATCATCCTGGAAGCGCGCAACCTGACGAAGGAGTTCAAGGGGTTCGTGGCGGTGAAGGAGGTAAACCTCCAGGTTCGCCGCGGCACCATCCACGCGCTGATCGGCCCGAACGGCGCCGGCAAGAGCACGGTGTTTAACCTGCTGACCAAGTTCCTGACGCCCACCCGCGGCCAAATCCTCTACAAGGGCCGCGACATCACCCGCACCAAGCCGGCCGACATTGCGCTGATGGGGCTGGTCCGCTCCTTCCAAATCTCGGCCGTCTTCCCGCACCTGAGCGTGCTGGAGAATGTCCGCGTCGCGCTGCAACGGCCGCTCGGCACCAGCTTCCACTTCTGGAAGTCCGAATCGTCGCTCCACGACCTGCACGACCGGGCGCTGGAGTTGATCGAGGCGGTCAATCTCACCCCCTGGGCCGGCCACACCGCCGCCGAGCTGCCCTATGGCCGCAAGCGCGCGCTGGAGATCGCCACCACCCTGGCGCTTGACCCGGAGGTGATGCTGCTCGACGAGCCGCTGGCCGGCATGGGCCATGAGGACATCGAGGGCACCGCGGCGCTGATCAAGCGCGTTGCCGCCGACCGCACCGTGCTGATGGTGGAGCACAATTTGTCGGTCGTCGCCCACCTGTCGGACACCATCACCGTTCTGCGCCGCGGCGAGATCCTGGCGGAGGGGCCCTACGAGGTCGTGTCGAAGAACCCGCAGGTGATGGAAGCATATATGGGCACGGGGGGGACCGGACATGCCTGACGGGATGAACACCAGGACGGCCATGCTGAAGATCGCCGACCTGCACGGCTTCTACGGCGAGAGCCATGTGCTTCACGGCGTCTCGCTGGAGGTGCGGCAGGGCGAGGTGGTGACGCTGCTGGGCCGCAACGGCGCCGGCAAGACCTCGACCATGCGCGCCATCATGGGCATCATGGGCAAGCGCACCGGCTCGATCCGCTTCCAGGGGCAGCAGCTGATCGGCATGGCGCAGCACAAAATTCCGCGCCTCGGCATCGGCTATGTGCCGGAGGAGCGCGGCATCTTCTCCAGCCTCAGCGTGGACGAGAACCTGACGCTGCCGCCGGTGGTGAAGGAAGGCGGGATGACGGTCCCGCAAATCCACGAGCTGTTCCCCAATCTGAAGGGCCGCGGCTCGACCCAGGGTACGCGGCTGTCGGGCGGCGAGCAGCAGATGCTGGCCATCGCCCGCATCCTGCGCACCGGCGCCACCCTGATCCTGCTGGACGAGCCGACCGAGGGGTTGGCTCCCGTCATCATCGAGCAGATCGGCGTCGCGGTGCGAGCCTTGAAACAGTGCGGCTTCACCATCGTGCTGGTGGAGCAGAACTTCCGCTTCGCCGCCACCATCGCCGACCGCCATTACGTGATGGAGGAAGGCCATGTGGTGGACATGATCCCCAACGACCAGCTCAACGCCAACATGGACAAGCTCCACACCTATCTCGGCGTGTGAGCGGGAGAGCCTCTCATGTTCCAGTTCCTCGGCGTTCCGCCCCAAGTGTTGTTCGGGCAGCTTCTGCTCGGACTGATCAATGGTTCCTTCTATGCGCTGCTCAGCCTGGGGCTGGCGGTGATCTTCGGCATGTTGAACGTCATCAACTTCGCCCATGGCGCGCTCTACATGGTCGGCGCCTTCGTGGCGTGGCTGCTGCTGACCTATGCCGGGATCGGATACTGGGGGGCGCTTATCGTGGCGCCGCTGGTGGTCGGGCTGCTCGGCATCGCGCTGGAAAAGTCGATGCTGTCGCGGCTCTACAAGCTCGACCACCTCTATGGCCTGCTGCTGACCTTCGGTCTGGCGCTGATCCTGGAGGGGGCGTTCCGCCACCAGTACGGCGTGTCGGGCCAGCCCTATCCGATCCCGGACGCGCTGAAGGGCGGGCAGAATCTTGGCTTCATGTTCCTGCCCAACTACCGCGCCTGGGTCGTCGTCGCCTCCCTCACCATCTGCTTCGGCACCTGGTTCGCCATTGAGCGGACGAAGCTGGGCGCCTATCTGCGCGCGGCGACGGAGAACCCGACGCTGGTGCAGGCCTTCGGCATCAATGTGCCGGTGATGGTGTCGCTGACCTACGGCTTCGGCGTGGCTCTGGCCGGGCTGGCCGGCGTGCTGGCGGCGCCGATCTATCAGGTGTCGCCGCTGATGGGGACCAACCTGATCATCATCGTCTTCGCCGTGGTGGTGATCGGCGGCATGGGCTCGATCCTGGGCGCCATCGTCACCGGGCTGGGGCTGGGGTTGCTGGAGGGGCTGACCAAGGTCTTTTACCCGGAGGCCTCCAACATCGTCGTGTTCGTCGTGATGGCGATCGTTCTTCTCATCCAGCCCGCGGGCCTCTTTGGACGGGAGCGCTGATCCATGAGCGTCGCCAGCAATTCCACCCACGTCGCCCTGCGCGGCCCTGCCCGCGGCGCCGGAACGGCGGTGATCGCCGCCGTCCTGCTGCTGATCGCCGTCGCCGCACCCTTCATGCTCTACCCCGTCTTCCTGATGAAGGTGCTGTGCTTCGCGCTGTTCGCCTGCGCCTTTAACCTGCTGATCGGCTTCGCCGGCTTGCTTAGCTTCGGCCATGCCGCCTTCTTCGGCGGGGCCGCCTACATCGCCGCGCATGTGGTGAAGGTCTGGGGCTGGGCGCCGGAATTCGGGCTGATCGCCGCCACCGCGGTCGCCGGCCTGATGGGTCTGGTCTTCGGGCTGATCGCCATCCGCCGCCAGGGCATCTATTTCGCCATGATCACCTTGGCGCTGAGCCAGATGGTGTTCTTCCTGGCGCTCCAGCTTCCCTTCACCCATGGCGAGGACGGCATCCAGGGCGTGCCGCGCGGCACCCTGTTCGGGCTGTTCGACCTCAGCCAGCCGCTGACCATGTACTACACCGTGCTGGCCATCTTCGTCGCCGGCTTCGCCCTGATCTGGCGCACGGTGCATTCGCCCTTCGGGCAGGTGCTGAAGGCGATCCGCGAGAACGAGCCGCGTGCGGTGTCGCTCGGCTACCGCACCGACCGCTACAAGCTGGTGGCCTTTGTGCTGTCGGCCTCTCTCGCCGGACTGGCCGGCGGCACCAAGGCGCTGGTGTTCCAGCTCGCCAGCCTGACCGACGTGACGTGGCAGATGTCGGGCGAGGTGGTGCTGATGACGCTCTTGGGCGGCATGGGCACTTTGTTCGGGCCTGTGGTCGGCGCCGGGCTGGTGGTGACGCTGGAAAGCTATCTCGCCTCCACCAGCCTGCCGGTGCCGGTGGTGATCGGCTGCATCTTCGTCGTCTGCGTGCTGGTCTTCCGCCGCGGCATCGTCGGCGAGCTGCTGGTCTGGCTCAAAAATCGGCCGAAATGAACGGCTCCGTCAGATGCCGCGCCACGCCTGGGCCGACCGATGGATGGGGTGTTCTCGATCGGGCTGTAACGCCCGCGGCCGATACACTGTAGGCGCATACAGTTCAGGTTGTTCGCTCGGACAGGAGATTGACAATATCATGTGTTGTGCCGGTTTCGCCGAGTCTGGGAAAAATTCGATCGAGGCTGTTGGCGTGCGCTTCGGCACTGAGATCGGTCATGGCGTCAATGGCGAGGGTAACGTTGAAGCCGAGTTCATGGGCTTGGCGTGCGGTTGATTCGACGCCGATACTCGTCGCTACGCCGCAAACCACAACCTGGGTGACTCCGGCGGATTTGAGGTATTCCTCAAGGTCGGTTTCGGTAAACGCTCCCCATGTTCTCTTGGACACAAGGTGATCCTGCGGCTGCCGATTCAATTCCGGCAGCAGTTCGGACCAGTCAGGCGGGAGTGCGCCGCTGAAATGGCTCTGGTCCGTCCGGCCGGGCGCCGCCCCCACGACGTTGACCAGGACCACGGGAAGATCGTGTTGGCGGAAGATGCCGGCCAAACGGGCGGCGCTCTCCAACACGTTCGTAAAGGGATGAGCGACGGGCATCGATGCCATGATTTTCTGTAGATCTATGACAAGCAGCGCCGTTCTGGAATCGAGTTGCGTCACAGTCATAATGGCCTCCAGAAGGTTGACGTTGGCTTGCTGCGCACAGACGCCCTATGGCGCTTGGCCAAGGCGTCAGGAAGCGGCAAGCTTCAGGACGATCGGGGGCGCCCCGCGGTTCCAGCCGATCAGCTGGGCAGGTCCCCTCCCCTCCAGGCGGCAGAGAGACTCCACCACACGGCGCGACCAGGGCAGCTGGGCGCCGACCGAGGCGCAGCCGATCCCGTCGAGCAGAAGATGGATCGCCCGCCAGCGGACACGCTCCGGCACATCCGCCAGCCGCAGGCCGGCGAGCCAAGTGGCGAGGCGCCCGGTCGGGCCGGCGGGATCGGTGGCGGCGCGGTCGGATCGGATTTCGTGAACCGAACTCATGCGGCGTTCTTCCGGATGGTTGGGACCGCCCAGGGGCGACGCAGGGCGTCGGCACGCTCCCAGGCGGCGATGTCGTCGACGCAGCGCAAAGTCAGGCCCAGCTCGTCGAGCCCCTCCAGCAGGGTTTCCCGCTGCATCTTGTCGAGCGTGAAGGTGTGCCCCGTTCCGTCGGGAGCGGTGACGGTGCAGGTCTCCAGATCGACCGTCAGCGGGGCGCCGTCGGCGGCCTGCATGGCGAGCGCTTCCACCGTCGCTTCGGGAAGCACGACCGGGAGTACGCCGTTCTGGATGCAGTTGGAGAAGAAGATGTCGCCGAACGACGCGGCGACCACGCAGCGTAGCCCGGCCTCCTGCAGCGCCCAGACCGCGGCCTCCCGGGAGGAGCCGCAGCCGAAGTTCGCTCCGGCGAGCAGGATCGGCGCGCTGCTGAACTGCGGTCGAGACAACACGAAATCGTCGCCGTGCAGCGCCTCCAGCGCGAAGGGGCCGAGCTGACCGCGGGTGTACTGGGTCAATCGGTCGATCCGGATGATCACGTCGGTATCGATGTCGCGGCGCATCAGTGGGGCTGCGGGGCCGGTGACTCTTTTGAACGGCTGCATTGCTTCAAAACCTCCGGACATCGGAAATCGCTCCGGTGACGGCTGCGGCGGCGGCCATGGCCGGGCTTGCCAGATGGGTGCGCGCGCCCGGTCCCTGACGGCCGACGAAGTTGCGGTTGGAGGTGCTGACCGACCGGGCGCCCGGCGGCACCTGCTCGCCGTTGGCCGCCACGCACATGCTGCACCCCGGCTCCCGCCATTCGAACCCGGCGGCGCGGAAGACCTCGTCCAGCCCTTCCGCCTCGGCCGCCCGCCGCACCGCTTCGGAGCCGGGCACCACCCAGGCGCGGACGGTGGGGGCGACCCGGCGCCCGCGGGCGATGCGCGCGGCGTCCCTGAGATCGGACAGCCGGGAGTTGGCGCAGGAGCCGATAAAAACCCAGTCGATCCTTGTCCCCTCCAGCCGCTGGCCCGGCTGCAGTCCCATGTAGTCGAGCGCGGCCTGCCAGGCAGCACCTCTGGTCGGGTCGGGCGCGTGTGCAGGGTCCGGTACGCTGCCGGTCACCGCCACCGCCTGATCGGGCGAGGTTCCCCAGGTGACGGTCGGCGGCACCTCTGCCAGCTCGAAGCGAACCTCGGCGTCGAACACCGCATCGTCATCTGACCGCAGCCGGCGCCAGTCGGCCAGCGCCGCCTCCCATGCATCGCCGGCGGGGGCGAAGCGCCGGCCGCGGACATACTCAATGGTCCTGTCGTCGGGGGAGCACAGAGCGATCTTGGCACCCAACTCGACCGACAAGTTGCACAGCGTCATCCGACCCTCGACCGGCAGGTCGGCGATGCCCGGCCCGGCATGCTCGATGGCAAAGCCGGTGCCGGCCGAGGCCCCGAGCGTGGCGATGACGTGCAGAGCCAGATCCTTCGCCGTAACCCCCGGCGCCAGGGAGCCGTGATGGGTGATGCGCATCTGCCGGGGTTTGCGCTGCCGCAGAGTTTGGGTCGCCAGGACATGGACCAGCTCCGACGAACCAATGCCAAAGGCGATCGCCCCCAGCCCGCCGTTAGTGCAGGTATGGCTGTCGCCGCAGACCAGGATCGTGCCGGGCAGGGTGATGCCGAGTTCGGGGGCCATCGCATGGACGATGCCTTGCCCGTCCCGCCCAATGTCGAAGAAGGGGATGCCGAGTTGCCCGCTCCGCTCCTTCAGGCCGGTGTAGAGTGCAGCCCCCCGGTCATAGCTCGTTCCGGTGCGGCCCGGGGCGCTGCTGACCGCGTGATCGGCCGTGGCGAAGCAGAGGTCGGGACGGCGGACCGTCAGACCGCGGGCCTCGACCTCCTGCAGTCCTCCGGTTCCCGACAGATCGTGCAGAAGATGACGGTCGATGTGGAGGAGGGCCCAGCCGTCGCCCAGGTCGGCAACGACATGGCTGTCCCAGATGCGGTCGAACAGGGTGCGGGGCATTGCCGTCACTCCTCAGCCTGGGCGTACCGGCGGCGCAGGCGGTCCCATTCCGGCGCGCCGAGCCGGCCGAACAGTTCACGGACGTTCGGCCCGGTGCTGGAATGGACGAACTCCGATTCCGCGAAGGCGGCAAGTGCCGCGTCGAAGGCGCCGATGGCGGCGGTGATCAGCAGGCCGGGCAGGATTGCGACCCGGAACCCCATCTCCGCCGCCTGGGCCATCGTCACGTCGGGGGTCCGTCCGCCGGGGACGACGTTCAGCAGGCAGGGACCCTTGACCAATTGCGGGATCGCGGCGACCTCCTCCAATGACTGGGGCGCCTCGACGAAGGCGAGGTCGGCCCCGGCGGCCAGCGCCAGATTGGCGCGGGCGACCGCCTCGTCCAGGCCGGCGACGGCGCGGGCGTCGGTCCGCGCGATCACCACGAAGTCCGGCGACCGCCGTGCCGCGGCGGCGGCGGCGATCTTGGCGGCGAATTCCTCGCGGCCGATCACCTCCTTGCCGTCCAGATGGCCGCAGCGCTTGGGCATCACCTGATCTTCGATGTGGAGCGCCGCAACGCCGCGCATCTCGTATTCGCGCACAGTCCGGGTGGCGTTCAGCTCGTTGCCGTAGCCGGTGTCGGCATCGGCGATGACCGGCACGCCGGCCGCGGCCGCGATAACGCCGGCCGCTTCGGCCATTTCCGTCAGGGTCAGCAGGCCGTAATCCGGATAGCCGCGGGCGGCCGACACGCAGGCGCCCGTCATATAGACGGTCTCGAACCCGGCCTGGACTGCCAGCCGGGCGGTGATGCCGTCGTAAACGCCGGGAGCGACGAGGAGCCCGCCATCGCGAAGCTGTGCCCTGAGGGTGTGAGCCATTGTCATAAGTTCTGTTCCCTGTATCGGACTTGAACCATCACATGTTATGACTTATCCGAAACATGCTGGCCCTACGTATCATATAGCATGATAAGTTTCAAGGAGATATTATGACTAGTCGTTCCGACGAGGCCGCTGCCGATGCCAAGCCGCTCTATATGCGGGTGCAGCAGACCCTGCGCGATGCCATCAGGGCCGGTATCTTTGCCCCCGGTTCGCTGTTGCCCAGCGAGAAGGAACTGGAGGACGAGCACAAGGTCAGCCGGATCACCGTCCGCCGTGCCCTGGAAGAGTTGGAACGCGAGGGCTTGATAGAGCGTGGCCGCGGCCGGCAGGCGCGTGTTGCCGCCATGCTGACTGCCGCCGTTAACACCCGGATCGAGGAGGAACTGGCCTCCATCCTGCAGATCGGCCGCGGCATGGAGGCGGAGGTGCTGTCCTACGCTTGGCGCATGCCCACCGCACAGGTGGCCGAGGCGCTGGAGGCTCCCGCCGACGAGCCGGTTCTTCAGGTGGAGCGCGTGCGGCGCCGGCGGGGTCAAGCCATCCTTCATACGCTGGCCCATGTGCCGGCGGCCATCGGTGCGATGCTTCCGCGCGAGGCGCTGGTCAAAACGACGATGCTCGACCTTCTATCCACCCGTGGCATCCAGCCCGGCAGCGTCGAGCAGGAGATGCGCGCCGCCCCGTGCGATGGGGAAGTGGCGGCCCTGCTTGGGCTGGAGCCGGGTGCGCCGGTCTTCATCCTGGACCGGCTGGTGCGCGATGGAAGCGGACGGCCGATCCAGCGGATGATCGCCACCTTCCGTTGGGATTCCTTCCGCTACCGCATCTCCTCTACCAAGCTCGGCAACGGGCGGATGCTGGAATTCGAGGCGGCCGGGCAGATCGAGTGAGGTGCCGCTCAGGGCATAATACCGACAATCAAAATGTCGTGATGCATTGTTCCTGGTGCCTGATCACAGCAGGGGCGCGCGAGGGCATATCCATGTTTGGAAGTGATTGAATTGACGAATCGATCCCGCCTGGAGATTTGGAACGGCTGCGGCCTGACGTTACGAGGCAGTCGAGGTGAACCAATCTGCCGGAGGGGCGGAGGTCCAAGAGTAAGCGGCTATTTGACGTGATCCAGGCGCGAAATGCGCCGCCGGTTCCGAACATCCATGACGCGTTCGGCAAGCTTCTGATCGAAAAGGTCGGCATCCTGTAGATGCACGACCAAGCCAACGCGGCGCAGTCGCTCGCCAACGCCGTCTCGATTCCGGTTAGGGCCGACGCCGACACCGGCTGCGGCAATGCGCTGAGCACCTTCCATATCGTTCGCCGGATGGAGCCCGCCGGAGCGGCCGGACCCAACATCGACGACCAGAAGTCTCCGACGCGTTGTTGCCACATATACGACAAGTCGCTGATCCCGGGGGAGGAGATGGTGCGGAAGGCTCGCGACGCTGCGGCCGGAGCAGAGGTTGGGCAGGCATCCAACATAGTATAATATGATGTTGCATGTTGTGATGATAAATGCTATACCCAGCGAACAATGGAGGGCCCGGATGAAGAGCGTCTTGTCCTTAGGGGGCGGGGCGCGACCGCAGTGACCTTGCAGCTTTCCGGAACAACCGATGGGAGGGAAGCATGAATCTCGCCGGCAATGGAGCAGGGTTCCGCAACAGCGGGAATGACGTTCAATGATGCCCCGGCCAAAGCCGGAAACGTCCATAGGTGCGCCCCCGCAGCCACCGGCACGCGGGGTCCGGCTCCGCTCCGAAAACGTTGTGACGGCTTCGCCGATCCGCTCTGAAGGGTTCGGTACCTCCTACGTCTCGCAACTGTCCGGCGGCATCGCAAGCGCTACCGCTTCCGTGCCCTGACGGGAAAGAAGATCGGCGTCACCGGATCCGGCAGCGTCAGCCATCGGGCGGTGCAGCCGGCGCACAGCAAGATCATCAAATAAGGGAGTGAACGATGCGCTCGACCATGATGAACGTGCCGCTGATGGTTTCCTCGATCCTGCGCCATGCCGCGCTCAATCATGGCGATACCGAAATCGTTTCGCGCACGGTCGAGGGGCCGCTCCATCGCACGACCTATGCCAAGACCTGGACGCGCAGCCAGCAGCTCGCCAATGCGCTGGCTGCGCTTGGATTGGGACGCGGTGACCGGGTCGGGACGCTGGCGTGGAACGGCTACCGGCATCTGGAAATCTACTACGGGGCGTCGGGAGCAGGCCATGTCTGCCACACCATCAACCCGCGCCTGTTCCCCGACCAGATCGCCTACATCGTCAACCATGCGGGCGACCGGATGCTGTTCGTCGAGCTGAGCTTCGTCGAGATGCTGGAATCGATTGCCGACCGGCTGACCGGGGTCGAGGTGATCGTCGTGATGACTGACGCCGCCCACATGCCGACACCCCGCAGGCTTCCGGCCCTGCTCTGCTACGAGGATCTGCTGGCCGTCCAACCGGACAGGTTCGACTGGCCGCAGTTCGACGAGAACGAAGCGGCTGCGATGTGCTACACCTCAGGCACCACGGGTGATCCCAAGGGGGTGCTCTACAGCCACCGCTCCATCGTGCTGCATGCGATGGCGGTGTGCATGCCGGACGTGTTCGCGCTGGGCGCAGGCTCGGTTGCGATGCCGGTGGTGCCGATGTTCCATGTCAACGCCTGGGGCCTGCCCTATGCCGCGGCGCTGGTCGGGGCCAAGCTGGTCCTGCCCGGACCGAAGCTGGACGGGGCGAGCCTGCACGAGCTGATCATCGATGAAGAAGTGAGCTTCACCGCCGGCGTGCCGACCATATGGATGGCACTGCTGGACTGGGCGGCGGCCAACGACAAGTCCTTCGGGCCATTGAAGCGCGTCGCTGTCGGCGGTTCCGCCTGTCCGCCCGCGATGTTCGCACGGTTTCGCGACCACAAGGTCGAGGTGCTGCATGCCTGGGGGATGACCGAAACCAGCCCCGTCGGCCTTGCCAACAGCCCGAAGCCGAACCGGCCGATATTGACGTCCGCGCAGGAGACCGCCTTCTCTGCCAAGCAGGGACGCCCACTGTTCGGCATGGAGTTCCGAGTGGTCGGCGGTGACGGAACCGAGATTGCCCATGACGGCATTGCGTTCGGCAACATGCAGGTGCGCGGACCCTGGGTGGCCGCCGGCTATTTCCGCGGAGAGAGCGAGGCCCCTCAGGCCACGCCTGACTGGTTCGAGACCGGCGACGTGGTGACGATGGATGCCGACGGCTACGTCCAAATCGTCGACCGTTCCAAGGATGTCATCAAGTCAGGCGGCGAGTGGATCAGCTCGATTGACCTGGAAAGCATCGCCATGGCCCACCCCGCGGTGCAGGAAGCGGCGGTGGTCGCCCATCCCGACGAGCGGTGGAGCGAGCGTCCGCTGCTGGTGGTCGTGCGTCGCCCGGGTTCAACGCTGACGGAACGGGAAATCCTGGCACATTACCAGGGTAAGGTGGCACGGTGGTGGATTCCCGATCACGCGATTTTCGTCGACGAATTGCCGCACACCGCGACGGGAAAGCTGCTCAAAGCAAAAATCCGGGAACTTTACGGCAAACCATCCTCCCGTGTGACGGTCGGCTGATGAATTGCGCCTCCACGGCAGAATGGTTGTGATCCGGTGGCGTGATTGGGATCATTCACAGGGCATCGTCAAGTTGGCGGCTGGGTGGGTTTGCCTGAGAGGCGCGGGCTGGGTATGAGGCCGGCATGACGGCCAAACGACTGCCGCGCTGAGCGAGTCCACACCGTCGACACGTGGTGCGACGTCTGCGGCATCGAGCAATCCGCTTGGCCCGCACCTGTCCTGTTCGCTGTCAATCGCGCCTGACCCTTGGCTCACGCCCGACAACTTGACGATGCCGCTTCGCCGCGGCGCGCTCGCGGGCTGCTTCGGGCCTGTCCAGGCCGGCTTCCTACCGCGCCCTTACAGGAGAGCAGGCCGGACATCCGTTGCAACGAACAAAGCAGCTCAGAAACAAACTTTAGGAGGGCATGCCATGAGTGGAAACGCCAAGCTTCTGATCGCCATCTGGGTCATGCAATTCGTGAATTACGCCGACCGGGTGGTGGTGAGTTTCGCCGGCCCATCAATGATGAAGTCCCTCAGCATCGACACCGATACCTTCGGGATTGTGCTGTCCTCTTTCTCCCTGGGGTACCTGCTGTCGCAAATACCCGGGGGAATCATAGCCGACAAATGGGGTTCCCGCGCCGTCGTGATCATCGGTCCACTCTTCTGGGCGCTTTTCACGGGTCTGACCGGCTTTGTGTCGACGGTCGCTGCACTGATCGCGGCGCGGTTGTTGTTCGGCGTTTCCGAGGGATTGTCGAACGCAGCGACCTACAAGCTGATTGGCGACAACTTCGCCGCGGAGGACCGCCCAAGAGCCATGTCGATATGGGTGACTGCGCTCGCCATCGCGCCTGCGCTGACGGGACCCGTCGTGGGCATGCTGCTGACGTCGTTCGGCTGGCATGAGGTGTTTCTGCTGCTGGCAATCCCTGCACTGGCAGTGGCGGCGGTCAACTTCGCGCTGGTGCCGTCGGTCAGTCCACAAGCGCAGAACGAAGAGAACCGGGCCACCGACGCCGGCTTCCGCAGTGTGCTCAGCGAGCCGTCGCTTTGGCTCATCTGCGGTGCCTACGGCTTCTGGAGCATCGCATACTGGGGCTTCCTGGGCTGGATGCCAAGTTATCTGGCTTTGGAACGCCACATCGATATCAAAGGCGCCGGCATTCTCGGCGGTCTCCCCTACCTGTTCGGGCTTTGCGGCGGACTCGCGGCGGGCTGGGCGGGGGCCAGGATCGGAAGTCGCGGGCGCCCCTACTTCCTGGCGACCGTCTATCTGCTGGCGTGCTTGGCACTGTTCGGAGCTTTCATCTCGGCGACGCTCGCTCTCTCGGTGGCGTCCCTCTCGATCGCCGGCCTCTTCATGTACGCCGGACTGGCCACCTACGGCGCTGTGGTGCTCGACCTCGCTCCCGGCCGCGCGCGGGCAGCGTATGCCGGAGTCGTCAGCACGGCCGGCCAGATCGGGGGCACCCTGGCCCCCACGGCCATCGGTTACTTGGTGAAAGCCACCGGCAGCTTCGGCGCCGGATTCGCATTCATGAGCGCCTCTTTGTGCATCGCGGCCGTGTGCGCTCTCGCGCTGGTCCCGATCAAGGCCAGACAGCAAGGGCGGATCGCAGCCCAGGTCGTGAACTGAAAACACTCACAGAAAGTTGGAGGATCATCACATGGCAATCATCGACGTGCGTAGGGACGCAGAGCGAGTGTTCGACGTTCTCAAGGATGGAGGCATCGCGATATTCCCGAACGACGTGGGCTACGCGTTGATGGGCGGCTCCGAAGATGCGGTGAAAAGAATCAACTCGGCCAAGGGACGGGGGGGACACAAGCGGAACGCATTCCTGTGCGGATTGGACACGCAACGTGAATTGCACGTCCTTGATACGCGTTCACGGGAGATGATCGAGGCGATCACGTCCGACTACGATCTGCCGCTGGGGGCCGTGGCGCCGTTCGACCCCGGACATCCGATGCTGCGGAACGTGCCGCCTGGTCTCCTGGCCACCAGCACCGCCAACGGAACCCTCGCGATGCTGCTGAACGCCGGTCCCTTGTTCCGCGATACTCTGTCGGCTCAGTCGGGATAACCTGCACCCGATCTTCGGATCCTCCGCCAACCTGACGGGGACCGGGCCGAAATTCCGCGTGGACGACATCCAGCCGGCGATTCGAGAAATCGCCGACATCACCGTCGATTACGGTATTCGCAAGTACCATACATACAAGCGCTCTGCCACGATCATACGCTTCCCCGAGCTCGAGGTTGTCAGGATCGGATCGTGCTACGAGCTCGTCGCCGACGTCCTGCGGCGTCACTTCAAGGTCGAACTGCCTGAAGACCCGGGAACGGACGCGAACCCATCAGGCCACCTGCAGGAGTTCGCTTTGCCCGATCTCTCGGCAGGGTGAACGATCCCGTGCGGCGGGTTCACGTCACTCCAGGCAGCGTAGCATCGGCAGTGATGCCGGTGGCCATTATTACGCGCATACAGCAAGGGGTTCGCAACAGAGCCCCTGATGCTGCCAGCCGGGAGCCGATGGGCGTTGGTGCAAAAAGGGCCAGGGTGGTGGCGGCCGGTAGAACGAGCGGGTAAATAGACTTCCTACTCAGCGCCAAGCGTGATGCGGCCGCCGCCCTGTGCTTCTTCCGCAAGGCGCTGAAGCAGGCGCATACGGTGAACCCACGCACCCTCACCGTGGACAAGAACGCTGCCTACGGAGCGCGACCAAGACGATGAAGGAGGCCGGCGAGCTGCGGCGCTTCACCAAGCTGCGTCAGGTCAAGTACCTCAATAATATTGTTGAACAGGATCAACGACGGATCAAGCCGCTGGTCCGGCCGGGGCTCGGGTTCCAGGGCTTTCACACCGCGCGCCGGACGCTCGCCGGCTACGAGATCCTGGCGATGGTACGCAAGGGGCAGGTCGCCGCCCTTCCGGCCAACGACATGCCGACCCAGGCGGCCTTCGTCGCCAGCTTGTTCGGAGCAGTCGGCTGACGGTGTCGATACCGCGGCTCACCGCATCCGCCGTCAAACTTTGCAACGGAACCGCCATTGGTGCCACCTATCGACGCGCCTTCGGGCAGCCGTTCCAAAACCCTGATGAATGATCCGGGCTAATAGGCGGTCGCCGCACAGGTACTCAGGGCTTTTTGATATTCTTTAAGGTCTATTGCATGCCGCGACGTTCCGGTTTCAACAGCTGCGCGAACTACGGCAGGCGCAACCACACTCAATAACCGCGGATCGAATGGTGATGGAATAATATAATCTCGACCAAATGCCAGATCTTTGCCGTGAAGGACCTTGACGCTTTCCGGTACCGCCGTGCGAGCCAGTTCGGCGAGGGCGAACGCGCAGGCAATTTTCATCTCGTCGTTGATTTCTCTTGCTCGTGCGTCGAGCGCTCCTCGGAAGATATATGGGAAGCAAAGCACATTGTTCACCTGATTGGGATAGTCGGACCGGCCGGTCGCAATAATCGCATCGCTGCGAGCGGCAAGAGCTTCCTCTGGGGTAATTTCGGGATCAGGATTGGACAATGCAAAGATAATCGGATCATCGGCCATCGATCGGAGCATCTGGCCTGTCAGGGCGCCCTTGACCGATACTCCAATAAACACGTCGGCGCTGACGAGTGCTTCAGCCAATGTCCTTGCGGGGGTGTCGACTGCCAGTTCGGACTTCCAGCGGTTCATGCCATTGCCGCGACCGGACCAGACGGTTCCCTGCGAGTCGCACAAAATCGTATTTTCCGGACGGGCACCTATCGCATGCAAAAGCTTCAAACATGCAATTCCGGCCGCACCCGCGCCATTGAGCACAATTTTTGTGTTGTCAATCGTTTTGTGTGCAAGCGTCAGCGCATTGATCAAACCGGCGGCCACGATGACCGCTGTTCCATGCTGGTCGTCGTGAAATACGGGAATATCCATCAACATCTTGAGTTGCTCTTCGATCAGGAAGCATTCAGGAGCCTTGATATCTTCCAGATTGATGCCACCAAATGTCGGCTGCATCATGTGGATCGCCTTGACCAATTCATCGACATTTTCCGAGTACAACTCGATATCGACGGCATTGATATTCGCGAAGAGCTTGAAGAGAGCTGCTTTGCCCTCCATCACGGGTTTTGACGCCAGTGCACCCAGATTGCCAAGACCCAGAATTGCCGTGCCGTTGGAGATAACCGCGACCATATTCCCTTTCACAGTATAGTCGTAGGCAGCGTCAGCACATTTCCCGATGGCTCGAACCGGGTGCGCCACGCCGGGGCTGTAGGCCAGCGATAGGTCGCGTGGCGTCCTCAACGGCTTGGAAGCAACAATCTGGTATTTGCCAGGGCTGGGTTCGTGATGGTAGACAAGCGCCTCATCCGCGGTGACATTGATTTTGATCATCGCAGCACTCCGAAGAATTGAATGGTGATCCGAAACGGCGTCCTCGGTGCCCGGCCGATGGCCGGGCACGTCGGCAATACAAACTGCTCCCTCGCCGTTTCGAGGTCAGAACGGCCTATCGAATTACATGAAGCGGTCGGCGCCGCCGGACGCCTCGATCGTGTCGCCGGTCACGAAGCCGTTCCTGCCGGAACTCAGGAATGCCGCGATCGCCGCGATTTCGCGGGCTGTCCCCGCTCGTCCGATCGGCGTGCATTCGGCGGATATGCGAGCGATTACTTCGTCATCCGACAGATCGGCAAACTCGGGGCGCGAACGGCGAACCGCCGGCACCATGTTATTCGCCCAGTTGTCGGTTGCCACCGCGCCAATTCCGATAGCGTTCACGAGAATACCGTCTTTTGCGACTTCCAGCGCGAGGCATTTTGTCAGATTGTTGATGGCTGCACTCAGTACGTGAGATACGAAAAGCTTTGGATTGGGGTGGATACCTCCGATGGAGGACATATTGACGATGCGGCCCCATCCGCCTCTCTGCATGTGGGGAATCGCCGCCTTGCAAAGCCGCCTCATGGATGTCAGTTTGACGCCAGTCATCTCCTCCCAATCTTGATCCGTGGAGGTCAGCAGCCCGCCAGCATGAGCGCGCCCCGCGTTGTTGACGAGGATATCAATCCCGCCGAATGCTTCGAGGGCTCGATCGACGATCAACTGAGCCGATTCCGGCTTGGCGACGTCTGCGGCCAGGGCCACGACGTCGCCGGAGCGACCAGCGGCCGCCGATGCCAGCTTATTGGCAGCGTCCGCCAGCCGCCCCTCGTCTCTCGCGACGACCAGCACGCGTGCGCCATTGGTGAAAAGCTCTTCCGCAACGGCAAAGCCGATTCCGGCGCTTGCTCCGGTCACGATGGCGACCTTGTCTTCGATTTCGAGGTTCATTTCACGTCTCCTTATTGGAATTTTCGATTGTTATCTGGGAAGAGGCTTGCCGCGGGTTTCCGGCAGGAACGAGAGTGCAAGAATCGCCACGACATAAAGAAAGACCATTGAGAGGACTGTCGTATGAAATCCTCCCAAAGTTGAAAACAGGAAGGCGGTCATGATCGGAAGAGGGAATGAGACCAATCGGGCGAGATTGAAGACGATGCCCGACGCGGTTGACCGGACTTTCGTCTTGAAAAGCTCGGGCAGATAAATCGGCATCCAGGAGAAAACGCCGAGCGTGAACATCCCAAGAATGAAGACCGACACCAACGCCCATGTCAGCGTTTCAGGCACGTAGGCCTGGATTACGCCTGCGCAAATTGCACCACCGAACATGGCAAACATGTATGGTTTACGGCCAATGCGATCGGCGATGAAACCTGCACTTATGTAGCCGACAATGGCGCCGCCGTTGTATACGAGCGCGCTGATTGCCGCCCAAGAACTTGCATTCAGACCCTCTTTTGCCGCAAGGCCGCCGATGTAGGGGCCGATAAGCGCGGATATCCCGTAGAATACGGATACGGTCACACCTGCAATCACCAAGGTGGCAACCGCGCGCTTCAATCCTTCCGGGTCACCGAACAGCATCGACAAGCGGGAACCGTTTTGAACTTTAATCGTCTCATCGAGCTCGTGTTCCTTGACCGCCTCCAACCAAACCTTTGACTCCGGAACCTTTCGGCGGATGTATAGGAGGACGAATGCGGGCAGCACGCCAATGAGGAACATCAAGCGCCATCCGTCCGGCCCAAAATTCGGTTGGATAAAGAGCCAAAGACCGGCAGCGAGAAAAAAGCCGAAACCATAGCCGGACTGCATGATGCCAAGGGCTTTGGCGCGTGCCCGATCTGGCCAGGTTTCGGCCACCAGTGCGGTTCCGGTGCTCCACTCAGATCCCAAAAACACCCCCGTGAGGAAGCGCAGAACAATCAGGATCGTCCATGTGTGGCTGAATGCGGTCAGCGCCGTCAGTACAGAGTATCCGGCAATCGAAATCATCAGCATCAGCTTGCGGCCGATCCGATCCGCCATGATGCTTCCGATCGTGCCACCGACAGCCCACCCTAGAAGGGTTGCGCCGATCGCATAACCAACGGCAACCCTGACTTCGTCGGGCGTTGGATTGACCAGCAGAGACATCGCGGCAATACCGCCAACCAAAATCAGGGTGCTGGTTTCAAATCCGTCGAACATCCAACCGATAAAACTGCTGCCGAGTGTTCGACGTTGGATGGGACCTATTTCCTGAACTTCACCTTCGCTCATTTTACCCTCCCTATTGAACTTACAGACGACAGGACTTCCTCCAGCTCCTCCTCCACAAGAAGCTGCTTCTTCCGCCTGTCTTTTTTCTTTGAGATGTCCCCGGATTGAATCGAGGCAGCTATTCCAGCTTCCCGGTGCGCATCCGGCGATTGAATATCGGCAATGCCAAACCGAACACCTCGAACCGGGACAGGATCAACAGCAGGAAGCCGGATGCACCCGCGCGGTTCAAGCGGCCGACATCGCCCGATAGAAGCGCGTCCCGCTCTTCCTCGGAGAAAGGCATCGTCTGTAAGGCAGACTCCGGCGATGCCAGGATAAGCTTACGAAATTCCATGTCGTGAAGAACGCGACGGCAGAGAGTGTGAATGAGGTAAATATTCATAGCGCACTCCTTATATCCCAGGCAGCGAAGGCGTTGCCCAAGTGTGGCTGATCCATCAGTATTGTTGGGGTTCTATCCTCGACGAGGCCTAAAGCGACAATCCAATTGAGAAGCTCGCCGGCGACATTGCCAGCTTCGAGCATGCGGCCTTCGGTTGCCTGTGAGATCAGATCGTCATAATGTCCGGTCTTGATTTCCTGGAGAATCCAGGCCGCCCAAGAAGGGTCCGGAACACCGAAAGTCTTGTCGACCATAACTCTCGGTCCACCGATTTCTAAGCTGAGAAATCCGCTTGTGATAACCGCAACACGGGCGTCGTTATCCCAAGACCGTATGGCCTCCCCAAGCGAACGACCCAGGGCAAGGCATCTTGACGCGGCGGGCAATGGCGGCACGACGCAGTTCACGAAGATCGGTACGATCGGTAGATGCATATCCGGGGTAAGGAAATGGAGAGGCACAAGCGCGCCGTGATCGATTTCGAAATCGACCGTGGAGGAGAAATCGAATCCTGCGCCAATCAACCTCGACAACATATGTTTCGCGGCGGTCGCCTCGACGCGGACATCGTACCAAGGCATGCCGGGAGTGTGATCGTTCGGTCCAGCCGTCATCTCGGCAGTGCCGATAGCAAATGTCGGCCAATTGTCAAAGAAGAACGTGTTGAAATGATCGTTGTTTACCGTAACGATAACGTCCGGCTTGGCGGCCTCGAGATGGTTTCGAATTTCCGCAAAGTACCGCGTTGCCTCCGATTTTTCTCCGTTGAGCTGGGCGTCTGCTACAAAGCTTGGTGTGTGGGGGACGGCATACACTGCGACAAGTTCAGCCACTGCCTTCATCTCCTCTGTCGTGCGATCAAGTGCCTGACCGCTGAAACTGCCGGGTCGACAGGGTGAAGGTATTGCCTGGTCGGATCAGGGACTATGATGCTGATTTTCAGACGTCTGAATTTTGAATGGCAGATGGACCTTATGGCCATCTGGCCGCACACCCCCGGGAGGCGTATGGGCTCGTCGACCGAACCCATAAAAATGATGTAAGGTGGCTCGACCGAGGTTACCGCACTTGGCGCTCAGACCAGGCTATGGCGGAAATTATTGGATTTATGCACCGCGTAGCTGATCTTTGCAGATCGAACGCGCAATGCTGACGTACCGACTGCTGGGACTATCAGGCAGTCGCTCAATCAATTCAGAGAGCACACGAAGCGCCTTATGAGGAGGCCCGCCTGAAGCTTCACGGGATACAAGATCAATGCCAATCTTGAGCGCCCATGACGAGGCATTTTGGTTGCAGGCCTTCTCTAATTCCTCCCAAAGATCGACCTCTATCACCGATGGAAGATCGACCAATTGGACTGCAGCACGGCGGAATTCGACATCCGCCCAACACCGCTCGGTGTCTTTTTCCTTCATGAGCAAATCTTCTATAGGCACAAGAGGAGCATGGTCCCATTCATTTCGCTGAGTGGCGAGAAGAATGTCACTGAAAAGAGTTGAGTATTTCGGATGGAGTCCGGCTCTGGTGACCGCCTGAACCAAGGATGAGAGTTCAGTCAGAGGAACGGCTTTCCCACTCTCCAAGGTCGCCCAGGTTTCGAATACCGCACCGTAGGTGTCCCAAAATCCCAATCCATGCTGGCGGGCCGCATGCCGAAGAGAAGCGGCTGCGCTCTTCACCGCCTCGACGTCGCCTTCGAGGCCATGGACCGTACATTCACCTTCTGCAAGCGCGCAGCATAGAGTATTGGCATGGTCGAGTTGCATCGCTTCCGACACGGAGCGAGCAGCCAAGTCTTTTGCCTCGTCGACACGACCCAGAACCCATAGCGTCCGCGCAAGAAACGATTTTCCGGCGACGTTTTGGTCGAGCCCGAACCTGAACCTCTGTGCCGGTAAGTTTACCTCGAACCAACGAAGGCTTCTTTCAAGAAGCTCGAGCGCGAGATCATGATTGCCTAAAAAATGCTGTGCAACTCCCTCGATGCGTTCGGCGACCACCACCGCTTCGGTATCATCGGCATCGAGTGAACACTGTAGCATTTCTTGCGAATGGTACAGCGAATCCCGAAATCGACCGGATTTAAGACTGACAAGCCACAGCCCATACCTCGCCTGGAGTTCGATCTCAGTAACTGCATGGATTTGCGCCAAAGATAGCGCTCTTTGCCACGCGCCATCTGCCTCTGCTACAGGCCCCACAGCCCAGCTAAGTGCAGTTCCCAATGCTGCCTGAAGAGACATCTCCTCGCTAGGTGCCATAGACCCTGCAAACCGCTTCAGCGCCTGCGAAATGCGATTTCGGCATTCGTCATGAAGTGATAGCTGCACCCAATATGGTGTCGCGCACGCAAGAATACTGGTTCCAACCTGCACGTTGCCATTGGCAGAAAATGCCCAGTCAAGCGCGCCACGGATGTCATCGATAATGTCGGCGTGGGATGATCGCCACTCATCTGTCGATAGCGTTTTCCAGTCTTCGTTCGCTTGTCGGACCGCAGTAAGGACGTGCTCCGCATATCGTTCCATGACGCATTTCAACTCTACATCGTCCGCCAGCTTCTCAAGTGCGTAAAAGCGGATGGACTCGAGAAATCGGTACTGAGGTTTTGTCTGGCTCAAATCGAGCAATAATAGTGACTTGCTAACGAGCGCCCCCAGGATGTCAACCGCATACCAGGGATCGTTATTTTTCGGCGCTGCCACCGCACGGACGGCGCTGATATCAAAGGGAGAGGAAAAAACCGATATGCGTCTAAGCATCAATCTCTTTTCCTGATCGAGCAGATGATAACTCCAATCGATGGTCGCTCTGAGCGTTCTGTGCTTGGCAAGGGCGGTCCTACGCCCGGCCGTCAGCAGGTTGAACCGGTCATTCAACGCTGCCAGGACGCCGCTCAGCCCGAGCGTTGCAACGCGCGCTGCCGCCAGTTCCAGAGCCAACGGCAATCCGTCAAGGCGATGGCAAATGGCGTTGGCAAGCTCTAAATCGATTTGAAAATTGTGGGCATTGGCCGAAGCGCGTTCCACAAAAAGCTCGAAGGCTGGAAACCGTAGAGCAGTTTCTATATCGGCGATATTTTGCGGTGGGACGGCTAGTGGACCAAGCCGGTAGACCTGCTCCCCGCCGAGCCCCAGTGGTTCCTGGCTGGTAGTCAAGATCTTCATCTGCGGAGCATTCGTCAGCAACGCTTCAATTACTTCGGCAATTGCGTTGGATAAATGTTCACAGTTGTCGATAACGAGTATGATTTGGCTTGTCTGGACACCCCCAAGGATCTGCTGGACATGGTACATGTCGAGACTAGGGATTTGAAGTGCGCTTGCGATCGATGGCTCGACCAGTGGGGCGTCGGAGATTTTGGCCATCTCAACCAGCCGCACATCATGTCCATATTGCTCAGCTAGACGCTTGGTGAATTCAAATGCACATCTGGTCTTTCCAACACCCCCAGCACCTACGATCGTCAGAAGGCGGGACTTTTCAAACAAGTTTCCAAGTTCCAGCAACTCCGTGTCGCGGCCGAGCAGTGGTGTCAGCGGAATAGGAAGCCTTCGCGCTGCCGACTTGCCGAGCACCTGGTCCGAGGCAGCATTGTCGCGCTGCTTGCAGACAAGTCGATATCCAAGTCCGAACTCTGTCCGAATCATGTCTCGATCAGAACGTAAAGCACGCCTTATGGCGGACATTTGTGCTTGCAAGTTATTTTCTTCAACGATGGACCCAGACCATACGGTCTCAAGGATATAGTCTTTTGTGACAAGCTCCCCATTCGCCTTAACGAGGAGCCACAGAATATCAATTGCGCGTGGGCCGATCTCGATTTTATTCCCGTTACGCATGAGAATTCGTAAGCGCGGAAAAATCCGGTAGCAGCCAAAATCAGTACCTTCGTCATCTCGATCGACAACTTGGGCCTCATGGGTATGTTTTCCGGCCATAATTCGCTCTTCCGTCGCTACTTACTGTGACTAGACAGCTACATTCATCGCATTCGTAACTTTCGGGTGCGATCGGCTTTGATAACCTATCAAAGAGAGCAGGGAGCTGCGACCGTCTATATCCGCATATGCCTGTCAGGACGGCGTGAACGGGACTTGCGGCGGAAGGGCACCGTCAACTCGTTGTCAGCGGTGATGAGGGACGGCGCGGTTTGACCGGAAATAGCCGATGGACCGAGTGCTTACGCGGCCAAGGGCGCGCCGGCCACGTCGGCCCAGGCAGCGAAGGCCTGGACGCGGGCGGCTCGGAACTCGGAGGCGGTGAGGTGATCGCGGCGAAGATGGAAGAGGTTATGGATCGGCTCGTGGATTGATAGGAAACGCTGCGCCTGACGGGCCGACTTGAAGCGCTTCATCTGCCGCTCGCGTCGTCGGGTTGGCTGATGCGAGTTCTCAGCCCCGTTGTTCAGGCGCTTGTGCTGGCGGTGCTCGCAACGCAGCTTCAGATCCTTTTTGGCTGCCGCGTAGGACTTCAGCTATCCGTGATCATCACACGCGGCGCTCGGCCCTGCTTTTTCAGCAGCTTGCGCAGCAGGCGCTTGGCGGCTTTCGTGTCGCGCCGGCTCTGGACGAGCACGTCGAGCACGAAGCCGGCTTGGTCTACCGCGCGCCACCGGTAGTGCTTCTGGCCGGCGATGCTGATCACCACCTCGTCCAAGTACCACTTGTCACCCAGAGCAAGGCGCCGCTGGCGGATGCGGGTGGCGATCGCGCGTCCGAACTTCAGGCCCCACTGGCGCACCGTTTCTTGGCTCACCGTGATACCGCGCAGCGCCAGCATCTCCTCGACCATGCGCAAGCTCACCGCAAAGCGGAAGTAAAGGTACACCGCGTGGCTGATCACCTCGGCGGGGAACCGGTAGCCGGTGTAAATCGGGTCGGGGCGCGTCGTCATCTCGGCCCTATACCGTCACCGCACACGGCCGCATAGCCCGAACTTGACGGTGCCTCTACAGGTGCGGGGCGGCATAACAACGCCGCATCCGCAAAACGGATTGCCTTGATTCACCCACCATCACTTCGACGATGAGCTTTGGTGCGATGGCGGATGTTCCCGATGGTTGGCGAAGCGGGAAGGGGTAACGCCGAAATGGCGGCGGAACATCGCGGTGAAGGCGCTCGGGCTGTCGTAACCGAGGTTGAGCGCCACCGTGGTGACGGGGGCGCCGGTCATCAGCATTTCCGCCGCCTGGAACAGGCGCAGACGCTGGCGCCAGGCCGAAAAACTCATTCCCGTCGCATCGGCGAAGCGGCGGGTGACGGTGCGCCGTGACAACCCGACCACGTCCGCCAGCGCATCGAGCGACCGGTCGTCCGCCGGGTCGTCGATGATCATGCGGGCGATCTGCGCCATCGCGCGGTCGGCCGGCATCGGCAGATGTTCATGCTCCAGCGGCAGTGCCGCGATTTCGTCGAGGACCACCAGCCCGAGCCGCTCCTCGCGCGTGCCGGGATCGGCGCCGTCCTGCCAATGGCTGATGCGGGCAATCCCCTCCCGCAACAGGCTGGGGGTGGAGGCGCTGCCGAAGCGGTCCGGTAGCCGGCCGCACATCTCCGGCGCCACATAGACGTACCAACCGGAGAAATTCCCGCATAGCCGCAATGCATGTTCCTGCCCCGGCGGGATCCAAGCGGAATGGCCGCTCGGCACCATCCAGTTCCCCTGGCGGGTGTAGATCGTCAGCAGGCCGGTGGACACAACCACGGCCTGCCCGCGGGCATGGCTGTGCCAGCGGATCGTCACCGGCTTCGTCCCGCGCTCCCGCCCGATCGCCAGCACCGTCGGCTGTTCGGGCGCATCCAGGCTGGCAAGCGAATAATTCAGCAGCCGCATGGCCTCGTCTCGATAGTTCCTGTCCCGCCCGCAGGAGCGGAATGCAATGAGGAATGATACTCATTCTCATTAGGGGCCGGTAGATGCTTCCGGCGCACAGCGGGACAAGCGACAGAGGATGCGATGGGGCAGACGGTGCGGATCCGGGCGGCGGAGAGCCGGAGGAAGAAGAGGAGCCGGCGCAATGCCACGATCCCGGCGATGCTGGCGGTGGCAGCGACCGTCTGGACGCCGGCTTGGGGACAGGATGCGGCCGGGCAGCAAGGGGTTGGGAAGCAGGCGGTTGGACCGCAGGGCGGTGCGACGCTCAGCCTGCCTGCGGTGTCAGTGACGGCGAACCCCGGCAACCCGGCGCTGGCGGCCGACGGCTACGTCGCCCCCGCCTCGGTGGGCGCCACCAAGACCGGCACCGCCCTGCTGGAAACCCCGCAGACCGTCAACGTCATCACCCGGGAGGAGCTGGACACCCGCCGGCCGCAGACCGTCCGGTCGGTCCTACGCTACGCCCCCGGCGTGCAGATCAGCGAGGACGCCGACAACCGGCTGGACAGCCTGTCGGCGCGCGGCTTCGCGCTCGACCAGTATCTGAACGGGCTGAAACAGCTCTCCGGCACCTGGGCGGTCCCGAAGACCGAGCCCTATCTGCTGGAACGGGCGGAGGTGCTGACCGGTCCCTCCTCGGTCCTCTACGGGCAGGCGTCGCCCGGCGGCATCCTCAACATGGTCGCCAAGCGGCCGACCGCCGAGCCGCTGCATCAGGTGGAGGTCCAGACCGGCACCGGCGCGATGATGCAGGGCGCCTTCGACCTCGGCGGGCCGCTCGACAAGGAGGGCCGAGTCCTCTACCGGCTGACCGGCATCGGTCGGACCGCCGAGACGCAGACCGACCACACCAAGGAGCAGCGAATCGCCATCGCCCCGTCGGTGACCTGGAAGCCGGACGACGACACCAGCCTGACCCTGCTGGCCGGCTACCTGCACGACCCGAAGGGCGGCATCTGGAACCTGCTGCCCTATTCCGGCACGCTGCAGCCGAACCGCTACGGCAAGATCTCGCCCAGCTTCTACACCGGCGACACCGGGTTTGAGAGCTTCAAGCGCGACCAGACCCAGATCGGCTACGAGTTCGAGCACCGCTTCGGCAAGGCGCTGACGGTCCGGCAGAACGCCCGCTACACCCACATCGACGTCGATTACGCCTCGGTCCAGGGCCTGAACCTCCAGGCCGATCAGCGGACGCTGAACCGACAGACCTACACCGCCGACGAGCGGCTCGACACCTTCGCCATCGACAACCAGGCGGAGCTGACGCTGGAAACCGGGTCGCTGTCGCACACGCTGCTTGCCGGCCTCGACTACCAGCGCATCGGCTGGGACAATTTCACCCGCTTCGGCACGGCGCCGACGCTGGACATCCTGGCGCCGAACTATAATCAGGTCATCAGGCTGCCCGGCGTCTTCCAGAACGCCTACCAGACCCAGAGCCAGGTCGGCGCCTACCTGCAGGACCAGATCCGGCTGGGCGGCTGGTCGCTGCTGCTGGCCGGGCGCGAGGACTGGGCGAAGACGAACAGCGAGAACCGCCTGACCAACCGGCGGACCAGCCAGTTCGACCGCGCCTTCACCGGCCGGGTCGGGCTGACCTACCTGTTCGACAACGGTCTGGCACCCTACGCCAGCTACGCGACCTCCTTCCAGCCGGTCGCCGGCACCAACCGGCAGGGCGCCGCCTTCGAGCCGACCAAGGGCAAGCAGGTCGAGGTCGGGGTGAAGTTCCAACCCAAGGGCCTCAACAGCTTCGTCACCGCCTCGGCCTTCGACCTGCGCCAGACCAACGTCACCACGCCCGATCCGGTCAACCCGAACTTCGGCGTCCAGACCGGCGAGGTGCGCTCGCGCGGCGTCGAGCTGAGCGGCGTCGCCAGCCTGACCGACGGCTTGAGCGTCCGCGCCTCCTACGCCTATCTCGACAACGAGATCACCAAGGACAACGCCGGCAACGCCGGCCACCGGCTGAACAACGTGCCGGCGCACATCGCCTCGCTGTGGGCCGACTACACGATCCAGGAGCAGGCGCTGAAGGGGCTGGGCTTCGGCGGCGGCGGCCGTTACGTCGGGTCGACCTACGCCACCAACGCCAACACGGTGAAGATCCCGGACTACGCGGTGTTCGACGCGGCGGTCCATTACGACCTGGGGCAGGCGGTGCCGTCCCTGCAGGGGACGCAACTGGCGGTCAATGCCTCGAACATTTTCGACAAGGAGTATGTGTCGGTCTGCTCGGCCGTCGGCTGCCGCTGGGGACTGGGCCGCACGGTCTACGCCAGCGTCCGCTACTCTTGGTGACATCCATGGTCGATAGGGCTTTCCCCCTGTCGCGGCGCAGCCTTCTGGGCGGCTCCGTCGCCTTTGGCCTGGGCGGGCTGGCCGCCTTGAAGACGGCGGCGGCGGCTCCGCCGCGGCGGGTCGTTGTGCTCGACTGGGGGCTGGCGGCCTGCTGCGTCGCGCTGGGCTGCCTCCCGGTCGGCGTGCCGGCGCCGTCCTGGGGCACGCGCTACGCCGGCGCCCCGGCGTTGCCGGCCGGGGTGGTCGATGTCGGCCTGCTGTTCACGCCGAACTTCGAGCTGCTTCAGGCGCTGGAGCCGGACGCGATCCTGATCACGCCGGGGTTGGAGGCGATGCGCGGCCCGCTGGAGCGGGTGGCGCCAGTCGTCACCGTGACGCTCGACCGGCCAGGGGCCGGCGTGCTGGAGCGGGCGGGAACGGAGACGCGGCGGCTGGCCGCCCTTCTCGGGCTGGAGGCGGCGGCCGAGACGCTGGCCGCCCGCGCCGAGGCGGCGCTGGAAGAGGCGGCGGCCACGCTGGCGCCGCTGGCCGACCAGCCAGTCTGGCTCGTCAATATCCTCGACCAGCGGCACGTCAACGTCTTCGGTTCATCGAGCCTGCACCACGCGGTGCTGGGCCGGCTCGGGCTGCGCAACGCCTGGAATGGGGAACCGTCGATGGGCGAGTTCGTCCCGGTCGGGTTGGAGCGGCTGGCCGGAGTGCCCGACGCGCGGTTGGTCAATGTGGCGCTCGGCGGCTTTGGCCGGTTGACGGCCATGGCGGCGAATCCCTTCTGGCAGGCGATGCCCTTTGCGCGCGACGGGCGGACGCACGAGATCGGCTCCGTCCTCGGCTCGGCCGGTCTGCCGGCGGTGGAGCGGCTGGCCCGGCTGCTGACGGCGGCGCTGACACCGGTGGAGGCGGTCCGTGGCTGACGGTCGTTTCCGTTGCGGTGGGCTGATCGCCCTTCTGGCGCTGCTTGCCGCCGTGCTGACGGCGGTGGCGGCGCATCCCTATTTGCCGGGCTCGCTGGGCAACGTCGAAACCTGGCGCTGGCTGCTGGCGGGCGACGGGGGCGACGTGAGGCGGCTGATCCTGACCGACAGTCTGCTGCCGCGCCTGTGCGCCAGCCTGCTGTGCGGCGGCGCCCTGGCATTGGCCGGGGTGCTGTTCCAGCAGGTTCTGCGCAACCCCCTGGCCGAACCCTCGACCCTGGGCGTCGCCGGCGGCGCGCAACTGGCGTTGATGGCGACGGCGATGCTGGCCCCCGGCCTGGGCGTCGGCTCCGGCGGCATGGCACGCGGTCTGGTCGCGTTGGCCGGCGGAGCCGGAGCGGCGGCGCTGGTGGTCGGGCTGGCGTGGCGGGCGGCGCTGGCGCCGGCCGTCGTCATCCTCGCCGGGTTGGCCGTCGGCCTGACCTGCAGCGCGCTGGCCAGCGGCCTGATGCTGTTCAACGGAGCCGGGTTCCAGGCCCTGTTCCTGTGGGCGAGCGGATCGCTGAGCCAGAACGGCTGGGCGATTCCGCAGGCGCTGGCCCCGCAGTTGGCGGCCGGGGCCGCCCTCGCCTTGCTGCTGGCGCGCCCGCTCGCCCTGCTCGATCTGGGGGCGGAGGGCGCCGTCGGCCTCGGTGTTCCGGTACGGGTCCTGCGGCTGGCGGCGCTGGCGCAGGCGGTGGCGTTGAGCGCGGCGGTGGTCAGCGCTGCCGGCGTGATTGGCTTCGTCGGGCTGGCCGCCCCGGCGATGGCGCGGCTGGCCGGCGCCCGCAGCCTGGACGCCCGGCTGGCCTGGGCACCGCCGCTGGGTGCCGCGCTGCTGTGGCTGGCCGACGCGGCGGCGCAGGCGGTCGCGCAGCTGGCTGGAGGCCGCGAGCTGCCGACCGGAACGCTGACCGCGCTGCTCGGCGCACCGCTGCTGTTGTGGTTGCTGACCAGGTCCAGTGGCCAGGGCGGCAACCTGCCGGTCACAGCCGAGGCGCCGCCGCGCCGGCTGACGCGGCCCGTCCCCTGGCTGGCGGCCGGGCTGCTGGCCCTGGCGCTCGCCGTTTGGCTGGCGCTGACGGTGGGGCAAGGGGTCGGCGGCTGGCGCTGGAGCGGCTGGACGGAGCTGCAGCCGCTGCTGTACTGGCGGGCGCCGCGCATGGCGGCGGCGATGGCCGCCGGGGCGATGCTGGGGGCGGCCGGGGTGCTGCTGCAACGGTTGACCGGCAACCCGATGGCCGGGCCGGAGGTGCTGGGCATCAGCACCGGCGCCGCCTTCGGCGTCATCCTGCTCCACCTCGCGGTTCCCGCTTTTCCGGTCGAGGCGCAGGTGGCCGCCGCCGGGGCCGGCGCGCTGGCGACGCTGGGTGCGGTGCTGCTGCTCGGCCGCCGGCACGGCCACGCGCCGGAACGGCTGCTGCTGACCGGCGTGGCGCTGACCACCGTCTTCGGCGCCGTGGTGGCGCTGCTGCTGTCGAGCGGCGACCCTCGCGCCTTCATCCTGTTCCGCTGGCTGACCGGCTCGACCTATCTGGTGACGCCGGCCATCGCCACGGCCGCCTGGGCCGCCGCCCTGCCGCTGCTGGCCCTGCCGCTGCTCTGCGCCCGCTGGCTGGAGATCCTGCCGCTCGGCGAGGCGGCGGCGCGCGGGCTCGGCCTGCGGCTGCCGTTGGTGCGCGGGCTGGTCCTGCTGCTGGTCGCGGCGCTGACCACGGCGGCGACGCTGGTGGTCGGGCCGCTCAGCTTCGTCGGGCTGATGGCGCCGCACGCGGCCCGGCTGTGCGGGTTGCAGCGGGCGGTGCCGCAACTGGCCGGGGCGGCGCTGGCCGGCGCCCTGGTCATGGTGGTGGCCGACTGGCTCGGCCGTGTCCTGCTGTTCCCCGCCCAGATGCCGGCCGGCCTGCTGGCGACCCTGCTGGGTGCCCCCTACCTTCTCTGGCTGTTGCGGCGATGAACAATTCCAAGCAAGATCCCAACCACGGCCGTTTCGCCCTGCTCCGCGCGGCGCTGGGCCTGCTGCGTCCCTTCTGGCCGACAGCCCTGGCCGCGACCCTGCTGGGGGTGGCCGGCGGCCTCGCCACCGCGGCGCTGCTGGCGCAGGTCAACCGCGGCCTCCAGGAGCCCGGCGGGGTCGGCGCCGGCTTCTTCCTGGCCTTCGCCGGCCTGTGCGGGCTGAGCGTGCTGGGCAAGGCGGCAGCCGGCGTCGGCAACAGCCTGACCGGCCAGAGGGTGATCGCTGCGCTGCGCAAGGACATCGCCGCCCGCATCCTGCGCGCCCCGGTCGCCGCCATCGAGCGGCAGCGGATTCACCGGCTGGTGGCCTCGCTGGTCAACGACGTCGAGGCGGTCAGCGTCTTCACCTTCAACGTCTCCGGCTACGCCGTGGCGCTGGCGGTGACGCTGGGTTGTTTCGGCTATCTGCTGGCGCTATCGCCCGCGCTGCTGCTGCTGGTTCTGCTGGCGGTGGCGGCCGGGGTGCTGGTCACCCACCACGCCCGCCGCGCCTGGATGGAGGATTACGCCGACGTCCGCGACGCCCAGGACGACCTTCAGAAGCAGTACCGCGCCATCACAGAGGGCGCCAAGGAACTGCGCGTCGACCGGCCGCGCCGCCGCCGGGTGTTCGAGGTCCTGCTGGGCGGGGCGGTCGACCGCATCGCCCACCGCAAGAGCCACGCCATGCGCCTGTTCTGGACGGCGGACGCCGTCGGCTCTGGCCTGTTCTTCTTGGTCATCGGCGTCGCGCTGCTGCTGCGTGAGCGGCTGGCGCTGGAACCGGCGGCGGTCAGCGGCTTCGCCATCGTGTTGCTCTACGTCAAGGGGCCGATCGACCAGCTCGTCGGCGCGCTGCCGGCGCTGGGACAGGCGCAGGTCGCCTTCCGGCGGGTCGCCCGGCTTGCCGCCGACTTCGACGGACGCGAGCCGGTGGCGCTGGAGGAGCCCGGCGGGCCGACGCCGGAGCTGTGCCACGCCATCGCGCTCGACAGCGTGCGCTATGCCTACCCGGCCGGAGAGGATGGCCGGCCGGGCTTCACGGTTGGGCCGATCGACCTGGAGATCCGGCGCGGCGAGATCCCGTTCATCGTCGGCGACAACGGGTCGGGCAAGACGACGCTGATCAAGCTGCTGCTCGGCCTCTACCTGCCGCAGACGGGCGCCATCCGACTCGACGGTCAACGGGTTGCCGACGCGGCGCGCGACGACTACCGCCAGCTCTTCGCCACCGTCTTCACCGACTATTACCTGTTCGACGAGGTCGGCACGCCGGGCGCCGGCCTGCCGCCGGAGGCGGAGCGTTACCTGGAACGGCTGGACATCGCCCATAAGGTCTCGCTGCGCGACGGCGTCTTCTCCACCACCGACCTGTCGACCGGCCAGCGCAAGCGGCTGGCTCTGCTGAACGCCTGGGCGGCCGGGCGGCCGGTGATCGTCTTCGACGAATGGGCTGCCGACCAGGATCCGGGCTTCCGCCACCTCTTCTACACCGAGCTGCTGCCCGACCTGCGCCGCCAGGGCCGGGCGCTGGTGGTGATCTCGCACGACGACCGCTATTTCGGCCTCGCCGACCGTGTGGTCCACATGGCCGGCGGGCGCATCGCCCTTGTGTCCACGCCAGCGGCTCCGGAAGACATCGCAGGGAATGCCGGACGATGAGCGCCACCCTTTTCGAACTGGAGGCCGTCGTCGCCTCGGTACCCGGCCGCACGTTGCTGCACCCGCTGACCCTGGCACTGGCCCCCGGCCGGGTCGTCGGGCTGATCGGGCACAACGGGTCGGGCAAATCGACCCTGCTGAAGCTGATGGCGCGCCAGCTCATCCCCTCGGCCGGGACGATCCGCTTCGAGGGCCGTCCGCTCGCTGCCTGGAAGGCGCGCGCCTTTGCCCGACGCCTTGCTTATCTGCCACAGCAGACGCCCGCCGCCCCTGGCCTGCTGGTGCGGGAACTGGTGGCGCTCGGCCGATATCCCTGGCACGGGATGCTCGGCCGTTTCGGGGCCGGCGACCGGGAGGCGGTGGAGGACGCGATGGCCCAGACCGGCGTAGCGGACTTCGCCGGCCAGCAGGTCGACATGCTGTCGGGCGGGGAGCGCCAGCGGGTCTGGCTCGCAATGCTGCTGGCCCAGCGGCCGGGCGCCCTACTGCTGGACGAGCCGACCTCCGCCCTCGACATCGCCCACCAGGTGGAGGTGCTGACCCTGATCCGCCGTCTCAGCCGTGAGCACGGTCTCGGCGTCGTCATTGTCCTGCACGACGTGAATATGGCCGCCAGCGTCTGCGACGAGTTGCTGGCCCTGCATAGCGGCCGGCTGATCGCCCGCGGCGCTCCCGACGCGGTGATGACCCCTGCGACCCTGGAGCGTATCTACGGCCTGCCCTTCGGGGTGATGCCGCATCCGGTCTCGGGCCGCCCGCTCGGCTATGTCGCACAGCCTGTTCCCGGCGTGGAGTGATGGAAAGGACTTTGGCTGTTTTGATGCTGGCGGCACCGTCAACTCGTTGTCAGCGATGATGAGGGACGGCGCGGTTTGACCGGAAATAGCCGATGGACCGAGTGCTTACGCGGCCAAGGGCGCGTCGTCATCTCGGCCCTATACCGTCACCGCACACGGCCGCATAGCCCGAACGTGACGGCACCCCGTCACCCCTCTCCGCCGGTTCCCTCCCCGGCCGCTTCCTCAATGATCCAGTCGACGAAGGCGTGGACGTTCGCTCGCGACGCGACTTGGGGCGGATGCAAGAGGTAATAGCCCAATCCCGCCGGGCAAGACTTCGCAAAGGGGCGGATCAGCCGCCCGGCCGAGAGATCGTCGGCAACGATCAGGCTGCGCCCCAGCAGCACACCATGTCCATCGACGGCCGCCTGGGTCGCCGTCACCGAGGAATTGAAGCGCAGCCCCCGGTTGAGGTCGATGGCCTGCTCCAGCCCGACCATTTGCAGCCAGACCCGCCATGACGGGATCGGCCCCGCGAAATTGATCGTCTCGTCGTGCAGCAACGTATGTTGCCCCAGGTCGGCGATGCTGCGCAACGGAACGGCGCTGGACAGCAGCCGGGGGCTGCACACCGGAAACAGCTCCTCCTCGAACAGCAGCACGCTTTTCAGGCCGGGGTAGGAGCCGGGGCCATAGCGGATGACGATGTCCACCTCGTTGGCGGAAAAATCCACCAGCCGCACGTCCGCGTCGATGCGCAGGTCGATGTCGGGGTGGCGTGTCCGAAAATGCTCGATGCGCGGCATCAGCCATTTGGCCGCGAAGGACGGCGACATGCTGACCGTCAGGATGCCGCCCGCAGCCAGCCGCTTGACCTGCCCCATGGCGGCCTCCATCAGGTCGAAGCTGCGCCGCAGGTCGGGCAGCAGGATTGCCCCGCCTCTGTCAGGAGCACGCGTCGGCCGCTACGCCGGAACAGCGCCACGCCAAGATAATCCTCCAGCGTCCGCACCTGATGGCTGATCGCCGCCGGGGTGACGCACAATTCGTCCGCGGCCCGGGCGAAACTGAGATGGCGGGCGGCGGCCTCGAAGGCGCGGAACCCGCTGAGGGGCAGCGACGGTCGCGACACCGACAAATCCACCTTGTCGATTCGATGAGGAAAGCTCGTTTGCCGTTCTACACGTCCTGCGGCATTTTTCAATGCGAAAGCGGGGCGGAAAGACAGGGTGGTCGCAAGTTTCGACGGTCTCCCGGTTCCCGCCTCACAACAGAAATTCTCATTGTTTCAATCCACGCCAAGGGACGTGAAACGATCCGCAGGTGGCGGGCCATCCACACACGACCCTTGTTCGAACCCAAAGGATCGATCATGAGCACGCAGAAGGTTGCGTGGATCACCGGCGCGTCGCAGGGCATCGGTGCGGGTCTGGTGGCGGGCTTCCGCCAGCGCGGTTTCGCCGTCGTCGCCAACTCCCGCTCCATCAAAGCCAGCGATGATCCGAACGTCGTGACCGTCGGCGGCGACATCGCCGACCCGGACACCGCCAAGCGTCTGGTAGAAACCACCCGCAAACGCTTCGGGCGCATCGACACGCTGGTCAACAACGCCGGCATCTTCATCGCCAAGCCCTTCACCGAATACACCGCGTCCGACTACGCGGCGGTCGTCGCTACCAACCTGACCGGCTTCTTCCATGTGTCCCAGCTGGCCGCGGCGCAGATGCTGAACCAGGGCAGCGGACACATCGTCAACATCACCACCACGCTGGTGGAACAGCCGCTGGCCAGCGTGCCCGCGGCGCTGGCATCCCTGACCAAGGGCGGCTTGGACGCGGTTGTCCGCTCGCTCGCCATCGAATACGCAGGCAAGGGCATCCGCGTGAACGCTGTGTCGCCGGGCATCATCAAGACGCCTATGCACGCCCCGGAAACGCATGAATTCCTGGCCGCTTTGCACCCGGTCGGCCGGCTGGGCGACATTCAGGACATCGTGGACGCGGTGCTCTACCTCGACGCCGCCAACTTCGTCACCGGCGAAACGCTGCACGTCGACGGCGGGCAGCACGCCGGTCGCTGGTAAGGCCATCAAACGGAAAGGACGCACCCGATGCCGTACGTGAACATCCAAATCACCCGCGAGGGCACAAGCCCCGGCGCAACCGGCGCGACACCGGAGCAAAAGGCGACCCTGATCAAGGGTGTCAGCGACCTGTTGTTCGAGGTGCTGAACAAGCCGCACGCGGCGACCTTCGTCGTGATCGACGAGGTTCCCATGGAGAACTGGGGCATGGGCGGATTACCGGTTGAAGAATACCGGCGCCAGACGGCGGGCAAGACCTCGTGAACGGTTCCGGCAGGTTTCGCGCAAGCTTGTTCAACGACGTGGGACTGTCGCAGAGGATCCCGTCACTCTGGAGGTGACCAATGCGCGGCCCACACTGCTCTCCGACCGCGGCGACCGAGCATCCGGACCGGACCCGCGCAGGACTACCGGCGATTCCGGTGCCGGAAGTATGGGCCGGGTTTCAACGAGCGCACCGGCTCGGTGCTGAACCGCCTGCAGCTGCCTTCGGACGTTGTCTTCCTGATCGTGCTGCGGCGCCTCCTGTTCAAGCTGAGCCTGCGCGATCTGGCTGTAATCCTGCCCCTGCGCGGCTTGGTCTCCTCGCACGGGGCAGTGCGCGACTGGGAGGCCAAACTGATGCCGTTGCTCAGCGGCACCCTATGGCAGCGCCGGAGAGGCAAGACTTCCCCGAGGGAGCGGCGGCCGTAATCGACAGCGCGCTGCCAACCAGCCCGGCCGCGCTCCTTGATCATTGAGATGTGCGGGTCGCGTTGGGTTGGAGCGGTTTCGGTCGTGTCGCTCGGCACGGCGGTCGAGCGGGGTGGGATGACCACTGCGGCGTCGGGCGTGTGGCCCGTGACGGCCTGGTAGATTGGCTCGCCATCGTACCCCTCGTCGGCCAGCACCGTGCCGATCGGGCGGGCGATCTGGTCGAGCAGCGGACCGAGCAGGGAGGAATCCCCCTCCTCATTGGAAGTCAACGTCGATGCCAGGATCTCGCCGGTGTCCGGATCGACCGCCAAGTGCAGTTTGCGCCAACTCCGGCACGCGTGGCGGCCGTGCTTTTCCAGATGCCACTCACCCCGGCCGAACACCTTCAGCCCCGTGGAGTTGATCACCACGGTGACCGGCCCGTCCGCCTTGGCCACGGGCTTGCAGATAATTAGGGCAAAACCGAACGCACCGCCAACTGCAGGTCGCCCATGGTAAACGGCATCTCCAAGCACGTCACCGTATCGCAATTATCTTCCGCCGCCGTACGGAAGCGCGCTGCCATAGCAACAATCATTGTTGGATAGGAGCGAGATAGGACTTCGACCTCCTCCCTTCCCCCCGCCAAGTCGATGTTGATCAGCATCAAGTCCGGCGTCAAGCTCTGCAGGGAAGCGTGCAATTTGGATGACGAGCAGACTACTCGACAGGTTCCACCCCATTGCTCGATAATGAGGCAAAGGCCAGAAGCGACCGAGGCGTAAGGTTCCGCTATCAGCACGGTCATGCCGGTAAGATCAATCATTGTTCTTCCTTGGTTGATTGGCAACACCTTTGCTCAGAATGTGGTTCTGTCAGCCTTGGGGCCAGCTGGCGTTGTCACGGGAACGGCGGCGCTGCGCCCGTCGCGGCATCAAAGACCGCTCCAGGCCGCCGCGCCTTCACTCTGTTCGGTCATCGACAAGTTGACGGCGCATCGTCAAACGTTCTCACTCCCACTCTCCGAGCCACGGTCGCGCAGTTCGTCGACAAGGACCCGCATGTTTTCCGAGTAATCGATCGGCACCGTGATGAGGTGGACGCCGCCGCCGGCGAACGCCGCCGCAAGCGCCGGCGCCAAGCCATCGGCGTCTTCGACCCGGCGGCCCGGCAGGCCGTAGGCCCGGGCGTAAGTGACGAAGTCGGGATTGCCGAAAGTCATGCCGAAGTCGGCATAACCGTCGACCGCCTGTTTCCAGCGGATCATCCCGTAAGCGTTGTCCTGAAGGATCAACACCACGAGGTTGAGCCCAAGACGGACAGCCGTCTCCAGCTCCTGTGCGTTCATCATAAATCCGCCATCTCCGCACACCGCCAGAACCCGCCGGGTCGGGTAGAGCATGGCCGCCATGATCGCCGATGGCAGACCGGCCCCCATCGTCGCCAACGCATTGTCGAGCAGCAGCGTGTTGGCGACCCGGGTGCGGTAGTTGCGGGCGAACCAGATCTTGTACATGCCGTTGTCGAGGCAGACGATGCCATCCTCTGGCATCACCTGGCGCACATCATGCACGATGCGTTGCGGGGTCAGCGGATACCGGCTCTCGTCCGCCCGGTCGGCGATCCGGGCGAGGATCCCCTCACGTAGGCCAAGGAGCGCTCCCGCGCGGGGCAGCTTGCCCTCGAGCCGGTCGGCCAACAGGCCGAGGCTCGGCCCGACGTCGCCCACCAGCTCGACGTGCGGGAAAAACACCTCCTCGACCGTGGCCGGCTGATAGCCCACATGCAGGACCGTGGGACCTCCAGGCCCCATCAGAAACGGCGGCTTCTCCACCGTGTCGTGGCCGATCGAGACGATGAGATCGGCTTGGTCGATCGCCCGATGCACATAGTCGCGCTCCGAAAGGGCGGCGGTGCCTATGTAGAGTCCGGAGCCCCCCGAGACCGCTCCCTTGCCCATCTGGGTGTTGATGAACGGGATTTGCACGCGCTTGACGAATTCCGACAGCGCCTGCGCTAGGCGTGGCCGGTTCGCCGCGGCGCCCAACATCACCAGCGGCCGCTTCGCCTTGCGGATCAAATCGGCCGCCCTGTCCAGTGCTTCCCGCGAGGCGACCGGCGGGTCGATCCGGTGGGGCGGCACCGGTGCGAGCATCGGTGCGGCTTCACTGGCGATGTCCTCGGGCAGTTCGAGGAGGACCGGCCCCGGCCGCTCCTGTTGGGCCACCCGGAAGGCTTCGCGGACGAGCGCCGGGATGACCGTCGGGCTTACGATCTGGCGCGCCATCTTGGTCAGCGGCGTCATCGTCGAGACCATGTCCACGACCTGGAAGCGCGCCTGCTTGCGGCTCAAAATCCCCTTCTGGCCGGTGAGCAGGATCATAGGCATCGCCCCGAGCAGACCGTAGGCGGCGCCGGTGGCGAGGTTGAGCGCGCCGGGCCCGAGCGTCGCCAGGCACACCCCGGCCCGGCCAGTCAGCCGCCCGTGCGTCGCCGCCATGAAGGCGGCCGCCTGCTCGTGGCGGGTCAGCACCAGTTTGATCGACGAATGCCGCAGCGCCTCGACGACCGCAAGATTTTCCTCTCCGGGAACCCCGAAGACCTGCTCCACACCCTCGCACTCCAGTGCCGATACCAGCAGTTCAGCGCCGTTCATGGGAACACTCCTCAAGCCGATCCAAGCGCGATGCAAATTCCGCCAAGGGCCCAAACACCTCAATCAGAGCATGCAGGCACAAGGGATTCTCATATGGGACCGTGCCGTGGCCGCGCTCGTCCAAAGGCACCCACGCGACCTGGGACGCCACCGCCACACCACTCGAAAGCGAAGTACCCAGCACGTTTGGTCTCGGCGTTGTTTGCCGAACATATGTCGCGGCGTCTTCAATACGCCGGCGGTATTCTCCAGGTGTAACCCGCAACCGTCGCAAAAACGCGCGGCGCAGGGCATTGGCGTTTCCAAAACCACATCGGGCGGCAACACGCTGCAGCGGTGTATCCGTGTCCTCAAGCAAGCGCCGGGCCGCGTCGACCCGCACCCCCTCTACGAAGTCTTTCGGGGTCATGTTTGCTTCCAAGCGGAACACTCGGGCGAAATTGCGAGCGCTCATGTTCGCCCGCTTCGCCAAGGCGTTGACAGTCAGGTTGCCTGTCAGGTTTTCCAGCGCCCACGCTTGTACCGCCTGGATGGCCGAGCGCTCCGACGACTGGGCGGCCAAATGGGCACTAAACTGTGACTGTCCGCCAGGACGCTTCAGAAACATCACCAACTCGCGTGCGACCGCCAGCGCAAGCGGACGTCCCCAATCTTCCTCCACCAGCGCAAGCGCCAAATCCATACCCGCCGTCACACCAGCCGATGTGTACAGAGGGCCGTCGCACACGAAGATGCAATCGGGCTCGACCGTTGCCTCAGGAAAGGCTGTGGCGAGTTCGTCGGCGACCCTCCAGTGCGTGGTCACGCGATGACCGTCGAGAAGCCCGGCAGCCCCGAGCACGAACGCCCCGGAGCACACCGAACCGTAGCGTCGCGCCGTTGCGGCATGCTGTTTCAACCACCTCTGCACGACGGGTTCGCACGGATAATTCTGAATCCTGGGGCCACCGGCAACAAGCACCGTGTCAATCGGGCCTTCATCGGGATCCTCGATGGTGCGGTCCGGAAGAAGCCGCAATCCCGAGGAACCGATGATCGGCCCTGGGGAAAGGCCGATCACCTGCATCGTGTATGCGTTTGTGTCGCCAAGCTGGCGGCCGGCTTCGGCAAACACATCGAGTGGCCCCACGACGTCCAACAGCTGAACCCCGGGAAAGGCGAGCAACGACACGCGCATGGCATTTTTCCAAATGGTTTGGCAGAAACCAGGATATCGAACCGCTTCCGGCCACGCCGATGTGCGTCCCGCGGATGTACCGATTCCGGCAGGTCCGGCGCCTCCGTCGGTCCGGTGTTTTTGCCGGGCAAGGCCGGACCGGACATCCGCACCAACTAACCGGCCCGCGGAATGAAGCCCGGCACACCGGTCCTCACCACGGTGTTGAAACGCACGCTTGTTGTTATGTCGTCCCTAATCCCTTGCATGGCGTCGTCCGGCAAGGGCGAAATATCAAAGTTCTCCCGGATGTTGCGGGGCTTGGTCGAGGTGGTCAGAAAGGCGGTGCCGCGCTGCACGGCCCACGAAAGCGCGACCTGAGCGGGCGTCTTCCGCACGCGCTGTGCGATGGCCGTGATCACGGGGTCATCCAAAACTTTTGGATCCAGGCCGTGCCCCAAGGCAGCGAAGGCCAGCAGCACAATCCCCTGCTCCCGACAGAAGTCGAGCAGTTCCCATTCAGGGAGATACGGATGGGATTTGACTTGCACCACCGCGGGCTTTATCCGTGCGACCGCAACGATTTCCCGGAGCTTGTCCAACGTAATATCCGACAGGCCGATCGCCTTGCACCGTCCCTCGTCCACAAGACGTTCGAGCGCTTGCCAAGTCTCGACCAGCGTTACCTCAGGATCATAGATCACCCGACCATGTTCGTCTCTCGGATCCTGGTCGTCGCCGGGTCGAAAGGCAAAGGGGGTGTGGATGAGATAGCAATCTATATCGTCGATCTGCAGCCGGCGGCGGCTGGCCTCGAAGGCGGGCTTGACCCGCTCGGGACGATGGTTGGTGTTCCACAGCTTCGTGGTGACGAACAGGTCCTCCCTCCGAACCGTTCCCGCTTTGAATGATGCTTGCATCGCATCCCCTACCGCGTCTTCGTTGCGGTAGCGTTCTGCACAGTCGAGATGCCGAAATCCCACTTCCAGTGCGGTCATTGTCGCTTGTTTCGTGGCGAGGGGATCGGGGATCAGCGTGCCGAACCCGATGGCGGGAATGGCACCGGATCCATGGGCGAGAGGAATTCTGGTGTCGCGAAACGCATCGCCGGTTGTCATACCTGTACTCCTTTTCGGAGGCTGGTGGCCGCATCTGCCGCGGCTGGGTTCATTGGAGCAGCCGCGTCAACCGGCCGCGCGGGGCTTGTGGAGAAACAGCACCAGCGGGCTCACGAGCAGCATTGCGATCATCACGACCTCGAATTGGCTGATGACCCCAACGAAAGCCGCTTGGCCGGAAACCCAGGCATTGATCGACTTTTTCGCTGCGCGAATGAAGGCGTCGTCAGTCGAGACGTAAGGCTCCTCTGCCACATAGTACGCCGCGCCGACGACGGCCGGAATGACCGGAAGCGCAATCATCAACGGGCGGCGAAGGCACTCTCGCAGAGATCCCTTTGGCACCGCGCCGCGCGCAGGACGGTCGAGCGCACGGTTGAACTCGGATCCCAGTTCGGCGAGCCGCTTCCCATCGGCGTCGTGGACCGCGCTGTCGGACGCCGTCGGGCCGGCGGTTGATGCGACATCGGACTGCATGGGGAGCCTCGTGGCCATTGAATTTTGTACCGATGTGTACAAATATGATCGCGCAGGATTCCCCGTCAAGGATTTTTATTCGATATGGTACAAAATAAGCATTCTGGGCCGAGGGGCCGAGGCCGGCCACGCGCCTACGACCCCGACGAAGCATTGCAACAGGCAACGGACAAGTTCTGGAGAAGCGGGTTTTCCAGCACGTCGCTTGACGAGCTCAGTGCTGCGACCGGCATGAACCGGCCGAGCCTCTATGCGGCATTCGGTGATAAACACGCGCTCTATCTCAAGGCGCTTGCGTCGTATTGGCAGCTCAGCCTTACCGCTCTGCGTAAGGCGTCGACGGACGGTGACCAGACCTTGGACAAGGCCCTGATGCGCGCCTATGAAGGGCAGCTGGCGCTTTATTTTTCCGGGGACGCCCTGCCACGCGGCTGCTTTGCGGTTGGAACCGCCACAACCGAGGCGGTCGACAATCCTGTGATCCGAAGCATCCTCGCGGACGGACTTCGTGCTCTCGATGCCGATTTCGAAGCGCGCTTCCGAATGGCGCGCGAAAGAGGAGAGTTGAAAGACGATGCCGATCCCGCGGCGCTCGCGGCGCTCGCATCCGCCGTGCTGCACTCCATCGCAATCCGCGCCCGTACCGGCACGCCCCGTGCCGAACTTACGGAGATTGCACGCAGAGCGGTGGCAATCATCTGCGGAGCATCTGCGGATGCGGTCTGACCAGGCGCGCCATGTCGGTGATGCTGTCTATCTCACCCCGGCATCCCGCCGATCGGTGTCCGCATGGGCGCAGCCCTGTCTCGCCGCCTTTATCCTATGGGTTCAACCCAACGCGCGCGCGAGGGGCCGGGCTCGAACGGGTCCGCAAAATATTGGGTTTCACGGGCCACCTTGCCGTCCACAAACTCCATGACGCTCACCGAATGGGACGGGCGGCCATCATACTCCAGGATGAATTCCGTGACCCAGAGGTCGCCCATTCCGATGATGCGACGTACCTTGAAACGCTTCGAATTCGGCTGCGCGGCGCGCGAGGCCTGTATGTTGCGTCGGCCCCTGATCCTCTCGCCCGATTGCGGGTATTCGAGCAGCGCATTCTCACGGTATATCTCGTGCTCGACCTCAAAGTCATTTGCATCCGAGGCTGCCCAATGGCGATTAAGCGCCTCTCGAATCTCGCTCTCGTCCATCCTACTGCTCCGGTTTCTGGTCCCGAGGTTCAGCCGCGGCGTGCAAAGGCGCACCGGCCGCACCGCGAATCCGGCCACGAACCGCGTCCCTGGCGAAGGGGCACGGTGACAATCTTACCAGTGCAAGATGGGCGCCCGAAACGTACCCTTCGAGAGCGCGGATCAAGATCGGCGCATCACTCTATCAAACGCTGTCCAAAGGGATGGGCGTTGCGCCTGGCTGACCGGCGGTTCGGCAGTAGCGGTTTACGGAACTGAGTTCATGTGTTTGGCCGATGCGATCTTCCACCTGACCATCTCAGTCCTCCCGCAGTGCTGCTACGACAAGGACTTGGTCGCGGTTCGACCCTGGTGTGGCGCCTCGATGAATCTCGAAACGGAGGGGTCAGGTGGACATTCAATCACCAACCTTCGTCTCACAGGCCATGGCCTTGGTCCTGCCGGACTATCTGACGCGCATCCCGGGACTGCGAGCGCTGCAGATCGGCGAGTTCTCCATCCGATTGGCGGTGGCCGATCCGCTTGGTGGACGAGCGTCGCACGTCGAGAGGGACGCGGATTTGGCCTATCGCCACAGGAATTGGGGAAATTCTGGTAGACACCGATGGAACTGTCATCCTTCGACATTCTTGTCCCGGACCTTCCGGTCGTCTTCTGCGGCATAAATCCCAGCGTACGAACGGCCGCCTCCGGCCACAACTTTGGATCGGCGTCTAATCGCTTCTGGCGTGTCCTTCACCTTTCGGGCTTCACCCCTGTGAGGATGTCGGCGGAAGAAGATCGTCGTTTGCTCGCGTTTGGTTGCGGCATAACCGCCGCTGTCCCACGTCCCACGCGCAACGCCGGCGAACTTCAGATTTATGAGTTCCACGACGCTGGAGAGGCGCTCCGCGCGAAGCTGGAGCACTTCCACCCTGAAACCATCGCATTCCTGGGAAAGGCTGCGTATGAAGCGATCGAGGGCAACAGGGTCAGCTGGGGTCCACAATCCTCCCACTTTTGCGGTGCCGCTGTGTGGATTTGCCAAACCCAAGTGGACTCAATCGCAGCTTCAGCCTCGACGATCTGGTTGAGGTTTACGGAAACCTTAGGATTGCATGTTCGCCGTCTTTGAAGCGATGGATGGCCCAAAGGAAATTCCAAGAGGCTGCGCCAGATGTCGCGCGGGAAGGCGATTGAGGCGGCCTTGGTCGATTGGCTCAGTCCTTCGACTCTTTTCCAAGCGGATCTGGACCTGCGAATTTTCTGCATCCGATTTTTATCGAAGTTCGATCGCTTCCTGCCGGTGATGGTGTTCACGGGCATTGGCCGTTTGGTTGCAGAAGGTTGTTGAGACGTGAGTTGTTGGGCCATTTAGGAATACGGCGCGATTACATCATTGCGGCAAGCAACACGGGAAAGCCGCTGGCCGTTTGAGGGTGAGAATTGGCAGAAACTGGTACCCGCGCGTTGTTGTTGTCGCACGTGTAATTGTCTTTAATAAGGCTCATCGAAGATGCGTCGACGGTTGGGGTTACCAGAAGGCGATACAGATGGAAGGTAAAGATGATTGAGACCGCCGTTGCTCTGTCAAATGCCGAAGAAGCCACCTCAGTTGAAAAATTACCGGTAAATATTTTTGGAGCCGTAATGGGAATTGCCGGCCTTTCGCTTGCGTGGCGTCAGGCGCACGTGGTTTTCGGAGCGAATGCCCTGATCAGTGATGCCATTGGGATCGTAGCGACCGGCGTTTTCGCAGCGTCGGCGGTGGCTTACATCGTGAAAACCCTGCGACACCCCAGAGCGGTTATGGCTGAATTCAACCATCCGGTGATGGGGAATTTCTTCGGAACGATCACAATAGCGTTATTGCTGCTTTCCGCCGTCGTGGCGCCACACAGTGAATATTTCGGCCAGTGGATCTGGATTATTGGCGCTGTCACCACATTGGGGCTGTCCTACATTGTGGTTCAGCGTTTTCTTACTGCGAAGGAGGATGAAACCAATACTGCTCCTCCACTGCTGATACCAGGCGTGGCCTCCCTCGATGTTGCGGTGACTGGCGCCGCCATGCCCTTCGATTGGGCACGTGAGGTAAATCTCTTCGCCTTGGCGATTGGCGCTGTTCTCGCTGTTGCTCTATTTGTGCTCATTGCGGGGAGGTTGCGTCATTTCCATCCGGTGCCGACGCCAATGACGCCAGTATTGCTGATCCTCGTCGCACCGTTCGAGGTCGGGTTTCTCGCCTATACGAACATGACACACAGCATCGACATGTTCTCGTCGGTTCTATTCTATTTTGGTCTTTTTTTGTTTTTGGTGCTCGCACCACGCGTGTTTCGCCCGTCTGTGCCCTTCGGCGCACCGTGGTGGGCCGTGAGCTTTCCAATGGCGGCCCTTTCGATTGCAGCTCTCAAATACGCAAGCGTGCAGGGGGGCTGGTGCACTACAATCGTTGCGGCGCTCGTCCTAGCGGCAGTGACGGTGGTTATCGCAGTCCTATTCGTGCGTACGTTGGTGATCGTGTTCAATGGAAAGCTCCTAAGCGCATAAAAGTGCGGATCAAAGACTTTCGTGCACAGTTGGGCGTTCTGACGGAGTTTGCCCTGCTACGCTGGTGATCAAGCGACCTCGCGGGGTCCGGCATAAGCCCTACGCCGTTGACGACGTGTCGCGTGTGCTGCGCCGATTGACACGACGGCGCCTGTAGCAGAAACGGCTGGATGTCATCGGTGATCTTGCCCCGGTTCGGTGGTTCTTGCGCATTTTGCGCGGATCACGCGGCCAGGAGGGTTCGTCTTCGGAGCAGATCCAGGTTGGCTCTGCCGTACATCTGACGCTTGAGCAGTTTGAGGCGATTGATCTGCCCCTCAGCCTGCCCGCTGCTCCATGGCAATGTGAGTGCCGCCCGAACGGCAGCACCATCCTGATGCAAACCGGCAGCAAACGTCGGCGTGTTGCAGCGAGGCGAGCGGTGCAAGAGACGCCCCAGCTCCGTTGGCGATCAGGCGACGCGGACGGAGTTCGGGCGTCCGAGGTCGAGCATGCGGTTGAGGACGATGACGCCAATGGCGACTTCGGTGGCCTGCGCCTGATCGGAATGGAAGCGCAGCGCCTCGCCGAGGACGCCCTTCCAGCGCGCCATTTGGCTCTCCACGCCAGCCCTCTTGTTGTAGCCGCTGGTCTGCTGCCACGTTATCCGTCCGGTCTCGGCGATCATCTGGATGTGACGGTCGCGTTGGGTGGGAGCGGTCTCGGCCGTATCGCTGAGCACGACATCGCGGCGCGGTGGCGCCACCACCGCGGCTTCGGGATGGCGCTCGTGGACCGCCGCATAGACCCCGGTTCGGTCGTAGGCGCCGTCGCCCGCAATCGAGGCGACCGGCTCGGCGACTTGGTCGAGCAAAGGGGCAACCTGCGAGGCATCATCGACACCGCGCTCGGTCAGCGTGGTCGCGACGATCCGCCCGCTGCCCGCGTCCATCCCAAGGTGCAGGACGCGCCAGGAGCGCCGCCGCTTGGTGCCGTGCTTCTCAATCAGCTATCCGCCCGGTCCGCACAGCTTCAGCCCGGTGCTGTCCAGCAGCAGGTGGACGGGCCCACCGCTCGAGCGCGGCGCCGAGGGCAGCGTCACCGTCCGGGGACGGCGGGCGATGGTGGGTTGATCCGGAACCGCCAAATCCACACCGAGCAGATGGAGAATAGAGGCGAGCAGCCCCTCGGTCTGCCACAGCGCCAGCCGGAACACCGCTTTCAGCATCAGCGCTGTGGTGATCGCCAGGTCTGAATAGCTCGCCTGTCCACCCGGCGTTCGGCGCGGCGCCGCTTTCCACTGCTCGATCGCCGTCTCGCTGACCCAGAGTGCAGGGCTACCACGCTGGCGCAGGGCGGCATCGTACTCGGACCAATTCGTCACTGTGCATTGGCCGGGAAATGTGATGGCGACGAGCGGCATTGACCTTGTACGGCATAGCGGGCGACCAGAGCGGAGACGGGGTATGGACCTACGACACCGACCGCATCCATGCAACACGGCGGTCGGGGCGCGTCGTCATCTCGGCCCTATACCGTCACCGCACACGGCCGCATAGCCCGAACTTGACGGTGCCCCCGACCATCATCCCCCGCAACTGGCGGTTCGCCACCGTCAGCATGGCGAGGTCCAGGTCGACCTGACCGCGCAGTTCCGACAGCAGATGCTCCACGCGCTCCACCACCGGCTTGCGCTGAGCGATCCAGCCCTCCACCGCCGTCCCGCCGTCGGCCGTGCCGTCCAGCACGCGTACGGTCAGCTCCGTCTGGTGAGCGAACAGGTCGTCCACGATGGCGGCGATCGCCTGCTTCTGCCAATGGTTGTCGGCCTTGGCGCCGTCCGCCTTGTCGCGCAGCCATTCCAAACCCAAGCGCCGGCCCAGACGGAAATACACCGCCGCCACCGCCGGCACGTCGCGCCCTGTGCGCTCCGCCACCCGCACCAGATCCGGGGCCGAAGCCAGCACCGGCAGCGCCGCGACGCGCCTGGCCAGTTCCTCCGGCACACCCTGGGCGGTGTGGATCCGGGCGCGGGCGGCCAGCCGCGCCGCCTCTTCGCCGTCCAAAACCGTGTCGAGCGCACCGATCAACGCCTCGACGCCAGGACGGTAGGCCGCGGTCTCTCCGGCGATGGACAGCGGGTGGGCGCCGCCGGTGAGGAACCACGCCACCGCGCGTTCCATCAGGCGGACGGTCTCCAGCAGCATCGCGGTCTGCGCGGCGGCGGGGATCCGGGTGTCCAGATCCTCGATGGACGTCCACAGCGGGCGGAGCTGGAAGGCGTCGCGCACGATGGCGTAGGCCCGCGCCACGTCGCCCGGCCCCATGCCGGTCTTCTCCATCATGTCCTTCACGAACACCGGCCCGACCCGGTTGACCAGCGAGTTGCTCACCCCCGTGGCGATGATCTCGCGCCGCAGCCGGTGCCGCGCGATCGCCGCGCCGAAGCGGTCGCGCAACGGGCTGGGGAAATAGCGCGCAAGATCCTCGCGCATGAACGGATCGTCCGGCAGGTCGGTGCGCAGGAGGTCGTCGTACAGCATGATCTTGGCGTAGGCCAGCAACACCGCCAATTCCGGCCGGGTCAGCCCTTGGCGGGCGGCCATGCGGGCGGCCAGCTCCTCGTCGTCCGGCAGATGTTCGATGGCGCGGTTGAGGCGACCGGCCTTCTCCAGCGAGCGGATGAAACGCGCCTGCTGCTCCAGCAGGTCCGGCCCGCGCGCTTGGGCGATGGTCAGCGCCCGGGTCTGGAGGTAGTTGTCGTTCAGCACCAGCGCCGCCACCTCGTCGGTCATTGCGACCAGAAGCCCGTTGCGCTGGGTCATGGTCATGTCGCCGCGCGCCACCAGATCGTTCAGCAGGATCTTGATGTTCACCTCATGGTCGGAGGTGTCCACCCCCGCCGAATTGTCGATGGCGTCGGTGTTCAGCCGCACGCCCCGCCGCGCCGCCTCGATGCGGCCGCGCTGGGTTACGCCCAGATTGGCACCCTCGCCGATCACCCGGGCGCGCACCTGCGCCCCGTCGATGCGCAGCGCATCGTTGCTCTTGTCGCCGACCTCTGCGTTGGTCTCGTCCGACGCCTTGAGGTAGGTGCCGATGCCGCCGAACCACAGCAGGTCCATTTCGGCCTTCAGCATGGCCTGGATAAGCTCCGCCGGAGTGACGTGGTCGGCGCGGACGCCGAAGCGCTCCCGGATTTCCTGAGTCAGTTGCAGCGACTTGGCGGAACGCCGGAAGATCCGCCCGCCTCGGGACAGCTGCGCCGCGTCATAATCCGCCCAGGAGGAGCGCGGCAGTTCGAACAGCCGCCTGCGCTCGGCGACGCTCGCGGCCGGGTCCGGGTCCGGGTCGCAGAAGATGTGGCGGTGGTCGAAAGCGCCGACCAGCTTCGTGTGCTCCGACAACAGCATGCCGTTGCCGAACACGTCGCCGGACATGTCGCCCACGCCGACGCAGGTGAAGTCCTGACGCTGGATGTCGCGCCCCAGCTCGCGGAAATGGTGCTTCACCGACTCCCAGGCGCCACGGGCGGTGATGCCCATCTTCTTGTGGTCGTAGCCCTGGCTGCCGCCCGACGCGAAGGCGTCGCCCAGCCAGAACCCGTATTCGATGGAGACGGAGTTCGCGATGTCCGAAAAGGCCGCCGTGCCCTTGTCCGCCGCGACGACCAGATAGGGGTCGTCGCCGTCGTGCCGGCGCACGTCGCGGGGCGGCACCACCGTGCCGTCCGGGGCAAGGTTGTCCGTCACGTCCAGCAGACCGCGCATCAGGGTCTTGTAGCACTCGATGCCCTCGGCCTGGATCGCCTCGCGACCGGCGCTCGTGGGCGGTGGGCGCTTGACGACGAAGCCGCCCTTGGACCCCACCGGCACGATGACGGTGTTCTTCACCATCTGCGCCTTCATCAGCCCCAGGATTTCGGTGCGGAAGTCCTCGCACCGGTCGGACCAGCGGATGCCGCCGCGCGCCACCCGGCCGCCGCGCAGATGCACGCCCTCCATGCGGGGGCTGTAGACAAAAATCTCCACCCACGGGCGGGGCAGTGGCAACGCCTCGATGCCGGTGCTGTCCAGCTTGAAGGCGATGTAGCTCTTCGGCCGCCCGTCCATCCCCGACTGGTAGGCGTTGGTGCGCAGCGTCGCGCGCACGAGGTTCACCAAGCGCCGCAGGATGCGGTCCTCGTCCAGGTTGGCGACGGACTCCAGCGCGTCCTCGATCAACGCCGCGATGCCCGCCTCGTCGCCCGGTTCGACGAGATCCTGCCCGGCGGGATCCTGCCCGGCGGGATCGAAACGCGCCTGGAACAGCCGCAGGATTAGGCGCGCGGTCTCCGGATGCGCGGCGAGCGTCGCTTCCACGGCCTCCTGGGTGAAGGCGACGCGCGCCTGGCGAAGATACTTGGCGTACGCGCGGAGCACCGTGACCTCGCGGCTGGTCAGCCCGGCGCGCAGAACCAGCCGGTTGAAGCCGTCGTCCTCCATGCGCCCGTCCCATACGGCGGAAAAGGCGTCCTGGAAGCTCTCCTTCACCGCCGCCACGTCCACCGGCGCCCCGGTCGCGGTGCGCAGCACGAATTCCTGGATCCACACCGGCGCCAGACGCCCGGACGCCGTCACGTCGAAGGGCTGATCCGTGATGACCTTGAGGTCCATGTGCTCCAGCATGGGGAGCACGTCGGACAGCGGCACCGGGCCGCCCTCGCGGTAGATTTTGACGTGCAGCTCCGACGGTCCCGCCGCCGGCGGCTGGTAGAGGTTGACGCCCAGCCGGCCATGCTGGACGGCGGCCTCGATCCGCTCGATGTCGTGCACGGCCGCTTCGGCGGCGAAGGCCTCGCGGTAGCTGGTGGGGAAGGCGTCGGCGTAGCGCGCGTTCAGCGCCGTCCCGGCTTCCTCGCCGTGCGCCTCCACAAGCGCGTCCCTGAGCTGGTCGGTCCAGGCGCGCGCGGTCTCCGCCAGCCGTTCCCCGACATCCGTCACCGAGACGTGCGCGGCCCGCCCCGGCCCGGCCTTGACGATGACGTGGATGCGCGCCAGCGCGCTTTCGGACAGCAGGGTGGACAGGGCCGTGCAGGGACCGCCCAGCGCCTCCTCCAGGATCGCCTGGACGCGCCGGCGCAGCGCGGTGTCGTAGCGGTCGCGCGGCACGAAGACGAGGCAGGAGGCGAAGCGGTCGAACGGATCCCAGCGCAAGAACAGCGCCATCCTCCGACGTTCCTGGAGATGCAGGATGCCGATGGCCGTGTCGTGCAGCTCCTCGACGCCGGCCTGGAACAGCTCGTCGCGTGGGTGGGTCTCCAGGATGTTCAGCAGCGCCTTGCCGTCGTGGCTTCCGGGGTCGAATCCGGCGCGCTCCATCACCGCCTTCACCTTGCGCCGCAAGAAGGGGATGTCTTGCGGGCTGCGGTTGCAGGCGGCCGAGGTGAACAGGCCGACGACCAGCCGCTCCCCGACGATCCGCCCCTCGTCGTCGAAGCGCTTCACCAGCACCATGTCCATGTGCGCCGGCCGGTGGACAGAGGAGCGGGTGTCGGCCTTGGACACCATCAGCGCGCGCGGCGCGCGCAGGATCGCCCGCGCGTCCGGCGTCAGCGCCTGTTGGTTGCGCAGGGCCTCGAAAACCGTGACCTCGCCGTCGCGCAGCATGCCCAGCCCGCTGCCCTCGACCGGGTTCAGCGCCAACCCACCCCCCGCCGCCGGTTCGAACCGGAAATCGCGGGAACCCAGATACGTGAAGTGGTCGGCGTCCATCCAGCGCAGAAACGCCTCGGCTTCCGCCACCTCCTCGGCCGCCACTTCCTGGGCCGGAAGCGTGGCGGCCGGGTTGCTGCGCGGCCCGCTCAGAACCCTGTCGCGCATGGCGCGCCCGTCGGCCACGGCGGCGCGCACGTCGCCCAGCACCTGTTCCAGCCCGGTGCGCACCCCCTCCAGCGCCTGCGCGGCGCAACGCGGCTCCACCTCCACATGCATAAAGGATTCCCGGCCGGCCTCCACCGGCGCCGCTTCGCGTTCGTAAAGCTGGGCGAGGTGGCCGGACTCGTCGCGTGTCAGCCGCAGCACGGGGTGGATCACCAGATGTACAATGAAGCCCTGACGGTCCAGCTCCGCGGTGACCGAGTCGACCAGGAAGGGCATGTCGTCGGTGACGATCTCCACCACGGTGCGGGGAGACTGCCAGCCATGCTCATCGACGCGCGGGTTGTAGACGCGCACGCCGGCCTCGCTTGGCCGGCGCCGCCGGCCCCACCGCCACATGGCGACGGCGGCGCCGTAGAGCTGGTCGGCCGGCGTCCGCAGAACGTCGTCGGGGGGCACGTTGGCGTAGAACTGGCGCACGAACCGTCTTGCCTCGGCGGCTTGGTGCCGGTGCAGCCGGCCGCGAAGTTGGCGCACCACTTCTTCCATTCGCTCGGCTTTGCGCGAGGCCGCGTTTGCGTTCATGGCTGTGTTACCGTCATGGAGGGATTGTGGCGTCGGTTGCCGACGCAGGACCATTACCGCCGGGAAAGCGGCCCCCTCCCCGGAACCTTCGCGAGGACGAGGGGGCCTCCGTCCCATCGACGTCAGCGGAGATAGGCCCGCTCGTGCGCCTTCACCCGGTCCATTCTCTGGAGACGGAAGATTTCCTCGACCGACACAATCTCCTCATTGACCTTCTGGATGCCGCCATTCTTGATGATGTCGGAGAAGGTTTTCTGCATGGCCGTCACCGACGCGCGGATGGCGTGGTTGCCGTAGATGACCATTCGGATCTTGCCGAGCGCGCGAATCCGTTCCGCGTTCATTTCGGGATAGGCGGTCGGCACGATGACGACCGGCGCCCTTCCATGCCAAGCGTTGACGAAGCTTTCGACCTCGTCGGGGGTCTTCTTCTTGGAGTGGATCAGGATCATGTCGGCGCCCGCCTCCTCGTAGGCTGCGGCCCGTTTGAGCGCCTCCAGCTCGCCCAGGCCGGCGATGAGCGCCTCGTCGCGGGCGACAATAAGGAAGTCGGGATCCTTGCGGGTCTTGCAGGCGGCCTCGATCTTGCCCTGGAACTCCTCGATCCGGAGCAACTCCTGGCGGCCGTCGGCAACGAGGCTGGTGACCTTGGGGAAGGATTTGTCCTCGATGACGACCGCTGCGGCGCCCGCCGCTTCGTATTGTTCGACCGCGTAGATCACGTTGACGGCGTTGCCGAACCCGGTGTCGATGTCGGCGACGATCGGCAGGTCCATCTGTTCCGACATGGCGCGCATCATGTCGAGATGCTGGGTCATGGAAACCAGACTCACGTCCGGAAGACCGTAAAGCGCGGACAGTTCGAACCCGCTTGCCCAGACGCCGTCGAACCCGGCCTCCTCGGCAAGCCGCGCCGACAGCGGCGCGTGTGAGGCCATGATGTGGACGAGGCCCTTGTCGGCCATCGCATCGCGCAGGATGCGGCTCTTGCTCTTCGTCGTCATGTCATTACCCTTCAATTCAGATCCGCGCAGGCTTTGATGATCTTGTCGCAGGCACGCTCGAGCTCCTCGAAGGAGGAGGCGTAGGAAATCCGGATGTAGGGCGAAGCCATGAAGCCGGAGCCGGGCACCACCGCGACCCCGGCGGCGTCGAGCAGATGCATGGCGAAGTCGGTGTCTGACGTGATGGTGTCGCCCGAGGGCGTGCGCTTGCCGATCACGCCCGCGCAGTTCGGGTAGACGTAGAACGCACCCTCCGGCGTCCGGCACCGCAAACCAGGGGCCTCGTTCAGCCGCGCCACGACAAGGTCCCGGCGCCGTTGGAATTCGGCGACGAAGCCGGCTATGTAGGATTGGTCGCCGGCGATCGCCTCGATCGCGGCGTGCTGCGAGATCGAACTCGTGTGCGACGAGGTCTGCCCCTGGATCGTGTTCATCGCCTTGATGAGCTCGATGGGACCGGCGCCGTAACCAACCCGCCAGCCGGTCATGCAGTTGGCCTTGGAAACGCCGTTGATGGTGAGCGTGCGGTCATGGAGGTCGGGGGCGATCTCGGCCATGGTCGCGAAGCGGGCCGGCGGGTAGACGAGCTTCTCGTAGATGTCGTCGGCCAGCACCCAGACGTGAGGGTGTCTGCGCAGCACCTCGGCGAGGTGGGACAAATCCTCGGCGCTGTAGACCGCTCCCGTGGGGTTCAGCGGAGAGTTCAGCATCAGCCACTTCGTGCGCGGGCTGATGGCCGCCTCGAGGCTTTCAGGCCCGAGTTTGAAGTCCAGGACTTCCGAGCATTCCGCCATGACCGGCGTTCCGCCGGCGAGCCGCACCATGTCGGGATAGGACACCCAGCAGGGGCTGGGGATGACCACCTCGTCGCCTGGATTCAGGCTGGCGAACAGGCCGTTGAACACCACCTGCTTGGCGCCGCATCCGACGGTGATCTGGTCGATGTCGTAATCGAGGCTGTTGTCGCGCTTCAGCTTGTCGCGGATCGCCTCTCTCAGCGGAGTGATGCCAGCGACCGCCGTGTAGCGCGTCTTTCCGGAGCGGATTGCCTGAATGCCGGCTTCAAGCACATTATCCGGCGTATCGAAATCCGGCTCACCCTGGCTCAACGTGATGATCTCCCGCCCTTGCGCCTTGAGCGCGGCGGCGCGGGCCGTCATCGCTTTGGTTTCCGAAGGACGAACGGCTTTTACGTGGTTGGCAACGATTCCCATGATTATCCTTGGTGAAAGAGGGGCGGCGCGAGCCGGCGCCGCGGGTCGGCGTTGGTCAGCGCCGGGCGTCGGCGACGATGGTGTTCCACACTTTCAGCAGCTCCTCGCGATCCTGGGAGGCGGCGCTCTGGTCGACGTCGAGCAGGGCGATATCAACCATGTCCGGCAGCTTGACGATGGACGAGACCTTGATGTCCACGCGGGACGGGCGCCGGTAGGTCGTCTTGAGGACAGCCTCCTGCACCTCCTTCGAGAGGAAGGCGTCGTAGAGCCGGCGGGCGGCGTCCGGGTTCCTGGCGCCCTTGATGAGCACCATCCCCTCCGGCGACAGCACGGCGCCCTCCGCTGGGTAGATCAGCGAGATGTCCGGCTGTTCGGCGGCGACATACTCGTAGGCCGCGGCTTCGGAGGTGATGCCGAGGGCGTATTCTCCGTCGGAAACCCCTTTGTTCGTCTGCCCGGTCGTGCCGGTGATCACGAGATTAGCGGCAAGCTTGCGCAATCCATCGACGCCGAACCTTTGCAGGAGAGCGTACACGGTGATGTAGGTGAAGCTGGAGTTGTTCGGGTCGGTCATGGCGACCTTCCCTTTCCAACGGGGGTCGAACAGGTCCGTCCAGGATTTCGGAAGGGAAGCCCCGCCGGCGCGGCTTTTGTTCGCCATGATCAGCATGATGTGAACGTTGGTCCCGGTCCAAAGACCGCCGGGGCCCTGCAGATTCTGGGGAATGGCGGCGATCTCGGGCGAGCGGTAGCTTTCGAAATGCCTGACATAGGCGCCGAGCGTGCCGAACCCGCCGCTCCAGAACACGTCGCCGCCGGGGCTCGTTGCCTCCGCTTCGACGCGCTTCATCAGCGTGCCGGTGCCGCCGGTGACCTGCTCCACCCGCAGGTCGGGGATGCGCTTGCGGATGACGTCGAGGGCGCTCTGGACGACCTCGGTGTTGTTCGAGGTGTACAGGACGACCTTGCCCGCGCCCTGCTGCCCAAGGGAGGTCGACCCGACGCCGGCGGTGCAAAGGCCGGCACCGGCGGCAAGGATAAAGCTGCGGCGATCAAGCATGTCTTTGGTCCTTCACTTGGTGGCGAACAGCCGGATGCGGAGCAGCTTCACGCTCAGCGCGATCGGCACGACGATGAGGACGACAAGCACGGCGGCGTAGGCCGAAGCCGGCCCCATGCGGCCGCTGTCGACTTGGCGAAAGATCGCGATGGGCAGCGTTTCCAGACCGCCGCCGTAGACGACGATGGAGGCGCTGAGTTCCGACAGCGTGCTCGCCCACATCAAGACGAAGGCGGACGCGACGGAAGCCCACATCACGGGAACGACGACCTTGAGGAAGGTCTTCAAGGGAGGGACGCCGAGGCTGATCGACGCCTCCTCCAGTGAGTCCGGAATGTTGTAGAGCGAGGACGCGGCCGAACGGATCGAGAAGGGCATCCGGCGCACCACATAGGTGACGATCATGATGAGCGCGGTGCCGGTGAGGGCCATGCTGCCGCTGTTGAACGCCTGCACCAGCGCAATGCCGAGCACGGTGCCGGAGATGGTCAGCGGCAGCACGACAAGGTAATCAAGCGCCTGGGTCGCGGCCGACCGCTTCTTGACGATCAGGTAGCTCGCGACCACCGCGAAGGCGATGCCCACCGCCGTCGCCACCGACGCGAACTTGAGCGAATTCAGGATCGGGTCGACGCCTGCGGTGAGCGCCCGCTCGATGCCCGCCAGCGAGAACGTGCCCCAGCGGACGAGCGGGCCCCGGCTTTCGGTGAAGGCGGCGACGAACACGGTGACGAGCGGCAGGAACGACAGCAGGACGACCACCAGCACGAGGCCGGCAAAGACCATGCCCCGCCACGAGGCAACCCGGACCGCAGTGGGCGCGCGCCCCTGCGCCATCTGCACGAGACGCCGCTCGACAAACCGCTTCTGCACGAACAGCACGATGGCGACCAGCGTGATCATCACCAGGGAGAGCGTGCTCTGCATGACCGGACTGCCCCCCATCTCGTTGACGAAGGCGTTGTAGGTCTGGATCGAGAGCAGCGGGATGCGGTTGCCCAGGATGATCGAGACCGCGAAGTTCCCGACGACCAGGGTGAAGACCACCATCGCGTTGACGAGAATGGCGGGCGCCACGGTGGGGATCACCACGCGGAACACGGTTTCGACCGGGGTGCGGCCAAGCGACCGGCTCGCCTCTTCCAACTGGCCGTCGAATCCGCGCAGCGCGGCGAGCGTGCTTAGATAGATGTAGGTGTAGTACACCAGCGTCATGACGAAGATCATGCCGCCCCAGCCGTAGAAGCTTGGAAGCTCGATCCCCGCCGAGTCACGCAGGGCCTTGGTGACGAAGCCGTTGTTGCCGAGCACCAGAAGCCAGGACTGACAGGTGATGACTTCTGGAATAATGATGGTGGCGACCGGCAGAAGCGCCACGACGTTCTTCAGCGGGAAATCGTAGCGCGCCACGATGTAGGCGAAAGGCACGCCCACGAGAGTCGCGGCGACGGTGACCGCGACGCCGAGCACCACCGTGTTCCGCAGGCCTTGGAGATAGTCGGGGTTCGCCAGGAACCTTGCAAGCCCGTCGAAACCGAGGCCGCCGTCGGCGCCGCTGAAGCTGTTTCCCACCAGCGTCAGCAGAGGAAAGAGCACGAACAGGACGTTGATCGCGATGCACAGGGTGGTCAGGGCGCCCCAGGGCAGAATACGCTGTCGCATGGATACGCCTCCCTTCAGGCTGCCACGACGCGGGATGTCCTCGGCACGACCACGTCCACCGGCTGGCCGGGCGCCAGCAGGGGCTGGTGCGTGGCGCCGGCGTGCCGCTCCGCCGTGATCGTGAGCTCGTTACCGATCCGCACCGTGTAGACCGTGCGGGCGCCGAGATATTGCCGCCGCGCAACCTGACCCTTGAGCACGTTCGGCGTGCCGGGCGCCGCTTCGGCTTCGCCCAGCACCAGCAATTCGGGCCGGGCGATCAGTTTGCCGTCTTCGCCACCGCGCGCCGCGCCGCTGCCCAGGCAGCATAACTCGTGTCCGGCGATCGCGGCGATGACGTGGTCCTCGCCGGCCGCCCGCAGGATCCGCACCGGCAGCACGTTGGCGGCACCGATGAAATCGGCGACGTAGGCGTTGGTCGGCCGTTCGTAGAGATCCTCCGGCGTGCCCACCTGCGCGATGACGCCGCGATCGAGAATGGCGATCCGGTCGGACATCGACAGAGCCTCTTCCTGATCGTGCGTCACGAAGATGGTGGTGGTCCGGGACGCCCGCTGAAGGTCGAGGATGGTTTCCCGCATGGTGACGCGCAGCTTCGCGTCCAGGTTCGACAGCGGCTCGTCCATCAGGAGCACGCGCGGGCGGATGACGAGCGCGCGGGCCAGCGCGGCGCGCTGGCGCTGGCCGCCCGAGAGTTCGGCCGGGTAACGGTCGCCGAGATGCGCCAAGCCGACCCGGTCGAGGTACTCGGCAACACATTTCTCGACGGTGCTCCGGTCTTGGCCCCGGGCGCGCAGGCCGTAGGCGACGTTGGCAGACACCGTTTTGTCGGGGAACAGCGCGTAATCCTGGAACACCATGCCGATGTCCCGGCGATGAACCGGCACGCGGGTCACGTCCTCGCCGTCGAAGAGAATCTTTCCCGTGTCGGGAGAGATAAAGCCGGCGATGGTTCGCAGCAACGTGGTTTTCCCGCAGCCGCTTGGCCCGAGAAGCGTAAAGAACGTGCCATTGTCGATTGCGAGCTCGACGCCTTGGAGCACAGCCGCCTTGCCGTAGGCTTTCGACACCTTGCTGATGGTGATTGCAGCCATGAATTTTCCCTGTTCTTCAGAATCGGGCCGCGACGGGCACCGTGGATTTGACGCACGACCGCACGATCGCTGCTCGGTACCAGCAGCTACCGCGTTGAAAGATATTATTTTTCTTGGATGGGCGGTTGCGCCGCACGATGTCTGTATGTAAGAAAATCAGTCGGCGCTCCAGTTCGAAAATCTGACCGACCTGTTAGGAGGCTTGGGAAATGAGACGCCTTCCACCGCTCCGCGCACTCAGGGTCTTCGAGGTGGTGGCACGCCACGCGAGCGTGACCAGAGCCGCGGAAGAGCTTGCGGTTTCCCACAGCGCCGTGAGCCAGCAGATCAAGCAGCTGGAAGATTACTTCGGGCAGCCCCTTTTCATGCGCTCGGGACGCGGTATCAGTCTGACACCGGGGGCTATCGCGTTCCTGGAGGATGTGCGATCCTGCTTCGACCGCCTCGCCATCGCCTCGGAGCAACTGTCGCACCGGACCTACGGGCGGGTGTTGAAGATCGACGCGACCCCGTCCTTCGCCCTGCGGTGGCTTATTCCTCAAATCTCGGCGTTCCAGCTTGCCAACCCTTCGATCGAGTTGCGCATCTCGACCTCGGCGACGGATGGAATTGGCCATCTCAACGAGCCGGTTGACTTCGTTGTCCGGCGCGACGTCATGAGCCGCCCCGACCATATGTGCCAGCGTTTTCTCGATGATGTGTCGACCGTCGTGCTGAGCCCGACCTTGCTGAAGCAGAAGCGGATCGCGTCTCCCGAGGATTTGCTCGAGGTGCCGCTCCTGCATCTGAAGTCGCGGCCTGACGCATGGACACGGTGGTTCAGGACCACCCACGTGGCAACGCCCGAAGCCATCGCCGGACCGTTCTTCGATCACTTCTTCCTGTCGCTCCAGGCCGCGATCAGCGGCCTCGGGGCGGCGATCGGGCCATACGCACTGATAAAGGACGATCTCGCCGCAGGGCGGCTCGTCGCTCCCTTTCCGCAACACAGGCTGGTCGGGCCCGGTTTCCACGTCCTTTACAGCGAGGGCACCGCGAAAGACCGCGCTGGCCGGGTCTTCCTCGAATGGCTGCTGAAGCGGGATTCCGAAGCGGGATGAAGGGGCTTTGGTGCAAAAAGGCCGGGGTAGTGGCGGTCTCAGCCTGCCAAGTTGCGCACCAATGTCCGACGCATCGCTACGCCGGCGCGGCAGCCTGACCGTCTGGGTCTCCGACGAGGGACTTTGGCGCACAATTCGGCGTGAGAGCGGAGTCCACCGACGGCCGGTGGTGATCAGGCGACCTTGCGGGCGATCGGCATGCCCAAGCTGGTCATGATGTTCATGACCTTGCAAGCGACAGCAGCCTCGGCCTTTTGGGTGGGCAGACTCCGGGCGCGGAGGCTACGGCCGATCAGTTGCTTGTAGCGCATCATCGCCACCTCGCCCAAGGAGCGGCGGCCGTAGCGGACATCCCGCTGCCAGCCACACCGTCCACGCTCGACGATCCTCTGGATGTGGCTGTCGCGTTGGCTGGGAGCGCTTCTGGCCGTGTCGCTCGGCACCGCGGTGGAGCGCGGCGGGATGATCACCTCCGCCGCGGGGCTGTGGGCGGCCAGGGCGCGGTAGACGGGCTCGCCGTCGTAGGCGCCGTCCGCCAGCACCGTGCCGATCGGGCGGGCGATCCGGTCGAGCAGCGGGCCGACCAGCGAGGCGTCACCTTCCTCGTTGCCCGTCAGCTCCGAGGCCAGGATCTCGCCGGTATCGGGATCGACCGCCAAGTGGAGCTTTCTCCAGCTTCGGCGCGCTTGGCCGCCGTGCTTTTCCAGGTGCCACTCGCCCTTGCCGAACACCTTCAGCCCCGTGGAGTCGATGACCACGGTGACCGGCCCGTCCGTCCTGGCCAGCGCCGATGCGACCTCCAGATCGGCGCTGCGCCGGGAGAACGTCGTGTGATCCGGAACCGGCAGGTCCAGGCCGAGCAGGCGCATGAGCGAGCCCAGCAAACCCTCGGTCTGCCGCCATGGCCGACCGAACGCCAGACGCAGCATCAGCCCGGTCTCGATGGCGACGTCGGAGTAGCGCGCCGGCCGGCCGCGTCGGCCCGTAGCAGGCGGCGATCGCCTCCGGCGTCACCCACATCGTCAGGTCACCGCGCCGGCGCAGCGCCGCATCGTAGGCCGCCCAGTTCTCCACACGATAGCGGGCCTTCGGGATCTTGTGGCGGCGGGGCTCATTGGCCTTGTACGGCATCGAGGTCTCGGCTTCAGCGGGCCGCCTCTATACCCGCTTGGCCTCCCGAACACCACCGGCCCGGCCTTTTTGCACCAACGTCCTTTAGAGCGGAAAGCGGAAGTACAGCCACACTGCCGTCGCAGTGATCTCGGCAGGATAGCGATAGCCAGCGTAGCGGGGATCGGGGCGCGTCGTCATGCCGTCCCATCCCCCGCCACCGTCGGCCTAAGGCAACTGGGTGGGCGACAAGTTGACGGTGCCAGTCAGCCCAAGACCGGCCCGCCTTCCGCGAGCAACGCCCCAGCGCCAGGAACTGCGGGAATCAGGCCCAGACGGGTGAGCATGCCGTACACGGTGCAGACCGCCGTGGAGACTGTCGGGATGCCCAGCATCTCCTCGATGGGGCGGATTGCCGGCAGGGATGGCATCTGCACGCAGGCCGAGGCAACAACGACGTCCGCCCCAGCCGTCTTCAGCGAACGCACGTCCTCGACCAGCCGCATGGGGTCCCGGCGGCCGACTTCCAGATTGTCGGCGATCTCGAAACAGCGCCAGTCGATCACCTCGATCCCTTCATGCTCGATGTAAGCCACCACCAGCTCGGTCAGGGGACGGGTGTAGGGTGCCATCAGGGCGATGCGGCGCGCGCCGAGCGCCTTCAGCCCCTCGACCAGCGCGCCGGCCGAGGTCATCACCGGCGCCACGGAGTGGTTCGCGCGGGCGACTTCGGCCAGTTCGCGCTCCACAGTGCGGTGGTGGCCGACGCCCATCGCCATGATGGCGACGAGGCAGGCCGTGCTCATCACGTCGACGCGGGCGTCGGCGAGTTCCGCGGCACAGCGCAGCCCCTCGCGGTTCATCGCCTCCAGCTCCTCCTTCACCACCCGGTGCATGCGCATCCGGCTGGAATGGAAGGTGAAGCGTTCCGGCAGCACCGCCTCGCGGGCGCGCAGCATGGCCGGGATTTCGGTTTCCATGGTCGTGTTGGAACTGGGCACGATCTGCCCGATGCGGTAGGTCCGGGTCATGGTGCGGGCTCCTCAGGTGCGGGATCGGGCGGGTTGCGGGGGAAGCGCGCCGGCCGTGCTGCCGGCCGTGCGCGGCAGCCGGCCAAGCGCCCAGAGCAGCAGGTTGCCGGCCAGCGCGATCAGGCACGGAATGGCGGCCACCACCAGAAGGTCCGCGGTGGACCAGTTCAGCCGCATCAGTTCTCCGCCGATAACCGGCCCGAAGATCGATCCCAGCCGGCCGATGCCAAGCGCCCAGCCCGCACCCGTCGAGCGAACCGGTGTCGGGTAGAAGGCGGCGGCGAGCGCGTTCAACGCGGACTGTCCCCCCAGGATGCAGAAGCCGGCCACCGCGATCACCACGCCCGCGATCCCCAGCGAGCCGGAGACCTGTCCGATCAGCGCCACGCCGAGTGCGCCGGCCAGCAGATTGATCGCCAGGGTCGGGCCGAAGCCGTGCCGGTCGACCAGCCAGCCAAGCAGCAGGTTGCCGACCAGCCCGCCGACCCAGAAGATCGTTCCCACCATCACCGCTGCCGAGGCGGGATGACCGGCCTCCGTCATGATCACCGGCAGCCAGTTGGCCAGGAAATAGGCGGCAAGCAGGTTCATGAAGTTCAGCAGCCACAGAAGCGGCGTTGCCACCGCCATCGTGCCGCGGAACAGCTCCAGGATCGGCGCACCGCGCGCCGGACGGTCGGCCGCAGCCAGGATCGTGTCGTCGCGCATGGTCAGGTCCGGCTCGATCCGGACAAGCCAGCGCCGCACCTGCTCCAGCTTCCGCCCTCTTACCGTCAGGTATTGCAGGGATTCCGGCAGCAGGACCAGCATCGCCACGCCCAACAGCAGCGGGGCGGCCGCACCGGCGAGGAACACCGCATGCCAGCCATAGGCCGGGATGAGCAGGCCGGCGACGATCCCGCCCAAGGCTCCGCCGAGGATGAAGCCGGATGAAGCGACCATCATCAGGGTGATGCGCACCCGCGCCGGGCTGAACTCCCCGGCCAGAGCCACGGCGTTCGGAACGATCGCACCCATGCACAGGCCCGTCAGGAAGCGCATCCATCGCAACTCCTCGACGCTGGCGGCCTGCGCGGTCGCGAAGCTGGTGAGTGCCAGACACAGCATGGCGGCGATCAGCACCGGGCGGCGGCCGAACCGGTCGGCGACCATGCCCATGACCAGGGCACCCAGGGTCATGCCCAGCAGCGCGGCGCCGAATACGGTGCCGAGATCCGCCTTCTGGATGCCCCAGTCGCCGATGATCGCCGGCGCCACATAGCCCATGGCCTGGACATCGAAACCGTCGACGATCATGCACAGGGTACAGAGCGCGACGACCCGCAATTGCAGGCCGCCCAGCCGGCTGCGCCCGATGACGTCGGAGACGCTGACCGTGTTCATGCCGTCCTCCCCAGGGGTTCGTCGGTGTTCTGCGCTTCGTAGGCGGCGGTGAAGTGCGGATCGCGGCGGCGCAAATCCTCGTGGCTGACCTGCCCGGTGCGCCGCATGTAGTCGTAGGCGAAGGCGACGGGGTCGAGGTGGAGCTTGCCGGCGACCGTCTCGTACCAGTCCAGGCTGCGCGCGGCGGCTCCCTGGAAGCTGGAGGAGGACCGGCGGCGCTGCGCTTCGAAGGCTTGGAAGGCGGCGGTCAGGTCGCCGGGGTGGTCGACGATCCCGCGGTGGAGCGCGATGGCGTCCTGCATGGCCATGCGGGTGCCGGACCCCAGCGAGAAGTGCACGGTGCGCAGAGCGTCGCCCAGCAGCACGACGTTTGCGTGGTGCCAGTGCTCGTTGCGCACGATGTTCGCCTCGAACCAGTGCGACCGGTTGGTCAGCAACGGGTTGCTGCCGAGGTCGGCACGGAATATCTCCGCGCAGGCGCGGCTGCTCTCCTCCTCGCTCATCCGGTCGAAGCCGGCACGCAGCCACGTCTCCGGATCGACCTCGACCAGAAAGGTGCTGAATTCCGGGCTGTACTGGTAGCTGTGGGCGATGAAAACGCCCGCCGCGGTTTCGCGGAAGATCAGCGAGACGGGATGGAAGCGCTGGCGCGTACCGTACCAGGCGAACTTGTTGCGTCGCCGTTCGAAGCTGGGGCGGAACTGTTCGGCATAGTGCAGGCGCACCGCGCTGTTGGCGCCGTCGGCCCCGACCAGCAGGTCGGCGTCATGCGCCAGCGCGTCGATGTCCGTGATGCGTTCGCCGTGGCGGATCTCCACACCCACGCGCAGGCAAGCCCGCTCCAGCGTTTCCAGCATGGAGAGCCGGGCGGTGCGGGAGAAGTGATTGCCGTGGATCTGCACGCGGGTGTCGCGGTGCACGATCTCCATATAATCGCAGCATTCGTGCCCGGCGGTGAATTCGGCGAAGAAGTCCGGGTCCGCCTCCTTCAGAAAGGAAAGGCCGACGTCGGAGAAAACGACACCCCAGCCGTAGGTGGCGCCCCGCGGGTTCTGTTCCAGGATTTGGATGTCGTGCGCCGGGTCGTGCTTCTTGGCGAGCAGGGCGAAATAAAGGCCGGCCGGGCCGCCTCCGATGATGGTGATCTTCATGCCGGGCCTCCTTCCGCCGCACAGCCTTCCGCCGCACAGGCGCCGTGGTAGCGTTCCAGCGCCTGCCGGAATGCCGGGGGGATGTCGATGGAGCGGCGTTCGCCGCGGGCGACGCAGACCGGGGTCAGATGCGCCAGGAACGCGATGTCGCCATCGAGTGTGCGGGCGCAGATCCGCAGCACGTAGGTGCGGTTCCGGATTTCCGCGACCGTGACGGTCATCTCGAACTCCTCGTCCGGCCGCAGCGACCGGCGGAAGTCGAAGTCGAGCGCGCGGGTGGGCGTGCCGAACCCCTGCTCGTCCTTGGCGCGCTGCGGGGTGGTGCCGAACAGGCTGCCGTAGAACAGCTCCGCGGCCGAGATGACGTATTCGCTGAAGGTGACGGTGTAGACGACGCCGGCCGGGTCGCATTCCCCCCATTTTACGCGGCGGCGGATCACCAGGGGGTCGGTGCCGACGACGTATTCGGTTGCTGTGAAGTCGTTGGGGGTCATGCCGCACCTGCCGTGGATTCAGCCGCCAACATGTCGGCGATCAGTGTCTTCAGCGCCGGCTTGTTCAGCTTGCCGACGCGGGTGAGGGGGAACTCGTCCAGCACTTCGACGCGCTCCGGGCATTTGTATTTCGCAAGCCCGCAACCGGTCAGGAAGGCGCCCAACTCCTGTACGTTCGGAGCGGGCATGCCTGGCCGCGTGATGATGAAGATGCAGCCCTTCTCGCCATAGACCGGATCGGGCATGGCGACCAGCTTGGCGTCGGCGACGCTGGGATGGCGGCTGACATAGGCCTCCACCTCCTCACAGCCGATCTTCTCGCCACCGCGGTTGATGTTGTCGCGCAGGCGCCCTTCGAAGGCGTAGCAGGTCTGCCCATTCACGACATGGGCCGTCATGATGTCGCCCGTGCGGTAGAAGCCATCGGACGTGAAAGCCCCGGCATTCGCAGTCGCGTTGTCGAGGTAGCCGCGCAGGCTGGACGGGCCGCGGAAGCACAGCTCGCCCATCTGGCCGGGCGGCACCGGGATTCTGGTTCCCGGTTCGAGCAGCCGGATCTCGTCGAACGGACAGCCGGAGGTGCCCTGCGTGCGGTGCCGCCGCTCGGTCGGGGCGTCCGCCGGCGAGCCGAGAAGCAGCCCCTCGGTGATGCCGTAGAGATTGGAGCAGGGCACGCCGATGTGCTCCTCCAGCTTGTCGGCACGGCTCATCGTCGCGAACAGGCGGAGGGAGGACAGGTCGTGCCGCCGGATGTCCGCATAGCCCATCAGCTGCGGAGCGATGGGGCCGACCGACAGTGCGTGGGTGACTCTGTGCGCCTCGATCAGCTCCAGCATGCGCCGGATGTCGACCTTCGGCATCAGGACGACGGTCGCGCCGCCGAGCATCATCGGCATCAGCGCATAGACCTGGGCGGCATTGTGCAGCAGGGGCAGCGACCACAGGATGCGGCTGTCCGCCGTCATCCCGTAGAGCCCCATCAGGTGCCGCACATGACCGAGATATTCGGCATGGAAGCGCGGAATGATCTTGGGCAGTCCGGTCGTGCCGCCGGACAGCTGGAAGGTCAGGACGTCCTGCGGACCGAAGGGCATGCCGGCCAGCCGGGCGCGCGCGGTTTCCGCCGGAACGGCGGCGATCAGGTCCTCCAGCGCCAGTCCGGCGGACCTCCCGCCCCGCGCAACCACGAGATGCTGCAGGCCGGGGTGCCGTTCCATCATGGACACGGCGAACCCGACGAGGTCGAAGCGGCTGAAGTCCGCCTGGACGAAATAGCCGCGGGCGCCGCTCTGCCGGGCCAGCTCGCCGATCTCCACCTCGCGGTGCTGCGGCAGCGTACAGACGGGGATGATCCCCGCCTTGAAGCAGGCGGCGAGCGCGATGACGGTCTCGATCGTCGTGCCCATCTGGAATATCGCGCGGTCGCCGGCGGCAAGGCCCAGCGCCAGCAGCGCCGCGGCCAATCGGTCGCTCGTCCCGTCCAGTTCGGCGAAGGTAACGGTCCGCTCGTCGCTGATCAGAGCCGGCTTGTCAGGATGGCGCGCTGCGGTGGCACGCAGCACGTCCCCGACGGTGGACGGGATCCAGGCTCCGTCGGTAAGGTATCGTTCGGCCTGATCGGCCGGCGTGTAGACGACTCCGCTTATGGGATTGCGGATTCCTGTCATCTCTGTCCTCCCCTTGATGCGTTTTGATGCGCGGGCCGCCTTAAGCAGCGGGGGCGATGACGACGCGGTCGCGGTCGAAGATCTCGATCCGGCCGCGGATGCCGCCGGTGAAAAGTCCGTACCAGACCGCCGGCTTCAGCCCGAGTGCACGACGCTGGAACTCGACCGGCCCGGCGGCGTCGATACGGTCGTGAGTGTCCAGCGCGGTGACGGTGCAGTCGCCGCGTCCGCGGGCTGCGCGGGTCAGGCTGGCGAATTCCTCCAGCCGCGGCACGAAGATGCTGACCGCCGCGGCGTGGCTGCCGTCCGTATCGAGCAACCTGGACTTGCGTGTCCAGATCTCGTCAATGGCGACGACGCGCCGGCCTTCGGCGGATGCGGCGTCTTCCGCGTCCAGGGCGGCCCGCAGGGTCAGGGCGGCGTCGGTGGCATCATGGCGTTCAGCGGCCGCAGCTTGCGGGTGATCTCCACGAAATAGCCGTTGGGATCGCGCACGTAGATGGACTCGATCACCTCGTGCGTGGTCTCCACCGAGACTGTCAGACCTTCGGCTTCCAGGCGCCGCTTCCAGTCCTTCAGCTCCTCTTCGCTGTCGACGAGCCAGGCGGTGTGGGTCGCATCGAAGACGTGGTCATCCGGCAGCGGCGGCATCGCTACGCGCCCTTCCAGCGCCTCCGGCTGGTCGGACCCGAGATAATAGAAGAAGGCGATCGTGCTGCCATTGCCGCTGTCGAAGAAGAAATGCAGGAAGTCGGGATGGGTGGCCGGGCCCCAACCGCGTGCCGAGATGACATGGACGAGCGGCAGGCCCAGCCTGTCGCGGTAGAACTCCACGGTTTCGCGCAGTTTCCAGGTCGGGCGGGCGCTATGGTCCACGCCGCGCAGGCGGAGCCTGGTCGCAGGTTGGTCAAGCATGCTGGTCTCCTTGAATTCCTATCGTTCGCGGCACTCAGCCGCCGAAATGGTCGCGCAGCCACCCGCCGACCGCCCGGCCGGCGGCGTAGCGCCCCGGCTTCTCATCCGGGGTCAGTGCGCGGCCGTGGTGGTCGCCACGGATGCGCAGATGTGTCTTGCGTCCTGTGGCGAAGCCGTCGAACAGAGACGCGACCCTCGACGGGAAGGTCGAGACGTCGCCGGTGTACTCGACCAGCAGCAACGGCTGTTCGACGGCTGCCGCGGTCTTGTGCAGGGAGGCGTTCGACGACAGGCCCGACCAGGTCGACAGCCACGCCTCGGGGGAGCAGACGCGGGCGAAGCCGACCGCGCCGTAGTTGGAGGCGAAGGGATCCCGCCCCCACAGGGAGCCATAGCCGCGGTCGGAAGGATCGAGGCTGAGGTCGAAACAGTGCAGGTCGGCATCGGTCCGCCAAACGGTCATGAGTGGCGTGTGGGCGCCGCGCCGCCGGTCGTCGATGCTGCCGGTCTCCTTGGCGCGCTTGCGCGCCGCCAGCCGTTCCCCGATCAGGGCATGCGCCCGTTCGTCCAGGCGCGCGACCCGGGCCTGCTGCGCGGAGCGGTAGCGTTCGACGAAGTCCGGTGAATAACGGGACGGTCCCGGAGGCTCCGCGAAGCCGTTCGCCGGGCTGAAGGGGTCGAGCGCCGGGTCCACCGACAGCGCGTCGTCCTCGTCGGTCACCGACGGGTCGATGCATCCCATCAGCAGCATGCCCTGGCCGGGGTGCGGAGCGACCAGCACCAGCCCATCCGCCACCGGCATCTCAAGCGATGCGAGGTTGGTCGGCCGCCCGCCGGGCGTGCGGGCGATCCGCCGGTCCGGCGCCAGCTGCGACTGCTGCATGTAGAAGGCATAGAGACTGCCGCCGCCGGAGTTGCCGAGCAGGACGATGCGGCGGAAGCCCTGGGCGCGCAGGAAGGACAGCCCCGCGGCGACATCGAACAGAGCCGTCTCGTGCTCAAGCCGGCTGTCGTTGCCGACGGAGCGCGGCGACTGGGACCAAGCGGCGAAGCCGGCCTCCACGATGTCCGGGACAAGATAATGGCAGGCCATGAACTCCCGCGGGTGCATGATGCACACGACCGTGTCGCTGCGTCCGCGGATATAGAGCGTGCCTCCCGTCGCCGCCCGGTCGGCCGTGCGCAGCGCCACGTTGCGCGTCAGCGTGCCGTCGGGAAGGTCGCGTGGGTTCCAATCGGTGTTGAGAAATCCCGCCGTCGCCGCCTGTTCCGCTGACTGATGTGCGGCAGGCGCGGGTGTGCCCGAAACCGGAATGTCCATCGTCTCCCTTACGAAGGGCGGCGCGATCCGCCCGTATGTTGGTCTTGAGGCAGGCCGGCACGGCTATCGATCGATGCTGGCCGCCTTGCATATTTGACATGGTGACGAATAATTGACGGCACCGTCAATAGGTGGAAATTCCTGTCAAGGCGCGCATTGTCGCACCTGTGTTGTGGTCATTGCGCTTCAGGGCAATGTTTTCAAAGCCTTCGATGGCCGCGGGAGTGGAAAACCCGGTCTGTCATCGCTTCAAAAATTTGACGTCCGCGTCAAAATCTCCCATCCTGCGGCGCGGAGAAGCCGGATAGGAGGACGGGATGGGCAGAACATCGGCCAAAGCGGAAACCGGCCGGAAGGCGCTGCTGCGCCAGAGCGTGCTCGACGCAGCGGCAAAGCTGTTCGCCGAACGCGGCTTCGCCGGCACCAGCTTCCAGGATATCGCCGACGCGCTGAATGTCGGGCGCACGGCGCTCTACTATTATTTCAAAAGCAAGGAAGAGATCCTGGCTTCGCTGGTGGAGGAGGTCACCGTCGTCAGCGATCGGCAATCCGCCATGCTCTCAGCCCGGACCGACGACGATCCGGTCGAGGTGCTGCGCTCCATGGTGAGCGGCCATGTCGAGCTTCTCCTCTCGCACGCCCTTCATTTCCGGGTCGTGGATCGGACCGAGGTGGAACTGCCCCCCGACCTGCGCGCGGTGCACGAGCGCTCCAAACGGGCCGTGCTCGACCATTTCACGACGCAGATCGCACGAGGGATCCAGCAGGGCGTGTTCCGTCCGGTCGACGCCCGCGTCGCCGCTTTCGCGCTGATCGGCATGTGCAGCTGGACGACCTGGTGGTTTCACGAAGGCGGGCGCAAGACGGCCAGGGAGGTCGCTGGGATTCTGGCGGATCTGGCGGTGCATGGCCTTTTGCGGACGGACGATCAGCGCAGGGCGGCCAGCGAGCCCGGCGATCTGTTTCGTCAGTTGCACGAGAATCTGGACTGCCTGGAACTCCTCTACAAGCGGCGGGATGCGGAAGCGTGAAGGGGTTCCGTTGAGTTTGGCGCACAATCCGGCGTGAGAGCGGAGTCCACCGGCGGCCGGTTGTGATCGGGCGCCCTTGCGGGAGGCGGGCATGCCCGAGCTGGTCATCTGCCGGCTTCGGTGCCGCCCGACGGACTTGGAAGGGGCCGGATGGTCGGTCCGTCGCACCGTGGCCGCCCCGTCATGCGCGGTGCCGGTCCCACAGTTCCATGAGGGAATCGATCGAGGCACTGAGTTTCGCGGGCTCGGTGCGGTCCCTCGCCTCAAAGGCAATGCCCATGAGAAATGTGTGAAACACGGTCGCCAGCGCATCGGCGTTGGTCGAAGGCGACAGCTCTCCGGAGGCGACGGCACGGGCGATACAATCCCTGATCCCCTGCCAATTCTTCATTCGATCGGCCGCCAGGACGCCGTCGATATGCCGGTTCTCAGGCGCGCAGTTGTTCGCTCCGAGGATCATGAGGCAACCCGGCGGATGCTCCTGGTTGGTCTGCATCTCGGCGGAGCGCCTCACCGCACGCTCAATCGCCTGTCGCGGCGGCAGGCTGCCATCCGTCAGGCAGGCCGTCACCTGACCATAAGTGGACTGGTATCGCCCGACGACTTCGCGGAACAGCGCTTCCTTCGATCCGAAGGCGGCATAGAAGCTTGCCGAAGAAATGTCCCCCATGCAGGCCTTGAGTTGCGCAAGCGAGGTCGGCTCGTACCCTTGCGCCCAGAACAGGGACAAAGCGGCATCGAGCGCTTCGTCGCGGTCAAACTCCCTCGGGCGTCCGGTTCGCGCCATGTCCCCTCCCTCGAGCTATTTCTATACTAACCGATCCAGAAGTTCTTGCCAAGGGACGCCCGTCCTCGATATATGGATTGACCGATCCATAAATAAACGAGGGTTCGATGGCATCGACGACCACGATAGCGACGCGTGAGGAGGCGGACCGGTTGCCGGTGGCAGGGCTGCTGGCTCTCGCGATGACCGGCTTCCTCTGCATCGTGACCGAAACCCTGCCGGCCGGACTGTTGCCACAGATCAGCGACGGCCTGGCCGTGTCGTCATCGCTGGCAGGGCAGACCGTAACGGCCTATGCCATGGGCTCCGTCCTGGCCGCCATTCCCCTGACGCTTGCCACGAGCGGCTGGCGGCGACGCACTGTTCTCTTGCTGGCCATCGTCGGGTTCCTGATCTTCAACTCGGTCACGGCGATTTCTACCGCCTATTGGCTGACGCTGGCCGCCCGGTTCTTTGCCGGCGTCTCCGCCGGCCTGGCCTGGAGCCTGCTGGCAGGCTACGCGCGCCGGATGGTTGCCTTGAGCCAGCAAGGCAAGGCTCTGGCAATTGCAATGGTCGGGACGCCGATCGCACTTTCCCTCGGTGTTCCGCTCGGAACGTGGCTCGGGACCTCGGTCGGCTGGCGCTGGGCCTTCGGCATCATGTCGCTGCTGACGCTGAGCTTGATCGCCTGGGTTTTCGCAAAGGTCCCGGATTATGCCGGGCAGGCCAAAGGCGATCGCAGTCCGTTGCCGCAGGTCTTCAAGACCCCCGGCGTTCGGCCGGTTCTCTGCGTCGTCATCGCATGGATGCTGGCCCACAATCTTCTCTACACATACATCGCCCCCTTCGTTGCCGTGGCAAACCTCGCCGACCATGTCGATTTGGTGCTTCTGGTTTTCGGCGTCGCCGCGCTGGTCGGCATATGGGTTGCCGGAAAATTCGTCGATCGGGCTCTCCGCCGGACCGTGCTCCTCAGTTTGCTGGCGTTCGGCCTCACCTCGCTGGTGCTTGGCGTCTGGGCGGTGGTTCCGTCGGTCCTCCTGGTCGCGATGGCGACCTGGGGCGTCACCTTCGGCGGTGCCGGTACACTTCTTCAGACAGCCTTGGCCGATGCCGCCGCTGACGGAGCGGACGTCGCATTGTCGATGAACGTCGTCGCCTGGAACTCTGCAATTGCCGGCGGTGGTCTTCTCGGCGGCGTTCTGCTCGATGCGTGGGGAGTATCCGCCTTCCCATGGGCCATGGCCCTGTTGCTGGCAATCGGCTTCCTCATCGCCTGGCGCGCGAGGACCCACGGCTTTCCGGCCGGCCACCGCATTTCGCCCGGCCAGGCCCTCGGCCACTGAGCGGTCAGACCGGGTTGGCGGAAGGCGGCCCGAACTTCGCGCCCCCCGGCGACCGGGTTCGTCAGCGAACGATGATCAAAGACCATACGCGCCACGGAGCAGGTCGGCAGGTCGAGCTCCGACAGCGGCCAGACTTCGCCCTCTCCCACCATCCATTGCGGATCACGGCAGGACTAGGCGAAATCAGGGGCGGTCAGCATATGGAGCCTGCCACCGCGAACGCCGGCGATCTCCAGCTGGATCGGCCCGGCTGTGAGGTTGGCAAGCCATAGCTCGACCGCCCCGTCCGGTCTTTGCCATGCCAGGGCGACCGGCGGCTCCCCCGGCCCGTCGAAGCGGCACTCGACCAGCGGGGCTCCGCCGGCCGAGGTCACCGCACGGAGGACATGGTAGGCGGGATAGACTGCCGCCGGCTCGTGGTAGAACCAGGGCTGCGGCCACTCACCGGCCCGATAGACGAAACCGAACTCACCGGCCATGGCCCCGAGCGTGACGGAGGCGGCGCCCTGCCGCGCAAGCCCGGCGACATAGCCCAGATACCAGCCGGCGCCGAACAGCCCGCGCTGTCGGGGATCCATGCGCGCCATCGGCACCCGACCGTTGCCGGGGTTGTCGACCGGCCCCGGACCATAGGGGTTGTCGCGCATCCCGATGGCGGATGGACCGACCCGGATCGGCAGGCCGCCGCAGAAGGAGCGCGCCGTCTCCATGATGGCCGGCAGGGCTTCCAGAGACTGGGCTATCGACCGCTCGTCGGCGGCATGAACGAGGGGGCTGGTGCAGAAGCTGACATAGTCGCAGCCCACCGTCGGCGGCCGGGCCCGGTTCAGTTCGGAGAAATAGGCATGGACCCCGCCGCCGACCGGCAGTCCGGGGAAAGCGCGTCTCGTGGCTTGGTAGATGTCGGCGAAGGACGGCCCGTCCGGCCAGGGGCCGGAAGGCTGATGGCTCCTGAGATAGGCGGCGGGCGCCACCGTCAGCCCGGAGAGCGGAAGGCGGGCGGCATCGATGCGGGCAGCAATTCCTCCCAGCTCGGTATCGGGCGCTTCGCGACAGGGCAACGGCAGTTCGAGCAGCAGCTCCGCACCCGTCGCCTCCACCAGCCGGGTGAAGGCTGCCAGCGTTTCGTCGCCGGAGATCCGCGGGTCGTACCGGCCGACGAGCAGCCGCACACCGGCATCCCGGATGAGGGAGACCCCGGCCTCCTGCGCCGGCAGCCGAAGCGTGTCGATCCCCACACCCACCGGCGGCATCGTGGCACCCAGCGCCTCCCCCAGCGTCAGCCGCTGCACGCCATCCGACGGCCGGGCGGCAGGCAGCCCCTTGTCGCCCCCGGCTTCCTCCCTGACGGTCAGCCTGACCGCCTGCTCCAGCCGCGTCCCCGCGGACAGCAGATAGGGCGTCGGCAGCGCCAGCGGCCGGACATAGGTCTTGAAAGAGGCGTCGGTCCAGTTCCTCTGGTCCTCCATCTCGAACACGTCGCCGTCCAGGCGGCAGAGGGCGTGCAGCCCCGGCGCCGGTTCGTGCGCAAGGCTGCGGATCGAGAAAATCGGCTGGCCGGGGCTGACCAGCGCCGGGAAGCAGCTCTCCTCCTCGCTGCCGTCGGCATGTTCGATCCTGACCGGCCGGCCGGCCATCCCGGCGATGGGATGCAGCACGACGAAACCGGTTCGGCAGGTGAGGATGTCGGTTTCCGCCATGCCGGCGGCCTCGAAGACGAACTCGCCATCGGCCGACCCGCCGATCCGCACCTCGTAGCGGAAGCGTTGCCCGTCCTTGTCCACCAGCCCCTGGAACCGGACGTCGAAGCGGCCGGGCGTCTCCGTCACCTCCGGATCGGACAGTTGGGCGGACGGCGTGCCCCAATGGGCGTCCCGCACCAGGAAGGCGACGCCGCGCAGGATCTCCACATCGCGCCAGCGGATGGCGCGGACGGCGCCATCCTCCAGCTCGGCGCTGAGAGGGCCGGCCCGCAGGACATGGGGACGCGACGGCGGCTGGGCTGTGCCGAAGCACGCGATGGCATGGTCCGAGATGGACGACGGGCGGTCGAACACGACAGGTCCTTCCCTGGAATTTCCGGTGAGGTGAAGCGTCAGCCCTGCCCCTCGTCCCCACCCTGCTCCGCGGACGGTCCGGCGACCTGATCCTGCACCTGGCGATAAAGGTGGTGGGCACGCTTGAGATGGTCGGTCATCGCCTCGGCCGCGGCGTCCGGATCGCGCACGGCGATGCCGTCGAAGATGCGCTCATGCTCTTCGATGGTCAGCATCTCCATGCCGGGCGCCCGCAGCAGGTTGACGTAGTAGGCCGACATCCAGTCGAACATTGCCTGGCTGACGGCCGCATAGATCGGGTTGCCGGAAATCGCGGCGATCTCGCGGTGGAAGGCCATGTCGCGGGCCAGGAACTGACCGCGGTCGTTCATGCTCTCCCGCTGTTCGTGCAGGCGCCAGCCCAGCCTGTCGATGTCGGCCTCCGTCGCCCGCTCCGCGGCGATGCGGACCATTCCGACCTCGAAGAACAGGCGCGCCTCCTTCAGATGCCCGAGATTTTCCGGCGCGGTGGCCAGGAAATGACGGGCGGAGCCGCCGACCTGCTCGATCAGCTTCTCGGCGGTGACCGGCGTCACCCGTGCCCGCTCGCCGTGGGTGATGGAGACCAGCCCCATATGGGCCAGCGTCTGCATCGCCTCGCGGATCGCCGGACGCCCGACCTGGAACATCTCCATCAGCTGCCGTTCGGAGGGAAGCTGGTCTCCGGGCGCGTAATCTCCGGTCGAAATCCGCGTCAGGAGCCGGTCGAGGACCTCCTGCGAAAGCTTGCGGCGGGGGATCGGATCGATGGCGCTCATGATCAACTCTGCTGTGGGACGTACCGGAAGGAGCCTCCGGACGCGCGGCCCAGGGGATCCGCCGAAGGCGACGCCCACCGGTGTGCCTCCGTTTCAGGGTTCCGCGGTCGGCGGTCGAAACCCATTGGAGCACCCCGGTATGACGATCACATCAGTATAGCGCAACGCCGCCGCGCCGGATGCCTTTAAGCGCAGATGTCCTTCACCGACTTCAGGACGGCCTCGCGGTCGAAGACGCGGCCGAGCCAGCCGTCGCGGAAGATCTCCGGCTTGGCCTTGTCGATGGCATGCAGCGCGCCGTCTGAGAAGCGGCCTTCGGGGAAGATGTTGAAGGCGATGGCCAGCTCGATGTTCAGATGCCCCAGCATGAAGTCGATGGCGGCCTGACGGGGAACGCCCTGGCGCTCCGCCTCGTCCACGGCGTCGCGCATCGCCAGCGACAGGGTGGCGCCGACGGTCTCCGACAGCGCCGGCTCTAGGAACGCCAGCTGCTCCACGGTGACGCGGTGCGAGCGCATGACCGGCTTGTAGATGGTGCGCGAAATATCCTCGCAGAGGGCGTAATGCTCCTCCGGCCCCTGCATCAGCACGCAGACGATGTGCTGCTTGGCGGCGATCCCGCCAAAGAAGTCTGACTTCGCCGACGGCTCCACCTCGTCGTTGAAGATCGGCGGATGGCAGGGATGGGTGACGAAATAGGTGACGTCGCCGCGCTCGGGCAGCAGGCCGGCATAGGGCGCGGCGGCGTCGAGCATGATGATGGCGGTGCCGGGCCGCACTTGGTCGATGAAGGAATGGGCGATCTTGCCGATCAGCCGGTCTGGCACCGCCATCAGCACCACGTCGGCGTTTGCCAGCGCCTGCTCGCGGTCGACGCACTCGACGCCGATGGCCGATTTCAGCCGGGCACGGCCTTCGTCGGAGATTTCCACATGATCGACGGTGAAGCGCGAGCCGTGGAGGTTGGAGGCCAGCCGGACGCCCATTTTCCCGCCGGCGCCGAGCAGAGCAATCTTGGTCATCTGTCTTCGATCCTTTTTGAAAAGCTCAGGAAGTGGCAGAGCCGCGCTTGACCGCGGCGAAATAGTCGGGCGCGCCCATCTGGCCGCCTTTCAACGCGATCTCCAGCCCGTCATGGGCCGGCTCGTCCGAATGGGCCCGGCACAGCGGAGCACCCGGCGCAATCGGCGCCAGAACCGTCAGGGCGTGGATGCCCAGCTGCATGGCCGCATGGCCCGAGGTATCGCCGCCGGCGATGACGCCGCGCCTCAGCCCCGCGGTCCGCAGCACTCGGTCGAGCAATCGGCCGAGCCCGGCGCCGATGCGGTCGTTGACGTCGTCTGCACTCAGCCCGTTCGACGCGGTGGCGTCGCGCAGGCGGGCGACGGCAGGGTCGTCCGGTCCCATGGCGGAGAAGACCAGCGGATCGCGCCCCTGCCCGGCCGCCGCCAGCGCGGCCTCCGCGGCGCGTCCCAATTCACGCTCCCACTCCGCCACGTCGACGGCGCGGGCCGCGTCGATACGCAAGGGCGAGAAGCCGTTCTCGCCGGCGACGGCGATCTGGTTGGCGGTGACCGGTGCGCAGGACCCGGACACGCAGGCGATCCGCTCCGCGGGAGACGCGCGAAACGGCTCCTTCGGCGGATCGATCAGACCGGCTGCCTGCCAATGCGCGACCAGCGCATACTCGACCCCCTGCGAGCCGAGGGCGAACAGCCCGTCGCCGCGCCCCTCCCAGATCAGCCGGCCGGCTTCGCGCAGCGTCTCCGCATCGACGACGTCGAGCGCCACAATCGCCGCTCCACGCGCCCGCTCCGCGGCGAGGGCCGCATCGGCGGCGCCGGTCTTCATGGCGACCAGATCGACCAGCCCCAGCGAAAGCCCGGTCTGCCGGGCGATGTGCAGCCGCACGTCCGCCTCGTCCATCGGGGTCACCGGATGGCGCGCCATGCCGGGATGCCGGTCGAGCCGATGGCGCACGCCGTCGGCCGCCACCGCGAAGAGGTTGCCGAAGGCCTGATACCGGGCGATTGCCGGGGCCGCCGCCACCAGCGGACTCCAGCCGGCGCACCCGAGGATCGGCAACGCCAGCTCGGCCGCCTTGCCGACCGACCCGATGTGGGGAGCCGAATCGAGGGTGGAGCAGATCTTGTAGTGGGCGAGCGGCGCGCCCATCGCCGCCATCGCCCGGAACACCGGCGGAAGGTTGGCCTCCATCCACTCCGGCGTTTGTGACCGCGCCACTCCGGCGATGCCGACCCCCCGGTATCCGGCGAAGCGGGCCAGGCGTTCCGGCGTCGGCACGTCGAGGAACAGCACGGTGGCCAAACCGGCGAAGCTCATCACCTCCATCACCGCGGCCGAACCGGTATAGTCGTCGCCGTAATAGCTCAGAAGCAGCCCGTCGGGCAGCGGCGGGTATAACGCCGGGGGTGGGACCATGGAGGACGGGCTCATGCGTAGGCCTCGATGGCCTTGGCGAGCGCCGGATGGGTCTTTGCATGCTCGGCGAGCGGAATGCCGGCTAGCGACGCGTCCCAGGACTCGCGCAGGCTGGCGACGCCGGCCGCCGGACCGTCGGGATGGCCCATGATCCCACCGCCGGCGGCATAGATCAGGTCGGCGCTTCCCAGCGCGGCATACGTGTCCGGCGCCTGACGGGCGGACTGGCCGGAGGAGAAGACCGGCATGACGGTGCAGGGCTTGCTGTCGAACATCGGGGTCAGGCAGCTGCGGGCCGACGCGATGACACTGTCGTCCGGCTCGCAGAACTTGTTGCGCAGCCCGTTGACATGCATGTGGTCGGCGCCGGCCAGCCGCCAAATATTCTGCCACGCCACATAGGACCAGCCGAGCGACGGTTCGCGCGACAGGTAGCCCCAGCCGTTGCGGTGGGCGTGGATGGGCAGCTGGCTGAAGCGGCCGAGCTCGATCATCCCGGCAAGCCCGACGGAATTCAGGCTCGCCATCACGCAGGTGCCGCCGAGCGACAGCACGAGGTCGTGGCGGCGGCGCATCTGGTCGAGATCGCCCGTGATGTTGAAGGCGTACATCGCCTTTTTGCCGGTGCGGTCGGCCTGCTCGTTCACCACCCGCATCACCGCGCGGGCGCGCTCGTCGAAGGGACAGTGCGGGCCGTCGGCCTGCAGCTCGTCATCCTTGATGAAGTCGATCCCCGCCGCGCACAGCGTCCGGGCGACTTCGGCAGTCTCCTGCGGTCCCAAACCGACGCTCGGTTTGACGATGGTGCCGATCAGCGGCCCCTGCTCCACCCCGGCCAGCCGGCGGGTGCCGGCGACGCCGAACCGCGGTCCGGGATAGGCGGCGGCGAACGCCTCCGGCAGGGCGATGTCGAGGATGCGCAGGCCGCTGAAGGGGCGCAGCTCGAACAGGTTGCCGGCAACGGTCGCCAGCAGGTTCGGCAGGGACGGGCCGCAATTCTCCAGCGACCAGGACAGCACCACCTCCGCCCGGCGCCACAGCGGAGTCCCGCCGGCTGCCGCTCCGTCACGGGGCGATCCGGCGCCCGGAAGCGACGGGGAGCCGACCGGCTCCAGTTCGGTCACCTGCTCGATGTGCGCGCCATAGGCGTCGCGCATGGCGTCAGTCTCGCCGGGAAGGCGGATGAAGGTCCCGGTCGATTGCTCGCCGGCCATGGTCTCGATCGCTTCCATCAGCGGACAGGCGGTCTCGATCCGGTAGGTCGCGGTGATGCGATGCGCAGACATCGTGCGTCTCACCTGTGTTCAAGGGATTTTTTTCGGATTGGCCGCGACAGAAGGCATGGGCGTCACGCAGCTCCGATATACTCATCATACCAGTATGCCAGTTCGTAGCAACACAATCTTTTTTAAAAATGATCTTGCACACGAACGATAACTGGTATGATGATCGTGCCGTGCTCAGCCGCTGCCGGAGCCCGTTCGGCAGGCGCGCCCGCGATGGCGCGCTGTAAGCCCCCGACCGGGCGCATGGCTGCCAGTTTCCCCGCAAATCCGCTGCGGCAAATCCGCTGCGACTGATCCCTACTGCAAAAACACCGGGAGGAGATGATGATGGAACGCCGACTGACTGGGACCGCGCCGCGGCCCAGCGCCACCCTGCCGCTCACCTCCCGACTGATGGTCGCGCTGCCGGTCGCGGCGGTCTCGCTGGCAGGCGCGCTGGCCGGCGGCATGCCGGAGGCGCTGGCCGCATCCGACAAGCCGGTGGCCGACAAACCGGTAATCGCCCTGTCGAACTCCTATTACGGCAACACCTGGCGCCGGCAGATGGTGGAATCCTTCGAGGCCGCGGCCACGCAGGCCAAGCAGGAGGGCAAGATCGCCGACTTCATCGTCGCCAACGGCGACGGCTCGACCAACCAGCAGATGAGCCAGATGGGCGATCTGATCCTGCGCAAGGTCGATGTGATCGCCATCGACGCCGCGTCCGAGACCGCGCTGAACGGCGTCATCCAGAAGGCGTGCAAGGCCGGCATCACCGTCGTCGCCTTCGATTCCCTGGTGTCGGCCCCCTGCGCCTACACGCTGGGCTTCGATTTCCGGAAATATCAGGCCGACATGGCGACCGAGATCGCCAAGCGCCTGAACGGACGCGGAAACGTCATCATCGTCCGCGGCGTCAAGGGATCAGCGCCCGACAACGAGATGTACGGCGGCCAGATGGAGGCGCTGAAGAAGTTCCCCGACATCAAGGTCGTCGCCACCGTCTACGGCCAGGCCACCACCGCGACGGCGCAATCCGCCGTCGCCAACGTTCTGCCGAGCCTTCCGAAGATCGATGCGGTGATCGGCCAGGGCGGCGGCGACGATTTCGGCATCGCCCAGGCTTTCGAACAGTATGGCGGCGACTACGAGAAGAAGCCGCCGATCATCACCGGCGGCGGCAGCTCCAACTTCATCCAGTGGTGGGCGGTCCAGAAGGAAAAGTCCGGCTACTCGACCGTCTCGATGAATTCGGCCCCCGGCATCGGCAGCGCGGCCTTCTGGCTCGCCTTTGAGATCGCCAAGGGCGCCAAGCCGGCGAAGGCGCTGACCATGCCGGTCACGGTGGTCGACGAGACCAATCTGAACGAGTTCCGCTCGATGCCGTCCGGCACTATCGTCAGCCCCACCTACAGCCAGGACTGGGTGAAGAAGACCCTGCTGGGCTCCGGTGAGCAAGCCCAGGGCCAAACCCAGGCACAGGCCAAGTAGGACCGGCCGTTCCCGCGGGGGACAGCCGCCGGGCCGGCACGCAGCCGGCCCGTTTTCGCCTTCACCGACGAGAGGCCGATCGCGCCATGAGTTCCGCCCTTTCCAAGGATCGCCACCTCCACGACCGCGTCCCAGCGGACGGCGACCCGCTGCCCGCACGCTCCGGGCCGGTCGTCGTCCTTGACGGGATCTCGAAATCCTATGGCCCGAGCCGCGTCAATGACGGCATCCACCTGTCGATCCACCCCGGCGAGGTCCTTGGGCTGGTCGGCGCCAACGGCGCCGGCAAAAGCACGCTGATGCGCATCCTCTGTGGCGTCACGCAGCCGGACGAGGGCACCCTCGCCATCGCCGGCACGCCGGTGGAGTTCGACAGCCACAGCCCGCGCGCGGCACGCGCCCGCGGCATCCGCATCGTCCATCAGGAACTGTCGCTCTGCACCAACCTGACGGTCGCCGAGAATGTCTTCCTCGAATCGCCGGACCATGGCGGGCGGTCGCCGCTGTGGCGCTCGCGCTACCGCGCGCTGGCGCGGCAAGGCATCGAAGCGGTCTTTCCCGACAGCGGCATCGCTCCCGACGCCGTGGTCGGCGACCTGACGCTGGGCCAGCGCCAGATGGTCGAGATCGCGCGCGCCGCCAGCGATCCGGCCCTGCGCCTGCTGATCCTCGACGAGCCGACCTCCTCCCTCGACAGCGAACGCGGCGCGCAGCTCCATGCCTTCATCCGCCGCCGCGCCCGCGACGGGGTGTCCTTCATCTTCATCAGCCACAAGCTGCGCGAGGTGCTGGATGTCGTCGGCAGCGTGGTGGTGATGCGCAACGGCCGGGTCGTGCGCGAGGGACCGGCCGCCGGCTTCACCATCCACGCCCTGGTCGAACTGATGGGCGGCGATGGCGAACGGCGCGGCCGCCGCACCGGGGACAACGCCGCCGGAGCGGCCCGGCAAGGCGCGGCCCCCCTGTTGCGGATCGGCGGACAGGCGACCGCCCCGCTCGGCCGCTCCATCGATGTCGCGGCCGGGACGGTGCTCGGGCTCGCCGGGCTGGAGGGCGCCGGTCAGAAGGAGTTGCTCCACCGCATCCGCGCCTGCGCGGCGGGCGGACGCGATCCCGACCTCACCTGTGCCGCCAAGGCGGGGTTCGTGTCGGGCGACCGTCAGCGCGAGGGCGTCTTCGCGCTGTGGGACGTGCTGCGGAACATGACCATCGCCGACGTGGCGCGCCGCCGCTTCACCGCCTTGCTGTCGCCCGGCGCCGAGCGCGAGGCGGCCGAGCGGTGGGCCGGCCAGCTGCGGCTGGCGCCGGAGCGGCTGCCCTCCCGCCTGCTCGACCTCAGCGGCGGCAACCAACAGAAGGCGCTGGTCGCCCGCGCCCTGCTGCCCGGCTTCGACATCGTGCTGCTCGACGATCCGATGCGCGGCGTGGACATCGGCGCCAAGCATGATTTCTACCGGGTGATCCGCGAGGCCGCCGATGCCGGCCGGCTAGTCGTCTGGCTCAGCACCGAGGATGTCGAACTGCTGGAGTGCGACCGGGTGCTGGTCTTCCAGAACGGCGCCGTCGTGCGCGATCTGGAGGGAGAGGACATCTCCGAGGACAGCATCGTCGGCGGCGCCTTCCAGAGCGAAGCGTCCGGCCGCTCCACCACTGCCCCTGCCACAGCCCCTGCCACGGCCCCCGCCACCCCCATTGCGGCCACATCCGTCCCGCCGCGCTGGACGGCCGGGCTGGTGTCCCTGATGCCGCTGGCGAGCCTCGCGCTCGTCGCCGGGGCGCTGGGCTGGCTGAACCCGTCGGCGGTCAGCCTGTTCGGCATGGATCTGCTGCTCAGTTCCGCGGTGCCTCTGGTGCTGATCGCGCTCGCGCAGATGATCGTCGTCGGCGGCAGCCAGGTCGATCTCGGCATCGGCGCCTATGCCGGGCTGGTGAACGTCGTCAGCGCCACCATGCTGGTCGAACAGCCCGCCCTGGGTGCGGTGATGCTGGCCGCCGTGCTCGCCGGCTATTCGCTGCTCGGCGCCGTCATCGAACGCCGCCGGATTCCCGCCATCGTCGTGACGCTCGGCGCCTCCTTCATCTGGCTCGGCTGCGGCTTCACCCTGCAGGCCGCACCGGGCGGCTCCAGCCCCGACTGGCTCGCCGCCGCCTTCGGCTGGCAGATCCCCGGCCTGCCGACCGCGGCGGTGATGGTCGTGCTGGCCGGGCTGTGCGGGCTGCTGGTCGACCGTTCGCGCCTGGGCGTCGTCCTGCGCGCCTTCGGCAACAACGGGCACGCCCTGGTCCAGGCCGGATGGTCGCCGCTCCGCCACAGCGTCCTGCGCTATCTCGTCGCCGGGCTGTTCGCCACCGCTGCCGGCCTGTCGATGACCGCCATCACCACCGCCAGCGACATCAATGCCGGCAGCAGCTTCACCCTTCTCAGCATCGCCGCCGTCGTGATCGGCGGCTGCCGGCTGGTCGGCGGCGTCACCGCCCCGGCCGGCGTCGTGGCGGGTGCGGTGACCCTCTCGCTCATCGGCTCGCTGCTGAGCTTCCTCGACATCAGCACCGACTACAACGCCGCGGTCCAGGGCCTGCTGCTGATCGGCATCCTGGCGCTGCGCACGCTGATCGACCGCAAGGAGACCGAGGCATGAAGGCGCTTCTGACCTGGACCGACAAGCGCCCCTGGTCGTGGTCGCTTTTGGGCATCCTGATCCTGTGGCTGGTTCTCGGCATCCTGACCGCCCGCTTCAGCGTGCAGAGCCTGTCCGGCGTGATGACGACCGCGGCCTTCCTGCTGTTCCCGGCCCTGGGACAGATGCTGGTCGTCACCACAGGGCGCGGCAACATCGATCTCTCGATCCCCAGCGTCATCACCCTGTCGGCCTTCCTGTCGGTGAACATCGTCGGCGGATCGGATGGCATGCTGCCGCTCGGCCTGCTCGCGGTGCTGGGGGCCGGGCTTGCGGTCGGACTGCTCAACGCCCTGCTGGTCCTTGTGCTGCGCATCCCCGCGATGATCGCGACGCTGGCGACCGGCTATGTGCTGGCCACCGCCACCATGCTCGCCAACCGGTCGGCCGCCGGTTTCCAGATCAGCCCGATCCTGACCTGGCTCACCAGCGGGCGGGTCCTGTCCATCCCGGTGATCGTGATCGTGGCGCTGCTCGCCACCCTCCTGTGCGCCTTCGTGCTGCGGTGGACGGTGTTCGGACGCGTGCTGTCCGCCGTCGGGCAGAACCAGCGCGCCGCCGCCTTCGCCGGCATCCCGGTCGGCCGGGTGGTCACCACGACCTTCGTCGCCAGCGCGATGATCGCCGCCCTCACCGGGACACTGCTGTCGGCACGGGCGGGGGGCGCCTTCCTCGACATGGGCAGCCCCTTCCTTCTCCAGTCGGTCGGGGCGGTCGTGCTCGGCGGAACCCTGATCTTCGGCGGCAGCGCCACCGCGGCCGGCACCCTGTTCGGCTCCGTCCTGCTGGTCCTGATCGTCACCACCATGCAGATCGCCGGGCTGCCCGGAGGAACCCAGGAGATCATCCAGGGGCTGGTGATCATCACCGTCCTTGCCTTCGCGGGAGACGCCCGGAGCCGCGGTTCGGCATAGGCTGGGTGTTGTCAACTTGACCAGCCAAGGACGCAATGACGATGAGCCGCCCCGCGTCTGGGTCGTTGATCCGTTGACCTGAGCAAGGCCAGTCACCCCGCGCCAAGCGGTGACGGCCGAGCGCGGGAGGCGCGGTGCACGGAGGCGGAGATCAGGTGGCGGCGCAGTTGGAAGTGATCGTGGATCGGGCTATGGCTGGACAGAAATTGCCGGGCCTGCCGGGCGGATTTGAACCGCTTCCTGTGCCGCTCGCGCCGTCCGGTCGGCTGGTGCGGGACTTCGCAGCGATTGTTCAGGTATCGGCTTTGTCGATGTTCGCTGCCGGACCCCGTCTCCCTCTTCGCTGCCGCGCAGGGTTTCAGCGTGTCCGTGATGACGGCCTGCGGCGCATAGCGCAATCCTTCCAGCAGCATGCAGCCCTCCGCGCGGAAGGCGTCGCGGCCATATGCGCGCTTCACCCGAGCAGCAATTCGTGCATCAACGTGCCGACATCAGCCGCCGGCAAAAAGTGAAATGACGTTGCATAGTCAGTTATCTTCGGGCATTGAATGTCCAGGTTGAGGGCTGGAAGATGACGAAGACGAAGGAAACAGAACCTGAATCCGTGGCTGGTGTGTCCGCGGTGGAGCGAGCGCTCGCGGTTCTGACAGCGTTTCGGCGCGGCGACGGCGCTCTCACCCTGGCCGAGTTGGCCGAGCGCACCGGCTTGGTCAAGAGCACGATCATGCGGTTGGCGGTCTCGTTGCAGCGCTATCGCCTGATCACACGCCTCCCGGACGGCAGCTACCGATTGGATGCAGAGACGCTGCGGCTCGGTACGGCTTACCAACAGGCGTTCAACCTTGCGGACCACGTCATGCCCGCGCTGGAGCGTCTCGCCTCCGAAACGGGGGAGACCGCTGCTTTCTACGTGCGTCATGGGGAGGAACGGCTTTGCCTGTTCCGGGTGGAGAGCTCGAACCGGATCCGCCTGCACGTGCAACCCGGCGACACGCGGCCGCTGGACCGATCGGCCTCCGCCCAGGTCTTGCAGCTGTTCGCCAACGGTCCGACGGGAACGGACGTCGATGCAAAGCTGCCGTTGTTCACCTCGGGCGCGACTGACCCACACGCCGCCTCGCTTGCGACACCCGTGTTCGGTGTCGGTCAGACACTCATGGGCGCGCTCATTGTGTCCGGGCCGGTGAGCCGGCTGACGGCGGAGCACGCCCAGCGGATCCGAGGCACGCTGCTCGATGAAGCCACCAAGCTGACACGAGCGTGTGGAGGAACGCCGATCGCTCCCCCGGTTAGGAAATTTCTTCTTCGCCGAAAGCCTTTCAGGGGAAAGCGCCAAGCGGAGCAAGGCGCTTAACTTAACGGGCAAGCCCCCTTGGGGAAGCCGATGAGCGAAAACCGGCGGGCAACGGTGCCCGCCAGATCTGGCCGACGCCTATTCGGCCGCTGTGGGGGTGCCGCCGATGGTACGCGTCTTTCGGGCGCCCATCACCACCACGATCAGGGCGCCGGTCATCGCCAGGAGGGCGATGGGCAGCAGGGCCGCGCCAAAGCTGCCGGTCGTGTCCTGGATCGCCCCCACCAGAGACACCATCCCACCGCCGACGAGGTTGGACACCGCGTTGATGCCCGCGATGCCGGCGGCGGCTGTCGTGGGCGACAGCGTGGTCGAGGTGAAGGCCCAGAACGGCCCCTTGAAGGAGGAATAGCTCGCCAGCACGCAGCTCAGCAGCACCACCGTCAGCGCCAGCGAATCACGTGCGAAGAACACACCGATGACCCCGGCAGAAATGACCATCAGAGGCAATGCCGTGTGCCACCGCCGTTCCCCCGTGCGGTCGGAGTGCATGCCCCAGAACATCATGAGCGCCGCGGCGATGCCGTAGGGGATCGAATTGACCAACCCGGTCTGGAAGTTGGTCAGGCCGAAGCTCTTGATGAGCTGGGGCTGCCAGACCGACAGGCTGGAACTCGCCGCCGAGCTGGCGGAGCACGCAATGGCCAAGCCCCAGACGTAGGGGTTGCGGGCAAGCTGGGCAAGCGAGAGGTGACCGACGGTGCGCGTGGTTGCCCGCTCGGCATCGAGCGTCCGGGTCAGCCAGCCTTGCTGATCCGCCGACAGCCAGTGCGCATCATTGGGTCGATCCTTGAGGACGAGCAGGCAGGCGATGCCGAGCAGCACCGTCGGAGTGCCTTCCGCGACGAAAACCCATTGCCAGCCGTGCAGCCCCAGCACTCCGTCCGCCTGCAGCAGGCCGGCCGAGACCGGCGAGCCGATGAAGCTCGCGAGCGGGACGGACATCGAGAAGGCGGCGACGATCCGGGCGCGGTAGCGGGCCGGGAACCAATAAGTCGCGAACAGGACGATGCCGGGGAAGAAGCCCGCCTCGGCGACGCCCAAAAGGAAACGCAGGACGTAGAAGGAGAGAGGTCCCTGCGTCAGGGCCATCAGGACGCACATGGCGCCCCAGGAGATCATGATGCGGGCGATCCAGCGCCGGGCGCCATAACGCTGCAGCATCAAATTGCTGGGCACCTCGAACAGGAAGTAGCCGATGAAGAACAGGCTGCCACCGAGGCCGTACGCGAACGCGGAAAGGCCAAGTTGCGGCCGCATCTGCAGCGAGGCCACACCGATGTTCGAGCGATCGAGCAGATTGAAGAAATAGCAGAGCATCAGGAAGGGCACGAGGCGAATAATCACCTTCCGCATCGTTGCCCGTTCCAGGCCGTCTTGCCCGGCGTGGTCGCTTTGCATTGCGCGTTCCTCCATGGCGTTTTCGGTATCCTTCGCCGTCCGGCACCCAACAGCTCGTCCATTTGGACGTGCAGGCGGAGGCGGCGTTGTCAGCAAACTGAAATAGCGCTGCGAAACTCTGATGAGCCGGACCCTGACAGGACCCGCTCAGCGTTCTGAACCGAGGTGGCGCAGCAGAGCTTGCACGGGGTGCGGCAGTCGAACGCCGCTGATCAGCATCGCCTGCGAGCGGCAGGAATAGCCGGTCGCCAGCAATTGTCCGGTTGGGCCAGCGTCGGCGACGTGCTTCGCCCAGCTCTGGTCGTAGATCCGCTCGGAAATCGAGCGGTGCTCCGCCTCGTGTCCATAGGTGCCGGCCATGCCGCAGCACCCGGACGGCAGGATGCGCAGGTCAAGGCCGCAATGCGAGAACGCCGCCTTCCATGCCGGCAGACTGGCGGCCGCCGTCGTACGCTCCGTGCAGTGCGGAAGGAGCTGGTATTTGATGGGCTCGGCCACCCGCGGCAGGGCGTCAACGTGCTGGGCAAGCCACTCCTGGACGAGCAGCACGCCGGGCCGTTCACTCGGGTCCAGGACGCCCGCGTATTCCGCGCGGTAGGTCAGCGTCATCGAGGGATCGAGGCCGACCAAGGTTGCCCCCGTGCCGGACAAGGTCCGCAGCATGGCCGCGTTGGCGCGGGCAACGCGTTCGAACCGGCCGAGGAAGCCATGGACATGCAACGGCTTGCCGTTCGGACGGAAGGGCGCCAGCCACGGGCGGAAGCCGAGCGCGGCGACGAGGTCGAGCAGGTCGAGGACGAGGCGGGTCTCATAAGCGCTGGTGAAGGCATCCTGCACGACAACCACGCTGCGCGCCCGATCCGGTTCGTCGAGAGCCCGCAGGGCGGCCGGCGTCGCCACCTGCACACCGCGGGATGCCAGTTCGCGCCGCAGATCCAGCCCGGACAGCTTCGGCGTCGCCGCGAGCCCGAGCGCCCGCAGCCCGGCCCGGCCCATGGCGCTGCCCACCACGGCGTTGTAGAGCTGAGGCATCCGCATCAGCAGCGGTGTCAGATGCTCGATCGAGCCGACGACATGGTCCCGGAGCGGGCGCAGATAGCGGCCGTGATAAAGCTCAAGGAACTTGGCGCGGGTGGCCGGGATGTCCACCTTGATCGGGCATTGGCCGACGCAGGATTTGCAGGCGAGACAGCCATCCATGGCGTCCTTGACCGCATGGGAGAAGTCCGGTGCGCCGCGGCGGCGCGCCAGTGTGTTGCGCAGCCGTTCGGGAAACGACCGCCAGCTTGGCTCCCGACGCAGCCGGCGCGCTTCCGCCGCCGGATCGACACCGAGGACCGCCAACTGCCGGAGCCATTCCCGCATCAGCGAGGCGCGGCCCTTCGGCGAATGCCGGCGGTCGCGCGTCGCCTTGTAGGACGGGCACATCGCGTCATCCGGGTCCCAGTTGAAGCAGGCCCCGTTGCCATTGCAATGCATGGACTCGTCGTACGCAGCGCGCACATCGGGCGGGATCTCGCGGTCATAGGCGCCGCGCAAGGGCACACCGTCGATGGTCAGCAGCTCGCCCGATCCGGGAGTGGCGATCTTGCCCGGATTGAGCTGGTTGCGCGGATCGAACGCGGCCTTGATCTCCTGCAGCGCGGGGTAGAGCGGGCCGAAGAAGCGCGGCGAGAACTCCGAGCGCACGCCCTTGCCGTGCTCGCCCCAGAGCAGGCCGTTGTACTTGCGCGTGAGGTGCACGACCTCCTCGGTCACCTCGCGGATCAACGCCTGCTGCGTCGGATCCTTTAAATCGATGGCGGGCCGGACGTGCAGGACGCCGGCATCGACATGACCGAACATGCCGTAGTCCAGATGGCGGGCGTCGAGAGCGGCGCGGAACTCCGCGATGTAGTCGGCCAGACTCTCCGGCGGCACTGCCGTATCCTCCACGAAGGGGACCGGCCGCTTGTCGCCCTGCATTTTGCCGAGGAGCCCGACCGCCTTCTTGCGCATCGCCCAGATCGCGGTCACGTCCCGCTCGCCCCGGGCAACCGTAAAACCGCGCCGGCCCCCAGACTGCCCCCCAGACTGGCCATCATCCGCCAACGTGGCGATCAAGCGCTCCAGCGCGGCCTCGACCTCGTCCGCGGTGTCGCCCACGAACTCGATCAGGTTCACGCCACTGGCCCGCTGCCCGTCGTCATCGGGAAAGAAGACCCGCACACTGTCCCAGATGATGTCGTCCTGGGCGAGCCCGAGGACCTTGGAGTCCACCGTCTCGATCGATGCCGGCTTGAAGCCGATCAGCGTCTGCGCATCGCGCAGCGCCGCGTCGAAGCTGCCGTAGCGCAGGTTGACGAGGGCGGCGTGGCGCGGGATCGGCAACACATTGAGCTTGGCTTCGGCGAGGAGAGCGAGCGTGCCCTCGGAGCCGCACAGCACCGAGTTCAGGTGGAAGCGCCCGCGCTCGTCCCGGATGTGCGCCAGGTCGTAGCCGGTCAGGCATCGGTTGAGCTGCGGGAAATGCCGCGCGATGAGCTCGGCCTGCTCGCGCTGGATGGAATCCACCGCCCGATGCACCGCGCCGACGCGGTCCGGGCGGCGCTGGACCAGAGCCAGGTCCGCGGGCTCCAGGGCGCGCGAGGTCCAGACCGTGCCGTCGAGGAGCACGGTCGTCAGCTCAAGCACATGGTCACGGGTCTTTCCGTAGAGGCACGAGCCCTGGCCGCAGGCGTCGGTGCTGACCATGCCGCCGATGGTTGCCCGATTTGACGTGGACAGCTCGGGCGCGAAAAACAGGCCATACGGTTCCAGCGCAGCGTTCAGCTGGTCCTTGACCACGCCCGCCTGCACACGGACCCAGCGTTCGGCCACGTTGATTTCCAGCACTGCATTCATGTGCCGCGAGACGTCCACGACCAGCCCATCCGTGAGCGATTGGCCGTTCGTCCCCGTGCCGCCGCCCCTCGGCGCGATCCGCAAGTCCGCGAAGCGCGGCTCCGCCGCGACGCGGGCGATGCGGACAAGGTCCTCGGTGCTCCGCGGAAAGGCGGCCGCCTGTGGCGTGACCTGATAGACGGAGTTGTCCGTCGCCAGCACGGTGCGCGCGGCATGGTCCGGCGACAGATCGCCCTCGAAGCCGTGCACCCGGAGTTCGGTCAGGAACTCCAGATACAGCGGCACCGGGTCGGAGGTGTGCGAGAGGCGGGGCAACATTGGACGGTTCTCGCCTGGGCTACAGCATCGTGCGTTCACTATGAAACGCACGATGCTGTAGGCTTCTGTTTCACGATCGGATTCACGCTTCAAATCGATCCCGATTTTTACGCGATCCGATCTAGGCGGCGTGGCCGATGGCGAGCGGAGTCTTCTCGCCCAGGGTGACAATGGCGCCCTTCAAAGCGGGCTCGCGGCCGGCCAGCACCTGGATGATGCAGTCGGCGGCGCCGGCGGCCATTCCCAGGGCCCCGCGCGGGGTGTTGGCCGCGATGTGCGGCGTCGCGATGACCCTGGGGTGCCGCCGCAACGCACTCTCCTGCGGCAACGGCTCCGTCTCGAACACGTCGATGCCGACGCCGGCGATGTGACCCGAGTCCAAGGCCGCCACCAACGCCGCCTCGTTCACGATGCCGCCGCGGGCGGCGTTGACCAGCAGCGCGCCCTTCGGCAGCCGGGCGAGTTCCGCCGCGCCGATCATGCCACGGGTCTCTGCGCTCAACGGGCAGTGAAGCGACAGGACGTCGGAGCGGGCCAGAAGATCCGTGAGCGCCCCGACGCGCTCGCCCGGCCCCGGCAGGCCATCGCCCGGCAGGTAGGGATCGTAGGCAAGGACCGGCATGCCGAAGGCCTCGGCGTAGCGCGCAACCTTGGAGCCGATCGCGCCGTAGCCGACGATGCCGATGGTCCGCCCCTCGGCGTCGCGCGTGTGGCGCGAGGTCTTCTCCCAAAGCCCTCCCGCCATGCCCGCGCCGATCGATGGCAGATCTTTCAGCACGGCCAGCAGCAGCGCCCAGCTGTGCTCCGCGACCGCGCGGGAGTTGGCGCCGGCCGCCCGGGTGACGGTCACGCCACGTGCCTTGGCGGCCGCGACGTCGATCCCGTCGATGCCGGCGCCATGACGGGCGACGACGCGCAGATCCGGCCCCGCGGCATCAAGGACGGCACCGTTGATGTGGCCCTGGCGATGCAGCAGCGCGACCGGCCGGTGCTCCCTCACAGCGTCGAGAAGCTCGCTCTCGGACGGATAGGCGGAGGTGGTCATCACGGCATAACCGGCCTGCTGCAGCATGGCGACGGCTTCGGGCGCGAGCGCCGCGGCGCTGACCAGAACGGTGGGCCGGCCCTCGCGGCCGGTCGGGAAAGCGTTCATGACGGATGTCCTTTCAAGGAAGGGGTGAGCCGGATGGGAGCCTATTCCACCCCTTCGCAATTCAGCCTGCGCAGGGCTTCATCCACCCATGCCGCGCTGTGCGTGCCCGCCTGGATGTTCGCGATCTGACGCTGCTCCGCCTCATACTTCGCTGTCGCCGCCGCGAAGACGGGGTCGACGACGTCGTACGGCACGCAGAGTACGCCGTCGTCATCGCCAAGAATCAAATCGCCCGGTGCGATGACCATGCCATCGATGGCGACCGGCACATTGACCTCTCCCGGGCCGTTCTTGTAGGGGCCGCGATGGGTGACGCCGGCTGCGAAAACCGGAACCCCCTGGCTCCGGATGTATGCGGCGTCGCGAATGGCGCCGTTGATGATCACGCCGGCCACGCCGCGCCTGACCATCTGCATCAGCATCATCTCTCCCATAAGCGCGTTGGTCAGCTCGCCTCCCGCGTCCACGACGATGACATCGCCCGGCTGGGCCATGGCAATGGCCTTGTGCATCATCAGATTGTCGCCTGGGGGGGTCTTCACGGTCAGCGCCGGGCCGGCCAAGCCACCACCGGCGTGCATTGGGCGCAACCGCGCTCCGCCGGCCACCATGCGTGCCATGCTGTCACTGACGTTGGCGACCGGCAGCTGGGCGAACCGCTCCACCACCTCGCGGCTGACGGCGCGCTGACGCGACAGAACACGGAATCCTGACGGCATTGTGTTTCCTCCCCTGGGCCGGGCGCGGTGTGGGCCGCTGCAGCTCAGCAGACGAGCGCCCCACGGTTTAGATTTTTGCAACGCCGTTCTATTATCAGCCTCCGGGGAAACGTGGCAAGCCAAATCGTCAGCCGACTGAACTTTTGCAACGCCGTTCTATTGCTGTTACAACAGGTCTCTGCGAGGGCTGTCCGTCTCCAGGCATCGAATGCCGCGATGGGCCGACGACCGAGCCGCGGGATGAGAGAAGGGAGATGAATGACTGTCCAGCCTGATGCTGGTCAGGTGGAATGCGGCGGCTTGTGAATGCCCGCCAAGCGGCTCTGCTGCAAAGTTCGCCGGCAGGCCGCGGGATGATGATTACGGGCTTCACCGCCGACGCTATGCGTCCTGGAGTTCGAGCTGCTGGCTGATGACCGTCGGCTTCTCCCACTCCTTCAGACCGTTCAGCGCCTTGGACAGGAAGAGCTTGGCGGCGGCTCGGACAGGTAGGCCCACTTGCCACCGACCTTCACGTAGGTCTCGTCGACCCGCCAACTGGTCGACCGTGGGCAGCGCCACTGCCAGCGAAGCCGCTTCCCGATCTCCGGCGCTTACTTCTGCACCCGGCGGTAGATCGCTGAATGATCGACCGTGACGCCGCGCTCGGCCATCATCTGCTCGAGATCATGGTCGCTGTGCCGTATCGGCAGTACCAGCGCACCGCCCAGAGCACGATCTCACCCTCGAAGTGGCGTCCCTTGAAGTCCGACACGGCTTGGCTCCATCCAACCTCCAGCCATTTCGACGCGTGCCGGCCGACTTTGCAACAGAGCCGCAGCGAGTGCCCGCTGAAGCCGATGGCGCGCGTGTCCGCTTCGCCGGTACGCCGTTCCACCAGATCCGGCACACTGCCGCCATGACCGTTCCTCACCCTTCACCACCAGAGTTGGCCAACAATGGGCGCCGCTTGGCGGCGCTGCTCGACGCGCGGGTCGTCGACGTCCTAACGCAGCACCCCGTACCTGCCATCACCGCCGCTGTCCGGGCTAGGGTCCGGACTCATAACCAGTATGCGACGGTTGCGGCGATTTGGACGGCGGCCATAAAGTTTGTGGCGGACCGGTCGTAACGGGTGGCGATGCGCCGGAAATCCTTGAGGCGTCCGAACATGCGCTCGATGACGTTGCGGTTCCGGTAGAGGTAGGGAGAGAAGCAGTTTTTCCAGCGCTTGTTGGCGCGTGGCGGGATGTTGGGCGCGGCTCCCGCCTCTTCGATCTTCCGGCGAACAGCGGCACTGTCGTAGCCCTTGTCGCCCTGCAGGAGATCGGTGGCGGGCATCCGGTCGAGCAGACGGTCGGCGGCGGTGCAGTCGGCAACCTGACCGCCGGTCAACAGGAAGGCGAGCGGCCGACCGCGCGGATCGCTCAGGGCGTGGATTTTGGTGGTTCGTCCGCCTCGGGACCGTCCGATGGCCTGGGCGCGCTCCCCCTTTGCCGCCGCTCGCCGAACGATGGGCGCGGACCGCCGTGGAGTCGATCATCACCTGGGCCGGTGGTCCACCTGCCGCTGCCAACGCATGGAAGATGTCCTCCCACACCCCCTTGGCCGCCCAGCGGACGAACCGGTTGTAAAGGGTCTTGCGGGGGCCGTAGACCGGCGGAGCATCCACCCAGTGCCCGCCCGACTTCAGCACATGGACAATCCCGCTGATCACACGGCGATCATCCACGCGCGGCTTGCCTCGGGTGTCGCGCGGAAGGTGCGGTTCAAGCCGCCCAAACTGCTCCGCCGTCAACCAGAACTGACCGTCGCTCATCACAAAGCCTCTCTCCAGGACTTTGAATCACAACGACTCTTTGCGTAAAAGGCCCTTTATGGGGCCGGACCCTAAGCCTATTGAAGATCAATCGATTGCGCCCGCTCCGGCAGATGAAAATGCCATTAGCTCTTTGATGCAGTCGGCGACAATGCGAGACGGGCGGCGGTTTGGCGGCAGCAGGAGCAGGGTGCGGGATCGGATAACCGGTTCGAATGCGCAGGCGACCAAACCCCGGCCGAGATAGGGTTCTGTGGTCAACGGACTGACCAGGCCGCAGCCGATTCCGGCCTGCACCATGGCGCAGACCGTCGTCGAATAGGGTGTTTCCAGCACGATCTTCGGCATCACGCCGTGGGTGGCCAGCACCCCATCCAGCCGGCGACGCGCGGTGTCCTCCGGCGCGAGGGCGATAAAGGGCGTGCCGTGAAGATCGGCAGGATGCAGAACCTTGCGCTCCGCCAGCGGGTGATCGGCGGGAACCGCGATCACCAGGCGCTGCTCCATGAACAGCGTCGCATCCACTCCCGTCACGTCGATCTCGTCGGCCGCCAGCCCAACATCGAACTGGCCGGAGGCAATCAGGTCCTTCACCACCGACGACATGCGTGCCTGGACGGTGATCGACACATTGGGATGATGCAGTTGGAAAGCCCGCAATGCTTTCGGAAGAATGGTGGTGCTGATCGCCGACTGGCAGGCGACCCGGATTTCGCCCGAGCCGAAATCGCGGATGCGGGCGGCAGCGGCGCGCAGGTGGATCAGACCGGCAAAGGACGACGACACCTCCTGGAAGAACAGCCGCGCCTCCTCCGTCGCGATCAGGCGCCCCTTGGCACGGTGGAACAGCGGAAAGCCGATTTCCCGCTCCAACTCCTGGATCGTCTTGCTGATGGCGGGCTGCGAAATGCGCAGCACCTCGGCAGCGCGCGACGCGGTGCCGTTGGTCATGACGGCGTGGAACACCTCGACCTGCCGCAGATTCATGGCGAACTCCCTATAACCTGGGAGAATAAACTACCTGAAAATGGATATTGGACGAAATAGGGCGGGTAGCGTCAAATCGGGGGCGTCAGTCAAAGGACGCCCCATGAAAGATCTCACCCAATGCGTGGTGAATCCCTCGGTTGCCACCGAAGGATTCGACAGCCTCAGCGTGCCCGTTCATCGTGGATCGACAATCGTGTTCGCCAATGCCGAAGGCTACGCGACACGCGGCGACCGCGGGCACACCGGCTATACCTATGGCCTTTACGGCACCCCAACGACCCGGACGCTGGAAGCCAAGCTGACGGCACTCGAAAATGGCGCCTGGACCTTCCTTCTGCCGTCGGGGCAGGCGGCCAACAGCTTCGCCGTTCTGCCCTTCCTGCAGGCCGGCGACAGGATGTTGATCGCCGACACCTCCTATCCGCCGGTGCGCGACTTCGCCAACCGCGATCTGGTCAAATTCGGCATCGATGTCGACTATTACGACCCGACCTCCGTCGCCGACCTTGAACGGCGGATCGACGGACGCACCAAGGTCGTCTGGTGCGAATCCCCCGGCTCCACCACCATGGAGGTTCAAGACCTGCCGGCCATTGCCGCGGTTGCGCATCGCCACGGCGCCCTGGTCGGCTGCGACAACACCTGGGCCACCCCGCTGAACTTCAAGCCTCTGGACCATGGCGCCGATCTGGTGACCGAAGCGCTGACGAAGTACGTCGGCGGCCATTCTGATCTGCTGATGGGGTCTCTCACCGTGCGGGACGAGTCCCTGATCGCGCCGATCCGCAGCGCCCTCGGCCGCTACGGGATCGGCGTGTCGCCTGACGACGCCTCTCTGGTGCTGCGGGGGATGGAGACGCTGGGCGTGCGGATGCGTCAGGCGTCCGACGGGGCGATGGCGCTGGTCGAACGTCTGGCGGGTCATCCGCTGGTGGAAGAGGTGCTGTATCCGGCATTTGCCGGCTCTCCCGGCCATGCGGTTTGGAAGCGCGATTTCCTCGGAGCCAGCGGCGTCTTCAGCGTCGTGTTTACGCCCGCGGCGACGCCGCATGTCTCGCCGGCCCTCGACGTGCTGCGCACCTTCGCCATCGGCGCCTCCTGGGGCGGAACCCGCAGTCTGATGGCACCGATGCCAGTCAAGCGCAATCGCACCGCCCGCCCCTGGACCGGAGAGGACCTGATCCTGCGCATCAGCGTCGGGCTGGAGGACCCGTCCGACCTCCAGGACGACCTCACCGCCTTCCTCGACGACATCGCTGCACGGACGAGCAAGGCCGAGGCCGCCTGACGGCGGCGGACACGCACTGCCGACAATGGCGGGCGAACAACAAGCAAGACGACGAACAGGGGTTTCCCGCATGACCGAACAGACATCCGGCTGGCGCCGCGCCGCCCGCCTCGCCATCGCCACAACCGTGGCAGTCCTGACGCTTGGCTCGGCGACCACGCTTCCGGCAATGGCCGGCCCCACTCTCGACGCCGTGAAAGCCCGTGGCAAGGTGATCTGCGCCGCCAGTTCCGGCACCATCGGCTTCAGCGCGCCGGACGACAAGGGTTATTGGCGCGGGCTGGACGTCGAGACTTGCCGCGCCGTGGCGGTTGCGGTGTTCAACGACAAGGACAAGGCCGAATTCGTACCGCTCAGCGGCCAGCAGCGCATTCCGGCCCTGCAGAGCGGCGAGATCGACATTCTGCCCCGCACCCTGACCTGGACGATCCAGCGCGACGGCAACGGCATCAACTTCACCACGCCCAACTATTACGAGTTCACCGGCTTCCTGATGCCGAAAAGCCTCGGTGTCACCAAGGTTCAGGACATGAAGGGCGCGTCGGTGTGCGTGCAGACGGGCTCGACCACCGAAGTGGTGGTGAACGATGTGTCCCGCGAGCATCAGCTCCAGCTGACGACCGTGGTCTTCGACAGCGTGTCGGCGCTGCGCCAAGCCTTCTTCTCTGGCCGCTGCGACGCGCTGATCACCGACGCGGCGGCACTCGCCTCCATCCGTGCCACCCAGGCGAAGAACCCAGGCGACTACATCATCTTCCCGGCCACCCCCTATATGGATGCGCTGACCCCGGCGGTGCGACACGGCGACGACCAATGGATGGACATCGTCAACTGGTCGTTCCAAGCATTGACCGCGGCGGAGATGTTCGGCATCACCCAGGCCAACATCGACCAGAAGCTCAGTTCCAGCGATCCCCGCATCCGCCGCTTCCTTGGGCTGGAGCCCGGCAATGGAACGGGGCTCGGGCTGGACGACAAGTTTGCTTACAACATCGTCAAGCAGCTCGGGAACTATGGTGAGGTTTTCGACCGGAATCTCGGTGCCGGCAGCCCGCTGAAGATCGACCGCGGCTACAACCGCCTGTTCCGCGACGGCGGGCTGATGTTCCCGCTCGCCTTCCAGTAAATCCTGCGCATCCACACAGCATCCAGGAGATCGGCCTATGCTCGCCGCCCTCTGGGACAGCCCACGCCTCCGGGCTTGGGTCGGTCAGGCACTTCTTCTTTTCCTCTTCATCGGGACCCTGGTCTGGCTCGCCGGCAACACGGTCGAGAATCTGGCTGTCCGCAGCATCCGGGTCGGCTTCGATTTCCTCGCCCGGCCGGCCAACTTTCCGATTTCGGAAAGCGTGATCCCCTACAGCCCTACGGACAGCTTCGCCTGGGCCTATGTAGTCGGGATCGGCAACACCCTGATGATCTCGGCTCTCGCCATCCTGTTCGCAACCCTGTTCGGTCTGTTCATCGGGCTGGCGCGGCGGGCGGCCCACCCGATGCTGTCGGGGGTGGCGGGGGTCTTCGTCACGGTAATCCGCAACACGCCGCTGATCGTGCAGCTGCTGTTCTGGTACGCGCTCGCCACCACGGCGCTGCCGGCGCCGCGCAACGCCCTGCACCCCCTGCCCGGCATTTATCTGTCACAGCGCGGTCTCTTTCTGCCGGGCATCGAGTGGAGCGGCAACGGCTGGGCCTTTGCGGTGGGAATGCCGGCCATTCTCGCCATTGCGGCCTTGGCGGCTCGACGGCAGCGCCGGCAGGGTCGGCAAAACCGAACGGCGCGCGCCCTGCCCGCCGGCGGTGCTGCGGCCGCCATCCTGCTCCTGGCTTGGACGACCAGCCTCGGCGCGGCGGTGAGCCTGCCGGAGTTGCGCGGCTTCAACTTCACCGGCGGGATGCGGCTGTCGCCGGAATTCGCGGCGTTGATGGTTGGGTTGGTGCTCTACACCTCCGTCTTCATCGGCGAGATCATCCGCGGCGGCATCGACGCCGTCGGCCGCGGTCAGTGGGAGGCCGGGCGGGCGCTCGGCCTCAGCGAGCGGCAGACCCTCATGCGGATCGTCATGCCCCAGGCATTGCGGGTCATCATTCCACCGCTGACCACGCAGTATCTCTCGACGGTCAAGAACTCCACCCTGGCGCTCGCCGTCGGCTTTCCAGAGCTGGGGCTGGTGATCGGCACCGTCATCAACCAGACCGGCCAAGCGCTGGAAAGCATCGGCATCCTGCTCGCCGTCTACCTGACCATCGGTAGCGCGGTGTCGCTGCTGATGAACTGGTGCAACGCCAGAACCGCCCTGGTCACGCGATGAGCCGGCCGATGGGAGAGTCCCAGATCATGACCATGACGACGACTGCCATCCCCGCCGCGGCACCGGACGGCCCACCGAGACGCCGCCGCACCCCCATCCTGCAGATCCTGTTCGGCGACCTGATCGCAGCGGGCCTGACCGTACTCACCGGCGCCCTCGTCCTGTCGCTACTGCCGGCGCTGCGTTGGGGCGTGCTGGACGCCGTGTGGAGCACGGCCGATCCCGGCCGCTGCGGCGCCGGCGGCGCCTGCTGGGCCTTCGTCGCCGCCAAGATCCGCTTCATCCTGTTCGGCGTCTACCCCGCGGACGAACAATGGCGCCCGCTGGCGGTGATCGGGCTGGTGCTGGCCATGGTGCTGGTGTCGCTGCCGCCGCGGCACTGGGGGCGCCGCCTGCTGGCGGCCTGGGGCGTGGCAGTCGGCGCGATGCTGGCGCTGATGTGGGGCGGCTTCGCGGGCCTGCCTTTCATCTCCACCGCCAATTGGGGCGGCCTGCCGGTGACGCTGCTGCTGGCGATCCTGTCCCTCGGGTTGGGTTTCCCGTTCGCCGTCACGCTGGCGCTCGGCCGCCGCTCCAAGGTGCCGGTCCCGCGTTTCCTGTCGGTGCTGGTAATCGAGACGACCCGCGGCATGCCGCTGGTCGGGCTACTCTTCATCTCCTCGATCATGATGCCGCTGCTGCTGCCGGCGGGCTGGTCAGTCGACAAGCTGGGCCGCACCCTGGCTGCCCTGACCATCTTCGCCGCCGCCTATCTGGCGGAGGTAATCCGCGGCGGCCTGCAGGGTGTCCCCGATGGGCAGATGGAGGCGGCCCGCGCGCTGGGCATCCCGGTGTGGAAGGCGGTGTGGCACGTCGCATTGCCGCAGGCGATTCAGAAGGTCATCCCGCCGCTGACCAACACCGCTATCGTGATGGTCAAGAACACCAGCCTCGTGCTGATCGTCGGCGTCTTCGACATGCTGAGCGCCGGGCGCACCGCCGCCTCTGACCCCGTCTGGCCGGCCCCCTATGCCGAAGGCTACCTATTCGTGGGGGCCGTCTATTTCCTCATCTGCTTCGCTATCTCGCTCTATGCCCGCTGGCTGGAAGGCCGCGTCCAGGAAAAGGACATCCGCTGATGACCACCCCCGCAACTGCCGCCGCAAGCCCTGCCATCCTGATCGAAGCGGTCGACAAATGGTACGGCACCTTTCAGGTTCTCAACCAGGTGAGCCTGACGGTGACGGCGGGAGAACGCATCGTCGTCTGCGGCCCGTCGGGGTCCGGCAAATCGACGCTGATCCGCTGCATCAACCGCCTGGAGGAGCATCAGGCCGGCCGCATCGCCGTCAATGGGGTGGAGCTGACCGACAGCGTGCGCAATATCGACGCGGTCCGCCGCGAGGTGGGCATGGTGTTCCAGCACTTCAACTTGTTCCCCCATCTGTCGATTCTCGACAACTGCGCGCTGCCGCAGATGCTGGCGCGCGGAACGCCCCGCCGGGAGGCCGAAGGCCGGGCGATGCATCTGTTGCGGCGCGTCCGCATTGCCGAGCAGGCAGCGAAATTCCCTGGCCAGCTCTCCGGCGGGCAGCAGCAGCGGGTGGCTATCGCCCGCGCCCTGTGCATGGAACCGCAAGTGATGCTGTTCGACGAGCCGACGTCGGCGCTCGATCCGGAGATGGTGAAGGAGGTGTTGGAGACCATGGTGTCCCTGGCCGAGGACGGCATGACCATGATCGTGGTGACGCATGAGATGGGCTTCGCCCGCCGGGTCGCCGACCGGGTGGTCTTCATGGACGGCGGCCGGATTGTGGAGTGCGCGGCACCCGATGAGTTCTTCGATGCACCGCATCACGAACGGACGCGCAACTTCCTGCACCAGATCCTTCATTGATGAGTGAATATGCAAATTGCCCCGCCACCGCCGGACAGCCTGACTGAATGGGGCGGCGCGTATCCGAGAAAAACGGCGTGAACCCCCCGGACCTGCAGGGCCGCAGGTCCAACGGGCACATAAATCCACGGCAACCCGCGTCAACTCAGACATAGCGTGCCACCCCGCCGCTTTGCTCGATCGCGTCGATCAACCGATGCAGTTTGACGGCGTCTCCGAACGTTGGACTTTGAGAGGTACCGGACGTCATGTCGGAAGCGATCAGTTGGTAGAGCCTTTTCACATTGCCCGTCAGAACATTGTCGTCGGCACCAAAGCCTTCGGGTATGGAGATCGGGTGAAGGGTCTCGTCCGCTTGTGCACCCATGAGCTTGAATCCGCCCAGACCTATGTAGCCAACGGGACTCGTCAGCAACAGGTCGCCCTTGGTGCCGTTGATCTCCACATGGAAATTGGTTGCGCGCGACAACCCGCCACGGAAATGGCTCGTCACCAAGCCGCCGGACGTGAGCTTGCCGATGAAAGCTATTTGATCCGCGACGTCGAGCGGGACGACTTCCTTGCTCCCCATGATCCTTATCGTCCGACGACGACGAATCAGCGTCCCGGACACGCTGTGGAAGTCCTCGCCGAGCACGAACAACAAGGCGTCGATCGTATGGGCGAACGGCACGTGCAGCATGCTCGCGCCCTTGGACGGGTCCAAGGTATAGCGAAAAGTCTCCTCGATTTCCTCCCCCCAGGTGATTCCCGACCCGATGACGGACGCCGAGAGCACCTCGCCGAGATAGCCCTGTTTGATCAGGTTGCGCATGTGCCGGAGGGTCGGGTTGGCACGGGTTTGAAGGCCAATCATCGCCGAGACGCCTTTTTCGCCGGCGAGCGAGTTCATCGTCTCGGCGTCCCGAAGGTTCATGCCGAGTGGCCATTCGGAAAACACCGACTTTCCTGCTTGAAGCGCCGCGGTCACGAGACCACGGTGTTCCGGTACCCTCACGGTCACGACCACCAAGTCGACATCAGGATGGTTCACAAGTTCGTCGGTCGATGACACCGCGTGTTCGAAACCAAACTTTTCAGCCGACGCCCTCGCGGTTTCGATCCGGCTGTGGCTCAGGGCAGAGAGTCGGAACTGCGGCAGGTCCCTCAACGCAGGCACATGGGCGGTCGAGGCCCAACCACGGTCGGGGTGAACGCCGATGATGCCAACTCTGATCGGTGCATGGGTCATTGGGCGCGCTCCTTGACGTGATTTCCAGAATGGCGCGGCGAAGTTCATGCTTGCCGACCGGCGACGGCCCATCCGTGAATTCCCAGGCTTCGCGGTGGGGCCCGTAGCTGTGCAGTGGGCCGACCGTGTGTCGTCGGTTGGCGGGAAGACGAGACGGTCCTCCATTGACCATGTCCCGTTCATCTCGCTATCGGACACTCGTTCGATTCCGGTGCGATGGTGCAGATGACTTCCTTACGTCGAACGCAGGTGCCTCAGCGGCACTCGGCGAACGTCGTGAGGCTTCGCGCCTCCGTGCCCGAGCGTCCAGGGACCCCACGGCGGACTTGTCGGAAGTCTTCTCCAGAGGTTCGACGGATGATAGGTCGAATGGCTTAGACATAGAGCATATTCCCCTGCGCGATAGCTTCTCGCCATGGGAGCCCCTTGGTCGCCTTGACCGATGCATCCTAATTCCGAGATAACGTCATTTGCATTTTCCCAAAAGTCCGAGGCCCATCTCCCAGAGCCTTTGAGCGTTGACGGCGTCGAGCGCATATGCAGCGACGCCCTCCAATACCGACTGGGGGCGACCAGGCACGACTGGAGCCTCCACGCAATTTTCGAAATAGCGTCCGTTCGTTACGTTGACCAGCGGCGAAGCCGCGAGGAGCACTGACGTCGCCGCGCCTTCCTCCGGGGTCTTGCGAAGGTGCTCGGGCGTACGGAGCCCGCCTGTGTGACGCTGGAGGTTGGTCGCAATGGCTCCCGGATTGAGCGCGTTCGACACGATCCCGTCCTCGGCCCATTGATCCTTGATGCCCACCGACAGAAGCGTGCATGCCGTCTTCGACTGCGCATACGCGAGGAGCGGATCGTAGGGGATGAAGCGGAAGTGCGGGTCGTCCCAGAAAACCGGGCCGAACAGGCTCCCACTGGAGCTCACGGACACGACGCGTGCGCCTTGGGCTTGGGCGAGGGAGCGGCGGAGGCCGAGGGTTAAGGCGAAATGCCCCAGAAAGTTGGTCGCGAACTGCATCTCCCATCCTGGGGGAGAGCGCTGCAGGTCCGGCAGCGCCATGATGCCCGCGTTGTTGACGAGCGCGTGAATGGGGCCTTCCCAGTTGTCGACAAAATGCCCGACGGAGCGGAGGTCCGCGAGGTCCAATTGGCGGACCGAGATGCCCGGATTGACGGTTCTGATCCGGATGTCCGCTGCGACTTCTTCAGCGGCTTTCAGGCGGCGAGCAGCGATGACGACAGACGCCCCGGCCGCGGCGAGTGCCGCCGTTGTCTCGATTCCGATACCGCTTGCTCCGCCGGTGACGATCATTGTCTTCCCCCGGAGGTCGACGCCTCTCAGGACTTCCGATGCGGTCGAATGAAATCCGAATGGCGATTGGAGCATGGCGGCCTCTTGGAAGCTATCGTAGCGCCTGTATCAGGGATACCGATCATCACTCCGTGATCTTGACGAAGCCCTGCTGCACAAGCTGAATCGTGCGGGCCATGGCATCGAGATTGATCTTTATGTTGGGGAGAAGATCGGCATTGCCCCAGCCGTTCACTTGCGCGGTCGCGCCGCAGAGTTCGACCTTGACGCCGACGTCGATAAGGTCGGCCACCAGCTTTTTGTATGGGTTTCCAGTGGCGATATTGCGCGAAGTATTGTAGGCAGCGTCGTTCAACGTGACGTGGCCCGCATTGGTATGGAAGACCACGATCACGTCCGATTCCGCTTTCCAATTCGCAATGTCTGTGGTGATCAAATGAAGATGGAACAGCGACGCGGGCAGGTCGCCTTCGAACTCAAGGCCGCCGATGCTGTGGACTGACTTCACCTCCTTCAGTTCGACCGGAATATCGATGAACAGAGGGCTTTTTGTTTCGGACATAGTCATCTCCAAAATTGGTTCGATGGTCGGCGGATCGGGGGTCTGATGACGCGCCGGAACCCGGGGGAGGAAAGCGCCCGGATTGCCGGATGACCGAAGGGGCGTGCTAGACGCCCGCATAGACCAGCCGCGTGAAGAAGCCCGGATCGATGACGAAATTGCCCCACTTGGCGTCGAAAGCCGCTGTCGGTTTGGCCGCAACCGCCTCGTCTCGCGTGCGTCCCTGGCGTTTCAGCACGGCGACATTCTCGCGAATGGCGACGAGCATGTCGCGGAAATCCTGCAGCTCAGCGCGGTTGCTCACCGGATTCCCGTGGCCCGGAATGATGATCGTCTTGCTGGTCGACGCAGCGAGGTTTGCATCCGAGGCGGCGATCATCCCATCGATGCTGCCTCCCGTCGAATAGTCGATAAACGGATATATTCCGTTCCAGTAGGTGTCGCCGACATGGAGGACGTCTGCCTCGCCGAACATCACTGAAATGTCGCCATCGGTGTGCGCCGGACCGTAATGCTTCATGGCGAGCGACTGGCCGTTCAGCTTGAGCGAATGTTCCGTGGCGAAGACGTGCTTCGGCACTCCACTCTGTTCCAGCGGAACAAAATTGTAATCCCAGTCCTCCACCCGCTGCACTTGAGAGAGGTACTTGCGGGTGTTCTCGTGTGCGATGATTTTGGCTCCAGCCGCACCGATCCACGCGTTGCTGTCCGCGTGATCGAAGTGCCAGTGGGTGTTGATGAGGTGGGTCACAGGGTCCGGAGAAAGCGCGGAGAGTGCTTTCGTCATTTGGGCGCGCGACACGCTGATGCCGGCATCGACCATGACGAGGCCGTCCTTGCCCCCCGAAACCGCCACGTTGCCGCCGGAGCCTTCGAGGATGGTGATGTTGTTCCTCAGTTCGTGGGTGGCAATCACGGACTTGGCGGCGCTGTCCTTGATGAGGCTCACCAAGCCGCGCGCCTCGGCATAGGCCTCGCGTGGACTTAGCCAGCCCCCTGTGGCGGCGAGACCCGCTGCGCCCATGCAGCAAAGGCAGAATCCACGGCGGGAGAGCATGTGTTCGGGTTTCACGACATACCTTTCCGCAGCCGGTCTCAGTTGAGCCGGCAGCTATCAAATCTGATGTGGAAGCTTGAGGGCCGGCATATCGACCTGCCCGGGCCATCACGACTTGATGAAGGCCAGGATGTCCGCGTTGATGACGTCGGCGTGGGTGGTGAACATCCCGTGCGGATAGCCGTCGTAGACCTTGAGCTTCCCGTTCTCGAGTAGCTTGACCGAGAGTTCGGCGGAGTCCGCGATGGGCACCACTTGGTCGTCGCTGCCGTGCATCACCAAAACCGGAACATCGATAATCCGCAGGTCGTCGGTGAAATCGGTCTCCGAGAAGACCTTGATGCACTCATAGTGCGCGTGCGCGCCGCCCATCATGCCCTGACGCCACCAGTTGCGGATCGTGCCTTCGGAGACTGCCGCACCGGGGCGGTTGAAGCCGTAGAAGGGGCCGCTTGCTATATCGAGGTAGAGCTGCGCCCGGTTGGCCGCCAGAGCGGCACGGTAGCCGTCGAAGACTTCGATGGGAAGTCCTCCCGGATTTTTCGCGGACTTGACCATCACGGGCGGAATGGCGGAGATGAGAACCGCTTTGGCGACCCGGCCTTTGCCGTGCCGGGCGACGTATCTGGTGACCTCCCCGCCGCCTGTCGAATGACCGATGTGAATCGCATTGCGGAGGTCGAGCGCTTCGGCAAGCGCGGCGACATCGGCCGCGTACGTGTCCATGTCGTTGCCGCCCGAGGTCTGACTTGAACGGCCATGGCCCCTGCGGTCGTGGGCAATGACCCGGAAACCCTTTCCGAGAAAGAACAGCATCTGGTTGTCCCAGTCGTCGCTGCTCAGCGGCCACCCGTGATGGAACACAATCGGCTGCCCGCTGCCCCAGTCCTTATAGAAGATCTGCGCACCGTCTTTCGTTTTGATGCTGCTCATGGTTTCACTCCCATCTGCAATGGTTGCTCTGATTGAGTTCGACGACACCGTGGCGGCCATGGTCTCCAGAGGCAACGTCGTGGCGAGGACGGCAGCGGTGCCAATCAAGACGTCCCGTCTCGTCGCACCGGGTGCTGAAAACGCTTCTCTCGCATTCATGTCTCTTCCCTCTGTCGGGCGGGCACGGTTCCACCGGCAGCCGCCCGACTTCGGTCGAGCGGTTCTCCACGGTCACCGTGTTGGAGAGTGCGAGGTGGTCAGCCCAAGACTGGCGCTGCCGCGGCCCACTCTTTGCGGGTTGTTGGCGTGCCGTCGATCATTTCAACGACGTCCTTGGATTTCGAGAGGATCGTCATCAACGACTTGGGCCCCTCGAACGGCCTGCCGCCGATGTGCCAGCCGTCGGTATGAAGTTCCTCGATGAGGACCCATACCACCTCGCGGAAGGCCTCAGAGCCCTCGAACTTCACCATGACATCGGTCAGGGCCTTGGCCATGGCGTGTTTCTCTTCCGGCGTGAAAACGCCGTCGACCAGTTTCACATTGACGAATGGCATGACATCTTTCCTTTCTTCAGAGGGTTGATGATGCTGCGCTATTCGGTGATATCGACGGCAAGATTGCCGTCGACAGTGCGCCTTTCGGTTTCGTTTTGTGCTTTCGCGACAGTCTCGAAATGGAAGCCCCGACCTGTGCGCGATCGGGGACATCGTTCCATGCCGTGATGAAGACAGGCGGCAATGCGGCAGCTTCGCGCATGGACTTGTCTTCGAGGTTGGGCGCGAGCAAGTCGGGATCAACGGCGATGACGGTCGCCGGCCGGAAGACCTTGAAGAGCACCTTCGAATTGAAGGCCGCTTGTCAATCCGGCGTGAATCGCCGGTAAAGTGCCGAGGTGCCGCCCGATTGCGCGGACAATTGGGTGCCGGAAATGTCGATCCAGCTATGAAAGGCTTCGGCCTGGGCGACGAGCTTGTCGTGTAAAGACACTTTCGATCAGTTACGTGTCAGGGAATGGCATGACACCGATCGCTGCACTGGGTGACATGAGTCGCGTTTCAATCCGTGATCTCGATCACGATCTTACCCGCGGCTGTGCGATTTTCGATCTCGCGATGAGCATCGGCGACCGCGTTGAGTTTGAAGCTTCGAGGATCGACGAAAGGCACGACCTTTCCCGCCTCAACAAGCCTTGTCGCCTCACGCATGATGTCGCCGTGGTGTGCGCGACCCTCGCCTGTCAGCATCGGCAAAAGCGTGAAGACACCCGAATAGGTCGCGGCGCGGAATGACAGGGGAGCAAGTGAATGTGTGCTCCACCCGAGGCAACTCACCACATGACCGAAACGCCGAACGATGTTGAACGCGGTATCAAGTGCTGCGCCCCCTACGGTGTCATAGACGACATCGAAACCGATACCACCGGTGTGATCGCCGACATACTCCTGAGGGGTTGTCTGCTCACGGTCGATTGCTGTTGCGCCCAATAGTTCGATGGTGGCTCCCTTCGCAGCTGTGTCGACAGCGAAGACTTCAGCTCCAAAAGCCGAAGCGATCTGGATCGCCATCTGCCCAACTCCGCCGGCACCCAGAACAAGCACCTTCTGGCGGGCTTGGACTTGGGCCCGGTCGACCAAACCTTCCCAAGCCGTGATGAAGACAAGGGGGAGCGCGGCCGCCTCGCGCATGCTGAGATTGGATGGCTTCGGCGCCAATAGGCTGGCATCAACGGCAGCAAACTGTGCCAGCGACCCTTGAAGGCCACCCACGCCGCCGGCCAGTCCATACACATCATCTCCGACGGCGAAACCGCACTCGCCGGCACCGAGCGCCTCGATGGTTCCGGCAAAGTCCATTCCCAGGATTGCGGGGAAGGGATGTTTCGCGTGCGCCGCGTTGCCGCTTCTGATCTTGAGATCCAGCGGGTTGACGCTGCTTGCTTTTATGCGAACCAAGACCTGGCCAGCCACGGGTTCCGGGCGAGCGATGCTGGCAAGAGTGAAGGGTGCGTTGGGCCCATGCAGGACGAGCGCATCCATTACAGCGTTGGTCATGTCCGCTCCTCTCCACAGTGGTTCAATCGCACATTGCCGAATGATCGGCATTGGAAGACGATGACCCAAGAGACCGAAGAGTAGCCAGTGAATCGTTGTGAATTCCGGTGTGTCCAAGCTGGGATGCGAAGGAGTGGAGCCCCGATCGATCACTGCGAGAATTCGTCGAGAAGAGCCTTCGCAGCTTTCAAATCGGCTGTCTCAAAGCCTTCGGTGAAACGGTAGAATATATTCATCAAAAAGCAACGTGCCATCGTTATCTCTCCATGTTGACATAGCAAACGAGACATGCTCATGCCCGTACGGAGTTCCCAGGATAGAGCATCCTGCTGTCGCGCAAATTTGACCGACTGTAGGAAGCATTGCTCGGCCGAAGCTGAACCTGCGCCGTCAAGCAGCAGGATCTCACCTTTCACGCGCAAGAGTTCGGCAATGCACCAAAGCTCTTCCTTTTCCTCGCTGTGCCGGATGGCAGCGTCGACCAAGGTCAAACCTTCAGCGCTCTGACCCGCGGCGGCCAAACCTTCGGCAAGAAACCCAAGAAATCTAACATTGTAGAGCGTGAACACCCTTCCCTTTCCAAGCTCCTCCAGAGCCGTGCGAAGAACTGCAATGCCTCGATCTACATGACCCTGCTTGATCAAAAGTGTGCCTCTCCAGCAACGACCGAACACCTCCCACGGACCGAGCGAATTCGCGGCCGCCAAGTCGAGCATGTTGGTGATCGAGAGGTCCGCAGCCGCCAGATCGCCGACATGGATCCAGACAGGGCATGCCCACCGTGCCAGTGCTTCGCAGAGCGAAATCGCATGACCCGATGCCCGTGCGGCGTCGACGGCACTCTTCACGGCCAATATTGCCTGATCGGGGAAGCCTTGCATCCAAAGGAGTTGGGCAGGCTGAATGCGCGCGGCCACTGATTGCCCAAATCGAAAACGAACCGAACTGGTCGAAGTGGTTTCCGAAGTGGAAGTGTCATGAGCAAGCATACGATCTGCGTGGATGCGAGCCCCCTTGCAATCTCCCATGCAGAAGAGTGTCATGCTGATCATCCGATCGCCAATGAAGCGATCGAGGCCGTTTCCCGCGAGTTTCATAAATCGCTGCGCGATGCCAAGTGATGATCGGTACTCACCCATCCCGATTTGGCAAAGCCACAATCCCCAAAGCGCTTCCGACTGAGCATCCACGTCGCCGAGGTTCTCGGCAATTTCCAGAGCTTTGGCGAATGCCGCCGGTGCCTGGAGCGCGAAGCCCACCTTGAAAGCCTGAGACAGACCAAGCGCTCTGTAAAGCTGCATGATTTCGCGCGCCTGCGCATCCCGTTCTGGTCCTGGGCTGATACTTGACAGCGCGCGTTGAACACAGTTCAGACATTCGTCGACCAACGATAGCTGATACCACAGCGGGATTGCGGTCACGGTCATGGCAAGCCCGATTTTTGGATCGCCCTTAGGGGAATAGGCCCAGTCCAGCACCGTACGCACATTGTTGATATGGTGGCTGTACCTACTTAGCCATTCGCCAACCGGAATTGTTTCAATTTCGCCATGCGCGTGTTTAAGGACCCCGCACAGATATTCAGCCAGCCGTAGTACGACCCCATTGAGTTCATCGTGTCGCAAAAGCTTGGCCAACGCGTAGGCGCGGGTTGTGTCAAGCAATCGGTACTGCGCAACTTCCTGGCGAGCATCGACAGCGACAAGAGATTTTGAGATCAGATTGGAAAGATGAAGAGGAATGTTGGTCTCAAGATTACTGACCCCAGTTACGACAGCGACAACCTCGTCCAGCGTGAAATCACCCGAAAACACACCAAGACAGCGCAAGAATCTCTGTTCTGATTCCGAGAGCGCCTCATAACTCCAATCAATCGTAGCCTCCAGCGTTTGATGCCTGGGAAGGGCGGTACGCCGGCCTCCAGTGAGCAGCCGAAAGCGATCGTTCAGTAGTTTTGCCACGCCTCGCGTGCCGAACGCTCCAACCCGACCTGCCGCCAGTTCGATGGCCAAGGGGATGCCATCGAGTTGACGGCAAATATCAGCAACGAGAGGCGCCTCACTGTCATCAAACACAAATCCGGTGCCGCGAGACGATGCATGTTCGACGAAGAGCTGCACGGCCGAGAAGGTCATTGCCTCCCTCGAGGTCAATCCAGCAGAAACGGGAGGCAGGTCCAGGGGCGCCAATCGATAGACGCTCTCGCCTTCCGCTCGCAAACCTTCCCGACTCGTTGCAAGGATGTGGATGTCCGGTGCCTGTCGGAGGAGCGCTTCTGCCAATTGCACAGTTGCATCGACAACCAACTCGCAACTGTCGAAGACAAGTAGAATCTGACGTTCACGCAAGTGCATGATGATGCCGGGAAGCGGATCCTTGGAACTGATGGCAAGGCCGAGTGTGGCTGCCAGCACACTTGACGCAAGTTGACCGTTCGTCAGCGGAGCCAGATCTAGAAAGCACACTCCATCCTTATAGGAAGGCAGGAGTTGCTGAGCGACGGCGACGCAAAGTGTGGTCTTGCCGATGCCGCCTGGTCCCACGATGGTTGTAAGACGATAACGCTGAAAGCGGCCTCGAACGGCTTTTATGGCCTCATCTCGCCCGATTGGTGGTCTCAGCAGTTGTGGGAGGTTGTTCCGGATGCCCGCAGCTTCGGCTCCATCTGTAAAGATCGAGGATGAGATTGGCGCCACGAAGCGGTAGCTGCGACCTGGAACAGCCACAATAAAATGGGCTGAGCTCCCGGTGTCACCAAGAGCTTTGCGAATCAAAGCTATCTGCGCTCTGAGATTTGACTCGTCGACAATTGTGTTCGGCCACGCGCGCGTGATCAGCTCGTCCTTCGTAACCAAATCTCCAGCCCGTTCTGTCAACGCAATCAAGATGTCGATTGCGCGCGAACCCAGTACAACCGACTCGTTATCTTTGAACAAGAGATGCCGGTTTGAATGGAGGCGAAAAGCACCGAATGTGATCGCCGTTTCGGCCGCTATCTCCATTTGGAAAGGGACTTGAACCATGAGGCGACCTCGCTCCGGTTAGCAAGAATGCTTCACGATGTTATTGCGTCGAGATGCCGAGATCTGATGCCGGCAGTGCTGCGTATCTAAACATTGAAGACAAAAAAAGGTCGAGCATGCGGATTCTGGAAGAGTACGGCGACGTCAATCTCGTTCCGCTGGCGGTCGTCGGTGTCTAACCCTATAAGAGTTCCGATGACATGTTTGTAGCGGCTGAAGCAGGCCTCCACTAGCGTGCGCAGGTGGTAGTGATCTGCCGCCGCATCGGACAATAGTGCACTGATGGACTTTGTTGCGCAAATCGGCGCGACGAGTCCACCTCGGGGCAGTGATGATCAGGCGACCTTGCGGGTGGTCGGCATGTCCAAGCTGGTCATGATGTTCATGACCTTGCAAGCGACAGCAGCCTCGGCCTTTTGGTTGGGCAGACTCCGGGTGCGGAGGCTACGGCCGATCAGTTGCTTGTAGCGCATCATCGCCACCTCGCCCAAGGAGCGGCGGCCGTAGCGGACATCCCGCTGCCAGCCACACCGTCCACGCTCGACGATCCTCTGGATGTGACTGTCGCGTTGGCTGGGAGCGCTTCCGGCCGTGTCGCTCGGCACCGCGCTCGAGCGCGGCGGAATGATCACCTCCGCTGCGGGGCTGTGGGCGGCCAGGGCGCGGTAGACGGGCTCGCCGTCGTAGGCGCCGTCGGCCAACACTGTGCCGATCGGGCGCGCGATCTGATCGAGCAGTGGGCCGACCAGAGAGGCGTCACCTTCCTCGTCGCCCGTCAGCTCCGAAGCCAGGATCTCGCCGGTATCGGGATCGGCCGCCAAGTGGTGCTTTCTCCAGCTCCGACGCGCTTGGCCGCCGTGCTTTTCCAGGTGCCACTCACCCTTGCCGAACACCTTCAGCCCCATGGAGTCGATGACCACGGTGACCGGCCCTTCCCTCCTGGCCAACGCCGACGCGACCTCCAGATTGGCGCCGCGCCGGGAGAAGGTCGTGTGATCCGGAACCGGCAGGTCCAGGCCGAGCAGGCGCATGAGCGAGCCCAGCAAACCCTCGGTCTGCCGCCATGGCCGATCGAACGCCAGACGCAGCATCAGCCCGGTCTCGATGGCGACGTCGGAGTAGCGCGCCGGCCGGCCGCGTCGGCCCGTAGCAGGCGGCGATCGTCTCCGCCGTGACCCACACCGCCAAGTCACCGCGCCGGTGAAGCGCCACATCGTATGCCGCCCAATTCTCCACACGATAGCGGGCCTTCGGGATCTTGTGGCGGCGGCGCTCATTGGCCTTGTACGGCATCGGAGGCTCGGCTTCAGCGGGCCGCCTCTATACCCGCTTGGCCTCCCGAACACCACCGGCCCGGCCTTTTTGCACCAACGTCTTTCCCAGGTGATCTGTTTTCTTTAGTTCGCCCTCCTGTTCGCACACTCGCTCATCGTCGCAGCCATGGCGGCAATGCGGTTGGCCGATTCTGATAGGCACTTTGTCAGGAATTGCCCGCTGCCACATGTTGAGTCGGCGGAGGGTATGCGGTGCAATGTATACCACGAGACGCCGAAGCAGATCGGCCAATCCCCTTGGCTATCTGTGAGGCCAAGGCTGCCTCTCGCAACCTGAAGCAACGGAGCATCGCTATGCGACCGATTCCGGTGACCGTGCTGACCGGATTTCTCGGGGCCGGCAAGACGACCCTGCTCAACCGCATCCTGGCTGAACACGGCGGTGAGCGAACCGCCGTCATCGTCAACGAATACGGAGAACTCGGCATCGACGGACTGCTGGTGACGGCGACGAGCGAGACGGTTGTTGAACTCAACAATGGTTGCGTCTGCTGCATCGTCCGCGGCGATCTGATCGAAGCGTTGATGAGGTTGGTCGAGGACGAGTGCGGGTTCGATCGGGTGGTGATCGAGACGAGCGGGCTCGCCGACCCGGCACCCGTCATCCAGTCGTTCATACTGGACGACGGGCTGCGCCGCCGCTTCGCGCTCGATGCCATCGTCACCGTGGCCGATGCCCGTCACCTGCCCTTGCAACTCGGCCACGACGAGGCGCGCGAACAGGTCGCGTTCGCCGACGTGATCCTGCTGAACAAGATCGATCTGGAGTCCGCCGCGGCACTCGACGCCGTTGAACGCGACATTCGTCGGCTCAACCCTTTGGCCCGCATCCACCGGACCGAAGGCTGTGTCCTGCCACTTTCTGAAATCCTTGGGATCGCTGCTTTCGATCTTGCGAACATCCTGCGCCTCGACCCCGGCATCCTCGAAGAGCATGAGCACGAGCATGACGCCGGCATCGGCTGCGTGGCCTTGCGTGAAGCCGGGCAGCTCGACCCGACGGCGGTGGATCGCTGGCTCAGCCAACTCGTGCAGGACAAAGGGCGCGACCTGCTGCGCGCCAAGGGCGTGCTGACTCTCGACGGACAGGGGCGCCGCTTCGTCTTCCACAGCGTCCACATGACGTTGGACGGGCGGCCAAGCCGGCCCTGGAAGCCCGACGAGGAACGGTTGAACCAACTCGTCTTCATCGGCCGCCACCTTGATGCCGGAGCGCTTCTGGAGGGACTCCGCGGCTGCAAGGTCGGGGCGGACGACCCCGTTCCCTGACGTTTCCGATCCCGTTCCCCATCTCAGGAACAACCCAATGAAGCTGCAACATTATCTCGGGGGCCTGGAAGGCCTGGGCTCCATCACTGTCGAAACACGTGTGTTCGTGGAGGAGTGGGAAAAGCGCATCTTCGGCATTCATACGGCCATGATGGCGCTCAGCCCGCAATTGCCCTTCCAGACCACGCCGAGCGCCTTTCACACCGTCTGGACCTGGGCCCACCTGCGCACCGGGGCGGAAAGCCTGAACCCCTTCGATTACTTCAAGTACCGTTACTATGAGAAATGGCTGGGCGGCATCTGCGGCTACCTGATCGAAAACGGTTACATCACCGAGGAGGAGTTGGACGACCGCACGGCCGAATATCTCGCCGATCCGGACAAGCCGCTGCCGCAAGGTGGCGCGCCGGAGATCGACCGGCGTGTCGAGCACTATCTGGCGACAGGGGATTCGCCAAAGCGCGACATCGCGGTCCTGCCCGACTTCCGGGAAGGCGATACCGTCACGGTCAGGAATGTTCCGACGGTGGACCACACCCGCCTTCCCGGCTTTTTGCGAAACCACAGTGGCGTGGTCGAGACGGTCTATCCGGGGGCTTACGGCTATCTGACCGATACCGGGACCGACGGCGTCGGCACGCCGATGGCGGTCTATTGCGTGCGCTTCGAGGCCGGGGAGCTGTGGCCCGGCAACACGGAGCCGAACGTCACGCTCTATGCCGATCTTTACGCCGCCTACGTCGCCAAGCCCGCCGCCTGACAGGAGTCCTCGACCATGACCGATCGCTTTCATCATCCCGATGACCGCGAAGCCCGGAGCGCCGCGCGTGTCCGCGCCCTGGAAGCGCTGCTCATCGAAAAGGGCATCATCACCAGCAGAACCGTGGACACGGTGCTGGACGTCTTCGAAACCAAAATGGGTCCGTTCAACGGCGCCAGGATCGTCGCCCGGGCCTGGGTCGATCCGGCCTTCAAGACGCGGCTCATCGAGGATGCGCCGGCTGCCATTGCCGAGATGACGGACCTGCCGGAAGGCATGGCCGGTGCCGAGGGCGAACACATGCGCGCCGTGGCGAATGGCGAAGGCGTTCACAATCTGGTCATCTGCACGCTCTGCTCCTGCTACCCCTGGCCGGTGCTGGGGCTGCCGCCCTACTGGTACAAGGATCCGACCTTCCGCAGCCGCGCTGCCCGAGAGCCGCGCGCGGTGCTGAAGGAGTTCGGGCTGGCCGTGCCCGAAAGCACGGAGGTCAAGGTCTGGGACAGCAGCGCGCAAATCCGCTGGTTCGTCGTTCCCGAGCGTCCCGCCGGGACCGAGGGCATGAGCGAAAGCGAACTCGCCGCCCTGGTCACGCCGGAAGCCATGATGGGCGTGGCGATGGCGACGTCCACATGAACCCAATCCGGCAGGAGAAACGGGTATGCTCACCCGCTTCGAACATTTCGCCCTGACCAGCATGGCCGGGGCCGGGGATTCCCCGCCCCGCGCCAACGGCTCTCTCTGCTTCGCGGAGGAGTGGGAGCGGTCGGCCTTCGGGGTGGCGCTCGCCCTGGCGCGGGAGGGCCATTTCGAATGGGAGGATTTCCGCCGGAACCTGATCGCCGCCATCGGTGACTGGGAACGGACCCAGTCCCCTGACGGTCCCTCCTGGAGCTACTACGAGCAGTGGCTGAGTGCCCTGGAGGCGACGATCCTCCAATCCGGGCTCGCGACGCCCGACGAGCTTTGCGCACACACAGCCGCTGCCACTGCGCCGGCCGACCCGCAATCGGCCTAATTCCACAGTCAAACATCGGGAGACGTCCATGCATATCGAACCCGGCATGCTGTCCGCCGCCAAGATCGTCGGCGCCGATGCCGCCGTACTCAGCCTTCTTGCCTCACACGCTCCGGCATTCCTGCGCCGGCCGCAGGAATGGATCAAAGCACTCCTGGCGGCCGCATTCTTCTCGGTCCTCATGGAGGTCTGGCACCAGCCGGTCGGTCCATCGGAGCTGCACTTCATCGGCGCCTCCGCCATCTATTTCATCTTCGGCTTCCGGGCGACCCTGTTCGGGTTCGGCATCGGCCTTGCGTTGCAGGGCCTGCTGTTCGAACCGCAGGATCTCGTGCATCTCGCCGTGAACTCGCTGTCGCTGATGGTGCCGCTGGTCGCCGCTCACACCATGGGCGGAAAGCGCCTGTTGGACGCCGGCGGGCTGACCTCGATCCGCTGGGCGTCGGTTCTGCGCTTCGACGCCGTCTACTATAGCGGTGTGGTCGCCATGGTCGGCTTCTGGCTGATGTTGGGCGAGGAGGCAACGCCGTTCGTGGACTGGGTGGTTTTCGCCGCCGCCTATCTGCCGGTGGTGCTGTGCGAACCGGCGATCAGTTGCGGGCTGCTGCGGGCGTTGGGCCGGCTGGGCGCCGGCAATCCCCTGCTTCGCGTCACCACGCTCCGCAGCCCTGCCCTTGCCCGATAATTGGCATGCCGAATACGATCGGGCGGCCAGGGCAATTCGGCCGCCCGACTGCAGGACGAGCGTTTCTCATGCGGATTGTGCTTCTCGCCCCTCCTGGGGTTCAGGCGTTGGATGTCGTGGGTCCGGCGGAGGTGTTCTGGGAGGCGGCGCGCCGCCTCGGCGATCCGAAGGCCTACGAGGTGCAGGTGATGGGCACCGCGGAGGGGCCGGTTTGCGGGACCGGTAGCCTGCGGTTCCTGGCCGATCGTTCCATCCACGATCCGGACCAGCCGATCGACACGTTGCTGATCGCCGGTGACCCGTCGTTCAAGGCCGTCGATCCGGCGGTGATCGACTGGCTCAGGCGTCGCGCGCCGCAAGCCCGCCGCTACGGCTCGATCTGCACGGGGGTGTTCCTTCTGGCGGCGACCGGGCTGCTGGATGGCCGGCGCGTCACCACCCATTGGGAATGCGCCGACAAGCTTCGTATCGACTTTCCGGCATTGACCGTTGATTCGGACCAGATCTTCATTCGCGACGGCAAGGTCTGTACCGCCGCCGGCGTCACGTCGGGCATCGACTTGGCGCTGTCCCTCCTGGAGGAGGATCACGGGCGGGACCTGGCACTGCTGGTCGCCCGCTACATGGTGATGTTCCTGAAGCGGCCCGGCGGGCAGTCGCAATTCAGCGCCCATCTCGCCGCACAAGCATCGAGCCGGACCGGAATCCAGAAGATCCAGGAGTATGTGCTGGACAACCTTTCCGCCGATCTGTCCGTGGATGCCTTGGCCGCCCAGGCCGGCATGAGTCCGGGGAATTTTGCCCGGGTGTTCAAGCGCGACGTCGGCCGACCCCCGGCCGATTTCGTTGAAGCCGCGCGGCTCGACGCGGCGCGCCGGATGCTGGTCGATTCCTCCACGCCGCTCCAGCGCATCGCCTATATTTGCGGCTTCGGTGACGCCGGCACCATGAGGCGCGCCTTCGTCCGCAGTCTCGGCATCACTCCGGCGGACTACCGGAAGCGCTTCCGCACGACGACAGCCTCCTGATCCATGGGTTGATCGGGGGAGGCGGCCATTCCGAATGCCGCAGCAACAGCGGGAAACTCCTTATCCTCCCCGACGAAAGCTTGCCCGGTATTGAGCGGGGGACACCCCAAACTTTTCGCTGAACACGATGCGCATCCGGTCAGCCGTACCGAAGCCGCAGTCGTGCGCCACGGTCTTGAGCGGGCGGTCGGTTGCCTCCAGCAGCATGCGGGCCGCGTCGATCCGGACGCCCTGGACGAAGTCGTGCGGCGTGATCCCGGTTTCCTGCACGAAGTGCCGGGCAAGATTGCGGGAACTCATGCCCACCTCGTCGGCGAGCGACCGAAGCGTGTGACGTTTTCCCAGGTTCGCCATGACATGGTCTTGGATGCGCGCGCTGACCGACGCCGGGTCCGCCGGCACGGTCAGATAGGGGCTGAACTGCGACTGTCCTCCTTGGCGCTGGGCCACCACCACCAACCGTTTTGCGACCGCTACGGCGACGCCGGCCCCGTGGCGCTGAGCCACGAGCGCCAGTGCGAGATCGATGCCTGCGGTCACGCCGGCGGATGTGACCAGCCGCCCGTCACGAACATAAATGCGGTCCGGCTCCACCTTGGCGGCGGGAAAGCGCTCGGCGAGGGCTTGCGCATTCTGCCAGTGGGTGGTCACGGTGTGACCGTCGAGCAGCCCGGCACAGCCGAGTGCGAAGGCTCCCGTGCAGATGGAGCCATAGACCTCCGCGCGGTCCGGCGCCGAGCGCAGCCAACCGGTGAGCCGCGCGTCCGGACCGGCGTTGGGCAAATGGGGGCCGCCGGCGACCAGCAGGATGCCGAAGTCCCCGGATGCGTCCTCGAAACTCACGTCCGCCAGCATCTGCATCCGGTTCGACGCGCGCAATGGCCTTCGGTCGGCGGCGATGAGGACCGTTTCGTATCGGTCCTCCGCCGGGAGGTAAGTGTTCGCTTCAGCGAAAACGTCGACGGGTCCGGCGACGTCCAGCGCCTGGACGCCCTCATGGATCACGATCGCAACCTTTTGAACAGCCACCGTCGCTCCAGTCGGTACTGGCACGAACCGACGTGCCATTGTCCTGATCTATAGGTCAGCCGGCATTGCGGTGTCGAGCTATAATCGGCAGAAATAAGTCGGCGATCACGCTGATGACTGTATTCTTACCCAGCATGATCCGCCCTCTCGACCGTAATGGTAATGTCCTCAGCGTGCGAATACACGAAGAGGCAACGCCGGTTCTTTTCAAGGAGTGCAATCATGTCCGAAATCATCGCCGGAATCCCTATTCCCGACAGCGCGATTACCCGCGCGGCGACCCAGCTTGTTCGCGATACGGAGGATGACCTGCTGTACAATCACAGCCGGCGGGTGTTCCTCTGGGGGGCGCTCACCGGCAATCGCCGTGGTCTCGCCTACGACGCCGAACTGCTCTATGTGGGCGCGATGTTCCACGATATGGGCCTGACCGACCGCCATTCGAGCGCCGATCTCCGGTTCGAGGTCGACGGCGCGAATGCAGCCCGCGAATTCCTTAGGGGGTATGGCGTCGCCGAACGCGACATCGAGGATGTGTGGACGGCAATCGCGCTCCACACCACGCCGGGCATCCCCGAGCACATGCGGCCGACGGTTGCCCTGGTGACGGCCGGTGTGGAAATGGACGTGCTGGGGATTGCCTATCACGATTTTACCCATGAGCAGCGTCATCATGTCTGCGCCCATCATCCACGCGAGGCGGACTTCAAGGAAAACATCATCGACCACTTCGCACAGGGAATCAGCGGAAAACCTCAGACCACCTTCGGCAACGTCAAGGCCGATGTTCTCGCGCTGAAGAAGCCGGGGTTCCAGCAGACGAACTTCTGCTCGATCATCCTCAATTCGGCGTGGCCGACCTGATCGGCTTTCCGAACCCGGCACAGACCATCCACTTGATGCGGCGCTGATCCCGGTCAGCGCCGCCGTTCAGGTTCTTTTGCGCTGCCGCAGCCGGGCGGCCGGGGCTTTGTGGTGCAGGCGCGCGACCTTCGGCGTGCCAAGCTCCTCACTTGAACCGCCGGACCGTTTCCAGGAGCCGGTCGCAAGACCGGGCAAGGTTCTTGGTCGGTGCGGTGGCGACACCCAGCAAAAGCCCGGATTCAGCATTGCCCGGCGGCGCATACCAGGGTGAAAGCGGTGCCGGAAACATGCCGAACGTCAGGGCTTCGCGCGCGATGGCGACATCCGGCGTTCCCTTCGGCAGTCTAAGCAGCACGGCCAAACCGGGAGCAGCGACAAGATCCGCGCCGACGGAGGCGTGAAGACAATCCAGAACGGCCTGCCGCTTGGTCGCATAAGCGCGCTTGGTGCGCCGGAGATGGCGCATGTAGTGGCCCTCGCGGATGAACTCGGCGGTCGCGATCTGCACCGCGGGTCCAGGCGGTGGTGCCAGACATGCCGCCACCTCGGCGAACCGGGAGGCCAACGCGACCGGGGCGACCACGAAGCCCAGTCGAAGGGTCGGGCTGATCGTCTTGCTGAATGAGCCGATGTGGATGACGCGCCCGCCTCGATCGAGCGAGGCGAGCGCCGGTGCGGCTCTTCCCGCCAGTTGCAGTTCGCTCAGATAATCGTCCTCGATCACCCAGACCCGGTTCGCGTCCGCCCATTCAAGGAGGCGAAGGCGCCGCTCCAGCGACAAGGTCGGCCCGAGCGGCGCCTGCTGTCCGGGGGTCACGACGACGAGCTTCGCGTCGGGATGATGGCGCAGCCCATGATCGACGTCGATTCCGTCCGCATCGACGGGAATCGGGGCCACCGCCAAACCTGCGAGTTCAAGTCCTTTCCTCGTCCATGGAAAGCCCGGGTTCTCGAACCAGGCGGACTGCCCGCCCAAGCCGAGCACGCTGAGCCCCAGACCGAGCCCTGCGCCGAACCCCCCGGTGACGATGACCTGCGACGGCGAACAGCCGATGCCGCGAGCGACAGCCAGATAGGCTGCGATCTCCCGCCTCAACTCATGCTCGCCGCGGGGGTCGGGATATGACGGGGGAACGCTCGCCTCGGCGCGGACGGCGTTCGCGCGAATGCGTGCGAACAAGGTTGCCGGGAAAGTCTCGGCCGCCGGTACGCCCATCTGAAAGAACGCAGGCCCCCGCGTCATTTCCAGGTAGGTCTCCAGGAACGACCCTGCGTCCGGCGGCGGTTCGCTCCTTGTGGCGGTGCGCGGCCGTTGAGCGACGCGCGTGCCCTTGGCGCGTGAGGCCTCGATCAACTGGGCGGCAGCGAGAGTCTCATAGGCGGTCCGCACCGTACCGCGCGCAACGCCGAGCTGGGCCGCAAGATCCTGCCAGGATGGCAGCCGTGCGCCGGGTTCCAGCACGCCATCCTCAATGGCTTTGGCAACACCCCTCCGGATCTGCTCCGACAGGGAGGCCTTGGCCGAACGGTCGAGAGTCAAGGCGAGCGGCTTGGTCATGTCACCATGGTACATGATTTCATCGCATTCTTGGGTCTTTTTCCTGGCTCAAAAAACCCGCATTTTCAGAGCGTCACAGGAGAAAGAGCCATGAAGAACCGCATCATTGCCCCTGCTGTCGTGGCCGTGCTCGTTGCGATCTTCGCCGGTCCTGCCCCGGCTCACGACACTCAAACCGAAACGGTGACGGCCAAGTTCGATCAGGCCATCGCCAACATTCCCGGCAAGTCGCTCCGCGTGGTCGAAGTGGAGTACGCGCCCGGCGCCGCTTCCCTGTCGCACACCCACGCAAAGTCCGCCTTCATCTACGCCTACGTGCTGTCCGGCGAGATCGAGTCGAGGGTGAACGACGGTGAAACCCGCCTCTACAAGGCGGGTGAGGGCTGGTCGGAAGTGCCGGGCGCGGTCCATTCCGTCAGCCGCAACGCCAGCAAGACCACGCCAGCGAAGCTGCTTGCCGTCTTTGTCGTCGACTCCGACGAGACCAAGCTCACCTTCCCCATCAAGTGAAAGAAGGAATCCGAACAATGACCAACAGGCTCGACTACAATCAAATCGCCCCTAACGGCGCCAAGGCACTGGGCGGTGTTTATGGCTATGTCATGCAGAGCGGCCTGCCCGGAGAGCTGGTGGATCTCGTCTACCTGCGAGTTTCTCAGATCAATAACTGTGCCTTCTGTCTCGACATGCACACGCGCGAACTCATCAAAAGAGGGGTGAAGGTCGAGAAGCTCGCGTTGGTGCAGGCCTGGAAGGAAGGCGGTCCTCTCTTCAGCCAGACCGAGCGCGCCGCCCTGGCCTGGGCCGAGACCGTGACGCTCGTTGCCGAGACCGGTGTTCCGGACGACGCCTACAACGCTGCACGGGAGGTGTTCGACGAGAAGCAGCTCGTCGACCTCACGATCGCGATCAGCCTGATGAACAGCTACAATCGCATGGCCATCAGCTTCCGGAACACGCCGCAGGCCGTTCTGGAGACCTGAACAAGCCACGACTCTGATGCAACGATCAGCATGGGAAGGAGTACAGACCATGGTGGCCGATGACATTTCGGACGTGAAAATTCCCGATAGCAGACTGGCCCGTGAGGTGACCCGGTTCATCCGGGATACGGAGAGCGATCTGCTCTTCCACCATTCGGTCCGGGTTTATTTCTGGGGAGCCATAGCGGGAAAGCGACGGCGCATGAGCTTCGATCCGGAGCTGCTCTATACGGCCTCCATGTTCCACGACATCGGCCTCACCGCGACCTACAAGAACAGCCAGCTGCGGTTCGAGGTGGACGGCGCCAACGCCGCGCGGGATTTCCTGCGGGCGCAGGGAATCTCGGACGGTGACATTGAAACGGTTTGGAATGCCGTTGCTCTTCACACGACGCCTGGCATTCCGGAATTCATGCGCCCGGAGATCGCGCTGGTGCAGGCGGGCGCCGGTATGGACGTGGCTGGCCGCGGCTACGACCAGTTTACGGATGACGAGCGTGACGCCGTTATCGCGGCCTTCCCCCGCGAAGCCGACTTCAAGCATGGGATCATCGACGCTTTCTATGAGGGTATGAAGCACCGCCCCAACAGCACCTTCGGTACCTTCAACGACGATTTCCTGGCAGCGAAGGATCCGGCGTTCCAGCGGGTGGATATGTGCAGCGTCATCCTCGCATCACCCTGGGCGCGCTGACCGAAGCAAGAAGCCGCGGAACGCCGGCGTCCTGGAACAGAACGGAGCCCCGGTCAGGCAGCCCTCCCAGGGCCACCTGTTGAAACCCATGGCATGACTGTCACGGACAGGGCATCCACCAACCTGAAAGCACCCTTGGCGGACGTTGGTGCAAAAAGGCCGGGCCGGTGGTGTTCGGGAGGCCAAGCGGGTATAGAGGCGGCCCGCTGAAGCCGAGCCTCCGATGCCGTACAAGGCCAATGAGCCCCGCCGCCACAAGATCCCGAAGGCCCGCTATCGTGTGGAGAATTGGGCGGCATACGACGCGGCGCTTCGCCGGCGCGGTGACTTGGCGGTGTGGGTGACGGCGGAGGCGATCGCCGCCTGCTACGGGCCGACGCGGCCGGCCGGCGCGCTACTCCGACGTCGCCATCGAGACCGGGCTGATGCTGCGTCTGGCGTTCGGTCGGCCATGACGGCAGACCGAGGGTTTGCTGGGCTCGCTCATGCGTCTGCTCGGCCTGGACCTGCCGGTTCCGGATCACACGACCTTCTCCCGGCGCAGCGCCAATCTGGAAGTCGCATCAGCGCTGGCCAGGACGCACGGGCCGGTCACGGTGGTCATCGACTCCACGGGGCTGAAGGTGTTCGGCAAGGGTGAGTGGCACCTGGAAAAGCACGGCGGCCAAGCGCGTCGGAGCTGGAGAAAGCTTCACTTGGCGGCCAATCCCGATACCGGCGAGATCCTGGCTTCGGAGCTGACGGGCAACGAGGAAGGTGACGCCTCTCTGGTCGGCCCACTGCTCGATCGGATCGCGCGCCCGATCAGCACAGTGTTGGCCGACGGCGCCTACGACGGCGAGCCCGTCTACCGCGCCCTGGCCGCCCACAGCCCCGCGGCGGAGGTGATCATCCCGCCGCGCTCCACCGCGGTGCCGAGCGACACGGCCAGAAGCGCTCCCAGCCAACGCGACAGTCACATCCAGAGGATCGTCGAACGTGGACGGTGTGGCTGGCAGCGGGATGTCCGCTACGGCCGCCGCTCCTTGGGCGAGGTGGCGATGATGCGCTACAAGCAACTGATCGGCCGTAGCCTCCGCGCCCGGAGTCTGCCCAACCAAAAGGCCGAGGCTACTGTCGCTTGCAAGGTCATGAACATCATGACCAGCTTGGGCATGCCGACCACCCGCAAGGTCACCTGATCATCACTGCCCCGAGGTGGACTCGTCGCGCCGATTTGCGCAACAAAGTCCCCCAGTCAGTCACGGCGTTCCGGCACCTCGCGATCATGGAATTCCCAGAACTCCTGGACGAAGCGGTCGACGATGGCCGACGCACCCTGGTTCGGTGGGCGGATCACCAGGAAACTCGCGTCGATGTAGACGCTGAAGGGGCGGGTGACAACGCCGCGCCCTTCGAACTCCCAAGCGGCGGTCGGGTCGATGATGGCGATGCCCGCTCCCTCGCTGACCAGCATCAACGCCGTATGGGAGAGCCGAGCTTCCAACGTGGGCAGGCGTGAGATTCCGGCAAGGGCCACATCGACCCTCGACGCAAAGATGGTTCCCGGCTCCAGGGAGATCATCCGTTGCCGGTCGAGGTCGGCCGGATGGATCAGCGCCTTCTGTGCCAGCGGGTGGTTCGCTGGAATCGCGACGACAGCGGCAAAGGGACGGGTTTCGATCAGAAAGCCCGGCCGGTCGAGTGGACCATCCGCGAAGCCGACATCGGCTTGGCCGGACGCGACCGCTTCGATAACCATGGACGAGGGGAGCCCGTTCAAGGCGGCGTACAGGTTGGATTTGTCGCGCAGGAAGCGCGCCAGGAATCGGGGAAGAATGCCGTTGCTGAGCGCCGGCATCGCGGCGATCCGCAAGGTTCCGGCGGCCTGACGGCTGATCTCCTCCGCGACGGCGGCGATCCGGTTCAAGCCGACGAAGGACCGCGTGACCTCCTTCATCAGCGTGACCGCCTCCTGGGTCGGGATGATCTGGTTGCCGCGCCGCTCGAACAGGCGCAGGCGGGTCGAATGCTCGAAATCGCGGATCAGGCGACTGACGGCGGGCTGGGTGATGGACAGCAGTTCCGCCGCCGTGGTCATCTGACCGGTCAGCATGACCGCGCGAAACGCTTCAACCTGTCGAAGATTCATCCTTCCACCATAACGTCTGCTTATTCACGACGAGCGATTTCGCATTTGACCGCATGCACGACCGTTGGACATCATGCGTCCAAGTGATGGTGCAGAAAAGCAGCTTTTTGCGATGGATTAAAGTCGCCGGAGGCAAATTTTCCATTCCGAAATCCGGAGCTACTCCAAGTCCCGGCGAGTAATGGCTGCAATAAAAGGTGCATGGACAACATGCATCCGGAACGAGAGGCAAAATTGCACGACTACGTCCAGCTCATGGGCTTTGCGCCCGGTGGGTGGGGCCGCGACATGCTCGCCGCAACCGGATTGACGGTGGCGATTGCAGTGTGCGGCTTCCTGACCAGCGTCCTGCTCGGCGCCTTGGGAGCCGCGGCCCTCCTGTCGCATCTTTCCATACTCCGCGCCGCCGGACGCCTCTACACGATGGTGTTGCGCGGCATTCCCGACCTCCTTGTCATTTATCTTTTTTACTTCGGCTCAAGCCAGCTTTTGGCCCTGCTGTCGGGCGGCTCCGGAGGGTTCATAGGCGCGCCGAGCTTCCTGACCGGCGTCCTGGCCATCGGCGTGGTGGCTGGCGCTTATCAGGCACAAATCTTCCGGGGGGCGGTTCAAGCCCTCTCCAAGGGAGAAATCGAAGCAGCACGAGCCTATGGGATGTCACCGGTCACATTGTTTCGCCGGATCGTTTTGCCTCAAGCGGTGCGCCACGCGATTCCTGGATCCGGCAACATCTGGCAGCTTGTCCTGAAGGAATCCGCTCTGATCTCGGTCATCGGGCTCGTCGAGCTGATGCGCCAAGCGCAGATTGGCGCCGGCTCCACCCGCCAGCCCTTCAGCTTCTTCCTGACCGCGGCCGCGCTGTACCTCGTCATCACATTCCTGTCGGGCATCGCCTTCCGCTCACTGGAAGCGCGCGCCACGCGCGGCATTCGCAAGGCGGTGTGACCATGATCGACACGTCATTCCTGGCCAGCACGCTGGCAACGCTGGTCAAGGGTATTCCGCTGACCGTCCAGCTGTCCCTGATATCGGTGTCGGTTGGCGCCATTCTGGCGTTCGGACTGGCGCTGATGCGGGTCAGCGGCAATGCGGCGCTCGATCTCAGCGCCCGCGCCTACATCTTCGTCTATCGCGGCACCCCGCTGCTGGTTCAGATTTACATCATCTATTACGGTCTGAGCCAATTTCCGGCGCTGCGTCACAGTTTCGCCTGGCCCTACCTGCGCGAAGCCTATTGGTGCGCGGTCATCGCGCTCGCTCTCAACACCGCCGCCTACAGCGCGGAAATCATCCGCGGCGGAATCCTGTCCGTCAACGCGGGGCAGGTTGAGGCGGCGCGGGCCTGCGGCATGTCGCAGGCGCTCATGTTCCGCCGGATCGTTCTGCCGCAGGCGCTTCGCCACATGCTGCCGGCTTACGGCAACGAAGTCATCCTGATGATCAAGTCAACCGCACTCGCATCGACCATAACGCTCATGGACGTTACCGGAATCGCGGCGAAGCTGGTGTCGGAGAGCTATCGACCCATCGAGGTCTTCATGATGGCCGGCGCGATCTACCTGCTTCTGACCTTCGTTGCCTCCCATGGTTTCACTCTTTTCGAACATGCGATCACGCCGGACCGCCGGCAGCCGGCAGCGCACCGACCGGCCGAGCCCCCGGAGATGCTGCAGCATGGCTGAGAGGATACCCGAACCTGTCCCCGCGGTCGCATTGAGCGGGATCCGCAAGAGCTACGGGTCGGTGGAGGTGCTGCACGGCGTTTCGCTCGCCGCGCATGAGGGTGAGGTGATCTCCATCGTCGGCTCCTCCGGCTCCGGGAAATCGACGCTGTTGCGGTGCGTGAACATGCTGGAGGTGCCCAACGACGGCACCGTCGCCATCCAGGGCGAGGAAATCCGCATCGACCGCAGGGCCGGCCGGCCACCCCGCCCGTCCGACGCCGCACAGGTCCAGCGTCTGCGATCCCGCGCCGCCATGGTGTTCCAATCCTTCAATCTCTGGTCCCACCTGACGATCCTCGAAAACATCATCGAAGCCCCGGTGCACGTTCAGGGGCGGGACCGCAAGGACTGCATCGCGGAGGGGGAAGCGCTGCTGGAGCGCGTCGGCATCGCCGCCAAACGCAATTTCTACCCGGCGCACCTGTCCGGCGGGCAGCAGCAGCGGGCGGCCATCGCGCGGGCGCTCGCCATGCATCCGGCGATCATGCTGTTCGATGAACCGACCTCGGCGCTGGACCCGGAGTTGGTGGGAGAGGTGCTGAAGGTGATGCGCGACCTCGCGGCCGAGGGCCGGACCATGCTGGTCGTGACGCACGAAATGGCGTTTGCCCGCGAGGTCTCGACCCGGACGGTTTTCCTGCACAAGGGAGTGATCGAAGAGGAAGGCTCCCCCGCCGACGTCTTCGCCCGGCCGCATTCCGAACGGTTCCGCCAGTTCCTCGCCCGCGCGTGATCGCCGGCAAGGAAGGCCCGTCCCCGGCCGCGAACCCGGACCGGGCCACGTTCCGCATCCCAAAACAAAATAGAAAGGGTGGCTTCATGTCGTTGAAACGGATCATCGCCGCATCGGTCCTCGCCTTGACCTCCTTCACCGCCCAGGCGGCGGAGCAGACCGTCCGGATCGCCACGGAAGGTGCCTATGCTCCCTGGAACTTCTCGGCCCCGAACGGCACCCTGCAGGGTTTCGAGATGGACCTCGCAAAGGTCCTCTGCGAACGCATGTCGGTGAGATGCGAGATCGTGGCGCAGAACTGGGATGGGATCATTCCGGCGCTGACCGCCCGCAAGTACGACGCGATCATGGCGGCGGTGAGCGTGACGCCCAAGCGGCAGGAGGTCATCGTCTTCAGCAAGCCCTACGCCGCCGGCATCAACGGCTTTGCCGTGCTGGCCGACAGCCCGCTGGCCAATATGCCGGGAACGGGCGAAAGCTATTCCCTCGACACGCAGGAGACCGCCGCCAAGGCGCGCATCGCCGAAATGGCCAAGGTCATGAAGGGCACGTCGACCGGCGTCCAGGGCTCCACGACGGCCTCGACCTTCATGGACACGTACTTCAATGGGGTGGTGAACCTGAAGGAGTACAAGTCGACCGAGGAGCATAACTTCGACCTGATGAACGGTCGCCTGGACGCGGTGCTCGCCAACGCCACCGTGCTGGCCGCCGCCCTGGAAAAGCCCGACATGAAGGGCGCAAAGCTGTCCGGCCCGCTGTTTTCGGGCGGCGTATTCGGCGTCATCGCGGTCGGCCTGCGCAAGGAGGACGCGGAACTGAAGGCCAGGTTCGACGCGGCCATCACCTCGGCCGTCGCGGACGGCACGGTCCGTGACCTGTCCATGAAGTGGTTCAAGGTGGACGTCAGCCCGCGCAGTTGAGCGTATCCGGCGCGGTGCGGCGTTCCGACGCCGCGCCGCCTCTCCCGGCGTGAATGGGACACGGTATGTCACGGTTTCTGGAATGCGACGTCGCCGTGATCGGCGGAGGGCTCGTCGGTGCGTCCATCGCCTTCGGCCTGTGCCGCAGCGGTGTGAGGCCGCTGGTCCTGGACGGCGAGGATCTCGATCTGCGCGCTTCACGGGCGAATTTCGCTCTGGTCTGGGTGCAAGGGAAGGGAGTCGGCGCGCCGCACTACGCGCTGTGGTCCCGGCAGTCGTCGTTGCTCTGGCCGCAGTTCGCGGCCCTGCTGCGGGACGCCACGGGAATCGACGTCGCCCTGAGCCAGCGGGGAGCCTTTTCCTTCGCCCTATCCTCGGCCGAGTTGGACCGCTGGCGCACGGAGATGGAAACCATCGCCGGTGAAACCGCTGGTGCTGCGGCTCCTTATGAAATTCTCGGGCACAACGAGCTGCGTGATCGCCTGCCCGCCATAGGCCCTGACGTGGTCGGCGCCGTCTTCTCCCCCGCGGACGGCCACGTCAATTCGCTGCGGCTGCTGCGGGCGCTTCACGCCGCCTTGAAGGCCGGCGGCGCGGACTACCGCGCGCGCCACACGGTGAAGGACATCGAACCCTTGAAGGCCGGGTTCCGGTTGTCCGGCGATTGGGGAACGGCGGTGGCCCGGCGCGTGGTGCTGGCGGCCGGCATCGGAAACGGGACGCTGGCGCCGAAGGTCGGTTTGGACGTTCCGTTGAAGCGCAGCAAGGGCCAGGTGCTGGTCACCGAGAAATGCGCGCCCTTCCTCCGCTTCGCCTCCGCCACCATACGCCAGACCGACGAGGGCGGGGTGATGATCGGCGACAGCGAGGAAACGGCGTCCACATCCATCGCCGCGCGCGCCGACATCAACGCCGTACTGGCGCAACGGGCGATCCGCACGTTCCCGCTGCTTGCCAACGTCAACGTCGTGCGCAGTTGGGCCGGTTTCCGCGTCAAGACCCTGGATGGGCTGCCGGTCTACGAAGAGTCGGCGTCGCATCCCGGCGCTTTTGCGGTGGCCTGCCATTCCGGCGTGACCCTGGCCGCGAGCCACGCGCTGGTTCTCGCGCCACAAATTGCAGCAGGCGCTCTGTCTTCCGACCTTGCCGTTTTCGATTCCAGGAGGTTCCCCAGGAGGTCCCATGTTCCGCAGACAGCATGAGCCGGCCGACCCGGTGCGTTTCACGTTCGACGGGCAGGTTATCGCCGCCGAGAGAGGAGAGACGGTCGCGGTGGCGTTGCTGGCCTCCGGCGTCCGCACGGTCCGCACGAGCGTCGTCGGCGGCGAACCGCGCGCGCCCTATTGCCTGATGGGCGTGTGCTTCGACTGTCTCGTCACCATTGACGGAGCGCAGAACCGGAATGGCTGCCTGACCGTTGCGCGGGACGGCATGCTGGTCGAAAGCCAGAGCGGCCGGCGCCGCGTTGGCGTGGAGACGGGCGCATGAGTGCGCGCACGCTCACCGCCGCGGCGGAGCTGGCCGGGCGCTACGACCTCGTGGTGGTCGGCGCCGGACCGGCGGGCCTCTCCGCCGCCACGGAAGCGGCGCGCGGCGGCGCGCAGGTCCTGCTGCTCGACGAGAATCCGACGCCTGGGGGGCAGATTTACCGGGCGATCACCCGGCGGGAGCCCGGACCGGACGACTGTCTGGGGCCGGACTACTGGGCGGGACGGACATTGACCGACGCGTTCGCCGCATCCACCCTCGACTATGCTCCGGGAGCGACCGTCTGGGGGCTGGAACCGGAAAGCGCGCCGTCCACCCCGATGGTCGGGGTCAGCCTGGGCGGAGCCGCCCGCCGCCTGCCAGCGCGCGCGGTCATCCTCGCGACCGGCGCCATGGAACGGCCGATGCCGGTGCCGGGCTGGACTCTGCCCGGCGTGATGACGGCAGGGGCCGCGCAGATCGCCTTGAAGACGGGAGGACTTGTTCCGCGGGGACGCGTCGTTCTGGCGGGCAGCGGTCCCCTCCTCTATCTGCTCGCTTGGCAGCTGGTGCAAGCCGGCGCGACGATCGCGGCCTTCCTCGACACCACGGACGCCCGGCAGCGCCGGGCGGCGCTCCGCCACGCGCCGGACTTCCTGCGCTCCCCCTATCTGGCGAAGGGGCTGGCGCTGTTCGTCAAGGTGCGCCGACGGGTGCGCGTGCACTCCGGCGTGACCGCGCTGTCCATCGCCGGGGATGAACGGACGAAGCGAATCACCTTCCGGCAGGGCGCCCGCGTGCGGAGCATCGACGCCGACTGCGTGTTTCTTCACCAGGGCGTGATTCCGTCCATCAACCTCGCCAGCGCCGCCGGTTGCAAGATCGTCTGGAACGAGGCCCAGCGCGCCTTCCAGCCGCACACGGATGCCTGCGGACGGACCACGACGCCCGGTCTGTACGTGGCGGGCGACGGAGCCGGCATCGGCGGAGCCCAGCACGCGGCGGTCGCCGGTCGGATCGCGGGCATCGTCGCGCTGGAAAGCCTCGGCCTGCTGTCCGCCGAAGAGCGGGATCGCGCGCTCGAACCGCTGCTGTGCGAACAGGCGCTCTATCGGCGCGGTCGCGCCTTCCTCGACACACTGTATCGACCGTCCCTTGCGTTCCGCGCACCGCAGGATCCCGAAACGATCGTTTGCCGGTGCGAGGATGTGCGTGCCGGTGCGCTGCGCGAGGCGATCGCCCTCGGCCTGCCGGGACCCAACCAGCTCAAGACCTTCCTGCGCTGCGGAATGGGCCCCTGCCAAGGGCGGCTTTGTGCCCAGACCGTTTCGGAGATCATGGCCGAGGAACGCGGCGTCAGCCCGTCCAAGATCGGCACCTACCGATGGCGCACGCCGGTCAAGCCGTTGCGCCTGTCCGAACTGGCCGCCCTTCCCACCCCGCCCGATGCGGTGTTCGCCGTGACGGGCGAGCGCCCCCCCGGCGGCGGACATTGATCCCGTCCACAGCACCCCACCACCAAAGGAAAAACCAGCGATGACCATCCGGCATCTGCGCACCCCGATCATGCACCGCGTCGTCGAACGCAACGGCATGGTCTTCGTCGGAGGCACCACCTGCGACGACGAAAGCCTGGACATGGCGGGCCAGACCCGCGAGATCCTGACTAAGATCGACGGCTATCTGGCCCTGGCCGGCAGCGACAAGTCCAAGCTGCTGTCCGCAACCATCTTCGTGACCGACCTTGGAAAGAAGCCGGACATGGACGCGGTCTGGAAGGAATGGCTGCCAGCCGAGGCCCTGCCGACCCGCGCCACCGTCGGCGTCGCCGATCTCGGGGGGACGACGATGATCGAAATCGTCGTCACCGCCCACATCTGACGGCCCGCCGCGATGCAGATCAAATCCGTCAAGATTTACACCGTCGAGGGCGGTGGGCTTCGGCCCGTCCTGGTCGAGATCGTCACCAAGGACGGCGTCAGCGGCTTTGGAGAAGCCGGCGTCGCCTACGGCTACGGCGCGTCTGCCGTCGCCGGCATGCTGAAGGACATGGCCGCCGAGATCATCGGGCGCGATGCCACCCAGATCCGCGCCATCTGGCAGGATCTCTATGATCAAGCCTTCTGGAGCAAAGGTGGTGGCGCCATCACCTTCGCGGCGCTGAGCGCCATCGAACTCGCGCTATGGGATGTCCTGGGCCAAGCCCTGTCCTTGCCGGTGCACCGGCTGCTCGGGGGGCCGGTGCGGCGATCGGTCAAGGTCTACGCCAACGGCTGGAACCACGAACACGACGACGTCGTGCGCTGGGCCAAGGCGGCGGCCCGGCCGCTGGCCGACGGCTACACCAGCCTGAAAGCCTATCCTCTCGCCCACGAACTTCCGGACGGCACCTTCCGCCATGTGTCCGCCCGCGCGGTGGACGATGGACGCTTCCGCCGCGCGGTCGAGCGGGTGAAGGCCCTGCGTGCGGAGGTCGGCCCGGAGGTCGAACTCATGCTCGACCTGTCGGGCGGCCTGTGCGACGACCAGTTGATCCGCTTCCTCGACGTCTGCGCCGGCCTTGACATCACATGGATCGAGGAGCCTCTGGATCCATTCAACCTCTCGGGCCTTCCGCGCATCGCCGCCAGGACGGGGATCTCCATCGCCGCCGGCGAACGGGTGTACGGCCGCGCCGGTTTCCGCAATCTGCTGGACACCGGTGCCGTCTCGATCATCATGCCGGACATCGGCAACTGCGGCGGTCTGCTGGAAGCTGTGCAGATCGCCGGCATGGCGGACACCCACAACGTCCGCGTCGCTCCGCACAATTGCGCGAGTTCCCTATGTTCGTCGGCGTCGCTGGTTCTGGCTTGCTTGCTGCCGAACACCATGAACCTGGAAGTGTATCCCTACTTCTCCGACCAGAACTCCTATGTGCCGGTCACAGAGAACCCGCCGGAAAGGGAGGTGCGAAACGGGTATGTCGCGCTTCCGGACCTACCGGGGTTGGGTGCAGTGGTCGACCGTGCGGCCATCGCCCCATTCCTCGCCGCTGACCTGTCGAACTGATCCCGCCGTTCGTCCGCTCCCGCTCCGCATCCACGCGGACGGGGGCGTTGCACGCCCCGCCCCAGGCCGCGGCGGAGCGTTCAGACGCTGCACATCCTACTCTCGTCGACATGGACCGAGCGCAGGTCATCCAGAAACGCGCGGACGACCTCTCCAAGATAATGGCGTTACCGGGTCACGACGTGAAAGAGCACTTCGTACTCCGTCAGGGTCGGATTCAGGGGGGTCAACAGCCCCTGGTCCGAATAGGGTTTGGCGAAGTGTTGCGGGAGATATCCTAAGTGATGCCCCAGAGTATCAGCATCGCCAGCGCCTCCATGTTGTCGGTTGCCGCCGTCATTCGCTGCGGCGGCGTGAATAACTGCGCTTCCGGAAGCGGATAAGTGCGCCATGCCGAATCATAGTCCCTGACCTCGTCCGGGGACAGGTTTCCGGCCTGAGCGTACAAAGGATGGTTCTTGCCGCAATAGGCGACCTGGCGCTCAACGAACAGCGGTGTGAAATGCAGGGACGGCACCCGGCGCCAGAAATAACCGATCGCGATGTCCAACGTACCGTTCAACAGGCACCCCTCCAACTCGATTGGAGAGCGGATCAGGATCGTCAATTTCACTGCTTCGTCACGCTGGCGAAACCGGGCGATGGCTTTACTGATACGGCTGTTCTGACTGAGCGGTGATTGGCCGATCATGCCGATGTTCAGATTGCCAACCAGCTTCTTGTCCAGATTGCGTGCCCGCAAGCTGAAATCGCTGATCGCATGCAGCAGGCTGCGGGCCAATGCGGCGAAGTGGTCACCCTTCGCGGTGAGGCGAAAGCGGTTCCGTCAGGTGTCGCGCCCCGCCTGAGCCGGTGATGCGAATGGCCCGGAGGGCGGTCGCCGTGAATGATGCGACGGCGAGTATGTCGCGCAGCGCGGCGACTCTCTGGACATGGATTGCCCGTCGGCGTGCCGCCGGGACGTGCTGCTTGCGCCGGGGCGCCGGGCGCAGAAAGTTGCGCACTTCGTCGTAAGCCCGGCAAAGCCGTGCGGCACTGACCGGCGACTTGAAGCCACGCATCGGGCGGGTGCGCCCTTTGACTCCGCGGTGATCTTGCTCCAAATGGTTGTTCTTGTATTTGGATTTTCGGTGCTCGACGTCCTCGCCGAACAGCTCGTCAGTCGCGGGTGGGTAGCCGGCGTGCTTGTCCGTGGTGATCGTCTCGGGGGTGATGCCAGTGACCTCGATAGCAGAGCGGAAGAAGGTTTCGGCGGCAGCCCGGTCGCGGGTAGCGCTGAGGAAGACATCAACCAGATTACCGTCGCTGTCGATGGCCCGGTACAGGTATTACCACTGACCCGCGACCTTGAGGTACGTTTCATCCACATACCAACTGCGGCCGATCTTACCTCGGCGGCGCTGGCGCAAAGCCTCGGTGAGCCGCGGCGCCAGCTTGGCCTCCCAGTCGCGCACCGCCTCGTGGCTGAAGACCAGCCCGCGTAACAGCAAGATTTCCGCCAGATCGCGCAGGCTGAGCTTGAGCTGCAGCCGACACAACACGATCAGGAACACCACGTCCGAAGGCAGTTGCAGCCGGTTCAGCACCGAGCCGGTGCGCTCATTGAATTGGCGCCGGCAGCCGTAGCAACGAAAGCGCCGATAGCCATGCGCTGTCCGATCCGAACGTTCGGTCGTGCTCGCCGACTGGCAATGTGGGCAACGCGTTCATCTCCTCCGCGATAGGAGGGTAGATCTGAGGAATGCCCACGCTCTCGGCAACTTGGCGCAAGCCCTGACAGAACCCTCGTGACTATGTTGATCGCCTCTGTCCTCGTGGCGCTCCCATGAAGTACTTGGCCCATAGTGCATCCCTCCAGTCCTACTGGTAGAATGCACCATCAAATGGCGGGACTACGCAGATGCCTATCACTCCTCTTCAGGCCCGCCCATGACGATCCGGCCATTCGATCCCGCCGAGGCGGAGCAGCTCGCCCGACTGTTCGAAGCGATGCAGGCGTACTACCGCGTCCCCTGCCCGCCCCATCCGGCGATTGTCGCCGACCTGCGCCGCCTTCCGCCGGGCAACCGGATCCTGGTTGCCGAGGCCGATGGCGTCCTGGCGGGCTTCGCCGCCTTCGCCGAGATCTGGCCCGGACCGGGATTGCGCAAGGGGTTGTTTCTCAAGGAACTCTACGTCGACGACGCCCATCGCGGCAAAGGTCTCGGCCGCGGCCTCGTCAAGGCGCTTGCCGCCCTCGCCCTGGCCGAAGGCCATTCCCGCGTCGATTGGACGGCCGACCGCAGCAACCCGGCGCTTCTCGCCTTCTACGACGCGACCGGTGCGCGGCGGGAGAACGGAAAGCTCTCCTACCGCCTGACCGGCAAGGCTATGGCCCATTTTGCCGGACGGGAGTCCTGAGAGCAGTCGGCAATCGAACGGCGCTCCAAGACAACGTTCGATCAGGCGCCGCCGGTCCAGGCGGCAGTCTCCCGTTCCGACCGCGCCGCCTCGGTGAGCGCCCAATCGCAAAAGGACTTCAACACCCCTTCGCGCGGCCGTGTCGATGGCGTCGTCAGCCAGTAGCAATTGCGGCTGTCGAAACCGAGGCCGAGCGGGTTGACGAGTTCGCCCGACTGGAGTTCCCGCGCGATCAGCACGCGCGGCACAAGGGCGAGCCCCTGGCCGCCGATCGCTCCGCGGATGACGAGCGCATAGTAGGACAGCGGGAACTGTTCCCGGCCGGGCGGAAGCTCGCGCCCATGGGCGGAGAAGAACTGCTCCCAGCCGAGCGGCGTCTGGGAATGGACAAGCAGGCGGTATCTGCCGATGTCGTCGAGACCGGCGATGCCGCCGCCGCGTTCCAGCGTCATCGGCGAACCGACCAGGGCGACATCGCGGCCGAGGAAATAGTCGGCGGCCCAACCGGGACAATCGCCCTTGCCGAAGCGGAATACCACGTCGATCCCGGGATGGCTTTCCCGCGACGCGTAGGTGACGAATTGAACGTCGACATCGGGATGCAGGTCGGTGAAGCCGATCAGCTTCTGCATGAACCAGCGGTCTCCCAGGATCGGCAGGACATGGAGGCGCAGGACCGGCCGGGTGTGGCGCAGCCGCGCCGTGCGGACGGCCGCGGTTTCCATTGCCCCGATCGCCACCCGCGCCTGTTCGGTGTAGATGATGCCTGCTTCGGTCGGCACCAGCCCATGCCGCGCGCGTTCGAAAAGCGTTAGTCCCACCAGCGTCTCCACCGCCTTCAGCTGCTTGCTCACCGCGCTCTGCGTCATGTTGAGGGCGACCGCCGCCGCCGACACGGTGCCGTGCTGCGACAGCGCAGCGACGACGCGGAGCGCCGTGGTGGTGGGGAGATGCAAACCGGCCTCCTCGGGTGACTATTCCGATTTGGAATACCATTGCGGAATTCAATTCATTTGTCCAGCCAGGGCTTCCTGATGCTCACTGTGTGTGCAGAACGAGGAGTTGCACATGAACAGCGCAGGCGCCCTCTGGGGCGGACGGTTCAAGAAGGCACCGTCCAAGGCCCTGGTCGATCTTTCGCGGTCTCCGGCTGAATATTTCCGGCTTGCTCCCGAAGATTTGCGGTCTTCGGCCGCCCACGCCCGCGAGCTGGTCCGCGCCGGCATCCTGGACGCGCAGGAATGCGCCGCCATCGAGCGGGCCCTTGCCGAGGTGGAACAGGATTTCCTTGCCGGCAAGCTGCAGCCGATCCCGGCGGACGAGGACGTCCACACCTTTCTCGAACGCGTGCTGAAGGATCGCATCGGCGCGCTCGGCGGAAAGCTGCGCGCCGGCCGCTCCCGCAACGACCAGGCGGCCAACGACCTGAAGCTCCATCTCCGGACCAAAATCCGCAGCCTTGCCGCCGATGTACTGGACCTCCAGAACGCGCTGGTCGCACAAGCGAAGGAGCATGTCGAAACCATCACCGCGGGCTTCACCCATCTCCAGCCGGCGCAGCCGGTGACCTTCGCTCATCAGCTGCTCGCCCATGCGCAGGGCTTCGCCCGCGACATCGACCGGATGATGGACTGGGAGCGGCGTTCCGCGCTGTCGCCGCTCGGCGGCGCGGCGCTTGCCGGTTCGGCCATCGCGCTCCATCCCGAACTCTCCGCGGTGGAACTCGGCTATGACGGCGCGTGCGAGAACTCGATCGACGCGATCGGCGCCCGCGACCATGTCGCGGAGTTCCTGTTCGTCACCGCCATGCTGGGGGTCAACCTCTCGCGGCTGGCGGAGGAGGTGTTCCTGTGGAACTCCAAGCAGTTCGCCTGGGTCGAGCTTGACGACGGCCACGCCACCGGCTCCTCGATCATGCCGCAGAAGAAGAACCCGGACATCGCGGAACTGACGCGGGGCCGCTCGTCCCGCCTGATCGCCGTGCTGCAGGGCGTGCTGGTGGCGCTGAAGGGCATTCCCTTCGCCTACAACCGCGACCTCGCCGAGGACAAGTGGGCGGCCTTCGAGGCCATCGATACGCTTGACCTCGTGCTGCCGGCGATGACCGGGATGATCGCCACCATGGCGGTGGATCGCGAGCGACTGAAGGCGCAGGCGACGCTCGGCTTTTCGCTGGCGACCGAGGTCGCCGACTGGCTGGCCCGCCGCGGCGTGCCCTTCTCCGAGGCGCACGATATCACCGGCGCGCTCGTCCGCCATTGCGAAGCCAGGGGCTGCGATTTCAGTGACCTGAGCGCCGAAGACCTCGCCACTGTCGATCCGCGGCTGGGGCCCGACGTCCTGGCGCATCTGACCGCCGAAGCCGCCGTCGCCGCACGCTCCGGCTACAACGGAACCGCGCCGTCCAGCGTGCGCCGGCAGATCGGGCATTTGGAGACGGTGATCGGGCGCCAGCGCGCCTGGGCGGGACCCAGCCCCGGCTAAGCGACCAGCACCGGACCGGCGCGCCGGAAGACAAGACCACGGACGAAGGGGGCGGACTGAACCGATGAGCGAGGACATCTACCGAACAAGCCATCTGAAACTTCGTCCCCGCCGGCATTGGGGACGGATGGTCGCCGCCGGGATCGTGCTGCTGCTTCTCGCCGCGCTGGTCCGCGCCTTCGCCACCGGCAAGATCGAATGGTCCTATGTCGGCGAATTCCTGTTCGCCCCGGCGATCCTGGAAGGGCTGGTCAACACGATCCTGATGACCGTCTCGGCCATGCTGATCGGCATCGTGCTCGGCGTGGTCTTCGCGATCATGCGCATTTCCGAGAACCCGGTGCTGTCCTGGATCGCCACGGGCTATGTCTGGATCTTCCGCGGCGCGCCGGCCCTGCTGCAGCTGCTGCTGTGGTTCAATCTGGCGCTGGTCTTCCCCAAGATCGGCATCCCCGGCCTGATGGAATGGCGGACCGTCGACGTGATGACGCCGTTCGTCGCCGCCATGCTGGCGCTCGGCATCCAGCAGGGGGCCTACACGTCGGAGGTGGTCCGCGGCGGCCTTCTGTCGGTCGACAGCGGTCAATACGAGGCGGCGCGCGCCATCGGCATGGGACAGCTGATGATGCTGCGCCGGATCGTGCTGCCGCAGGCGATGCGGGTGATCCTGCCGCCGATCGGCAACGAGGTGATCGGCATGGTCAAGATCACGTCGCTGGCCAGCGTCATCCAGTATTCGGAAATCCTGCACAACGCGCAGATCATCTACTACGCCAACACGCGGGTCCTCGAACTCCTGCTGGTGGCCAGCTTCTGGTACCTCGCCGTCGTCTCCATCCTGTCGGTCCTGCAGATGTACGTCGAGCGCCATTTCGCGCGTGGAACCAAACGCCCCAAGGCGACGGGCTGAGGAGGGGACGATGTCGGAAATCCTCGTCAAGGCGATCGACGTCACCAAGCGCTACGCGAGCTTCACCGCGCTCGACCGCGTCAACCTCGAAATCCGCAAGGGGGAGGTCTGCTGCATCATCGGGCCGTCGGGATCGGGCAAGAGCACGTTCCTGCGCTGCATCAACATGCTGGAGCGCATCGACGGCGGCGCCATCTGGGTCGGCGGCGAACTGCTCGGCTACCGCCGGCAGGGCGACGAGCTGCACGAGCTGCGCGACGCCGAGATCGCCCGCCAGCGCCGGCACACCGGCATGGTGTTCCAACGCTTCAATCTGTTCCCCCACCTGACCGCGCTGGAAAACGTGACCGAAGGTCCGATCCACGTTCTGAAGGAGGATCGCAAGGCGGCCGTCGTCCATGCCCGCGATCTCCTCGCCCGGGTCGGTCTGGCCGAAAAGATGGACCATTACCCGTCCGAACTGTCGGGCGGCCAGCAGCAGCGGGTGGCCATCGCCCGCGCTATGGGCATGCGCCCAGAACTGATCCTGTTCGACGAGCCGACCTCCGCCCTCGACCCGGAACTGGTTTCCGAAGTCCTCGACGTGATGAAGGATCTTGCCGAAAGCGGCATGACGATGGTGGTCGTAACCCATGAAATGGGGTTCGCCCGCGGCGTCGCCGATACAGTTGCCTTCATGGAGTCAGGCCGGATCGAGGAAATCGGTCCGGCGGAGAAAGTCCTGTCCAATCCGGACAGCGCCCGCTGCGCGGCCTTCGTCCGCGCCGTCCACAAGTGAACGATCTCGTGCCCGGAGAAACCATGATGACCCTGAAATCCGCTCTCCTTGTTGCTGTAGGTCTCGCCTGTGCGACGGTCGTCCCCGCCGCCGCCCAGGACGTTCCGGCGCGCATCAAGTCCGCCGGCAAGGTGATCGTCGCCAACCAGCCGAACTATCCGCCGATGGAATACAAGGATCCGGCGACCAACACGCTGAAGGGGCTGGACATCGACCTCAGCCTGGCCCTGGCCAAGCAGCTCGGCGTCACCGTCGAGTGGGCCGACATCGGCTTCGAGCAGATGATCTCCTCGCTGACCACCGGCCGCGCCGATCTGATCCATTCCGGGATGAGCGATCTTCCCAAGCGCCGCGACAGCCTGGATTTCGTCGACTACATGAAGTCCGGCGCCCAGTTCTACACCCTCGCCGACCGCAAGGACGAGTTCAAGCTGCCGACCAACTTCTGCGGCAAGAAGGTCGCCATGAGCCGCCGCACCTCGTTCCCCGATGAGACGGCCAAATGGTCGAAGGAAAATTGCGAGGCGCAGGGCAAGCCGGCCGTCCAGGTGGTCGGGTCGGAGGGGTCGGCCGATGCCCGCACGCAGCTGAAGCAGGGCCGCGTCGACGGCGCCGTCCAGGGCTCCGAGACGCTGCCCTATCTCGTCGGCCTGGAGAAGGACAGCTACGTGATCGTCGGCAAGCCCTTCACCTCGCTCTACCAGGGAATCGCCTTCGCGAAGACCGAGCCGGGACTGCGCGACGCCTATGTCGCCGCGCTGAAGACGCTGATGGCGTCGGGTGAATACAAGAAGATCTTCGACAGCTGGGGGCTGGCCGACGCGATGCTCGACACCGTGCTGGTCAACAGCGAACCGGTGAAGTGATCGTCCGGGAATCGCGCCGGCCCACCCGGCGCGGTCCCTCCCATCCCCACCCTGGGGACTTCCAGGACACGTCCAATGACCTCCCATCCGACCGCCGCCCCGCCGACCGCGGGAGCGGACGCGCTGACGCGCCTTGCCGCCTTCACCGCGACCCTCCGTTTCGCCGATCTGCCCGCCGCCGTCGTGGACAAGGCGCTGGTCCATATTCTCGACACGCTGGGGGCCAGCCTCGCCGGAACCCGGTCGCATGAATTCGCGCTGGTCGCCGGGACGGTCGGCGTGGCCCCCGGCGGCCCGGCGCACCTGTGGGCACTGGGCCGGACCGCGAGCGCGCGCGACGCCGCGCTGGTCAACGGGGTCGCCGCCCACGTCTTCGAACTGGACGATACCGGCGGCTGCGACCATTCCGGCGCCGTCGTGGTGCCGGCGGTGATCGCCGCTGCCGAAGGCCGCCCGGTTTCGGGTAAGGAGCTTCTCGTCGCCGTCGTCGTCGGATACGAGGTCGGCCGCCGCCTGCTGGAGGCGGCCGGCGGCTACGACCGGCACAACGGCGCCGGCTGGCATTCGACCGGGACCTGCGGCGCGGTCGCCGCCGCCGCCGCGGTCGCCCGCTTGTGGCGGCTGGACGCCGCCGCGACCGCGCACGCGATCACCATCGCCACCAGCTTCTCCTCCGGCTTGTGGGCCTTCATCCATGACGGTGCGCAAACCAAAAAGATCCATGCCGGCCGCGCCGCGGAAGGCGGCGTGCTGGCCGCCGAACTCGCCCGTGCCGGGATGACCGGCCCGTCGCAGGTCTTCGACGAGGTCTGGGGAGGCTTCTTCCGCAGCTTCGGCCATGCCGATGGCGATCCTGCCCGCTTCACCGAGGATCTGGGCGATGTCTACCGGATCATGCGGGTGTCGCTGAAGCCCTATGCCGCCTGCCGGGGCACCCATTCGGCGATCGACGCGGTCGGCGACCTGCTCGCCGAGACCGGCCGGCCGGGTGCGGAGATCGAGCGGATCCGCGTGAAGGCCAGCCAGTTCCTCGTCGGCATGTGCGGCCGGCCGGAGGTCGAGCCGCTCGCCGCAGCCCAGATGAGCCTGCCGCTCGCCGTTGCCCTGCGCGCCGTCCATGGCGAAGCCGGGCTGTCGAGCTATGCCGGGCCGAAGCGCCGCGACCCCCGCATCCGCGACCTGCTGGCCCGGATCGCCGTCGAAACCGATCCGGCGATGGCCGCGCTCGACGAACCGGTTGTGGAACTGCGCTTTTCCGATGGAACCGGTGTTGACCGCATGGTGCCACGGGCCACCGGCTCGCCTGAGCGGCCGATGACGCCGACGGCGGTGCAGGCCAAGTTCACCGAACTGGCCGGCATGGCGTTGCCGGCGGAGTCCGTCGCCGCGCTGGCCGATCTCGTCGCGGCCCTTCCGGCACTGGAGGATGTCGCCCCCCTGTGCGCCAGGCTTGCCGCAGGTCGTCCCCTTACAGAGCCGTTCCGCTGATCAACCGGGAGCCAGCCATGACCGACTTTCCCCCGATCGCCTTCAACCGGGCGCCGCCTGCCTCGGACTTCCCCTGGCCGAACGGAGCCAAAAGCGCGCTTTTCGTCGGTTTCGACGTGGACGGCGAAACCGCCTGGATCGGCAACCGGCCGGAGAACGCCGACCGTCTGGTCACCGTCTCGCATGGCGGCTGGGACGGCCGCGTCGGCATCGCCCGCATTCTGGATCTGCTCGAAGAGGTAAAGGTCAAGGCGACCTTCTTCATTCCCGGCTGGACCGCGCTCGCCCATCGTCCGCAATGCGAGGCTATCGTGGCCGCCGGACACGAGATCGGCCATCACGGCTATCTTCATCGCCGGCCGGAACGCTCCGCCTTCGACGCCGCCCGCGAGGAGATCGACCGCGGGTTCGAAGCGCTGGAGCGCGCCCTGGGCGTCCGGCCGGTCGGCTATCGCGCCCCGTCCGGCGAGAATTTCCCGGAGCTTCTCGCCTATCTGGCGGACAGCGGGATCGTCTATTCCAGTTCCTTCCGTGATGATTTCCGGCCCTATCGGCATCTGCTCCACGACGACCGGCCCGGGCCGATCGAGATCCCGGTCAATTATGCCTTCGACGACTGGAATTTCGGCATGACGAGCCGGGTCGACCCGCGCCCGATTTTCGGCCGCGACGCGGTCCTGAGCCTGTGGATCGACGAGTTCGAGGCGACGCACGCCTGGGGCGGCTGCACGACCATGGTGCTTCACCCGCAGGTTTCCGGGCGGCCGATGCGCTGGCACCTGTTGCGCGACTTCCTGCGTCATGTGCTGGCGAAGGACGATGTCTGGATCGCCACCGGTGCGGAGATCGCCGCCCATTACCGTGCCTGCGAAACGGCCTGAGCGCCTGTGCCGCACCCTGAAAGGAGAGTCTCCATGACGCCCGAAAAGCTGGCCGCCCTGTCTTGCTGTAGGCGCATGATGATGGCGACCGGCATCGCTGCCGATGATGCGGCTTGGGGTTCGAACTGCTGGCTGACGACCTGCACGACCTCGGCCAGCATGCCGGGTCCGACATTGAAGGCGCGTTCGACGAGGCGCGCCTCGCCTCGCATGTCGCGGGTGATGTTGAGGCTGGACGCCTGGCCCTTTCGAAGCGCCCGCATCACTGAGGTGATGTGGTGGACGGCCCTTTCAGAGGAGCGCGCGATAGGTGTTAGGCAAACAACGTTAAGGTAGAACGTGACCTGAGACCGAAGCTCCCTCCGGTCATTGGGAGAGCCTCTGTGAGTTTGCTCCCCGGCCCGAAACTCCTCCAGGCGAAGCGAGAGGTCCGGCGTATGGGACCAAAGGGATTGGATCACCGTTCGCGTCCGTTCAGCTTCGGCGTTCGCCCTAACCGGGGTCACTACACGAGAGATCTTCGACTTTGCGCATTTCAGGACTGCCGTCTCGCTTAGGAGCCGGTTCACAAGTCCAGCAATGGTGCGGATGATGGGCGGTTACGGCGCGTAGCAGGCGACATCGACGAGCCGTCGAAGGAACAATGGCGGCGTTCTGAGCATGTCACCTTCAGCGGGCGTGGCGGCCTGTTCGAACCACAGGTGCTGGCGCAGACGGGCCAAGGCATCGGCGAAAGTCGGCGCTGGTTTCGGATACCAGATGGCGCGCCGGGGCGACAGAGCGAGGCGGCCGGCATTCTGATGGACGTACAGCGTGATCAACGAGTAAAGCCCGAACAGCAGTGGGGCGGTACGGAATACCGCCGGGTCTGCCCACTGTCGCTGGGTCTCGATGCCGAGATGAGCACGGCTCTCCTCATACGTCGTCTCCATTGCCCAGCGGCGGTTGAACCATTCCAGGACGGTGCGTGGCGACATCGACAGGTCGGTGCACAGAAAAGCTTCCGGATCGCGCCGGCCATCGGGATAGCGCACCATCACCCAGAGGATGGGCACGATCGGCTTGCCCTGGTGGTGCCACAGCGCCGTTCCGGAGGCATAGTCGATCCAGCCGCCGGAGCGCCACCGGGTTCGGCTTGGTTGGACGGCCCGGCGCCAGACCGTGTCCTTGTCGGTCAGACGGGCCCGTAAGCTGGGCTGACGGGCGCCCTTCACCATCTTCCGCAAGGTCAAGGGCGGGTCTGGCGGCGGATCGAACAGGCGAGCATCCAAGCGTAGCCGAGTGATCACCACCATGTACGGGCTGATGGCATCAAGCAGGGTCAGCGCGGCGAATTCGCCATCCATGACGGCAACCAGCAGCCGGTCCGGCAGCCAGCGATGCAGGCGCAGCAGGCTGGCCCGGGCCCAGGTGGTGGTCGGCCTGTAGCGCCTGCCCTGCATCTCAAACCAGGCGCGGCTTGGCACCAATGCGCTCAACACCGGCAGTCCCCAGATGCGGCCGGCGAACGGAACCTCGACCAGCAGCATGGCGGTCATCCAGCGCAATCCGCGGCTGGTGACCGTCTGCTCCGTCGAGGACCGGACGGAGTCGAAGCAATGGCTTGCTGGGCGAACACGGACTCCCCGGCGCCGTTCAAGAGTATGGTCGACACCGATGACGATCGGGCCGTCCGGGACGAAGGCGTTGACCAGGGCGTTCAGCAGGGTGCGTGCGAGTTTCAGCCCCGACCAGCGGTTGCGGTTGAGCACGCGGTGAAAAGCGGCGAAGCCGGGATCGTCCGCCAAGCCGAGGGTGCGCAGCAGGTTGGTCACGGTGCGGGGACCAACCGCCAGCACTGCACCGACCGCGAGCGCCGCCACCGTAGAGCGGGTGCGCCCCGAAAACGCATCCAAATAGGGCCACAGCCAAGCTACGAAGGTTTGGGGAAGAGAGACGGCTGGGCGTGGCATGGGGCACCTGCGGTGTCGTCGGAGATTGACCAGCCAACAACCTTTCGCCGACGGTATTGCGACGCCCGCGCAGGACAGGACAAGCGTCCCAAAATGCGCAAAGTCGAATGCGCAAATTGTCCGGGATCCGAGAACGCGGCATGAACGTGAGGTCAGCCGTGCTTTACCTCTACCCATTGCCCGCGTCCGAGTTCGTCCAAGACGTGCTGGTACTCGGCCGGTGGAAGGGCGCCTGCGTCCTCGGCCATGTGCCGTAAGGCAGCGAGGCCGGCCTCGGTAAACCGAGCCCGCAGCCAATGGCCACCGTCATCCCGCAACTCCAGCAGCCCACGGTCCAGCATCCCCTGAATGACCGTTCCCGGCTTCGGCTGCCCCTTGTTCCGCCCGGTGGCCCACCGCTTCACCAGGATGCCGCTCTCCAGCCGCGGTGCCTGCCCAAAGCGCACCATGAATTCGTTGCGGATCAGAGCCCGCTCCCGTGGCGTCAATGTGGTATCGCTCACCAGATCGTCTCCCTCACTCCTCTCCCCGCGATACGCGGAACCAGTGCTCAGCATATTGCCGACACAGTTCAGCCTCCACGCCATTTCCGGTGCGTTCGGCATCTGCCGCGCGGGCGAGCCACTGAGACTGTTTCTGAAGCGCTGATCCGTTCACACGGGCGGGTGATGGCCGGACTCCGGCCGAAGCGGCAGTAGATGGGCGAGGCTTGCTGAAATTCGGTCGTGGCACTGGTACGCGGGGCCTGGAGGGTGGCATTGGGCCTACCGACTTCCTTGGATAGAGTGGAGGGTCATCCTGTGACCCGGCAGAGTCTACGCCGTGCATCGCCGGATGCGCGAAAAATATGATCGCCGCCGGCATGCCGGCGAGCGGATCGCCCAGGGCGGCGCCACGCCGTCGGCGCCGGACAGTGGGCACCAGGCACAGGGCCTCGACGTCGACGTGCTGGTGGCCGCGGTGGAGATCGAGGAGCCGGCCGGGCCGGTGCTGGCAAGCTGATCGCCGCCGGCATGTCGGCGAGGTGGCCATGCTGCCCTTTTCGCGACACCTTCCAGTGGCCGCTTCTGACCCAAAGCAGCCATCGCGGTAGAAATCCCGCCTATCGCCGTCCGCCTTTCCAACTGGCGGATGGGCATCGAACTCCATGCGTCAAGCCGGACCGCAGCCCGTTCTATGACGTGACGTCGATAACGATTTTACCGAATGGTCCCCGGTCCAAATGGTCGAACGCTGCAGGAAGGTCAGCGAGCGAATAGCGCGAATCGACGACCGGCTTGATGCCCGTTTGATCGATCGCACGGACGAACCGTTCCAGCGCCTTTCTGCTGCCGGTTCCGATCCCGTGGATCGTGATGTCTTTCATCATCAAGGGCATTGCGGGTGCCTGGATGTCCCAACCGTCGAGCGCGCCGATCTGACAGACATGACCACCCACCGCCGTGACCTGCACGGATTGTCCGAGATGTTTGCCGCCGATGACCTCCAGAACGACATCCGCGCCGCGTTCGGAGGTGAGCGTGTAGACGGCTTCCATCCAGTCACTCCCGGCGTCGATGAAGTGATCGGCGCCGAGCGCCTTCGCGCGCGTCTCGCAGTCGGGCTGGCCGCAGACCATCACTTTGGCACCATTGACCTTGGCGATCTGCATTCCGAAAAGGGCGACCCCGCCCGTGCTGGGGATCAGAACCGTATCGCCCGCCCGTACCCCGGCCCGTTCGACAAGCGCGAACCAGGCCGTGAGACCGGCGACTGGAAGCGTGCAGGCCTGCCATGGCTCGAGCGTTTCGGGCGACGAGACGAACCACTCTTCCGGCATGGCGACATACTCGGCAAGCACACCCGGATAAAAGCCGCCCAATGTTTGATACGCAGGCTTGCGGGCGTTCCCGGCACGCAAGCCGTCGATCCAGTCCGGGGTCGGCGTGGAGATGACCTTCATGCCCAACCCGAAGCGGGATGCGCCTTCGCCGAGCAGCACCACCTCGCCGGCAAGGTCGGAGCCGGGCGTGAAAGGGAATTGCAGAGGCAGCCCGCGGCCGGTCTCGACGACCATCTTGTCGCGGTAGTTCAGCGCCACCGCATCGACCCTCACCAGAACCTCCCGCGGGCCGGGCTGGGGAATCCCGACGTCGTTCAGCCTGAGGTGCTGCCTGCCGATTGCATTGATTTCCCAGCGTTTCATCGACGCCATTCCTCGCTCCATGTCTGACGACCTTTGACGTCCGGCACCTGTCGGACGCTCCACCTGTCATCGGGAGGACTATGCGGCATCGCGATTATGCCTGTGTATGGTACCTATCTGGGATGAAGTATTGCATTGAGATGCCATAATGAATGGAACGGACTTCACGCAGCTGAGAGCATTTGTCACTGTCTGCGACGAGCGAGCGTTCGGGCGCGCTGCCAAGCGGCTTGCGATGTCGCCGTCGGCGCTGAGCCGCACTGTCCGAGCCCTTGAAAGCCGCCTTGGTGTGCGCCTTCTCAATCGCACGACCCGGAGTGTCGGGCTGACCGAAGCGGGGCGTGTTCTTTACGATCGCATCCAGCCCATGATGACGGGGATGGACGAGGCTATGCTGGCGGTCGGCGCCTATCAGGAGACGCCGAAAGGGGTGGTGCGCGTCAACCTGCCGAGCATCGCGGCGCGGATTGCCATCCTGCCGAAATTGGCGCGGTTCCGATCCGCCTATCCGGACGTCCGCTTGGATCTCGTGATCGACAATGACATCACGGATGTGGTTGCGCAGGGCTTCGATGCCGGTGTCCGCATCGGCGGCCAAATCAGTCGCGATATGGTCGCGGTTCGCATCACGCCCGATCTTCGAATGGCGGTTGTTGGCGCCCCCACATATTTCGCCGACCGGCAGCGGCCTGAAACCCCGGCCGATCTGAAAGACCACATGTGCCTTACCTACAAATGGAAAAACACGGGAGCTCTGTATCCATGGCGGTTTTCTGACGTCGATGGCGTGATCGATGTCGATGTCGGGAACGTGCTTACCGTCAATGACACGGATCTGTTGCTGGCAGCCGCATGCGAGGGGCTTGGATTGGCCTACCTGATCGAAGATTTGGTTTTACCGTTAATTGAGAACGGAAATCTTCTTCGGGTGCTCGAACCGTGGTGTAAGGTTTTCCCAGGTTTCTATCTCTACTATCCGGAGCGGACACACATGCCCGCTTCGGTGAGAGCCTTTATCGACTTCATGAAGATTGTGAGTTTTTGATCAAGCGCAGCTGTCGGTTGGGACATTCGCCGGCTAGCTATTCATTTTCGCATCCACAATGCTTGCAACGGCCGCTCCTGGCGTTTTGCGGACGTTCGGAAGCGAACGGCTGGAAGCCTGTCCCATCCGACCGGCCCCGGTCGATGCTGGCCAACCCGATCCGCAGGGCTGCGTCAACTGACAGGCTGATTGACCAGGGTGGCGCCTCCCTTTCGCGACAGCCTTTCAGTGAGCGGGACCGACCTGCCGGCTGTCAGCCGCGCGCTATCGACAGCCCCGCGATACACGGAGCGTAGGCGGCGAGCCTGCGGGATACGAACTCCGTGAAGAGCCGGACGCGCTTCGTCTTACGTGTCTCCCCCTGTGTGAGAATCCATAGCGTTCCGTACATGTGCAGGTCGGTCCCTGGCACCCTCTCCAGCAAGGGATCGGCATCCCCGACGAAGCACGGCAGCGTCGTGATCCCGAGCCCTTGCCGGACAGCGACGATCTGCGCCGCGGCGTCCGTGGTCCTGAAGGGAACCCCCGTGGTGTGCACCTCACCCCCGCCGGCCCAGTCCGGAATGCCATGCATGCTTATGACGATCCACCGAAAGGGATCCGGCGCGCCCGCCCGCCATGCGGCCAGTCGCTCGCGGGACATGTAGACGCCGCCGAACAACTCCGGTCCCTTCAAGCCGTGAAGATTGAGCGGCAGGGTTCGGCGATCGTAGACGACGCGGATCGCCACGTCGGCCTCTCGGTTGGTCAGGTTGGCCAACTCGCCGGACGACAGGATTTCCATCTCAATGTCTGGATACTGACGCGCGAAATCGGCGAAGTCCGGCATGAGCAGGTGTGTCGCAAGGATCGGTGTCAACGTCACCCGCAGAAGCCCGCGCACGCTCTGGTCGCGCCCGAGGACGCGCGTCGCCAGTTGGTGCGACGACGCTTCCATCTGGATCGCGAGTTCGAGGACCTCCTCGCCCGTAGCCGTCAGGCGGTAGCCCGAAGGCAGCTTTTCGAACATCTGCGCCCCGAGGCGTTCCTCGAGCTGGGCGATGCGTCGCAGCACGGTCGAGTGGTTCACACCCAGCTGCCCCGCTGCAGCCCGCACTGATCCCCCGCGCGCGGCGGCAAGAAAGTAACGAACGTCATCCCAGTCGATCATGGTGCATTTCCGCGCCGAGAGTTCCGCCTACCGGAGCCCGTTCTACCACGCTGAACACCGGTCCGCAGGATCATCGCGGCGGAAGATCGTCTAGGTGGATCGTTTTCGCACCATCGATGTGCGCGGTTCCGCACTGCCCCCCTGACGTCCGCCGGCCCATGCTGAGGCTCTCGGGGCAGCTTCCCCATACGGCCGAAGACCCGGGATGGCGAAACGAAGGATGCACGACATGACCAGATTGAATGGAAAGACCGCCGTCATCACGGGGGGCGCCACCGGCATCGGCCGCGCTGCGGCAAAGCGATTCATCGAGGAGGGCGCCGTCGTCTTCATCTTCGGCCGCCGGCAGGAAGCCCTCGATGCGGCCGTGGCGGAGCTCGGGCCCAAAGCCCGCGCGGTGAAAGGCTCGGTGTCGGATGAGGCCGACCTTGACCACCTCTACGCGGCGGTGAAGGCCGAACGCGGAACCCTCGATATCGTCTTTGCCAATGCCGGGACCGGAAGCCCGCTTCCGCTCGGCCGGATCACCGCCGGGCACATCGACGAGACCTTCGACACCAATGTGAAGGGGACGATCTTCACGGTCCAGAAGGCGCTGCCGCTGATGGGCGACGGCGGTTCGATCATCCTGACCGGGTCGAGCGCCGGCACCACGGGCGCTCCGGGATTTACGGCCTACAGCGCGAGCAAAGCGGCCGTGCGCAACCTCGCGCGGAGCTGGGCGGCGGATCTGAAGGGCACCGGCATCCGGGTCAACGTGCTGTCGCCCGGGGCGACGGCGACCGAACTCGCGAAGGAGGCGTTGGGCGAGGAGGGCCAGAAGGCCTACGGTGCGATCACTCCGCTCCAGCGCATGGCCGATCCGGTGGAGATCGGGGCGGTTGCCGCCTTTCTCGCTTCGTCGGACAGCAGCTTCATGACCGCCAGCGAAGTCGCCGTCGACGGCGGCTTGGCACAGCTCTGACATGTGGATCCGGCCGAGCGCTCCGTTCGGTCATCCGGTGCGCTCCGGTGTTTGGCAACTCAAGGGAGAACATATGAGCTACGCAATTATCGGCTTCGGCAGTATCGGCCGAGCCCTGGCCAAGGCGTTCGACCGCAACAGCATCGACGTGGCCGTCGCAACCACGCGCGACCCCGCAAGCTTTGCAGCCGACGCGGCCGCAATCGGACCCGAGGTCATTCCCAAGACACTGGCGGAAGCGGTCAAGGCGGACGTCATTTTTCTGGCTGTCCGTTTCGGGGCGCACCCGGATGTCGCGAAGGCACTTCCCACCTGGCGGGGCAAGACCATCGTCGATGTGACCAATGCCTATGGCGTGGACCCCGAGGATCTGGGAGATCAGCCCTCTTCCCAGTTCGTCGCGCAGGCCTTCCCCGGTGCGAAACTGGTCAAGGGCTTCAACCACTTGATCGCTGCGAAACTGGCCCAGGATCCTGCCCTGCTGGGTGGAAGGAGGGTCGTGTTCCTGGCGAGCGATGATGAGGACGCCGCAACGGAGATCGGGGCGCTGGCGGAGAAGCTCGGTTTCGCGCCGATCAAGCTCGGCGGGCTTTCTGAAGGCGGACTTCTCGTACAGGGGCGCGGGAACAGCTGGGGCCGCTTGATCTTCCAGGACCTGGTCAAACTCGACGGATGAACACGACGTCCCCGACGGCAGGGACGTGATACTCGCGGCCGGGTCGAATGCGATCCGGCCCGAAGGAAATGGAGAATTCCTATGGGCACCGAAGAGAACGTCCAGACGGTGAAGGACTTCCTTGCCGCAATCGGCCGCGGCGACAAGGAGGGTCTGCTGGCGCTGGTCGCCGAAGACATCGAGTGGATCATTCCGGGTGAGGACTGGCCGCTGGCCGGAACCCACCGTGGGCGCGCCGGGGTAGTGGATGCCTTTCGGAAGGCTTCCGAGGAGGTGCCGTTCACCTATCCCGAGCCCCCGAATATGTGGCGCAGGGAGATCGGGTTCTGGTCCATTCTGCGCGACTGGCCGATGAATTGCCTTGGCCGCCACTGCTCCTCCCTTTCGCAACACCCTTTTGCCGTGTGCATTCCACCCCGCGCATCCTCGGGCGCGCGAAAATTATGATCGCTGCCGGTATACCGACGAGCGGATCGGCTGGAGTGGCGCCGCGCCCGCGTTGCCGGACGTCGCGTACCAAGCCAAGTTTCAACCTCCGGGGGGCTGATTGGGAGGCCGCCGCCCACAAGATGTTAATCGGAGGCGGCCTAACGGCTGCTGCATAACTTCCTCCAGCGCGCGAAGGTGAGCTGGAGCAGGGGCTTGACCGGGCACAACCGGGGCGGCGAACAGCGATTATGGAACATGCACAATTGCAACCGCGCTGCACCGGCGCGGCTCCCCCCTGCCCCGCATCCCGAACCGGCAATGTCGTTTAACTTAGGTGCGTGTCGAGAAAATCTGGAATGGACATACCAACAGAATCGCACGTCCGAGGCTCGTGTGTGAATCCTATGTCTGCGTCAGTGCACTCTAGATCTTCTCACCACTAAGTTGCGTGCACTCGTCCCAGCCCTGGCGGGAAGCCGCCGGTGGTTTCGAAGTCACCGAAGTAAGTAACAGGGTCGATTGGTAACTGTGCTGGGGGATGAGTATTATTTCGTATGACTAGAGCGCGCTATAATAGGCATCTGTTATCCCGATAATCTAAGAATTCACTGGCTAATCTGTCAACAGTGAGTAGACTTAGGACGGCGGGCAGGGGGAACGACAAAGAGATGCAGCGAGGAGCGGCAGAAAGTGGAACAAAAGCGTCGCAAGGTATGTGCAACCTGGCCTGACCGGGCCGTTGGGTTTCGGGCGACGTGGCTTGAACCAGCCGCGAACCGGTTGAGGTCTGGCCTATGATGCGTCTCGGAACAACGGCTGGCTCGGCCTTCGACACACTGACGGATAATGCGCCGATCGGCTTTGCTTTCTTCGACCGGGATCATCGCTACACAAAGGTCAACGCCGCCCTCGCAAAGATCAACGGCATTTCGGCTGATGCGCATGTTGGCCGCACAATAGAGGAATTGCTGCCCGAGTATGCCCGAACCGTGGGGCCGATAATTGATCAGGTGTTCACGACCGGCGACGCGGTAGCGGGCTTCGAGATGGACGGGGAGACGCCCGCCAGCCAGGGCGCGCAGCGAACATGGCTCCTCGGCTTCTTTCCTGTTCCCGGCGAGGACGGCGCCGTCGCGCAGGTCGGGGCAACCGTCGTGGAAATCACCGATCGGAAACGAGCAGAGGCAGAGCTTCGCCAAAGCGAGGAACGGCTACGGCTTGCAACGGAACATGCCGAAATCGGCCTGTGGGACGTGGACGAGGTGAACCAGCAGCTGCACTGGCCGCCGATCGTCAAGGCGATGTTCGGTATCTCAGCGGACGTTCCCGTATCGATGCGGGACTATTACGAGGGCCTGCATCCTGACGACCACGACGCAACAGCGGCCGCCTATGCTGCTGCAGCTGATCCAAACCGGCGTTCCCTCTACGATGTGGAATACCGCACGATTGGTAAAGAAGACGGCATTGTGCGCTGGGTCGCAGCCAAGGGCCGTGGTGTCTTCGACGAGGCGGGCCGCTGCCTGCGTGTGATCGGAACCGCGATGGACATCACCGAGCGGAAGCGGGTGGAAGCGGAGCTTCGGGAGCTGAACCAAGCGTTGGAACATCGCATTGCTGAAGCTCTGACAGGGCGCAAGGTGCTTGCCGATGTAGTCGACGGCACCGATATTTTCGTCCAGGTCGCGGACGTCGATTATAATTGGCTGGCGATCAACCGAGCAGCTTCGGCCGAATTCGCGCGCATTTTCGGGGTTCGGAAGCCGAGGGTCGGCGATAACATGCTTGCCTTGCTGGAAAGGCAACCGGAGCATCAGGCCGCCGTTCGAGCGGTCTGGTCTCGCGCCCTTGCCGGAAAGGAGTTTGTCCAGACAGACGAGTTCGGCGACCCTTCGCTCGATCGGCGCTATTATGAGATGCGGTTCCGCAGCTTGCGCGACGCTGAAGGACGGCTGATCGGGGCCTATCAGTTCGTTTCCGACGTGACGGAACGGCTGCGCGAACAGCATCGCTTGCGGGAAACAGAGGGTGCGCTTGCCCAGGCACAGAAAATGGAAGCGGTGGGTCAACTGACGGGCGGCATAGCCCATGACTTCAATAACCTTCTCCAAGGCGTAGTGGGAAGCCTCGATCTCATCCGACGCAAGTCCCACGACCATGGGCGTGTGCAACGGTGGGCCGAAGCCGGGCTCAAGGCGGCCCAGCGCGGCTCCAGATTGACGGGGCAGCTCCTGGCGTTCAGCCGCGCACAAAAGATCGAGCTGAAGCCGGTCTCTGTCTCCGATCTGGTAAGCGCCTTCCGTGAGATGGTCGCCAGCACGATCGGGCCGCACATCAAGGTCAGCCTCGATCTTAAGACCGATGGCATCCGCGTGCTGGGTGATGAGGTCCAAATCGAGATGGCGGTTCTGAATTTGGCGCTGAACGCGCGCGACGCCATGCCGGAGGGCGGCGATCTGACGATCAGTACGCGGCCTGTCAGCCTGGCAGGCGATCGGGAACTAGCCGATGGCGAATATGTCGAACTCGCGGTGCGTGATACAGGAATGGGGATGCCGCCCGAAGTGGTCGCGCGCGCCTTCGATCCGTTCTTCACGACCAAGGGCGTCGGCAAGGGGACGGGGCTGGGGCTGAGCCAGGTCTATGGCGCGATGCGCCAAGCCGGCGGCACCGTCCGCATCGACACCCGACCTGGCGAGGGCACGACGATGCACCTGCTACTGCGGAGAACAGACGATCTTGCTGAACGGGCCGCCGATGAGAGGCGAGTCACCGCAACGGGCCTTTCGGCGCGAATCCTCGTGGTCGATGACGATCCCGATGTTCGGCAGTTCCTCGTCGAGTCTCTCGACGAACTCGGCTTTGCCGTGACGCAGGCCGAAGATGGCTCTGCCGGGCTGACGGAACTCGAACGATCGACACCGGATCTGATGATCCTGGACTTTGCCATGCCGGGCCTAAACGGCGCAGAAGTGGCGAAACGGGCGCAGGCATCCCGGCCTGGCATGCCGATCATTTTCGTGACGGGCTTCGCCGATAGCGAGGCACTTGAAGAGGTCGTGGGCGGCAACATTCCCGTGCTTAGAAAGCCATTCCAGATAGACGAGCTCGAACGTATGTTGCTGGCCGTATTGCAGGACCGCACGCCAGCGGCTTAGCGATGGCCGCAATCCCGGAGTGGATGCCGGGCTAGAGTGAGCTGATCCCCGTTTCCCGGACAGATTTGCGGCTGAAATAAGCTTGGCTCTGGTTCCTGCGCCGGTCACTGTCCGCCCTCCGTCACTCAGGAGGCCGGCCCCGTCCGGCCGGACAGCAGGGCGGTGATCGTCGGGGCCAAGGCGGACACGGAATAAGGCTTGCGCAGGATCACCAGCCGCCCCGGCTCTTCGTTCGGAAGATAGGCGCTGAACCCGGTCGTGACCACGATCGGCAGGGCGGGACGCCGCTGCCGGATGATCCGGATCAGCGCCTCGCCGCCCATTACCGGCATGCGCATGTCTGTGACCAGAAGGTCGGCCGGATCGGCGGCGTCAGCCTCGATGGCCTCCAGCCCGTTGTGCGTGACGGTGACCCGAAACCCCTCGGACGTCAGAATTTCGGCCACCGCCATGGCAACCAGATCCTCGTCCTCGGCGATCAGAACATGATGGGGATCGTGCATGTGTCGCGCCGGATGGGATTTCAGATGGTTCAAATATGCCCAAATAATTGTCTCCGGAGCAACCAAAAGTGATTTCGGCGTTCGTCTAGATATTACAAAAAGTATTTGGGATAATTATACTCAAGGTGGCGACAACACCTCCGATTATTCAAGACGAACACCGGTCCTGGCGCCCCGGTCGCCCGCTGTCCGTAAAGCAGCCTCCGGGCGTTATGGAACATGGGGCGGCCGACCAGGCGGGTCCGCTGCTGACCAGCCGGATCCGGATCGCTGCCGGCACGCCGGCGAGCGGATCGGCCCTTTTCGCGACAACGGCGCAGTGTCTGCCTCCCTATCGCGATAGCGTCTCGGAAAACGAGGCTACGCGCGCATCGCCGGATCTGTGTCCCCGACCCAGCGGGCTGGGCTCTGTTGCAAAGTTGGCCGGCACGCGGCGGAATGGCTGGACGTTGGAGGGAGCCAAACCGTGTCGGACTTCAAGGGTTGCCATTTCGAGGGCGAGATCGTGCTGTGGGCCGTGCGCTGGTACTGCCGGTACGGGATCAGCTACCGTGACCTCGAGCAGATGATGGCGGAGCGCGGCGTCGCGGTCGATCATTCAACGATCTACCGCTGGGTGCAGAAGTACGCGCCGGAGATCGAGAAGCGGCTTCGCTGGCAGTGGCGCTGCCCACGGTCAACCAGCTGGCGGGTTGACGAGACCTACGTGAAGGTCGCTGGCAAGTGGGCCTACCTGTACCGGGCCGTCGACAGGCATGGCAACACCATCGACTTCTACCTTTCGCCCACGCGGAATACCGCGGCCGCCAAGCGTTTCCTCGGCAAGGCGCTGAACGGCCTGAAGGATTGGGAGAAGCCGATGGTCATCAACACCGACAAGGCGCCCACCTATGGGCCAGCCCTAGCGGAGCTGAAGGCCGAGGGCAAATGTCCCGAGGAGACGGAACATCGGCAGGTCAAGCACCTGAACAATGTCGTCGAGGCCGACCACGGCAAGTTGAAGCAGCTGATTCGGCCGGTTCGGGGCTTCAAGACCCTGAAGACGGCTTATGCGACGATCAAGGGGTTCGAGGTGATGCGTGCGCTCCGCAAAGGGCAGGCGGCCGCCTTCAATCTGACCCGCGACATGCAGGGCGAGGCGCGCCTTGTCGAGCGCGCCTTCAACGTCGGTCCCTGCGTGCTCGCCGAAGCAGTTCAGCTCGTCAACCAGCAACTCGCACTCCAGGCCGCATAGCCTCCGACAATGATGCCGGTCGTCATCTTCACGCGCCTACAGGAAGAGTTTGCAACAGAGCCCTTCCCCGCACATACGGGGGTGAACCGATCCCGCCCGGTCAGGTGCTGCTCCTTGCCGGCCCTTCCCCGCGCTTGCAGGGCTGAACCGGACGCCATCTCCACCCCCGGCGAGACTGGGGACCTTTCCCCGCGTGTGCGGGGCTGAACCAACGCTCGCATGACCTTCGGCCTGATCGCGTTCCTTTTCCCTGCCCATGCGGGGGTGAACCGCTCGTGAGCAGGCTCATGTGGTCACCTCACCACCCTTCCCCGCGTAGCGGGGGTGAACCGACCGACACCACCACACAGCCGGAGAGCGTGGCCCCTTCCCTGCGCATGCGGGGATGAACCGTCGGGAGCCCAGGCGCCGTAGCGCTTCACACCCCCTTCCCCGCGCATGCGGGGCTGCACCGAAGGCGGACAAGGACCGGGCCGATTACCTGAACCCTTCTCCGCGTATGCGGGGGTGAACCGGCGTCGACCGGCGACCAACGCTCGAGCTTGGCCCCTTCCCCGCATATGCGGGGGTGAACCGTCGTGGTGCCAGAGTCCGATCTTCGCGAGGTCCCCTTCCCCGCGCATGGGGGGCTGAACCGGCAACCAAGGTGAGGATCAGCACCCGCGTCTGCCCTTCCCCGCGCACGCGGGGCTGAACCGTGGACCTGTGGAAGCTGGTTGATGAGGGGCTTCCCTTCCCCGCGCAAGCGGGGGTCAACCGACCGGAACACCAGTCCGGAAGCGCCCACAGGGTCCTTCCCCGCGCATGCGGGGGTGAACCGCTAAGCCTGTTGCTGTTGACGGCATCCATTATCCCTTCCCCGCACATGCGGGGGTGAACCGACCGTCCACCGGTCGCAGGGCAGCACGTTCGGCCCTTTCCCCGCGTGTACGGGGGTGAACCGCTCTGCGTCCAGTCGTAGATCTCGCGGCCGTCCCTTTCCCCGCCCATGCGGGGGTGAACCGCCGGCAACCCCTTCATCGGCGCCGTCACGAAGTACCAGCTCGCCAAGAACGTCGGGTTCGATGTCTGCAAGCCTGACATCTGGCTGGCTCGCCTCGCCGGGCTGTCGGAGAGGACGCCAGTGGCCCGACTGTTCCCAGCATGCCAGGCGCTGTGTGCCGGGCTGGCCGCGGCGACCGGAGACCGGAGCGCCACCGTCGACTCCGTGCTTTGGCTGGCCTGCAACAAGCAGCTGCTGGACATCGACGCGGATGGTGTCCGCTTCGTCCCGCGCGCCGGTACCCGCCGCTCGATCTACGAGACGGCGGAATAAGTGTTCCTATCGAACATTCAAAGGAGTGGGCTGAAACCGTTGATATGCCTCGACCCTATTCGGTTGTGAACCGCGCCCTTTCGTGGTCGAGCTTTCGATTGTGTGAGCCTTATCGACAAAGTGGCCGTAGATGACGGCAGCTCCGCAATCTGGCGAGCCAGTCATCTTTAGGACTGGAGTATTAGATCGGCTCGCTGATGATCGTGATTGGGCCAACGCTTCCTTGATCGAGCCGGACTTTGCAAGGGCCCCGCCCATCGACGCAGCGAATATGTATCGCCCCTACGCCGAGCGTTACGAACTCGCGGTGACCGGAGAATGAGATCTTCTCCCCTTGTGGTGTTCCGAATAACTTTATTCCCATGCCGACTTGGCAGGTACGATCTCTTGGGCAGTTAACAGTCCAATTTCCGTAGGCCAGCGCATAATCTGCGAACCATGTCCATGAAGCGCTTACCTGTTTGATTTCTCCCACCATACCAACCTCCCATACGGCCGTCTTATGAATTCGCATAAATGTTCTTGCGCGCATGACAGCGACAAAGAGATTTTGGGGATCTGTGTGACCTAATCCGCAAATTAGCGTTCTCACAAACAGTCCCTTATCTCCTACATCTAACCATGTATATCAACTTCCGATATGGTTGCCTTGGAATGTCGACGGAGAGGTTTGTATTAATTGAGAATGAATGAAAATGAACGGCTACTGCGACTTCATAGCCATTGGTATCAATAACGAACTCAGGTGGCGCGCCCTGGTTTCTTCCAGTAATCCCTGTCACTTCACTAGAAGTGAGGGTATTTGTGCGGCCAGAGTAATTGAATGGAATTGAGGTAGACAGACTCCCAGACGAGTTCGACGGGGTCGTTTCTATAATCGATACATTAGGATCTCCGCCCAAAACCACTCGATCAGTAAGGTTTGGTAACGCGATGCCGTTCAATTCAGAGTCCTTATCGTCGACGGTTCGGCCGTCAGCTGGCAGCCAAGTCGGCGCCAACGCTTTGATTTGATCGACGAATACGAACATAGGCGCTACGAAGCCGACTGGAGTTCCTCTTGCAATGTCCGTGCGCAACGACGTGATCTCCGTTCTCGCTGCAATCAGCGCGTCCTGAGCGGATTGCAGCCTGACCAAGGCCTGCGTATAGCAAGCAAGGGCGTTGCTTTGCGAGCAGGTATCTTGAGCTTGCGCTGGGGTTGATAAAATTAGAAGGGCAGCAAAAGGAAGCGCTGCAGGCATAGTCCTACGCATTGTCGGTTCCTCCCTAGCAAAAGTTCATTCGCCCCGAATTGTTCTGCGCCATGTGTTTGCTGCTTGAGTATCCGCCATCCAGGTCTCGGTGGCCCTCTCAAGGGCGGTGGGATTTCCCATCCGGAGTGCGCACATTGTGGCCTGTCCGTTAGAGACCACATCCTCATAAGCGTCAAGAATCGCCTCGGGATGCCCATTCACGTCGACGTATTTAAGGCGAACGCAACGCCACATTCTGGATGTTGTGGGCGCCCCCATTTGCGAGAACGGCATTGTCGGATTAAGACTAAGTTCTGCTCGGCATGCCATTTCTACAGTATTTTTAAAATTCCGCCAAAATAGTATTTTCTTAAGCCATATATTTACTTTTTCATCAAAAATATTAATTTGCCTCTCCATAAGGAGATTAACGGACAGCATTTCGCAATGAAAGGAATCAATTATCTTCATCACGTCACGCATTATGTCTTTCTCGATCAGCATCGCTTGCTGCGTGGCGTATAGGATCAAGTCCTCTTTGACATTGGAAATAATATTGCTGGATGCCTTCTCTACCAATTTGGCAGCATAATCAGACAGTCGCTGGGCGGCCTGCTCCGCCGTCATGAGGTTGTGGTCGACGCCAGCCTGGAGCTGCGCGATTAGGGCTGGAGCTTGTTGCGTCATGACCTCAGTAACGAGAGGACGAACGCCTTCAGACACCCCTCTGATACCTCCCTTGGCGAGCGACTCCGAGAGATGGCAGAGCGGGTCCAAACCGCAGCCCGCATGGGAAGCGGAAGTTGAGGCAAGTAAAATTCCGACCGTTAGGAGCGTCGCGCGCAACGGAAATGTTGTCTTTGAGGTGGCGGGCGGCTTCATTCGCTTCTCCTCAAATGTTGATACGCTCGCAGCGTCGGGTGTGCGCCCGCCCAATGATGTTCGTTAGGGTTGCAACCTAGCATCCAGGCGCAATGTGACTCAACGTGATCTGATGATATTTCTCGTTTCCTGAAAGGGATTGCTGGCCTTCTACCGAGATACCATCTCCCGCGAAAATCGGCTCAAACGATCACGTCGCTTTATCGAAAGTTGTGCTGGGTTAGCATGCGCCAACTGGACGCCTAAAAAGCGCTATCATGGCCCACATATCTGCACCAAAGTTGCTGATTTTCCTCAGTCTCAGACCGGTTCCGATCCGTGTTCATATTGACCAGGGGAAGGAGCGGTCTGGGTACCAAGTGGGGAAACTCATCGTGATGTTGCTGGCGCGCGGGTTCCTGCCGGCGGGGGTCGGGTCTGTCCTTACACATGGACCCGATGCGCTGGGAGCGGGATGGGGAGCGCTGTACGTTGCAGTCGGTCGCCAAAGGGCAGGAATTCGTGGCTTGTGAGCGGCGCTCCGATCCGACCGGGTCGATCTGTGTCGATGTTCTGGACACGATCTTAATGTCATTAATGACCCAACGAAGTCGGCTCAGCATGTTGACGTCGAACTGCTCGTAGTCATTATGACGCTCCTTTTCGCAATAGTTCTCCGCCGGCTTGGCTATGTCTGCCGGCAGTAATCGATGACGTGGCGCTCCGATCCTGCCCCGCCGACCGGTGTCGATGCGCCGGACACGATCTTCATCCCCTCAATGCCCCGTCGAAGTCAGGCCAAGTCGTCCGCGTCAAACTCCTCATCCATCGTGATGGCAATCGCTACGATGACAATCCCTCTCAACGATTTCGTTCAATCTGAGGATGCTTTAGATTGACTTCCACTCACCTCGCCAATCATACAGCGGGTCTGTTGTGGCATATTCGCGCAAATACGAGATCTTGCCGTCACGCAACTTTGCAATGGTTGCCCCATCAAAGGTTCTCTCTTCGCCCCGCAAAGTATAGCGGAATGTCCATTCGGCAATTTCCAAATCGCCCAGCGACTGCAAATCGCGGATTGTCCAGTCCAGGACGCAGCCGTTCTCGGCGAGCCACGTAAAAACCCATTGTTCCACCCAAGAGTGACCGCGGTAGACTGGTCCGAAACTCTCGATGACGACGCAATCCGTAGTGAGTGTCGCGAGGATAGCATTCGCGTCCTGCGCGCGCCAGCCAGCGATGTACCGCTCCAATAACATCATATATATAAACTCCTCCTTTGATGGACACGCTCTGCCACGACATTGAAGATATTCAAATCGTTGTCGGATGCTTCCGACAGGCTGCCGTCGAACCGCCGGCATATCCGTGAGCGGCCTCGTCTGTCAGCAAACGGCATTTTCCGTTGCGGCGTTGCATTGTGGCCGCAACTGTTGAGACCACCGCTGATACTCACGCGGCGAATGCCCGACCAAGCGCTTGAATAGCGCCCTGAACGTGCTGCTATCCGCGTAGCCGACGCGCAGGCAGATTTCATCGATGCTCAAAGTTCCTGCCTCCAGCAGTTGCTTTGCGATCTCCACCCGCAACGCCTGAAGATATTCCAAAGGACCGATCCCGATCGCCTGTTTGAAGCGACGGTTGAGCGTCCGCTCGCTGACCGCGAGATGGGTGGCGAGTTCTGATAGGGATGAGGCCTGTTGAATGGTCGCGGCCATCCGGCGCTGGGCACGGGCGACGAGCCGGTCGCCATGTCCATGCTCCTCAATCAGCGTCGCGAACGGTGCTTGCAAGACCCGATTGGTGTCGATCAGCAGCATCCTGGCCGTGGCGGCAGCGAGTTCCGCGCCGGACAGCCTGCCGACGAGCCTTATTGCGAGCGTGAGATACGAAGTCACGCTGCCGCCGGACAGGATACCGTCTTGCTCGGTAAGGATTTCCTGAGCGCGCAGCGCGACCCGTGGATAACGCCTGCTGAAATCCCTGGCTTTCGCCCAGTGCGTGGTCGCCGGCCGTTCATTGAGCAGACCGGCCTCGGCGAGCAGGTAATTGCCGGTGCAGTAGGATGCCAACACCGCCCCTCTCTCGTGCTGCCGCCGCAGCGCCCGCGTCAGTGCGGCGACCTCCTCGCGGCGTTCCAGAAATTTGTCGATGTCCGGGGCGTATGGCGCCGTCACCAGTATGGCGTTGGCTGGCGCTTCGGGATTGATGCGGCCATCGACCGCAATCATCTGTCCGGACGCGCTTTGGACCGGGCGACCGTCCAGGGATTCAACGGACCACCGCAACGGCGGCCGCCCGCCGGGACCCGTTCGCTTGGCAGCCAGCATGTTTGCGACGGCAAAGACATCCACCGGACCGGCCACGCCGGACGACAGGGTGCCGTCACAGACCCAAAACCGGATGATCATCGCGCCCTGTCTGATTTGCCTTGAACATCGTCAAATCTGCCACTCCCGCACGCCGTACTCAAGCCGCATGATGCAAACCGTCAAGGCTGCAGATAAAGGAGATGCAAGAATGCCGATGATCGACGTGGTGATTCCGAAGGGCGCCTTAGCGCAAGACGTCGAGGCGCGGTTGCTCAAGGAGATGACCGACATCCTGCTCCGGGCCGAAGGGTTCGACCCTGCCAACGAGGTCGCGCAGAGCGTATCCGTGCTTTTCCTCCATCGGCCCGACGCTACTTTCGTCGGTGGCCTTCCCGCCGCAGCGCCGCGCTATCGGATCGTCCCGAGCGTCCCAGAGGGGCAGTACACGCAGGAGTCCATGGCGCGTCTGGTCAAGGAACTGACGGAAGCTATCGTCCGTGCCGATGGTGGACGCTTTGAGGATGTCGCTCCGAGGGTCTGGGTTTTCCCGACTGAGGTGCCCGACGGCCATTGGGGCAGCCGCGGCGTAATCCGTCACCTTCCAGAGATCCAGGCTTTCATCTCCGGGGATCAGGACCGCAGTGTGGGTAGCGAAAGGCTGGCCCGCCGCCGCAGGACGAAAGCGTTGGACGTCATTGCGAGTATGGCTGATGCCATTGGAAGAGGAGCCGGTTAAGGTCGACCCAGCTGCGCCTGGAGCTTTCGGACATCAGAGGCAGCCTCTCCCGGCCAAGCCAGTCGATCTAAAGCGGATCTGCCGAGGCTTCCGGATGGCATGATCAGATTTGGCCGGACTGGGGTCACTACTCGAAAGAAGCACGTTCGCGTAGTGGCCCCAAGGTGCCCATACCGCCGTTGTCGGCGGTCTGGTCGCGCATAGACGGCAGAAGGCTCCTATTCTGGATCGGTCGGGGTTTCTGCATCGACGATGTAGCGAGCATCAACGACAACCTCTTCGCCAGCATCGGTCATAATCCAGACACCAGCTCATCTTCCTCAATCCTGTCCTCGGAAGACGCGGAACCAATGCTCGGCATATTGCCGGCACAGTTCAGCCTCCACGCCATCTCCGGTGCGTTCGGCATCGGCAGCGCGGGCGAGCCATTGACTCTGCTTTTGAAGCGCGGATCCATTCACACGCGCGGGGGCTGGTCGAACGCCGGTCGAGGCGGCAGTGGTGGGACGGGGCTTGCTGAAATTTGGTCGCGGTACTGGCACGTAGGGCCTGGAGGGTGGCATGGGGCCTACCGACTTCCTTGGATAGAGTGGAGGGGCATCCTTTGACCGGGCAGAGTCTACGCCGTGCATCGCTACAACGCGCGGAAATTCTCCGACACGGTGGGTCTGCCGGTGCGCGAATGGCGCCGCCGGCGCTGGCGCCGTCATGCCGGCGGAATAGCCATACCGCCCCTTCTTGGAAGAATGAGCGGAACGGCTCAATGGCTCGGTGCGCGAGGACTTCGACAGAGTAAGGTGCTCTTAGGGCAGCGGTAGGCGGTCGATCAGGGCCTGCGCCTGCTGGACCACGGCCTGAAAGGCAGCCTCCCTTAAGAGCCGCTGTGCGAAGCAGCGGCGGTAGGCTCTGTCGCCTTCCGTCTCCAGACCGGTGGCCTTCTTGAAGAGCATCTCACGCGTCGCCTCGTCCTGTTTTGAGGCAGAAAAGACATTCCAAGCGCGCCGGGCGGCCTCCTCGTGCTGCGTCCACAACGCGTCGCAAGCAGGGATGAGTGCGATGGGCGCGGCGACAGGTTCGACCGCGACGAACACCCGGCCGCCCTGGACCACCGACAGGACGATCCGGTCCGGCACCCCCAGCCCGATGTCCTGCCGGGCGGCCGCCAGCATGGCGACGGCGAACCCCGCCCCTCGGGCTTTGACCGGCAGATCAGCGAAGCGGGCAACCGCGGCCTCAGTGCTGATCGCCTGGGTGTAGAAATCCTCCTCCCCGAGGGCCGTCCTGGGATCCTGCGGCATGCGGCCAAGCCCTGGCCACCAGTCACGATGCTCCTTCAGCCAATTCCGCAGCAGCTCCTCCGTAGTGGCGACGACGACCCGCTGGTTGTCCGCTTCGCCGTAGGCGATGCCGTCCAGCATGCCGAAGCCCAACTCCTTCAGCAGAGTCTGCAGGCTAATCCGGCCATCGGCAGGAAAGCCCCGGACTGCGACCGGCCCGACCATAGCCTTGAGCATCCCTTCCAGCTCGCGGCGGGCGTCCGCCTCCTTCCGGCTCGCGCTGTCGACGCCACCGGCCTCCGCCTCCCGGTTAAGGGCGGCGATGTGTCGGTCACGTACGGCCAGATACCGATCGAGGGGCGCCGCCTGCGCCGTTCCCACCGTCCACAGCAGAAGAGCGACCGCGAACGCTTTCATCGCCAAACTCCGACGCTGCACCGGAAGCGAGTGTAGCGCGGCCCCCGCCAGCCGATCGAGCGCGGTTTGAGAGCCAGACCACAGAGGGGGATGGACAGGTGCGGCTACCCTTTCCTCTCGCCACGGTTCGAGTGCGTCTGGAGTGCCTGTTCATGCGTGTCCGGCCAGTGATCTTCGGCTTTGCCGTCTTGCTGGGGGCGATGGCATCGAGCCTTGCTCCCGCCACGGAAAGGCAGGCATCGGACCTGACCGGCGGCTGCCGCGTCCGGGACCAGGAGCCCGGCAACCGGAAACGCTTCCGCTGGGCGGGCCAGTGCCGGGACGGCTTTGCCCAGGGCAGTGGAGTGCTGGATTGGACGACCAACGGCCAGTCGGCCGGTTGGGCGGAGGGGACCCTGGTGGCCGGTCGATTGGAGGGCGATGTCAGTGCCGATTGGATACTCCCCGGAAAGGGCGGCTGAAAATTCCCCAGGCTGACGCAACGGCAGGGCTCCGGGGCGTACGCCCCGGAGCCCTGCGGCCGCCCGTCGCCCATGATCACCCTCCGAGGCTGAGGGAGAGGGCCGGTGGTCAGACTTGGAGAACTCGTCATGATTCTCGATCTCGCCCGCGAGGGCCTGTCGGTGTCGGCGATCGCACGCCGCACCGGCCTGGATCGCAAGACCATCCGCAAATACATCGCCCGCGGATTGGAGGCGCCCGCCTACACCCCTCGGCCGGCTCGGCCGACGCTGCTCACGCCCTTCGAGCCCTATCTGCGCGAACGCCTGCAGGCCTTTCCCGATCTCAGCGCCCGGCGACTGCTGCGGGAACTCACGGAGCGCGGTTACACCGGCGGCTATACCATCCTGAAAGCCGTGGTTCGCGCCATCCGTCCCACCCCGTCACCGTCCTTCGAGCGTCGCTTCGAGACGCCGCCCGGCAAGCAGGCCCAGGTCGATTTTGCCTTCTTCAAGACGACCTTCACCGAAGAGCCCGAGGTGGAGCGGATCGTCTGGCTGTTCTCGATGGTGCTCGGCCACAGCCGCATGATGTGGGCCCGCTTCGTCGCCCGCCAGGACCTGCAAACCGTGCTCCGCTGCCACATTGCCGCCTTCGACAGCTTCGGCGGCGTGCCGGAACAAATCCTCTACGACCGCATGAAAACCGCCGTGCTGGGCGAGGTCGAAGACCCCGATCAACCGGCCCAAGGCATCGCCTACAATCCCAAGCTCCTCTCCCTGGCCAGCCACTACGGCTTCCTGCCGAAGGCCTGCAAGCCGTACCGCGCCAAGACCAAGGGCAAAGTCGAACGGCCCTTCCGCTACGTGCGCGAGGACTTCTTCCTGGCCCGCAGCTTCCGCAATCTCGAGGACCTGAACATCCAGTTCACCCAGTGGCTGGATCAGCTCGCCAACCGCCGTCGGCACGCCACCACCCAGCGCATCGTCGCCGAGCATTTCGCCGAGGAGCGCTCCCACCTCAAGCCGCTGCCGGCCGGCCCCTTCAACAGCGTGCTGGCCCTGGAGCGCCGTGTCACCCGAGACGGCATGGTGTCGGTCGGCGGCAACCTCTACTCCGTGCCGGATTGCACCCGCCGGCGGACGGTGGAGGTGCAGGTCACCGCCGGCACTGTCACCATCCTGGAGGACGGCATAGCCGTCGCATCCCACCCGGCGCTGGAAGGACGAGGCCAGCGGCGCATTGCCACCGGCCATCGGACCCAGCCTCCACCGCCCAACAGCCAGACGCCCAGGGAGGTCGCCACGCCCCCGGCACCTCCGCTGCAGGGCGGCACCGTCACCCCTCGCTCGCTGGCCATCTACGACACCATCGGCCGCCATTTGGCCAACCAGCCGGGGAGCCCGTGATGAGCGCCACGCCGTTGGAAGCCGGCCCCGCCACCCTCGACCGCATTCGCCAATATCTGGTTGGGCTGAAGATGCCGCGCGCCTTGGAAGCGCTGGAGCACATCCTACGCCGGCTGGAACGCGGCGAACTCTCCGCCCTGGAGGCCATCGACGCCCTGCTGGGCGAGGAACTGACGTTGCGCGAGGGACGTCGCATCAAGGCGGCCCTGAAGATGGGCCGGCTTCTCTCCATCAAGACGCTTACCGGCTTCGACTTCTCCTTCCAACCCTCCCTCGATCGCGATCGAATCATGACCTTGGCGCAGCTCGACTTTGTCGACCGGCACGAGGTGGTCCATTTCCTCGGCCAGCCCGGCTGCGGCAAGACGCACCTGGCGCTTGCTTTGGGAGTGGAGGCCGTTAAGGCCGGCCGCTCGGTCTACTTCGCCACCCTGGCCGACATCGTGAGCTCGCTGGCCAAGGCCGAACGTGAAGGGACCTTGCGGGAACGCCTGCGCTTCCTGTGTCGGCCACAGCTGCTGATCGTCGACGAGATCGGCTATCTGCCGGTGATACCCGGTGGCGGCAACCTGTTCTTCCAGCTCGTCAACGCCCGCTATGAACGCGGTGCCATGATCCTGACCTCAAACCGCGGCTTCTCCGAATGGGGCGATGTCTTCGGCGGCACCGTCGTCGCTTCCGCCCTGCTGGACCGCCTGCTGCACCATGCCGTGGTGGTGCAGATCGAAGGTGCCAGCTACCGCCTGCGCCGTCACGCCGAACTGATGCCGGACAACAACCGCAGCCGGCCGATCACCGCTCCGCCACCGGCACCACGGCGCCGAGGGCGGCCACCGAAAGGAAGGAGCGCCGACACCGAAGCCAATCCATAGCCCTTCAAACCATCTGGGGATTTTTCGACCGACCGTTCTGGGGAAACTTCATTCGGCCTTTACAGGCGAGGCCCATGTCGAATGGGAGAATGGGCGGTCCTTCACCGGCACCTACCGCCACGGCCACGCCTCCGGCAATGGGACACTGACCTTTCCGGGCGGCCATCGCTACGTCGGCTCCTTCAAAGGCGGACGTCCGACCGGGGAGGGGGAGTTCATTTCCTCCGCGGGAACGCGTTACGCCGCCCGGCTCGACGAGGATGGCGAGGTACGGCCCGGCGCGATGCTAGGTCCGGGAGAAGCGGCTCCGGCGCCACCCGCCCGACGACCGCCACCGCCCGAATCCGGGAAGAACCTGCCCCCGGCTGTGTCCGTACCGCGCCACAAGGCGCCAAGCCCCGGCCGATCCGCCAAGAGGTCTCTTGAGAAGCTTGCTGAGAAGCCCATGCCCCGAACCGCCGAGCCGGGCCCGGCACCGCAGGCATCGGACGCCGTCCAATCCCTCGAAAGGCCGCCCGCCGCGGCAGACCCGCCGCCTGAGACCCTGGAGGAGTGGCTGTGCACGCTACCGCCGGTTCCTCGGCCCACGCCGGAATTTCGCCCTGCCGACGCAGCGAGAACGGATGCGTCCGGCCGCTGTTGTGGCAGCTGTCTTTCTTCTGATTGAGGGGCGCCGTTTGTGAGGCTAACTTGCTCTGTCGAAAGCCTCCCTTTCTAGACGCTATGCAGCGATGCCGAGCCGACGGTTGTGAGCAGCCAAGCCGTCCTGGAGAACGAGTGACACCAGTTGCAGCAGATTCGGCAGATCGGCATGTGGCGTGTCGGCCGAAGGTATGAGAGGCAACACCGCTCCGGCCAGATCAGCGGCGGCACCGAGCGGATCGCCGTTCGCGTGGATGACAGCGGCGGCAGCCTTGCGCCCTGACCGGCCGAGAGCCGCCATGTCGGGGTAGGAATGTCCCGCAAATTCAATCATGATAAATCCTCCCCTCCCGGAGTTCCAACATTTGCAAGAACGGTACGTTGTCCCGGCAGCGGCTTATGGGGATTGCCGGCATTACGGCCGCGCCCGGCAGCCGGTAATTCTAACTTTATATTCACGGCGCAAATCCTTCGGTTTCGGGCGCGTCAGTTCGCGGATGAGCCGTGCGATCTACCGGTTCCAGAAGGGTGATACTCCTCAAGGACGAATAGCGGCATACCCGATTGACGGACCGCAGCGGTCGGCTCGGATGCCGGACGTAGCGCCTGGTCGAGCACATCCTGGAACGTCTTCGGAAGAGCGGCGAATTGACGCTGCGTCGCGCCATAGTCTTTGCGCTCGACGCGCATCTCGTGGAGCTGCTCCAGCGCCGAGTAGATGGCATCCGCCCACACGGTATTCCGGCCGATCATCTCCGCCGGCAGCGTGGCCAGAAAATCCTCCAGCTTCGCCAGGGCTTCTAGGAAAGTCGGCGCAGTGACCAGCGGCAACCAGTCGGCCGAGAACACGCAATCCATCAGATTCGCCCTGGAAACTCTGGATCCCCGCCTTAGCGGGGATGACGGAGGTCCTTTCCAAGGAATGTAGTTTCCAAATGCGATTGCCCTGCCGCAGGGGGAAAAGGACTTGCAAGGCCCTTTTCCGTCCCGCTTGCCACCCGCGCCGGATCGAACATGACGACGTTCCATGTTCCATACTGTCCCATTCGTCTCATCCGCCGCGCGTCCCGGCCACCGTTGGTGTAACGCTGAGGCATTCCTGCCCCGGTGCCAGCGCTCCCGTGCGCGGGTGACGCCGGATGTCCTCCATGATAAGGAGACGCGAGACGCTCCGCGACGTGGCGGAGATGCGGTGCAAAGGCGGGAGACGGGCCATGGCGATGCGGGTTTTGACGGCGGCCGGCCAGGACCGCCTTGCGGAGATCGCCAGCCGCCAGGGCGTCAGCACCGACGCCGCGCAGTCCATGCTGACAGCACTTCTGAACGGCGGCGGCACCATGGCGCAGTTCAGCCATCCGGAGTTCGGTGGCTCGGGCCAGTGGATGCAGGGCGGCATGACGATGGTCAGCGACCTGTTCAACAACGCGCTGAAGGCCACCGTCGACAATCTCTGCAACGACCTCGCCGGCCTGGTGCTGAACCCGCAGCAGGGCCTGTGGCAGGACGCCGCACCGACGCCGGCAACCCCGTCGTGGCAGCACCAGCAGCAGGGCCAGGGCGCCTCCCTCTCCTCCGGGATGAGCATGGGGTTCGGCGGCGGCAACTGGTGGCCGGCGGATCTCGGCGTGCCGAACTCCAGCGGCTCGCAGAACGACCTGCGCTACGCCTATTTCGGCGGCACCAGCCGGCTGGCGGTCGAGGTCGCCGGGTCGCTGACCGTCTACGACACCGGCAACCACCAGATCTCCGGAGTCTCGCAGCAGCAGGGCAACGGTTGGACGCTGACCTTCACCAGCCAGTACGGCACCGTGCCGGTCTCCTCGCTGCGCGTCGTCGATGGCAACAGCAGCCAGCCCGATCCCCTTCCGGCACCGGCGCCCACCTTCACGTCGGCACCGCCCCCCGCGACCCCGATCCCGACACCCGCTCCCGCATCGGTGGAGTCCCAGCCCGCCCCGGCCCCCGGCGGGCTGGAGGACAGCGTCTGGTCGTTCGGCCCGGCGGACGGCGCGCCGACCGGCACGCTCACCCTGGCGGCGGACGGCGTCATCGCCGGCGGCAACGAGGCGCAGGCGCGCTTCTGGTCGGTCGAGGACGGCGGCCTGACCTTCTACGACGCCGACGGCCGCACCGCCCTACTGTTCCCCGCCGTCGCCGGCGACGGGGTGCTGCGCGGCCACGCCCCGGCCGATCCGGCGCAGGTCTATGTCCTGCGCGCGCCGGCGACCCGCCGGCCGGACCCCGCCGCCCCGCCCCCCGCCGCCGCGGCAGCACTGCCGGTGGACGTGACCGCCGGCGACTGGGTGCTGGAGGATGCCGGCGGGAACCGCCTGTCCGTCCTGCGCCTCCAGCCGGACGGACGGGTCGAGGGCGGCCGCGAGACCGAGGCCTCCTGGCGGACCAAGGACGACGGCATCGTCCTCCTGCACCGCAGCGGCCGGCCGACCGCGCGCTTCGAGCTGTTCCAGTACCGCGCCGGCCGCTGGACGGTGGTCGGGGCTCCGCTCAACAACCCGTCGGCGCCGCTGTTCCTCAAGCAGGCCTGAGCGCTCAGACCGGCACGGCGAGGCTGCCGGCGGCCGGTGGGCCATGGCGATGATGGTGGCGGCGATCGCCGCGTCGTCGGGGTTCTGGGTGATCTCGCTCACGAAGGAACGGTCTTGTATTCGCTCCATTGATAGACAGCGTCAGGTCAATGCCTGCCTAGACATCTCGGTTCCGTTGCAAAGTTTGACGGTGGGCGGAGATCGGGTAAAACCCGGCCGCTTTCGGCGGCTGGGGTGACACGGTGATGCGCAGCGGGAAGAGCCCGTTCAAGGGCCGACAATTCACGGCGGAGGTGATCCTGTGGGCGGTGCGCTGGTATCTGCAATTTCCGATCAGCTACCGTGACCTCGAACGCATGCTGGCCGATCGCGGCGTGGCAGTCGATCACACCACGCTTTACCGCTGGATCCAGGCCTACACGCCTGAACTGGACAAGCGCATCCGCCCGCACCTGCGGATGACCACCGGCTCCTGGCGGGTGGACGAGACCTACATGAAGGTGAAGGGGCGATGGATGTACCTGTACCGCGCCGTCGATGCGCACGGGCAGACCATCGACTTCCTGCTCAGCGCCAAGCGCGATGCGGCCGCCGCCCGGCGCTTCTTCCGCAAGGCGCTGAAGCAGGCGCACACGGTGAACCCGCGCACCCTCACCGTGGACAAGAACGCTGCCTACCCGAGCGCGACCAAGACGATGAAGCAGGCCGGCGAGCTGTGGCGTTTCGCCAAGCTGCGCCAGGTTAAGTACCTCAATAATATTGTTGAACAGGATCACCGACGGATCAAACGGCTGGTCCGGCCGGGGCTCGGGTTCCAGGGCTTCCACACCGCGCGCCGGACGCTCGCCGGCTACGAGATGATGGCGATGGTGCGCAAAGGGCAGGTTGCCGCCATGCCTGCCAACGACATGCCCGCCCAGGCGACCTTCATCGCCAACCTGTTCGGAGCGGCCGCCTGACGGTGTCGATACCGCGGCTCACCGCACCCGCCATCAAACTTTGCAACGGAACCGGTTTGGGCGCCCGGCTCGGACGCTTCTAATCAGGCCCTCTCCGTCCAGTACCGGCATCCGCATGTCAGTCAGAAGTAGGTCGGCCGCATCCTTTTCTTCGGCCTCCAGGGCCTGCACTCCATCATGGGTGATTGTAACCCTGAAGCCTTCGGTCTCTAAAAATTCAGCCAACGCAGCGGCAACGAGTTCTTCGTCTTCTGCCAGGATGATGTGGGGCCGGACCGTCATCGGTTGATCACATTGGCGTTGAGATAGCTCACACTTAACTTAGTTTAATGACAAAACCAAGCTGGCCAGAGGTATGCGAGATCGTTGTCGCAGCAAACAACGGCGTATGCGTTGGTCTTAGCTACCAATCAAATAGCGGGGAGAGGCCGGGCCAATTTCGTTCAGATGAGATCCATCACGAGATGATGCGATGTTATCCCTTCACATTATCCGTGGCCGATCCAACCTTGGGTAGACACAGATCAACAGGCGCTCACTTGCCAAAGGCATTGACAGCACAGTTCCGGCCGGCAGACTTCGCCGCATAAAGAGCCCGGTCGGCCTCTTCCAGAAGGTGCATCAGCGTCACACCATCCTGTGGCCACGTTGCAATACCGATACTGCATCCCACCCGGGCGACTTTGCCGGCGACAAGCACCGGCTCATTGACAGCCGAAATGAGGCGCTGTGCGATATCCTCTTGGGCAGGGTCGGCTTTCCCAGGGCTTGCGCTGAGAACGATGACGAATTCATCCCCACCGAGTCGTGCCACAACATCCTCTCCGCGCAGGCAAGATGCGAGTCGAGCGGCGACCTGACGGAGTACAGCGTCACCCGCCTGGTGTCCCATCGTGTCGTTCACCGGCTTGAAACCGTCCAGGTCGATATACAACAGAGTGAAGGGGTGGGTGCCGGGACGCTGCATCAGGGATGCGGCGTACTGCTCGAAGAAACGCCGGTTCGGCAGACCCGTCAATCGGTCCTGATAGGCGGCATCTTCCATCTGAGCCAAAGCCTGTTTCGTATCCGTCAGCGAAGCGATCAAAGCCCTCAGTGAACCTGACAAATTCACAACCTCGGCAGCGCCGCCGACCGCCGGAATTTCCACACCGGGTTCGCCATGACGCAAACGGTTGGCAGCATTGGCAATTGCCCTCAGGGGACGAGCGATCCAACCCGCCGCGAACCACGCAACGACGCTGAACACCGTGGCAAACCCCAAGCCCCAGAGCATGATCTCGTGCCGCAGCGCCACGGCGCTCGCGTAGGCCGCCTCCACGGGCTGCCGGATCAGCACACTCCAACCCAGTCCTGGATAATCCGAGTGCCCGACGCCATGGGCATAGCCGGTTACATATGTCTGATCATCAGGCCAGAGTTCAGTTGCCCAACCGGTGCCGTTCGCTTTGGATGCAGCGACACTGGCGATCGGCAGTGCACGCCCCAGTGATCCCTCAGGCCCGAGAAGCACCGTACCGTCAGTGCTGACGATGAAGGACTCCAAACCCCGCCGGTCGCGCATTGGCCGGAACAACACTTGTTGAACCTCACGCGCCCATGCCCACGAGAAGTGTGCTGCCAGCACCCCGACGGTGGTGCCGCTATCGTCCTTCAGAGGTGTGGAGACGTCGACGAACTTCATCGGTTCGCCGGTGGGATTCGGTAGGAGCTTGGCAAGCATCACCGCCTCATGAACGTCTCCAACAAAGTGGCCCTTGATGCCATTCTGGTAGACCGGCCGTGAGGACGCATCGGCACCAAGGAGGATCCCGCCGCTCGACGCTACGATGGTTCCTGTGGTGTTGGTGACGCCAACCCAGGCAAGTGTGGGGTCCGTCGCCTTGAGTTCGTCGACCATTTTCTGGGCGATCGCCCAATCGCGAACCGCGTCAATTTTTGCCAGAACGCGGATCTGTTTGGAGCGGGCCCACATGTCCGCGTCCAGCTTCTCAGACATCTGAAAGGCCGCTTCCGAAAGTGAGCGGCCAATCTCCTGCTCTAACTGCTGCTCGGATCGGGCTCCTGCCACGACACTCAATAGGGTGGACACGCCCAGAATGAGAGCGGCGCTGGAGGCGGCCGTTGCACCCTGTAGACCCCAACGCTTCCAGGCCATGGAGCGGCTCCGCATCTCGCTCTGCATACTATAGTATGTAGGCTATCACTCTTTCGGAGTATGCGCCAGCAGGTCTACACATGAAAGGGGTCGGGTTGCCCAAATCGTTTTACTGCGTCCAAATACCGTTCCGCAACCAGACAATCCTGTATCATCTGCGGCACGTACAGAATCAGATTGAAGTCTTCGGGTCCGTGCTCGCCCTTGACGAGGTTGAATCCGTTTCTGAACGGCAATCATTTCAGAGCGTGTGAAGTTGAAGCCTAGACAGGAACCGACGACATGTCGGTTGCCTTCCGATTCGCAATAAGGCGCTTGAGTTCCTGAGGATGAAAGGGCTTGCGCAAGAAAGCCAACGGACCGAAAGCCTCAATTCGCCGCATCGTCGTCGGGTCTCCCGAGCCGCTTAGGAACACCACCGGCACGCCATGGCGGCGGCGCAATTCGTGCGCCAAGTCCACGCCGTCCATGGTGCCCGGCAGCTTGATGTCGAGTACCGCGAGATCGACCGGTGCGCGGCTTATCAACTCCAACGCCGCGTCAGCGCTGTCGACGGCACCGACCACATGGCAGCCCGGCACCTCCTCGATGATCATCACCACGGCATCCTGGATCAGGAACTCGTCCTCGACGACCAGAACCCGGAGCATGCTCATGTCCGCCCCATGTCCACCGGCGGGAGAATCACCGTGCATGTGCTCCCCGGCTCACCCGCGGAAAAGTTCACGGTCGCCTTCACCTGCCGCGCCAGGCGAGAGGCGATTTGGAAGGACAGGGTGTCCTCCGGCAGCAGCCGTCCAGCGCTACCGATCACTATGACCGTCATCTCGGTCCGTTCCTCCGTCAGCGCCAACCTCACCCGCAATTTACCGTCCGTGCTCACCGCTCGCTTCACCGCATCCAGCAGAAGCTCGTTTACGAGCAGGGCCACTGGTGACGCACGATCCAGTGGCAGGGCCAGGGGCACAAGCTCAAGTGCGACCTCCAGTTTGCCGTCATAACCCAGGATCAGACGGGAAACCAAGTCCTCCAAATAGCCAGCCATGTCGATCTGGCGCAGGTCACGGCTGCGGTACAGGCGTTCCTGGAGCAAAGTCAGCGAGTGGATGCGTTCGACGATGTCGGTAAAAGCCTCTTGCACCGCCGGATCGGAAAAGCTTCGTGCCGAGAAGGTGATCAGGCTGGCGACGATCTGAAGGTTGTTGTGCAGACGGTGGTAGAGCTCCTCCAGCAACAGCCCCTTTTCCTCCTGCGCAGCCTGATGGTTTGCTTGCGATGCACGCAACGCGCGTCGCGTGTCCGCCCGGTCCAGGGCACTGCGGATCGACGCCACCAAGCGTGGCAGATGATTGCGGCGCTTGACCACGTAATCGTCGAGTCCGGCCTTCATCGCCTCGACTGCGACTTCCTCCGTGCCGGTGCCGGTGAACATCACCACCACACACTCCGGCAGACGCTCACGGACCATTCGGAGCACCTCCAACCCGGTGGAGAACTGAAGCCGGTAATCAGTCACGATCAAATCTTGGCCCGGCATCGAGCGCGACCTGCAGGGCTTCCAGGTCGGCTACTTCCACCGCCTCAGTCCCAGGAAACTCACGTATGACCGCACGAGCCGCCAACGCCCGGCTGTCCGCATCGTCGTCGATGAAAATGGCCCGCATTCATGCCTCCGGCTTGATCGGCTTGGTAGACTTCTGGCCGGCATGAATTGGAGCCAGCTATGTTGTTGAACAAGCACGGGTCTGGAATGTCGTGAATGCTGAGATGGAAAGTTCCCCATGGCAATATCACGAGCGGTAGTCTCCTCAGAGGTGACAGAACCTGACCGGCCGCCGTCCCGCCAAACGGGGTGGGGTGTGGTTGCCGCGCTGATTTTGCTGGCTCTGACTGGATTGACGTTGACGATGATACTGCGGCAGGTCGATGAAGCCCGTGCCCTGATGCAACGCATCGATCGCATCATCCTGATCACGGAGCAACTGCTGTCCGACCTCAAAGATGTTGAAACCGGGCAGCGCGGGTATCTTCTCACCGGAAATCCCAAGTACCTGGAGCCGTATGATGCGGCCCAACAGGCCATCGATCACCGCCTCACCCAGTTGGTGCTGGTGCTGGTGCCGGCGATCCGGCATCATCTGCCACGTCTCCGCGACCTCACTCAGGCAAAACGCGATGAACTTGCCCTCACCGTCGGGTTGCGGCAAACCCGAGGTTCTGATGCCGCCTTGAGCGTGGTCCAAACGGACAGCGGCAAGCAGATCATGGATGCCATTCGCGCCGAGGTGGCGGCGATGGCGGCCGAAGAACGGAACGTGTTGGAGGAGCATACGCAGGCCACCGAGTGGCGGTGGCGCGTGGCGATGGGCGTCGCTCTGCTTTCCAGCAGCCTCGCGTGCCTCTGCGCGGCGCTGTCCTATCACCTCGTGGCGCGCCGCCATCGTTCCCACCGCCAGCATGCTGAAAGGGCACGCGACACCGCGCTGGGGAATCTGGAGAGTAGCGAAGTGCGTTTCCAGGCGACCTTCGACCAGGCCGTCGTGGGCATAGCCCACGTTGGATTGGATGGACGTTGGCTGCGGGTGAACGACCGGCTGTGCACGATCGTCGGGTGGACGCGCGCCGCGCTTCTGGCTGGACGGTTTCAAGACATCACGCATCCCGATGACCTGGGTGGCGATGAGGCGCAGGTGGCGGCCTTGCTGCGCGGTGACTTGGCGACCTATTCCATGGAAAAGCGCTATCTGCGTCAGGATGGGACCTCCGTGTGGGTCAATCTGACCGCCTCGCTGGTCCGCAAAGTGGACGGTAGCCCCGATTATTTTATCAGCGTGTTGGAGGATATCAGCGCCCGCAAGGCCGCCGAGATGGAGATCCGCCGCCTGAACGAGGATCTGGAGCAGCGCGTCGAAGAACGCACGGCCGGCCTGCTTGAGGCCAACCGACAGCTCGATGCCTTCGCGCATACCGTTTTCCACGATCTGCGCGGACCCTTACGTGCTGTAGAGGGCTTCACCCAAGCCGCTCGCGAGGATCTCGGCGACGGGTTACTCGAGGCGGCATGTGGGCATCTGCAGCGGGTCATGGCGGCCGCCGAACGCATGGACGACTTGATTGGCGACGTCCTGGCTTACAGCCAGCTGCAACAGGGTCAATTTTCAGTGGAGTGCGTCGATCTCGACCGGTTGCTGTGGAACGCGCTTGCCGACCTTGGCGCGGTTATTCAGGCCAGCGGAGCCGAGGTAAATGTTGCCCGCCCGTTGCCCGTCGTTCTGGGCAATGCCACGGCGTTGCGGCAGGTCGTCGAGAACCTTCTGACGAACGCCGTTAAGTTCGTAGCCCCTGGAACTGTGCCGCGGGTTCGAGTGTGGGCCGAGTGCCGGCCCGCTGTGGTCCGGCTGTGGATCGAAGACAATGGGATCGGCGTCGCACCCGAGCATCAATCGCGCATCTTCCAGCCGTTCGAGCGGTTGCATGGAGCGGACGCCTACGAGGGCAGCGGCGTAGGTCTGGGGATCGTTTGGACAGCTATTGGCAAAATGGGAGGTCGCTGCGGCGTTGTTTCCTCCGTCGGGGCGGGCAGCCGCTTCTGGATTGAACTTCCAGAAATCAGACTGCCCAATACAGCATCATGACGATGGTATATCCGGCATGAACGCGTTGCCTTGGCTGCCTGCCAGGAGGTTCTGAACCGAGGGTATGGCCGACCGCCGCAGATGGTCGCCGCCCCAGTTCAACATGACGTCGGGGCGCTGCACCTGGAGGTCCTGCGCCGCTTGGCAAGTGCGCCAATGAACGTGATCGACGTTACAGCACAGCCGAAAACTGCGGAAGCAGCCCTAGTGCCCGCCAGTTGAACGGGGAGTCTTCGGCCGAGCAGGTGAAGCCGGCCGCTTCGGCGCAGGCGTAGTGCCAGAGACGATCATTTGGATCGCCTGCCCAGCGGGGCTGACCCAGCAGCACCGGCTTGTTGCAGTTCGTGCAGTGAGGCGGAGAAGACTTACGGATGGTGGAGGCCATGACATCTGTTTCCTGGCTGGATGCCCATTTCATGACAGCCAAAGGTTACCGGAGTCATTCCAGCGCATGCGGTGCTTGCAGGGCAGGCCCTAGCAAAGGCTTTAGCACAGGACATGCCAGCTGACGCCCACCACACTAACCGGGGTCTGGGCAGCAGCAGACACTGTTGACGAATTCGAGGGCGGCTGTACAGAGATGTCGAACATCTGGGAAATGCCACTCTGTTACCGCGTGCTGTAACGCTGCGGTATGGTGCCGTCTCTCCCCTGCGCATCCGACCCTCCCCCCTCGCTTTCGGTTGTGGAGGGCGGTTTTGCAAATTGCCCCGTGTTTGCTTTCTCGACCGGCGTGTTCTTGAGGTATGCCCGGCGGGCTGGGCAAGAAGAGAAAATCGTACCAACTCGCAGAATTAATCTGCCCTAGCAACAACAGAAAATTACATTTCATCCAGGGCGGTCATTAATTAGGTGTAGTGTCGAAATCATTTTAGGATATCAAATTTATGTTTGTTCAGGTATTTCCAAGGAACTTAAAACCCTATGGTGCGATCCATGTCCGGCTTGTTTCATGTTCTGCTTGCCGAGGACGAGGATCTGGTTGCCCTGGTGGTGGCCGAAATTCTGGAGTCCGAGGGGTTCCGGGTCACCGTCACGCACAATGGGCTGGAGGCCATCGAGGCCGACGCCGCCGATCCGGCCGACATCCTGCTCACGGACATGCGCATGCCGGTGATGGGCGGCGAGGCGCTGATCCGGATGATCCGGCAGCGTCGGCCCGACCTGCCGATCATCGTCATGACTGGCTACAGCGAGCATCTTCCGGACGAGGAGCCGGGGCGCCTGACGGTCCTGCGCAAGCCTTATGCAGTGTCCGCTTTGGCGCCAACGGTCAGAGCCATTCTCGCCCGCCGGACGGCTCCGGCCCCCTGAGGGGTGCGGCGCGCAACGGGGGGCTGCTGGGCCTGTTGCGATGCTTATGGGCGCTCCCTTCAAATTGCCTTTGTTGGGCGTGGGGTGGTCGGCCAGGGGCGCGGGCGGTGCCGACGTCTGCCGGCATGCGCAGCACTACCGGCAACCACCGGCGCCGGAAATGCCTATGCTTGGGCGGGAGAAGGCTCTCTATCGGTCACGGTGTCAGTTCGGCTCAGGGGAATGGTGAGAACAAAGACGCTGCCACCACTTGGCCGCGGATGGTGGACGATGCTCCCGCCATGCAGATCGGCAATCACTTTCACCATGTTGAGGCCTATGCCGGTGCCCGGCGTGTTCCGGCTGCCCTCGCCGCGATAATATTTTTCGAAGATGCGCTCACGTTCCTCGCAGGGTATGCCCGGCCCGCGATCGGCGATGGATATGATCAGCACGGCACCGTCACTGTGAGCCTCCAACTCAATAACTTCCCCGTCTCCACCATAGCGCCGGGCATTGTCGAGCAGCGCATCAAGCGCAATCCCCAGCAGGTCCGGATCGGCGACGCAGATCGTTGGCAAGTGGACGCCATCAGCCACAGAGATGGCGGCGCCATGCCCGCGTTGCCGTTCGGCCACACGGTTGATCAATGTTGCCGGGGTGAAGGGGATGGGGCGGATAGGCACCTCCTCGTCGACGCGCTCCCCTGTGAGGCAGGTTTCTATCAGATCGCTGACCCGGCGTGCCGAGCGACGGATCAGGATCAGACGTTTGCCAACCCCCTCCTGGGCGGTGTCGACCAGCATCTGTGCTGCGCTGTCAATGACCGCTAATGGCGTCTTGAACTCGTGCGCTGCCATGTCAAGAAAGGTCCGCAGGCGTCGGCGCGCCTCACGTTCGCCGCTGAGTGCCCGCTCGATGTCGCGCGTGCGTTCGACCACCCGCTCTTCCAATCGGCCGTTGGCTTCCTGCAAGGCTTTGCCAAGGCGCACACGCTGCGCATACAGGAAGAGGATAACGGCTAAGAGCGCCTAACAAAACGGGGATTGGGCTGTTGGGAGGGGCATGGCTGCACCTCTCGTCTCCGATGCCCTGTGGGCACTGATTGAGCCCTTGCTCCCGCCGGAGCCGCCTAAGCCGAAAGGCGGGCGGCCTCGGCTGGACAACCGCGCGGCGCTGACCGGTATCCTGTTCGTATTGCGCTCCGGCATTCCCTGGGAACTGCTGCCGGTGGAGATGGGATGCGGTTCAGGCATGACCTGTTGGCGCCGGCTGCACGAATGGCATCAGGCCGGCGTCTGGGAGCGGTTGCATCGTTTGCTGCTCGACCGGCTCGGCTATGCCAACGCCATCAACTGGGAGCGGGCTGCGGTGGACAGCGCCGCCATCCCGGCAAAAAGGGGGGCGAGGAGACCGGCCCGAACCCGACGGACCGTGGAAAGCCGGGCTCCAAGCGGCATATCCTCGTCGATGCCAATGGCATCCCGCTCGCCTTGAAGATCTCTCCCGCCAACCGGCACGACAGCAAGCTGTTGGAGCCGTTGGTCGATGCGGTACCGGCAATCCGCCAGTGTGCCGGCCGGCCACGACGTCGTCCGGCCAAACTGCACGCTGACAAGGGCTACGACTTTGCCCACTGCCGGCGGGCGTTGCGCCGCCGCGCGATCATTCCACGCATCGCCCGACGCGGCATCGAGAGCAGCGAGCGCCTGGGACGGCACCGATGGGTGGTCGAGCGAACCCTGGCCTGGTTTGCCCGCTTCCGCCGTATCGCCGTCCGTTATGAACGCCGAGCCGACATCTTCACCGCCTTCCACCACATTGCCGCCGGCCTCATCTGCTGGCGCTTCGTCCAGAGATGGTTCTGTTAGGCGCTCTAAAGCCACGCTGAGAACGATGATGAAGATAAGTCCGGCGAGTGCCTGGGCAAAATGGGCTTCAAACAGGGATGGCTCGCGGTAGCGGATCTCCGTTCCGGGCGGCAAGTCCGCTTCCGCAAGTCTCCACCGCCGCAGTTGCCGCCAGTCGACCACTGGTCCAGACGAGTAACGGATGTCGCCCGGCAATGCCGGGGCCTCGCCCAAAAGACCTACCACCGCCTGGACCGCAACCCGTCCCGCGATTTGCGGGTCGTTGACCAATCCTCCGACCACCCCACTGCCGACATCGGATCCGAACAGGGCATACACCGGCACCGCCGAGGCCTTGGCCAAACGGGCGGCGACGGTCTCGGGCCGAAAATGCCGCCCGGTGACGTCGATCGACAAATGGGTGTAGAGGACGACGCAATCACTGGATAGAGCTCTCAACATCGCCTCCAGATCCTCAAGCCGCCTGTCGAAGACATGCTGGATATCGATCTGGCGACCGGGAGCACGCAGGGTGCGTTGCGTTACAGCGGCACGGATGATCTTGGCCAGATGGTGGGACAGCGGGCTGTCGTCCGATACGATGATTAGACGGCGGGCCGCCGGCTGTAGAGTGAAGGCCATATCGACGGTCTGATCAATGTGCGGTCCGGTCATCACCTTCACGGTCACAGCGTGCCGAGCCGCCTCCGGCAGATCATCGAAATTGGGAAAGATGCCAACCACGGGCGCAGTGCCAAACAAGCGGGTCTTGTTTTCAGCAACCAGTTGGATGGCTGGCGCACCGTCCGCGATGATCGCGTCCAGCCGGACATCCCGGTACTTGCTGGCTAGGAATGCCGCCCAGTCGGCGGAGTCGGGCCGGTCGGGTAGTCGCGCGCGATCGAGGAACTCGACGTACAGATTGACCGCCTGATCATGCCTTTCCAACTCCGCATTGACGGTACTGAGCATCGTCTCCGTCCAGCGGACTGTTGGACTGAAGGAGGAGACAAACAGCACGCGCCTCTCTGATGCGGCTTCCACCTCCAGCGTGGGCACAGCCCATCCGATAAGGAGCACCACAAAGAACTTGAGGCCGACGCCGCGACTCATTTTGGTCCGGTGATAGTCGGAACCAGGCACGGTGTGGGACCGAAACACTGAATGGCGCCTCTCGCTGGCTGGTCGCGGGGGGCAGGCCACTTGCGCCCCAATTACCACCTACGGCATAACGCTATCATCATAGCTATGAAAGAGAGATTTCAGCACGGTAGGGTCTTCAGCCCACGCGCCGGTTTGCCCGACGGCACGGGGCCTGACATCAAGTGACCTGCCCCCCTGAACCCGCTCCAGCCCCTATTTGAGGGATAGGCAAATCAGGAGTTTGAATCGGCACGGGGTTTTGACGCCGATCGGCACAGCAACCTACTGAAAGTATGAGAGCCCTTAGGTGCCTACCTACGTGCTATTTTACACACAGGTCCTGGCATTAACCACCAACCACAAGCTGGAGCAGGATATTCGTGCGTCGGAGGTCTCAGAAACGCCGCCTCGGAATTCGCCATAGTGTCCCCTGCCACTCGCATCCCTTCACTGGATTCCAATGCGTCGTGTCATCTCCTGCCTCAAAATGCCGGGAGGTACAGGCTTGTGCAGGACGGGCAAGCGATGTTCGGCAGCATCGCGCAAAGCATCACCGCCCGTTTCCCCGGTGATGATCAGCGCCGGAATGTCGGCCCCCATGGTTTCCCTTATTGCCTTAACCGCCGCCGTTCCGACCTTGCCGTTGCGCAGTCGGTAATCGGAAATGATCATGTCAGGACGTTTGTCGATCAGCTGCAGTCTTTCCACGGCAGCCTCAGAAGAGGGCACAGCCAACACCTCAAACCCCCAGGAGATGAGGATGGTCTCCAGTGCCGTCAGCACAAAAGCGTCGTCGTCCACCAGAACCACAAAGCGATTCAATAGACCATTTGTCACCCCATGGTTTCCCTCATCGCTGTTGTCATTTGCCTGAACACTCTCAGTGGATATGGGGAGGTTCACGCAGAACTCTGTACCGATGGCGGGTTGGGAGCGGACCTCCACAGGATGATCAAGCAGCCGTGAGAGGCGGCGGACAATCGCCAATCCAAGGCCAAGTCCTTTTGTCCGATCACGCTCGGGGTTGCCGACCTGATGAAACTCCTCGAAGATTTCCTTGATGTGTTCCGCAGGAATGCCGATCCCGGTATCGCGCACCACAATCCGGGCATGATTTTCGGCTTCGAAGCACTCGATGTGGATCGCACCTCGCTCCGTATACTTGACGGCGTTGTCTGCCAGGTTGCGCAGCATCTGCAATAGCAGTACAGGGTCTGTTTGGACCAGCATTGCGCAGTCTTTCACCGTCCAATCGATCTTTTTCGCCGCCGCCATAGCGGCATATCCGGCGCTCAGATCAGCCAGTACGCTGTCCAATTGGACTGACTGCACTCTTGGGTGCACAGCCCCCGCGTCCAGGCGCGACACGTCGAGAAGGCGGTTCAGCAAATCCGTCAAGGCATTCAGCCCGGTTTGCACGTGCTCGACCGCCACGACCGTACGCTCATCCTTGACCCGTGATCGGATCACCTCCATGAACAGGTAGGTCGATTGGAGCGGCTGGCGCAGGTCATGGCTGGCGGCGGCCAGGAATTTAGACTTTGCCAAGTTGGCCCGCTCTGCCTCTCCTTTGGCCTGACGAAGATGATCCTCCGCCTCTCGGCGCTGAGTGATGTCGCGCATGATGCCGGTGAAGCGACGTTCGCCGGCAACCTCCCATTCCGCAATGGAGAGCTCCAGCGGAAACGTTGAACCATCCTGGCGCAGACCGACAACGTCGCGTCCGATCCCGATGATCCGACGCTCGCCGGTGTGCAGGTAGTTGGCGAGGTAGGCATCATGGCGGGAGCGGTCTGGCTCCGGCATCAGCATACGGACGTTGTTCCCCACCATCGCCTTGGCAGGGTGCCCGAACACGCGCTCTGCGGCCTGATTGACCGAGCAGATCATGCCCTTGGGATCGATTACCACGAACGCATCAACAGCCGTGTCGACGATGGATCGCAGACGCGCTTCGCTCAACCGCAGCGCAGCCTCTGCCTGCTTGCGGGTCCGCTCCTCGGTCTCCAGATTATCCGCCATGGCGTCGAAGGCCCTGCCGAGCTCGACGATCTCGGCACTGCCCTGCGTCAGAGCCGCCCGCGCCGTGTGATCGCCAGCCCGCCAGCGGGTAGTGGCCGCGAGCATCGCCGCCACTGGGTTGGCCACCTGCCGTTGCACGTCGTACCAGACCAGCAGAAGCCCGACGATCCCCAGCAGGAGGGCGGATATGGCAAAACGAATGGCCGCGTCAGTGATGGGCGCCATCACCGCTGCCCGATCGACGCCAACAGCGACAAACAGTCCCTCGGCCCCTTTCCCAACCGGCATATACCCGAACACTCGCTCAATCCCCTGCAGGTCGACAAGTTCCGTTGTGCCGGCCGCAAAGGCAGTGAGCAGCGGCTTATAGCGCTCCGGCAAAGGCGTGCCGAGGATGCCGGGAAGCTCCGGAAGGCGCCCCAGAACGACGCCGGCCCGGTCGGCAATGACCATCGCCGCGTTCTCAGGGAGAGGGTGGGTTCGCAGAAATTCCGACAGCCACGAGAGTGTCAGGTAGGCGGTTACCACGCCGGCCCTACCATCTGCACCGGTATATCGGATCGCGAAGGGCAGCGCCGGTTCGCCGGTGCTGCGCACGCGGATGTATTCGCCAACGGTGAAGCGGTCGGTTTGCAGAGCATCAAGGACATGGGGACGGTCGGCGATATCGATGCCGATGGCGGGAGCATCGGTTGCGCAGCGAATGACCCTATTCACGTCCGTCACTTGAACGTTGATGTAGTCTGGAAATCCCTGCTTTGCCTGTGCCAAAGCGGACTGGCAAGCAGGAAAGTTGCCACTCAGGATGACCGGCGAATTCCTGAGAATGCTGAGGATCTGCCGGACGCTCTGGATAATCTGTTCCTGTGCTGCGTCGATCAAAGTGGCGGCACTGAGCGCTTGTTGACGCACCTCCAAAGCTCTGGCTTTGCGGATGGCGATTTGATTGTAAGTCTCCACCGCGGCGATCGGCAGCATGGCCAGGATGACGAACAGCATCAGTCTGCGCAGCAAGCTCATACCGACCATTACAATCCTCGCGCGCGATTTCTCAAAATTACCTCAACCATCTAAGTTTGTTGGGGCAATAACCAATGGTCCATACCAAATGGTAAAGCCTACCCGAATTTTCCCGCTCTGCCCGCACGGTATGGTGAGAAAACAATAAACTTCTTTTGTGTGGATCAGAACCGAAGATCAGCCTTACAGATAAAACCTATGATCCGTGCAGGCCGTTATGTCGCCCACCGAAAGCAACATGCTCACCTCCCTCTTTTGACGGCTTATGGAACATTGCCTGATATGCGCCGTCGTCTCCACTACCCAGCACTACTGTTGGACTTGTGAACTCGCTCCTAAGCGAGACGGCAGTCCCAGAATGCGCAAAGTCGAATGACCAGATTGTCCGGGATGTGGGAACACCGTAAGAACGCGCGCTCATACCCGAGGGCAGCGCGATAGGTGTCAGCTAAACAACGCCGCCATTATCAACCAAAGATAGCTACAGCAGAGCGGATGCTGATCCCGCCGTCCTTGGTTCGCCGGAGTTGGCGCCCAACAGCATAACGGAAAACGGCCGGAAGCTGGAGCGCTGGGGTAACACGGGACCAGAGGATTTGGATCACCGTCCGCCCTTTGCGGGTCCGGCGTTGGGCCTGACCTGCCACCGTGCGCTGTGCCCAGCGGAAACCGATCTCGCCAAAATACAGGTCAGCATGGTCGGGGCTGATGTGATGGAAGACGCCGGCGATCGTGCGCGGACACGATCGTTGAAGCCCTCGGCCGAATTGGCATGCACACTGCCGCGAACGTACTCGCGCTGGGAATGGCGGACGGTATCGTGCGCAGCGAAGAATGCGCTGCCGATGGCGACGAACGCCTTCCATTCGTCGCTCATCAGGTGCGCGTCAGGATCGACAGCGGCTTCCAGCACCCGCTCGGCCTCGTCGAGCGACAGATCACCAACCACGGCGGCACAGGCCTCGCCCGCCGGCGTCCCTGGTTCCCGACTGCTTGGCCGCTGGACGACCGCGAGAGCTGGCGTCTTCGTCGTACGGGGATGGCCCTTGCGTCCGCGCCCCAGCTTGGGAGGGTTGGGATCCCGGCGCGGCTTGGCGCCGAAGTGGAACTCGTCGATCTCCACTGTCCCGCCCAGCGGATGGTCGCGCAACACTAGGAGCCGCAGGACGTGACCCATTCGCCATGCTGTCGGCTGGCTGATGCCGAGTGCTTCGGCCAGACGAATGGACGAGATGCCCTTGTCCGATTGCAGGATGAACTACAGCCCCATGAGCCAGTTTCGCAACGGCAGTTTCGTTCCATGCAACGGGGTTCGCGTCGTCACGGTGAACTGGAAGCGGCAGTCCGGATTGCAGCACTGATAAAGCCCTGGCCGTGACCGTCGTCCCATGTCGCGCCCGGCCAGGGTGATCGAACGCCGCGAGCCGCAGGCCGGACAGAGCCGTCCGTTCGGCCACACCATCGCCTCAACCAGCCGGCGGCACCGCGCCTCGTCGCGGAACGCTTCGGTCATCTCCGCCACGGTCCGAATGGCCGTCAGCTCTTCGAGCACCGATCCCATCGTCCCCTCAGTGCTTGATGGCTGAGAGTCGCATGTAAACGCTGGGAAAGCTATGCTTTACTGTGTTTGGTTGATTATGGCGGCGCTGTTTAGCTGACAATTATCGCGCTGCCCTCTACCCCTGCGGCGCCAGCTTGTCATAACGCCCGGACCCTGTTTTACGAAGAAGCGATGGAGCCGACCCACCACGGTACACGTGAGCCGGGTGATCGGTATACTGGTCACAGATAAAGGCCCTCGGTATACGCGAGGACGACCGCCTATTGGGCGCTATCGTAAGGGCTCCCGTCACAGTAAGGAGCAGACGAGGCATTGAGCGGCACCTTGTTTACCTTATGTGGACTGAGCGCGGAGATATGCGCGTTTTGAGTTGCAAGAGCTCTGCTGTTCTTTATGAATGAGGTTACTGAACAGGCAGTAATGGCGATGGCATCTCAGGCTCCACACCCCCCCCCCCAAGCCATGAGCACTGCGTTGCGTCTCATCGCCGATGAGGCCGAGCGGCTGACAGGCACCCTTGTCCTGCGCGGTCTGGGTCTAGACAGGCTGCCGGACACTCTGTTTGACCTGACGCATCTGCAGGTGCTCGATCTTGGAACCCCAGATTGGAGATCAAATCAGTCCAGCATCAACAGAATCGATGCGCAACGGGAGCAGTTTGGACGACTCATTCACTTGAAATCTCTGTCTGTTGTCGGTTCTGATCTTGCCAGCTTAGTTTCTTTTCAGACCATGAGGTCACTGGAGCAGCTTGACTGGACGTTGGCGCATAAATCGCCTGGGGCTGTCGGTGTGAGGGTTCTGGCGGGTATAGAGGCGTCCCGCTGAAGCCGAGAGCCTGATGCCTTACAAGGCCAACGAGAGCCGTCGCCACAAAATCCCGAAGGCGCGCTACCGGGTCGAGAACTGGTCGGACTACGATGCGGCGCTGCGCCGGCGCGGCGACCTGACGCTCTGGGTGACGCCGGAGGCGATCGCCGCGTGGACGCCGCCCGCCACGGGGCGGCGTGGCCGGCCTTCTCGCTACTCGGACGTGGCGATCGAGGCCGGGCTGATGCTGCGCCTTGCCTTTGGTCGTCCGTGGCGCCAGACCGAAGGCTTGCTGGGCTCGCTGATGCGCCTGCTCGGCCTGGATCTGCCGGTTCCAGATCACACGACCTTCTCCCGGCGCAGCGCCGACCTGGAGGTCGCGTCGGCTCTGGCCAAGACGGACGAGCCGGTGACGGTGGTCATCGATTCCACCGGGCTGAAGGTGTTCGGCAAAGGCGAGTGGCACCTGGAAAAGTACGGCAGCCAAGCGCGCCGGACGTGGAGAAAGCTGCACTTGGCCGTAGATCCGGACTGCGGTGTGATCCTCGCCTCGGAACTGACGTCCAACGAGGAGGGGGATGCCTCGCTGGTCGGTCCGTTGCTCGATCAGATCGCGCGTCCAATCGGCACGGTGCTGGCTGACGGCGCCTACGACGGCGAGCCCGTCTACCGCGCCGTGGCCGCCCACAGCCCCGCGGCGGAGGTGATCGTGCCGCCGCGTTCAAGCGCGGCGCCGAGCGACACGGCCGAGAGCGCCCCCACGCAGCGTGACTGCCACATCCAGCTGATCTACGAGCGTGGACGGCTGGGCTGGCAGCGGGCGGTCCACTACGGCCGCCGCTCCTTGGGCGAGGTGGCGATGATGCGCTACAAGCAGCTGATCGGGCGTTGCCTCCGTGCTCGGATTCTGCCTACCCAGAAGGTCGAGGCCACCGTCGGCTGCAAGGTCATGAACATCATGACCAGCTTGGGCATGCCGACCACCCGCAAGGTCGCCTGAACACCGCTGCCCGCCGGTGAACTCCGCCCTCGCACCAATTTGTGCGCCAAAGTCGGTGTGGACCTGATCGTGGCCACAACCGATGGCGGCGCCGATGTCGTCACCGACTTCACGGCCGGAACGGGCGGCGATGTCGTCGATCTCCGCTTCGCAGGCGGCTTCGACGATTTTGCCGATGTCGGCGCCCATACCACTGACACCGCCAACGGCGTCAGCTTGGCGCTCGGGTCGGGTAGCCTGCTGCTGGCCGGGGTTACGAAGGCCTCGCTCACCGCCGGGAATTTCCTGTTCGCGGGAACGACACCACCGACGCCGACGCTGTCCATCGCCGCAACCGACGCGGTGAAGAACGAGGGGAATAGCGGCACCACGCCGTTCACTTTCACCCTCACCCGTACGGGGACCACAGCGGCCGAAACACTGAACTGGTCTGTCTCCGGCGCGGCCCAGGCGAACGACTTCACCCAGACCAGTGGCACTGTGTCCTTCGCGCAGGGAGCCGCCAGCGCGGTCATCACGGTCGGCGTCGTCGTCGACACCGTCCAAGAAGCCGACGAAGGCTTCGTCCTCAGCGTCAGCGGCGGCAGTTACGGTACGGTCAGCGCCAACGGCACAATCCTGAACGACGACGGCGCGCCGCCAACGGGCGGCGTGCAGTACGGCACCACCGGAAACGACACGCTGACGGGCGGCGCCGGCAACGACACGCTGTACGGGGATGCCGGCAACGATTACCTACAGGGTGGCCTCGGGAACGATCAGCTCTATGGCCAGGGTGGCGACGACACCCTCTTCGGCGGCGGCGGCGCCGACTATCTGAACGGTGGCGACGGCAACGACGAACTGTATGGCTTTGCGGGCAAGGACACCATTCTGGGCGGCGCAGGGAACGACTACATCGAAGGCCGCGGCGGGTTCGACGAGGTGTATGGAGGGGACGGCGCGGACGTCGTCATGATCGGTGGCGGCGGCAGCTATGTAGAGGCCGGATCGGGCAATGACAGCCTCTATGGCGGAGACGGCAACGACATCTTCGTTGGGCAAGGTGGTGACGACTACCTGCAGGGAGGGGGCGGCTTCGACACCTTCGTGTTCAACCCCGGCGACGGCTATGATTATATCGGCGACTTCAGCACGGGCCCGGCCAGCGCCGACATCATCGACCTGAGGGGATGGACGTCGATCCACGGCATGTCCGACCTGTCGCCGCATCTGACCCAGAACGGAGCCGATGCGACGATCAGCCTCGGCGGCAACTCCGGCATCACGCTCGCCAACGTTCATGTATCGTCTCTGAACGGCAATCACTTCCTCTTCGCCTGATCTGGCGGCCCGGGCGGCGTTCCAAACGTTGTGCGGGCCGGGTTGCCGCCGCTGATCGGCGCCGTCAGCCCGCACGACCTGCAGGCGTCGGATGGCACGCTGGATGTGCGGCCAGCTCCACCATGGCCAGCCGGTGGAACTGGCCGGCACCCGCAGCCGGAACCCGGCCCTGACCGCCGCCTACGCCGCCGAACGCCAACAGATCCAGGCGGAGTTGAAGACCGTGTGGAAGGAGCTAGAAGACACCCGCTTCTCCGCAGCGACGACCCGCGAAATCCTCCGGCTGCGCAAGATGGACGCGGCCGACCGCCGCGAGTTGGAGACCACGGTGGCCCTGTAAAAGCAAGCCCTCGGCATGGAGTGACCCGCGCCACGCCCGGGAAACAGACAACGGGTCATATGGAATATGGGGCGGCCAGCCGGATCCGGATCGCCGCGGCGGTGCATGCGAGGTGATCGTCCAGGGCGGCACCGCGCCGTCGGCGCCGGACAGTGGGCACCAGGCGCAGGGCCTCGACATCGACCTGCTGGCGGCCGTGGTGGAGATCGAGGAGCCGGCCGGGCCGGTGCTGGCCCAGCTGATCGCCGCCGGCATGCCGGCAAGGTGGCTATGGCCCTTTTCGCGACAGTCTCCGGTGTCCGATTCTGCCGCCAAATCGTCGTGCAGGCGCGGCGGTTGGTGGTGTTTCGCGGACGTTCGGAGGCAAATGGTCCGAAGTCTTTCCCATCTATCAATCGGCTTGAGATTGGGACCCTATATGATGGTCGTCCTCAACTCGGAGTTTCCGTATGGTTCCCGACCTGTTGCAAACGAGTCGCCTTCAGCTCCGACGGTGGCGGGAGGCGGATCTGCAGGCTTTTGCGCGGATTTCCGCGGATCCAGTCGCTATGCAATATCTCTTGCCAATCGGCGATCGGACTGCCAGCGATGCGTTTGCTCGCCGTGCCGAGGCGCATTTCGAGCAATATGGATTTGGATTTTGGGCGGTGGAGCTCTTATCCACACACGAGTTTATCGGATTTGTTGGCCTCGTAAACGTCGGGTATGACGCTCATTTCACACCAGCGGTGGAGATTGGGTGGCGGCTGCATCCCGATTACTGGGGTTACGGCTACGCGACTGAGGCCGCGAAGCGCGCCTTGCGTGATGGTTTCGAAAGATTGGATCTCAAAGAGATTGTAGCCATAACAGTTCCCGCTAACCACCGCTCGAGACGGGTAATGGAGCGCATCGGTATGGCGAGACATGAGGATGACGACTTCGATCATCCTCGTGTTCCAGATGGGCATTCGCTCAAACGGCACGTGCTCTACAGGCTGCCCCGCTCCAGTTCATAGGCCCTAACTTTAGGGTTGCATAGTTGTTCCGCGTTTGATTCTGACCTTGCCCTCGCGCAACCGAAGTCTGCCGGACGGCATCCATGCGGCAACTAGCCTCCCTTGTATGACAGAGCCGGTCCATATTGAAGCTCGGACGGTCGGTGGCAACCAGCCGTCCGGGTTGGCTGACCCCGTCGCTCCCAAGGCTTCGAGGCCGGGCGAAAGCTTGAGGGCGGCCAACCATCCTTTCAAGTCCGAACGGTTGCTTGAGCTCGAGCTCGCATCACAAGGAAGGATCACGAGGATGCCGGAATCTGAACGAGCCGTGGGGATCGATTGCGGCAAGGATTTCCTGGATGCTGGCGTGTTCCCCGGCGCCGGCCAGCATCGGGTGGCCAACACGCCCGAGGGACACCGGGAGTTGGTGGCCTGGATCGCGGAACGGGGGATCGGCGTGGCTGGCCTGGAGGCCAGCGGCGGCTATGAGCGGCCGGTCCGGAACGCGCTACGCGCTGCCGGGGTCTCGGTCCGGATCTTCGATCCGGCGCGGGTCCGCCATTTTGCCAAGGCCAAGGGGCGACGGGCCAAGAACGACCGCCTCGACGCGGCGGTGATCGCCGAGTTCACTGCCACCCAGACGGCGGAGCCGCTGCTTCCGGCCGATCTGGCCCGCGAGGAGTTGGCCGGCCTGATCAAGGCCCGCCGCCTGCTTGTCGACAAGCGAGCCGATCTCAGCAAGGGCATGTTCCATGCCCCAGCCGCCGCACGGGAGGCGTTGACCAACGCGGTCGAGCATCTGGCGCGGGAGATCGCCACGCTGGATGCCGCCATTGCCCAGGCAGCCAAAACCCTGTCATCCCTGTCCCGAACGTTACAGGAACTCCAGACCGCTCCAGGCATTGGTCCGCTGACGGCGGTGACGCTGGCTGTCCTGCTGCCGGAACTGGGCCGGATTTCCGGTGGGAAAATTGCCGCTCTGGTCGGCGTCGCGCCCTTCGATCGCGACAGCGGCACCTTGCGCGGGCAACGCCATATCGCCGGCGGGCGGGCCGGCGTGCGCCGTGCGCTGTTTTTGGCCACCTTGTCCGCCGCCACCCACGCCAAGGGCGTCATCGCCGACTTCTACCAGAGCCTGATCGGACGAGGAAAGCCGCCGAAGGTCGCCTTGGCCGCCTGTATGCGCAAGCTGATTGTCCGCCTCAACGCCATGCTCGCGAAGGGAGCCAACTGGGAAGCGAAACCCGCGTAAGAAGGCCGACGGTCGGCGCTCGCCGCCGACCGATGCCGAACACAGCGAACCGGCGGCGCGGACCGGTCAAGGCCGAAGCCGCCCGCAGGGCGGGGGCGCGTCCGCGCCCGCCTTGACGCGGAGCACCACCGGTTCAGCTCTCGCTTTCGAGGCAGTCTCGAACGTCCGAATCTGGCCGATAGTGTTGAAAAAGTTCTCAGGCTGATAGAATGAGAAATTTTCTGCCTCATGGCGGCCGTTTCCCGCGCAGATATGTTCCTGCTGCCTGAAAGAAGCGCCTCATTGTTGCGTAAAAATGGCTATGGAGCACTCACCAGAGAGTTTTTCAACACTATCGACCCATAGCAGACGCGGTCAATGCCCGCTGGTGCCCCTTTCCACGACAGCAGCCGGAACGCCCCATTCGCACCCTTCCGCGACATTGAGGCCTGTTGGCGCCCAGCCTGCGGCCTTTGTCGTTCCCAGACCATGGGCCGACCGTTTCCGACATGTCACGTCCTAACACTTTGCTCTAATCACGCTCTCAAGCATCGGACAATTTACTCTCAATCGGTCAGCTCGTCCGTCTCTGAGTATCAGAGTATGTACCACTCATCATTATCAAATGATAATATCCATTTTTCCCTTTCCTACTTGCAAAAATTATCTGATAATCTTGCGCCTCCTGCGGAATGTTTATGTCGCAACCATCGTGGTTGCCCGGATGTGAGAATAGTTTAAAGCGCCGATCAGGAATGGTCTGGAGCGGAGGTATACCAGCCACTTCAGCACACCAGACTTGGGCTCTGACAGGCGCTTTAGGAAAACCCGATATCCTCTGACGTTATTGGGAGTGGAAATCATGATAATCGCACGTCTTCTCACCTCATTAATAATAGCTCTGACAATAATTAACCCAGCGGCAGCAGCCTCAACATCGGCTTTGCAGCGTATTTTGGCACCGCATGCGGCCAGCCAAACGGAGCACGTTGAAATGTACTTGAAAAAAGTACAAGTTGGGCAGCCTGCAATATGCTGGGACGTCTGCAGCAAGCAGTGCAATACAAACTATGATATGTGCATCAATATGAGACCATCAAATCAGCACAATGTATGCTCAAGCGAACGATCTTCTTGCATGGATAACTGCAAAAATATGTGTTAGGAATTATCTTATACAACAGATTATTACTGAATTTTATATTCAGTAATTGAACAAGCTTCCCGCAAAGCGCCGATAAATTCACTGTATCACGGGGAGGCATATATGAATAACCGGTTGCTGACTGCGTTGCTTGCTACATACTTGTTTTTTTCCCTTACGCAAAGCAAAGCTCAAAGTCCATCTGTTAGGCAGGGTATACCGCTGCCTACCTCAGATATTGATGATTTAAATAAAATGTTTCAAAAGTCAGGATCTCCTCAGTGGACGTTGTGGGAGGGAAGAATAAGCCACGAGGTTCCATGGAACGGAGATGATATCGTAGCTAAATACACTTTCTCTACAAATCCATCAACTTCTATTTGCTTTGCTTCAATCAAAAATAATAGCTCGAATGGGAATTTTAAATATGGCTTTCCAATTGGAACTTATGCAAAGGCATATGGGAATGGAAACGAAACTGTGAATGCTATCGAGGCATCAAATAGCAGGGTTGTTGCAGTATGGGTTGGCAAAAGTGGCTCCTTTACCAATCGGATCCGGTCATGGCTTGATCTCACCGTCTTGGTAATAACTATACCAGGTAAACTTGATGAAAGTCAGCGCGCATTCTGTAAAAATAAAATGGACGAGAATATGAAAAAATACGATTACTCTCACATTGGTAACAATAAAAGTGGAATTTTATCATTCGTAACTATTTCGAGACCAATTATAGATTTTGGCAATCCTAAAGACCCCGAAAGAGTGAAAGTCTTAAACGAAGTTTGTAAGAATATGGGAAAAGAACCTGACTGCGGAAAACCCGGCAGAACAAGGTAACTTTGCTGTGGTAAACGGTGGCACACCGGCGACTGCGACATAATCTACCTTTCCACGACAACAGGGCCGCCGGCACCAAGCCGACGGCCTTCATCATTTCAGGGGCATGGGCAGACCATTTTCGACGCCAGGGAAAGGAACCAATCATCTGCTTGTGGCGGATAGTGTTGAAAAACTCCCAGGCCCGACAGAGTGAGAAATTTTCCGTCTTGCCTTGGCCGCGCCGCGCAGCGATGTCGCTTTGAAGCGCTGCCGGAATGACTAATTGTTGCGCGAAGACGGCGGCGAAGCAGTCGCTGGGGAGTTTTTCAACACTATCGGCGCAAAACCGCCATTCGGAAGTGGCTGACCCAGGGGCCGGCCACGACCGAGAGAATATGGTGGCTGGCCTCCGGATCGACGCTGAAGACACGCATGAGCTGGACAGGAATTGCAGATTTAGTGGTGTAGTTCACGCTTCGCAGAACACGGTTGCTTTCGCGACAGCCTTTCAGTGGGCGGGACCGACCTACCGGCTGTCAGCCGCGCGCTATCGACAGCCCCGCGATACACGGAGCGTAGGCGGCGAGCCTGCGGGATACGAACTCCGTGAAGAGCCGGACGCGCTTCGTCTTACGTGTCTCCCCCTGTGTGAGAATCCATAGCGTTCCGTACATGTGCAGGTCGGTCCCTGGCACCCTCACCAGCAAGGGATCGGCATCCCCGACGAAGCACGGCAGCGTCGTGATCCCGAGCCCTTGCCGGACAGCGACGATCTGCGCCGCGGCGTCCGTGGTCCTGAAGGGAACCCCCGTGGTGTGCACCTCACCCCCGCCGGCCCAGTCCGGAATGCCATGCATGCTTATGATGACCCTCCTCCGAATCAGTGGACACCTCTGCTAAGCTCCAGATGGAGTGGAGAGGTCAAGAATGACGACGACACGGCGCATCTTTACGGACGAGTTCAAGCACGAGGCGGTGGCGCTGTTGACCAGCAGCGGTCGCTCCCTTGCGCAGATCGCCCGGGAATTAGGCTTGCAGCCCTCGGTGTTACGGAAATGGCAGCGCCGTCTAACCGGGTCAGGGGGGCCGTCGATGCCCCCCGTCCAGCAAGCGGCGGCCCCCCTGACCGCTGGCGCTGATCAAGCATCGGAAATCGCCCGTCTGAAACGCGAACTCGCCCGCGTCCAGATGGAACGGGATATATTAAAAAAACTGTTGCCATCTTCTCGGAAGCACCGAGATGAGGTTCCGGATCATTGCGGACTGCTGCGACGAATACCCGGTTCGGGTGCTCTGCGATGCCCTCGGCGTGTCGCCATCGGGCTATTATGCTTGGCGCACGCGACCAGAGAGCCCACGCAAGGCAGCGAACCGACAGTTGCTCGACGATATCCGGCGCCTTCACGACGCGCATCGTCAACGCTACGGAGTTCCGCGCATTCACGCCGCCCTGCGGGCGAATGGGCACAGCGCCAGTCGCGGGCGTGTCGAACGCCTCATGCGCCGCTACGGCCTACGGGCGCAACGCGCCAAGGCTTATCGCGTCTGCACCACCGACAGCAGGCACGGTTTGCCGGTGGCGCCCAATCGGCTCGATCGCGACTTTGACCCGGCGAAGCCGAACCAGACCTGGCTCACCGACATCACATACATCCCGACGGACGAGGGCTGGCTGTATCTCGCCGTCGTCCTGGATCTGTTCAGCCGCAAGGCCGTGGGCTGGGCAATGCGCGACCACATGCGCACCGAACTGCCGCTGGCGGCCCTGACCATGGCGATCCAGCGGCAACGGCCCCAGCCCGGCCCCCTGCACCACTCGGATCGCGGCAGTCAATACGCCGCTGGGGATTACCGCAAAGCTTTGAAAAACAATGGCATTGTGCAGTCGATGAGCCGCAAAGGCAACTGCTGGGATAACGCCCCGATGGAAAGCTTCTTCGGCAGTTTGAAAGCGGAACTCGTCCATGGCGCCCGCTATGCAACGCGTGACGCCGCTCGCAGAGACCTGTTCGCCTACATCGAAGGCTATTACAATCGCCAGCGACTGCACTCGGCTCTCGGCTACATAACCCCGGACCAAGCCGAGCTTCGAGCCGCTTAACCCGGTGTCCCTTCTGCCGGGGGAAGGTCAAGCATGGCCTTCCCCACCCTCGTGGGTACTGGCTGGATCCGGCGTCTGGGTCGAGGGCGGCCACGCCTGAAGCCGGATCGGCTGGCCGCCGACAAAGCCTACAGCAGCGGCGTGATCCGCCGTGCCCTGCGCCGCCGCGGCATCCAGCCCGTGATCCCGACCAAGAGCAATGAGCGCCCGGATCTCGCCTTCGACCAAGCCGCCTATCGCGAACGCAACCGGGTGGAGCGCCTGATCGGCCGGTTGAAGCAGTTCCGCCGGATCGCCACTCGGTACGAGAAGCGTGCCGCCAACTATCTCGCTATGATCACCGTCGCCGCCATCCTTCCATGGCTCTGACCTTTGCATACGCACCCTGGGATCAGCCGGTGCAGCGTCATCACGGCAAGGTCATAGGCATCCGCGGCGGTGTAGGCACCGTTTCCCTGCGATCCGCCAAACCGGGCATCAGCTTCCTTGAACAGGAATGAGGACGTGATGCTGTTTCCCGCGGCCAGCTGCAGAGCGATGGCCGGCAGCGGGGCGGGGAGGATGATAGTGTCCGACATTCGACTTTTCCCGATGACAATGGGAGAGCGCTTCCGCGCTCGAATCATCGAGGCGGTTTGGTGGAAAAAAGCGGGAGACGTTGAAGGGTATGGTGGAGACTAAGGAGGAGGCAATTAGAACAGAGAGTTAAATTTGATTTTCTCTGCTTTAAAAAATATAATCTAAGAGACCATTTACCGGATGCACCAGTAAGGCGTTGTTCTAGGGGGATTGCGCGACGACCGTTCGCGGCACTTGTGGAGATTTTGATGGAACCTGCCGAACCACCCCAGGATTCATTTGCGAGCGGCGAGGCCCAGTCGAACCGCTTCGGACAGTTGTTCGGGCGTGAAGGGTTTGCGCAGATAATAAATCGGATTGAGGGCCTCGGCACGCTGGCGTGTCGAGGCATCGGTCTGTCCAGTGACGAACACGATCGAACATCCATGACTCTCCTGAAGATGGCGGGCCGTTTCGATGCCGTCGATTTCGCCACGGATGCGGATGTCGACTAAGGCGAGCTCCGGTAATGTGTTAGCGGCCAAGCTCATTGCCTCGTCGAAGCTCTCGGCCGGGCCAAGGACAGTATGGCCCAAGGCACTCACAAGATCCGCTGTAGCCAGGGCAACAACCGCCTCATCCTCGACAATTAAGATAACTTTCGACATAGGCAATATCACCTAACAGGAGGATTTTCTCGCAGTGCAGAATGCTCTATTCTGCCGGAAATTTGGAGGTCTTAGATGGGTGAGCTCGCCAACTCAGGTATTCCTGCCATCGGCAGCATACCCTGGGGAAGTCATTTCTGCCAATTTTACGAAACGGCGGATGATCTGGCCGACACACTGGTCCCCTATTTCAAGGCTGGGCTGGATGCCAATGAACAGTGCATGTGGGTGACCTCCTCCCCATTCGGTGCGGAGGACGCGCTCTCCGCCCTGCGAAACGCTGTGCCCGATGTCGATAGGCGGATGCGCCAGGGCCAAATTGAAATCATCGATCATCAGGATTGGTATCTGCGCACCGGCAAGATGGGTGCCGATGAAGTTATCGACGGCTGGCTCCAGCGCAAGGAACAGGCTCTGGCCCGAGGATATTCGGGTTTCCGCCTGACCGGAAATACGTATTTCCTGGAGGCAAAGGACTGGGATTCCTTCACGGAATATGAATCCAAGGTCAATGACTGCTTTTGTAACCACCGCGTGATCGCGCTTTGCAGCTATTGCCTAGCGAAGAGTTCAGCAGGCGACGTGATGGATGTGGTGAAGAACCACCAGTTCGCCCTCACTCGGCGCCACGGAGAGTGGACGCTGATCGAGCATGGCGCGTTGAAACGCGCCAAGGAGGAACTGCGCCGGGCTAATGAGGATCTGGAGCGTCGGGTCGATGAACGCACCGCCGACCTGAGCGCCGCCTTGGCGGTTTTGCGGGAGACCACCGCCAATCTGCAGAGCGCCTTGTCGGATAAGGACGTCCTCCTCCGCGAGGTGCATCATCGCGTCAAGAACAACCTCCAGATCATCAACAGCCTGCTGACCTTCAAGGCCTTGCGATCCACGGATTCCTCGATCCGTGAGGCCTTCAACGATACCTTGCGCCGGGTCACCGCGATGAGCCTTGTTCACGAGGCGCTTTATCAGCAGGAGACAACCAGCGCGATCGACTTCGGCCGGTACCTGACCGTATTGTGCGAGGCGCTGAGCGAGAGTTTTGGCATGACCGACCGCATTCGGCTTGAGGTCGTGGGCGACGGGTCGCTTGTCCATCTGGATGCGGCGATACCGCTGGGCCTGATCGCCACGGAGGCGATCAGCAATGCCATGAAGCACGCATTCCCGAATGGTGGGGCGGGATCGATATCCGTAACCTTCAACGGTGCCGGCGAAGGCAAGCCGGGCCTGCTCACAGTGCGGGACGATGGTACCGGCGCAGTCGATACGCCGCCAGCCGCAGGCGGCAGCGGAACTGGGTTCCGGCTGGTTCACGCGATAGCTAAGCAGGTTGGCGGCCAAGTGCGGATCAGTGGCGGACAGGGGACCACCTTTACGCTTGACTACATGTCCTAATTTCAACGAGAGCTTACCGAAACATCAAAACCGAACCAGCGCATGCTCATGGCCTGGACAGCGCCGTCGCGTTGGGCGGAAGCGATGGCATCGTCGAATGCCGCCCGGTTCCTGGCGTCGCCCTTTCTCACTGCGATCCCGACGCCGCGTCCAAGCCCGCCTCGGGTGAAATTGGGGCTGACGACCGCCAAGGATGTCGGGTCATTTCGAAAGCGCAGCGCCTCGACGGCGGAGCGGGATCCGAGCAGGGCATCCAACCTGCCGACGGCGAGGTCGAGCGCCGCCTCGTCGAGCTTCCCATATTCGCGGATCCGGACGTCGGGAAGGTGACGGTCTGCAAACGCGGCCTGGATGGTGGACACCTGAACGCCGATTGTCTTGCCAGCGAGGCCATGCTGCAGCTCCGTTATCGCTGCGGCTCCGGACGCGCCGATGTTGTCCATGTCGACGCGGTCCACAGGGAAGTGGAGAGCCAGCAGAGGCGACAACGGAAGGGCTGCAACCACCGTCGGCTCCGTCGCGTACGGGCCGGCGAAGTCCACCTTGGCGAGGCGGGAGTCGGTGATCGCCATTCCAGCCATGATGGTGTCGTAGTGGCCCTGCTGGAGGCCCGGTATGATGCCTTCCCACGGCCTGGGCGACGATCTCGCAATCGGCTTCCATTCGGCGGCAGAGGTCGCGGGCCAAGTCGATTTCGAAGCCGACCAACTCGCCGGCCGGCGTCATGGCATTCCAGGGAGGGAAGGCGCCTTCAGTGGCGATACGGAGCTGCTCAGCAAAAGCGCTTTCGCTTGAAAGGCTGAATACAAGCCCGGTGAGGATCGGAAGCAAGCGCTTCATGATTAGGCCTGCGTCCCAAGGGTTACGGAAAATTGCTTGGAAGGCGAGTGGCTGTCAGCTGCTCCAGGGGTTGAGCAACGGAACACCCATCGGCTCGAAATCACGCACGTTGCGAGTCACGACGGTCAAGCGATGAACCAGAGCGGTGGCCGCGATCAGGCTGTCGCCCTGTGGCCGAGGGTCGGGGAGGTGCAGTGTCGCACAGCGCTGCGCCACCTCGGCATCCACCGGCAGGATACGGCCTCTGAAGGCTGGTATCACCTGGGTGTCGATCCATTTACGCAGTACCGCCCCTTGCGCGGCGTCCCTACGGCCGACCTGTCCGGCACCTAGCTCAATCTCGAATAGGGTGATGACGGAGATGAACAGGTCGGCCGGCGGTTTGCCGCCCGCCCAGGCGATCAGGCCGGGGTTGGCCCGCGCCGGCCGCCGCAGTTCGGAAATGGCGTTGGTGTCGAGTAGGAACATCAGTCCAGAACCGCTGGCCGGGCGATGTCACCGATCCGCAGCGGCTCGAAGTCGAAATCGGCTCCAGCATCGTCCTGGCGCAGCAGCTCGACGATGGAGCCCCCCTGTTCGCCCGACAAGCGCTGATAGGTGTCGTAACGCAGAAGCACGTAGGCCGGTTCGCCGCGATCGGTGACGATCACCGGGCCATCTTCGGCGGCACGCTTAGCTTCGCTGGGGTTCTGGTTGAAATCTCTGCTGGACATCATTCGGCCCATGCTATGCACTCCAGCCATTACGATAATGCTACAATACTACATAAAAATGAGAACTGCAAATCCATATGTAGGCACAATCCTACAAAGTGGCGTTTACTGGATGATCGTACCCTGGCCAGCGCCGCTCGTGTCGGGTTTCGATCTGCGGGGCCATGACTGGGGTGCATGGACCAACTGGCCGGTACCGCCGGGTCATGCGGCGCGCCGCCGTATGCGAGGCGGTCCTACGCCGGCGGGGCCGGCAGCGATCGGCTCCTTGCATCGGCCCGGCCGGTCGGCCGCCGCGTCGCACAGGTCCTGCAGTTGGGCGACATCGACGCCAACCCCGGCCGGTCATCCTGCAGTGGCGCCGACGTCGATCCGGATCAGGCTGACCAAACTTGGTCCGCATCAACTAACGCGGATCATCCCACATCTTTCAAATGTAAGAGAAGAACTGAACCCGTCCTCCACTCTGTCGTTGGCATCCAGATTGTTAATGTCGATACAAAAATATTTAATCACTACCTTTTGGATTATCGCAATTACCATTGCATTTGTCTAATGGATTAAGTTTTCTTGATTGAAAAGCGTCAAACGTTTTTGGTCCGTTTTTTCTGCTATTGCAAGACTTATGTGATGGTTGTAAGTTAGTCATATCGCAGTAGTACTTGTATATTTTGCGTTCAATCCATACCTCCCAATGATAGCCGCCATAGCAGCACTCGACTGGACTAACCTTCCCTAATATATAGGCAAGCCAATTTTTTTGTGATCTATTCCCCTGTTCTTATGATCATTCGGAGTGTCTCCGGGTATATGTTTCTTGCAAATTCCACAAATATGGCCGTGATCAGCGGACGGCTTCCAAAAATCTGTTCTGAAGGCGAGATCGAATTTAGGCACCACTTTTTTATCTCTAACCATAAAAATTTTCTCTTTTTTACCTTTCACTTCTACGTAAGCAGGGCCATATTTTGAGAACGATTGTTCACGATTGGGAGAATATAATTCACGACGGTCCTTTTCACTATCACGCTCATTCTCTTTATCATACCTCTCTTTTGCTCTGGTGTCGCGGCCATGCGTGGGCCTTTTATCCTCCCGCCGGTCTCGCTCATCCATAGTTGTTTTTCGAAGCGCCCGATCCGATTTTCCATGCGTAATTTTCGGCATTGCCACCTCCTCGTTTGAACTTGAGGAAATATGCGAATTTTGGCTTTATAACTCATTAAGGAGTTGTGCAACCCCTCACATGCGGTGCGCGTCATATACTATTATGCCGCCTAGCACCCCTTTCGCGAATGGACCGCCGGCTATCACCCGTGCAGGATCCTGAAACACCCGATAGTCGCCGCCCGGCAGATGGCGGGCCTCTGGAGGCTCTTGATCCGGCAGCGGCGTTCGCGCTGGGGCAATGGGGCATGGCGAAGCGGCTGGCCCAGCCTGGTCGACCGCCGCGCCGACGCTGAGATGTCGGTTCCGTTGCAAAGTTTGATGGCGGGTGCGGTGAGCCGCGGTATCGACACCGTCAGGCGGCCGCTCCGAACAGGTTGGCGATGAAGGTCGCCTGGGCGGGCATGTCGTTGGCAGGCATGGCGGCAACCTGCCCTTTGCGCACCATCGCCATCATCTCGTAGCCGGCGAGCGTCCGGCGCGCGGTGTGGAAGCCCTGGAACCCGAGCCCCGGCCGGACCAGCCGTTTGATCCGTCGGTGATCCTGTTCAACAATATTATTGAGGTACTTAACCTGGCGCAGCTTGGCGAAACGCCACAGCTCGCCGGCCTGCTTCATCGTCTTGGTCGCGCTCGGGTAGGCAGCGTTCTTGTCCACGGTGAGGGTGCGCGGGTTCACCGTGTGCGCCTGCTTCAGCGCCTTGCGGAAGAAGCGCCGGGCGGCGGCCGCATCGCGCTTGGCGCTGAGCAGGAAGTCGATGGTCTGCCCGTGCGCATCGACGGCGCGGTACAGGTACATCCATCGCCCCTTCACCTTCATGTAGGTCTCGTCCACCCGCCAGGAGCCGGTGGTCATCCGCAGGTGCGGGCGGATGCGCTTGTCCAGTTCAGGCGTGTAGGCCTGGATCCAGCGGTAAAGCGTGGTGTGATCGACTGCCACGCCGCGATCGGCCAGCATGCGTTCGAGGTCACGGTAGCTGATCGGAAATTGCAGATACCAGCGCACCGCCCACAGGATCACCTCCGCCGTGAATTGTCGGCCCTTGAACGGGCTCTTCCCGCTGCGCATCACCGTGTCACCCCAGCCGCCGAAAGCGGCCGGGTTTTACCCGATCTCCGCCCACCGTCAAACTTTGCAACGGAACCTCCACCACATCACCTCAATCCTTGGCCTCCGCTTCGACCGCCAATGTCCCTCAGCTGTCGATTTTGACGGATGGAGAGGACGACGGTCCTCCAGCCTTCAACGTTTCCATCAACGATGCGATGCCGGCATCCGCCTCTTCGTCAGTAGTGGCGACCAGGATGCCCCCAGCTTTCTTTCCAGCACCATTACTCTCCAGGGCATCTTGCAGCATCGAGAGAGCAGCTTTCGCCTTGCCCGGATCGGCGTTGGTCGGCTTGAGCCCCACCGATGGTGGGGAGGCCACCGAGGATGCCGAATCAGCGGCACCCGTTGGGGCGATGCTTACGGGGGTGGCAGACTCGGTCGGAGCGGATGGCGCTGCTTGCGAAGCCGTCGAAGAAGATTTGCGGCCGATGCCCGGCACATCCACCGTCGCGGCGAAGTCGTCAAAGGCCGAACCGAACATCTCCGGACCGAAGCCGAGTTGGAATAGCTTGGCGCCCACCGCCTTCCCCTCCGAAGAGGTCGGGCTGATGAAGCCATCCTTGTCCGTGCCGATGCCCATGGCGGCATTAAATCCGTTCACATTTTTCGCGAAACCGCCGTTATCACCCAGACTAGCCAAATCAACGTCGCGCTCCGCTTTGCCGTACTGGGAATCGATTTCCTGGGCGGCGGCGTCGAAGCCAGCCTGCAGGGGAGCCAATTGCTCCTGCATTCCAGTCTCGGACAGCATACCAGCAGCCTGCTGTTCGTGCAGCTGGTCCCGAGCCGCGCCGAAAGCGACGCGTGCGGTTTCAAGCCCGCCCAGATAGGTCTGCATCCGGTCGGAGGCTGCGTTCGACGCGGCAAGCCGCCGCTTGTCCTCCTCATCCTGGGGACGCTCGGCAACATACCGGTTGAAGGTCGCTTCACTGGCAGCCGAACGTAGCCCCAACGCCACCTCGTCCGCGCTGATCTTGCCGGAATTGACAAGGTTCTCCAGGAATCCCTTTGCCTTGCCGTTCAAATGGCTGAAGGCATCGGCAGCAACCCCCGTCAAGGCTTGGCCAAGCTTGCTGACCGAGACCTGATCGGTCTGAGTTTGTTTTAGCGCGCCCAGCATCGCAGCGCCGTCGTTCCCAGGACCGCCTCCGCTGGAGACCGGTTTCCACGTCGCCGTGACCGCCGAGTGAGCGGCCTTGGTGGTTGCTGAAAAGATGTTCATCCCAACCTCCTTGTGAGGCAGGCGCCCTGCTCAAGCGAATGAACGCGCGATGCCGATCATTGAAAGCTAGTCGAGAAATATTAATAAAAATTGAATTTGGCTCGTTGATTTGATTAGATTTCTAATAATTAGCATCCGAAGTTAAAGTTATTGCATATTTGAATATGACATACATACCTATGAATGGTCTGTGATTTTGAAGGTTATTCATACATTTATATTGACAGTCTTTTTGATTTTTGAGATTCGCTAGTTGTTTCTGGTGAACATTGGAGAAGGTATCATGACTACAATTTTCGATGACAACGATGCTCATAGTCTTTTCGGAACTACTTCTGCGGACGCCATCTATGGAAATGGTGGGAACGACACCATCGACGGAGATGCAGGAAACGACAGCCTTTATGGTGATGACGGCGATGATCTGATATGGGGCTGGACGAACGACGATTTGCTGAGCGGCGGTAATGGAAACGATACTCTCGTTGGAGAGTATAATAACGACACCCTTTACGGTGGTGCCGGTAACGACATTTTGTATGGAGACTATAATGGTGATGGTGGTAATGACGTCTTGTATGGGCAGGCTGGCAATGACGTTCTTTATGGCGGGCAGTTGAATGATTTTTATGGCTTCACCTTCAATTCTGATGGACGGGACGTGATTTACGATTCCCAAGGTGAGTATGACACCCTGCGAATTGACGGCGTTTCAAACATCACGCAGCTCACGATCAAGTCCGCATCTGTCATAGGCCATAGCTCAAATCATATTATTGTCTATACGGATACTGACGCCTTGGACGGGAATCTCGATGAACTGGTCGAGGTGCAGAATTTCTATAATGGAAGCGCTTTTGGCGCGGGACGTATCGAATACCTAAACGTTAATGGAACCAATTACTGGTTCAGCGACTGGATAAACGTTTCAAATGTAACTGCGTAAAAGTATCGCATATTTACCATCGAAGGCCGTCTGGAGGCCATATTTCCAAGTGTGGAATGTGGCTTGCTCAGCCCTGGCTTCGTCGGCCTTCGATGGCGCGCTAGAGGAGAGAATTCATAGCAGAATTTATAAATAAAGTTGTTTATAAAATAATAAATCCTCCCCAATCTCCTAAAGAAATTATAAGACTGTAAGTAAAAATGGTTTATAACTGACAGGAAGGCGAATCCCATTGTGGTTATTGCGGGTACAAAGGAGCCGCCGGGGCATGCGGCCAACGTCGAATGCCGCTCTGATATGTTAACGAGCGCGGAAGAAGGCGTGGGCGATCTCCTGCGCCGTTGTCGCGCTCCCTTGATGTGGGCAACGGGATTCAGCCTGCTGATCAACGTCCTGATGCTGACCTCGTCGCTCTACATGATGCAGATCTACGACCGTGTCCTGCCCTCCGGCAGCCTACCGACGCTGTTGTTTCTGTCGCTGATCACCGCCGGCGCGCTCGCCCTGCTGAGCGCGCTCGATTTCGTACGGTCCCGGCTGCTGGGCACGCTTGGCGACTGGCTGGAACGCCGACTCGCCCCGCCGATCTTGGAACGGATGGTCGAGGGGGCGTTGCTCGGACGGCGGGAAGGGACAGCCATGCTGAGGGATCTCGGCACGCTGCACAGCGTCCTCGGCAACGGCGCCGCTTTCCTGTTCGATGTTCCGTGGGTTCCGGTCTACCTCGCGCTGATCTATGCGCTCCACCCGGTGCTGGGTCATCTGGCGGTGGCCTCAGCCCTGCTGCTGTTCGTTCTGGCTCTGGTCAACGACCGGATCACCCGGGCCTGCCTGCGCGAGGCCACCGCCGCCAGCAACCGTGCGGTCGCCACCGCCGAGGCCACCTTGCGCAATGCCGAGGTGGTGGATGCCATGCATCTGCTGCCCGGTCTCGCCAGCCGCTGGGGCCGCGACCACAGCCATGCCCTGGATGCGCAGGACCGCGCTCATCGCCGCGGGGCGGTATTGCTCAACATCACCAAATTCGTGCGCCAGCTCGTGCAGGTGGCCCTGCTCGGCACCGGGGCCTGGCTGGTGGTGCGCCACGAGATGGGCGCCGGTTCCATGATGGCCTCCTCGCTGGTGGTCGGGCGCGCCCTGTCCCCGGTCGAGCAGGCAATCGGCGGCTGGCGGCAGGTCAGCGCAGGGCGGGAAGCCTGGCGCCGCCTGTCCGCCGCATTCGGGCGACCGCGGCGCCGCGTGCCCGGATTGCCCTTGCCAGAGCCGGCCGGGCAGCTCAGCGTGCGCAACGTCGCTTTCCGGATCGGCGGAGGAGAACAGGACGGCACGGCGCCGGGACGAACCGTGCTGCACAATATCTCCTTCGATGCCCGGCCGGGAGAAGCCCTTGCGGTCATCGGACCGTCGGCCGCTGGCAAATCCACGCTTGCGCGCCTGCTGGTCGGATTGCACCCGCCGCTTGCCGGGGTGGTGCGGCTCGACGGGGCGGACCTGTTCCAATGGCGGCGCGACGACGTCGGCCGGCACATCGGCTATCTGCCGCAGGATGTGGAGCTGTTCGCCGGCAGCGTGGCCGAAAACATCGCCCGGATGGGCGAACCCGATCCGCGGGCGGTGGTGGAGGCCGCGACCCTGGCCGACTGCCACGCCATGATCCTGCGCCTGCCGCAGGGATACGACACCCAGGTCGGCGACGGCGGCGCCTTCCTGTCCGGCGGCCAGCGCCAACGGGTGGCGCTCGCCCGTGCGCTGTACGGTGCTCCGAAGCTCGTGGTGTTGGATGAGCCGAACGCCAGCCTGGACGCTGAGGGCGAGCAGGCACTGAACCGCGCCATCGCCGCCCTGAAGGAGCGCGGGGCCTGCGTGATCGTCATCGGCCACCGTCCCGGCACGCTGGCCCAGGTCGACCGCATCCTGTCCCTGCGCGACGGCCGGGTCGAGGCCTTCGGCCTGCGCGCCGAGGTTCTAGAGGCCTTGAAGCGCCGGACGATGCAGCCGGTGGCGGCTCAGCCGACACCGGCCAAAGGCGCGAGCGATCGTTCCGGACCTCTTGCGGCACCGATGCCGAAACTGCACAGTGTGGAACCGGAATGACGAATGATCGATTGGCGCGTCCGCCGGTCAGGCACCTTGTCGTCACGGGGCTGGTGCTCGCGTTGGCGGGCTTCGGCGGCTTCTGTGCCTGGGCAGCCCTCACGCCGCTTGCCAGCGCCGCGGTCGCTTCCGGAACGATCATCGCCGACAGCAACCGCAAGGCCGTACAACATCTGGACGGTGGCATCATCGCGGCGATCCTGGTGCGGGACGGCGACCGGGTCACCGCCGGACAACCCCTGATCCGCTTTGATGATCTGGAGGCCCGGTCCACCGTGACGCTGCTGGATGGGCAACTCTGCTCCCTGCTGGCTCAGGAGGCCCGCCTGCTGGCCGAACGCGACGGTGCCCTGTCCCTCCCGCCGATCCCGCCCCTGGCGCAACGCCTTGGCGCCGACGATCCGGCGGTGGCGGAGACTGTCGCCGGACAGGAACGCATATTCGCCAGCCGCAAAGCCAGCCTGGATGGGCGCATCCTGATGACCCGGCAGCGCATCGCACAACTGGAGGCGCAAATCGCCGGGGTGGAGGAACAGCGCAAGGCCGGCCTCAAGCAGTTGGCCTTGATCCGGGAAGAGACCGACGCCGTCGCCGACATGGTCAACAAGGGACTGGAGCGCAAGCCGCGCCTGCTCGCCCTGATGCGGCAGGCGGTCGAGCTGGAAGGCGGACAGGGCGACCTCGCGAACCGCATCGCCCAGGCACGCGAGGGTATCGCCCAGGCCGAACAGGAGGTCCTCACTCTGCGCGACGACCGGCAGAGCGAAGTGGCGGCGGATTTGCGCGACGTGCAGATCCGCCGTGCTGAAACGGAGGAAAAGCTGTCGGCCGCCCGTATCCGCCTGGAACGGCGCGACCTGCTGGCACCGGAAGCCGGCACGGTGATGGCCTTGCGCCGCTTCGCAGCTGGGGCGGTGGTGGCGCCGGGGGAGACGGTGCTGGACTTGGTGCCTCTGGACGACCGTCTGGTGGTCGAAGCCCGTGTCAGCCTGACGGACATCGACGTGGTCCATTCCGGCTTGCCTGCAAAGGTGATGCTGAGCGCGTTCAAGAGCCGCACGACACCACAGCTGGACGGCACGGTGTTCCGCGTCTCCGCCGATGCGGTGACGGATGAGCGGACCGGACAGCCCTATTATCAGGCCCGCGTCTCCGTCGATGCCGGCCAGCTCGATCGTCTCCCGGAGATCCATCTGCTGCCGGGGATGCCGGTGGAAACCCTGATCGTCACCGGTGACCGCACCCTGCTGCACTACCTCGTGCAACCCATTGAAGATGGCTTCCGGAAAGCTTTCCGCGAGGAGTAGGGAGCAGCAGGAGGCTGGCCACCGCTATGCGCTCTCCGCTTCTCTCAGCGCCATTTTTGTCGCTATGGAATCGGATGATTACACGCAAGCAAGCTTGCGCTCATGCCGTGTTCTCACATCCCGGACAATTTGCGCATTCGACTTTGCGCATTTTGGGACGCTTGTCCTGTCCTGCGCGGGCGTCGCAATACCGTCGGCGAAAGGTTGTTGGCTGGTCAACCTCCGACGACACCGCAGGTGCCCCATGCCACGCCCAGCCGTCTCTCTTCCCCAAACCTTCGTGGCTTGGCTGTGGCCCTATTTGGATGCGTTTTCGGGGCGCACCCGCTCTACGGTGGCGGCGCTCGCGGTCGGTGCGGTGCTGGCGGTTGGTCCCCGCACCGTGGCCAACCTGCTGCGCACCCTCGGCTTGGCGGACGATCCCGACTTCGCCGCCTTTCACCGCGTGCTCAACCGGAACCGCTGGTCGGGGCTGAAACTCGCACGCACCCTGCTGAACGCCCTGGTCAGCGCCTTCGTCCCAGACGGCCCGATCGTCATCGGTGTCGACCATACTCTTGAACGGCGCCGGGGAGCCCATGTTCGCCCAGCAAGCCATTGCTTCGACTCCGTCCGGTCCTCGACGGAGCAGACGGTCACCAGCCGTGGATTGCGCTGGATGACCGCCATGCTGCTGGTCGAGGTTCCCTTCGCCGGCCGCATCTGGGGACTGCCGGTGCTGAGCGCATTGGTGCCAAGCCGCTCTTGGTGTGAGACGCAGGGCCGGCACTATCGGCCGACCACCACCTGGGCCCGGGCCATCCTGCTGCGCCTGCATCGCTGGCTGCCGGACCGGCTGCTGGTTGCCGTCATGGATGGCGAATTCGCCGCGCTGACCCTGCTCGACGCCGTCAGCTCGCACATGGTCGCGATCACTCGGCTGCGCTTGGATGCGCGCCTGTTCGATTCGCCACCAGACCCGCCCTTGACCTTGCGACAGGTGGTGAAGGGCGCCCGCCAACCCAGCTTGCGGGCCCGTCTGACCGACAAGGCTACCGTCTGGCGCCGGGCCGCCCAACCAGGCCGAACCCGGTGGCGCTCCAGCGGCTGGATCGACTATGTCTCTGGCACGGCGCTGTGGCACCACCAGGGCAAGCCGATCGTGCCGATCCTCTGGGTGATGGTGCGCTATCCCGATAGCCGGCGCGATCCAGAAGCCTTTCTGTGCACCGACCTATCGGTGCCGCCACGTACGGTGTTGGAATGGTTCAACCGCCGTTGGGCGATGGAGACGACCTACGAAGAGAGCCGGGCTCATCTCGGCATAGAAACTCAGCGACAGTGGGCGGACCCGGCGGTGTTCCGCACCGCCCCGCTACTGTTCGGGCTTTACTCGTTGATCACGCTGTACGTCCATCAGAATGCCGGCCGCCTCGCTCTATCGCCCCGGCGCGCCATCTGGTATCCAAAACCAGCGCCTACATTCGCCGATACCTTGGCCCGTTTGCGCCAGCACCTGTGGTTCGAACAGGCCGCCATGTCGCCCGCTGAAGGCGACATGCTCAGAGCACCGCCACCGCTCCTCCGACGGCTCGTCGACGTCGCCTGCTACGCGCCGTAATCCCCGTCACCCCGCACCGCTACTGGACTTGTGAACCGCCTCCTAACCGAGACGGCGATCCCAAAATGCGCAAAGTCGAATGATCAGATCGTCCGGGATGTGAGAACGTGAGTAGAACGAGCGGTTGGGAGCCTATGCGACGAAAACGTTAGCTCCGCCGCGCATGGTCATCCCTATCAGCGACGACGAAAACGGTCCCTTTGCCGCTGTCGTCGCGATTCCAGCGAACCACCCGCTGGCACAGAAGGCGCTGATCCATCCGGCCGACCTCGACCGGCAACGGATGATCTCCCTGGAGCCGGGAACCATCTTCGCGTCGAGGGTCGATGTGGCCCTTGCCGGAATCTCACGCCTGCCCACGTTGGAAGCTCGGCTCTCCCATACGGCGTTGATGCTGGTCAGCGAGGGAGCGGGCATCGCCATCATCGACCCGACCGCCGCTTGGGAGTTCGAAGGGCGCGGCATTGTCACCCGCCCCTTCAGCGTCTACATCGACGCGAGTTTCCTGGTGATCCGCCCACCGAACCAGGGTGCGTCGGCCATCGTCGACCGCTTCGTCCAGGAGTTCTGGGAATTCCATGATCGCGAGGTGCCGGAACGCCGTGACTGACTGGGGTTGAAGTCCGCGAGCGCGCGGTTCGGATGATGTTCGAACTCAAAGGCGAGCATGCCTCGCAGTGGGCGGCGATCAACCCGGTCGCGGCGAGGATCGGCTGCAATCCCGAGCCGCTGCGGACCTGGGTCCGGCAGGCCGAGCGTGACCAGGGCAAGTGACATCCTACGGCTTCTGGTGTTGCGCGACCATCCGCTGGGCGGGACGTTTCCGGCTAACCAAGGATGGCGGGATCAGCATCCGCGCGGCCGTCGCCATCTTTGGTCGATAATGGCGGCGTTGTTCAGCTGACGCTTATCGCGCTGCCCTCAGTGAAGCAGCGTGTTGCAGCGGGGTGCTGCCGGCCGAGACCTCCGCCACCAAGATCAAGCATCTCGAAGAAAATTCGCATTGACTCCAGCGGCGCCGCATGAGAGCGTTCTCATATTGAGAGCGTTCTCAGGGCTAGGCCCCTGCTCTCGTTGAAATTCATCCAAGTTTTGTGGAGTGCGTCGTGTCGTCTGAAAAGACCCTCAACACGGGCCTGCCGTTGCGCCCGATCGAACCCGATTTCGTGCCGACGCTGCGGGGCGTATTGGAAAAGCAGGCAATTGCGCAGCGGATCGCACGCGACGCCATCCGGGACGGCGTCACCGACATCGTGTTCGTCGGGTGCGGCGGGTCCTATTCCTCGTCGATCCATGCCGCCACTTTTCTGGAGGCGCGTTCGACCAGACTGACGATCCGCAACATCAACGCGGCGGAGTTCCAGTCCCTGCCGCCGGCCCGCCTGGGACCGAAGATGCTGGTCGTGGCATCTTCGCATTCCGGCGGCACGCCGGAAACCGTGGCCGCCGCCAAATTCGCCCGCGAACGGGGCGCCCGTCTGGTTGCGGTCAGCCGCGACGACGACAATCCCCTGGTCAACGCCTCGCATTATTCGCTGAGCTATGGCAGCGAGCGGACGGTGACCTCGTCGAAGCAGATCCTGCTGGCCCAGCTGGGGCAGGCGCTGCTGGAGGAAACCGGCGAAGCGGTGGACCCCGCCATCCGGACGGCGCTCGAAGCGCTGCCGGCCGCCCTGCTCACGGCACAGGAACAGGCCGACCCCAAGCTCGCCGGGATCGCCCGGCAGCTCAGCGCCGAGCGGCCGACCTATGTGGTGTCGTCCGGTCCCAACATGGGTGCCGCCTTTTCGCTGTCGCTCTGCTATTTCATGGAAATGCAGTGGATGAACGCGAGCAACATCGACGCCGGCGACTATCTGCACGGGCCGTTCGAGATGCTGACCGACAACGCCTCGCTGATCGTGTTCCAGGGCGAGGACGCGACGCGCCCGCTGACGGAGCGCGTCATCAGGTTCGCGGGGCGTCATGGCACGCACGTGTTCGTCATCGATAGCCGCGATCTCCCGCTTGACGGTGTTCCGGAGCATCTGCGCGGGGAGGTTTCCGCCATTGCGCTGGGCGTGCTGGGCACCCGCCTGGCAGACCACCGGGAAGCGGCGACCGGTCATTCGCTGGACGAGCGACGGTACATGCACAAGGTCGAGTATTGAGCCATGGCGGTCCGGCTCTGTGGTGTCGGCGACAACGTCGTTGACCGTTACCTTCACCTCGACCTGATGTTCCCCGGAGGCAACGCCTTGAACGTCGCGGTGTTCGCAAGACGGGCGGGCGCCGAGGCCGGTTACATCGGGATCATCGGCGACGACCTGTCCGGAACATTGGTGCGGAACGCGCTGGTGGCCGAGAAGGTCGAGATCTCCCGCCTGCGGGTCAACGAGAGCTTCAACGCCTTCTCGCAGATCGGCATCGACCAGGACGGCAACCGGTACTTCATCGGCTCGACGCCGCCGCCCTACCGGCTGCGGCTCGACCAGGCGGAGCTGGATCATGTCGCGACCTATGATTTCGTCCATACCGGCGACTATGGTCAGGTCGAGGGACAATTGGCCGATCTGTCGGCGGCGGCCCGGCTGTCCTTCGACTTCGGGTCCAAGCCGGCGGAATACGCCGAACCCTTGCTGCCCCATATCCGGATCGCAACCTTCTCAGGCTCCGGCCTGGACGATGCCGGGGTACTGGCGCTGATCCGCTGGGCCCAGGCCCGGGGGCCCGAAACCGTGATCGTGACGCGGGGGGCCGCAGGATCGACAGTGGCAGTGGGCGAGGCGGTTCACCATGAGCCGGCGGTGCCGGTGACGGTGACGGACAGCCTGGGTGCAGGCGATGCCTATACCGCGACGTTCGTCGTGGCTCTGGGCGCCGGTGCATCGCTGCCCGAGGCGGCGCATCGCGCGGCCGCCGCTGCCGGCGAGGTCTGCACACGGTTCGGCGCGTTCGGGCACGAGGCACCGATGGCGCCACTTCCCGTCACGGTGACGACGGGCTGACATCCAGGGATTGGCGAAGACCCCAGCGGCAAAGGTGCGAGGGAGACCATGGCTTCATCGATAGAAATCGCGGGACTGAGAAAGAATTACGGTTCGCTGAGCGTTCTCGACGACATCTCCGTCTCGATCAAGGCTGCCGAGTTCCTGACGCTGCTGGGACCCTCCGGTTCGGGTAAGACCACGCTCCTGATGACGATCGCCGGCTTCGTGCGCCCGAATTCCGGCAGCATCAGGGTGGACGACCGGGAGATCGTGACCCTGGCGCCCCACAAGCGGAACATCGGCATGGTGTTCCAGAACTACGCGCTTTTCCCTCATATGAGCGTGGGGGAAAACGTCGCCTATCCCCTCAAGCTGCGCGGCGTCGGGCGTGGCGAGCGGGATGACAGGGCGAGGCGGGCGCTGATGGCGGTCCGGATGGACCAATACGCCGACCGGCGCATCGACCAGCTTTCCGGCGGACAGCGGCAGCGGGTGGCGGTCGCCCGCGCCATCGTGTTCGAGCCCAACATCATCCTGATGGACGAACCGCTCTCCGCCCTCGACAAGCGGCTGCGCGAGGAAATGCAGGTCGAGCTGAAGCGCCTTCACGAAACGCTCGGCCGCACGATCGTCTATGTCACCCACGACCAGAAGGAGGCGCTGACCATGTCCGACCGGGTGGCGGTGCTGAAGGCGGGCCGCATCCACCAGATCGCGTCGCCGCGCGACATCTACGATAGGCCGATCAACCGCTTCGTCGCCGACTTCATCGGCGACAGCGCCTTCGTGCCGCTGACGGCCAGGGAGGGTGGCGTCGATCTCGCAATCTCCGACGGGTTCCGGGCGGCACATGTCACCGGCAAGGCCGATCCCCTGCTGCTGCTGCGGCCGGAGAAGATCGAGATCGTCTCGTCGGCCGATCGCCAGCCGGACCTGATCCATTTCGACGGGGTGGCGGAGGAGGTCCTGTTCCAGGGCGATCTGGTGGTCGTTCACGCCAAATTGGCCGACGGCACGCGCCTGAAGCTGCAGCGGGGGACACGCCAGAACACCATGCGCGGCCTTCCCGATATCGGCAGCCGGTTCCGCATGGCGATCCACGAAGAGGACGCCTGGGTGGTCAGCGGGGCCTCAGCCGGAGAACACGCGCGATGAGCCTCCCACTGAACGCCCGCCTGCTGTCCGCGCTGGAGACCCGGAGCAAGGCCGAACTGGCGCTGATGGTGCTGCCGGGCCTGATGATCGTGGCGCTGGTGATCGTCCCGGCGATCTGGCTGGGCATCCTGTCATTCTCGGTCGATGGGGTGCCGTCGCTGGCGCATTACCAGCGCATGATCGACAATTCCAGCTATGCGGCGATCTTCCTGACGACCTTCCAGCTGGCCGGGCTGGTAACGGCGATAACGGTGCTGGTCGGCTATCCCGCGACCTACGCAATAACGCTCCTTCCGCCACGCCTGTCGGCGTTGGCGCTGGCCTGCGTCGCCATTCCGTTCTGGACCTCGCTGCTGGTCCGGACCTACGCCTGGATGGTGATCCTGCAACGGAACGGCATTCTCAACGGCTGGCTGCTGGACGCCGGGCTGATCGAGCGGCCGTTGCGGATGTCCAACAGCTTCTTCGGAACGACGATCGGCATGGTCCACATCATGCTGCCCTTCTTCATCTTTCCGCTCTATGCGTCGATGCGGTCGATCGACGGCAACCTGACGCGGGCGGCCTACAGCCTGGGCGCCACGCCGACGCGGGCCTTCTTCGACGTGTTCCTGCCACTGTCGAAGCAGGGCCTGATCGCCGGAGCCCTGCTGACCTTCGTGCTCTGCCTCGGCTTCTACGTGACCCCGCAGCTTCTGGGTGGCGGCAACGTCACGACCCTGTCGATCAAGATCCAGCAGAACGTCATCGTCTACGCCGACTGGGGCGCCGCGAGCGCGCTGGCCGTCGTGCTGGTCGTGATCGTCGGCCTGATGCTGTTCGCGAGCCGCCTGCTCGGCGGGCGCGGCACCGACTGAGGAGGACGAGAGATGGATTCCACGAACGCCTACCTGTCGCCATGGCGGCGCCTCTGGCTTCACGCGCTGCTGGTGATCGTCCTGTTCTTCCTGCTGGCCCCTGTGCTGGTGGTTGTGCCGATGAGCTTCTCGGCATCGAACTACCTGGAGTTTCCGCCGCGGGAGTGGTCGCTTCGCTGGTACGAGACCTTCTTCGGCTCGTCGGAGTGGCTGCACGCCACCCGCACCTCGCTGATCGTCTCGGGCCTGACGACGCTTCTGGCGACGCCCCTGGGCGTGGCGGCCGCGGCGGCCTTGTCGCGGAGCCGGATCACGACCGCGCAGATATTGAAGGGGGTCTTCCTGCTGCCTCAGGTCGTCCCGGTCATCATCCTGGGCATCGGTGTCTTCTTCCTCTACATCCGGCTCGGACTGGTCAATTCACTGCCGGGCATCGTCATGGCCCACACGGCCCTTGCCCTACCCTTCGTGGTGGTGACGACCCTGTCCGGGCTGAAGACATTCGACCATAACCTTGAAATCGCCGCGCAGAGCCTGGGCGCCCACCCGATCCGGGCGTTCCTGGGCATAACGCTGCCGCGGATCAAGCTGTCGGTTCTGGCCGGCGCGCTGTTCGCCTTCATCACCTCGCTGGACGAAGTGGTGATTTCGCTGTTCATCGCCGGCGGCGACAACACGCTGCTGACAAAGAAGATGTTCCTGTCGCTGCGCGATCAGCTGGATCCGACGATCGCGGCGGTGTCCTCGATCCTGATCATCATGAGCATCGTCGGCGTCTTCATCTTCATGGTGGCCGCCGGGTCCAACAAGGACGGGCGGCGGCCCTGAAGGACCGCCGCCTCCAAGCATCAGCCCGGCATCACGCCGCCAGCGCCGCGCGGATGCGCTCCACGCACTGGCGGACCGGCGTCAGCGGGTCGAGCGCGTAGCGCGAGGCCGAGAACTCGAACGACAGGCAGCCGCCGTAGCCCGCTGCCGCCAGATCCTTCAGATAGGTCTCCATCGGCAGGTTGCCGTCGCCCCAGGCCATGTGGCCGGCGGGATTGCCGTCGATGAAGTGGACGTGACGGATGTCGTCGCCGAACGCCGCCGTGTAGTCGGTCACGCTCTCCCCGGCCACCGCCATGGCGACGGTGTCGAGGGCGATCTTGAGGTTCGGCGTGCCGGCGTCGGAGCGCATCCGGATCAGGTCCGCCACCGACAGGACGAGGTTGGACTCCCGCGGCTGAAGGGCTTCCAGCACTCCGGTGACACCCAGAGAGGCCGCATGATCGGCGATCTCACCCAAGGCATCGGCCGAACGCCGCCATGCCGGTTCGCGCGGATGGTCCTGATATCCGGCACCCGACGTCAGGAACAGGTGCGGGCATTCAAGCTCCGACGCGATCTCGGCCGCGCGGCGGAAGAAGGCGATGCTGCGGTCCCGCAGCCAATCCTCGGATGATGCGATGTTGATCGGGTAGAGGATCTGCTCCGGCGTGAAGCAGGCAAGCCTGAGGCCACGCTCCCTCAATTGGCCTTTGATCCGCTTGAGATCCGCCGAGGTCACGTGATCGACGTGCAGGTGAGGCGCCACCCCCCAGATCTCCACGGTTTGGAGATCGAGCGCCACCATGTCGTCCAGGAAGCGGTCGAACGAGAAGCGGTAGTAGCTGAAATTGGTGCCGCAAAGCTGGTTTGGGCTGAGCTTGGTCAATGGTTTCTCCTGTCTGGATCGAACCCACCCGCTCTGCTCTTTCGACTCCTGCGCAGGATCTGTCTTGACAGGAGCGCAGCGGGGTAAGAACGTTCTCACACACTATGAGAACGATCTCACTATAAAACAAGGCTCACGTTTCTGGGAGAAGAGGACAATCATGACGGCGAAATTCCTGACTACCATTGCGCTGCCGGGGCTCCTGTCCGGCTTCCTGATGGCGGCGGCCCCGCTTGGCGGCGCCAGCGCACAGCAGCTGACGGTTGCCACCGGCGGCGGCATCATCGCCGACGCCGAGCGCGCCGCCTTCTTCGAACCCACCGCCAAGGCATTGGGCGTGACGTTCAAGGAGGAAACCATCCAGAACGTGCGTGACATCCGGCTTCAGGTCCGCAGCGGCGCCGTCACCTGGGACATCGCACAGCTTGGCCTGGACGAGTGCCAGCAGGCGGCCAAGGAAGGCATCCTGGAGAAGATCGACCGGAAGATCGTCAATACCGACGGCATCGAGTCACCGTCGGACATGGATTACTGCATTCCCGCCTACTACTACAGCACCGTCATCGCCTGGAACACCAAGACCGGGCAGCCGGGCGGCAAGACGATGAAGAGCTGGGCCGACTTCTTCGATACCAAGACGTTCCCCGGCGCGCGCTCCGTCTTCAAATATCCGCGCGGCAACCTGGAAATGGCGCTGCTGGCCGATGGCGTGGCACCCGACAAGCTCTATCCGCTGGATGTGGACCGCGCATTCAAGAAGCTGGAGCAGATCAAGCCGCAGATCGAAGCCTGGTGGGATTCGGGCGCCCAATCCGCGCAGCTGCTCAAGGATGGCGAGGTCGACTACATCCAGATCTGGAATGGCCGGGCTTCCAGTGTGATGCGCGACGGCGGAAAGGCCGGCTTCACCTTCAACCAGGGCATCCTGACCGGCGACGCCTTCGCCGTTCCCAAGGGCGCGCCGCACAAGGACATGGCGATGAAGGCGCTGGCGATGTTCTTCTCGCCCGAGCAGCAGGCCCATTTCCCGCTGACCGTCGATTACGGTCCGTCAAACCTGAAAGCCTTCGACACCAAGATCCTGTCGCCGGAGCAGATCGCCCGGATCAACACCTCGCCGGAAAACATGAAGACCCAGATCAAGCTGGACGAGGTCTGGTGGGCGCAGAACAACACCGCCGTGCTGGAGCGCTGGGACAACTTCATGCAGCGCTGACGCACCGGCCGTTGCTGTCGACCAGCTTGAAAGGAAGCGCTTGATGGGTTTGATCGTGGACGAGGTGACCGCCGCCGCCGATTTTCCGACGGAAACGGCGGTCGTGGTGATCGGCGGCGGCATCGTCGGGGCGAGCACGGCACTCTTCCTCGCCCGAAAGGGTGTCCCGGTGGTCCTGTGCGAGAAGGGCCATATCGCCGGGGAGCAATCCAGCCGCAACTGGGGCTGGATCATCACCTGCGGACGCGACGACCGGGAGATCCCCATCAGCGTCCTGTCGGCACGCCTGTGGAGCGGGATGACGGCAATGGTCGAAGCCGACATCGGATACCGCGCCACCGGTATCGCCAGGCTTTACGACAGCGACGCCCCCATCGCGGTGGCCGAGGCCTGGATCCGCAGGGCGGTCCCCCAAGGCCTCGGCGCCCGCATTCTCTCCGGCGCCGAGGTCGCCTCCCTATTCCCCGGCGCCACCCGGCCGTTCAAGGGCGGACTGTTCGTCGACGGCGACGCCGTTGCCGAGCCGCAACGCGCGGCACCCGCCATTGCCAGGGCCGCTCAACGCAATGGTGCCATCATCCTGACCAACTGTGCTGTGCGGGCGCTGGATACCGAAGCCGGCCGCGTTTCCGGCGTGTGGACCGAACGCGGCCGGATCAAGGCGGATGCGGTCGTGCTGGCGGGCGGAGCCTGGAGCCGGCTGTTCTGCGACAGCCTGGACGTCAGGCTGTCGCAGCTGCCGGTGCAGGCGTCGGTCATGAGGACGGCTCCCCTGACCGGTGGTCCGTTGCCGGCGGCGGTGACGCAGCACTACTCGTTCCGGCGCCGGGCGGACGGCGGCTACACCATTGGCGATCCCTTCAACACGCTGGCCCCGATCACGCCGTCCAGCTTCCGGTTCATGCGCGACTTCACGCCGATGCTGCGCATGTCCTGGCGCCGGCTGCGGCCGACTGCCAGCCGTTTCATGACCGAACTGCGTGACGCGCGCCGCCGTCCCCCGGGTGCAGCCTCGGCTTACGAGGGAACCCGCGTCAACGACCCTGACCCAAATCAGCGCTTCATCGACGAGACAAGACGACGGCTTGTCGAGCGCTTCCCGATCTTCGGAACCGTGCCGGTCGAGCAGAGTTGGGCCGGACTGCTGGACGTCACCCCGGACGCGATCCCGGTGATATCCAGCGTTCCGGCCATCCCAGGATTCCATGTCGGCACCGGCTTCTCGGGCCACGGCTTCACGCTCGGCCCCGGCGCCGGGCATGTGCTGGCGGACCTCGCCACCAACACCGATCCGGCGGTGGACGTGTCACCCTTCTCGATCACCCGGTTCACCGACGGCTCCCGTCCCGATCCGCAGGTCGGCTTCTAGGCTCCCGATCCGCGAACGGCCCTGGCGATCGGCTTTGCCCGGTTGGGAAAGCCGAGTAGCATGCGACGCCCGATCCCCTCCGGATGGGGCCCTCCCAGCGATACCGAAACGAAGAACCTCAAGGCATGGCATCCTCCCCGACGAACACCGAGCGCCGCCGCGCCACCATCGCCGACGTGGCCAGGGAGGCGGGCGTCTCCGCCGCGACGGCAGGGCGTGCCCTCGGCGACTATGGCTATGTGCGGGAAGAAATCCGCGAGCGGGTGCGCAAGGCCGCCGAAGCGTTGGGGTATCGGCCGAACAGCCTGGCGCGCAGCATGATCACCGGCCGCACCAACACGATCGGCGTCGTCGGCGCCGACATTGCCAACCCGTTCTTCGCAAGCGCCATGCGGGGAATCGGGGACGTCGCACGGCAGGAGGGATTCGGCACCATCCTGACCAACAGCGACGAGGATGTGGCTCTGGAACGGGAGGCGGTCGGTCTGCTGCTGCAAAAGCAGGTCGATGGCATCATCGTGTCACCTGCGAGCCCGGTCGAGACCGGCCACCTGATCGAGGCGGCACAGAGCGGCACGCCTGTGGTGCTGCTCGATCGCGATGTCGCGGGATTGACGGCCGACGCGGTCCTGACCGACAGCGTGGGCGCCAGCCGGACGGCGGTCGGCCACCTGCTCGGCCTGGGACACCGGCGGATCGCGATCATCGCGGAGCTTCGCACCGCCCACGACAAGGAGTGGCCGAACTGGATCGGCTCCGCAACGGAGCCGGATATCCAGATGCTGATGCCGAGTGGCGCTCGTCTGCTGGGGTACATCCAGGCGCACGAGGCAGCGGGAGTCCCGATCGACACGGCGCTGATCCGCGGCACCGGGTCCTACGATCCCACCACGGCGCGGGAGCAGACGCTGGTGGCGCTGAGGCTCGATCCGCCACCATCGGCGATCTTCACGGTGGACAACGTTATGACTCACGGCGCCTATCAGGCCTGCCGCAGCATGGGTATCCGCATACCGGAAGACCTGTCGTTCGTGGCGTATGACGACATGGAGTGGATGACCTTCGTAGAACCGAACATCACTGCCCTATCACAACCGGTTTACGAGATGGGCAAGGCGACCGCCGAAATGCTCATTCGCCGCCTGCGCTCCCCTGGGGTCGAGCCCGCCAAACGCCTTCTCGACACGAAGCTGATGGTGCGAGGGTCGACGATGGCACCGCGCTGAAGGCGGGATGGTCTCGTTCCCCGGACAGTCGAATAAGCGGCACCGTCAACTCGTTTTCAGCGGTGATAAGGGACGGCGCGGTTTGACCGGAAATAGCCGGTGGACCGAGTGCTTACGCGGCCAAGGGCGCGCCGGCCACCTCGGCCCAGGCAGCGAAGGCTTGGACGCGGGCGGCTCGGAACTCGGAGGCGGTGAGGTGATCGCGGCGAAGATGGAAGAGGTTATGGATCGGCTCGTGGATCGATAGAAATCGCTGCGCCTGACGGGCTGACTTGAAGCGCTTCATCTGCCGCTCGCGTCGTCGGGTTGGCTGATGCGAGTTCTCAGCCCGGCATTGTCACATCAACGATGGTGGCCTGGCGGCTGTGACGGTATTCTCACCGAATGTCGCCGCTCTCGTTTGCCCGCCATCAGTTTCCGCCCGAGATCATTCGGCACGCGATCTGGCTCTATCTCCGGTTTACGCTGAGCTACCGGGATGTCGAGGAACTGCTGGCCGAACGCGGCGTGGAGGTGTCCTACGAGACCGTCCGCCGCTGGGTCTTGAAGTTTGGGCCAGTTATCGCCGGCAACCTGCGGCGATTGCGTCCCAAGCCCAGCCCACGCTGGCACCTTGATGAGATGGCCGTACGGGTTGGCGGCCAGCTGATGCATCTGTGGCGGGCCGTGGATGATGAAGGTGAAGTTCTGGAGGTGCTCGTCCAGCGCCGACGGGACAAAGCCCACCACCGACAAGCTCCGGTCCTACGGGGCCGCCTTCCGCCAACTCGGTCTGACCGCCCACCATGAACAAGGGCGGCGAACGAACAACCGTGCCGAGGTCTCACACCAGCCGGTACGGCGACGAGAGCGCAAGATGCAGCGGTTCAAATCAATGGGTTCCGCCCAGCGCTTCGTCTCTCTTCATGCCGCCGTCTACAACACATTCAACCTTCAGCGTCACTTGGTCTCCCGCCGCACCCTTCGCACCTTACGGGCACAGGCCGTGGCCGACTGGCAGGCCGCGACCGCCGCAACATGAACGAGTTGCGGATTTCGTACCTTCTATTTGCCGCCTCGGTTGCCGTGACAAAGCCCTCTTATGGGGTCGCCTTCCGTGGGATCGGCTTGGCGGCACGGCACGAGCAGGGCCGGCTACAGAGCAACCGGGCCGAGGTCTCGCACCAGCCCGAGCAGCAACACGAACGCGAGATGCAGCGGTTCAAGTTGCCCGCGTCCGCCCAGGGCTTCGTCTCCGTGCATGCCGTCGCCTACAACACCGTCACGCTCCAGCACCATCTGATCTTCCGCTGCACCTTGCGCACCTTTCGAGCACAGGCCCGCGTGATGTACGGATGGGTCTGCTGGCGTATGACCTGCGAATCCGCTTTCAAACCTTCCAGTTTTGAAGCTTCGCCTTCAGACGCTCGCAGACGCTGGCCCAGTCGTTGCGGGCGGGCTGGCGGAACAGGCGCAAGCTCGGGTACCACGGCGTGTCGTCGCGATTCAGAAGCCAGCGCCAGTCGGGAACGAAGGGCAGCATCACCCAGGCCGGGCGGCCCAAGGCGCCGGCCAGATGCACTGGTGCGCTGTCGACCGAAATCAGCAAATCGGCGACCGCCAGAATGGCGGCGGTATCCTCGAAGTCTCCGATCTCATTTGACAGGCGTTCAATCCGCATGCCGGAAGGCGGCGTCAGCGCCTGCACTTCCGCCGGCCCTTTTTGCAGTGCCAGGAAGGTGCAGTCCGCCGTCGCCAGCGGTGCCAGCCGATCCAGCGTCAGCGATCGGTTGGCGTCGTTCAGATGGGTGGGGCGTCCGGCCCAGACCAAGCCGACCAGCGGCTTCGGCAACCCGGCCAGCCGCCGACGCCAACGCTTCACCCGCACCAAATCCGCGTTCAGATACGGAACTTCGCCGGGCAGATCGGAGAGCTTGAGCCCCATGGCCATCGGCAGGCTCATCATCTCGCAATGCACGTCGAAGGGTGGGGGCAGCTGGCCGCGTGGGACGAGGTGATCGGCACAGGACGAGCGCCGGGCGAAGCCGATTTGATCCATGTTGATCTGCAGGACGACACGGGCTTGGCTGCGCTGCTTCGCCCAAGCCACCATGCGCAGGAACTGGAACGTGTCGCCATAGCCCTGCTCATCGTGGATCAGCAGGGTCTTGCCGGGAATCGGCCGCCCGTCCCAGCGTGGGCGCTGTACTCGGCGTTCGAGTTGGGCGGTGTGCGGCATGCCGTAACGGTGATGGTATTCGCGCCAGCCGCGCTCGAACTCCCCCATCAGCAGCAGTATTTCCGCCAACTCGAAGCGGAGGTTCAGGTTGCCGGGAAGCTTGTCGACCAGCAGTTCGTAAACCTGCCGACAGTCATCGATACGGCCCTGGGTGCGCAGGGCGACCGCCAGCAGATGCCAGCAGCCCACCGTTCCGCCACCGCTGGCAAGGGCCTGTCGGGCGCGTTGTTCTGCCTCTTCCGGTTTCCCGGCTGCCAGCAGGGCGCGCCCTTCCTCCTCCAGCGTCTGCATCGCGGTCATCGCGGCCCGTTCTCCACGGGATCGCCGGATGCTTCAGGAGGCTGCTCTGTTTCATCTTCGGCCTGCCGGAGCCGGATGAAGGCAAACGCGCGTGCGAGACCGGGATGGTCGGGGGCGAAGTCGCGCAGGGCCTCCAACCAGTCCAGTGCCTCCGCCCAGCGGCCGCGCCCGGCTTCTAGGTCGGCACAGTTGAAATAGGCATCGACCATGCGCGGATCGATTTCGATGGCCCGCCGCAGCAGACCTATGCCCTGGTCAGGATGGCCAAGCTCACCCATCAGTTTGCCCAAATTGCTGCATGCGTCGGCATAGAGCGGATTGAGGTTCAAGGCCGTTCCATAACGGACAGCGGCCTCCTCCCGCCGATTCAGCAGGATCAGGGTGTTTGCAAGGTTGTTGTGGCCTTCCGGAGAATCTGGGGCCAGCACCAGCACGCGCTTCAGGCAGCGCAGGCTGTCCTCCAGTTTCCCGGATTCCTGGAGGATGATGCCAAGATTGCTCCAGATGCCGGGGGCTGTCCAATCCCGTGCCGCCGCCTGCCGAGCGGCGCGCTCCGCCTCTTCCAGGCGGCCGGCACGGCGGCACAGCTCCCCGAAGTTGCTGAAATAGGCGGCGGGGGCCGTCGGTTGGGCACAGGCCTGCCGCAGATGATCGACCGCCATGTCGATCCGGCCGAGCGCATGCGCCATCAGGCCAAGCAGATGATGAACGTCGACCTGACCGGGCCACACCGCCAGCACCTGTCGGCAGAGCATTTCCGCCTCCTGCAGCTGGCCCGCCTCCCAATGGCGGTAGGCGAGTTCAATGCCCGTTTCGACGGGGATGCCCTGCGGCTCGGATTTCTTCGAAGAACGGGAACGTCCGGGCTTTCCCGAAGGCTGGGAGCGAGGCATGGAACGGCCTATTTCTTGAGTTGCTTCAGGGCCGCGTCGAAGCCTTTCAATGGTACAGGGATGTCGATGGCCTTGCGGTCGCCGGTGACGAAACGCACCGTCATCTTATCGCCGCGCCGGAACTGGTCGAGGCTGGACTGGTCGAGATCGGCGACCATGCGGCAGCCGCCAGCCTGACAGCTTTCGAACGGCAATGTGACGGGCTTTCCGGAATCGATGCTCATCACCAGACCCGGTGCCAGCAGAACGCCGAGCGGCGCCGTCATGATCAGGCGCGGTTTCCCTTCCGGCGCCAGGAAGCCGACCAGGATGTTCAGCAGCACGGTGTTCGCCGGCATCGCGACGGCATATTGTTCGATGAAGCAGCTTTCACGATCGCCGCTCTCCGTGACGCAGCGCTTGCTCCACAATGGCGGCGGGGCGCTGTCCACCTTGGCCGGCGGATCGGCTGCAAAGACCGGAGCGGATCCGGTGGCGAGGGCGACGCTGACCAGGGCGACCTTCAAGACTTTCATGACACCTTCATCCATTGATGCGTCTTTCCGGCTCCCGCAGCGTTGACGGTGCGTCGGCAACGGACCGCCATCCTGCACTTGGCCCGCCATGTCGCCATGGTTCTCCGTCCGCTTGACCCTCTATCGCGGAGGTCAGCTGGTGACCGGATAGGTCCTGCACGAAAACGCTACGCGATTGTTTTCTTTCACAGCCTGCTGAAGCAGCGACAACCATCAAAGAAATTCTTTCTATCATGGGTAGAAAGTCAAAAAAGCGCGGTGAGAATGCGATAACGCTGTGATGTTACATTCTGTTGCATTGACGTTATGCTGCCGTATCAGTATGAAAGAAGAGACTTAGGGAAATCTATATTTATGTAGAAAAGGTTAACGCCGCGGCGCGAGTTACCGGTACCCGGTTTATGCCCATCTTTTTCGTGGTTATTGCTTGCCAACAAAACCCTGAAACTTCCGTGGGCTTTTGACCCAGGTGTCGGGCGTTTGCCTGATGTCTTCAATCAAAGGCTGAGTAAACGATCAGAATAGGACGACAATGCCGACCGTTTCCGCCCGCAAGCATGCAGCCCTACGCGTGACCCTCCTTGCGGGGGCATCGATGATCGTCCTAGCCGGTGTCCTGAGCCCGTCGCCGAGCGAGGCGCAGACGACGAACACCATTACGGGAACGACCGTCACGGCCATCCAGACGATCACGTCTGGAAACAGCCTGTCGATCACCTCCACCGGAATGATCGCCCCGACATCGGGGGCCGGCATCTCGATTCCCGGCAGCACCACCATCGGGTCGGTCTGGAACGACGGCAGCATCGTATCGACCAACTCGAACGCCATTTCGCCGGGTGTCGGCGCCTCGATCGTCGGCATCTACAACACCGGCTACATCTCTGGCGCCAGCAACGTCCTGCAAGCGTCGTCGAATTCGAGGATCGGTACCATCACCAATTCCGGCACGCTCTCGGGCGCTACCGGCCTCAACCTCGACAATTCAACTCTTGGCACCATCACGAACTCAGGGCTGATCATCGCCACCGGATCGAACGGGCCGGTTTCGATGAGCGGGACCACGAGCGCCGCAGCTTTGGTCAACACCAGCACCGGCACGCTCACGGGATCACAGGGTTCGGCAGCCGCGCTTCAGGTCTTCGGCTCGCTGACCTCCCTCACGCTCCTCGACAACGCCGGCCTGATGAAGGCGGCGACCGGCATCAAGCTCAACGGAACGATCGTCACCCTGACCAACAGCGGAACGATCCACGGCACATCCTCCAGCGGAAACGCACTCTCGATCTCCAGCAACGGCAGGATCGATACCTTCACCAACACCGGGACGATCCTCGGCAACATCACCGATCTCCGGACCGGGGGCCTGTTGATCACCGGCGGCACCGGGACCAGCTTCGGAACGCTGACGGGAACCGCGGTCGGCACGGCGAGCACGATCACCGCGGCCGGAAACGTCACGTTCAGCGGCAACACAGTCCTCAACGGCAATGTCACCTCCGCCAGCGGGGTGGGCACGATCACCAACACGGGCGTTCTCTACGTTCAACGCGGCACCACCCTTTCCGGCGCCTATAGCCAACCGGTCAATGCGACGCTGCAGATCGGCGTCGTCTCCACCACAACCTACGGCCAATTGAACGTGTCGGGCAACGTGACGCTGACCAGCGGCACATCCATCGTGATGACGGCGGCGCCATCGGGAACGCTGGCGGCCGGTGCCTACACGATCGTCAGCGGTCCGATCTCTACCGACTACAGCGGCGTCACCGTCACCGCGCCGTCCTCCGGCCTGGATATCGCCACCGCCACCGTCGTCAGCGCAACGAACAGCCTCGTGGTCACGCTGACGGACCCGAGCCGCCTGTATTGGGATGGCGACACCGGGGGCAACGCGTCCAACAACACGGTGGACGGCGGCAACGGGACTTGGAGCAGCGCCACGACCAACTGGACCAAAGCCGACGGTTCCACCAATGGTACCCTGACCGGCTCCGCCATCACGCCGGTCTTCCAGGGCACCGCTGGGACGGTGACCGTTTCCGGCTCGGTCTCGGCGGCTGGAATGACCTTCGGGACCACCGGCTACCTGCTGACCGGCGGAACCATCGGCCTGACGGCGTCACCCTCGACGATCACCGCCGGCACCGGCGTCACCGCCAGCATCGCGTCGAGCCTGACCGGCTCCGGCGGGCTTTACAAGACCGGTGCCGGCACTCTGGTGCTGTCGGGAACCAACAGCTTTACCGGCGGCACCAGCATCAACGCCGGCACCCTGACCCTGAACGGCGGAACGGCACTGGCCGACAGCGGGACGCTGGACGTCGGTGCCAGCGGTCAACTCCAACTCGGCGCGAACGAGACGGTGGGCGCCCTGTCGGGCGCCGGAATCATCGGATTGAACGCCTACACACTGACCACCAGCGCCGGCACCAACACCACGGTCAGCGGTTCGATCACCGGCACCGGCGGGCTGGTGAAGGCGGGAACCGGCACGCTGACCCTGTCGGGGAGCGGCAGCTACACCGGCGGAACCACGATCACCGGCGGGACGCTGGCGGCCAGCAGCGCTTCGGCGCTCGCCAGCACAGGGGCCGTGTCGATCGGTTCCGGCGCGGCGTTCCAGCTCAACACCAGTCTGACGATCGGCGCGCTGTCCGGTGCCGGCAATGTCGTGCTGGGCGCCAACACACTGACGTTCGGGGATGCCGCCGACACGACCCTGTCGGGTTCGATCACCGGCACCGGCGGTCTGGTGAAGGCAGGCAGCGGCGTGGCGACCCTGTCCGCCACGAACCTCAGCGGTGCCGTCAGCATTGGCGGCGGAACCCTGGCATTGGCCGGCACGATCGGCGCCGCCACCATCGCTGCAGGGGCCACCCTGGCAAGCACCGGCGCCCTGACCACTGGCGCCATCGTCAACAGCGGCACCATCGCGCTCGGCAGCTCGGTGTTGACGGCGGGCGGCAACATCACCGGCACGGGCAGCATCACCGTCACCATCGGCAGTGGCGGCACCGGCTACATCGTCAACGCCGCCAACACTGCCAACTACGCACCGGGTGCCGGGACGGTCACCGTCACGCCGACGCTCAGCGGCGTCACCATCGCCAACGGCGCGACGGTCGCCCTGATCCGTGGCAATGCCGGCAGCACCGCACCCAACTTCACCGGGACGACCTTTTCGGTGGCGACGACCGGATCGGCGGTTTGGACGGCTGCGGCCGGCACGGCCTATGTCGGCACCGTGGATCTGAACGGCTATACGGTCACCGCCAACGACACGGTGCTGGTTGCCACCGTGACATCGACCACGCCGACGACACCGGTTGTCACCACCCCGACCACCCCCGTGGTGACGACCCCCACCTCCCCCGTGGTGACGACGCCGACTACCCCAGTGGTGACGCCCCCGGTCGTGACACCGACGACGCCCACCGTCACCCCAGGCGTGATCGACGGCTCCCAGCCGACCTTCACCAACGGAGACGGCGCGGTCAGGGCCACAACCGTCACCTTCGACGGCGGCACACTGAAGCCGGTAGCGCCGCTGACCCTGAGCCAGACGGTCAATGTCGAGGCGTCCAATGGCGTCATCAATCCCAACGGTTCGACCGTCACGCTGTCCGGCTCGATCACCGGGGCGGGGCAACTCACGGTGACCGGTTCCGGCTCGCTCATCCTCTCCAACACGGTTTCCAACAGTGGCGGCCTGAACGTTCGGTCGGGCGGGTTGACGATTGCCAGCGGCGGCAACGTCGTGGCTCCAGTTGTCGTCGGCGGCGGCACGGTCACCGTCAACGGCGGCGGCAATGTGGCCGCCCCGCTCACGGTCAGCAGCGGCACGGTGACGGTCAGCGACGGCGGTAGCGTCTCCGCTCCGGTCACCGTCGGAAATGGCACCGTCGCCATCAACAGCGGCGGCACGGTCGCTTCGTCAGTGAGCGTGGAAAGCGGCGGCTCGGCCAAGGTGAACGGTGAGATCACCGGCGCCGTGAGCGTTGCCAGCGGTGGGACGCTCAGCGGCAGCGGCCTCGTCGGTGGCCCCACCTCTGTCTCCGGCATTCTGGCGCCGGGCAATTCGCCAGGCACACTGGTCTTCACAGCCCCTGTCAGGCTCACCGCAAGTTCCACCTACCAGGTCGAGATCGACGGCACCGGTACTGGGACGGGCGCCGGCAACCACGATCAGGTGATCGTCCGCGGCGCCTCCTTCAACGCCGGAGGACGATTGACGCCCATCCTGCGCGGCATCGCCGGTTCGGCGACCAACAGTTTCACTCCGGCGCTGGGTGAAAGCTTCACCGTGGTCACCGCCGACGGTGGCGTCTCCGGGCACTTCGCCGCCCTCGACCAACCGAGCGGCGGGCTGGCGGCCGGCACGCGGTTGGACCTGCTCTATGGCTCCAATGCCGTCGCGTTGGTGGCGACCCCCAGCAGCTACGCCAACCTCGGCGCGGCGGGTCTCAGCCAGAGCGCCAATCAGCAAGCTGTCGGCGCCGCGCTGGAGAGCTTCCGCCCGGCGGCAGGCGGGCAGGCGCCGGATGCGGCGACACAGGCGTTGTTTGATAATCTCCACACCCTGCCGGGCGGACAGATTGGCTCGGCGCTCAACCAGCTGTCCGGCGTCATCCATGCCGACGCGCTGGCGGCCGATCAAGCCAACCGCCGTCTGTTCGGTCACGCCGTGGAGGCCCGGCAGGCGGCTGGGCGCGGCGCCGTCAATACACCGGGACCGGTGGCGGGCGTGGTGGAGTTCCTGTTCGACGGCAAGGCGCGGTCGGGCTCCGGCCTGCCGGACGGCAACGTGAAGACGACACCCGGTGGGGCCAGTCTGTGGGGCCAGCCGCTGGTCGGCCGGGGCCGTAGCGGCAACGACGGCAACGGTGGGGCGGTAGACCGCTTCACCGGCGGCTTCATGGTCGGTTCCGACTACGCATTTGATCCGGCACTCAAGGCCGGTGTGGCGCTGGGCTTCCTGCGCACCCGGGTCAAGGCGGAAGGTGGACTGGGCAAGGGCACGGTGGATAGCTATCAGGCAACCGCCTATGGAAGCTGGACACCGGGTGCGGCCTTCATCGATGCGGCGTTGGGCTATGGTTATGGCCGCACCGAGACGTCGCGGTCGGTGACGTTCGGCAATGTCGCCGGGGTGGCATCGGGCGAGGCGAACGGCAATGCCCTCTCGGCGGAGCTGTCGACGGGTACCCGCATGGCGCTGAACGGCGAGACCTGGGTCGAGCCGCGCGTCGGGCTGCGGTGGGATCGGCTGGAGCGCGACGGCTTTACCGAGAGCGGCAACCCGCTACTGAGCCTGACGGAGGAAACGGCGACGCGGAATGTGTTGCGCAGTTCGGTCGGACTGCGGGCCGGTACGCGGCTGAACTTGGGTGAGACCGTGGTCGAGCCGACCGGGCTTGTGGGTTGGGAGCATGACTGGCGCGACGTGGATGCGTCGGCGACCGCCGCCCTCAACGGCGCGCGCTTCGCTGTGCAGTCCAGCCAAGGGGGGCGCGATGCCGCTCTGGTGGGTGCCGGGCTAACAGTGACGATGACGCAGCGGCTCTCTTTGCAAGTCGGCTATCTCGGCGAGATTCGCCGCCGCGAGAGCAATCACGGCCTGTCGGCTGGACTGCGCTGGTCCTGGTGATTGAATGGCATTGTCACGTTAACCTGTGTGTTGCAGCGAGGCGAGTGGGGCAAGAGATCGCTCCAGTTCCGCTAGTAGTTCCGTCAGCTCTCGCGCTAGGACTGGCGATTTGGCGCGGCGGGTTAGGCGACGGGGTTCCGTTGCAAAGTTTGACGGCAGGCGCGAAGAGCCGCGGCGTCCGCGTCGTCAGGCGGCAACACCGAACAGGCTGGCAATGAAGGTCGCCTGAGCGGGCATGTCGTTGGCGGGCATGGCGGCGACCTGCCCCTTGCGCACCATCGCCAAGATCTCGTAGCCGGCAATCGTCCGACGTGCCGAGTGGAAGTCTTTGAATCCGAGCCCCGGCAGGACCAGCCGCTTGATCCGTCGGTGATCCTGTTCAACAATATTATTGAGGTACTTGACCCGGTGCAGCTTGGTGAAACGCCATAGCTCGCCGTTCTCCTTCATCGCCTTGGTCGCGCTCGGATAGGCGGCGTTCTTGTCCACGGTGAGGGTGCGCGGGTTCACCGTGTGCGCCTGCTTCTGCGCCTTGCGGAAGAAACGCCGGGCCGCGGCGGCATCCCGCTTGGCACTGAGCAGGAAATCGATCGTCTGCCCGCGCGCATCGACGGCGCGGTACAGGTACATCCACCGCCCCTTCACCTTCACGTAGGTCTCGTCCACCCGCCAGGAGCGGTGGTCAGGCGCAGGTGCGGGCGGATGCGCTTGTCCAGTTCCGGCGCGTAGGCCTGGATCCAGCGGTAAAGCGTGGTGTGATCGACGGCAACGCCGCGGTCGGCCAGCATCTGTTCCAGATCGCGGTAGCTGATCGGGAACTGCAGGTACCAGCGCACCGCCCACAGGATCACCTCCGCCGTGAACTGCCGGCCCTTGAACGGGCTCCTCCTGCTGCGCATCACCGTGTCACCTCAACGCCGAAAGGGTTGGGTTTTACCGGATCTTCGCCCGCCGGCAAACTTTGCAACGGAACCGATGGCATCTGCTGCGCAGCGCCAACGACGCCCTTCGCGGTGTTCCGGAACACAATCACCGCGACCTTTGCGCCGCTGCTCGGATGGCGCCCGCACCATCGGAGCCGCCGGGGGGAGATGAGTGAAACTCCCCAGCTGGTTGCTCTCGAACCGGAGCGGCGGTTGCGCAGCACTGAATAGTGGGCGCAGGCGGCCCAGGAGCGCCGCGATGCCCGGTATGGCGAAGCGGCTCGTCTGCGCGAACAGTGCCTGTACCCCCTGTCAATCCCTGTCAGCTTGCCGGATTGCGCGCGGTGACGATCCACACCGCGCCGTTGATTATCACCGACCGCTCACCGGGGCAGTTCGCGAAGACGGCACGAACCGCGGCGGAGGCGCGGGCCCGGATGTCGTCGGGCTGATCGGCGAGCGCGCGCGACAGCGGGCCGACCTCAAGTGTCATCTCCACCGCATCGTCGAGCGCCGCGTCCCGCGTCCCTCCCATTCCGAACGGGATGGAGGCATCGAATGGCGCGATAGCGACATCGGTGAAGCCGGCCGCCGTCAGGATACGCGCCACCCGCCCTTGGTCGCCGAACGAGAATGGGCCGGGCGCTTCGGGGCCGGGAGGCGTCATCGGCGGGACGATGCCCTTGATCGCGCCCATCGGCAATCGCACCCAATCGTTCTCGGCCATGCCGCGCCAGCAGACGAAAGCAACCCGCGCCCCCGGCTTGAGCGCACGGCGCATATGAGCGAACGCCGCTGTAGGATCGTCAAAAAACATAACGCCAAAGCGTGAGAACAGAATGTCGAACGCGGCCTCGGGCAGTTCGACGCTGCTGGCGTCGGCCACCTGGAACAGGGCCGGCGTATCCTGCGGCGCTAGCGCACGGGCTCTGTCGATCAACGGTTCGGAGATGTCCACGCCCAGCACATGGCCCCCCGCGCCGACGCGGGCGCCCAGATCCAGACTAGACGTGCCCGCGCCACAGCCAACGTCCAGCACGCGTTCGCCCGTGGCGGGCGCGGCGGCTTCGATCGCGGCCAAGCCAAACACCGCCATCATGGTATCGAGCCGGGCGTGGTAAGCGACCCAGCGCTCCCCGCCTTGGCCATTCCAGTCGGCCACCTGATGAATATCGTTCTCTGCCATGCGATATCCTTGTTCTGATCCGTTCTTAACCGGGTGATCCGCCGTCGTAGTCTTTGCCACCGTGCGCAGCGATGAACATGGCGACGGCCGACCGGCAATAGGATTCGATTTCGCTGTCGTCCTCTGCTCTCGCCTGATCGAAGCGTGCGATCATCAGAAGATCGGATCCTTTGAAAAGCGCGGCGAACAAACGGGCGGACCGGAGAGGATCGGGCACGTTCAGAACCGCCTTCGCGTGCAATTGACGCAACAGGGCTTCGATTTGGGCAATGATATGGGCGGGTCCGGCTTCGTAATGGAGCTTGCTCAACGACTTTTGACTCGTGACGTCAGCCATGACCATGGCTTCGACACTGCGCACGTCCGGGCGCAACAGCGTGCGAAGCAGTGATGATCCCACCGCCATGAGCTGATCTTCGGCCGAACCGTCGACGCCTTCGAAAAGGGCCTGCGGTATTAACTGATGGCAGCGGGCCGCAAACGCCGCGCCAAACAGCGCCTCTTTGTTCTCGTAGTGCCGATAGATGCTGAGCTTGGAGATCTTTGCCCGCTGGGCGACTTTGTCCAATGTCGTCCCTTGGAAACCCAGTTCCGCAAAGAGTTCCCCCGCGGCATCGATGATCGTTTGGCCAAGCGCCTCGTTGGCGGGCCGGCCGCGCCGGGCCTGGCTGTTTTTTTCGGTCACGGCAATTACAGTCCTTGACAGTATCCTAATTACGGATTTACGATACCATTCAGTTTCTAAAACATGCAAGCCAAAGAGTGGATTTTTACCCGGTCCGCCAAATTGAGTTTCCCGAGACCGCCCGGCGATATCGAATGCGGCATCGGCCAGCCAACACAGTGATGGGCGACTGTCTCGGCGATGCCTGAGCCCTGCTCGCCAACCGTCTCGAGCGCGTGTCGCTGGACGATAGTGCGCGCCATGCCCACTCCAAACCTCTCCATCCACGACACGGAGCCCATTGCCATGGATGACGTCATCATCATCGGCGGCAGCTTTGCCGGTCTCGCCGCAGCCCTGCAGCTCGGCCGTGCCCGCCGCAAGGTCACCGTTCTCGATACCGGCCTGCGGCGCAATCGCTTTGCGGGCCGCTCGCACGGCGTGCTCGGCCACGATCACAAGCCCCCCTCGGACATCTGGGCCGAGGCGCGGCAGCAGCTGGCGCGTTATCCCACGATCAGGCTGTTCAATACCCGGGCCGACAGCGTCTCCGGCGCCATCGACGATTTCTCCGTGCTCACTAGCGGTGGCGAAAGCCTTAGGGCGCGCCGCCTGATCCTGAGCTATGGCGTTGTGGACCAGATGCCTGATGTTCCGGGTTATGCTGAAAGCTGGGGCTCATCCGTCATCCCGTGCTCCTATTGCGACGGCTTCGAAGTTGCCGACCAACATTGGGGCCTTGTCTGGTCGGGTCCGCAGTCGATGAACCAGGTCAGGCTGTTTCACGATTGGACCGACAATTTGACGGTCTTCGCTGATGGTCATGACATCACACCCGAGATCAGGGCCGATCTTACGGCCCGCCAAGCACCTCTCGTTGATGGCCGGATCATCGGGGTTGCCCGTCACGGGAGCCATGGCGCCACCATCAAGCTCGATACCGGCCTCGAGGTCGCGGTCGATATCCTGTTCGCGCATCCGCGTACCAAGCCGTCCGCAAGCCTGCATGACTCACTGGGCCTCGCCACGGTCAATACGCCAACCGGCATCGCCCTCAAGACTGACGAGCGCCGCGAAACCAGCATGCCCGGCATCTACGCCGCCGGCGACCTCGCCAACCCCGGAATCCCCTCGGTCACCACGGCAACATGGCAGGGTGCGATGGCGGGTATCTTTGCCCAGCAGTCGATGCTGGTTTGAGAGCAAGCAGCATCGATCACGCCAGCTTCAATTTCACGATAGACAGGAGCGCCACCATGGCCGCCGCAAAGCCATTCATACCTCTCGACGAGAAATTTCCGTTTGACCGCCAACTCGGTATCGCGGCCGCGCCTCTCGTGCTCATCAACCTCTTCACGGTCGTCGATCCCGCTGACGAAGCAGGGTTCCTGGATGCTTTCAAGGCGGCTGCCGGGGTCATAACAAAGGCACCGGGCTTCATTTCCATGCAACTGCACCGAGCGGTCAGCGATAGCCCGACTTACCTGAACTATGTAGTGTGGGAATCCACCGAGGCGGTCCGCGCCGCCTTCACTGATCCCGAGTTCCTCGCGAAACTTCCGGCATATCCGTCATCGTTCGAAGCCAGACCGCACCTGTTCCAAAAGGTCGCCGTCCCCGGCTTTTGCACAACCTGACTCTGGAAATGGTGGCTTTTGGGCCGACACGTTGACGCTCGTTGCCGATGCCCACGGCTGGATCGCCACGGCCCGCGATCTCGGCCTCATCGAACGCCTCTGGCGCCAGTGGTCGCCCGGCTTCTCGCTCGATCCTGCTCTCAAGGCAAAGCTGCACGAGCACCTGCGGGCGAGCATGCCCGCGCCGCTAATAATCTAATGTGAGACCAGGAGCAGGCATGAAGAAGGGACCGATGATTGTGTTGGGTGGCGTTCTGACGGCGGCGCTGGGTGCCGCCGCAGCCGTAACGCTATCCATGCACACGCAGGAGGCGTCGGCGGTCAGCGACCCCCGGCAGGACGTGCCAATCGTCCGGCTTGCCACCGCGGCTCCGGTGAACGGATCGGACCGCAGTTTTACCGGCGTCGTCGGAGCGAGGGTGCAGAGCAACCTTGGCTTCCGCGTCCCCGGCAAGATCGTCGAGCGGCTTGCGACGGTCGGCCAGCCGGTCAAAGCCGGCCAGCCGCTGATGCGCATCGACGAGACCGATCTGCGCCTCGCGCTGACGGCCAAGCGCAATGCCGCTGCCGCGGCGCGTGCCGTGGTCGTTCAAACGCAGGCGGACGAGCGGCGCTACGCCAGCCTGCTCAATGACGGATGGGCCTCCCGCCAGCGTCATGAACAGGCGAAGGCCGCGCTGGACACCGCCAGGGCGCAGCTTGCCAGTGCCGAGGCGGATGCCCGGGTCGCCGAGAACGAGGCGACCTACTCGCTCCTGGTGGCAGACAGCGACGGAACGGTGGTCGAAACGCTCGGCGAGCCGGGACAGGTCGTCTCCGCCGGCCAGACCGTCGTCCGGATCGCCCAGGCCGGCCCCCGCGAGGCGGTGGTGGCGCTGCCGGAAACCATCCGGCCGCAAATCGGTTCGCCGGCCGAGGCCAGCCTCTATGGTGCCGACGGGCAGCGTTACGGCGCGCATCTCCGCCAGCTTTCGGACGCCGCCGATGCCCAGACCCGCACCTACGAAGCGCGCTATGTACTCGATGGCGATGCCGCGGCGGCACCCCTCGGTGCGACGGTGACCATCAGGTTGACGAGCCGGACGGGCCAGACGGACAACTTGCAGGTGCCGCTGGGCGCCGTGCTGGACGACGGCCGGAGGACCGGTGTCTGGACCTTGGATCGCGCCAGTTCGACGGTGCGCTTCCAGCCGGTCCGGCTGGTCCGGGTCAGCGGCAAAACCGCCGTGATCTCCGGGCTTGGCCTTGGTGATCCGGTGGTGTCGCTCGGCGCCCATCTTTTGCAGGAGGGCGTCCGTGTCAGGACCGCCTCCGAAAGCGGGGTCCGGTGATGAGCCTCAATCTTTCCGCGCTCGCCGTCCGTGAACGGGCGGTCACCCTGTTCTTCATCCTTCTGCTGGCGGCGGCAGGCGCCTTCGCCTTCGTCATGCTCGGCCGGGCGGAGGACCCCTCCTTCACCATCAAGACCCTGACGGTCACCAGCGTCTGGCCGGGCGCCACGGCGCGCGAGATGCAGGATCTCGTCGCCGAACCGCTGGAGAAGCGCCTTCAGGAACTGAGCTGGTACGACCGGGTGGAGACGACGACGCGGCCCGGCTACGCCTATATGACGCTCACGCTGAAGGACAGCACGCCGCCGGCCAGGGTGCAGGAGGAGTTCTATCAGGCCCGCAAGAAGATGGGCGACGAGACGCGCAACCTGCCGCCCGGCGTGCTCGGTCCCTTCGTCAACGACGAATATTCCGACGTCAGCTTCGCCCTCTATGCGCTGAAGGCCAAGGGCCTGCCGATGCGCGAGCTGGCCCGGCAGGCCGAGGCGATCCGCCAGGACCTGCTGCATGTGCCCGGCGTCAAGAAGGTCAACATCCTGGGCGAACGTCCGGAACGGATCTTCGTCGAGTTCTCCTATGCCAAGCTGGCGACGCTCGGCGTGTCGGCCCAGGACATCATCGCCGCTCTGCAACGGCAGAACAGCGTCACGCCGTCCGGCTCCATCGACACCCAGGGGCCGCAGGTCTTCATCCGCATCGACGGCGCCTATGACGGGGTGCAGGCGATTGCCGACACGCCGATCGCCGCCGCCGGGCGGACGCTGAAGCTGTCGGACATCGCCGAGGTCCGCCGCGGTTACGAGGATCCGCCGACCTACATCATCCGTCACCAGGGCGAACCCACCGTCATGCTGGCGACGGTCATGCAGGAGGGCTGGGACGGCCTCGCGCTCGGCAGGGCGCTGGAAGAGCGGGCGGCGGGGATCGCGCGGTCGCTGCCGCTCGGGATGACGCTCGACAAGGTGACCGATCAGGCCGTCAACATCACCGCGGCGGTCGACGAGTTCATGATCAAATTCGCCATGGCACTGGGCGTGGTGCTGCTGGTCAGCCTGCTCAGCCTCGGCTGGCGCGTCGGCATCGTGGTGGCGGCGGCCGTCCCGCTGACGCTCGCCGTCGTCTTCCTGATCATGCTGGAGACCGGCCGCTTCTTCGACCGCATCACGCTCGGCGCGCTGATCCTGTCGCTCGGCCTGCTGGTGGACGACGCCATCATCGCCATCGAGGTGATGGTGGTGAAGATGGAGGAGGGCGTCGACCGCATCAGGGCGGCGGCCTATGCCTGGAGCCACACCGCGGCGCCGATGCTGTCCGGAACGCTGGTGACCATCGCCGGCTTCCTGCCGGTTGGGTTCGCGCGCTCGACCGCCGGTGAATATGCCGGCAACATCTTCTGGGTCGTGGGGTTCTCCCTCATTGTCTCCTGGATCGTGGCGGTGATCTTCACGCCCTATCTGGGCGTCAGGATGCTGCCGGCGATCAAACCGGTCCCCGGCGGTCACGAGGCGATCTACGGCACCCCGAACTACCGGCGCCTGCGAGGGGTCATCAGCTTCGCCGTGCGCCACAGGATCGTGACCTGCGGGGTCGTCGGCCTCGCCTTCGCCGCCGCCATCGTCGGCATGGGCGGCGTGAAGCAGCAGTTCTTCCCGACCTCCGACCGTCCCGAGGTGCTGGTGGAGGTCCGCCTGCCGGAAGGCACCAGCATCGAGACGACGACGGCCTCGGTCGAGAAGATCGAACGCTGGCTGGCCGATCAGCCGGAGGCGAAGATCGTCACCAGCTATGTCGGCCAGGGCGCTCCCCGCTTCTTCATCGCCCTGTCGCCCGAACTGCCCGATCCCGCCTTCGCCAAGATCGTCGTGCTGACCCCGGACGCCGAGGCGCGCGAGGCCCTGAAGCACCGGCTGCGGCAGACGGTGGCGCAGGGGCTGGTGCCCGAGGCCTATGTCCGCGTCACCCAGCTCGTGTTCGGGCCCTACACGCCGTTCCCGGTCGAATTCCGGGTGATGGGCCCCGATCCGGCAAAGCTCTACGACATTTCCGAAAAGGCCCTCGCCATCATGCGGAGCGTTCCGGATGTCCGGCAGGCCAACCGGGATTGGGGCAACCGCACGCCGGTGCTCCGTTTCACGCCCGACCAGGACCGCCTGAACCTCATCGGCCTCTCGCCGGCCGAGGTCGGGCAGCAACTCCAGTTCCTTCTCACCGGGATCGCCGTCACCCAGGTCCGCGAGGACATCCGCAATGTCCCCATCGTGGCGCGCAGCGCCGGCGGCGATCGCCTGGACCCGGCCCGTCTGGCGGATTTCTCGCTGACGAGCCGGACCGGCCAGCAAATCCCGCTCGACCAGATCGGCCATGCGGAGATACGGCTGGAAGAGCCCATCATGAAGCGCCGGGACCGGACCTCCGTTATCACGATCCGCTCGGATATCAACGAGGCGACCCAGCCGCCGGAGGTTTCCAAGCAGATCATGACGGCCCTTGAACCGCTGATCGCCTCGCTTCCGGCCGGCTATCGCATCGAGATGGGCGGATCGATCGAGGAAGCGACCAAGGCCAACACGGCGCTCGGCAAGGTCTTCCCCGTCATGATCGCCGCCATGCTGATCGTCATCATGCTGCAGGTGCGGTCCTTCTCGACGATGGCTATGGTCCTGCTGACAGCACCGCTCGGCCTCGTCGGCGCCGTGCCCATGCTGCTCATCTTCAACCAGCCCTTCGGCTTCAACGCCATCCTGGGGCTGATCGGGTTGGCCGGCATCCTGATGCGCAACACGCTGATCCTGACCGAACAGATCAAGGAGAACCAAGCGGCTGGCTACGACGATTATCACGCCGTCATCGAGGCCACGGTGCAGCGCACTCGGCCGGTGATCCTGACCGCCCTTGCCGCGGTGCTGGCCTTCATCCCCCTTACCCATTCCGTCTTCTGGGGGTCGATGGCCTATACGCTGATCGGCGGCACGGCTGTCGGCACGGTGCTGATCCTGCTCTTCCTCCCTGCTCTTTATGCGGCATGGTTCCGGATCAAGCCGACGGCTGTCAGCGATACGTCAAGCTCCCATGCCCGTCTCGGCGTGATCTGAAGCGCTTTCGAGGTGGTTCTCCAGAACAGCGAACCACCTCGCATTCGGTCCGTCATCCCGCCCTTTGACGGCCAGCCGCCAAACTGTCCGGAAACCCACGTCAACGACGGCTTTCCGGACAAATTGATTGTCGGACTGCTTTCCGAACAAGCCTGGATGCCTTCACGAAGGAAGGCTGTGGGCCTCTCCATGCCGATAGCGGCCCCTGTCGCGACAGCCTCCGGTGTCCGCTTCTGACCCGAAGCGGACGGTCCCGTTTCCCTGCCTTGCCCAGTACGATCCACGCCGCACGCAAATGTTCCGCTGCTGCGAACGCTTGAAGGCTGCAAGAACGGGATCATCGGCGATCCTGCTCCGGGATGTGCTCCACCACCCGTCCTTCAGCTTCCTGAAGCGTTCCTCCAGTCTTCTGAGCCCTTGCTCTGCCCGACCGCGAGCGTGGCGCGCATCTCAGGGTCGAATGGCTGGCCGCCCTCATCCCTCCTGCCGACCAAGCGACCGAGGGTGCGGGCGAGCAGCTGCGAGAGGTCGTCCATGATCAGGAAAAAGGATGGAACGACGACGAGGCTCAGCACCGTCGAGACGATGATACCGCCGATGACGGCGATCGCCATCGGGGCGCGGAAGGAGCCGCCCTCGCCGACACCGAGGGCGGACGGGAGCATGCCGGCGGACATGGCGATCGAGGTCATGACGATCGGGCGGGCGCGCTTGCGCCCGGCCTCGATGATCGCTGCCTTGCGGTCCATGCCGCGCCGCATCCTCTCGATGCCGCAGTCGACGAGTACGATCGCGTTCTTGCTGACCACACCCATCAGCATGAGGATGCCGATCAGCACCGGCATGGAAAGCGCGTTCCGGGTCAGGATCAGGCCGGCCGCCACGCCGCCCATGGCGAGCGGCAACGAGAACAGGATGGTGAAGGGCTGGATCACGTCCCTGAAGAGCAGGATCAGGACGACCAGCACCATCATCAAGCCCAGGAGCATCGCGTCGCCGAAGCTTTGCTGCACCTCTCCCTGGATCTCGGCATCGCCGCTTTCGACGACGCTGACGGTGGCCGGAAGCTCCGCCTCGGCCACGATCGCCCGGACGCGGTCGGTCGCCGTGTCGAGCGCAACCCTGGCCGGCAGGTCCGCGCCGAGCGCCACGACGCGATGGCGGTCGTGGCGCCGGATCGAACCCGGCCCTTCCGCATGGTCGATGTCCGCGACGCTCGACAGCGGAACCATCGCCCCGGACGCGGTCCGGACCTTCAGGTTGCGGATCGCTGCGAGGTCGGCGCGGATGTCGCGGTCGAGCTGGACGCGGATCGGGATCAGCCGCCCGTCGAGCGCGATCTTGCTCAGTTGCGCGTCGTTGTCGCCGATGGTGGCGATGCGGACGAGCTGGGCAATCTGCTCCGCCGTGACGCCAAGGCGGGACATGCGGTCGTCACGCGGGCCGATACGCAACTCCGGCCGCGGCAGCGCGCCGTCGGTGCCAACATTGGCGACCAGCGGTTCGCCGCGCAGCCTCGCCTCCAGGCGCGCGACCGCCCGATCAAGATCCGCCGCACTGTCGGACAGCAGGTTGAAGGACAGGTCGCGCTCCCCCTCCTCGTTCATCCTGACGATGCGGACATCGGGGATCGATCGCAGCCGGCCGAGGATCTCCGCTTCGATGCGTGGCTGCGGCGTCGTACGGCCAGCCGGCGTGCGCTTGGGCAGATGCGGTCCGATCAGCGGAATCCGGCCGGCCACGCCATTGACCAGCGCGGTGGCGAGCGAGTGGTCGAGCGGGTCGAGACGCACGGTGACCGTAGCTCGGTGCGGCTCCGGATCGCCGGTCGGCGAGACGCCGCCAAGCACGAAGACGGTCGCGACGCCGTCGATGCCCCTGATCCGGTCATGGATCGCCGCCGTCGCCCGTTCGGTGTCCTCCAGCGTTGCGCCCGGCGGCAGTTCGACCGACAGGCTGACCCGCGCGTTGTCTTCCGGCGGCATGAAACTGCCGGGTATCTGGGCCAGGAAGTACACCGAGACACCCAGGCCGCCGATCGCGGCGAGCAGCGTGGCGTAGCGCCGGCGGGTCGTCACGGCGATGAAGGCCGTGTAGAGCCGCAGGATGCCGCCGTCCCCGCCGTCTCGATGGCGGGCCGCCTCCGCCGGGCGCAGCAGATGGGCCGCCATGACCGGGATGATCAGGCGGGCGACCAGAAGAGAGAAGAAGACGGCGACCGCCACCGTCAGGCCGAACTGGATGAAGTACTGCCCGGCGATGCCCGGCATGAACGAAACGGGCAGGAACACGGCGATGATGGCGAAGGTGGTGGCGATCACCGCCAGACCGATCTCGTCCGTCGCGTCGATGGCGGCGCGGTAGGGCGGCTTGCCGCTCCGGATGTGGCGTTCGACGGTCTCGATCTCGACGATCGCGTCATCGACGAGGATGCCGGTCGCCAGTGTCATCGCCAGCAAACTGACGAGGTTCAGCGAAAAGTCGAGGAGATCCAGGGCCCAGAAGGTCGGAATTGCCGAAAGCGGCAGGGCGACCGTTCCGATCAGGGTGGAGCGCCAGTTGCGCAGGAACACCATCACGATGAGGATGGCAAGGAACCCGCCCTCGGCCAGCGTGTGAAGCGCCGCCTCATAGGTGCCGAGGGTGATGACGACCGCATCGTCGATCAGGGTGATGGCGACGTCGGGGTGTTGCGCGCGGATACCGTCGAGCGTTCGGGCCACGATGTCGGCGACGCTCACCTCGCCGGCGCCCTTGGCACGGAACACCGCGACGGTGACGACCGGAAGCCCGTCGATACGGGCGAACGACCGCGGCTCCCGGTGGGCATCGGTTATCCGCCCCAGATCCGACAGGCGGACGAAGCGGCCGTTGGGCAGCCCGATCATCGTGCCGGCAAGGGCCGCCACGTCGCGGGCGTCACCCAGCAGGCGGATCGCCTGCTCACCACCGCCAACCCGCCCACGGCCGGAGCCAAGATCCAGGTTCATGCGGCGGAGCTGGCCGTCGACGTCGGCGGCGGTGATCTCGAAGGAGTTCAGGCGGTCGGCATCGAGTTCGATCCGGACCTCGCGGTCGGCACCGCCGTTGCGCTCGACGCGGCCGACGCCGCGCTGGCCCTGGAGGGCTCGGGTGATCGTGTCGTCGGCGAACCACGACAACTCCTCCAGCGTCATGCCGGGCGAGGAGACGGCGAAGGTCTGGATCGCCTGACCTTCGACCTCGACCCGCGAGACGATCGGAGGATCGATCATGGCCGGAAGATCGCCGCGAATTCGCTCGACCGCGTCCCTGACGTCCTGCAAGGCCTCGCCGGTGGGCACCTCCAGGCGGAAGGCGACGACGGTGGTGGAACGGCCGTCGGTGATCGTCGATGCGATGTGATGGACGCCGGCGATGCCGGCGACCGCGTCCTCGATCCGCTTGGCGACCTGGGCCTCGAGCTCGGCGGGGGTGGCGCCATCCTGCGTGACGGCAATCGAGACGATCGGCGCGTCGATGGTGGGAAGCCGCGTGATCGGCAGGGTATCGAAGGATCGCCAGCCGAGCACGACCAGCACGCAGAACGCCAGGATCGGGGCGACCGGATTGCGGATCGACCATGCGGAGACGTTCATGGCCCATGCTCTGTCTTGACCGCGACGATCCGGTCGCCGTCGCGCACGAAGGCGCCGGCCTTCGCCACCGCCTGCTCCCCCGCCGCGAGGCCGGACAGAATCTCGACGAAGGCCCCGTCCTGGATGCCGGCCGTCACCGGCACCAAGCGGACGACGCCGTCGTCGACCTTGCGGACGACGGCTCCCCCATCGGCCGCGCTGACCGAGGTCCGGGGCAGGACGACCGCCCGCTTCTCCGCGGTGACGATGACGGCGCTCGCGTGCATGCCGGCCCGGACCTCGGCCGCATCGGCCAGGGCGATTCGGACGGTGCCGAGGCGTGTCTGCGCATCGACCGTCGGCATGATCAGGCGGATCGTCCCGGTGACCGCCATGCGGCTGCCGGCAAGCCTGACCGTTGCCGGCTGACCGACCGCGAGCTTGAGGAGATCGGCCTCGGCGACATCGGCCTTCATCTCGACCGCGCCGTCGCGGATGATGGTGTACAGCGGCAGGACGTTGGCGCCGCCGTTGGCGATGGCGCCGACCTTGGCGTTCCTGGCCGAGATCACACCGCCGACCGGTGCGGTGACGGCGGTGCGGGCGAGGCGCAGGTCGACATCGGCGAGACGCGCGCCAGCCAGCTTGATGTCCGCCGCCGCGATGCCCAGGGCCTGCTCCGCCGAACGGAGACGCGCCTGCGCGGCGGTGGCGAGTGCCTTAAGCCGGTCGGCCTCGGCCGTCGACACCGTTTTGTTCGCCGAAAGCCGCTCGGCGCGATCGGCGACGCGGGCCGCCTCGTCGGCGTTCGCCTTGGCCTCGGCGCGTTGCGCCTGCCATTGCGCGAGTGCCGCCTCCGTCTTGGCGAGCGTGGCCGCGAGTTGACTTTTCTCCAACAGCAACGCGTCGTCGTCGAGAACGGCCAGCGTGCTGCCCGGTTCGACCCGGTCGCCGCGTTCGGCGTTCAAGGCGCGGATGGAGAGCCCGTCCACCAGCGGGGAAACATGGATCTCCTCCACCGCCTCGATCGAACCGGTTGCCAGGACACGATCGCGGATGGTGCGCTCCACCGCCTCGACGACGACGATCGAGGGCAGGATCGGCCGAGGGTCCGGCTTTGCCGCCTCCTCGGCCAGGGCGCCCGAACTGGTGAGGAGCGACAAGGCCGCGCGGGCGCCCAACGCAAGAAATCTCCGCAGCATCGCCGCCCGCTACCAGCGATAGCTGAGGCCGACGAGGGCGGAGCCCTGGTCAGCGCTGCCCTCGCGCTTGACCAGCGGGCTGTCGGCGGCGTCGCCGAGCAAGCGGCTGTAGTTGAGCCGGCCCATCGCCATGACCGAGTCGGTCAGCCGATACCCAAGGCCGACGGTGACGCCTGCGTCCTTGAAGCCGGCGGCGGCGTCGTAACGGGCGTAATGGCGGGCGGAGCGCGCGGCCTGGGCCGCGGTGATGCCGAAGGTGTTGCCCATGTACTTGTCGTCGGCCCAGGTGACGTGCGGGGTCACGCTGAACCGGCCCCGGCCGTCGAACAGCCCGATTCCATACTCTGCCTCGGCGGTGGCCTGGAGGCCCTCGCGGTCGCCGGACAGGTCGCGGGCGACCTCCAGGCCGAGGCCCACGGGACCGGCCTCGTAGCCGAGCCGGACGACCGCCACCGCGCCTCCCTCCAGATCCCCCAGACCTTTCAGAGCGTCGTTGTCGCTCTCGTCGCGGCCGAAGTCGTAGCGGACGCCGAGGTCGACCCGCAGGCGGTCGGTCTTGAGCGGGGTCGCGAAGACCCCGATCCCGCCCCGCGTGGTGAACCGGACCCGGTCCCGCCAGGACAGCTCCACCACCGGCACCGGCCGCACCTTGTAATCGTTGGAGCCCTCATAGTCCGGCGCGTAGAGGGCGCCCGCGCCGAGCGTGAAGGACCACTCCGCCGGGGGGCGGTCCTCGGCCGCCGCGATCCCCGCCATCATGGTCCCCGCCGCCACCGTCGCGCAGAATGCCGCCGCCGGAAATGTGTATCTCATTATGATTGCGCCTTATGTCCAGGTCAGGTTCGGCGCGGACCCTGACACCGCTGCCTGAACCGGACCTGAACGCGGCCGTTGCGTTCGGCCGTTGCATGCACGGGCGTCGCGGCAGGGCATCGACTCAGCTTCGCTTCAGGTTTCCCTGCTATTCCTGTCTTCCGACCAACCGCCCCAACTCCCAACCTCTCTAACCCCGTGAGTGAGGCATGCGCATTCTGCTCGTCGAGGATGACCCGCTGATCGGCGACGCCATCCGCACCCGCCTGACCCGGGCCGGCATGACCGTCGATTGGCTGGAGGACGGCGCCAGCCTCGACGGCGTCACCGAACTCGACGCCTTCGATCTGATGGTCCTCGATCTCGGCCTGCCCGATCGCGACGGCCTCGACATCCTGCGCCGGCAGCGGACGGACGGCCACGGCCTGCCGATCCTGATCCTGAGCGCGCGCTACGAGCTGGACAGCCGGGTGCGCGGCCTCGACCTCGGCGCCGACGACTATCTGGTCAAGCCGTTCGCCATGGAGGAACTGATGGCGCGTTGCCGCGCGCTCGCCCGCCGCCGCGGCGACGGCCGGCCGGGGATCCGGCACTACCGCGACCTGCGGATCGACCCCGCGTCCCTCGCCGTGCTGCGCGGCGCCGACAGCATCGCGCTGACTCCGAAGGTGTTCGCGCTGCTGCTGCTGTTCGTCGAGAATCAGGGCCGGGTCCTCACCCGCAACGCCCTCGAAAATCATCTCTACGGCTGGAGCGGCGAGGCCGAGAGCAACACGCTTGAGGTGTTCGTTTCGCAAATCCGCCGCAAGCTCGGCGCCGACCTGATCCAGACGATCCGCGGCGTCGGCTACATGCTGCCGAAGGAGTGAGCATGCCGTCGATCCACGCACACCTGCGGCGCCGGCTGGCTTGGCTGATCGCCGCGGCCTGGGTTCCGGCCTTCCTCCTGATCGTCGGCGCGGTGGCGCTGGAATACAAGGAATCGTTCCACAGCCGGACCGCCCACACGGCGCAGCTGATGCTGGCCTTCGCCGCGACGCAGCCGGCGTCACCCGCCGTGATGCCGATCTTCCAGGAGCAGCACGACCCCGACTTCGAGCTCGACGACTATCTGGTGGTGATCAGCCGGAACGGGCAGCTGCTCTATGCTTCGGAGGCGCTGCCGCCGGAGCGGCTGCTGGCCCTGCCCATGGATGGCAAAGCCGACGTCGGTGACGGCCTGCGCATCCTCCATGGCTTCGAGGACGAACGCACCGGCACGCGGGTGGTGATCGGCATCGATGCGTGGGAGCCGCTGTGGTCCTCGCTTCAAGTGGCCGGGGTGGTGGCGGGCTATGTCCTATGCGCGACGGTGCTGGGGGGGGCGGCCCTGACGCTCGGCATCCGCTCCGGCCTGGCGCCGCTCGACGCCTTCGCCGATCAGGTCGGGAACCGCAGCGAGGAGAACCTCGCGCCGCTGGATGAGGTGGAGGTACCGAGCGAGCTGCGGGTGGTTGCCCACGCGCTGAACGATCTGATGGCACGGCTGCGGCTGGTGCTGGACCGCGAGCGCGACTTTGTGTCGAACGCGGCCCACGAGTTGCGCACGCCGCTCACCGCGATCCGTGCCCAGGTGGAAGCCCTCGACGACGATCTGCCCGAGCACGCCCGGCCACGTTTCTCCAAGATCCTGGAGGCCGTGGACCGGGCCGGCCGGCTGATCACGCAACTCCTCGACGTCACACGGTCGCAGTCGCTCGATCTGGCGCAGCGGCCCGGCAGCCGGATCGACCTTGTCGAGCTCGCGCAGTCCGTCGTCGCCGAGCTGGTGCCGGCGGCCAATCGGCGTGAGGTGGAGATCACGCTGGAATCGTCCCGATCGGCCGCCGTCATCGCCCACCCGGAGCTGCTGGCGATCGTGCTGCGCAACGTCGTCGAGAACGCGGTGAAGTACGCCGCCTCGCCGGGCCGGGTGACGGTCACGGTCGCCGCCGACGGGCCGGCCGGCACTGGGCTGGTGGTGGAGGACGATGGCGCCGGCCTGTCGGTTGACGCGTTTGAGCGCGCGTTCGAGCGGTTCCAACGGCTCGGGCGCTCCGGAGGCGACGGGGTCGGCCTCGGCCTCTCGATTGTCGCTGAACTGTGCCGACGCATGCATGTGCCGGTGGAGCGGCTGGAACCGGGGGTGCTCGGTGGGCTGCATGTCCGCATGCGGTTGCCGAGCGCGCCACCGGATCACCGGACCACCTCCTATGGTTGAGGTTAGAGATCGACCTTGGACGGAGCCAAAGGGCAGTGATCGCATAATTGTGAATGGCCGCTTCTGGCGCAAAGCAGACGTCACCCATCGTCCGGCAATGCCTCCTGTTCCAGCTTAACATAGATCGCAGTGTCTCCACGGTGCTGACCGTGCTTCGGGACAGCGTCACAAGCTGCCTGCCTGGGTGATGTTGACGCGGAAGTGGTCGCAGCGACGTTGGTAGCGGCGGGTCATCTCGGCCGAGGCATGACCAAGATGCCGTAGGACGAAGCGCTCTGGGGGCCACTCGCAGGGCTGCGAACTCTTACCCAGACGACGCAGGAGTTCCTTTCCCCTTTCCCCGCCGGACCCGGGCCACCGCTCCCCTTGTCGCCCGCAAGCGCTCCGTGTAGCGCGCCGGCATTACCGGCGAGGACCAGCGCCCCGCCTGCATCAGCCCGGGCAGGTTGACACCGGCGGCCAGCAGGTCTTGGGCAGCGCCGACACGCAAGCTGTGGCCGCTGAAGCCGACGGCCAGCGGGTTGGCTTCGCCGGTGCGCCGTTCGACCACGCGGCGCACCGCCGCCGGGCTCATCCTTTCGCCGGCGCCGCTGCGCGACAGGTGACAGAACAGGTACGTCCCTTCCCTGGTGAGTGGCCCCTCCCCGTCCGCATCGGCCGGCCACCGTGGCGCCACCGCCCGCCAGGCGGCGAGCGCCGCTACCGCCTCGGCCGACAGCCAAGCCTCGGCGCCCTGCCCGTCCTGGTCGGTCTTGGAGCGCCGGATGCGGATGGTCGCCTCGCCCGGCTGCGCATCCGGGTTCAGAGCAAAGTCGACCGGGTGCAGGTCGTCCCAACGCAGCGCGACCAGTTCGTCGCCGCGGGCCAGGGTGTCGCGACCGACCAGCAGCAGCGCCCGGTCGCGCAGGTCAATCGGGCGGAGTGGCTTGCGCCGGTCCGGCTGTTCCGGATCGAGCCGGTCGAGGATCGGCGCCAGCACGGCGTCGGTCAGCGCCGCCGCCTGCCGCCGCTCGGATCCCAAGTCGCGCATGTGCCCGCGCCGCTCCAGTGTTACGCTCCAGTGCCGGCAGGGGTCGGTGTGCCCGGCGGCGCGGTGGATCAGGCTGATCGACGCGAGGTAGCGCGCGACGGTCGCCGGCTTGCGGGCCTTGCCGATCTCCCGGATGTAGTGCCCGACCGTCGCCGGCTCGGCCGGCAGCCAGGACAGCCCCTGCTGCCCGCACCAGCCGGCGAACAGCCGAACATCGGCCTCGGTGGCGCGCAGGGTCGCCTTGGCATAGCCGCGCTGGGCAACGTCCATAAATGTGCGCAGCGCAGCCATGGCGGCGTCGGCAAGGTCAGGCCTGACCATCGGCACGGCCACGACCGACGCGGCACACGGATTGCCGAAGCCGGCGGCGGCGTGCCACCAGGCGAGCGAGCTGCGGTAGCGGCGTACGGTGCTGTCCTTGCGGCCGGCGTTGCGGGCGGCAGTAAGAAATGCCTGTACCGTACTCGGCGAAGCCGGCAGCGCACTCAAACCGGCTTGGGCGCACCAGCGCACGAAGGTCCGCCCGTCACCGAGCAGCGCCCGCCGGGTTGCCACGGCCATAGGCCCGATAATGGCGACGCGGCGCGCGCCATCATCGGCGCGAACGCGCTCTGTCAAACCGGCGCGGCAATCTTCGCTCCAGTGGCCCAGGTTGCGCGTCAAAAACAAGGGCTCGGGGGTATGAAGGGCTGACAGCAGATTCCCAGCTTTCCAGTGGGCCAGCACGACATTGGCCAACTCGCCGGCCAGATGCTCGGCAGTCTCAGGCGGCAGCCATGCGTCGTTGAGGTCTTGATGCTTGTCTCCGAACAGGCCGAGCGCAGAGCCTTGATGGCGCAGCACCGTCGCCGCAGCGTCGAGATGGCCGTCCGCCAGCAGTGTGGTCAGCACGCGTACACCGAGTTCGATGGGCACGCCGCACCGTTTCACCGCCTGATGTAGAAGCTCCATGAACCAGAGGCAGCGCGCATGGCATTCGCCGCTGTGCTCCGGCGTGGCGGCATCGATGTCTCGGGAAACGCGACCGAGCATCCGAAGGGTCCGCTCGGGGGCGGGGTCTGCGATTTCCCGATAGACGTCCTGCATCCGGTCAAGAAAGGGTCCAAGGGTCTGTTCGGCGGAGCGTGCCTGGAGCTGTGTCAGCATGCTGTCCTCGTCGCCGGCCAGGAAGCGTGTGATTTCATGGCGGGATACGGCACCGGGTAGCAGGCCGAGACGCAGCACCGTCATCAGCGTGCGATGCCGACCCAGGCTGTCGGCGATGTCTGGGAGGGGGGCCGCGCCAGTCGCGCGCAACCGCGGAAACAGAAGCGCCAGCAGGTGGGCCAGCGGCGTTTCGGCTTCGACACCCAAATTGGCCAGCCGCTGGTCTGGACCGGCCCGCTCCTGTTCGGAGAAGGCGGCCCAATCTATGTCCGCCTCCCGGTCCACCGGAGCATCACGCACGACCAGGCGCGGCTTGCGGCGGATCGCCTCGACAACTGCCGGAGCCTTGGCCAGCAGAATGCAATAGCCCAGCAGGTCCAGCCAATCGACTTCACCGACGACCATCGGCGCCAGCACGGCATACATGCCGCACACCCGTCGGCTGTCGCGCGGCGTGGTCAGCAGGCCGTCGGTGGCGATCGCGAGGAGACGCGTCCAGCGCGGATCGGAGCGCCAGCCGTCCGGGCGAACACCGGACGGCACCGCAGCCTCGAACTCCGTCGTGAAGAGGCCCTGCGTCTCGGACCTTACGGCGACGGGCAGAGGAATCTCCAACTGGACGATCTTCTCCAGGTAGGCAGCCCCGCGCTCCGAATTTTTGTCGCCAAGGGCCTCGATCACCCGGCTCCGGTCGTAGGCAAGCAGGTAGGAAATGCCCGGAAAGTCAGCGATGGCACGCACGAGCTGGGCGACGGCACGGACCTCGGCGTCCTCGACCCGGTCGAGTTCGTCGATCAGGACGACAATCGGCACGTCGACTCTGGAAGGAACCATAAAATGCATTTCGGGTTCTTTGATTTCATTGGGAAATCGGCGAAATCTGGAACCATAAAGTGCAACGGTGGAGCCATAAAATGGTCTCTGGAGGCTGTTTTGGAACCATAAATTGGTTTAGTGGAATTTCAGAATTCACAAAGCTTTTGCGTGAGGTTTGCTCATGCTTTTGCACACGCAATACGGGAAGAATATTTACTAAGATCCGGCCTCATAACCAGTATGCGACCGTTGCGACGATGTGGACGGCGGCCATGAAGTTGGTGGCGGAGCGGTAGTAACGGGTGGCGATGCGCCGGAAGTCCTTGAGGCGTCCGAACATGCGCTCGATGACCTTGCGGTTCCGGTAGAGGTAGGGAGAGAAGCAGTTTTTCCAGCGCTTGCTGACGCGTGGTGGGATGTTGGGCGCGGCTCCGGCCTCTTCGATCTTCCGGCGAACAGCGGCACTGTCGTAACCCTTGTCGCCGTGCAGGAGATCGGTGGCGGGCATCCGGTCAAGCAGGCGGTCGGCGGCGGTGCAATCGGCAACCTGACCGTCGGTCAACAGGAAGGCGAGCGGCCCACCGCGCAGATCGCTCAGGGCGTGGATTTTGGTGGTTCTCCCACCTCGGGACCGTCTGATGGCCTGGGCGCGCTCCCCCCTTTACCGCCGCTCGCCGAACGATGGGCGCGCACCGCTGTGGAGTCGATCATCACCTGGGCCGGTGAGCCACCCGCCGCCAACGCATGGAAGATGTCCTCCCACACGCCCTTCGCCGCCCCGCGGACAAAGCGGTTGTAGCGCGCAACGTTGATTGGGACCTGATCCGCGGATCTCATCATGGCCCGCGGTCAATAGCGCCGCACCTCTGGAGGCCGGACACATGACCGCACCCGACCACTTCGCCACTTACTTCACTTTTCTTCTTGCACAGAGGCGGTCGTCCACACATGAATCACAACGGTTCCCTTCAGGAAAAGCTCTTTATGGGTCCGGACCCTAACGCATGGTGTAGGACCACGGCTCCGGCAAAAGATCATAGCCATCACGCCGCTGTACGACATGCGCAAACCCGGGAAAGTCAATGTGGGAGCCGGCGATGAGAGTTTTCCTCGCAGAAACCTCTTCGAAGAGCTTTTTTCTCGTCTCCGCGGCGAGTTCCTGATCACAGTCAAATGTGAGCGTCACTTCCGGTCTGGAAATCTGTATTTCGGGAATATGAATTGTGTCGCCCCAAATCAGAAGCTCTTCCCCCTTCGATGAGATCGTGAAGCCGGAATGCCCGGGTGTGTGCCCCAGCAAGGGCCTCGACAGAACACCTGGGAATACTTCCGTGCGACCTTCGAAAGCTTGAACGACGTCTTTATAAGGGGTGACTTGCTCGCGAGCGGTGTCGAAGAAGAAACGCCGGTCCTGGTCGCTTGCCTTGGCCATCTCGACATCATCGAACCAGTGAGCCAACTCGTTCCGGTGGACCGCAAGTCTGGCATTCGCGAAGATGCGACGCCCGTCTGCCACGTCCGTCAAGCCCGCTGAATGATCTGGATGGATATGCGTCAGAAGTATTGCATCGATTTCATCGCTCCTGATGCCGATGGCACTAAGGTTTCGCAGAAGCTGTCCGGCGGTCGGGCCGAAATAAGGGCCGCAACCGGTATCGATCAGAGCGATCTGTCCTTCCGAGTGAACGAGGTAGCAATTGATCGACGCCCGTCTGACCGGACGAAGCTTTTCCTCGAACAACAGCAGAGCTTCAGAAAGATCGATATTCCTCAAAGGTTCGATGCCTGCATCGGCATATCCGTCGGAAATCGCGGTTACGACGATATCACCGATTGCGCGATGATAGATTCCAGGAACCTGACCAAGCGGCTTTCGCGACATCATTTCCTCCTGCCATAATTTGAATCGCTCAGAACACGTTTTTGCTGTGCATGGCGGGATTCCAGGTTCGGCGATCCCGCCACCCCCGGATTGTTACGGAGCTTCAGGCTCCGATGCTTTCCTTTGACTGCCCACTTCGGTGGCGGAGCGTGCCGCAAACCTTCTGACGCTCCGTTCCGCCGGCAAAAACGCGGGGTTGCCGTGCCGCACCGACCAGCCCCAACACCAAGTTACAGAATGCGACCTTTCGGGCCTTCATCGCCTTGTCAGTGCTCTACGGACCATCGACCGCCGGGTTGGACGAACCGGTCCCGGTACATTGCTTCATAACTCTGTGCGGCGCTGAGAACGGACCTGTCGTCTCCTCTGGCCCCTATGATCTGAAGACCGATTGGAAGCCCCTGATGACTGAAACCGCAAGGCAGCGAGCAGGCGGGCTGTTGACTTAAGTTGATCGGGAAACTGAAGGACGACCACTCGACCCAGCTCCGCTTGTCGCCGTCTGGCGCGTTCCTCCCTGCTTCGAACGGCAGGATCGGCACGGTCGGCGAAACGATGAGATCATACTCGCAAAGCAAAGCGTCCATGGCACTGCCGAAACGGCTACGGCCGGCTTCAGCATTCATTCTCTGAGCGCCGCTATATTTCTGGCCGACTTGCGCTGCGGCGACGAATCCCGGATCGAGTTCCGAAATTCGTCCGGAGTCGATTGTTGAAAGGCGGTTCGCCGCACCGACGCACCAATGCCGTGTATAGATTTCCAACAAATCGTCTTGATCGGGAAGACGCAATTCCTCGACATGCGCGCCCTCCCTCCGCAGATCGGAAATGACGCCGTCTACGGCGTTCAGCACCTCGACATCCACATCTCCCACGCACGGTGTTCGCCAATAGCCAATCCGCTTTCCTTTCCAACCGTATTCGAAGACATCGAGATCGGGAAAAGGCATGGGAGGCTGGGTCCAGTCGCGCAAATCCCTGCCTGACATGATTTGCAGCATCACCGTGGCATCCGCGACCCTGCGAGCCATTGGCCCGATGTGGGCGACGGTGCCGAAGGAACTCGGAGGAGCAAATGCCACCCTGCCGTAGGAAGGCTTATGTCCGACGATCCCGGTGAAGGATGCAGGGATTCGCACCGATCCCCCACCGTCCGTGCCGACGTGGAGCACACCTGCGCCGCATGCAGCCGCAACCGCGGCGCCGCCAGACGAGCCGCCCGGTGTCAGTTTCGGGTTCCAGGGGCTTCTCGTGACGCCAAACGCAGGACTGTCGGTGACGGCTTTCCATCCATATTCCGGGGTGGTGGTTTGCCCGATGAAAACCGCTCCCGCTTGCCGCAACCTTTCAACTGCCGGAGCGTCTTTTTCGAAGGGGGCGGGATCCGTCACACGACTGCCATAACGAACCGACCAGCCCTCGACATGCAGGATGTCTTTGACCGTCGTCGGCACGCCATCGATGGACGAGCGCGGTTCGCCTTTGCACCAACGACGCTCTGACGCTTCGGCGGTTCGCATCGCCCTGTCGAAGTCGAGAAAGGTGAATGCGTTCAAATGGGAGATTTCCTCCGCGCGCTCCAGCGCTGAGCAGACGACCTCCACAGGGGACAGCTCGCGCTTCCGATAGGCCGCGGAAAGTGTTGCGACATCCATCACGTATAATTCCGCGGATCGGGAAGACGATTGATTTGGATTCGAGTACATGTGCCGCTTCCTCTATTTTGCTGGATGTCAGGGTGTTCGGATTGAACGAGCTGGGTCTTACGGGACTTTAGATCTCGGCATCACTGCAAACGAGGTTACCGTTCGGCCAACTCGGTTGCGTGCATGTTGGAACCGCCAATTTCGGTACTATCGGCCCGTGTATGGGAGGTGCCGATTTCCGCGAGATCCACTCCGGCCGTTTCGCGGATGATCAAGCCGGCGGCAATCGCTACGAACCCCAAGAACATAACGTAGTAGTGATAGAGATTCTGTTGCCCGATGTCGGAAAGGTAAGCATTGAGATAGGGAGCTGTTCCCCCAAAAATTGCCACGGAGACCGAAGACACGAAGCCAACGCCCTGCGCCCGAGCCTGGGTAGGGACCTGTTCCGACAACACAGCGGGGAATATTGACGCAATCAACCCCCATGCTCCCAGCGCTATTACCTGGGCAAAGAACAGGGTGTGCGGTTCCGTCGTAACCATTGTGGCAATGGGGTAAGTAAGCGCGACGACCGATATTCCCCAGGCGATCATCACTGGTTTCCGCCCGAGGCGATCCGAAATCATCCCGCAGACCGGCAGCCAGAATACGCAGAGGGCCATGGCGATCAAGCTGGCGCGATAGGCTCCGCCAGGATCCATGCCGTTGGAAATTGCGGTCGCGGGTGCGAACGTCACCCAGGTGTAGTAAGCGACGTTCGTCGTGCAATTGAGCATGACGAGGTTGCGGGCGATGCGAAACATGTCGCCTCGCGACAATTTCTTCTCGGCAACCTTCTCCTGTTGCTCGAAGACGTGCGACTCTTCTACCGATTTCCGCATGAAGATGGCGTAGATGCCGAGGACGCCGCCGATCGCAAAGCCGATGCGCCAGCCGTAGCTGTTCATCGCGCCCGCATCCAGAAGCGCGGTCAGGGCGGCCGCAACGAGCGTGGCGGCGATCACACCGACGATCACACCAGCATAGACGCAACTCGACCACAGGCCACGGTGTCTTCTGGGCGCGATTTCGGCCACGTAGGTATAGGATACGCCCGTTTCTCCGCCGTGGGCCAGGCCTTGGAACATGCGGAAGACCAGCAGGGCAAAGGACGAGAACAATCCGCTGTTTTCATAAGTTGGAATGAGCGCAATTCCAAGGCTGCTGAAAGCCAACAGCAGCATCGTAGCGACCAGAACACCCTTGCGGCCCAATCGATCGCCCAGCCGCCCGAAGACGAGACCGCCGACCGGCCGCGCGAAGAAGCCGGCTGCGAAGACTGCGAGCGTGGATAGCATCGCTGATCGCGAATCGGTTTTGTCGAACAGGTTGTTGGCCAGGTATACAGAAAAAGTCGCATACAAGGTCCAGTCGAACCACTCCAGCGCATTCCCGACAGAGATTGCGCTCAGCGACCTCCAATTCGTTGCATTTTTTGTCTGTTTCATTGTTGTCTCCCATCCTCGTCCGCAAACCGATGCGATCGGTCCGCCTTGGGTCCGAGCGAATTCGAACGCCATCCACCATTGCCCGTTTGCGCTGGACAACCTCAGGTGGTTTCGAACAAATATGATAAAAAGTCAGTGATCATTCATACGCACCGACTTCGGCCGGCACGCATGAGGGTGACGATCTGCCCTATCGTCTTCCCGAAATCAGGAGGCGCAGCTGTTCCGCCAGGACGGCCAGAACAAGAAGTCCACCCAAGATGATCATCTGATAGTAGGAGGAAATATTCTCCAAATTCATGCCGTTGCTCAGTACGGCAATGAAGAGGGCGCCAAGGGCCGCACCGAAAAGCGTACCCTCTCCTCCGCGAAGCGAAATTCCACCGAGCACGCCCGCGGTGATGGATTGAAGAACGAAATTTCCGCCCAGGTTGGTGTCGCCGGTCGATACGCGTGCGCTCAGGAGGATGCCGGCAAGCGAGGCCAGCATGCCGCTGGTGATGAAGACGAGAACGATATGGCGCCTGACATTGATGCCGGACAATCGCGCAGCAACAGGATTGCCGCCCACAGCGTAAATGTAGCGTCCCGCCCGTGTCCGCGTCATCGTGAGATGCAGAGCGACGGCGAAGAGAACCGCAATGTAGACCGATGTGGAAATGCTGCGAAGATCGGGCGTTCCAAAGACTGCTATGAAATTCTCGGGAAGACCGGTGACCGGAGCACCCCCGGAAATTTGGTATCCTGCGCCAGCCGCTATTCCTGCAATGCCCAAAGTCACGATGAACGATGGAACATTCAGGTAGGCGACGGCGACACCGTTCACCATGCCGAGTATCAGTCCGACCGATAAGCCGCATGCGACCGAGATCGCGATGGCAAGCGGGAGATCGACCCCATTGGCCGCCAGAGCGATCATCAGCGTGGCCGAGACCACACTCGTGAGGCCGAGCAGAGCGGCCACCGCCAGGTCGAAACCTCCGCTGATCAGAACCAGCCCCTGCCCGAGCGAGACGATCATCAGGTATGAGGACTGATTCAGGACATTGATGAGGTTATTGCTGTTCGTGAACCGGGAATTCGCCACGGCAAAGAAAGCAAACACCACAAGAACAAGCGCGCTGATGATGCCGGTCGTTTTGAGGCGCGAAAGCATCCGGTCAGCAACGCTGCGCAGAGCAAACGGTTGCGCCGGCCGGGAAATTTGCTGCAAAGGCGTCATGCCGCCGCTCCTGTCTTTATGTCGCCTTCTTTCCGACCGACCGCGAAAAATGACGATAAGATCGCCGCTTCGCTGATCTCTTCCTGCTGGAACTCCGCGGTCTGTCGGCCGAAGGCCAGCACGTATGTCCGGTGCGTGAGGTGAAGGATTTCCGGGAGGTCCGATGATATGAGAAGGATGGCGGCCCCGGCCTCGCACAGCTGCTTGAGAATCCCGTAAAACTCGAGCCTGGCTCCCACATCCACACCGACCGTCGGCTCGTCGACGATGAGAACCTTCGTTTCACGCAAGAATGCCCTGGCGAAAACGACTTTCTGCTGATTGCCTCCGGAATATGCCGAAACGTTCCGATCGAGAAGTGGCGGGGTGAGGTTCAAGCGGTTCAGAACCCGCTGCACCGCGTCGTCTTCGGATTTCTTCCTCAGCCATTGCCCGAAAGCAAAAGACCGTAGGTTGAGGCACGAGAGTGTCGCATTCTCCCGAACCGATCTGTTGAGAACGAGTCCTTGCCTGCGTCTGTCGGGCGGCAGGTAGACGACCCCAGCATCGAGCATCGATTGAGGCGATGGGGATCGCAGAGACTTGCCAAAAAGCTTCACCTGGCCGGCCGCCAGCCGCTCTTCGCCGAACAGGCTGCGACCGACCGCCGACTTGCCGCAACCGACCAACCCGGCTATGCCGACAATCTCACCGGCGCGGACGCTGATCGACACATTCTGGAAACGCCCCGACGCGGCGCTTGCCCCTTCCAGTGCGATGGCTTCATCCGCCGGTTTGAAAGCGATTGTCGGGTAGACATTCAGCGTCTCACGGCCGGTCATGAGCTGGATGAGTTCATCTTCATCCGTTTCCGACACGAGCTTGGTGGCGATGCGGCGACCGTCACGCAATATGCTGATGCGGTCTCCGATTGCCTGGATCTCCGCCATGCGGTGGGTGATGTAGATGATGCCGACACCGAGACGCTTGAGTTCCGCTACGATCGCGAACAGTCTTTGGGTTTCGACATCGGTGAAGGCGGTGGTCGGTTCATCGAGGATCAGAAGCCGGGGATCGTTCTGCAGCGCCTTGGCGATCTCGACCATCTGCTGTTCGGCGCGCGAGAGGTCGGCAACCGGAGCCTGCGGATCGATTGCAATGCCGAGCCGAGCAAAAATCGCCGCGGCTTCCCTCGACATGGCGCCTTCATCGAGCAATGCCGACTGTCGCTTTTCCCGTCCAAGAAAGATATTGGCGCAAGCGGAAAGGGTCGGAATCAGACTCAATTCCTGAAAAACCACGCTGATTCCGGAATCACGCGCCGCGCGTGGCGATCCCGCCAGCAGGACTTTTCCATCGAAACGGACCGTGCCACCCTCGGGCGCGTAGTTTCCGAGGATGATGTTCACCAGAGTAGATTTTCCGGCGCCGTTTTCGCCGAACAGGACATGGACCTCGCCCGCTCGCACATCCAATGAAACGCCGTCGAGCACGCGTACGCCGGGAAAGCTCTTCTCTATGTCGCACGCTTCGAGGAGAGCACCGGGACAAGGGTCAGGGACGGGGGCCGATCGTTGAAATCCGCCCGCCATCATGGCCGCACCGAAAACACCGGCTTAAAGCCGTTTGGAGCGAAACCGGCCATTGCTGCGTCGGAAGCGGCGTTGTCTTTCGTCAGCTTCTGCGGAACAGGCCACACCTCGGTACCCGGCTCCAAAGTGCCGTCGACCGCCTTGACCGCCATATCAAGCCCGATCGACGCCATCAATGCGACATTGTCGCTGAGCGCCCACTCGATGTCGCCTTTCTCGATGCCGTCTCTGACGGGTCCCGTCTGATAGGTCGATCCGATCTTGACCTTGCCCGAGAGGCCGGCCGCTTTCACAGCACCGCTTGCGGCGTCCGCGGCGACGGCATTGCCGATGACCCAGTTCAGGTCCGGGAAGGCGTTAAGGGTATCTGCAACGAGATTGTATTGCGTGTTCTTGTCGGTGTCGCCGTACTTGACCGCGACGATCTCAATCTTTGAATCGGCAATCCCGACTTTGAATCCTTCGAGGGTGCGCGCTGCCCAGTCTGCGCCGGCGGGGCCGGGAAGGAGCGCCACTTTGACAGTTGCGTCCACAATGCTTTCCCTGAGATATTTCGCACTCGCGATTCCGACCTGATAATAGTCCAAAGTCGAACGGCCCATGAGATTGTCGGCGGCGGCGATCCGAGGAATGATGTTGATGACGGGAATACCGCTCTTCTTAAGAGAGGACACCGCCGAAGACACGCCCTCTGCGCTGATCGGGGCCACCAGCACGGCATCGGCTCCTTTGGCTGCGCAGTCGTTCAGCTGGTTGACCTGGGCGCTCAGATTGCTGAACGAGCCGGCGTTCAGGATGTCCACCTGCACGCCGAGACGTTTTGCTTCAGTGACGATCCCGTAATTGGCCGCAATCCAGTAAGGGTCTTGCATCGTCGGGAAGCTGACGCAAACATAGCTTTTCTTTTCGGCTTTCGCCGGGGGGTGCCAGACCGACTCCGACACCGTTTTGACGTCGCTCTTGTCGGGGATGAATATTTTGATCGGCTTCGAGAAGATGGCGGATGGTTCTTCCGCGAAGGCGACACCGGCTGAGACACCTTGATGGCATATCGCCGTTGTTCCGAGAAAAATCGCCGCATGCAGAATGTTTGAGGTCATTGCTCCCTCTCCAGTCGTTGAAGTCCTGTTTTCCAGCATTTTCTTATTGTGACGCTCCTTTCCGGCCGTATCGGCCTGGACGAGCGAAGTCCCTTTGCCTCTTGCGGGCCAGGCGGCCCGCTGCTCATGCATCAACCAGAGGCAAGGATTGAGCATGCCGCCGATCAGGGCTTCCGGCGGGGCCCGCGCATCACTCCGCAGCCTGCCTGGCTTCGCCGCTCCAGCATTTCTGGATGAACGTCAGGGCTTCCTGGTTGACTTCTTCGGGATTCGTCGCGCTCAGGAAGTGATATCCGCCCTCGATGGCCTTGAACGACACGCTTTTCGCACGGGGGAACAGCTTCGCTTCTCTCTGCGCATGCGAGACGGAATACACGACGTCTTCGGTTCCATGCAGCCACAGCACCGGGCTCACGACACCGTCAAGCCGCCCGCGCAGACCGTCCCGGTCGCGAAGGTTTATGGTACACATGCGAAGACGGCTGCGGCCGTCGTCGCCTTTGTAGTTTTCCTTCAGTCGAGACGTCCAGAAGGCACGCGTCTCCTGGTCGATGTTGATACCGAAGGCCGGATCGATGAGGTCGTTGCAATATTGATCCGATGGCGCCCATGCCGAATCCACCTCCGTCGCCAGGTCGGCGATCCAAGGATCGCAGAACGCGGGGGCGTCCCAGCATCCGAGGTCCCGGCTCGCGGCACTTTCGCAGTCCATCGACGTGCCCAGGGGGATGACGCCATCGATTTTCGAAGGGGCAAGAAGCGCCATCCGCATGGCGATCCAACCGCCCTGCGACGTGCCCAGGACGAAGGCAGACTTGATTCCAAGGCGATCGAGAACCTGGATGTTTGCGATCGCACTGTCCCAATAGGTGAATTGCTCGCTTGCCGTTCGCGTCGCTCCATGCCCGTACGGCTCGAGTGCGAGGAGATTGACCTTGCCGGTCAGATTCGCATCGGCGAATTGACGCCGGTACAGCTCCGATGACGTCGTGAATGAATTGATCATTACCAGGGTCGGAAGCCGGGGATCGTAGTCTGTGGCGGTTCTGCAGCCGATTTTCGAACCGCCCAAGTGTGGGACGTCGATAGTCTGGAATTTTGTCATTGATGCCTCGGGTTCTTCGGTCTGGTTTAGATGAACTCCGAGATTAAATAACACCGATCGCGCCGCCGGCCCTTTCGAGGATTGCGGAGTGTGGCAGCACAAATTGCGGTTCGTTGCGTCTCTTGTGCGGGATCAATGACGGCCCGCAAAGTGGCCGAGGATTTGGCCTCAAGCGGCGATGCCCAGGCACGGGATCGCCTTTATCACATCAGTTCAATAAATTAGCAGAATTCAGCCACACGATTTTCCGTCCATATCACCGAACATGAACATCCTTAGGAAGAATTACATATGAACTTATGCAATCTTGTAGAGCTTTTCGGCTGCGGTTGACATTTCAGTTACGGCCGTGATTGGGTCGCCTGGAGGTCGATACTCTCGCCGGTTTCGCTGAAAGAGGGAGGAGTGAGGGTGCGCGATTTCCTTTTTGGAAAGTCAGCCCTGGAGCTGGGAAAATTGCTGACCACGGGAGCGGTGACACCGTCCCATCTGCTGCATGCAACGCTGCGCCGCATTGCATCGAGTGACCCGGCTGTATTCACTCAACGGACTGTTGCGAGAGCAGAAATGGAAGCTGCCGCAGCGTCGAGGCGCTACTTGGAGGGCCGGCCGCTCAGCATGCTAGACGGCGTTCCCGTGGCCTGGAAGGACCTCTTCGATGTTCAGGGAGAGGTTACTCGCGCAGGCTCTTCGGTGTTGGACGATGGCCCTGCCCTTCGTGATGCGGAATTGGTGCGTCGCATCGCGGCCTGTGGTGCGGTCACGACCGGAAAACTGAACATGACGGAATTCGCATTTTCAGGACTGGGATTGAACCCGCATTTCGGGACACCCAGGAACCCATGGAGTCGTGGCGAGGACCGCATTCCCGGCGGATCGTCGTCCGGCTCGGCGGTCGCGGTCGCGCTTGGGCTGGTTCCCATCGCGATTGGGACGGACACGAGCGGTTCCGTCAGAATTCCCGCCGCGTTCAATGGCGTCGTCGGCTTCAAGCCGTCAGGGGGGCGATGGCCGTTGGAAGGGGCATTTCCATTGTCCCGCACGCTGGATACCGCGGGTGTTTTGACACGCACGGTCGCTGACGCGGTGGTCGTCGATGCGGCCGCATGTGGGCTTCCCCCGTCCGAGGTCTTGCCCCACACCGACGGTCGAATTCGTTTGGTCGTGCCGACCAATGCGGTCTGGGAAAGCGTCGACGCCGATGTGGCCAGAAACTTTGAGGAAGCTGTTCGCAGATTGGAAGATTTCGGCGTCGGAATTGAGCACCGCCGCTTGCCGGTCCTCGACGAGGTGCTTTCGGTCGCGTCACGGCATGGTGCGCTCGTGGTCAAGGAAGCCTTTGAGCTGCATAGAAGCCGGCTCGCTTCCCCCGACGCCGAGCGCATGGACCCTCGGGTGCGGACGCGGATGCTCCTCGGCAGCCATATGAGCACAGCATCGGAGGCAATCGTCAGGCAAGCCCGGCTGGACTTGATTGATGCAATGGCGGACCTGTTCGACGGCGCGACATTCGTCGCATACCCGACCGTTGCAATCGCAGCACCTCTTCTTGGACCCTTGGAACTCGACGATCACCTATTCGCCACCACCAATATGCTTGTTCTAAGAAATACCCTCATCGGCAGTTTTCTCGACTGGTGCGGTATTTCCATCCCAAATGGATTTGACGATAACGGTATACCAACCGGTTTTCTTTTGTCCGGCGGACCTGGAAGTGATCATGCGCTGCTGGCTCTGGCCAACCGAATTGAGGCGGTAATTCGAGGAGGGCAATCCTTCGACTTCATTCGCCACAATCACAGCTGAGTGGACGCTGGTAGAAAAATATTGCACGATCTTCCCAAGAATTTTCCATAGCATGTCAAGCTGCTCAGGCCGATGATCGGTTGGCGCGGCAAGGCCATCTGTCGGGGAGAGCGGAGACCGTGGGCACATCCGAACTGCTGCCGGGGAATATGAAATCGCTTGGATCCTTTTTGTGAGTGGACAGCAGGGTCGCACCGGTTTCCAGCGTGGTAACGTCAGGAGGAATGAATGTCCGCAGCATCTTCAGTGGCAGCCTCACGTCCAAGTTATCCGCTGAAATTTGGCATGATGCCACAAGACGACCAGATTATCGGCTCGGCCGTTGGCAGTAAATATACCAAGGGAGGCAGCGAGCTTATCAGGGCGTCATCCAAGACTGGGGATGTCAATTCCGTATGTGCCGAGATTTATCAACACAATCACCTTAACTGCACTTCTTTTGTGCAACCTGTTACGGAGATTGTCATTAACGTTTCCGGGAGCGCGAACTTTCGCAGGCGCGCCGACGGTGCCGAACAGAAATATCTTTCTCAGGTCGGCTCAGCCAGCATTTGCCCCGCCGGTGTGGAGGTACGGTATCTCCACATCGAGGCCGGTCCCCTCAAGTTGCTTCATTTTTATCTGCCGACGGATCTGTTCGGTGCCTTGCAACCCGTCGGCGATGGGACGCATATCGCGTGCCTGCTGTACAAAGGCGGGATCAACGATCCTCTAATTCAGAGCATCGGCTTTGCGGTCGCGGAAGAGTTGATGCAGGAGGAGAGAAGCGAAAGAGTAACTCAAATGCTTTTGGAGTCGTTCGGGGTCGGCTTGGCGGCCCGCCTTATGCAGCGTTACACGCGCAATGATCAGCGTGGTTTGTCAGAATCTTATTTCGATGCTTATTCAGGCAGGGGATTGGATCGTTGCCGCCTCAGCCGGGTGGTGGAGTTTATCCAAGAAAATTTGGAAACTGACATTTCCCTAGACGATTTGGCCAAAATCGCCTGTCTCAGTGTATTTCATTTTTGCCGGGCCTTTAAAACAGCGACCGGTGCGTCGCCATTCCGATACATCTCCGAGTTTCGGATCGCTAAAGCGAAAACGCTTCTAAAAGATCCATATATGACTATTGACGATATAGCGCTGTCGACCGGTTTCTCCTCTGGCGCAAACCTTGCGCGGGCATTCAAAAAAACTGTCGGCGTCTCTCCTACTCAATATAGATCAAAATGCTGAGGATGAAATTCCGGATGCTGGCATCGGCACGTTAGCAGGCTGCGGAAAAACGAACTTATTTTGGCTTTTTGCCTCCGCTGAGGCTTGGAAATGGCGTTTCCGCCGCCCGTTTTGTCAGAATGGAGCGCTTTTTTGCGCTCCGAGACGCTCGGAGCCGCCGTTCAGGCGGACTCCGAGCGTTATTATGGCGCCGCCAGCAGCTTGAGCAGGCGGATCAGGTTGTAGGCGGTGGCGGTCAGGGTGAACATCCAACCGACGCGAGCCGTACCGCGATGACGCGTTTTGCGTAAGCCAGCTCCCTTGATCCAGCCGAACAGCTCCTCAATCCGTTTGCGGATGCGCAAGGACACGGCATAGCCAGGGTGGCGGGTGGTCCGGCCGTCGATCGCCGAACGGCGATTGCTCGTGTTCTGCGCGACATGCGGAGCGGCGCCCAACTCGCGCATGTTCGCCACGAGATCCTTGGTGTCGTAAGCCTTGTCGGCGCCTACCGTGATGCGGTGGCGGCCGGGGATGGCCTCGACCATGGAAACCGCCGCTTCGCGTTCAGCCAAGCCGGTGGCCGCGGTGAGCCGGACATTCACCGTAACCCTCCGCCGAGGGCCACCTTGTGACCGAGCGGGGAAGCTGAATCATGACCCTCCTCCGAATCAGTGGACACCTCTGCTAAGCTCCAGATGGAGTGGAGAGGTCAAGAATGACGACGACACGGCGCATCTTTACGGACGAGTTCAAGCACGAGGCGGTGGCGCTGTCGACCAGCAGCGGTCGCTCCCTTGCGCAGATCGCCCGGGAATTAGGCTTGCAGCCCTCGGTGTTACCGAAATGGCAGCGCCGTCTAACCGGGTCAGGGGGCCGTCGATGCCCCCCGTCCAGCAAGCGGCGGCCCCCCCTGACCGCTGGCGCTGATCAAGCATCGGAAATCGCCCGTCTGAAACGCGAACTCGCCCGCGGGCATTGTCACGCGAACTGAACCGGCCTGCAAAGAACCTGGCATCCGCCGACTGCGTCACGGCGTCGCGGTCGCGGCCAGCCACTCGGCCATTGCCTGCGCCCGAAAGGTGCGCAGGGTGAGGCGGGAGACCAAGTGGCGCTGGAGGTTGAAAGTGTTGTAGACGGCGGCATGAAGAGAGACGAAGCGCTGGACGGAACCCGATGTTTTGAACCGCTGCATCTTGCGTTCTCGTCGCCGCACCGGCTGGTGTGATACCGGCGAGCGGAGGGGCTGACTCACTGCGGGGCTTCCCAAGGCGAATGAACCATGATTCGATTCCCCGTCCATGAGGGGGAGAATCGCATGCCAGCGGCGTTGCCGATCCGGGAAGACCTGAGTGCCGGTGAATTGCGCACCCTGGCGCGTCGGGAGGGCAAGGGGCGGGTGGCGGCGCGGATGTTCGCCATCGCTCATGCCCTCGATGGGGTGAGCCGGGCGGAGGCGGCACGGCTGGCGGGTATGGATCGCCAAGCCCTGCGCGATGCGGTGGTGCGCTACAACGCTGAGGGGGTGGCCGGGCTTTACGACCGCCCGCTCCCTGGCCGGCCAGAATGGCTGAGCGACGGCGAGCAGGCGACGCTCAAGGCCATCATCCTCGCCGGCCCCGATCCCAAGCGGCACGGGTGCGTGGAGTGGACCCTGCCGATCCTGTGCGAGGTGATCGCCGAGCGCTTCGCCAAGACACTGCATCCGGCCAGCCTGTCGCGCATCGTGCGCCGGCTGGGTCTATCGAAGCAGAAGACGCGCCCTCGCCACCCGCAGTCCGACGCCAAGGCACAAGCCGCGTTCCAAAAAAGGGGCTGCGCGAAGCGCTGAAGGCTGCTGCGGCCGCGCACCCTGGGCGACGCCTCCAACTCTGGTTCCAGGATGAAGCCCGCATCGGCCAGAAGGGCCGCACCGCGCATCGCTGGTGGGAGCGCGGGCAGCGTCCCGCCGGGCTGTGCGACAAGCGCTTCACCTCGGTCTACCTCTACGCCGCCGTCTGCCCGGCCAGCGGCGCCGACTTCGCGCTGGTGATGCCGACCGTCTCCATCATCGCCATGAGCCTGTTCCTGGACGGCTTCTCCCGAAGCCTGGAACCGGACGTACAGGCGGTGCTCGTGCTCGATCAAGCCGGCTGGCACGGATCACGGGCGCTGGTCGTGCCGGACAACGTCACGCTGGTACCCCTGCCGCCATACAGTCCCGAGTTGAACCCCGTGGAGCGCGTCTGGCTGTACCTGCGCGAGCGCTTCCTATCCCACCGGCTACTGCACGACTACGACGCCGTCGTCCAAGCCTGCTGCGACGCCTGGAACGCCCTCACCGCCACGCCAGGGCGCCTACGCTCCCTAACCAATTACCCATGGTTAACATGTGTCAATGCTTAGGCTCGCCGGTATCAGTCCTCCGGTTGGGCAACCGTATCGGCAACCTCTGAATTGGGTTTGCGAGCATGGCGTTGATGGTAATAGCCGACAGCGAAGCGGCCCTGTGCCATCGGCTGCAACTGACGCGGAAGATTCATGTCCAGATCGCGCATGATCTCGTCAATTTCGCGCTCGAACCAGATAGCCAGACCGCGGGTTGTGCGCTCCCTGTGCAGTACCTTCAAATGGTGGGGGGCGGTGCGCAGCAGCAGATGAAAGACACTGGCCGGCGTGGCCGAGGCCGCACCGTAATAGCGATCGCGGACACTGGCGTTGAGCCGCCCCAAGGCGGCACGCTGGACGTTCTCGAGAACAGCGAACAGCCGAGCCGGTAGGCCTGGTCGAACTCCGTACGATCGAGGCTCACTGGCACCTCCATGGCCGGATCGATGTGTGGATTGGCGCTGCCACGCCGGTGCCGGTGGGCAGCACGCTGAACGATCGCTTTGCACAGGGCAGCACGCGGGCCATCGACAGGTTCGCCGGCACGCAAACGCTGGAGGACCGCCGCCAACAAGGTCAACGGATAACGCTCTCCAGTCAGGATCGCCCTCATCAGGTCGCCGGCGAGTTGCTGCGGAACCGACCCGGAGCGTCCCTGCCGTGCCATGGCGTAGAGCAGCGCCGCCGGTGATGGAGGTACTTTCCAAGTCAGCGGCTCGATCCGCAGATCGTGCCAGTGAGCGGTCAGCCGACCGATCAGCGCCCCCGCCGTCACCTCCTGCCAGAACCGCACCGACAGGCGTGGGCCGTTCGGCGTGATGCCGAGGATTGACACGCGGACACTGGGCTCTATGCCAAGAGCGACGGCCTGTGCAGCGGTAGGCTTGTCCAGCCATTCCCAGCTACGGCGAAAAGCCGGACGTCCCTCTTCATTGATGACAGGATCGGGTGGTCCGGTCGGCGCCAACAGGCTGCCCACCAGTGCCTCGATCCGACGGGCCGCCGCCTCACCATGGACGGCGGCGTCAGCCCAGAACACCATGGTGATGTCCCCGATCCGGAGTTTGGATCGGCTGCCCGGTGCCAGCAGCGCGTTGAGCGCCGCGCCGTACTGGAAGGCAGCAGCTTCCGAGACGGGAGCGTTGTCACCCTGGATCTTGCCGTGGGATCTGAAAGCAGGCTGGTGGAAAGACACCAGTGATGCGCCGGTCGTCGGAGTTCCCCACACGCCCTTGATCGCAGGGTGCAGGCGAGCAACCGGGGCAACATGGCCAGTAACCAAGCACATTGCCTTGGGTCGGTCACCCTCAATGGCATGGAGCTCCCACGCGGCCTTGGCAGCCGGCCGATCATGCAGAAAGCGCGGCCGACCGGCGGCATCGACATCGTCGAGCAGGCGAAAAACAAGTGTGCGATCGAGCAGCGCCGGCGAGAACGGCGCTCGCCGGAAGCGACTTGGCGTCCAGCTGCGCAGAAAGCGCAAGACCGCCAGGAGGCCAGGATCCTCCGTGCCATCCAGCAGCCGCTCGTGCCAATCACGGAAGGCCTCGGCACGCGCAGGGTGAGCGGATGGTTCCGTGCCCTCCGGCGGGCTGCCGAGTCCGAGAACGAAGTGACTGTTGTCCCAGAGGAAGAAGGGCCGGGGCTTTATGCCGGATCGCGTGAAGGAGCGTGGGACCGCCATCGACTGCCCGCCGCCGCGGTTCCGTCCGTTAGTGGAAATGCGGAGGTCGTCACAGGCGACGGGCTCGCCGTCTGCCGATAGCACCAGCCCGAAGGCAATGCACTCACGCGTGAAACCGAAGGACGGGACATCGCAGCGACGTTCCAGCCGACCATAATGGGAGGTGAGAGAGGCGAGGACCGTCATGGCCGCACCGCCGTAACAAAGGGTGGAACGCTGATGACGCCGTCGCGCAGAATAGCGTGGAAAAACCGGGCGGCGTGATTGTTGGCGTAGTCGATGTCGAGCAGCACCTGGCCGAGGTCACGGTCGCGCTGGTCATCGGGCAATTGGTGCTTAGGCAATGGCCCCTCCCACAGCGCGACATCGGCTGGAAACTCGCGGTTGCCAAGATAGGGCGAGCGGAAATACTGGCCGCGCCGGGCCCGGCGACGGAAAATGGTGAGGGGTTCATCCAGCCTGTCACTGCTTGGCGCATCATCCGTCAGACGAAGGCGAGCGGAAATCAAATAGTCGACGTCAACCAAGAAGGTCGTGGCTCGACGCTGCCGGATGTCCGCGGCGTTCCGCGACAGACTTTGAATGTCACCGCTCTGCTTTGCATGGCGTACGGAAATAGCCGAGACGCGGTCACCGATCTCGTTGCGCGTCAGCGATTGAAAGCGAATCGGTTTGAGCACATGAATTTGGTCGATGACCCAACGCAGTCTGGGACGCCAATAAACAGCTTCAAAAATTCCGCGGGCGGCAGATGGCGTGATGACCGGATAGGAGGAACGCTCAGTCTTGAACTCGGCGCATGAAAAGCAGGCGCGAGTACCAGAGACACGCAATGTGGCGTCACATCCCATAGCAGCCTCCTGCAAAAAGCATTTATCGGAAGGATAGTTGATTTTCTCCCGCAACAAACTGGTCACCAGTGATAGACTTATGGGAATTATCACCAGAATTTGGCATACTGGGCCCAGAATATTCTAACTTACAGATTTTGTGACGGGAATATAGTAATTAGGATCACGGAATTTTGGTTAACTTTCTCTCAGAAAAACTTTTGTCAACTCAAATTTATTATTCTAACATTAAAATTCATCTCAATTTCTTCCACGGACTTTGAAAAATAGGTGAGCCAAAACTGGACGACTGAAATTCAGGAACAGCATGCCGATCGCAGGCGGTATTTTTACAAAATGGAATTGTCTTTCTGCGAATTTCCACAGAACCAAAAACACTTTGCCAGTCCATTCCGAACACGGTTGTAGCGAACTATTTTATGGTTCCAGCGAGTGCGTTATATGGGTGCTCTCGTAAGGTTTTATGGTTCCATCCAGAAGACGCCATGCGCTTCGACCTGACCGACCTGCGGCTGTTCCTGTATATCGTGGAGACCGGCAGCATCACCGCCGGGGCGGAGCGCAGCGCCATGGCGTTGGCCTCGGCCAGCGCACGGGTGCGCGGGATGGAGGAGGCGCTCGGCATCCCGCTGCTGGAGCGCTTCCGCCGCGGCGTCCGCCCCACCCCGGCCGGCCGCGCGGTGGTCCACCATGCCCGCCTCGTTCTGCACCAGCTGGAACGGATGCGCGGCGAGCTGGCGGAATACGCCAAGGGACTGAAGGGCCATGTCCGGCTGCTGTCCAACACCGCGGCGATCAACGAATTCCTGCCCGATGCGCTCGCCGGCTTCCTCGCCGACAATCCCAGCATCGACATCGATCTGGAGGAGCGGCCGAGCCACGCCATCGTCGAGGCGGTGGCCGCCGGGCTGGCCGACCTCGGCGTGGTCGCCGACATGGTCGATCTCGGCGGGCTGGAAACCCGCCCCTTCCGCAGCGACCGGCTGGTCGCCGTGCTGCCGCTGTCGCACCGGCTGGCCGGGCACGACCGGATTTCCTTCGCCGACCTGCTGGACGAACCCTTCGTCGGCCTCAGCGCCGGCAGCGCCCTGCAGGACTATCTGAACGGCCACGCCACCCGCGCCGGCCGCAGCCTGTCCTACCGCGTGCGGGTGCGCGGACCGGTGGCGCTGTGCCGGCTGGTCGAACGCGGGGTCGGGGTCGGCATCGTGCCGGAAACGGCGGCGCTGCGGGCGCTCGACAGCGGAGGCCTGCGGGTCATGCCGCTGACCGACCCGTGGGCGCCCCGCCTGCTGGTGCTGTGCGCCCGGAATTTTGCCGATCTTTCCGCCCACGCCCGCCGGCTTGTCGATAGCTTGTCCGAAAACGCCCCAGCGCCGATCTGAAACGCCGTTAGGACAATATGGCTTACCTGTTTTCCCGGCGGTTTTCCTGAATTTCCGCCGGTTTGCCGGTTCCGCTCCCCTCCCGCCGAATCGAGTCGCCCTCCCCCCTTCCGGCGCACCGATCCGGCCACCGCCGGATGCGGCGGATGGGCGCTGTGCGCCTTTGCCGCGGCATCGGCGAGAGAAGGGCCATGGCGGGGATGTGAATGCGCTATGGATAAATTCGGCGAACATGTGACTGGGTTGTCCGAATCTTTGGACAAATACCCCCAAAGGGGTGCGAATCACCGCTTGGTCAGAAATCCTGCCGTTTATTTGCCGTCGAAAAGTCGTTGGGGGGGTGGTACTACCAATCAAAAGAAAAACACGCCCAAAGCAAACACGCCCGAAAAACCCGAGAGGAGACAACCACCATCATGCGTACGGCGACGAAGGATCTGGCAGGCGACTTGCGGCAGCAACTGGCCGAACTGGTGCGCAGCCGGGTTCCGAACGCGCGGGCGGAGCGCTTCGTGAAGCGCTTCTATGCCAACGTGCCCCCCGACGACCTGCTGCGCGGTACCCCGGAACAGCTTTATGGCGCCGCCCTTGCCATGTGGCAGTGGGGGCAGCAGCGCAACGCAGGCACCGCCAAGGTGCGCGTCTACGCGCCGCGTCTGGACGAGCATGGCTGGCAGGCCGAACGCTCGGTGGTGGAGATCGTCAACGACGACATGCCTTTCCTGGTCGATTCCGTCACGGCGGAGCTGAACCGGCAGGGCGTCACCGTCCACCTCATCATCCATCCCGTCACCCGCGTCGTCCGCGATGCCGACGGCCGCATCGTAGAGCTGCTGGAGCCCGGCGAAGAGGCGGACGGCGCGCATGACGAATCCTTCATGCACTGCTCCATCGACCCGCTGTCGGACCCGGCCGCCCAGGCCCGGCTGCGCGAGGGGATCGAGCGGGTGCTGGCCGACGTCCGCGCCGCGGTCGAGGACTGGATACCGATGCGCGAGCGCGTGCGTGCCGCCCGCGACGACATCGCCCACGCCCCCGACGCCGAGGAATCGCAGGAGGCCGCCGACTTCCTGAGCTGGATCGACGACGGCAACATGACCCTGCTGGGCAGCCGCCTCTACACCGCAACCATCGGCGGCGCCGGCCAGGAGCCCTGGCTGGAGCTGGTCGAGGGCAGCGGGCTCGGCGTGCTGCGCGCGCCGGAGATCACCGTGTTCGACGAGCACGGCCACGCCGCCGTGCTGCCGGAGGAAATCCGCGCCTTCCTGCACCAGCCGCGCGCGCTGCTGGTGACCAAGGGCACCCGGCAGGCCACCGTCCACCGCTCGGTCCCGCTCGACGCCATTCTGGTCAAGCGCTTCGACAGCGAGGGCAAGGTGGTCGGCGTCACGCTGGCGGTCGGGCTGTTCACCTCGGTCGCCTACAACCGCAGCCCGCGCGAGATCCCGTTCCTGCGCCGCAAGGTCGCCCGCGTCATGGGCCGCGCCGGCTTCGACCCGTCGGGTCATGACGGCAAGGCGCTGCTGAACATCCTGGAGACCTACCCGCGCGACGAGCTGTTCCAGACCCCGTCCGACGAGCTGTTCGAGACGGCGGTCGGCATCCTCTACCTGCAGGAACGCCAGCGCCTCGCCCTGTTCGTCCGCCGCGACCCGTTCGAACGCTTCGTTTCCGCTCTGGTCTTCGTGCCGCGCGACCGTTACGACACGGCGCTGCGCCGCAAGATCCAGTCGGTTCTGGAATCCGCCTTCCACGGCACCTGCACCTCCTACTTCACCCAGCTGTCGGACAGCGCGCTCGCCCGCCTGCACCTGATGGTGAAGACGGAGCCGGGCAAGCTTCCCCCCGTCGACATCAGCGAGATCGAAGCGCGGCTGGTCCAGGTCTCCCGCAGCTGGGCCGACCGCCTGCGCGACGCGCTGGTCGAGGCCCATGGCGAGGAGACCGGCAACGCCCGGCTGCGCCGCTACGCCGACGCTTTCCCGGCCGGTTACCGCGAGACCTTCTCGGCGGAAACCGCTGTCCACGACATCGACCGCATCGAACGGGCGCTGACCGAACAGCGGCTCGGCATCGTGCTGTTCCACCCGCTGGAGGCCGACGGCGACGAGCTGCACGTCAAGATCTACCACCAGGGCCGGCCGGTGCCGCTGTCCGACGTGCTGCCGATGCTGGAGCACATGGACCTCAAGGTGATCACCGAGCAGCCCTACGAGGTCCGCCCCGCCGGCGGCTCCACTCCGGCTCAATCGGTCTGGATCCACGACTTCGCCGCCCGCACCCAGAACGGGATGCCGGTCGACTGCGTCAAGGTCAAGCAGACCTTCCAGGAGGCCTTCGCCGACATCTGGGATGGCCGGATGGAGGATGACGGCTTCAACCGTCTGGTCCTGCGCGCCGGTCTGGCCGGCCGCGAGGTCACGATCCTGCGCGCCTACGCCAAGTACCTGAAGCAGGCCCGCTTCGCCTACGCCCAGGATACCATCGAGACGACGCTGGCCGCCCACCCGCAGACCGCCCGCCTGCTGGCCCGGCTGTTCGCCGCCCGCTTCGACCCGAAGACCCTGAGCGATGAGGCGCCGATCCTCGAGCAGATCGAGACCTCGCTGGACGCCGTCACCAATCTGGACGACGACCGCATCCTGCGCCGCTTCGTCAACCTGATCCGCGCCACGCTCCGCACCAACGCCTACCAGACCGGGCCGGACGGCGCGCCGAAGCCGCATTTGTCCTTCAAGCTGGACAGCGGCTCCATCGAGGAACTGCCGCTGCCGCGCCCGTGGGTGGAGGTCTTCGTCTACAGCCCGCGCATGGAAGGCGTCCACCTGCGTGGCGGCAAGGTCGCCCGCGGCGGTATCCGCTGGTCCGACCGCCGCGAGGATTTCCGCACCGAGATCCTGGGCCTGATGAAGGCGCAGATGGTGAAGAACACCGTCATCGTCCCGGTCGGCTCGAAGGGCGGCTTCGTCGTCAAGCGTCCCCCGCCCCTGAGCGCCGGCCGCGAGGCGGCACTGGCCGAAGGCATCGAGTGCTACAAGACGCTGATGCGCGGCCTGCTCGACATCACCGACAATTTCGCCGCCAACGGGTCCGTCGTGCCGGCGAAGGACGTGGTGCGCCATGACGCCGACGACCCCTATCTGGTGGTCGCCGCCGACAAGGGCACGGCCACCTTCTCCGACATCGCCAACGGCGTTTCCATCGACCACGGCTTCTGGCTGGGCGACGCCTTCGCCTCGGGCGGCTCGGCCGGCTACGACCACAAGGTGATGGGCATCACCGCGCGGGGCGCCTGGGAATCGGTGAAGCGCCATTTCCGCGAGATGGGCACCGACATCCAGACCACCGACTTCACCGTGGTCGGCGTCGGTGACATGTCGGGCGACGTGTTCGGCAACGGCATGCTGCTGTCGAAGCATATCCGGCTGCTGGCCGCCTTCGACCACCGCCACATCTTCCTCGACCCCGATCCCGACGCGGCGACCAGCTGGGAGGAGCGCAACCGGCTGTTCGCCCTGCCCCGCTCCTCCTGGGCCGACTACGACCGCTCCAAGCTGTCCAAGGGCGCGATGATCGTCGAGCGCAGCGCCAAGACGGTGGAGCTGACGGCGGAGGTCCGCGCCTGCTTCGGCATCGAGCAGGCCCATTTGTCGCCGGTCGAGCTGATGCGCCGCCTGCTGACGGCCGAGGTCGACCTGCTGTGGTTCGGCGGCATCGGCACCTACATCAAGGCCTCGACCGAGACCAACGCCGAGGCCGGCGACAAGGCCAACGACGCGCTGCGCATCGACGGCGGCCAGATCCGCGCCAAGGTGATCGGCGAAGGCGCCAACCTGGGCGTCACCCAGCGCGGCCGCATCGAGGCGGCGCAGAAGGGCCGCGACGGCAAGGGCGTCCGCCTGAACACCGACGCCATCGACAATTCGGCCGGCGTCGACACCTCCGACCATGAGGTGAACATCAAGATCCTGCTGGGCGACGTCATGGCGCGCGGCGACATGACGCTGAAGCAGCGCGACACGCTGCTAGCCGCCATGACCGACGAGGTGGCGGGGCTGGTGCTGGCCGACAATTACCGCCAGAGCCAAGCCCTGACCATCGCCGAGGCCCAAGGGGCCGGCCTGCTGGAAGCCCAGCTGCGCTTCATCCGCAATCTGGAGCGCAACGGCCGGCTGAACCGCGCCATCGAGTATCTGCCGACCGACGAGGAGCTGGCCCAGCGGATGGCCGAACGCCGCGGCCTGACCCGGCCGGAGCTGGCGGTGCTGCTGGCCTACGCCAAGATCACGCTGTACGACGATCTGCTGGCGTCCGAGCTGCCGGACGATCCGGCGACGGTCGAGGATCTGCTGCGCTACTTCCCGCAGCCGCTGCGGGACGGCCAGGGCGAGGCGATCTCGCGCCACCGCCTGCGCCGCGAGATCATCGCCACCGCCGTCACCAACAGCCTGGTCAACCGCGTCGGCCCCACCTTCGTCCGCGACATGGTGGAGAAGACCGGCCTCGGCCCGGCGGACGTCGCCCGCGCCTATGCCATTGCGCGGGACGTGTTCCAGCTTCGTCCGCTGTGGGACGCCATCGACGCGCTCGACAACGTCGTGCCGGCGGCCTTGCAGACGGCGCTGATGCTGGAGACCATCCAGTTGCTGGACCGCTCGGTGGCATGGTTCCTGGCCCACAGCCCGCACCCGCTGGATCTCGGCCGCGAGTCCGCCGCCTTCCGTCCGGGGGTGGAGGCTCTGGCCGCCGGGCTGGACCGCTTCCTCGACGCCGAGGAGTCCTCGCGCCTCGCCACCCGCATCGCCGATGCGATGGCCCAGGGCGTGCCGGAGGATCTGGCCCGCCGCATCGCCGCCTTGCCGGTTCTGGCCGCCGCCCCCGATCTGGTGCGGATCGCCGAGCGCACCGGCCGCGCGGTGGAGGGCGTCGCCTCGGTCTATTTCGGCCTCGGCCGCCGCTTCGGCCTGGAATGGCTGCGCGACCGCGCTGCCGGCGCCAAGGTCGACAACCACTGGCAGCGTCAGGCGGTCGCCGCCATCGTCGACGACCTGTTCGCCCACCAGAGCGCGCTGACCGTGCGCGTGCTGGAAAGCGAGGGCGACGAGGCTGCGGCGGTCGATGGCTGGATCGCCAGCCGCAGCCTGGTGGTCGAGCGGGTCGAACAGCTTCTGGCCGAACTGCGCGCCCAGCCGGCAGTCGATCTCGCCATGCTGGCTGTCGCAAATCGGCAGCTGCGCGGCCTGATCGCCGGGTAACCCTGTCACAGGAATAGGAGACTCTCGGTCCGGATGGCTCGGCTGCACTGTCCTGCGCAGCCGGGCCTCCGGGGTGCCGGTGCCTTTACAGGCACGTTCGGGTACCGGCTTTCAGTCTCCTCGCCTCGGGCGGATCCACCTCACCCGTGGATCCGCCCATTTTCTTTTCCGGGGGCGTATCTCCCACCTGCGGCAAGAAAATGCCCTCTCCCGGCGCTCTCAGCGGATCTTCGATCCGCCTGACGTCGTCAGCACAAACTACGTTTGTGCGAGAGGCGGGAGAGGGAGGCATATGCGATGGCTCTCTGAACCGTCGCCGGCTTTCGAATTAGAAAGCAACTTCTGCGATCTATCGGGTCACAAATGACTCAACCGTTGATCCGCCCCGGATGGTCGCTGTCCAGCAGCGCCTCCACATGCCGGCAGAGCGGGCCGAGCAGCGCCGGCCAGTCGTTGTCGGTGCGCTCCAGAAACGCGGTGCGCACGCGGTCGCGTTCGGCGGCCAGACCGGCCGGTCCCAGCTCGTGGAAAATGTGCCGCAGGTTCTCCCGGTTCGACTGCTGCGCCGCCGGGTCGTAGGACCAGCCGAAGCGCGGGTTTCCCGCCCCGTCCCACCAGTCGTCATGGCCGTAGATGGCGAAGCCCGACAGCAGATACTCGATCATGTTGATCGGCCCGGTCTCCGAGTAGGAGGTGTTGCCGACGATCAGGAAATTCTGCCGCAGGAAGGCCATCAGGTCGGCACGGTCCTTCGGCACATGGGCGGCGACGCTGAAGTCGCTGTTCTCCTGCAAACCGATGTCGCGCAGGGTCTGGATCAGCTCCGCCGAGTTCTTGCGCGGGCCGGCATGATAGACCAGCATCCGCACCTTCGGCGGCAGCGGGAAGCCGTCGGCGAGGCGGGAGAATTCCACCTTGTCGATGGGGTGCGGATGGACCGACAGGTGCCGCACCAGCGCGGCCATATGGTCATGGCAGTCGGCCACCTGCGGGTCGCGGGCAGCCACGCGGCGGATGGCGACATCGTTGCTCAGCACCAGCGCGGCGAACTGGTGCCGCATCCACGCCTCCGTCTCGCGCACGGAATCCACCGGCGCGTTCAGGCCGAAGCGGCGGAAGGCGGTGAAGCGCCATTTGTCGGTGTCGAAGTTGGAATTCTCGATCAGGACCGAGCGTTTCCAGTCCTTCAGCGCCGGATGGGGCAGGAAGGATACCAGAACGTCGCGCCCGGCCGGCTCCAGCGGCGCGCTCCAGGGCGAGAAGCGCACGCGGGTGCCGAACCGCTGCTGCAACGCCTCGAACACATGGCGGCTGAGCTGGGCATGCCAGTGCAGCGTCTTCGGATAGGCGTCCGGCGGCTGCGGGAAACTGACATGGATGATGGGATCGCTCATCCCCGCTCTCCGATGGTGGCGGCCGCCAAGGCCAAAATGCGCCGGGCGGCGTCGGCCGGATCGATGGCGGCGATGCAATGCGCCTCGGCCGCCAGACAGGACACGGTACAGGGCGGCACCGCTGCCTCAGGCCGCAGCACCAGCGCCCGCTCCTCCCGTCCGCCGGTCCAGGGCCGGAAGCGCTCCGGCGCATGGTAGTGGTTGGGATCGCCGCCGATGGGATGGCAGGAGAACACCGCCACCGGCACCCCGGCCGCCGCGGCCAGATGGGCCGGCGCGGAATCCATGGTGATCGCCAGCGCCGCCTCCGCCATCACCGCGGCGGCAACCCGCAGCGGCGTGGCCCCGGTCAGGTCGATGGTCTGTCCGGGCAGAGCCGCCGTGAGCACCGCCGCTGCCGGATGCTCCGCCGCCGTCCCCAGCACGGCGACCCGCGCACCGAGCGCAGCGGCGACGGCGGAGACCACTGCGGCCAGCCGGTCGGCCGGATAGGCACGGCGCGGGCTGGCCGCCCCCGGCGCCACCGCGATCAGCGGGCGACCATCGCCAAGGCCATCTCCGGCACCATCTCGGGCTCCCAGAAGCCGGCGCGCCTCCGCCCTGTCCTCCGCCGTCAGCGCCAGTTCCAGCGGCCCCGGATCCGCACCCGCGCCGAGCGCTTCGAGCAGCGCGGCGTTCTGCTCGACCTCGTGCCGCCCCGGTGGCGGGGTCAGCGCCAGCCCATAGGCGCGGTCGAAGCCCTGGTTGCCGTCGGCCTTCCACGGCGTGACCCGCTCGGAAAAGCCGGCGACCAGCTTTGCCCGGCTGTTGGCGACCAGCGTCGTCGCGCCATGGCGGTCGAAGTCGTAGCGCGGCACCAGCGCCAGATCGAAGCCGGCGCGGTAGCACTCGGCGAACAGCGTCAGCCCGCCGGGGGTGATGCCGCGGAAGTCGATGCCGCCGCCCTCCTTCGGCCGCGGCGCCACCACCCCGTCGACCCAGCGGCAGGTCAGGGCCAGATCCGCCACCGCCTCGCGCACCGCCAGCAGGATGCGCGCCTGCGGGGCGGCGGCGCGCAGGGCCCGCAGGAAGGGGGTCGCCATCACGAAGTCGCCGGCCTCGTCCAGCTTGACGACCAGGATGCTGCGGACGGCCGCCAGATCGCAGACGCTCATCACCGCCCCTCCCCGTCCACAACGTCGAAGGCCGCCACATCGAAGGCGACCGCCGGCAGCCCGGCGCACCAGCGGCGCCACGCGGTGCGGTAACCGGCCTCCACCGCGCGGGCATAGCCGGGCTCGTCCATCAGGGCCGACCGCCGCATCCGCTCGCGCAAACTCTCCCGCTGCCCATCGAGGAAGGCGCGGTCGGTCGCCAGCCGGACACCCTGCGCCAGATACGCCTCGTCGTCGCGCGTCACCAGCTCCGCCATCCCGACGGCGTCGAGCAGGGTCGCCCCCCAATGGCCGATCTTGGTCGGCCCGGTCCGGTTCAGCACCGGCACGCCCATCCACAGCGCGTCGCAGATCGTCGTTCCGCCATTGGCGAAGACTGGGTCCAGCGCCACGTCGATGGTGACGTAGTCCTGATAGGGATCCGGGGTGATGCCGCGCAGCTCAAGCCGTTCCGCCCCGATGCCATGCCCGGCGAAGGCCGCCAGCAGGCGCCGGTCGGCACCGCCGCCGCTGCCCAAGCCCCGCCATTTCAGCACCAGCTTCGCCGTCGGCACCAGCGCCAGCAGCCGCGCCCACAGCGCGATGGTGGCGGCGTTCACCTTGGTGATGTTGTTGAAGGACCCGAAGGTGATGTGGCCGGTGCGCTCCACCGGCGGCAGGACCGGCGGCGCGAAGGCGGAGTCCGCCGGGCGGTAGCACAGCACGCAGCCCGGCAGCCGGATCAGCTTCTCCGCATGCAGCGCATCCGCCCCCGGCGGAGCGACGCGGGGGTCGGCGATCTGGTAATCGACGGCGCTAAGCCCGGTGGTGTTGGGATAGAGCGGCAGGCTGACCTGCACAGGCGCCGGACGGCGCGCCACCAGGGCCATGCGGTTGCGCGACATGTGGCCGCCGGCATCGACCAGGATGTCGATGCGGTCCTCCCGGATCCGCCGGTCGAGTTCCTCGTCGGTCAGCACCGCCACGTCGCGCCAGCGGTCGGCCGCCGCCTGGAACCGGTCGGTGGTGGCATCGCGGCTGCGGTCGTTGTGGTAGCAGGTGACCTCGACCCTCCCGCGGTCGTGCCCCTCGATCAGCGGCAGCAGGAAGTGATAGCCCGGCCCCGGATAGCGCTGGAAATCCGGCGACAGGTAGCCGACGCGCAAACGCCGCTCCGGATCGCGGCTCTCCACCGCATGGGGGGCGGCCGGGACCGCCGGCAGATGGCGTTCGAAGGCGCGATGCTCGCGGAAGACCTCGACCGGATCGGCCCGGTCGTCGAAGCACAGGCAGAACAGCATGTTGGAGCGGATCGACGCGTCGTCCGGCGTCCGGTCGAGCGCCGCGCGGAAGGCCGCCACCGCCTCCCCATGCAGCCCCAGCGCCATCCGGGCGACCCCGAGATTGGAGTTGGCGAGCGCCAGCTGATCCATGTCCCGTGTGATGTCGCCGAGCCGTCCGGCGCGGTCGAGCGGCGGGATCGCCTCCTCCGCCGCGTTGGCCTCCAGCAGCAGGGTGCCGATGTTGACCCAGGCCGCCACAGCGTCGGGCGTCAGCACCAGCGCCCGCCGGTGCCAGGACAGCGCCGCCTCCGGCTGCAAGGCCAGCTGGAAGGCGGATCCGGCATTGGCGGCGAGCGCCGCGTCGACGGGCGCCACCCGCACCGCACGCAGCACCGCCGGCACGGCACCCGCCATCCCCAGTGTCGCCCGCGCCAGTCCCAGCCCCGACAGCGCAAGGCCGGAGCCCGGCCTCAGCACCAGCGCGTGGCGGTATGCCCGCTCCGCCGCCGCAATCCGCCGCCGGCCATAGAGCCGGCCGGCCAGCGCCAGCACCACATCGTCGGCCAGCGGCTCCAGCCGTGCCAGCCGTGCCAGCCAGACCGGCTCCTGCGCCGGCCCGGTCTCGGCACTGCCCAGGCTGCGGACCGCCGCCGCCTGGGCCGGCACCAGCGCCAGCAGCCGGCGGGCCGCCGTCCTGGCGCCGCCGCCGTCGCCCAGCTGCTGGGAGAGCTGCATGGAGTGCTCCAGCGGCTCCACCATCTCCGGCGCCCGCCCCGCCAGCGCCCGGAAGGCCGCCGCCGCCTCGGCGATCCGGCCGCCGTCGCGCAGGGCCGCTCCCCGGTTGAAGGCCGCCAGGACCCGGTGCGGCTCCAGCGCCGCCGCCCGCCCGTACCAGTCCGCGGCCGGCAGGAAGCGCCCGCAGTCGTAGAGAGCGTCGCCCAGATCCGCCGCGGTCCCGGCATCCGCCGGCTCCAGCGCCATCGCCCGCAGCAGCGGCTGCGCCGCCGTGTCCTGCCGGCCCAGCTTTGTCCAGGCCGCCGCCTCCATCCGCGGCAGCGACGGGTCGAGCGGCGCCAGACGGCCCGCCGAGCGGAAGGCCGTCGCCGCATCCTCCCACTGCTCCGCCGCCTCCAGCAGCCGGCCCAGATTGGCATGGAAGAGCGGCTGGCGCGGGTCGGCCTTCACCGCCTGCCGGATCCGCTCGATCCCCTCCGTCACCGCGCCGGTCTGCGCCTTGATCAGCCCCGACAGGTGCAGCGCGTCCGCCTGCTTCGGCAGCCGCTTCAGCACCTGTTCGTAGAGTGTCGCCGCCTCGGCCAGCTGCCCGGTCTGATGATGGGTGACGGCACGGGTCAGCAGCGCCTGTGCGTCGGCGGTCCCGGCTGGGCGATGCGGCGGGCGTTGGTTCGGTTTCATCCGCTGGCTGCACTCTCTGGTGGTCCGGCGGATAATGCTGGTCGACCGGCCCCCGGACAAGCAGGAGTTCGGTTGCGCGCTGAAGCGCCAGTTCGCGCTGCCGGTCCGCCAGGGCGGCTTCACGGGCGCGGGTGCGGCGGCGCTGCTCTTCGGTGCGGGCGCGCAGCTGCTGTTCCTGGCGCAGCCGGGCCGCCAGCCGCCGCAGATCGTCGGCGGCGCGGCTTTCCACCGCCGGCGGCAGGGCGCCCAGCGCTTCGCGGAAGTCGCCCAGCGTCGGAAAGCGGCTCCAGCCGCTGCGGAAAGCCGCCCACACCGCGTCGAAGGCCGCCATCCAGCGGTCGGCCGGCCACTCCGCCATCGCCCGCACGTCGGCCTCCAGCAGATCGGCGTCGGGCAGTTCCAGCGCGAAGCGGTCGGCCAGCTTCTCCAGCCCGATCAGCACATTCTCGATGCCGATCGGCGGGGTCAGCGTGCCGATGGCCTGCTCGACCCGGTCGGCGAGCGCCCCGATCTCGTCGGGCGCCAGATCCTGGGTTTCGAACCGCAGATCCGCGGCATCAAGCCTGGCCAGCGAGACGAAGCCGCAAGGCTGCGAGGGTTTCGCGGTTGCGGCCGGCGGCATCGGACGCAGGGCCGGCACGCAGGGCATTGCCTCTGAGATCGGCACGGAGTTCGGTGCGGCGGTCATTGCGGGGCTCCCGGCGGAGTTGAGGGGCGGAGGACTGGACGAAAGGCTGGGCGGATGGCGGAACCGGGCTTCCCGGCTGTCCGGCTGGCTGCTCGGCCGGCGCCACCAGCTCCCGGGCGATCCAGCGGCGCCATGCGGCCCCCGGATCCGGCGGGCGGTAGCCGTTGCGGCGGTGGGCCTTGCGGCACCAGGAGACGAACTTCGCCGTCACCCGGCCGGCATCGACCTCCGGACGCTCCAGCGCCGCCCAGGCCAGATCGGCGGCATCGGGCTGCCAGTCGGCCGGCAGCGCCTCGTCCTGCCGACCCATCCCCCCGCCCTGGAGGGAGGAGGAGGATTCAGGATTCTGGGATTCAAAGGAGATGCCGGCCGGCGAACCGCTGCTGTCAGCCGGCTGACAGGACATGCCGGCGGTGACACCCTCCAGTCCCGCCAGCTGATAGGCGAATCCGCGCAGGCCCCGCCGCGGCTTGGCACAGACCAGCGTAGCCGCCGATTCCTGGGCGGCTTTCTCCTGCAGGCCCTTCAGCACGGCGTTAAACCAGGCGCGGCTTTGCCCAAGCTCCTCGGCCAGCTCCCCTTGCGTGGCGGTGCAGACACCGTCGCGGTCGGCATGGGCGTAGAGCGCGGACAACACCGCGATGTCGGCGGCCTGGATGCCGGGCACGGCAATCCAGCGCCTGTACATGTCGATGTATGGCTTCATTGCTTTACCCGTCTGTCGGTCGATCGGCGGACGGGTGAAGACAAAGGGGGAGCGTCAACGGATTCGCACTGAATCCGCTTGGCTTTGCGGGCCTGCCCTGCCATCATGGAGTCGCCAAACCGCCAGATGTGGGGTGCCCGGGGTTTCCCTCGGTCTCCTCCGTCCGACACGAAGGGCCCGGAGCAATCCGGGCCTTTTGTGTTTTCGGAGGTCGGTCCTCCGTTACGTCATGATGCTCTCCGTCAAGATGCCCTCGTCGCGTTGCCTGGAGCCACGTTGCCTGGATTTACACCGCCCGTCACACCGGCGCGTGGCGCCGGCCAGGAGCTGGCATGGGCGCACGACGACGGCATGAGGGCGGTTTTCGCCCGTTTTTTGAAATGTGTACGTGGCGTTGCGCGTCTGTCCACGGTCTTGGAAGAATCGCCCGCGGACGGCATTTCGCGGACACCGGGCTGGATTCTTGCGGAGGAATCAAGCACTTGCCGCGCCGCTCCTCCGGCCGTCCGGGTCGAAGTGTCGCCGTTGTGCCGAAAGATTCGGCTCCAAACGTCGCCGTTGTGCCGAAAGATTCTTGGTCGTCGGCGGCTTGGGCGGACGGGATGGTCCCGTCGAACGTCGCCGTTCTGCCGAATGATGGAGCGGATTCCACCCCGCCCCTCCCCTCCCCGGCATGGAATCGGCGGAGAATCGGGCGGGAATCGGCCCTGCGGCGGATCGTCCGAACGTCGCCGTTCTGCCAGTCGATGCCCTCCCCAGGGGCCTTCCCGCCCGATCCTGGGGTCGCAAGCCATACAATAACCGAGGAAAATCAACATGTTGGCTTGAGAGTCCTCTGCCCCGTCCCCCACCGGCACGGCAGAACGCAGACGTTGCCGCCACCGCCGGCCGGCCGGAGCGGCTCCCTCCCCGTCGAATCCGCGTCCGGCACCGGTCCGACCGTCCTCGGCCGCAAAAACTGGCATAACGGCGACATTCGACCGGGCATTCGGCGCCTGCCGCGGGAATCTTTCGGCAGAACGGCGACGTTTGGCCCGGCAGTGTGGAACCGGGCGGCAGGCTTGTGGATTATGGGTTCAACCCACTTGAGGCCGCACGGGACCCGCGGGAGAGATCGCATGACCCAGACCATCAACGCCGAGCTGCTCGACCGGCCGCTGCAATTGGCTCTGCGGCTCGATTCACCGCTGACCGGCGACGTGCAGAACGACCGCCACATGATGGTCTACAGCCTGTTCGGCCTGTCGAAGGACAAGGCGGAATCGCTGCCGACCTACGATGACGGCAAGGTGCGGATCGAGGTGCGGGCGCCGAAGAACGTCGGCGTTGCGACGATCTGGGACAAGGCGGTGCTGCTCTACGCCATCTCGCTGCTGCGCGAGAAGATGGAATCGGGCAAGGGCCCGTCCAAGCTGGGCGAGCTGCACTTCACCACCAGCGACCTCCAGCGCATCGTCGGCAAGACCGCCGGCGGCAGCGCCTACGACAAGATCGAAGGCGCGCTGGAACGGCTCCAGGGCACGCAGATCAAGACCAACCTGGAAACCGGCGGCGAGGGCGAGAGCGGCGCCTTCTCGTGGATTTCCGACTACAAGCTGCTCTACCAGCGCAAGAAGGACGGCGAGCGGGCGGTGCGCGGGCTGAAGCTGACGCTGTCGGGCTGGGTCACCCGCGCGGCGCTGGGCCACAATCTGCTGAGCTACGACGACCAGTATTTCGCGCTGAAGCCGGTGGAGAAGCGCCTGTACGAGATCGCGCGCGCCCACCTTGCCCGCGGCCACGCCTTCTGGATGGCGCTGGAGCCGCTGCGCAAGCGCGTCGGTTCCGACAACGACCTGCGCAAGTTCAAGAACGCGCTGAATCCCGTCCTGGCCGCCGACCGCATCCCCGGCTATGGCGTCCGCATCGTCGAGACGGCGGAATACAAGGAAACGATGAAGGCGCGCGGCGCCGTTCTCGGCCGCGTGCTGAACGCCGACCTGCCGGTGCTGTTCTGGAAGAAGAGCCAGGGCCAGCCGGAAAACTGGATCGACGCTCCCAAGGTGGAATACGACGAGACGGTGTGAAATTGCCCTCTCCCGGCCCGGGAGAGGGAGGGGACCCACGAAGTGGTGAGGGGGTAGGCGAGAATCCCGAACCGCATGGTTCCTTGCAATACCCCTCACCTTTCCCACCGCTTCGCGGCGGGCCCCTTCCCTCTCCCGGGCCGGGAGAGGGGCTAATCGCAACCCCCTTCCCCCTTCGGTAGACACCCGTTGCCGGAGTCGCGACGACTTGATAGGGTCGCTGCCGACCGGTGCCGGGGCAGGAGGACGGAGCGTGACAGGGGAACAGTTGAAGGCGTTGCGGGAACGGCGCGGCCTGACCCAGACGCAGATGGCGGCGTTCGTCAATGAACTGACGGGCCGCAAATACGACAAGCAGCGGCTCAGCAAATGGGAAACCGGCAAGGAAGCCCTGCCCCGCGACGTGCTGGGCCGGCTGCTTCTGCTCGATCTCGAACGGCCGGAAAGCGCCCTGCCCCGCCGCGGCACCACCGTCGCCGTCGGTTTGCAGAAGGGCGGCACCGCCAAAACGGCGACCTCGATCAATCTGGCCTTCATCCTGGCCCGTGCCGGCAATCGCGTGCTGCTGGTCGATGCCGATCCGCAGGGCAACGCCACCGTCCATGTCGGCGTGCCGCAGACCGACATCGTCGCGCTGACGGAGGCGGGCAGGGTCCTCTACCACGCGCTGATGGGCAAGACGCCGCTCGACGCGGTGATCCGCCCCACGAGCGTCGAGGGGCTGGACGTCGTCCCCTCCAGCATCGCGCTGGCGAGCGCCGACACCGAGCTGCCGGGTAACCTGACCAACGCCCAGACCGCGCTGGCCGAGATGCTGGACGGGGTGCGGGACCGCTATGACGTGATCGTCATCGACTGCGCCCCCAACCTGGGTGCCGTCACGATCAACGCGCTGACCGCCGCCGACTATGTGCTGGTGCCCTGCCAGGCGGAGCCGCACGCCATCCTCGGCGTCAGCGCCTTCCTCGACACCGTCGCCAAGATCCAGCGCCGGCTGAACCCGCGGCTGGAGGTGCTGGGCATCCTGCCGACCATGGTCAACCCGCGCCAGACCCAGGACCGCTCGTCGCTTGACGACATCCAGCGCCTGTGGGGCGAAAGCCGCCGGGTGTTCCCGCCGGTGCCGCGCGCCACCATCTACGCCCAGGCCGCGGGCGCCAATGTCATCACGCTGGATGCCGACATCGGCGCGCCGGGGGTGGAGAGCTATGCCGCCATTGCCTCTGCGCTGCTGACCGCCACAGGCCGCCTGCAGGAGACCGTCGATGCCGCCTAAGAAGCTGACCCGACAGACCGCCGCCACCGTGCTTCAGGCCAAGGAGGCCGGCTTCGCCGCCGAGACCGACCGCATGTTCGGGCTGAGCGGCATGCTGCCCCGGCTGGTCGAGGTCGATCTGGACGCCGTCGAGACCAATCCCGGCCAGCCCCGCACGGTGTTCGACGACGAGTCCCTGCGCTCGTTGGCCGACTCCATCGCCCGCCACGGGTTGCAGCAACCTGTCCTCGTCCAGGAAGGGGAACAGAAGGGCCGCTACCGGCTGGTGGCCGGCGAGCGGCGGCTGCGCGCCCACCGGCTGCTCGGCCGCGGCACCATCGCCGCCATCATCACCAAGGGCCGGCCCGAAGAGATCGCGCTGATCGAGAATGTCCAGCGCGTCGATCTCGACGCCATCGACCTCGCCCGCGGCCTGTCGCAGCTGATCGAGGCGCACGGCTACACCCAATCGGAGGTGGCGGCGGCGGTCGGCTGTTCGGAGGCCGAGGTGTCGAAACGCCTGAAGGTGCTGCGCCTGCCCGACGACATCCTGGCCGATTACCGCGCCAACCCCGACGCGGTGTCGCGCTCCGCCCTGGTCGAGCTGGCCTTCGTCGAGGACGAGGCGGAGATGCGCCGGCTGTGGCAGACGGCGCGCACCGGCGGGCTGACGGTGGGGGCGGTGCGGGCTGCCCGCCCGGCGGCCTCCAGCACGGCGGAGCCGATGCGGGTGCTGGGCAAGGCGATCAACCGGATGGACAAGGATCTGGCCGCCATCGACACCGTCGCCCAGGCCCTGCAGCGCGAGCATCGGGAGCGGCTGCAGGCACTGCGCGACCGCATCGACGCCCTGCTGAATGCGTGAAGGTTCGTATCTCCCTCTCCCGTCCCGGGAGAGGGCATCGCAACGCCATCGCCATTATGAAGACCGCGGCTTTCGACTGCGAAAGCCCGCGCCGGTTGTTCTTTTCTCGAAAAGCGCGTTAAGGTTGCTTTCGATTGCGAAAGCATCTGGCGCTCGGCCAGGGTGACCGCCTGCCCTGCCCCGTGTTAAGGATTATCTGTCAGGTGATCGAGGGTATGGGGGGTACGGGGCAGCGATGCAGGCGGTGCGGAGACGACATTTCTTGAGCCTGCTCGGCGGCCTGATCGGGGGCGCCGGTCTGGCCGCGGCCCTGCCCCGGCCGGCGATGGCCGCCGGTACCCTGCGGATCGGCTTCAAGTCCCTGCCCGGCGGACTCAACCCGCTGACCGTCAGCGATCTGGTCGCGCGTCAGGTCCTCGGCTCGATGTATGAGAGTCTGACCACGGTCGATACCAAAGGCCGCATCCTGCCCGGCCTCGCCACCGCCTGGGAGGCGTCCGAGGATGCCCGCCGCTGGCGGCTGACCATCCGCGACGGCGTCACCTTCCACACCGGCCGGCCGCTGACCGCGCTCGACGTCAAGCGCAGCTTCGAGGCGGCGCTGGGCGGCGACGGCACCAATTTCGCCGTGCTGGCGCTGTCGAAGGTGCGGGGCTTCCGCGAGCTGCGGGCGAAGACCGCCGACGGACTGTCCGGCATCGCCGTGATCGACGACCGGACGCTGGAGGTGGTCTGCGACGAGCCCTGCGCCGTCTTCCCCTTCGCCCGCCTGAACATCGTCGATGTCGAGGCGACCGGGCAGGCCGGTCCCGACTGGTTCCGCACCTTGTCGGCGGGAACCGGACCCTACCGGCTGGTGCGGTCGAGCGACGGCATCCGCATGGATGTGGAGGCCAATCCCGGCTGGCGTGGCGGCTCGGTGCCGTTCGAGCGGGTGTCCTTCCTCGCCACCGGCATCGGCAACGACGGCATCACGCTGTTCAACGACAGCCAGATCGACTTCACCTTCGTCGACACCGATGCGCTGCGCGGGGTGATGGACGATCCCGGCTTCAAGCGCTCGCTGTCGAATGTGCCGCGCATGCAGATGCGGGTGGTGGCGCTCGACCCCAGGCGGGTCAAGGCGTTCGGCGATCTGCGGGTGCGCCGGGCGATGTCGCTGCTGATCGACCGCAACGCCATGGTGGAGCGCTTCTTCCGCGGGGTGGCGAGCGTCCACAACGGCATCGTTCCGCCGGCCCTGCTGTCCAACGAGAGGCTGGAGCCGCTGGCCTACGACCCGCTGCTGGCCAAGCGCCTGCTGGAGGAGGCCGGCTATCCGGAGGGGCGCGGCATCGAGCCCTTCCAGGTTACCGTCGTGCCGGAATACCGGCGGGAGTTCGTCTATTACGTCTCGCAGTGGAACAATGCCGGCATTCCGGCAAAGCTGGTGATGGCGCCGCGGCAGGAGTTCATCGCCCGCTCGCGCCGGCGCGATTACGACGCCTTCCTGTTCGGCTGGACCGCCACCTATCCCGACCCGATGAACTTCCTCGACGAGCTGTTCAGCAGCAGCAGCCGCTTCAATCCCGTCGGCTGGACCAGTGCCCAGTTCGACGGCCTGATCGAACGCGCGATGGCGATTCCCGATCCCACCCTTCGGGCGGAGGTCTACAAGGACGCCGAATGCCTGGTGATGCAGGATTTGCCGGTGATCCCGCTGGTGGTGCCGGACTATGTGGCGCTGCGCGGCAATGTGCTGAGCGACAATTTCATCACGCCGTTCGGCGGCCTGAACTTCGGCTGACGCTGGCGAAGGGCAGGGGACCGCAAAGCCAGGGCGGAGGGCAGGGCGCCCGCATGAAAAAAGCCCCTGTCCGCAGCCGGACAGGGGCTTTTCGGTCGCTACAGGGGCAGGAAAGTCAGGCGGCGCCCTGCGGCCGTGCTTCACGCAGGCAATCCGCGGGCTTCGCCTCGCGCAGGCAGTCGGCCTTGGCGGCTTCGCGCAGGCAATCCGCGGGCTTCGCCTCGCGCAGGCAGTCGGCCTTGGCGGCTTCGCGCAGGCAATCCGCGGGCTTCGCCTCGCGCAGGCAGTCGGCCTTGGCGGCTTCGCGCAGGCAATCCGCGGGCTTCGCCTCGCGCAGGCAATCGGCCTTGGCGGCTTCGCGCAGGCAATCCGCGGGCTTCGCTTCCCGCAGACAGTCGGCCTGAGCGGCTTCGCGCAGGCAATCCGCGGCCTTCGCTTCTCGCAAGCAGTCGGACTGCGCCGCTTCGCGCAGGCAATCGGCGCTCTTGGCCTCACGGAGACAGTCGGCCTTGGCGGCTTCGCGCAGGCAGTCGGCGCCGGCGAGCAGGCGGGCACTGTCGCTGCGGGCGGCGTCCATGCGTTCGGCCGGGGCGGTCACGCCGTTGTGATGGAGATACTCGCCATACACCGCGTCGCAGAACCGGAAATAGGCGCGGGTGTCGGCGACGATGAACTCGTGCCACAGGTCGTCGCAGGCGGCGGATTGCGGAACGATGTCGCGGTCCGGATGCTCGGCGCAGGCCAGCAGGAATGCTTTCAGCTGGGCCAGCGCGATCTCGGACGTGCGGCGGGACATCCCCGCGGCGATCGCACGGTCGACGACATAGCCGAAGTCGAAGCCGGCGATGATGTCATGGGCACGGGTGGTGTCGGTCATGGTCGCGCCGCGCATGGGATCCTCCGAAGCTGCTTTTCGGTTCGCCCTCGGATGGGGGCAGAGCTAACCCGAGAGCACCGCTCGGATGTTGTGACACAGCATAATCCGATATGTGAGATCTTTTTTTGTCTTAAGCCCCAGGATGGGGGTAGGAAGCTCAAATCGTCGGAGTCCTATGCGGAGCGGCGATGCCGGGCGCAGCCCCCGCCGCTACCCCTGCCGGCCGGGCCGCCGTCATCTGTTCCACCAGCGCCGACAGGCGGTCCGGCATGATCGGCTTGGCAGCGACGGTGACGCCCATCTCTGCCGCGCGGGCGGTCACCGCGCCGTCGAGCCGGCCAGAGATCAGCACCGCCGGGATGCGCAGCCCGAGCCGGCGCCAGACGGTGTCGATGAAATCCAGGCCGTTCTCGGTGGCGGACAGGTGATAGTCGGCGATCACCGCATCGGGCCGGATATCGCCGCCCTCCACCGCGCGCAGCCCCTGGGTCACGCTGGAGGCGCCGACGACGCGATGGCCGGCGGTGTTGAGGAACATCGAAATGGCGGACAGCACGAACTGGTCGTCGTCGATCACCAGGATGGCGATCTCGCCGCTCTTCGCCGGCGCATCCGCCAGCGTCGCCAGCCCGGCGACCGCCGCCGGGGCGGCAACCGGGGCAGGGGCCATGGGAGCAATGGCAGCAGGGGCAGGGGCGGGGACAGGCGGAATTTCGGCCCGCCGCATCGGCTCCAGGGCAGGCTCCATGGCCGGCTCCACCGGCGCCAGCGGCAGGGTGACCGAGAAGACCGAGCCCTTGCCCGGCGTGGAGCGCACCTTGACCGGATGATCCAGCACGCCGGCCAGCCGCCGGACGATCGACAGGCCGAGGCCGATGCCGTTGTCGCGGTTGCGCTCCGGGTTGCCGATCTGGTGGAACTCCTCCCAGATGGCGTCCAGCCGGTCTTCGGGAATGCCGATGCCGGTGTCGCGCACCTCGACGATCAGGCAGCCGCCGGACTCCAGGCAGGCGACCTGCACCTGTCCGCTGGGTGTGTAGCGGATCGCGTTGTCGATCAGGTTGCCCAGCAGGCGCAGCAGCAGCACCCGGTCGGTCAGCACCGGGGCGCGGTACTGCGGCACGGAGAAGGCCAGCCCCTTGTTGCGGGCGACCGGTCCGTACTGCGAGTCCAGCGCGTCGAACAGGTCGGCGACCTCATGCACCGCAATGTTGGCGGTGACGCCGCCGGCATCGAGCCGCGACACCTCCAGCAGCTCGTCCAGCAGCTGCTTCAGCGTCATCACCACCTGTTCGATCTTGCGCGCCGATTCCGCCACCTTGGGGTTGGGGGCGGTGGCGCGCAGCATGGCGGTCAGCATCAGCAGCGACTGGGCCGGCTGGCGCAGGTCGTGGCTGGCGGCGGCCATGAACTTCGCCTTCGACGCCACCGCCTGCTCCGCCCGCTCCTTGGCGATGTGCAGGTCGATGGCGTTCTGGCGGAAGGTGTCGAGCGCCTTGGCCATGCGGCCGATTTCGTCGTCGCGGTGGCGCACCGGCACCGTCACCGTCACGTCGCCGGCGGCCAGATCGGCCATGGCGCGGGTCATGCCGGCAATCGGCAGCGTCACCCCGCGCGTCGCCCAGATCACGCCCAGCACCACCAGCAGCAGCGTGACGGCGCCGATGCCGCCCAGCACCAGCACATGGTGGCGGATGGCCGCGTCGGTCGGCCCGGTGTCGAGCCTGACCAGCAGCGTGCCGATGGTGCGCGAGCCGCCGGTGCGGTCCTGCCGGGTCAGCGGCACGGCGGCGGCGGTGGTCGCCGGGTTGCCCCCTGTATTGACGGCCGCATCGGCAACGACGGCGGAGCCCGGCTTGCGGTAGATGGCGAAGCGCTCGCCATGGGTGCCGAGGATCACCGCCTCGGCGAAGCTGTCGATCGAGCGCAGCGGGCTCAGCGCCGTCAGCGCCTCTTCCGGGTCGAGGTCCCACAGCGCATTCGTCACGTCGTCGAGCACGATGCGGGTCGCCATCTCCGCCCGGATCGCCAGCTCGGCCCTTGTGTTGCGCACGTCGGACTGGATCAGCACGACCATCGGCACGGCGACCAGCACCGACACCAGCACCACCGCCGATGCGGTGGACCGGGCAACCAGGCTCCGTGAGAAGATCTTCAAGAACATGCCGAAGCCTACGAAAACACGACGACCACGAACGATGCGCGGCGGCATTCTAGCCGACTCGGACGCCAAACACGACAGCGACGTAAATGCGAGCGGTTCATGCGGCTGGCATCCATAGGAGTAGGAAAAAAGGCGGTATGACTGTTTCGAATCGTTTCTTCTTCTTGTTAAGTTGCGTGTGTAAAAATTCCCGCCGGGTTTCGACGCAGTCTGTTGAGAGCGGGGTAGCCGTTGGCGTAGCCGCCGGGGAGCGCAGCAATGGGAACGGGCATCATCATCGCCCTTGCGCACGGCGTCGGACTGCTGGCGCTGGTCCTGCTTGCCTATCGCCATGTCCTGCGGCGGTTCGGCGCCCGGCGCGGCGCCTTCGCGGTGCTCTCCGGCCTGCTGTTCGGCGTGGCCGCCGTCCTCTCCATGCTGGACGCCTACCCGGTCGCCGACGGGGTGTTGGTCGATTTGCGCAACGCGATGATCGGGCTGGCCGGCCTGTTCGGCGGATGGCCGGCGGCGCTGCTGTCGGCCGCCATCGCCGGGGCGGTGCGGCTGTGGCTGGGCGGGGTGGGGGCGACGACCGGGCTTGCCGGCCTTCTGCTGACCGCCCTGGTCGCCCCGCTGCTGGCCCGCCCGATGGAGCGGCGCGCGGCCGGCGAAACCGGGACCGGCGACGCAAAGGGCGCCTTCGGCTTCGGCCTGCTGGCGCTGTTCGGTCTGGCGATTGCGCCGCTGACCCTGCTGGCCTTCCTGCTGCTGCCCGATTTCGACCTCGCCATGCGGGTGATGGAGGCGGCGGCGCTGCCGCTGATCGCCTTCACCACGCTGGGCATCGGCCTGCTCGGCACCATGCTGGCGCGCGAGCACCGGCGCTTCGCCGATGAGGGAGCGCTGGCCGAGAACGCCGCCCTGTTCCGCGCCGTCTTCGACAGCTCCGCCGACATCCATGTCGTGCTGCGCGTCAACCCCGACGGCGGCTTCACCCTGCATTGCGCCAACGAGGCTGCCGCCGGCACCATGGGCGACCGGGTGGCGCAGGCGAGGGGCAAGCCGCTCGACGCCCTGCTGCCGCCCGATCTCGCCGCCAAGGTGATGGCCGACCTGCAATCCTGCATCGACGCCGCCGCCCCCACCCGCTTCGAGGAGCAGCACACCCATGACGGCGTCACCCGCTGGTGGGAGGTGTCGCAGGTGCCGATCCGCGACGGGAGCGGCGCCATCGTCCTGCTGTCGGTCGGCGCCCGCGACATCACCCGCCGGCACGAGGCGGAGCGGGCGATCCGCGCCAGCGAGGCGCGTTACCGCCAGCTGGCGCGCAGCGTCACCGACATCATCGGCCGCATCGGGCTGGACGGGGTGCGCCGCTTCTGTTCGGAGGCGACGCGCGACAGCCTGGGCTGCCCCCCCGCCGATCTGGTCGGCCGGCCGCTGGTGGAGCGGGTGCACCCCGACGACCGCGATGCCCTGTCCGCCGGCCTGGCCCGCCTGACGCCGGACCGCCCGACCCTGAAGACCACCTACCGGCTGCGCCATGCCGACGGCCGCTGGGTGTGGATCGAGGCGGCGGTGCGGCTGGTCACCGACGACTGGGGCGCGCCGCAGGATTACGTCAGCGTCGAGCGCGACGTCACCTCGCGCAAGATCATGGAGGCGGAGCTTCAGGACGCCCGCCACGCGGCGGAGGCGGCCAGCCGCAGCAAGTCCGAATTCCTGGCGAGCCTGAGCCACGAGCTGCGCACGCCGATGAACGCCGTCATCGGCTTCGCCGACCTGATCGCGCGGGAGTCGGAGGGGCCGGTCGGCAACGCCCATTACCGCGACTTCGCCGTCAACATCCGCGACAGCGGCCAGCATCTCCTGGAGCTGATCAACGAGATCCTCGACCATGTCCGCGCCGAATCCGGCCAGCTGATCCTCGACGACGAGCCGGTCGATCTTGACGCCGCCGCCGTTTTCGCCGTCCGCCTGCTGACCCCGCGCGCCGCCCGCGCCGGCATCGCCCTGTCGGCGCAGGTGGAGCCCGCCGCCCGCCATTTGCGCGGCGACGAGCGGCGCATCCGCCAGATCCTGCTGAACCTGCTGTCCAACGCGGTGAAATACACCCATTCCGGCGGTTCGGTGTCGCTGACCGCCGGCCCTGCGCCCGACGGCAGCCTGCTGCTGGAGGTGCGGGACAACGGCGTCGGCATCCCCGAACAGGATCTGGACCGCGTCCTGCTGGCCTATGCCCGCGTCGCCACCCCGGAGAACCGCCAGACCGAGGGCGCCGGCCTCGGCCTGCCGCTGACCCGCCGGCTGGTGGAACTGCATGGCGGCACGCTGACCCTGGCGAGCCGGGTAGGGCAGGGCACCACCGTCACCATCCATTTCCCGCCCGAGCGCGTTGCCGGCGAACCGGGCGCCGAAACCGATGGCGTCACGGCCGGCGGGAGGGCGGACGGCCGGCCCGGCCTGTCGATCCTGATGGTGGACGACGACCACAACATCCGCGAGAACGGCAGCGCTCTGCTGCGCAGCTGGGGCCACCGGGTGACCGCCGCGTCCGGTGCCGGCGAGGCCCTGGTGGTGCTGCGCGGTCCTGAGCCGCTGGACCTGCTGTTCAGCGACATCGTGATGCCGCCGGGGATGAACGGGGCGGAGCTGGCGCGCGAGGCGCGGCGCCTGCGCCCCGACCTGCCGGTTCTGCTGGCGTCGGGCTTCGCCGCCCATGCGGTGGTGGCCGACGACGTGGCGATGGGCGGGTACGACCTGATCGCCAAGCCCTATGACCCGTCGGAGCTGCGCGAGCATCTCGACCGCCTGCGCCCGCGGCCCGTCCCCTCTGCGGCTGTCCCGCCGCCGCCCGCTCCGGTTTCGCGCCCGGAGCCCCGGCTTGAGCCGAAGCCGGATCCCGCCCCCGAGCCGTCTCGATTGCCGTCTCCGCCCCCGCTGCTCCCGCCGCCGCCCGCGGCCGAGCCGCCGTCCCTCGGTCCCGCCCCCGCCCCGGCCCCGCCCGCGGGCGGGGCATTGCGCATCCTGGTGGTGGAGGATGTGGAGATGAACCGCCTGCTGGTCGTCACGCTGCTGAAACAGGCCGGCCACCGGGTGGTGGCGGTGGAGAACGGCGCCCAGGCGGTGGAGGCGGTGGCGCAGGCGGCCAAGGGGGTGGATGGGGGCGAGCCCTTCGACGCCATCCTGATGGACATCAACATGCCGGTAATGGACGGGCTGGAGGCGACGCGCCTGATCCGCGCCATGCCGGGTCCGGAGTCCCGCGTCGCCATCGTGGCCCTGACCGCCAACACCTTCCCCGACGACATCGCCCGCTGCTACGAGACCGGCATGGACTGCCACGTGCCGAAGCCCATCGACCGCGCCCAACTGCTGAGCGAGGTTGCGCGTTGTGTGGCGTCGCGTCGGGTGGTGGGGCAATGGGTGAAGGGTGAGGGAGCTTGGTGATTGACCGGAAACCTGCCAGTCGGCGAAATGTGATTAAAGCCTGCTTTGCGCCAGAAATGGACATTACCCGTTCGCATTAGTCATCATCGACAAGAGGAAAGCGGCAGCTGCGTTTGATGAATGGACCCACAAAATCCGGATGATAACAGAGTTCGAGTGTTGTATATTTTGGAGGTATGACCGAACAAAAAAGATTGCAACAGAAATGCCATTGTATGCACCGTCGCTCTACATGCGTGAGCGCCACCCTGAATTATTTTCAGACTCCGTTTCGGATGTCGAATATCAAGTTGGGCGCGAGATCCTATCTTATCATCTTGAGACACTGACCAATCAGAAGGATGAAACTGCGTTCGAGAATTTCGCGCAACGCCTGTGCGAGAAATTCATCGCGCCGAATATCCGCCCTCAGACAGGTCCGGTTGGCGGGGGCGATGGCAAGACCGACGCAGAAACCTTTCCTGTGTCGAGTGAAATCTCCACGCGCTGGTTCGTGCCGGACAACGATAAGGCTGGCGAGCGTAAGGCGTTTGCCTTTAGCGCCAAGAAAACGTGGCGCCCAAAAATCAAGTCAGACGTTGCCGCCATTGCGGGTACTAAGCGTGGCTATGATGGGATCATCTGTGTAACGAATCAGTTTGTTCCGGCAAAAAAGTCGGCTGAACTCCAGGACGAGCTTTTTAGAGAGCATGGCATTCCAGTAACTATTTTGGATCGTACTTGGCTCCTTGATCGTGTCTTCAAGCATGACAGCATGGCCATTGCCGTCGAGGAACTTGGGATTGGCAAGGGAACCGAGAAGCAAGCGAAGAAACTTGGTCCAAGTGATGTTGCACGTTCGGCAGAACTCGACACCCTTGAGGCAAAAATTTCTGATGGTTCGCAGTATCGTGAGCAACCCTTAATTTTAGTAGAAGATGCGCGCCGTGCTGCAATTTTGGCTCGAGGACTGGAGCATGCGCCCGCTGACGTAAACGGAAGATTCGACCGTGCGCTTCGTCTCGCGAAAATCAACAATATTAGAAGCCTAGAGCTTGCGATTACCTATGATTGGGCATGGACCAGCCATTTTTGGCATGAAGACCACATCCGGACTTCAGAACTCTATGACGATGTGGAACGTCTCGCTCTCGATTCAGATGATGCAAATGACTTGGAGCGTCTGAGTAATCTCCTGTCCCTGATACGTGTGAGCGTGCACACAGGCTCGATGGATACATCGAAAGGAAAGCTTAAAAGTCGCACAACAGCCCTTAAGGCTGCACTTGAGACTCTGATGGGTCAGACTAATCGTCCGAACAATGCTCTGCATGCAGAAGCCTTGTTGTTGTTGACTCGTGTCTCTGAAAAAGGTGTCGAGCACCGCGATGACCCGCTTAAGGATATTTGGATCTCGTTCGCCAACGTCATCAAAAGAGCCGAGGGGCTAGGGACATTCCCGTTTGCAACCATCGCAGATGCCCTAACTCAAATCGGTGAGTTCATTGCTGACAGTGATGAGTTTGACACCCTTTTCGAGACCATCACTGATGCTCTCGCGGCTCGCAGAAGCGAAGGCGAAGCCGCAACGAAAAATGTTCAACGGGCGTACCAAAAACTTGCGAAAGGATTGCACTATGACGCAATCCGATGGTTCGGCCGTGCTGTCGCGCTGCTCATCAAGGAGGAGTACGAGGAAGACCTTATCAACGCTTTGGTAGGCGCAGGCTTCGCCTTTGAGGAGGTTGGACTGCCGTGGGCAGCAAGGAATTACACTCTCGCTGCTGTCACGCAAGAATTCTCAGCTTTCAAAAGATGCAGTAGTATTGGCTCGTTGCGTGCCTCGGTATTGTCCAGGTACTTTGACACCGAATTCAAACTTGGCCGTGTTCCCCAGATCCTAAGCGCACATGAACTTGAAATGATTGTGCGCAATGCTCAAGCGCGCACAGAAGGGCAGTGCCGCCATCTCAATAAAGTGCAGGAGGCGCACATGATGAAAATCGCAGCGCTGCTTCTGCAAACGCCTTTTGATAAGTTGAGCGAAGTTGCTCAACTTCCCGACGCGCTCGAACGGCTTGCATTGCCGATGTCGCGCATGGCTCTGCTTTACCTGATGGGTAATGAAGATATCTTGAGGGCGGAAGGCTGGATTTCAGAACAGGAGACGTCCGAAGGTACAGAAAAATTCATGCGTAACTTATATGATTACGGCGTTAAAGAAGAGTATCTCGTTCCAGATTTTGCATTTGGTGAAGCCATGACGCTGTCATCTAATGTGCTCGGATGCCGCATCGATGTGGTGTGTGCCAATAATCTTGCTTCTATCGGAATCGGAGAAGCTGTACTGGGATCGCTCGAAGCTCTTCTTGCGACGAGTCTTGGACATCGCATCTTGCCTCAAGTGGACCATTTACTACTTCGTGTCGAGCCCTCTGATGTCATCGGTTTAGTACCTGTTCTGCAGTTCGCTGACGTTGATGGCGAGCCTGTCGGTACGATAACGCATCGCCCCGTCATAGAGTATAAAACCAAAGAGGATGCGCTGTCGTTTCCGCATTGGATGAAAGATACCATCCTCAAAATCTTTTTACGGTTTGCTGCTCCTCAAGATGTCGAGAAATGGGGTAAGGCACTATTTGAGGATGAGCGCGCCTTAGACCGCGCACTAACGTTCTCGGACGTTCCTATTATGCTTAGTAGCTTGCATGGTGATCGCGTTCTACTTTCAATTTCTGATTGGATCGACTCGGCCGACCGCACATATGTGATCAAGCGTACAGAAGTCTGGCCCCCCGCGACGCCTTCAGAGCCCATTAAGTCATTTGGTAACCTAAAGCGGGGCGAAGGCCTCGCACCCAAAGAAATACGTGATGCAGCGAGAGGAAAGCATTCAAAAACGCGCTGGGTTTCTCCCATCGACATCCAGAAATGGGACGAGGCGAAATGGAATGGGACCATCTTCATGTGGTCCCCGCCCAGCCTGGACACCCCGCCTCCCATGCTAGGACTCGCTTATGAAGTGCCGTCGGCTGCTAAAGACATATTTAAATCATGGCGTAAGCGGTACGGGCATGACGATACCAAAGACGATCTCAAAATTACGATCGTTCGTGGCATTTCGGGTGTCAATCCCGCTGCCTATGCTGTAATGGTGAGTCAAAATCCTGATAATGTTCTGCTCTCGGGGGGAGACTTTATCGGCTTCGTCTCGCGCATTAATCGCATGTATCCAAGCAACACGCAAAATCTTGAAATGTTCCTCAAGGATTATGCGCGTCACGGCCGATACGCGCTGTTCCCTGCTCACCTCCCTAGCAAGATGGCGCAGCCTAAACCTATCTTCGATTTGTCTATCGGCAAGCACAATCTGACTGTAATTAATGCTTGGGAAATTGGCCCTAATGACATGGCCGCTGCGGTTTTGGATTTAGATGAGCTACCCTTTATACCAGCGGACCAACCGGATCCTCCCGTTCTCAAAACACTCCAATGGCTGAAATCCATGCGCAGTTAAGATTTTGTATTTTGAGTCGATATAGTTTACGAGGGTAGGGTGGGGCTGGCGTCTTCGCATGGGAAAAGTCGCAATACTGTTTCGCGGCGGTCGAATCTAGTTGATTGTCTCGGGTTGAAGATCGACCGCCCACCCACTTTTCCCAAAACCTCCCTGCGCAGGACCAAATTCCTATATCTTCTCCGCAATGCCCACTCATTCGCGGAGCCACGCCATGCCCCTCGACAGCCGCAGCTTCACCAACGACCAGTTCCCCCGCTGGGCCGAAGAGCCGCCGACCCCGTCGGACGGCTCGCTGGTCCCGGGATCGCAGTTCCATGAGGAGCAGTGGATCATGGCCGCCGGCATGTTGGCGCGCGGCAACAGCTTCCTCCAGGTCTCGCGCGCCATGGCGTGCAGCCGGACCACGCTGTGGCGGGCCTATTACGGCTCCAAGGATTTCCGTCACAGGGTGTGGTGGGAGCGGCAGGCGCTGAACCGCGAGGCCGAGCTGCGCCTGTCCTCGCTGCGGGTGCTGGTGGCCGAGCAGATCGAGCGGCTGGTCACGTCGGGCGATCCCGCCACCGTGCGCTGGCTGGCCGAGCGGCTCGGCCTGTTCGCCGGCCTCGACCTGCCCGCGGCCAAGCGGCAGGGCGCGCAGCCCGACCGGCGCGCCGCCGGGCACTCCGCTCCTCCGCCCGCCGCGCACCCCGCCCCCAGGCCGGCCCCGAAACCCGAGGACCCGCCCGCCGTCACCGTCCCCGAACTCGACGACGACGACATCCCCGGCGCCCTCCGCGAGCGCCATCCGCCCAGCCCGGCGATGATCGCCGCCGTCGTCGCCCAGCCGGAGGCGGCTGGGCCGAAGGGCGTCTTCCCCTACACGCTCAACCAGTATGAGGAGTATCCCAACCTCAACCCCGGCCCGGTCGGCCGCCGCGCGGCCGGCGCCTTCTCCTGGCGCCGGTAGGGGGCGGCCGGACGATGGAACATCCGCCGGAAAGCGTTCCACGCCGTTCCATCCTCCGCCGGACGCGGGACCGCTCCCGCCGGGGGGACTGCCGGGGTGCTTGCCGGGGCGCTTGATCCGACGGCCGAACTGTCCGACCCTGCGGGTCCGTTCGACTCCTGAGGATCACGCGATGACCGCCGGCCCCGCCCTCACTCCAGCCGCCACCCCCGCCTTCACCTGCGTGCTCGATGCCCGTGCCAGGCTGGGGGAGGGGCCGGTCTGGTCGGTGGACGAGCAGGCGCTCTATTGGGTCGACATCAAGGGCAAGGTGCTGAACCGCTTCGATCCGGCGACCGGTGCCGCCCGTGCGATGGCCCTGCCGGAGGAGATTGGCTGCGTCGCCCCGCGCAAGGGCGGCGGCTTCATCGCCGGCCTGCGCTCCGGCCTGTGGCAGCTGGACGGGGAGGGGCGGCCGGTCACCTGCCTCGCCGCCAATCCGGAGGACCAGGGCGCCAGCCGCTTCAACGACGGCAAGACCGATCCCGCCGGCCGCTATCTGGCCGGCACGCTGGACGAGCCGAAGGCCGGCGGCAAGGCGCATCTCTACCGCTACGACCGCCGCGGGCTGGCGGTGCTGGCCGGCGGGCTGCTGACCTCCAACGGGCTGGCCTTCAGCCCGGACGGGCGGACGCTCTACCACGCCGACACGCCGACCTTCACCGTCCGCCGCTACCGCTACGATCCGGCGACCGGCGGGATCTCCGACGGCGAGGTCTTTGTCCGGCTGGAGCCGAAGGACGGCGACCGCGGCCGGCCGGACGGGGCGGCGGTGGATGCCGAGGGCTGCTACTGGTCGGCGCTCTACGAGGGCGGGCGGGTCGCGCGCTTCTCGCCGGACGGAGCGCTGCTGTCGGAACATCCGCTGCCGGCGCGCTGCCCGACCATGGTGGCCTTCGGCGGTCCCGACCTGCGCACGCTCTACGTCACCACCGCCAGCGCCGGCCGCCCGGCCGACGAGCTGGAGCGGCTGCCGCAGTCGGGCGGGCTGTTCGCCATGACGGTCGATGTGCCGGGCCTGCCGGTCCCGCCCTTCGATCCGGAAGCCTGACGGGCGGGGAGGGGGGCATGTTCCGCAAGTTCATCTATCTGCTGGCTCTGGCACGCGAGAAGCATTTCGGCCGTGCGGCGGAAAGCTGCCACGTCTCGCAGCCGACCCTCTCCAACGCCATCCGCCAGCTGGAGGAGGAGCTTCAGGTCCCCATCGTCGAGCGCGGCCAGAAGTTCGAAGGCTTCACGCCGGAGGGGCTGAAGGTGCTGGAATATGCCCGCCGCATCGTCGGCGAGCGCGACAGCCTGCGCCACGAGCTGCTGGCGCTGGCCCAGGGCGTCACCGGTCATCTGCGGCTGGGCGCCATCCCCACCGCCCTGCCGGTGGTGCCGCATGTGCTGACGCCCTTCACCACCCGCTTTCCGCACATCCGCTCCAGCGTCGTGTCGCTCAGTTCGCGCGAGATCCAGCGCGGGCTCGACGAGTTCGAACTGGACGCCGCCATCACCTATCTCGACAACGAGCCGCTGAACAACGTCCGCACCCTGCCGCTCTACACCGAGCGCTACCATCTACTGGCCCGCCGCGCCGATCTGGCGGAGGAGCTGATCGCCCAAGGGGCGGTGCCGTGGGAGACGGCGGCGAGCTTGCGGCTCTGCCTGCTCACCCCGGACATGCAGAACCGCCGCATCGCCGACACCGCCTTCCGCATGACCGGGCGGACGGTGGAGCCGGCGATGGAGACCAACTCCATCGTCACCCTCTACACCATCGTCCGCGCCGGCAGCTGCGCCAGCATCGTGCCGGGGCAGCTGCTGACCTTCGTGCCGCCGCATCCCGACATCGTCGCCCTGCCGCTGGTCGATCCGGAGCTGAGCCACGTCGTCGGCCTCGCCTATGCCGACCGCGACCCGCCGCCGCCGCTCGCCAAGGCGCTGGCGGTGGCAGCCGCCGATGCCGACATTGCCCAGCGCGTCGCCATCGGCGTCGCCGACGCCATGATCCCCTGGCGGCTGGCGATCCGCTGAGCGCGTCCTCGCGGGCTTGATAGCCAAAAGCTATCACCCAATCAGAAAATACAATTTGCTGGTATACCGTATCCTCCGCCACTCTGACGGTGCCGGGCGACGAGAGACGTCCGGAAAAAGCCAACAGAGCCAAGCCAGAACGACGCCGACCCCAAGTGCGGCGCGGACGATCGCAAGGAGGGACACCCGTGAACGCTTGCCATCCGTGGAGCGCTGAGCGCGCCATGACGATTGTCGAAGACAATCGGCATCTGCGCGGCGCCCTGCTGCCGATCCTCCACGCCCTGCAGGAAGAGTTCGGCTACATCGACGAGGAAGCCATCCCCCTGCTGGCGACGGCGCTGAACCTCTCGCGCGCCGATGTACATGGCGTGGTGTCCTTCTATCACGAATTCCGCCGCGAAAAGCCCGGCCGTCACACCATCAAGGTCTGCCGGGCCGAGGCTTGCCAGTCGATGGGTGCCAACGCCCTGGTCGACCACATCAAGACGCGGTTGCAGGTCGATTTCCACGGCACCACCGCCGACGGCGCCTTCACGCTGGAACCGGTCTTCTGCCTGGGCAACTGCGCCCTGTCGCCCGCCGTCATGATCGACGAGAACCTGCACGGCCGGGTCTCGCCCGACCGCTTCGACGAGCTGGCGGCCGAGACGCGGGCCAACCCGCAGGCCCACAACCAGATCCCCCGCGCTCTCAGCCACTCCCATAAGGACAGCCACAAGGGTCACGCGCAATGAGCGGCCATCTGATCACCGTCTTCGTCCCGCGCGACTCCGCCGCCCTGTCCGTCGGCGCCGATGCGGTCGCCGCTGCCATCCGGGCGGAAGCCACCAGGCGCGATCTGCCGCTGCGCATCGTCCGCAACGGCTCGCGCGGCATGCTCTACCTGGAGCCGCTGGTCGAGGTCGAAACCGCTGACGGACGCGTCGCCTACGGCCCGGTCACCCCGGCCGACGTGCCCGGCCTGTTCGACGCCGGCTTCCTGACCGGCGGGGAACATGCGCTGGGCCACGGCCTGACCGAGGAAATCCCCTACTTCAAGAAGCAGGAGCGGCTGACCTTCGCCCGCTGCGGCATCATCGATCCGCTGTCGGTCGAGGACTACCGCGCCCATGGCGGCTTCCGCGGGCTGGAGAACGCGCTGGCGATGTCCCAGGCGGAGATCGTCAAGGCGGTGACCGACAGCGGCCTGCGCGGCCGCGGCGGCGCCGGCTTCCCCACCGGCATCAAGTGGAACACGGTGATGCAGGCCCCGGCGGATGAGAAGTTCGTCTGCTGCAATGCCGACGAGGGCGACAGCGGCACCTTCGCCGACCGCATGATCATCGAAGGCGACCCCTTCTGCCTGATCGAGGGCATGACCATCGCCGCCATCGCGGTGGGGGCGACCTCCGGCTACGTCTACATGCGCTCGGAATACCCGCACGCCACCGCGACCCTGCGCCACGCCATCAAGCTCGCCTATGACGAGGGCTGGCTCGGCGACAACATCCACGGCACCGACCGCACCTTCCACCTCGACGTCCGTGTCGGCGCCGGCGCCTACATCTGCGGCGAAGAGACCGCGATGCTGGAAAGCCTGGAGGGCAAGCGCGGCATGGTGCGCGCCAAGCCGCCGCTGCCGGCGCTGGAAGGCCTGTTCGGCAAGCCGACCGTGGTCAACAACGTGCTGTCGCTCTGCTCAGTGCCGATCATCCTCGACAAGGGCGGCGACTATTACCGCGACTTCGGCGTCGGCCGGTCGCGCGGCACGCTGCCCTTCCAGCTTGCCGGCAACATCAAGAATGGCGGCATCGTCGAGAAGGCCTTCGGCATCACCCTGCACGAGCTGCTGTACGAGTATGGCGGCGGCACCATCACCGGCCGGCCGATCCGTGCCGTGCAGGTCGGCGGTCCGCTCGGCGCCTACCTGCCGCCCTCGCAGTTCGACCTGCCCAAGGACTACGAGGCCTTCGCGGCGCAGGAGGCGATGGTCGGCCATGGCGGCATCGTCGTCTTCGACGACAGCGTCGACATGGCCCAGCAGGCCCGCTTCGCCATGGAGTTCTGCGTCGCCGAGTCCTGCGGCAAGTGCACCCCCTGCCGCATCGGCTCGACCCGCGGGATGGAGACGCTGGACAAGATCATCGCCGGCAAGAATGTCGACGCGAACCTCGAACTGCTCGCCGACCTCTGCGACGTGATGGTCGACGGCTCGCTCTGCGCCATGGGCGGCATGACGCCCTACCCGGTGCGCAGCGCGGTGAAGCACTTCCCGGAAGACTTCCGCAAGAAGCAGCACGCCGTCCGCGTCACCCACATCGCCGCCGAATAACGAGCGACCCCAGGAGCACCCGAGATGACCCTCATCCACGAGACCGACTACGGCACCCCGGCCCGCGTCTCCGAGACCCTGGTGACGCTGGAGATCGACGGCCGCGCGATCACCGTTCCCGAAGGCACCTCCGTGATGCGCGCCGCGATGGACGCCGGCATCACCGTGCCGAAGCTGTGCGCCACCGACAGCCTGGAGCCCTTCGGCTCCTGCCGCCTCTGCGCGGTGGAGATCGAGGGGCGCCGCGGCACCCCGGCGTCCTGCACCACCCCGGTCGCCCCCGGCATGAAGGTCCACACCCAGACCGACAAGCTGGCCAAGCTGCGCCGCGGCGTGATGGAGCTGTACATCTCCGATCATCCGCTCGACTGCCTGACCTGCGCGGCCAACGGTGACTGCGAGTTGCAGGACATGGCGGGCGCCGTCGGCCTGCGCAACGTGCGGTACGGTTTCGAAGGCGAAAACCACCGCGCCGCCGCCAAGGACGAGAGCAACCCGTACTTCACCTTCGACGCCTCCAAGTGCATCGTCTGCTCGCGCTGCGTCCGCGCCTGCCAGGAGACCCAGGGCACCTTCGCGCTGACCATCGACGGACGCGGCTTCGCCTCCTCGGTGTCGCCGGGCGCCAACGAGAGCTTCATGGACAGCGAGTGCGTGTCCTGCGGCGCCTGCGTCCAGGCCTGCCCGACCGCGACCCTGACCGAGAAGTCGATCATCGAGCACGGCCAGCCCGAGCACAGCGTCATCACCACCTGCGCCTATTGCGGCGTCGGCTGCTCCTTCAAGGCCGAGCTGCAAGGCACCACGGTGGTGCGCATGACGCCGTGGAAGGACGGCGGCGCCAACGAGGGCCATAGCTGCGTCAAGGGCCGCTTCGCCTGGGGCTACGCCACCCATAAGGACCGCATCATGAAGCCCATGGTGCGCGAGAAGATCACCGACCCGTGGCGTGAAGTGTCGTGGGAAGAGGCGGTCGCCTACGCCGCCGAGCGGCTGAAGGCGGTGCAGGCCAAGTACGGTCGCGGCTCCATCGGCGGCATCACCTCGTCGCGCTGCACCAACGAGGAGGTCTATGTCGTCCAGAAGATGATCCGGGCCGCCTTCGGCACCAACAACATCGACACCTGCGCCCGCGTCTGCCATTCGCCGACCGGCTACGGCCTGTCGCAGACCTTCGGCACCTCGGCCGGCACCCAGGATTTCCGCAGCGTCGACAAGTCGGACGTCATCCTGGTCATCGGCGCCAACCCGACCGACGGTCACCCGGTGTTCGGCTCGCGCATGAAGAAGCGCCTGCGCGCCGGGGCCAAGCTGATCGTCGTCGATCCGCGCCGCATCGATCTGGTGCGCAGCCCGCACGTCCAGGCCGAATACCATCTCCAGCTCCAGCCCGGCACCAATGTCGCCGTGGTCAACGCCATCGCCCACGTCATCGTCACCGAAGGGCTGGTCGACCGCGCTTTCGTCGAGGGGCGCTGCGATCCCAAGGAGTTCGCGAAGTGGGAGGCGTTCATCGCCGAACACCGCAACTCGCCGGAATATCTGGAATCGCGCACCGGCGTCCCGGCCGATCAGGTCCGCGCCGCCGCCCGCCTCTATGCCACCGGCGGCAATGCCGCGATCTACTACGGCCTGGGTGTGACCGAGCACAGCCAGGGCTCCAGCACGGTGATGGCGATCGCCAACCTCGCGATGGCGACCGGCAACATCGGCCGCGAGGGCGTCGGCGTGAACCCGCTGCGCGGCCAGAACAACGTGCAGGGCTCCTGCGACATGGGCTCCTTCCCGCACGAGCTGCCGGGCTACCGCCACGTCTCGGACGATGCCGTCCGCCAGGAGTTCGAGACCGCCTGGGGCGTCACGCTGGATCCGGAACCCGGCCTACGCATTCCCAACATGTTCGACAGCGCGCATGACGGCAGCTTCCGCGGTCTGTTCGTCCAGGGCGAGGACATCGTCCAGTCCGATCCCAACACCAACCACGTCACCTCGGCCCTGGAATCGCTGGACATCGTCATCGTCCAGGACCTGTTCCTGAACGAGACGGCGGCCTTCGCCCATGTCTTCTTCCCCGGCACCTCCTTCCTGGAGAAGGACGGCACCTTCACCAACGCCGAGCGCCGCATCAACCGCGTCCGCAAGGCGATGCCGTCGAAAGTGGGCAAGGACGAGCATTGGGTCGCCTGTGCGCTGGCGACGGCGATGGGTTACCCGATGCACTACGAGACCACGTCCGAGATCATGGACGAGATCGCCCGTCTGACCCCGACCTTCCGCGGCGTCAGCTTCGAGAAGCTCGACCGCGTCGGCAGCGTCCAGTGGCCCTGCACCGGCTTCGAGGACGACGACACCGGCATGGCGATCATGCACGAGGAGAGCTTCGCCCGCGGTCTCGGCCGCTTCGTGATCACCGAATATGTGCCGACCGACGAGCGGACCACGCGGATGTACCCCCTGGTGCTGACCACCGGCCGCATCCTCGCCCACTACAATGTCGGTGCCCAGACCCGCCGCACCGCCAACGTGGCCTGGCATCCGGAGGATGTGCTGGAGATCAACCCGGTGGACGCCGAGATCCGGGGCGTCAAGGACGGCGACATGGTGTCGCTCGCCAGCCGCATGGGGGCGACGACGCTGCGCGCCGTCATCTCCGACCGCATGCCGGCCGGCGTCGTCTACACCACCTTCCACCATCCGGTGACCGGGGCCAACGTCATCACCACCGAGAATTCGGACTGGGCGACCAACTGCCCCGAATACAAAGTGACGGCGGTGCAGGTCGCCCGCAGCAACCAACCGTCGGACTGGCAGGTTGACTATGCGAAGAACGACGTCGAGCGCAAGCGCATCGCCGCCGCCAACGTGATCGCCGCCGAGTGACGGCCTGAGGAGTGGGAAGCATGACCGCGATGCCTTCTGGGTCGATCCGTCCGGACGACAGCTCGCCTCTCTCCACGGCGATGTGCTCCATCGCCGTCACCGGCACCGGCTTTTCCGCCGGTGTCGGGATGGAGGAGGGCGCGGACGTCGAATGGCAGGTGCCGGAGGAAACCGCGGTTGCTTTCGAATACAACGGCCGCTCCCATGCCGTGATGATGGCGACCCCCGCCGATCTGGAAGACTTCGCGCTGGGCTTCAGCCTGGCCGAGGAGATCGTCGGGACCGCCGCCGATATCGAGAACATCGCCGTGCGGGAAACCCCGCTGGGCTTCGTCGTCAACCTGACGGTCGATCCCCTGCGGCTCCTGCGCGGAAGTCTGCGCAGCCGCTCCATGGAGGGGCGGAGCGGCTGTGGCCTGTGCGGCGTGGACAGTCTTGTCCACGCCGTTCGGGAGCCCCGCAAGATCGAGACCTCGCTGGAGGTGGACCCGGCCGCCGTGGCCGCCGCCTTCCGCGCCCTGCCGGACCATCAGCCGATGAACCGGGCCAACCGCTCGGTCCATGCCGCCGCTTGGTGCGCGCCCGACGGCGCCGTCCGCATGGCCCGTGAGGATGTCGGCCGCCACAACGCGCTGGACAAGCTGATCGGCGCCGTCGTGCGCTCGGGTGCCGACCCGGCCACCGGCTTCGTGGTGATGACCAGCCGTTGCAGCTTCGAACTGGTGCAGAAGACCGCCGCGGTGGGCATCCCACTGCTGGCGACCATCTCGGCCCCGACGGCGCTGGCGCTGGAACTGGCGCGCAACGCCAACCTGACCCTGGGTGCGCTGTCGCGCCGCGACACCGTCATCCTGTTCCGTTGATTCAAACCCAGTCCGGAGACACCGATGAGCCACACGAACCACGCCAAGGATCTGGTCCGGATGGCGAACCAGATCGCCGTCCATTTCGCCACCTATCCCCATGAGGAGGCGGTGACGGAAACCGCGACCCACATCCGCAAGTTCTGGGATCCGCGCATGCGCGCCGGCCTGTTCGCCCATGTCCAGTCCGGCGGCGAAGCCGACCTGCACGAGGTGGCGCGCGGTGCGGTCGGGGTGCTTCAGGCCCGTTGAGGCCGTCAGCCGAAGCGGGCGTTGTACAGGGCGACCGCGTCGGCTCCCGCCGGGAAGTGGAGCCGGCCGGTGGTGTCGTCGATGGCGGCCGATACCGCTTCGGCGACATCGGTTTCCGCCGTCGTCGCCGCCGGGCTGGCATAGGCATCAAAGATCGGCGTTGCGAAGTCCCGATAGGCCGGCGGGATCAGATCCTGGATGACGATGCCGGCATTCCGGCTGAAGGCGGTCGTCGGGCCGTACCCCGGCTCGACTAGTTTCGCCCGGACGCCGAAATGGCCGAGTTCGTGGGCGAGCGAACCGGTAAATCCCTCGATCGCCTGCTTGCTGGCGGTGTAGGCCGCCGCCAGCGGCAGGGCCGCCAGCGTGACCGACGAGGTCACGTTCACGATGACGCCGGAGCGGCGTTCGCGCATCTGCGGGATCACCGCCTGGCACATCGACATTACGCCGAAGGTGTTGGTCTCGAACACCTTGCGGATGTGGGCCATCGGCGTGGCCTCGAAGGCGCCGACCACGCCGACCCCGGCATTGTTAACCAGCACGTCGATGGGACCGGCGGCCTCGACGGCGGCGGCGATGCTCTCCCCGCTGGTGACGTCGAGCGGCAGGATGCGCAGGGCGCCGGTATCCGGCAAAAGCTCCGGGTCCGGCCTGCGCATGGTGGCGACCACCCGCCAGTTCTTCGCCAGGAAATGCCGCGCCATCTCCAGGCCGAAGCCGGAGGACGTGCCGGTGATCAGGATCGTTTGCATGGGGACCTCCCGTCGTTTCGAACGGTCCCTTGAATAGGCGCTGCGGACTGGACACTCCATAAGCGGGCGTCCGGGATTCTTTACCAACTATCCATATCCTGCGAGCTTGCCGGCCCGATTCCGCTATGGGCTGCGGGCGAACTGGCCGGGGGGGCAGCCCTGCCGTTTACGAAACGCCGTGCTGAAGGCACTGGCGGATTCGTAGCCGATCTCCTCGGCGATCCGCTCGAGGGACTTCGCGCCCCGGACCAGGGCGTCCTTCGCCAGCGCCATCCGCCAGCGGGCGAGATACTCGATCGGGCCGCAGCCGAGCACCTCGCCGAAACGGGCGGCGAACGCCGACCGGGATTGCCCGGCGATCTTGGCGAGGCCGGCGACCGTCCAGTTCGCCCGCACGTCCCCGTGCAGGGCGCGAAGAACGCGGGCAAGGGCCGGGTCGCGCAGGCCGTTGAGCAGGCCGCTTTGCACCCCGTCCGCCGCGAGGCCGCGCCCTCGCAACGCTTCGACGAGCAGAACCTCGAGCATGCGCTGGAGGATCAGCTCCCTGCCGGGCTCCTGGTGCCCGCATTCCTCTGCGATGAGGTCGATCACCCGGCCGAACCGGTCGGTCCTGCCTTCGCAGGCCTGAATATGGATCATTTGGGGGAGCAGCGTCAGCAGGAGGGGCGCGTTCACCTGTTCGATCTGGAACGCGCCACCCAGCGATTCGAACTCCGCCTCGCCCTCCTGGTCGCCATGCCGGACCGGCCTGTCCGTCGGCTCACGCGGCGCGCAGGCGATGCCCGGATGGCTGCTCAGCGTGAAGGCTGGGGTGGAAGGCAGAAGAAGGAAATCACCCTTCGCGATCCTCAGCGGCGCTCCGCCTTCGAAGGACACCCAGCATTCGCCCTTCAGGATTAGCGTGAAGCCGGGCTTGCGAAGGGCGGGATAGCTGATGCCCCAGCGTCCCCGTCCGGTGATGGGCTTGGACACCGCCGCGGTCGGCCTGAGCAGGGCGATGATGTCGGAAAGCGGATCCATCCCGGACGATCTGCAAGCGGGCTTCGTCAGACTTTGCGAAAGGCAAACATGACCGTTTCGTAGGGAAAGGCGATCTCGGCGCGGTCCGCCAGTTCGGGCGTGCATGCGATCAGCGCGCGGGTATCGCGCTCGACCTCCGCCTGCCGTTCGGGCGGCAGCGCCGCGATGAAGCTGACCGACATCGTCCGCTTGACGATGACGTCGTCCGGGCTGCCGACATGGGCATGCGGGACATGGCGCTCGTCGATGGCCTCGAAGCCCGGCGCGGGGAAGACGCGGCGCCAGTCGCCGGTGCGATAGCGCGGGGTGTCGCCCTCCCGGGGGTCGGTGATGGCGGTCAGTGCCGCCACCCAGGACGTGCTTTCGTCCCGGACGTTCCAGATCAGCCCCAACCTGCCGTCCGGCTTCAGCACCCTCCGCATCTCCTGCAAGGCGGCAGCGGTGGCGAACCAGTGGAAGGCCTGCGCGCAGACCACGGCGTCGACGGAACCGTCGGGCAGGGGAATGGACTCGGCGTTCCCTGCCAGGACCGTGATGTCGGGAAAGGCCGGAACGAGCTGCTCGCGCATGCCGGCGACCGGTTCGACGGCGGTGATCTCGCCGCCGCACTGCTTCAGCACCGCGATGAACTTGCCGGTGCCGGCGCCGACCTCCAGGACTTTACGGCCGGGACCGACGCCCAGAACGTCGCGAAGCCAGAAGACGGCTTCGGCCGGGTAGCTGGGGCGGCCTTTGACATAGGCCTTGGCACCGGTCTCGTAGCCGCTGGAAGAATGATGAACCGGCATATCGACCTCCATTCCTCCAGCGTGACCCGAAAACCGGTCCTTACATCCCGGTCGATGACGGCAGCGGCTTTGCCGGCGCCGGGATCGACGCCGATGACAGCGGCGTCGGCGCGTGGGCGGTCGGGACCGGCAGCGGCGCCGGCTTGGACAGCGGGCGCGGCGTCGACACCGGCGTCACCGGGCTGGCCGACGGCGGGTTGCCCGACATTGCCGGTGCCGCAGATCCCGACTGGCCCGACGGCGTCGCCAGCGTGGGTGGATCCTCGTAGATGTCGGGATGGACGCGCACCACGCCGGCGGTGTCGACCGAGGCGTTCCAGTAGACGAAGCGCACGGGGATGGCGTTCGGCAGCCGGATCGTCTTGGTCTCCCCGGTGTCGAGCTGCTGGCCGATGCCGGCCGGCGTAACCTTCGCGGCACCCAGCAGCGTCTCCGCCATCATCCGGGCATCCTCCAGCCGCACGCAGCCGGAGCTGGCGGCGCGCAGGTCGCGGCTGAACAGGCGCGGATCGTTGGTGCCGTGCAGGAAGATGCCGTCGCCGTTGGTCAGGTTGAAGCGGAAGCGGCCCAGCGCGTTGTCGTCGCCCGGCCTCTGGACGATGCGCACGCGGCCGGGATCGACCGACCACCAGTTGACCGACTGGGTGTTGGCGACCTCCGACCCGTCCAGATAGACGGCGGCGTTCTTGATGCCGGTGGTGCCCTTCTTGCGCAGGGCAGGCAGCTTGTCCTCGCTCAGCACCGTCGGCGGCACGGTCCAGGTCGGGTTGATGGTGACGCTGGTCACCTTGTCCTGGAGCAGCGGCGTCTTGCGCGACGGCCGGCCGACCACCGCCCGCATGGTGAAGGCCGGGCGGCCATGCTCGATCAGGGTGACGGACTGGCCGGGCAGGTTGACCAGGATGGTGGTGTCGGGGATGGAGGCCTGCTGCGCCCGCATCGCGGCGGCGGCGCGGCGCAGGAGCGCCACGGTCTGGGCAGGCGTGCGGTCCATCGCCTGACGGGTTACCTCGCCGACTTTGCCGTCGGGCTGCAGCCCCTCGGCGAGCTGGAAGGCGCGCACGGCGGTCTCGACATCGTCGTTGAAGCTGTCGGTCCACTTGTCGGCGGACAGGAAGCCCATCTCGATCAGGCGGCGCGACACCTTGCCGACGCGGTCGGCCAGCGGCGAGCGCACGGAGATGACCACCGGCGGCGCCGGCTCCACCGGTTCCAGGCCGGGCAGGGTGGGGGCCTGCGCCTGCTGCACGTCGGCAGGGGGCACGTCCATCGCCGGGGCGACGCTCTCGACCATGCCGCCGTCGCCCTTCTTGACGACGGCGCCGTAGCCGATGCGGGTGGCCGTCGCCTTGGGCGCGTTCTGCACCTCCAGCGCACGCTGTTCCAGCGCCGCGGCCCAGCCGGCAACCAGCGGCGGCTTGGCGGCGTGCACGGCCTCCTTCGCCGCTGCGGCAAGCGCCGGACCGCTCAGGACGATGCCGACCAGTCCGCCGACCATGCAGAGGGCGGCGGAGCGTCGGGAGATCGGGCGGCGGATATCATGCATGGCGACGGGACCGGAACGTGAACGGAAAGGATCGTGCGGTGTATCCTTCGACGAGGCATTCCAGATCCGCAAGCGACATTTGGTGTCGGCAGCTCTGCTGTTCACACTGTTGCTCCCTTGCATCGCCATCTCACCCGTGTAGGGCTGTTGCCGTTACACGCGCTCATCCACTGGTTGGACGCCGTGGCGGCGGATTTATTCCGAACCTTCGCCGGAGGTAACGCCGCGAAGCCGGCTATGGAGCCGGGGTCGTGGCCGTATGTGTCATTTGACGTAGATACCGCCTTTCGCATGCGCGGTAGCTTTTCCTTCGACGATGTGGCGAAGCCCCGGAGCAACCGGGGCGCCAAAGGAAGGGGGCAACTTCATGCGGACCAAGCAACTGACGTCGAGCTTCGGGATCGGCGCGCTGGCCGGTCTGGCCATGGGTGCGATGGCATCCTTCGCGATGCCCGCCCAGGCGGCGGACGACACCATCAAGGTGGGCATCCTGCACTCCCTGTCCGGCACGATGGCGATCAGTGAGACGACGCTCAAGGACGTCATGCTGATGCTGATCGACGAGCAGAACAAGAAGGGCGGCCTGCTGGGCAAGAAGCTGGAGCCGGTGGTGGTCGATCCCGCCTCCAACTGGCCGCTGTTCGCCGAAAAGGCGCGCGAGCTGATCAGCAAGGACAAGGTGTCGGCCGTGTTCGGCTGCTGGACCTCGGTCAGCCGCAAGTCGGTGCTGCCGGTGTTCGAGGAACTGAACAACATCCTCTTCTACCCGGTCCAGTATGAGGGCGAGGAGTCCTCCCGCAACGTCTTCTACACCGGCGCCGCCCCGAACCAGCAGGCGATCCCGGCCGTCGACTACCTGATGTCGAAGGAAAAGGTCCAGCGCTGGGTGCTGGCCGGCACCGACTACGTCTATCCGCGCACGACCAACAAGATCCTCGAAGCCTACCTGAAGGGCAAGGGCGTCAAGCCCGAGGACATCATGATCAACTACACGCCGTTCGGTCATTCCGACTGGCAGTCGATCGTGGCGGACATCAAGAAGTTCGGCTCGGCCGGCAAGAAGACCGCGGTGGTCTCCACCATCAACGGCGACGCCAACGTTCCCTTCTACAAGGAACTGGGCAACCAGGGCGTCAAGGCGCAGGACATCCCGGTCGTCGCCTTCTCCGTCGGCGAGGAAGAGCTGGCCGGCATCGACACCAAGCCGCTGCTCGGCCATCTGGCCGCGTGGAACTACTTCCAGTCGGTCGAGACCCCGGCCAACACCGACTTCATCAAGTCGTGGAAGGCCTACACCAAGAACGACAAGCGCGTCACCAACGACCCGATGGAAGCCCACTACATCGGCTTCAACATGTGGGTGAAGGCGGTCGAGGCGGCCGGCACCACCGAGCCGGACAAGGTCATCGACGCGATGGTCGGCGTCGCCGTGCCCAACCTGACCGGCGGCTATTCGGCGATGCTGCCGAACCACCACATTACCAAGCCGGTCCTGATCGGCGAAGTGCAGGAGAACGGCCAGTTCGACGTCGTCTCCAAGACCTCGGGTCTGGTCCCCGGCGACGAGTGGTCGGACTTCCTGCCGGACAGCAAGGACCTGATCGCCGATTGGCGCAAGCCGATGTCCTGCGGCAACTTCAACGTGAAGACCGGCAAGTGCGGCGGCAAGGGGTCGTGAAGGCCGCGTTCCCTCTCTGAGCTGTCCCTTCTGACCTGAGTGGTTGCGACGCTTGCCCTTTCCCCTTTCCCGCCGGGCGGGGGAGGGGAGAGGGCAAGCGTTTCGCGTTTCCAGCCCCCCGCACCGCTCCTCCCGCACCGCCCCTGCACCGAAGGACTCCCGATGCGACGCGCTCTCCGCTGGCTGATGGCCGTCTGTGTGGTGGTCGCCACATCGACCGCCGCCTATGCCGCCGACCTCCGTCCTCTCGTCCAGGCCTTGGGCAGCGGCGGCTATTCCGGAACCGAAAAGGCCCTGGCGCAACTGTCGGAGGCCGGCGACCCGGCCGCCGTGCCGGTGATCGAGGCGCTCCAGGCCGGCGACCTCTATGTGCGCAAGGCCGACGGCACCGTCGTTGTCGCCCGCAAGGCCGGTGACGCCTTCACCCTGACCGACCCGCTGACCCGTGCCGCGCTCGGCGATGCGCCGTCCGCCGCGGTCGAGAAGATCCGCATCAACAATTCGCTCCGCCGCGCCATCAGCGCCTCGCTCGGCGCTCTCACCCTGATGAGCCCCGATGCCGGTGTCCGCCGCTCCGCCGCCGACGCGGTGTTCAAGAGCCGCGACGCCTCCGCGCTGGAGACGCTGAGCGCCGCCATCGCCAAGGAGCAGGACAAGGGTGTGCGCGCCGCCATGGAGCAGGCTCGCGCCGCCATCCTGCTGACCGGCGAGGCCGCGTCGAAGATGACCGACGCCGAAATCCAGTCGGCGACCGACACGCTGACCGCCCGCGGCGACCGCGACGCGCTGGTGCTGCTGAACATGGTCGCCGGCTCCGGCGCGTCCGATGTCACCAAGAAGTCGGCCGCCGCCGCCGTCTCCACCCTGGAACAGAAGCTGGCCTTCTGGGCGGCGCTGCAAAATCTCTGGTACGGGCTGTCGCTGGGCTCGGTGCTGCTGCTGGCCGCCATCGGGCTGGCCGTCACCTTCGGCGTGATGGGCGTCATCAACATGGCCCATGGCGAGATGGTGATGATCGGCGCCTACACCACCTTCCTGGTGCAGGAGTTCTTCCGCGCCCATGCCCCCGGCCTGTTCGACCTGTCGATCCTGGTGGCGCTGCCCGCCGCCTTCCTCGTGTCGGGCGGCGTCGGCATCGTCATCGAGCGCAGCGTGATCCGCTGGCTCTACGGCCGTCCGCTGGAAACGCTGCTCGCGACCTGGGGCCTGTCGCTGGCGCTCCAGCAGGCGGTCCGCTCCATCTTCGGCCCGACCAACCGCGAGGTCGGCGCGCCGAGCTGGATGTCCGGCGCCTTCGAGCTGGGCGGCCTGACCATCACCTACGGCCGGCTGTGGATCGTCGTCTTCGCCTTCAGCGTCTTCGCGGCCCTGCTGGTGGCGCTGAAGCGCACCTGGTTCGGCCTGTCGATCCGGGCGGTGACGCAGAACCGGCCGATGGCCAACGCCATGGGCATCCGCACCGCGCGGGTCGATGCGCTGACCTTCGGGCTCGGCTCCGGTATCGCCGGGCTTGCCGGGGTGGCGCTGAGCCAGATCGACAATGTCAGCCCGAACCTCGGCCAGGGCTACATCCTCGACAGCTTCATGGTCGTGGTGTTCGGCGGGGTGGGCAACCTGTGGGGCACGCTGGTCGGCGCGCTGACGCTGGGGACCATGAACAAGTTCCTCGAACCCTATGCCGGGGCGGTGCTGGGCAAGATCCTGGTGCTGATCTTCATCATCCTGTTCATCCAACGGCGTCCGCGCGGCCTGTTCGCGCTGAAGGGCCGCGCGGTGGAGGCCTGATCCGATGCTGCTGCGCTTTTTCCTGATGGGGCTGGACCGCAAGGCCGGGATCGTCCTGACGATCCTCGCCATCCTGGCGGTCGCCGTCCCGGCGATGACGCTGTGGGTGCCGGCGGATTCGCCCTTCCACCTGTCGATCTTCACCGTCTCGCTGCTCGGCAAATACCTGTGCTTCGCTTTGCTGGCGCTGGCGCTCGATCTGGTGTGGGGCTATTGCGGCATCCTGTCGCTCGGCCACGCCGCCTTCTTCGCGCTCGGCGGCTACGCCATGGGCATGTACCTGATGCGGCAGATCGGCCCGCGCGGCGTCTACGGCAACCCGGTCCTGCCCGACTTCATGGTCTTCCTGAACTGGAAGGAGCTGCCCTGGTACTGGCTGGGCTTCGACCATTTCTGGTTCGCCGCCATCATGGTGCTGGTGGTGCCGGGCGCGCTGGCCTTCGCCTTCGGCTGGTTCGCCTTCCGCAGCCGGGTCACCGGCGTCTACCTGTCGATCATCACCCAGGCGCTGACCTTCGCCCTGCTGCTGGCCTTCTTCCGCAACGACATGGGCTTCGGCGGCAACAACGGCCTGACCGACTTCAAGGACATCCTCGGCTACGACATCCAGGCCGACACCACCCGCGTCGCCCTGTTCGTGGCGACGGTCGCCGCCCTGGCGCTCTCCTACATGATCGCGTCCGGCGTCATCGGCTCGAAGTTGGGCAAGGTGCTGGTGGCGCTGCGCGACGCCGAGAGCCGCGTCCGCTTCATGGGCTACGACACCGAAAGCTACAAGCTGTTCGCCTGGACGCTGTCGGCCTGCATGGCCGGTGTGGCCGGTGCCCTCTACGTCCCGCAGGTCGGCATCATCAACCCGTCGGAATTCGCCCCGGCCAGCTCGATCGAGGCGGTGATCTGGGTCGCCGTCGGCGGGCGCGGCACGCTGGCCGGCGCCATCCTCGGCGCGGTGCTGGTCAACATGGGCAAGAGCTATTTCACCGGCGCCCTGCCGGAGCTGTGGCTGTTCGCCCTTGGCGGCCTGTTCGTGGCGGTGACCCTGTTCCTGCCCAAGGGCCTGCTCGGGCTGGGCGCGCAGCTGAAGGCGAAGCTGCCCGGCCGCAAGGCCTCCACCCTTCCCAACGCCCAGCCTGCCGACCAGAAGGGAGCCTGACCAATGAGCGCGGAATCGACCCTTCTCTATCTCGACGGCGTGTCGGTCAGCTTCGACGGCTTCAAGGCGCTGAACGGCCTGTCCCTGGTGATGATGCCCGGCGAGATGCGGGCGATCATCGGCCCCAACGGCGCCGGCAAGACGACGATGATGGACGTCATCACCGGCAAGACCCGTCCCGACACCGGCACCATCCTGTTCGAGGGCGACACCGACCTGACCCGCCTGCGCGAGGCGGCCATCGCCAACCTCGGCATCGGCCGCAAGTTCCAGCGCCCGACCGTCTTCGAGCCGCACACGGTGTGGGACAATCTGGAACTGGCGCTGAAGGCGCCGCGCCGGCCGCTGAAGACGCTGACCTATGCCATCAGCCGCGACGACCGCTCGCGGATCGAGGAGATCCTCGACATCACCCGCCTGTCCGCCCTGCGCAGCCGGCAGGCCGGCAGCCTGTCGCACGGGCAGAAGCAGTGGCTGGAGATCGGCATGCTGCTGGCCCAGGATCCCAAGCTTCTGCTGGTCGACGAGCCGGTGGCCGGCATGACCGACGCCGAGACCGAACAGACCGCCGAACTGCTGTGCAGCATCGCCGGCAAGCATTCGGTGATCGTGGTGGAGCATGACATGAGCTTCGTCCGTGCGCTGGGCGTCAAGGTGACGGTGCTGGCAGAGGGCTCGGTCCTGGCCGAAGGCTCGCTGGACGCGGTCAGCGCCAATCAACAGGTCATCGACACCTATCTCGGCCGCTGACGGGAGACCCCAGCATGTTGGACGTTCGTTCCCTCGATCTGCATTACGGCGCCGCCCAGGCCTTGCGCAGCGTTTCCATGAAGGCCGAAATCGGCAAGGTCACCTGTCTGGTCGGCCGCAACGGCGTCGGCAAGTCCAGCCTGCTGCGCGCCATCGTCGGGTTGAAGCCGGTGTCCGGCGGCTCCATCGGCTGGGACGGCGCCGACGTGACGAAGATGGCGCCGGCCGACCGGGCACGCCGCGGCATCGCCTATGTGCCGCAGGGGCGCGAGATCTTCCCGCTGCTGACGGTGCGGGAAAATTTGCTGACCGGCTACGCCCCGCTGCCGCGCGCCCAGCGTTCGATCCCCGACGAGGTGTTCGAGCTGTTCCCGGTGCTGAAATCCATGCTGGAGCGCCGCGGTGGCGACCTGTCGGGCGGCCAGCAGCAGCAGCTCGCCATCGGCCGCGCCCTGGTGACGCGCCCGCGCCTGCTGGTGCTGGACGAGCCGACCGAGGGCATCCAGCCGTCGATCATCAAGGACATCGGCCGCGCCATCGCCTACCTGCGCGACAAGGGCACCATGGCGATCCTGCTGGTCGAGCAGTATTTCGACTTCGCCCGCGACCTTGCCGACGACTGGGTGGTGATGGAGCGCGGCGAGGTGATGCTGTCCGGTCCGCGCAGCGGCCTGGACGAGCGGGAGGTGCGCAAATACCTGACGGTATAACCCCGATGGCATGGCGTTCCGGCCGGTGAAAGGCGGAATATCTGCGGTCCCGTTGCGTCCTTGATCCATCGGGCCTGCCGTCCGGCGGGCCTGTTTCGGGAGGAACTGCGCAATGAAATCCGCACTCCGTATCGCCGCTGCCGCCATCGGCCTGGGGGCCGTCCTGTCCGGCGCCCCCGCTTTTGCTCAGGACAAGGAACCGGCCATGACGGGCAAGACCGCGATGGGTCCCGTCCTGACCGACGCGAAAGGCATGACGCTCTATGTCTTCGACAAGGACGGTGCCGGCAAGTCGGCCTGCAACGGGCCTTGCGCGACCAACTGGCCGCCGCTGATGGCTCCCGCCTCCGCCAAGCCGATGGGCAAATACAGCGTCGTCACCCGCGACGACGGAAGCCGGCAATGGGCTTACAACGGCAAGCCGCTCTATAGCTGGGCCAAGGACGCGAAGCCGGGCGACACCACCGGCGACGGCGTGAACAACGTCTGGCACGTGGCGAAGCCATAACGTTCGGGGTATGGCGGGGTCGTGGTTACTGTCATCCGGCGCCACGGCCCTGCCTTCGCCGGGAGTATACTTATCCAGTCGAGGTAATGCGCAAACGCCGACTTCGCAGGCTGCGCTCTTTAAAGGTCGTTAAGGATCCGAACCGCATGATGACCTCAACGCCATCTTGCTCACGGAGCCGCAGGTCATGTCGATCTATAACGCCGCCTCGTTCGAAGCCGCCCCCTCCGCTGAACCGAAGGTCCGCAAGATGAGCGGCCTGCCGCGTCTGGCGGTCTGGACCGTCATGATCGGCACGCCGTGGCTGCTGATCGTGGAAGCGGTGCGCCTGATCTTCTGAAGGTCAACACTCCAGGCCCGGCGCACCGTCCTCTCAAGCTGTTATTGGGCAGGCCGTTATTGGGCCGGTGCCACCCAGGGCTCCAGCGCGCCGATCTTCCTGGCCCGCTTCTCGTCCGCCGACAGTTTGAAATTATGCCCGAAGGGCGCGCTCTCGAACGAGCCGTAACCGGGATTGGCCAGCATCAGCCAGTCGCGCCCGAAATGCTCCTTCGCCGCTTCGAACGCCTTCAGGCGGTCGGCTTCGCTGCCGTTGTAGGCATCGCTGAAGTCGCCGAAATTGTCGCCGAACAGCAGAACGATCCGGTAATCCTTGGCGATGTAGGCGCGCCGCGTCCCTTTCGCCGAACCCCAGTCCGGCTTTTCCTTCGACATCAGGAAGGTATCGACGTTGCCGCCCATCGGGAAGCCCAGCGCCTGCGCGTTGCGGCGGGTCGGCTCCTCCTGGTCGGCGTTGCGGTTGGTGACGTAGAACACCTTCACGCCCTTCGATTCGGCGTACTGGGTGAACTCGACCGCCCCCGGCACCGCCGTCGCCTTCTCCGCCTTCACCCAGGCATCCCAGGTCTTGGGCGAGAATTCGCCGTTGGTGGTGACCAGCCCGGTCTGATAGGCGGAGTTGTCCATCGCCGTCTCGTCCAGGTCCAGCACCACGGCCGGCGGCAGGTCCTGGTAGCTGCCGGTCTGCTCGGTCGCCGCGGTCCAGTTCTTTTCGGCCAGTGCCTTGTCCAGCTGGATCCTGCCCAGCGCATAGACCGCCAGCGAGTTCGCCTTGTATTCGACCGACCGCTGCATCCACAGCTCGGCGTTCAGCAGATCGCTTTGCGGCACCGGGCCTTGGGGAGCCGGATCCGCCGCCAGGGAGGGGCCGGCCAGAAGGGAAAGGGCAACCGCACCGGACAGCAGCGACCAGCGCCCGGAACAGGCGGAATTGCGCATCGACTCATCCATCCATCAAGTGTCATGGAACTGTCATCGAAGCACAGATTCAGGTGCTTGGCGACGGTCCCGTGACGCTTGCGTCACGGTAATCAGATACGCTTGCGTCACGGTAATCAGATACGCTTGCGTCACGGTAACCAGATACGCTCGCGTCAGGGTATCCGGCGGCGGGTCTCAGGCCGGCTGGGGGATGGCGCTTTCCGGCATTGGAGTCAGCGCCGGGATTGCCTCCACCCGCTCCAGCCAGCGACGGACCGCCGGATAGGGATCGAGCGGGATGTGGCCTTCCGGGGCGCGGGCGACATAGGCGTAGCAGGCGATGTCGGCGATGGTCGGCCGCTCCGCGGCCAGCCAGTCGCGGGTCGCCAGATGGCTGTCCATGAAGCGCAGCAGGCGTTCCGCGACCCTCTGCGCGTCGGCCAGCGTCCCGGCCCCGCCCCACAGCGTCAGGATGCGCGCCAGCGCCGGCCCGAAGCGCAGGTCGCCGGCGGCGACCGACAGCCAGCGCTGCACCTGCGCCGTCTCGTCCGGCGCCTTCGGGTTCCACAGGCCGGAAGCGTCGTAGCGGTCGGCGAGATAGACGAGAATGGCGACCGAGTCCGGCAGGACGAGATCGCCGTCGACCAGCACCGGGATCTGTCCGAACGGGTTCAGGGCGAGGAAGGCATCCGACCGGCGAAGCTCGGCATTCGCATCGACATAGCGATAGGGCAGGCCGAGGATGTTCAGGAAGGCTTCGACCCGGTGGGCATGCCCCGACAGCGGCGTGCCGTACAGTGTGATGGCGGGATCGGTGCTGGTGCCCATGACAAGGCTCCCTTCTCTGTGGGTCGCGGATGCCCACACCCGACCACTTGCGCCGCTTCGCAGGAATAGGCTTTGATGAAAAGGGACTCTTTCAGGAATTGGAAGAATTATGGACCGGTTGGATGAACTGACGATCTTCGTCGCGATCCTGGAGACCGGCAGCCTTGCCGGTGCGGCCAAGCGGCTGCGGCGGTCGGCGCCCGCCGTCACCCGCGCGCTGTCGGGGCTGGAGGAGCGGCTGGGTGTGCGGCTGATCGAGCGCACCACCCGCAACCTTGCCCCCACCGATGCCGGACGGCGGCTGGCCGAGCAGGCGCGCCGGCTGCTGGCCGATTACGACGAGGCGCTGGCCGCCACCGGAACCGACCGGCCAATGCGCGGGCGGCTGCGCGTCACCGCGCCGGTGATGTTCGGGCGCAAGCATGTGACGCCTCTGGTCCTCGACTTCATGCGGGAGTTTCCGGACATCCGTGTCGAGCTGACGCTGTCCGACGGCAACCTCGACCTGATCGAGGAGGAGCTGGACGTGGCGATCCGCATCGGCCCGCTGCCCGATTCCGGCCTCGTCGCCCGGCGGGTGGGGCAGGTCGGGCGCTTTCTGGTCGCCAGCCCCGGCTATCTGGCGCGGCGCGGCATGCCGTCGATGCCGGAGGATCTGTCCGGCCACGACATCATCCTGACGACGGCCCGGCCCGGTCCGCCGGACTGGCGCTTTCTGATCGACGGGCGGGAGCGGGTGCTGCGGGTGACGCCGAAGCTGGCGGTCAGCCACATCGAGCCGGCCCTGCTCGCCGCCCGTGACGGGCACGGCGTCGCCCGCCCGCTGTCCTATCAGGCGGCGGACGACCTCGCCGCCGGTACGCTGGTGCGCCTGATGTCGCACGCCGAGCCGGAGCCGCTGCCGGTCCATGTCGTGGTGCCGACCGCAAGGTTGATGCCCGGCCGGGTGCGTGCCTTCCTCGACCATGCGGTGCAGGGCCTGTCGGCGCTGGAGGTTCTGCGCAGCTGATCCCCAGCCTCGCCAGGGATCGCGGGGTTAGGGATCGCGGGCGACGCGGATGCCGTAGGCGGCATAGCCGCTCTCGGCCGCGTCCACCCGGCGCACGGCGGAGCGGACATAGCGCGGGTTGCTGTGCCACGACCCGCCGCGCATCGTCCGCTGCGAACAGGTCGCTTCGGACCGTCCGTCCGGGGCGCAGTCCTCCACCCACTGCCAGACATTGCCCAGCATGTCGTAAAGGCCGAAGCCGTTGGCGCGGTAGCTGCCGACCGGCGACGTGAACAGGGCGCCGTCGCGGCAGTTCGCCACCTCCCAATCGGTGAAGCGGTCCTTGGCCGACAGGTCGGCGACGTTCGCCGCATCGCATCCCTTGGCCGGATCGTCACCCCACCAGCGCGCGGTCCGGGTGCCGGCACGGGCCGTATATTCCCACTCCGTCTCCGTCAGCAGGCGATAGCTCTTGCCGGTCCGGCGGCTGAGCCAGTCCACATAGGCCTTGGCGTCGTACCAGCTCACACAGACCGCCGGGTCGTTGTTCGTCTGCACGAACCCCGGTCGGCGCCAGGAGAAATGCCAGCGCGGCAGCAGCTCCGTCTCGCCGGCATAGCCGCGGCAGACCGTCCGTGGCCGATAGCCGCTGTCCTGGATGAAGCTGGCATATTCGCCGCGGGTGACCGGATATTTGCCGACGGCGATGGGATGTTGGACCGACGCCGGGGTTTGCGGCGGCTCGTCGGGAAACCGTTCCGTCTCCGTGGCCGGGGAGCCCCGGAGATAGCTGCCGGCGGGGATGGTGACCAGGACGGGCGCGTCGGGATGGTCCCAGACCTCGCGTGCCGGGCTGCTCGCCTGCCAGACATGGAAGGTCGCCAGCCGTTCGGTCCGCCAGCCGGTCAGATCGTCCGGCTCCACCCGGCGCCAGCCGGCCAGCGCCGTCAGCATCAGGATGAGGGCGACGACCGCACCGACGGAGCCGGGCAGGGTGACGGTCATGGCGGGGATGTCTCTTGCGGAGGTGCCGGTGCGGATCATGGAGCCATTTCCCCGCAGCGCGCCGCGTCCGGCAACCGCGCGTCCGTGTCCCGGTCGGGGCACTTCCAGCCGGTACCCCAACCGGTATTCGGGCACCACAGCCGGAGGTTTGCCCCTTTGCGTTATGGCGCAAGCGGTAAGCGTCGAAGACGGCGCCCTGCTGTTGGTGCGGGCAGACGTTCAACGGAGCGTTGATACCACAGGAGAAACACATGGCTGCCTATCCCGCGGACCTCACGCGCGCGCTGTTCGTTACCGGCCTGCGCAACGCCCATGCGGTGGAACAGCAGGCACTGGCCCTGATGGACCGCCAGCTTGACCGTCTGGTGAATTATCCCGAGGTCTCCGACCACCTGCGCATGCACCGTGGCGAGACCGAGGGTCAGATCACCCGCATCGAGCAGATCCTGGACCAGCTTCAGGAAAGCCATTCCGGGCTGAAGGACACCGCCCTGTCGATCATGGGGAATCTGGCCGCACTTGGCCACAGCTTCGCCGAGGACGAGATCCTCAAGAACTCCTTCGCCAACTACGCCTTCGAGAATTTCGAGGTGGCGAGCTACCGGTCGCTGCTGACGGTGGCGGAGGCCGGCAACTTCGCCTTCGCCACGCCGCTGCTGCAGACCTCGCTGCGCGAGGAGGAGGCGATGGCCTCCTGGGTGATCGAGAACGTGCCGACGCTGACGCTGAAGTACCTGTCGCTGAAGGCCAGCGACCAGACCGCCGGCCGCTGACGCCGGTCGCTGGGCCGTCTTCTGCATTCATGGTGGCCGGGAAGGACAAGTTCTTTCCCGGCCATCGCTCTGTTGCAATGCAGCATTCCCATGGCGTCCGGATTTTGCCCGGTGACGAGTCGGGGGACTTTGCCGTAAGAAACTTGGCGGGGTTTCAAAACGGATGGTTCGCCCGTGCTTCGATCGGTCTCTCTCTGCCTGTTCATCGCCGCGGTCGGCGGTCTTGCGGGCTGCACCTCCGACTATTCTCCCAACACCTACGCCTCCAGCGCGGTCCAGCAGGCCAACAAGGTCGAGCCGGGCATCGTCGTCGGCTTCCGTCAGGTGGCGATCAGCGCCAACGGCACCGTCGGTGCCGTCAGTGGCGGTGCGGCCGGCGGCATCCTGGGGGCGCAGGTCGGGACGGGCGGCATGAACGCCGCGCTCGGCACCGTCGGCGGCACGGCGATCGGCGGTCTGCTGGGCACGGCAATGGAGCACATCGCCGGCGACACCAACGGCTGGGAATACATCGTCCGCAAATCGAACGGCGAATTGCTGTCGCTGACCCAGAAGGAGCCGCAGCCGCTGCCCATCGGCCAGAAGGTGCTGGTCATCACCGGCAGCCAGGCCCGCATCGTCCCCGACTATTCCACCCCCGCCGATCCCGAGCCCGCCAAGGCCGATGCAACGAAGCCCGAGGCTGCTAAATCGGAGACGGCCAAATCTGAGATGTCCCGGCCCGAAACGCCGAAATCGGACATCAAGGCGGTGCCGCTCGCCCCGCCTGCCGAACCGGCTCCAGCGGCCGCTCCGGCCGAGCAGTCCGCCACCGGTCCGGCGCAGCCTTCCAACGGCGGTGGGCCGGTCCGCCTGACCGCCCCCACCGACAATCCCCCTGCCGGCCCCGCCCCCACCGCTTCCACGGCAGGAGCGGAACCGGCAGCGGCGGCCCCCGCCTCGCCCCCCGCTGCTCCCTCGGCCCCGGCGGAGACGAAGCCGGCCGAGTAGCACCATACTTGTCCGAATGGACAGGATGGCGCACAGTTCGGTGATCCAATCAAGTTCACCGACCGAGGCCCCATGTCCGCCGCCGACCGTTCCGCCGCCGCTCCCGTTCCCGCCATGACGAAGGAGGAATTGGAGGATCTGATCCGCGAGGGGGTTCCGCTGGTCGGGAACTTCGGCATCGTCGTGGAAAGCCTGGGCGCCGGCACCATCCGCCTGCGCCTGCCCTACAAGGACGATTTCGTCCGCCCCGGCGGCACCGTCACCGGCCCGGCGATGTTCGGATTGGCCGACGTGGCGCTCTACGGTGCAGTGCTGAGCCTGATCGGCCGGGTCGAGCTGGCGGTGACCACCAGCATGACCATCAACTTCCTGCGCCGTCCGCCGCCCGTCGCCATCGTCGCCGAGGCGCGCGTCCTGAAGCTGGGCAAGCGGCTGGCCTATGGCGAGATCCTGCTGTTCTCCGAAGGCGATCCGGAACCGGTCGCCCACGTGACGGGAACCTACTCGATCCCGCCGCACGACCCCGTCTCCGTTGCGGTATCAAACTACCGCATGAATGAAGCGCCATAAAAACTCCTTTTGAATCAATGGGTTTGAGGAAGCGGTATCTAATTACCACTCTCGCAAGTCATTGAAAATAAATGATAATTTTTCCGTTGACAGAGGTGTACTCCGGCCCGTAGAAAACCGTCCGCTTCGGCGCCCCGGTATCGGCGGCCAGCCGATCCGTATTCGAAGAAACGAGTGTGGCGATGAAGACCTTCAATCTGAAGCCGACCGAGATCGAGAAGAAGTGGTACGTCGTCGACGCCGACGGCCTCGTTCTCGGCCGGCTTGCCAGCATCCTGGCGAACATCCTGCGTGGCAAGAACAAGCCGACCTACACCCCCCACATGGATTGCGGCGACCACATCGTCGTGATCAATGCTGAGAAGGTGAAGCTGACCGGCAACAAGCGCGACGCCGACATCTTCTACTGGCACACCGGCTATCCGGGCGGGATCAAGGGCCGTTCCAAGGGCCAGATCCTGGACGGTAAGTACCCGGAGCGTGTGATCGAGAAGGCCGTGGAGCGCATGGTTCCGCGCGGTCCGCTCGGCCGCCAGCAGATGACCCACCTCAAGGTCTACAAGGGTGCCACGCATCCGCACGATGCGCAGCAGCCGGTCGCCATCGACATCGGCGCCCTGAACCCGAAGAATAAGCGGAGCGCGTAAGCATGGCCCAGGTCACCACCACCCTCTCCGGCCTTAAGGAACTGACGGGCGCCGCCGCCACCGCGACCGTCTCCGAGGAGCTCGCCGCTCCGAAGCTGGACGCCCAGGGCCGCGCCTATGCCACCGGCAAGCGCAAGGACGCCGTCGCCCGCGTGTGGATCAAGCCGGGCTCCGGCAAGGTCACCGTGAACGGCCGCGACCAGTCGGTCTACTTCGCCCGTCCGGTGCTGCGCATGATGATTGCCCAGCCGTTCGGCGTGACCGAGCGTTCGGAGCAGTTCGACGTCGTCGCCACCGTCGCCGGCGGCGGTCTGTCGGGCCAGGCCGGTGCCGTCCGTCACGGCATCTCCAAGGCGCTGACCTACTTCGAGCCGGCCCTGCGCCCGCCGTTGAAGGCCGCCGGCTTCCTGACCCGCGACGCCCGTACGGTCGAGCGTAAGAAGTACGGCCGCGCCAAGGCCCGCCGCAGCTTCCAGTTCTCGAAGCGCTAATCCCTACACGGGCCTGCTGCTTTACGGTACAAGCGAGGGGCGCCCCGAAAGGGGCGCCCCTTTCTTTTTGCGCTGTCATCGCGCTTTCGCTTATTCCGGATACAGGTTTCACCCGTCTTCAGATCGTCTTCAGCGAAGGACATTGCCTCCATGGCCTCGATCAGCATTCCGGGCAGCACTCCCGGCGGTTCGAAAATCCGCGTCGGCATCCTGGGCGCTTCCGGTTACACCGGCGCCGAACTGGTGCGCATGCTGCTGCGCCACCCGAATGTGGAGATCGCCGCGCTGACCGCCGAACGACAGGCCGGGAAGCCGATGGCGGAGGTGTTCCCGCATCTCGGCGGCTATGGCCTGCCCGATCTGGTGAAGATCGAGGAGCTGAAGTGGGACAACCTCGACTTCATCTTCTGCGCCCTGCCGCACGGCACCACGCAGGAGGTGGTCGCCGGCCTGCCGAGCGGGCTGAAGGTGGTCGATCTGTCCGCCGATTTCCGCCTGACCGACCCGGCCGAATACGCCACCTGGTACGGGCATGAGCACCGCGCCGTCGACCTGCAGAAGGAGGTCGCCTACGGCCTGACCGAGTTCAACCGCCAGGGCGTGCGCAAGGCGCGGGTGGTGGCGAACCCGGGCTGCTACCCGACCTGCTCGCTGCTGCCGCTGCTGCCGCTCCTGCTGGAGAACCAGATCGAGCCGGGCGGCATCGTCATCGACGCCAAGTCCGGCGTGTCGGGCGCCGGCCGCGACGCCAAGCAGGCCAACCTGTTCACCGAGGTGTCGGAAGGCTTCAACGCCTATGGCGTCGGCTATCACCGCCATATGCCGGAGATCGAGCAGGAGCTGCGGCTGGCCGCCGGCCGTCCGGTCACCGTCTCCTTCACCCCGCATCTGGTGCCGATGAACCGCGGCATGATGGCGACCATCTATGTCCGCCTGGCCGACGGCGTCACCGCCGACGACCTGCGGGCGACGCTGGCCGCCCGCTATGCCGACGAGCCCTTCGTCGGCGTGACTCCGGCCGGCGTGGTGCCGGCGACGCGCCATGTCCGTGCCTCCAACCACAATCTGATCGGCGTGGTCGCCGACCGCGCCCCGCGCAGTGCCATCATCGTGTCGGTGATCGACAATCTGGTGAAGGGCGCGTCGGGTCAGGCGATCCAGAACATGAACGTCATGATGGGGCTGGGCGAGACGACCGGCATCGATCAGGCGCCGCTTTTCCCGTAATCGGCTACCGCGAAAGGATAGGTGGGGGGCTGTGACAGCGTTGTGGCCCCCTGTCCGCACTGTTGCACAGAGGCACCAATCGGGATTTGCTTTGGCCTGTCAATGCGAAATCAGGTGGTGCCTTAAGCCTTACGGTGCTTCAATCCGGCCCGTCATGCACGACTTCGGTACGACCTGATGACTGGCCTTGTCCGCGCCTTCAACGGCATCCTGCCCACCGTCGACCCGACCGTGTTCATCGCGGAAACGGCGGCGGTGATCGGCGATGTCGTGATCGGGGCGAACAGCAGCATCTGGTACGGCTGCACCGTGCGTGGAGACGTCAACGAGATCCGAATCGGCGCTCGCACCAACATTCAGGACGGCACCGTGATCCACGTGGCCTCCGAAGGGCAGGGCACCTACATCGGCGACGACATCACCGTCGGCCACATGGCGTTGCTGCACGCCTGCACGCTGGAAGACGGCTGCTTCATCGGCATGAAGGCCTGCATCCTGGATGGGGCCTATGTCGAGTCGCGGGCGATGGTCGCGGCCGGTGCTCTGGTGACGCCCGGAAAGCGGGTTACGTCCGGATTTTTGTGGGCCGGCAGCCCTGCTAGACCGGTTCGCGAGCTTACGGAAAAGGATCTCGCGGTTTTTCCTGTGCTCAGCCACCGTTATACGGATTTGGCAGAATCATACCGGAAAAGCTGCTATGGAAGTGGAGCATAGGTCAAGGTACAGGTACGGTTCGGCCGAACGGCTGAGGTGTCGGAACATCGCCGCACACCACATGTTGGGAAGGTCGCTGCCGCGCTTGCACGTGGGCCGTTGCTTCGATTGATACGTTCATCCCCCGCAGGCACTCTGATGGGGAAGGGTTCTGGAAGGGAGTGAAGACAATGAAGACTATTGTTCGCGCGGGTCTGGCTGCCATCCCGGCCGCCATCGTCGCTTTCGGTCTGTCGGCGGCCGCCAATGCCCAGGACGCGAGCCTGGTCGGCAAGGGCACCCAGTGGTGCAACCCGGTCATCGGCTGGACCGGTCAGGTGTCGGAAGGCGTCGCCGCCCGCACTGCTGACGGCGGCTATGTCATCCATCAGGGCAGCTATCCGTGCCCGCCGGCCGCTGCCGCTCCGGCTCCGGCCGCCGTTGCCGCGGTCCAGAGCGAATATCTGGTGTTCTTCGACTGGGATAAGTCGAACATCACCCCGGCCGCCGATCGCGTGATCGGTGACGCGGTGTCGGCCATCCTGAAGAACGGTGGCGCCAAGATCCACGTCGTCGGCCACACCGACACCTCGGGTTCGCCGGCCTACAACCAGAAGCTGTCGCTGCGTCGCGCCGACGCGGTCAAGAAGGCCCTGGTCGCCAAGGGCGTCCAGGCCGCCAACATCACGACCGAAGGCAAGGGCGAGAGCCAGCTGCTGGTCCAGACCGGTCCGAACGTCCGCGAGCCGTCCAACCGTCGTGCGCAGATCCTGCCGCGCCTGCTGAACGCTCCGTCGTCCTAAGGACGGTTGGCAGGGGGCCGCTCCGGGGGTTTCGGAACGGCCTTCCCGCCTGCGGGAGAAACCACAGGAAAAAGGCCGCGCCGGGCTTCCCGGTCGCGGCCTTTTTCTTTTCCAGCTGTCAGCGTCGTCCGCGCCTCACCCCGCGGTCTGGGCCGGGTCCTGTTCCGGCTCGCCGGCGGTCAGCCGCAGGGGCACCACGCCCGCCCACACCGGGTGAGCCATATCCTCCGGATCGTCGGCGGGCGGGCCGGAGCGCCGCTTGGCCGATGCCTCGGCGATCGGGAAGGCCAGAACCGATGTGGCCTTCAACTCCTGCACGTTGGGCGCCCGCACCTTGGTGCTGCGGCCGGGTTCGATCTTCTCCATCAGCGCATCGAGGGCGGCGCGCTTCTCCGTCTCCTCCGACACCAGTCGCGGCCGGCCGAACAGCATGACCGAGCGGTAGTTGACGGAGTGATGGAAGGCCGAGCGCGCCAGCACCCAGCCATCGATCAGCGACAGCGTGATGCAGGCCTCACCCCCCTCCTGCAACCGGCGGATCATCCTGCTGGACGAGGCGCCATGGATCATCAGCTCATCGTCCACCCGCCAGGGGACCGTCGGGATCACCATGGGGGAGGGGGAGCCATGGCCCTTGATCGCATCGTCGACGAAGCCGACGTGGCAGATCGGCGCCTCGTCGATGATGGCGTGGATCTGGGCGACGTCATGGCTGCCGCGGTCGCCCAGCCGCACCGGACGGGTGCGCGGGGTCTGTGCCAGGGCAGCGGAGGAAACGGAGGCGGCGGAATCGGTGGGGGCGGAATCGGCAGAAAGGCTGGTCATTGTCGTGCTCAGGGCCGGACTGTTGCGGTGATCCAGAATGGCCGGCAGAATGGCTCCTTCAAAAGGTCCGGAATGTCGATTCCATAGGGACCAATTTCACCGGCCGCTTTGCTTGACCCTCGCGAGGATCGCCATGGCCCGTTCGGCACGTCCGGTTCTGTCAAGCCTGGGGCCGGTGGCGCTCGACCGGGACGGGGCGGAGCCGCTCCACCGCCAGCTCTACCGTGCTCTGCGTCAGGCGGTGCTGGACGGCCGCCTGCGTCCGGGCGAGCGCCTGCCGCCCAGCCGGGCGCTCGCCACCGAATGGGCTTTGTCGCGCAACACGGTGGTCACCGCCTACGACACGCTGCTGGCGGAGGGGTACGTCACCGGACGGGTCGGTGCCGGCACCTTCGTCGCCGCCTCCCTGCCCGATGCGGCGCCCGGCGGTATCTCAGGCCGCGACGAGGCGCGCCGGGGTGTCGGGTTGTCCGCCCGTGGCCGGGCGCTGGCGGAGGCGCCGTCCATCGCCCGCGACCGGGTGGGGCGGCCCTTCGCGCTCGGCACGCCGGACTTGGGGGTCTTTCCCTTCGCCATGTGGGCGCAATTGATCGGCCGCTGCTGGCGCCATGGCGGGCGGGCGCTGGCGACGGAGCCGGACCCGCTGGGCTACGGCCCCTTGCGGGCGGAGATCGCCGCCTATCTGCGGGCGGTCCGCGCCGTGCGCTGCGAGCCGGAGCAGGTCGTCATCGTCTCCGGCGCACAGCAGGGATTGGCGCTGATGGCGCAGCTGCTGCTCGACCCCGGTGACGAGGCCTGGGTGGAGGAACCGGGCTGGCCCGGCAACCGCGCCGCCCTGCTGGGGGCCGGTGCGCGGCTGGTGCCGGTGCCGGTGGACGGGGAAGGCATCGACGTCGCCGCCGGCATGGCCCGCGGGGCCGATGCCCGGCTGGCGCTGGTCACCCCGTCCCACCAGTTCCCCCTGGGCGTGACGATGAGCCTCGCCCGCCGCCTGCGCCTGCTGGACTGGGCGGCGGCGCGCGACGCCTGGATCGTCGAGGACGATTACGACAGCGAGTTCCGCTATGCCGGCCCGCCGCTGGCCGCCCTCCAGGGGCTGGACGGTGCCGGCCGTGTCATCTATGTCGGCAGCTTCAGCAAGGTGATGTTCCCGGCGCTGCGGCTCGGCTATGTCGTGGTGCCGCCCGATCTGGTGGAGCCGGTGCGCGCCGCGCGCCGCCATTTCGACGGCGGGACCAGCGTGGTGCCGCAGGCGGCCCTGCACCGCTTCCTGGCCGACGGCCATTTCGCCTCGCACCTGCGGGCCATGCGCTCGCTCTACGCCGTCAAGCGCACCGGCATCCTGGCGTCTGTTGCCGACGCCTTCGCCGGCTTCGCCACCGCCGAGGCCGGGGAGGCCGGCATGCACATCCTGCTCCGCCTGCCGCCGGACTGTCCCGACCATGCCCTGGCCAGGCAGGCGGCCCGCATCGGCCTGACCACGCCGCCGCTGTCCACCTACTACCGCGCGGATGGCGGGCGCACCGGCAACGGCCTGCTGCTGGGCTTCGCCGCCCACGACCCGGCGGCACTCGACCGCGCCGTGCGCGATCTGGCGCGGCTGGCGGCCGACAGGCCGACGGGCTAAACCGCTTCCGCCACCTGCTCCACCGCCGGCACTTCCCAGGCCGGGTAGCGCAGGCTCAGCTGGTGGGGGCGGTCCTGCATGTCCGGCACCAGGCGCAGCACCGCCGGGTCGGCGCGCATGGCGTCCTCGCCGGCCATATGGACGATGCCCAGGCGGCGGTTGGGCAGGAAATACTCCACCAGTTCCCGCCGCTCCGGATCGAAGCGCCAGGGGCCGATGTAGTTGCACCACTCCGGCAGAAGCTCGACCGACAGCCCGTCCAGATAGATGGCGCCGGCCATCGCCAGCTGGTCGGAGGTGAACAGCCCTTGCGCAGCACCCGCTTCTGCCAGCGCTGGAACGCCTCCCAATGCGGGGCGTCGGACTTCAGCGCATAGGCGCCGGCATTCAGGGTCTGTCGGGTCGCCAGCGCCTGGCATTCCGCCGTGTTCAGGCCGGCGCGGCTGGAATTCTGGTACAGGATCGACCGCACCCGCGCGAAGCCGCCGAAAAGCCAGTTCAGCCGCAGCTCCGTTTCCGAAAAGCGGCCGAACTGGGCGACGATGGCGAAGCGGTTCAGCGCCGCCCCGCGCCGCAGCATCTCCACCGCCTCCCAATCCTGCACCCAGGCGTCGGCGTCGATCCAGATCACCGTGTCGTAGCCGGGGAAGTAGGTCGGCAGATGCAGCTTGGCGAGGTTGGCCTTCAGATGGATGCGGTTGCGCAGCTTGTGCGCCGGGATGCCGACCGGCCAGGGCGGCGTCACCACCGCGGCGTCCTGCGCCTTCAGCTCCGTGATCTGTTAGGCGGTGAGGCCGGCATCGATCACACCGATGGGGCACTCCGCCGCCGGCTTCAATGCCCGCAGGGAAGCGATCAGTTCGCGGATCAGCGGGCAGTAGCGGGAATCGCCACCGGTCACGACGATGAAGGACCCCAGCATGACATACCTCGCACGACATACGCCTAAAGCGGTATGTACGGCCAAGCTGCCCACATAATCCTTCGGCGTCAATCTGCGTCCACTCCGGATTGCCGCACATTCGAACGAACCTCCCGGCACCCTCGCTGAAGGTTGTACACCCTGGTTTCCGCCGTCCCGCCTATCCGGAAGTCAGGGGTTGTCTGATGGCCGCCCGGGTGAAACCTTCGACCGGTTGGCTTGTTTCCGTTCCGTGTTCCCGCGACACGTGTTCCGTCAATCGCTTCTCGAAAGTGCTGGACTCATGATCGATCGGCAGGACCGGCTCTGGTACAAGGACGCCGTCATTTATCAACTGCACATCAAGGCGTTCTTCGACGCCGACAATGATGGCATCGGCGATTTCGCCGGCTTGACCCAGAAGCTGGACTACATCCAGGAATTGGGTGTGACGGCCGTGTGGCTGCTGCCCTTCTATCCATCGCCGCTGCGCGACGACGGCTATGACATCGCCGACTACACCTCGGTCAACCCGACCTACGGGAACCTGGATGACTTCCGGCGCTTCATGGAGGAGTGCCGCAAGCGCGGTCTGCGGGTGATCACCGAGCTGGTCATCAACCATACCTCCGACCAGCATCCCTGGTTCCAGCGCGCGCGGGAGGCGCCTCCGGGCTCCAACCACCGTGACTATTATGTCTGGTCCGACAGCGACCAGAAGTACCAGGGCACGCGGATCATCTTCTGCGACACGGAGAAGTCCAACTGGACCTGGGATCCGGTCGCCAACGCCTATTACTGGCACCGCTTCTATTCGCACCAGCCCGACCTGAACTTCGACAATCCCGAGGTTCTGGAGGAGGTGCTGAAGGTGATGCGCTTCTGGCTGGACATGGGGGTGGACGGGCTCAGGCTCGACGCCATCCCCTATCTGAAGGAGCGCGAGGGCACCAACAACGAGAACCTGCCGGAGACCCACGACGTCCTGAAGGCGATCCGCGCCGCGCTCGACGCCGAATACCCCGACCGCATGCTGCTGGCCGAGGCCAACCAGTGGCCGGAGGATGTGCTGCCCTATTTCGGCGATCCGGAGAAGGGTGGCGACGAATGCCACATGTCCTTCCATTTCCCGCTGATGCCGCGCATCTACATGGCGGTGGCGATGGAGGACCGGCATCCCATCGCCGACATCATGCGCCAGACGCCCGACATCCCGGCCGACTGCCAGTGGGCCATCTTCCTGCGCAACCACGATGAACTGACGCTGGAGATGGTCACCGACACCGAGCGCGACTATCTCTGGAACTTCTATGCCGCCGACCGGCGCATGCGGATCAACCTCGGCATCCGCCGCCGCCTCGCCCCGCTGCTGGAGAACGACCGCCGCAAGATCGAGCTGCTGAACAGCCTGCTGATGTCGATGCCCGGCACGCCGGTGCTCTATTACGGCGACGAGATCGGCATGGGCGACAACATCTATCTCGGCGACCGTGACGGCGTGCGCACCCCGATGCAATGGTCCATCGACCGCAACGGTGGCTTCTCGCGCGCCGACCCGGCGCGGCTCTATCTGCCGGCGGTGCTCGACCCGATCTATGGCTTCATGGCCGTCAATGTCGAGGCGCAGTCCCGCAACCCCTCCTCGCTGCTGAACTGGATGAAGCGGCTGGTGGCGGTGCGCAAGCAGCGCCAGAGCTTCGGCCGCGGCAGCTTCTCGCTGCTCTATCCCGGCAACCGCAAGGTCCTGGCCTATATCCGCTCGCTTGAGACCGAGAACGGGTCGGAGATCGCGCTGTGCGTCGCCAACCTGTCGCGCTCGGCCCAGGCGGTGGAACTCGACCTGAAGACCTGGAAGGGCCGCATCCCGGTCGAGTTGCTGGGCCGCACCGTCTTCCCGCCCATCGGCGATCTTCCTTATCTGCTGACCCTGCCGGCCTACGGTTTCTACTGGTTCGCCCTGACCGCCGAGGCGGAGCTGCCGACCTGGCACGAGACGCCGCCGGAGCCGGTGCCCGACCTGCTGACGGTCGTCGTCCGCGACGGTTGGCACAGCCTGACCAGCGGCAAGGCGGCGGACGAGCTGGGCCGCGATGTCCTCCAGGGCTTCCTGCCGCAGCAGCGCTGGTTCTCCGCCAAGGACCGCCGCATCACCCGCTCGCACGTCACGCTCGCCGCCCAGCTTCCCGGGCCGGGCGAGGGCTTCATGCTGGTCAGGACGCAGGTCGGGCTGGATGGGAATACAGCCGACCAGAGCTATTTCCTGCCGCTGGCGATGAGCTGGGAGGACGGGGCCGGCGGCACCGGCTGGCCGCTGCTGCCCTACACGCTGGCCAAGGTGCGGCGTGGGCCGCGGACCGGCGCCATCTATGACGCCGTGCAGGCCGACGGTTTCGCCCTGGCGCTGATCGGGGCCATGCGGCGCGGCGACACGCTGAAGGCCACTGCCGGCGAGGACAGCATCCGCTTCACCGCGACCGAGGCGCTGACCGCCATCGAGCTGTCGCCGGAGGCCGAGGTGCGGCGCCTGGGCGTCGAGCAGAGCAACACCTCCGTCCTGGTCGACAGCCAGATCGTGCTGAAGGTGCTGCGCCGTCTGGTGGAGGGCGAGCATCCCGAGGTCGAGATGGGGCGCTTCCTGACCGAAGTCGGCTTCGCCAACACCCCGGCCCTGCTGGGCACGGTGGAGCAGGTCGCCGCCGACGGCACGCCGACCGCGCTGGCGGTGGCGCAGGTCTTCGTCCGCAACCAGGGCGACGGCTGGGCCAGCACGGTGGAGGAGCTAGAGCGCCAGCTGGAGGACATCCGGCTGGGCGTCGCCGGCACCACCGAGGACGCCGCCGAATCGGGCGAGCCCTTCGGCATGCATCTGGTGATGATGACCACGCTGGGGCAGCGCACCGCCGAACTGCACCGGGCGCTGGCGCAGAACACCGGCAAGCCGGCCTTCGATCCGGAGCCGATCACCGCCGGCGATCTGGCAGGTTGGGCCGATGCCGTCCGCACCCAGGCGGAGGCCGCCTTCGCCGCCCTGCCGGGGACGCTCGACCGCCTGTCGGCCGACATGCGGACCGACGCCGAACAGCTGCTGGCCCGCCGGGCCGAAGCGATGGAGCGCATTTCGGTGTTGGCGTCGATGCCGGCCGGCGGCGTCAAGACTCGCATCCACGGCGACTATCACCTGGGGCAGGTGGTGCGGGCACAGAACGACTGGTACATCCTCGACTTCGAAGGGGAGCCGGCCAAGACGCTGGAGGAACGCCGCGCCAAGTCCAGCCCGCTGCGCGACGTGGCGGGCATGCTGCGCTCCTTCAACTATGCGGCCTGGGCGGCGCTGTTCCGGCTGGACAGCGCCGGCGAGGGGGCCAACAGCGGCGACAGCCCGGCGCTGGCCGCCGCCCGCGACTGGGAACGCCGCAGCGCCCGGTCCTTCCTCGACGGCTACCGCACGGCCATCGAGGGCTGCCCGGCCTTGCCGGAGGCGGAAGAGACCGCGCGCGGCCTGCTGACTCTGTTCCTGCTGGAGAAGGCCTTCTACGAGATCGGCTACGAGGCGGCGAACCGGCCGAACTGGATCGGCATCCCGGTGAAGGGCGTGCTGGGCCTTCTCGACGATGCCAACGAGGCGGGCGCGAAGGAATAAGCGGACAAATCCGCGGCGGGCATGGTGTGACGAAACCGCCGCGGGTATGTTCACGTCCGGAGACGGCGTTCCGGCGTCGGCCGTCATTCCTGCCTTTGCGGGGATGACGGCGTTGGGACAGGTATGGTCCACGAGACGATAGAGCCTCCACGAAGAAGGGCACTTGGCCAATGGCGAGCGACATGACGACGGACACCCGCAAGGACCAGGCGCAAACCGGCGTCTCCGAAAGCCGCACCCCTGAACAGCGCGCTGCCGACCATCGGGCCGAGGCGCTGCGCGCGGCGGCGGACGCCATCGCGCGGGCCGACCATGGCGATCCCTTCGCCGTGCTGGGCATGCAGCAGGAAGCGCCCGGCCGCCCGGTGGAGGTCCGCGCCTTCGTGCCCGGTGCCGAGCGGCTATGGGTGATCGACAGCGCCACCGGCGAGCCGGCGGGCGAGGCCGAGCGCATCCACCCGGACGGCTTCTATCTCGCCGTGCTGCCCGACCGGACGGAGCGTTTCCGTTACCGCCTGCGCGTCCAATACCCGCTGGCGACCCAGGAGTTCGAGGACGCCTATCGCTTCGGCAACATGCTGGGCGAGCTGGACGTCCATCTGCTGGCGGAAGGCACCCACCTGCGCAATTACGAGAAGCTGGGCGCCCACCCGCGCGAGGTCGACGGCGTCGCCGGCGTGGCCTTCGCCGTCTGGGCGCCGAGCGCCCGCAGCGTCAGCGTCGTCGGCGATTTCAACAACTGGGATGGCCGCCGGATGCCGATGCGCCGGCGCGTCGAGGTCGGCGTCTGGGAGATCTTCGTCCCCCACGCCCATGCCGGCCAGCGCTACAAGTTCGAGATCCGGGGCCCAGGCGGCAACCTGTTGCCGGCCAAGGCCGATCCCTACGCCTTCCAGGCGGAGATGCGCCCGGCGACCGCCTCGGTCGTCCACGGCCTGCCGTCCTACGAGTGGCGCGATCAGGACTGGCAGAGCCGCAAGCTGGCCGCTTCCGACCGCACCGCACCGATCTCGATCTACGAGGTCCATCTCGGGTCCTGGGCGCGGGTGCCGGAGGAGGACAACCGCTTCCTGACCTATCAGGAACTGGCGGAGCGGCTGATCCCCTACGCCAAGGACATGGGCTTCACCCACATCGAGCTTCTGCCGATCACCGAGCATCCGTTCGACGGTTCCTGGGGCTACCAGCCCATCGGCCTCTATGCGCCGACCGCCCGCCACGGCTCGCCGGAGGATTTCAAGGACTTCGTCAACGCCTGCCACCGCGCCGGCCTCGGCGTGCTGCTGGACTGGGTGCCCGGCCATTTCCCGACCGACCCGCACGGGCTGGGCGATTTCGACGGCACGCATCTCTACGAGCATGCCGACCCGCGCCAGGGCTTCCACCAGGACTGGAACACCCTGATCTACAATTTCGGCCGGACGGAGGTGCAGAACTTCCTGCTGGGCAACGCGCTGTTCTGGCTCGACCAGTACAAGCTGGACGGGCTGCGCGTCGATGCCGTCGCCTCCATGCTCTATCTCGACTACAGCCGCAAGGAAGGGGAGTGGGTCCCCAACAAGTTCGGCGGGCGCGAGAACCTCGAATCCATCGCCTTCCTCAAGCGGATGAACGAACTGGTCTACGGCCAGCAGCCGGGCGCCATGACGGTGGCGGAGGAATCCACCTCCTGGCCGATGGTGTCGAAGCCGACATATCTCGGCGGTCTCGGCTTCGGCTACAAATGGAACATGGGGTGGATGCACGACACGCTGCACTACATGCAGAGCGATCCGATCCACCGCCGCTACCATCACCACGAGATGACCTTCGGGCTGATCTACCAGTTCTCCGAAAATTTCGTGTTGCCGCTCAGCCATGACGAGGTGGTCCATGGCAAGGGCTCGCTGATCAACAAGATGCCGGGCGACGACTGGCAGAAATTCGCCAACCTGCGCGCCTATTACGGCTTCATGTTCGCCCATCCCGGCAAGAAGCTGCTGTTCATGGGCGGCGAGTTCGCCCAGTGGCAGGAGTGGAGCGAGGCGCGCAGCCTGGACTGGCACCTGCTGGACCAGCTGATGCACCGCGGCATGCGCGATCTGGTGCGCGACCTGAACGGCCTCTACCGCGAGCTGGAGCCGCTGCACAAGACCGACTGCGACCCGTCCGGTTTCGAATGGATCGAATCGAACGACAACGAGAACTCGGTCTTCACCTTCCTGCGCAAGGCCGACGAGTCCGGGCACATCGTCATCGCCGTCTGCAACTTCACGCCGGTGCCGCGCCAGGGCTACCGCGTCGGCGTGCCGCTTCCCGGCCGCTATGTCGAGCGGATGAACACGGACGACGCGAAATACGGCGGCAGCGGCCTCGGTAACCCCGGCGGCGGCGTCTATGCCGAGGAGATGCCCTGGCATGGCCGCACCCACTCGCTGGACCTGACGATTCCGCCGCTGGGCACGCTGATCCTAGAGCGGAAGGCGGAGTAGCGTCGCCCACCCCAAGCCGCCACCATTCGCCAACCCGACACCCATCCCTTCTCCCGCCTGGGGAGAAGGTTAGGATGAGGGGGCGGCGCGGGCGGAACGCCTGCGCCAGGGGATTGCCAAGGGGCAGTATGCCCCTTGGTGGCGCGCGATCCGCGCGCCGGCCCCCTCACCCTCCCCACGCCCGAGGCATGGGTCCCCTCCCTCTCCCCGCTATCGGCGGACCAAAGGTCCGCTTGTCGCGTCAGCGCAAACTTCGTTTGCGCGAGAGCGGGGGAAAGGGCCAGCCGCCGCGACCGTCAGCCCGACCTCGCCACCCGGTCCCTTTGCCAACCTCCCTTGACGCCGCCGGAGGGAGGCTTTCTTATTGGATCCCTTGTGTCTTTTCGGGGAACCGGTGAGGCGTGCGCTGGCTGATGGTCGACAGGAACCCCGTTCCCTCCCTTGATGACGCGATGCGGACCCGGCGGGAAAACCGCAAGGTGCGGTGCTGCCGAGGGTGTGGAACACTGGAACAGCGCCCGAAAACTGTTTCATCCTGTTCCAAACGTTCCATCCGCCGGCCTCCCTCCGGGCGATTTGCCGGACCGGCGGCCCTGCCGATCACCTCCACGACCTCCACCACACAGGCCGCCCGCTGATGCCCTCCACCCCCGCCCGCACCCCGGTCTGGCCCGGCAAGCCCACTCCGCTCGGCGCCACCTGGGACGGGTTCGGCGTCAATTTCGCGATCTTCTCCGCCCATGCCGAGCGGGTGGAACTTTGCCTGTTCGACAAGACCGGCCAGCGCGAGGTGGAGCGGGTCACCCTGCCGGAGCACACCGACGAGGTCTGGCACGGCTACCTCCCCGACGCCCGGCCCGGCCAGCTCTACGGCTACCGCGTCCACGGGGCCTACGAGCCGGAGGAGGGACACCGCTTCAATCCGAACAAGCTGCTGATCGACCCCTATGCCCGGGCGCTGTTCGGCGGCTTCAAATGGTCGGACGCCCATTACGGCTACCGGGTCGGCTCGACCAAGGAGGACTTATCGTTCGACCGGCGCGACAATGCCCGCGGCATGCCGAAATGCCGGGTGGTGGACGGCGCCTTCACCTGGGGCCACGACCGCCACCGCCGGGTGCCCTGGACCGACACGGTTCTCTACGAGACCCATCTGCGCGGCTTCACCATGCGTCATCCCGACGTACCGGCCCATCTGCGCGGCACCTTCGCCGGGATGTCGACCCAGAACGTCATCGAGTATCTGCGGGCGCTCGGCATCAGTTCGGTGGAGTTCCTGCCGGTCCAGGCCATCGCCGACGAGCAGCACCTCGTCACCCGCGGCCTGACCAACTACTGGGGCTACAACACCATCGGCTTCTTCGCGCCGGAGCCGCGCTACATGAACACCGGCGTCCTGTCGGAGTTCAAGACGATGGTCGCCCGCCTGCACGAGGCGGGGATCGAGGTCATCCTCGACGTTGTCTACAACCACACGGCGGAAGGCAACCATCTGGGGCCGACCCTGTCCTTCAAGGGCATCGACAATCTCAGCTATTACCGGCTGATGCCGGACAGTCCGCGCCACTACATCAACGACACCGGCACCGGGAACACACTGGATTTCAGCCACCCGCGCGTGGTCCAGATGGTGATGGATTCCTTGCGCTACTGGGTGACGGAGATGCATGTCGACGGCTTCCGCTTCGACCTCGCCACCGTGCTGGCGCGGGAGCCCTACGGCTACGATCCCGGTTCGGGATTCCTCGACGCGGTGCGCCAGGACCCGGTGCTGGCCGACGTCAAGCTGATTGCCGAGCCGTGGGACGTCGGTCCCGGCGGCTATCAGGTCGGCAATTTCCCGCCGGGCTGGGCCGAATGGAACGACCGCTACCGCGACACCGTGCGGCGCTACTGGCGCGGCGACGACGGCATGCTGCCGGAACTGGCCGGGCGCATCGCCGGCTCGTCCGACCTGTTCGAAAAGCGCGGGCGCCGCCCCTGGGCCAGCGTGAACTTCATCACTGCCCATGATGGCTTCACCCTGCACGACCTCGTCTCCTACAACGACAAGCACAACTGGGCGAACGGCGAAGAGAACCGCGACGGCCATTCCTCCAACTGCTCCTGGAACCATGGGGTGGAGGGGCCGACCGACGATCCGGCGGTGACCGGACTGCGGGCGCGGCAGAAGCGCAACATGCTGGCGACGCTGATGCTGTCGCAGGGCACGCCGATGATGCTGGCCGGCGACGAGTTGGACCACAGCCAGGACGGCAACAACAACGCCTATTGCCAGGACAACGACATCACCTGGCTGGACTGGAGCAAGCGCGACGGGTCGCTGGTGTCTTTCGTCCGCCGGCTGATCGCGCTCCGGCGTGCCCATCCGGTGCTGCGCCGGCCGCTCTTCCTGCATGGGCGGGAGGTGGCGGAAAACGGGCTGAAGGACATCGTCTGGTACAACGCGCAAGGGGTCGAGAAGACCGCCGAGCATTGGCGCAACACCCAGGCGCGCTGCATCGTCCTGCTGCTGAACGGCCGCGCCGGCACCCATGTCGGTCCGGACGGGCAGTCGCTGTCCGACGGCGTCCTGCTGATCGTGCTGAACGCCCATGCCGACACCCTGACCGTGACCCTGCCCGACGTGCCGGGCGGCCGGGGCTGGCGCTGCGTGCTCGACACCCGCATCGACGACGGGGCAGGGGACGAGCGCATCCATCTGGCCGGACGGTCGGCGCTGGTCGACGGGCGCACGGTCCTTGTCTTCACCCTGGTGGAGCAGGCGGGCATGTGACGGGGCGGGCAGGAGAGATGGGCGGAAGATATTGGGCAGGAGACAGGCCATGCGGTGCCCTGCGATCCTTTGCCCACTGTCCCTCTCCCGGGCGGAGATGCTACCGCGACGGGCGGAGACAACGTGTGTTACGCTGTGCGGCGCGTTTCCGTCACAGCCGCAGCGGAGCTTCGGGTAGGACGATGCCGGATTACGATTTCTCGCAGGTCGACGCCGCGATCATCGACAGCCAGCTCAACACCGCGCGCGTGTTCCGCGACGTGCTGATCCGGCTGGGCTTCCGGCGGGTGGAGCTGTTCGATTCGGTGAAGGCCGCCGCCGGCCTGCTGGGGTCGGTCATGCCCGATCTGGTGCTGGTCGATGCCGACGGCGAGGATTCCGAGGCCTTCCATTTCATCCGGGCCCTGCGCAACGAACCGACGGTGCCCAACCCGTTCGCCTGCGTCATCGTCACCACCTGGGCGCCGACCCCGGCGCTGCTGACCCGCGTCACCAATGTCGGCGGCGACGATTTGCTGATGAAGCCGGTGTCGCCCAAGCAGGTGCGCGACCGCATCGTCAGCCTGATCGAGGCGCGCAAGGGCTTCGTCGTCACCGCCGACTACATCGGGCCCGACCGCCGCAAATCGCCGCGCGAAGGGGCGCAGGTCCCGGTTCTGGACGCACCCAACACTTTGAGGCTGAAGGCGACCGGCCAATGGACGCAGTCCGGCGCCCGCATGCTGCTGAACGAGGCGGTCGCCACCGTCACCACGCAGAAGCGGCTGCGCGCCAGCATCCAGGTCGCTTTCCTGGTGGAATTCGCCCTGGTCGGCCTGGCGCGGCAGGCTCCGGACCGCATGTCCATCGACCATGTCGGCCGCATCGGCGGTTTTCTGGACGATCTGCTGCGCCGGCTGGGCGACGATGGCGACCATGCCCCCGTCGAGGCGGTCGCCCGTGCGATCAAGACGCTGGCCGACAAGGTGCGTGCCGCCGCCGAAACCGGTCCGGTTGCCGCCGACGACCGCGACCAGTTGCAGGCGCTGTCCCGCGCCCTGATGCAGGCCGTCGATCCCGACCGCGCGCTGGAGGCGATGACGCACGAAGTGTCGTCGGCCGTTGCCGGCTACCGCAGCCGGCTGGAGCAGATCGCCCAGGCCAAGGCCGCCGCTGCTGCGGCGCTGACGGCCTCCACCGCCGCCGCGGCCGACGAGGGCGCGATTGAGCCCATCGCACTGTCCGCCCCGTTGCCGGCTGCCGCCGGCACAGCCCTGTCCGCCGGCTGATGGGGGCCGGCTGATTGGGGAACGCCGATGGCATAGGCCGCCGTGCGGCATTGACGCCGACCGTTGCCGCCCCAATCCCTAAGCCCCACCCTTCCTTCCGTACAACCCGCGGGGACCCTGCATGAGTGATCTCGACCGGCTGGCCGATCTGCTTGGACTTGAACCTCACTATCACGACATCTGGGGCAACCGGCGGGAGACGTCCGCCGCCACCAAGCGGGCGCTGATCGCCGCCATGGGGTTGCAGGCCGCCACGGATGAGGAGGTCGCCGACAGCCTGCGTACGGTCGAACGCCGGTCCTGGAGCCGTCCGCTGCCGCCGGTCCTGATCGGCGGGGAAGGGCAGGGGATCGGTCTGGAGGTCGCCCTGCCGGCCGGGCTCGACGAGGCCGCGCTGGTGTGGGAGCTGACGCCGGAGGGGGGAACCGCGCAGGGCGGCCGTGTCGCGGTCCGCGACCTGCCCGTCACCGCCCGCGCCGCCCTGGACGGCACGGCCTACGAGCGCCGTGCGCTGGGCGCCCTGCTGCCGGTGTCCCTGCCCATCGGCTATCACCGGCTGGACCTGCATGTCGAGGCTGCCAGCGGGACGGGGCCGTCTGGCTCTACCACCCTGATCGTGGCACCGGAACGCTGCGTGACGGTGGAGGAGATGGTGCCTGCCGGCCGCAGCTGGGGCATCGGCTTGCAGGTCTATTCGCTGCGGTCGGAGCATGACTGGGGCATCGGCGATTTCGCCGACCTCGCCGGCTTCGCCGAAGTCGCCGGGCGGCTGGGCGCCGGGCTGGTCGGGCTAAGCCCGCTGCACGCCCTGTTCCCGGCGGACCCCAACCACATCGGCCCCTATTCGCCGTCCAGCCGCCAGTTCCTCAACATCCTTTACATCGACCCGGGCGCCGTTCCCGAATTCGCCGGCGCCGACGATCTGCAGGTTCGGATCGCGGATCCCGCCTTCCAGGCGGCGCTGGCATCCGCCCGGCAGGCGGAGCTGGTCGACTACCCCGCCGTCGCTGCGCTGAAGCTGCCGCTGCTGGAGGCTCTGCACGCCCGCTTCCGCAGCCTCTCCGACGACCACCCGCGCAAGGTCGCCTATGCCGCCTTCCGGCAGGACATGGGGGCGGCGCTGGATCGCCATGCCCTGTTCGATGCCCTGCACGAGCATTTCTTCCGCCAGGATTCCGCACAGTGGATGTGGCGGAGCTGGCCGGCCGCCTTCCAGGACCCGCAGAGTGCCGAGGTGGCGGATTTCGCCGCAGCGCACGCCAGCCGCGTCGACTTCTTCGCCTGGGCGCAGTTCGAAGCCGACCGCCAGCTGGGCGAGGCTGCGGCACGCGGGCGGTCCGCCGGCCTCGCCATGGGCTTCTACCGCGACCTTGCCGTTGCCGCCCATCCCGGCGGCGGCTCCGCCTGGGCCGATCCGGCGATGCTGGTGCAGGGCGCCAATGTCGGAGCCCCGCCCGACCAGTTCAACATGAACGGCCAGAACTGGGGCTTGGCGCCCTTGTCGCCGCTGGGCCTGCGCGAGTCCGCCTATCGCCCCTTCATCGAGCTTCTGCGCGCCAACATGCGCCATGCCGCCGCGCTGCGCATCGACCATGTGATGGCATTGCAGCACCTGTTCTGGATTCCGGAGGACGGCAGCCCCGGCGCCTATGTGGCATATCCCTTCCACGACCTGCTGCGCATCGTGGCGCTGGAGAGCCGGCGCAACCGGTGCGTCGTCATCGGCGAGGATTTGGGCACCGTGCCGGACGGCTTCCGCCCGGCCCTGGAGCAGGCCGGCATCCTCAGCTACCGCGTGCTCTATTTCGAGCGCACCGCCGACGGCGGCTTCAAGTCCCCCGCTGAATATCCGGCCGGTTCGATGGCGACGGTCAGCACCCATGATCTGGCACCCTTCAAGGGCTTCTGGACCGGCCGCGATCTCGACTGGCGCAAACAGCTGGGCCTTTATCCCGACGATGCCAGCCGCGACAAGGACCGCTGGGACCGCGGCGTCGACCGCTGGCGCCTGTTGCAGGCCCTGTCGCGGGAGGGGCTGCGCCCGGACAGCTATCCCACGGAGGACGGCGACCAGCCGTTCCGCGTCGAGCTGTCTGCCGCCGTCCACGCCTATCTGTCGCGCACGCCATCCCGCATCGTGATGGTTCAGATCGAAGATGCGCTGGCCGACGACGAGCAGCCCAACCTTCCCGGCACGGTGGACCAGCACCCCAACTGGCGTCGCCGCCTGCACCGCAAGCTGGAGGAGCTGGAGGCTGACGAAGATCTTCGCCACATCGTCGCTCCGATGACCGGCATCGCTCCGCGATGATGACAACCGCCGCCGGCCTGGAGAAAACCGGGCCGGCGGCGGCGGTTGGAAAAAAATGCATCCGGAGCGAAAAAAGCTCTTCACAGCCCGGCACATGGTCGCTATAAACCCGCCCACACCACGGGGCACGGCGAACAAGCCGCCCCGGTGACGGTCTGGGGGATCGTCTAGCGGTAGGACAGCGGACTCTGACTCCGCCAGCCTAGGTTCGAATCCTAGTCCCCCAACCAACCTTTCCCAGAAGCTCTTGTACATCAGGCACCTGAGGCCGGCGGCTCCGGGACCATCCCGGCGAGTCCGCCAGCTGTGTCAGCAACCTGTGCCTTCACGCGCGCGCGGCGCTCATCAAGACGGAGCCGCCAATGCCGCTTGCCCCTCACTTCTACCGCCGCTATGTACCGCCTCGCTATTCGTCCATCGCTGAATCCCTTTTCAGCGCCAGTGGAACACCTCGATAAACCGGTCTTTCTGGCCGGTTAAAGCCATGGCACGGGGTTCGTCCGGTGAGAAACCGGCAATTTTTGGAACAGAATCCCGACTTTAGCCCGAAAAACCAGAAATATGCAGTGGTTTCGGCGCTATATGGCGCAGTTCGCCCCTCGAGCCAGATCAGGCGTCGGAAATTTTAGGCGAGGTTGGCGATCCCAATCTTCACCGTCGCGCGAGCGAAGCCGATGGTGCGGATGAACAACGCCATGCTTGCCGGAAATGCACCATGCTGTCAGGGCTCTTTCGGGCCTCAATCCTCGTGCGCCAGCCGCCAAAAAAGGGGGCCCGTCCCAACGGTTGGCATCGAAGTGGTAGATCGATCCGTCAGGACGCATGGTTGCAGCGCTAAAGATCGGAAAGCTGGGAAGGAATAGTGCTGACGCCCGGATCGACCGAGGACGTCAACCAATCGCGCGCCTTGCGGGCTTCCGCCAGGATCCAGCCGCGGAAAGCCTGCGTCCGGGGATCGTCCAGCCGGCTTTCGTGGATCAGCAGGTAATATTCGCCGGCACTGCGCAGCTCGGATGGCAGCGGCATCGCCAGTTCGGCGCGGCGGTCGTACTGGGCCAGCAGGATGTCGGGCACGATGGCGATCCCGCGGCCCTGGCGGGCGGCGTCGAGCGACATGAAGAAATGGCCGAACTCCAGCTCGCCTCCGGTTCCGGCGACGGCTTGACCGCCGGTCGCCTTCAGCCAGTCCGGCCAAGCGTGCCGGCGGCTGGAGGTGTGGATCAGCGGCAGGCGAACCACCGGCCGCCCGTCCTCCAGCACCGCCTCGCCCGCAAGTGCGGGTGCGCAGGCCGGGCGGAGGATGTCGGGGAACAGCTCGTCCGCCTGCACGCCGTCCCAGTTCGTCACCATGTCCAGGTCGATGCGCGGCTGCCCGCGCTCGTAGCGGCGGCCCGGGATGCGGCCGACGCGGATCGCGATGTCGGCCTCGTGCGCCAGCAGGTTCGACGGCTCGATCGACGAGATGATCCGCACCTCGACGCCGGGGTTGGCCTGCGTGAACAGATGCAGGCGCGGCATCAGCCACAGCGACGCGATGGTCGGCAGGATCGAGATGGTCAGCGTGCGCATCGTCCGCGACCTGCCGATCCGCTGCGCCGAGCGTTCCAGCTCACCCAGGCAATCGCGGACGGTGCGGGCGAAATCCTCCCCCTCCGGCGTCAGTTCGATGCGCCGGGTCATTCGGCGGAACAGCTGGCAGTCCAACGCCAGTTCGAGGTCGCGCACCTGCCGGCTGATCGCGCCCTGGGTCAGGTGCAGCTCGTCGGCCGCCAGCGTGAAGGAGAGGTGCCGCGCAGCGGCGTCGAACCCGCGCAGGGTGTTGAGCGGCGGCAGCGGTCGTTTCGGCATCGGCATGGCCTCCCATGGATGAGCCTAGGTCATGCATAGGGGCCGAACAAGTCGTTTGTGAGGTCCGGTGTCCTCCGGCACGCTTCCTGTCACTGAACCGTCAGAGTTCAAAAGAAACAGGGCAAGCGCGAGGGTTACCGTGACACGAACAGCCATGACGCGACAGACAAGGGGCGATCCCGGTAAGATTTGGACGCTCGAAGTTAGCGGCATTGCCAAGAATTACGGGGCGACCTGTGCGCTCCGCAACGCTTCGTTGCGGCTGCGGCCGGGAAAGGTCCATGCGCTTCTTGGCGAGAACGGTGCCGGCAAGAGCACGCTGGTGAAGATCGTCGTCGGCGCGATCCAGCCCGACCGTGGGCGGATCGCGCTGAACGGCGTTCCGACCCGTTTCGCCGGGGTGAGGCAGGCGATTGCCGCCGGGGTGATCCCGATCTACCAGCATCTCAGCCTGTTCCCCCATCTGTCGGTGCTGGAGAACCTGTCGGCCTTCGCCATCGCAGGCGCGGCGGGTCTGCGCGCACGGCCGGCCCTGGTGCCGCGCGCCACGGCGCGGGCCTGGCTGGACGCGGTCGGCCTCGGCTGTGATCTCGACCTTCCGGTCGAGCGGCTGTCGGTTGGCGAGCGCCAGCTGGTGGAGATCGCCCGCGGGCTGGGGCAGCGCTGTACGCTGCTGGTGCTGGACGAGCCGACCGCCGCCCTGACCCATGACGAGACCGACCGGCTGTTCGGCGTGGTCCGCCGCCTGTGCGCGGAGGGCACCGCCGTCCTTTTCATCAGCCACAAGTTCGACGAGATCGAAGCACTGGCCGACGACGTCACCGTCCTGCGCGACGGCGTCGCGGTGATCGATGCCGAGCCGCTGACCTCGCTCAGCCGTGCCGAGCTGGTCCGCGCCATGCTGGGCGACATGGTGGAGTCCGGCGACCGCAAGCTGCCGCAGCCGGGCGGCCCGGTGCTGACCGCGACCGGGTTGCGGCTGGGGCCGGCGGACGTTGCGGCCGACATCACCGTGCGGGCCGGCGAGATCGTCGGGCTGGCCGGGCTGGTCGGTTCGGGCGCCCTGGAGCTGGCGGCGGCGCTGGCGGGGGCCCGGCCGGTCGCCGCCGGCACGCTCGCCGTGCGGGGGGAGGCGCTGCCGCCGGGCGACCGCGCGCGGGCCGTCGCCGCCGGGGTCGGCTACGTCCCGGCCGACCGCCACGCCGAGGGGCTGTTCGGTCCGCTGGCGGCGCTCCAGAACGCCTCCTCCTCGACCGTCGCGCTGTTTTCGCGCGGTGGGCTGCTGCGGCCGGGTGGCGAGGCGGCGGCGCTGATGCCCTGGCTGCGCCGGCTGAACCTGCACCCCTTCCAGCCGGAGCGGCCGGCCGCCGGATTCAGCGGCGGCAACCAGCAGAAGCTGCTGCTGTCGCGCAATCTGGCGGTGCCGGACCTGCGGGTTCTGGTGGTGCTGGAGCCGACGCGGGGCGTCGACATCGCCGCGCGGGAAACCATCCACGACGCGCTGGTCGAGGCCGCCGGCCGGGGCGTCGCCGTCGTCGTCGCCTCCAGCGACCTCGACGAGGTCATGGCCCTGTCGCACCGCATCCTGGTCGTGCGGCACGGCAGCCTCGACGGCGAGCTGCCGCGCGGCACCGGCCGCGCCGCCCTGATGGATCGGCTGGCCGGACGGAGGGCGGCATGATGGCCCTGACCGGCGCCCGGCCGCGCCGTTTCTCCGGCCGTCTCAACCCGCCCGCCGCCGTCTGGGTCGTCCTGCTGCTGTTCTGCGTCTTCGCCCTGGCGGTGCCACGCTTCGCCAGCGCCGGCAATCTGGAGAATCTGCTGCGGGTCGGTTCCATCCTTGGCATCGCCGCCTGCGGCCAGACCATCGTGCTGATCCTCGGCGGGATCGAGTTCTCCTTCGGCGCGTCGGCGGCGCTGGCCAGCGTGGTGACGGTGCTGGCCCTGCCGTCCGCCGGGGTGGCGGGCGGCTTCGCGGCCGGCGCAGCTTCGGTGCTGCTGGTCGGTCTCGTCAACGGCACGCTGGTCGCGCGCTTTTCCCTGCCGCCCTTCCTCGTCACGCTCGGCATGCTGATGGTGGCCGGTGGCGGGGCGGCGGTTCTGGCCGGCGGCCTGCCGATCGACGCGCCGCCGAGTGACGCCTTCTCCTGGCCGGCGCGCGGCCGGGTCGCCGGCATCCCTGTACCGATCCTGGCGGCGGCGGCAAGCTTCGTCCTGCTGCACCTCCTGCTCGCTCACACCCGCGCCGGCCGGCTCTGGTACCTGGTCGGCGCCAACGGCACGGCGGCGCGGCTGTCCGGCATCACGGTGTGGCGGTCGGTGCTGGCGGGCTATCTGCTGGCCGGCGGCTTCTGCGCCCTTGCCGCCGTCATCCTGACCAGCCGGGTCGCTTCCGGCCAGCCCAGCCTCGCTCCCAACCTGTCGTTCGAGACCATCGCGGCCTGCGCCGTCGGCGGCATCCCGCTGGCCGGCGGGCAGGGCAGGGCGGTGCAGACCCTGTGCGGCGTGCTGGTCATCGCCATGCTGAACAACGCGGTGGTGCTGCTGAACCTGCCCGTCGCCTACCAGCAGCTGATGATCGCCGCGGTGATCCTCGGTGCCGTGATCCTCCAGCGGGCGCCCCTGCTGCTCCTGCTGCTGCCGGTCCGGCCTGCCCGCCAGCCGGAGGAGGACCAGTCATGAGCGCCCGTTTCCTGCGCCATTCCGCCGATGGCCTGCGCACCGCCGGCTCCGTCCTCCCCGTCCCCTTCCGGGTCGCGCCGCTCTGCCTGATCCTGGCGGTGGCGGTGTTCGCGGCCACCGCGCCGCGCTTCCTCAGCCTGGGCAACGCCGCCAACATCGGGGCGCAGGTCTGGGTCCTCGCCCTGCTCGCCATCGGCCAGATGTTCGTGCTGGCGACCCGGGGCTTCGACATCTCGGTCGGCGCCGTCGCCGCCCTGTCCAGCGTCTGCGCGGCGATGGCCTGCAATGCCTGGGGCCTGCCCGGGCTGGCCGCCGGGGCGCTGGCGGGGCTGTTCTGCGGGCTGGTCAACGGCGCGCTGGTCGGCACGCTCGGCCTCCAGCCGGTGGTCGCCACGCTGGGCAGCCTGATCGCGGTGCGGGGCCTGTCGCTGCTGATCACCGGCGACGGGCAGGTGGTGCCGCTCGACGCGGCGGGCTTGGTGACCCGCCTCGGCTTCGAGCCGATGCCGGTCCTGCCCGCCGCCAGCTGGGCGGCGCTGGTCCTGGCGGTCGGGGCGGCCCTGCTGGTCGGCCGCAGCCTCGCCGGCCGGCGCATCCTGATGGCCGGATCGAACCCCGAGGCGGTGGCGCTGGTCGGCGTCCACACCCGGCGCGTCCAGCTCTGGGCCTATGGCCTGTGCGGCCTGTTCGCCGGCCTCGCCGGGGTGCTGATGACGGTCCGCGCCGGCTCCGGCCTGCCGACCGAGGGGGCGGGGATGGAGCTTCAGGCCATCGCCGCCGCGGTCATCGGCGGGACCGCGCTCAGCGGCGGCATCGCCAGCGTGGCCGCCGTCGTGACCGGGGCCGCCTTCATCCAGGTGCTGCTGACCGGCCTCAACCTCCAGGGCGTCTCGCCCTTCGTCGCCCAGATCGCCGTCGGGGTGGTCATCATCGCCTCCGGCCTTCTCGAAACGCTTCTGCGCTCTCTGCCGTCCTTCCACTCCCAATCAAGGACACGGACATGACCCGCTCTCCGATCCGCTTCGCCGGAAGCCTCGCCGCCCTGCTGCTGCTCTCCACCGCGCCGGCCCTGGCGCAGGACAAGGCCATCGGCTTCGCCATCCCCAACCTCGCCTCGTCCTTCTGGATCTCCGCCGTCTACGGGGCGGAGCAGGAGGCCAAGGCCGCCGGCGTCACGCTGGTCAAGCTGAACGCCGGCGGCGACGCCAACACCAGCCAGCAGATCGCCCAGATCCAGGATCTGGCCCAGCGCGGCGTCGCCGCCATCATCGTCGGCGCGACCAACGGCGACGCGGTGCGGGCGGTGGTGGAGCAGGCGGTCGGCCGCGGCATCCCGGTCATCGGCATCTCCTCGCCGCCCAACAGCGACCGGCTCAGCGCGACGGTCAGCGCCGACCATTACGACATGGGCCGCCTCCAGGCCCGCTGTCTGGCCCAGGCCATCGGCGGTAAGGGCGAGGTGGCGATGATGGCGGGCCCGACCGGGCAGGCCTGGTCCGACCTGCGGGCCAAGGGCTTCCGCGAGACGCTGGCGAAGGAGGCGCCGGAGGTGACGGTCGTCGCCGAATCCCGGCTGGCCGACAACCGCAACGCCGCCCTGACCACGGCGGAGGACTGGACCCAGCGCTTCCCCGAGCTGAAGGGCGTCTACGCTGCCACCGACGACATGGCGGCCGGCGTGGTCGCCGCGATGAAGGCGGCAGGGCGCATGCCGGCGGTGCGGGTCTCCGCGTCCAACTTCAGCCCGACGGCGCAGCAGCTGCTGAAGGACCGCGAGCTGGCCTGCACCTCCATCCAGCAGGTGGTGGCGCAGGGCCGCGCCGCCTTCACCCAGGCGCTGGCCGCCGCCGGCAAAAAGCCGGTCGAGGCCAAGGTCGTGCTGCCGGCGCTGCTCGTCACCTCGGACACGCTGGGCGAGGTCGATCTAAGCTCGGTCGTCGCCCCGGCCGACTACCGGCCCTGACCATATCGAACCGAAGGCAGGACAAGCGATGCTCCCCTCCCACAACCGCTTTCCCTACTCCGCGATCACCGACCGCCCCGACTTCTCCTGGCCGGGCGGCAAGCGGCTGGCCGTCTATGTGGCGCTCTGCGTCGAGCATTTCCCATACGGCAGCGGCCTCGGGCTGCCCTATTCGCCGGGACTGAGTCACCCCAACAGCTACAATTGGGCGTGGCGGGAATACGGCAACCGGGTCGGCGGCTGGCGGCTTATCGACCTGTTTGACGCCCACCGCCTACCGCTGACGGTGCTGCTCAACACCGAATGCTACGAGCATTGCCCGGAGCTGGTCGCGGCGCTACGCCGCCGCGGCGACGAGATCGTCGCCCATGGCCGCACCAACGGCGAGCACCAGAACGGCATGGGCCTGGAGGAGGAGCGCCGCCTGATCGCCGAGGCGACCGAGGCCATCCGCCGCCACGAGGGCAAGTCCCCCGCCGGCTGGATGAGCCCCGGCGCCCACCCCAGCGCCAACACCGAGGATCTGCTGGCCGAGGCCGGCTACCGCTACACGCTGGACTGGCCGATGGACGACCAGCCGGTGTGGATGCGGACCACCGGCGGGCCGTTGCTGAGCGTGCCCTATCCGCACGAGGTGAACGACGTGCCGATGGTGGTGCTGCACGACGGCACGGCGCCGGCCTTCGCCGACATGGCCATCGACAATTTCGACGAGATGCTGCGCCAGTCGAAGGACCAGCCGCTCGCCTACGGCATCACCATTCACAGCTTCATCGTCGGCCAGCCCTTCCGCATCAAGCAGTTCCGCCGGGTGCTGGAGCATCTCGACGCCCACCGCGAGGAGGTCTGGTTCGCCACCGCCGGCCAGATCGCCGACCATTTCGCCGGTCTGATGCCGCCGCCGGCCGCCACTACCCCCTGAACCGGTCCCTGACCCGTTCCTGACGCCGGCCCCCTCGGGCCAGCTCCCATCCGAAAGGTTCCATCATGACTGAGACGCCCCTTGGGCTGTCCCAAACCCCGGCGCACGCCCGCGCTCTGCCCCCGCTGCGGGTCGCCGTCGCCGGCCTCGGCGCCGTCGGGCTGAAGATCGTCGAGGCGCTCGACGAGGGGCTCGACGGCTGCGTCCTGACCGCCGTCTCGGCCCGCGACAAGGCGGCGGCGGCGGACCGCCTGTCCGCCCTGACCCGCCCGGTGCCAGTGGTGGACATCGCCGAGCTGGAGCCGCTCGCCGACCTCGTCGTCGAATGCGCCCCCGCAGCGCTGCTTCCGGCCATCGTCGAGCCCTTCCTCCGCGCCGGCAAGACGGCGGTGGTGCTCAGCTCCGGCGCCCTGCTGGCCAATGAGGGACTGGTCGCCACTGCCCGTGCCCATGGCGGGCAGATCGTCGTGCCGACCGGGGCGCTGCTCGGGCTCGACGCGGTGACTGCGGCGGCGGAGGGGGAAATCCGCGCCGTGCGCATGGTGACGCGCAAGCCGGTGCGCGGTCTGGTCGGCGCCCCCTATCTGGTCGAGAACGGCATCGCCATCGAAGACATCACCGGCCCGCTGCGCATCTTCCACGGCACCCCGCGCGAGGCGGCGGTCGGCTTCCCCGCCAACCTGAACGTCGCGGTGGCGCTGTCGCTGGCCGGCATCGGCCCCGACCGCACGACGCTGGAGATCTGGGCCGACCCGGCGCTGGAGCGCAACACCCACCGCATCGAGGTCGAGGCGGATTCGGCGACCTTCACCATGGCGATCGAGAACATCCCGACCGACAACCCGAAGACCGGCCGCATCACCGCCCTGTCGGTGCTGGCCTATCTGCGCAAGCTGCGCGCGCCGCTGCGCGTCGGCTCCTGAGCGCCGCTTTCAGCAAGAAACGAAAAACAGAAGGGGGATTCGTCATGGATCTCGGACTTTCCGGCCGCACCGCGCTGGTGCTGGGCGCCGGGGGCGGGCTCGGCCGCGCCATCGCCCTGGGTCTGGCGCGCGAAGGCGCCAACCTTGTCATCGCCGACCGCGACGCGCCGTCGCTGGCCGCCACCAGCGCCGCTCTCACCGAAATTGGCAGCGCCGAAACCGCCGCACTCTGCCTCCCCATCGTCTGGGATCTGGGCGACGCGGCCGCCACCGACCGCAACGTCGCCCTGGCCGAGGAGCGGTTCGGCGCAATCGACATCCTGGTCAACAACACCGGCGGCCCGCCGCCGTCGCCGGCCAGCGGCGTCGATCCGAAGGTCTGGACCGCGCAGTTCGAGGCGATGGTGCTGTCGGTCATCCGCATCACCGACCGGGTGCTGCCCGGCATGCGGCAGCGGCGCTGGGGCAGGATCGTCACCAGCGCCTCGTCGGGCGTCGTGGCGCCGATCCCCAACCTCGCCCTGTCCAACGCGCTGCGCCTGTCCCTGGTCGGCTGGTCCAAGTCGCTGGCCCGCGAGGTGGCGGCCGACGGCGTGACCGTCAACGTCGTCCTGCCCGGCCGCATCGCCACCGACCGCATCCGCTTCCTCGACGAGAGCAAGGCGGCCCGCGAGAAACGGCCGGTCGCCGAAATCGTCGCCGAGAGCACCGCCGCCATCCCGATGGCCCGCTACGGCGAGCCCCGCGAATACGCCGACGCCGTCGCCTTCCTGTCCAGCGAGCGCGCCGCCTACGTCACCGGCTCCACCCTGCGGGTGGACGGCGGCTACATCCCCAGCATCTGACAGTCCGAAGGATCCCCAGCATGAGCAGCAGCACCGACACGGTCCTCACCGCCGCGCAGCGCGAGGACATCCGCACCCGCTTCCTGGCCGTCGACACCTCCAACGTCGCCGACGTGCTCGACGTGATGGGCTGGCCGGACCAGGGGCTGGCGGCGGAATTCATGCCCTATCCCGCCACCGCCGGGCGGCTGGCCGGCTGGGCCTACACCATCCGCGGCCAGATGACGCCCTATCCGCTGGGCGGCGACGCCGACAAGATGGCGGCGTGCCAGGGGCTGTCGCCCGGCGAGGTGTCGGTGTGGAGCGGCGACGGCGACGGCATCTGCTATTTCGGCGAGCTGATCGCCATCGGCATGAAGGAGCGCGGCAGCACCGGCGCGCTGGTCGACGGCGGCATCCGCGACGTGCGCTGGCTCGGCCATCACGGCTTCCCGGTCTATGCCCGCTACCGCACGCCGGTGCAGTCGATCAGCCGCTGGAAGGTCAACGCCTGGCAGGTCCCGGTTTTCCTGCGCGGGGCCACGGTGGAGCGCGTGCGGATCGAGCCGGGCGACTTCATCCTGGCCGACGAGGACGGCGCGCTCGCCATCCCGGCGGCCATCGTTCCGCAGGTGCTGGCGGAATCGGAGGCGCTGACCGCGACCGAGATCCGCATCCGCGAGGAGCTGTCGAACGGCCTGACCCTGGCACAGGCGCTGGAGCGTTACGGCCACGTCTGACGCCCCGCCGGGCGGCCCCGTTTCCGCCTGCCGGAGACGGGGCCGTTCCGAAATTTCGGTGGTCGCCGCCATCTCCCGCACTGCGACACCATTGTTGAAAGGGCCCCAGCATGACCGCCGCGTCTTCCCGCGACCCCGCCCAGGCCGTCGCGGCCGCCCTGGCTGCGGCCCGCACCAGCCGGCTCAACGCCTTCATCGAGCTGTTCCCCGACGCGGAGGAGTGGGCGCGGGCCCTGCCGGCGGTTTCGGCGGACGGTCCGCGTCCGGCGCCCTGGGGGCTGCCCTTCGCCTACAAGGACGTGTTCGTCACCGCCGGGCGGCAGCCGACCGTGGGAGCCGGGCACGGCTACCGCTGGGGCGGTGCGCGGACCAGCGTGGCGCTCGACCGTCTGGAGGCGGCCGGAGCCATCGCCATCGGGGCGCTGAACCTCGACCCGCACTGCTATGCCGCCACCGGGCTCAATCCCTATTTCGGGCGGGTGCTGAATCCGGTAAATGCGCGGTTCGCCGTCGGCGGGTCGTCGAGCGGGTCGGCGGCGGCGGTCGCGGCCGGCATCGTGCCCTTCGCGCTCGGCACCGACACCGGCGGGTCGGTGCGCATCCCGGCCGCCCTGTGCGGCGTCCTCGGCTTCAAGCCGACGGCCGGAGCCGTCGGCGATCCCGGCATCGCGCCGCTGTCGCCGTCGCAGGACGAGATCGGCCTCATCGCCCGCGATCCCGCCCTGCTGCGCGCGGTGTTCGTCGCGCTGCGCGATCCGGCGTCCAGGGAACACGACGATTGTCCTCTGCGTGCCGGCCCTCTGCGTGTCGGTTTACCGGTGGAATGGCTCCGGACCGGCGTCGAGCCGGAGGTCGCCGCGGTCGTCCGGTCCGTCCTGTGCCGGATGACCGAGGGCGGGGCGGTGGCGGCCGAGGTCGCCCTGCCGCCGCTCGACGCGCTGAACGTCTGCGCCGGGACCATCACTTCGTTCGAGGCGTCGGCTTTGCACCGGACGGCGTTGGCCGAGCGTCCGGACTGGTATCCGGCGGCGGTGCGGCGGCGTCTGGTCGCGGCGGCCGAGGTGGGGCGCGACGCCTACGATCAGGCGTTGCGCGACCGGGAGGCCCATCGGGCGGCGGTGATCGAGGGTGCTTTCGCTGCGGCGGACGTCCTGCTCTGTCCGGTGATCGGGGTGCCGGCTCCGCGTCTGGACGGTGTCGACGACGACGACGTGACCATTGCCGGCGCCACCACCCTGGCCTTCCTGCGCTTCAACCGCCCTTTCAGCCTGCTCGGCCTGCCGGCGCTGGCGCTGCCTGCCGGGCACGACCGCAACGGGATGCCGGTGGGGGTCCAGATCGTCGGGCGGCCGGGCGCGGACGATCTGGTCCTGGCCATCGCCGAGCGGTTCGGCGGGGCTTCGGACCGTCCCGCCTGACCGTCCCGCCTGACCGTCGCGACGGCGGTCACCCCGCCTTGGCGGCCATCGCCTCGATCTCCACCAGCCAGCCCGGCTCCACCAGCCCGGCCACCTGCACACGGGTGCGCACCGGAATGTTCGGGGTTTCGGCGGTGCCGAACACCTCGGCGTAGGCGCGGGAATAGCCCTGGAAATCGGCCCGCCCGCCCATCCGGGCATCGCCGACCAGGAAGGCCTGGACCTTAACCACGTCGTTCAGGCCATAGCCGCGCCGTTCCAGCGTGGCTTTCAACTGCGTCAGGATGTTGCGGGTCTGCATCTCCGTGTCGCCATAGGCCTCGACCCGGTCGCCCGGAACGGAGCCGTCGACGACCGGCGGCGTCAGCCCGCTCAGCATCAGGAATTCGGTACCATCGACCGGCACCCGCACCGATTCCAGGAACTGGGTCCGGTAGAGCGAGGACTCATCCAGCGGGTAGCGTTCAATTCCGTTTTCCAAGGCCATTCCTCCAACTGTCGATGCTGAAAACCCTGGGCCAAACCTCCGCATCCGACCGGTTTCCGACAAACGATTTATCCGGCCTCCATGCATGAGAAGGACTCATGCATCCTGATTCCAGTGGTGGGCCGCTGCGGCATGGTGCGTTTCCGCAAGCCTGATAACGCCCCACGATGGCTCAGCCGGCAGCTTGAATGAAAGAGTTGGCAAAGTTGCTCCAGGTCCGCTCACAGTGCATGAAGATTCGGCCCGCCTCGGCCCGAACCCGCGCGGCCGCACTGTCGGTATAGATGCTTTCCAACTGTTCGATCATCTCGTCCACAGCGGATTCGCCCCAGCCGCGGCGTGCGCCGGTGGGATCGACGACTGGCGTCTGGTTGCGGAGAGGCAGGCAATTGTCCTCACGGAGGCTCTGTTGCAAAGTTTGGCGGCGTAGCGTCGGCGGTGATGGTCACAGGCATCACCGCCGACGCTACGCCGCCTGAAGTTCGAGCTGCTGGCTGATGAACTGCACAGCTTCGGCGAGCACACAGGGTCCTAGGTTGAAGGCGCGTTCGACAAGGCGCGCCTCGCCCGGTATGTCACGGGTGATATTGAAGCTGGACGCTTGGCCTTTGCGGAGCGCCCGCATCACCTCAAAGCCCTTGATCGTCGCGTAGGCCGTCTTCAGGCTCTTGAAGCCCCGCACCGGACGAATCAGCTGCTTCAGCTTGCCATGGTCGGCCTCCACCACGTTGTTCAGATATTTGACATGCCGGTGCTGGGTCTCCTCGGGACATTTGCCCTCGGCCTTCAGCTCCGCCAGGGCCGCCCCATAGGTTGGCGCCTTGTCGGTGTTGATGACCGTCGGCTTCTCCCACGCCTTCAGACCATTGAGCGCTTTGGACAGGAAGCGCTTGGCGGCGGCAGTGTTTCGCGTGGGAGAGAGGTAGAAGTCGATGGTGTTGCCATGCTTGTCGACGGCTCGGTATAGCTAGGCCCACTTGCCACCCACTTTCACGGAGATCTCGTCGGCCCGCCAGCTGGTTGACCGTGGGCAGCGCCACTGCCAGCGAAGCCGCTTCTCAATCTCCGGCGCGTACTTCTGAACCCAGCGGTAGATCGTTGAATGATCGACCGTAACGCCGCGCTCGGCCATCATCTGCTCGAGGTCGCGATAGCTGATACCGTATCGGCAGTACCAGCGCACCGCCCACAGCACGATCTCACCTTTGAAGTGGCGTCCCTTGAAGTCCGACACGGCTTGGCACCATCCAACCTCCAGCCATTTCGACGCGTGCCGGCCGACTTTGCAACAGAGCCCCTGGAAACCGGCGGGGGCGTCACGCAGGCGGGGTGATCATGCAGCCAACTGACGCAGGGCGTCCGCGACGCGCCTGATGACGCTCGTCCAGTCGCCCGGCGCGGTCTGGCGGAAAAGCCGCATCGTCGGGTACCAGGGCGTGTCGTCGCGGTCCTGAAGCCAGCGCCAGCATCCGTCGTAGCGCGACATGACCCAGACGGGCTTGCCCAGCGCGCCTACGAGATGGGCGACCGAGGTGTCGACCGTGATCACGAGATCGAGGCGCATCACCAGGGCCGCCGTGTCCGCGAAATCGGCGATGACCTCCATCGGATCGTGGATGTCCATCCCCGCCGGCGGATCGGCGAGCTGCGCCGCCGGCCCGCCCATCTGCAGGTTCACGAAGCGCAGGTCCGGCACCTCGGCCAATGGCGCCAGATCGTGCAGGCTCATGCTGCGCCGCCGGTCCGTCAGGTTCGCGCGCAGCAGGCTTGGCCGGGGGTCTCCCGACCACACCAACCCGACCCGCAGCCCGGCGCCCGGCAGCGGCTGGCCCAACCATTTGCCGATCGCCTCGGCGGGCGGGTAGAGGTAGGGGATGGCGCCGGGGATCGTGCCCAGCTCGGTGCCGAGCAGCCGCGGCAGGCTCATCAGCGGGCAGTGGAACTCCGGCTTCGAGAAGGGGTCCGTCAGCGCATGGACCGCAGCCACGCCGGGCATGCCGGCGACCAGCCGCTTCAGCGACGGCTGCACCGCCAGCACCACGCGTCCGCCCCGCGCCGCGACCAGCGGGGCGTAGCGGACGAAATGAAGGGTGTCGCCGTGTCCCTGCTCGGCATGCAGCAGGATGGTGGCGCCGTTCAGTGGCTCGCCCTGCCAGGCCCGCAACTGCCCGTTCACCGTCGGGAGCTGGCCGGTTTCCCAGCGGGCCTCGTAATGGTCCCAACCTTCCTTGAGCCGGCGGGCTTTGAGCAGGGCCAGCGACAGGTTGAAGCGGGCATCGGGGTGCTTCGGTTCGGCGGCCAGCGTCCGGTTGAACAGGCGCTCGGCCTCGTCCAGTTGGCCGAGGTCGAGGTTGACGATGCCGAGATTGTTCAGCGCCGAGACATGCGACGGGTTGATCCGCAGGGCTTGCCGGCACAGCGTCGCCGCCTCGGCGAAATCATCGCCGTTCCGGGCCTGGGATCGCTGGACATCGCCGAGGTTGGCGTAGGGATCGGGATGGTCCGGCTTGAGCGCCACGGATCGGCGGCGGAAGCGGACGGCACCCTGGCCGTCGTTCAACTCCCATACGGCACTGGCGAGGTTGTTCCACGCCCCCGGATGATCGGGTGACAGGCGCAGGGCCCGGCGATAGGCGGCGGCGGCCTGCGCATGGTTCTTCTCCCGCGAGGCGGTCGCGCCGAGGTTGACGTAGGCCTGGACCGTTGCGGGTTCCAGCGCCACTGCCGCCCGATAGGCGGTGCGCGCGTCGGCCAGCCGTCCCGAAAGCAGACGGGAATCGGCAACGGCCAGGAGTTCGCTCGCCGTGGCCGGGCGCAGGCGGCAGAAGCGCTCGAGCAGGACCGACGCATTGTCGCCCGGCAGGGGCTGCCTGTGCAGGTTGGCCAGCGATTCCGGGTAGGCCGGATTGAGCGTGAGCGCCAGGCGGTACTGTTCCCGCGCCTTGTCCGGCCGGCCGAGTGCGCGGAAGGCCTCACCCAGGCTGTTGCGGTAGTAGGCCTGCGCCCTGTCGACCACGAGCGCCCGGCGCAGCCAGCGGCGGGCCACCTCCGCCGCCCCGGCCTGCAACGCCGTCACGCCAAGCAGATGGAGGACGTCGCCATGCGACGGATCGGCGGACAGAATGGCCCGGTACAGAGTGCCGGCGGCAGCATCCCCTGCCTTATGCCGGGCAACCGCGGAGGCGAGCATCGACCTCACGTCGGGCAGCGTGGCCGCTGGGCCTTTCCCGACCTCAGGTTTGGCCAGCTGGCCCATGTCCTCGCCCTCATCCTCGTAGCGTCGGCAAGTCTTTTGAAATACATAGCGCTTTCCGACGCCAAGGGCAGCATCGTTCAGGTCCTGAATCCGGCTTGGCAATCCGCCTTGACATGAGCCTGCACGGACTCTTGTTGCCACCAAGTGAAACCGACCCCAACGGCGGTCGTTCCGGCGAGCCGGTGTGTCACTGCGGCAGAGGCCTCTGGCATCGGATCGCGTTGCCTTCTCCACGCGGATCGTGGGCGCCGCTCAAGCTGTTGGCATCGGTGAGCCTGATCGCTCCCGCCTGGCCGAAGATCGGCGACAAGGCCGGAAGGGGCGCCACCTCATGCCCCAGAGCAGCGAGGGTCTCCATCGCGGCCCCGCCCAGGGACGCTTCGATCTTGAGGCTGTCGCGGCTGTCGGAGAATGTCTTTCCCAGAAGGAAGCGGGGCTGGGCGAGCGCCTCCTCGGGCGTCATGCCGTGATCGATCAGGCCGCTGAGCAGCACGGACAGGGTCTGCGGCTGGCCGTCCGCGCCCTGCGTGCCGTAGAGAAGGTGAGGGTTCCCATCCCTGAGGGCGATGCCGGGATTGAGTGTGTAGAAGGGGCGCTTGCCGGGCTCGATCCCGTTGCGGTCGCCGGGAATGGTCGAGAATGCCGCGCCACGGTTCTGCCAGAGGATGCCGGTGTCGCCGATCGGGACACCGCTGCCCCAGTCGAAATAGGTGCTTTGCAGGACGCTCGCGCAGCGCCCCTGTTCGTCGGCCGCGGCGAAATAGACCGTATCGCCATGCTGGTAGGGATGGGGCCAGGGCAGGGCGCGTGCCGGATCGATGGCGGCGGCCTTGGCGGCCAGACGATGCGGATCGAGGAAATCCCAGGGAGGCGGTTCGGCACAGTCCGGATCGGCGATCAGCCGCCGGTCCAGGAAAGCCTGTTTCACCGCCTCGACCAGCAGATGGTAACGCCGCGGGCTGGTGGGAGACAGGGCCGCCAGATCGAAGTGGGAGAGGATGCCCATGATCGCCAGCGTAGAAAGCCCCTGCGTCGGCGCGGGCGGCGCCAGCAGGGTCAGCCCGCGATAGCCCAGGCTTGCAGGAATCTCGTCCCGCGTCCGTGATGCTGCCAGATCCGCGGCACGGAGAGGGGAACCGGCGGCGGCCAGCCCCTCTGCCAGCTGCTCGGCCAGCCGCCCATCATAGAAGGACCGGTAACCGTCCTCCGCCAGCAGGGAGAGGCTGCGGGCGAGGCCGGGCTGCTTGAAGAGGGCGCCGGGGACCGCGCTGAAACGCTCTGCGAAACCTTTCCACTGCGGGATCTCGTCACGGCGGAAATCGAACCAGAACTGTTGCGAGCGGCTCGGGACATAGCCGTCCCGGGCCAGGGCGATGGCGGGGGCGAGGAGGTCGGCGAAGGCCTGTGTGCCGCCCCAGCGATCCGCACCGTAGGCAAGGGCATGACCCCAGCTGTCGACCGCGCAGGCCGAGGTGACCGTCGAGGCCGGTCCGCGCAGAGGGATGGCAGAGTCGTAGGCGGGCAGGGTCTCCGCCGCCTGTCCGATGCCGAGGAAGCAGCGTTGCCCTCCCTGCCGGTCCGCCACCAGCCAGACGGCGTCACCGCCGATCCCGCAAAAGTGCGGCATGACGACGGACAGGCAGGCGGCGATGGCGACCGCCGCTTCGATGGCGGTGCCGCCGCTGGCCAGAACGGCGGCACCGGCTTCGGAGGCCAGGGGATGCGGGCTGGTGACCATTCCGGGCCGGGCGGCGTTCATCTCGTTTCCCCTCTGCTGGAACCCGGCCGTCGGTCCGGCCGGGCCTGTTCCCTGCTGTCAGTTCGTCTTGTAGGCAAGCTTGCGGTCGGCCGGCGGCGGCAGGAACCGGCGGGTGAAGACCTGTTCCGGCTTGGGCGTGGCGGTCAGCTGATAGCCTTCGACGACAATGCCGATGGAGCGGGCGAGGCGGGCATCGTCCACATCGCCGAGGCCGAGCCTGTCGACCTCCGGCGAAACGATGAGATGCTCGTAGGAGAAGATCATGCGGGCGCGCTCGAGCTCCTCCTTGGCCAGATTGTCGTAGGCCAGGACCGCCTTCAGCCCGGCGGCAGGATTGCCGCCGATCTCGACCGCCGCCTTGTTGACGGCACGGACGAGGCCGGTGACGGCGGCCGGGTTCTCCCGGATCAGCTTCTGGGAAACCATCATGCCGTTGGAATAGAGGTCGAGGCCGAAGTCGCCGAACAGCAGCCAGTTGTAGTCCTTGGCCGGATCCTGGCGGTTGTTGATCAGGTTGAACCAGCTGGTGATGTTGAAGACCAGGGCGCCGTCGATGTCGCCCTTGATCAGCATCGGCTCCTGCAGGTTCGGCCCCATGTTCTCGATGGCGACCTTGGTCATGTCGACCTTGTTGAGCGTGCCGAGCACGGTCACGAGGCGGGTGGTCGGGGTGCCCTGTGCGCCGCCCAGCTTCTTGCCGACGAGATCGGCGGGCGTCGCGATGTTGGTCGCCTTCTTCGAGACGATGGCGAAGGGCGGCTTGTTCCAGAGCTGATAGACCATGACCGGCACGTCGTCGGGACGGGTCGCCGCATTCTGGATGATCGCGTTGATGTCGCCGAAGCCGGCGTCATAGGCGCCCGACATGATGCGGGTCACGGTGGCCGCCGACCCTTCGCCCTGGTCGATGGTGACGTTCAGCCCCTCCGCCTTGAAATAGCCCTTCTGCAACGCCAGCAGGAACGGCGCGTCGGAGCCCTGGGTCTTCCAGCCGAGCGTGAACTTGATGTTGGTGTCGGCCGACGCCGTCCCGCCCAGGCAAAGGCCGAGCGCAAGCGTCGCGAGAAGCTTTTTCAACATGGGTAGGCTCCGTTTCGGAAATGATGGATCAGGCGGAGGCAAAGCCCTGCCGGCGGGTGGCCCAGCCGGTGACGCGCGCCTCGACCAGCGAGAAGGCGACGTAGAGCAGGATGCCGAGGGCGGCGAGCAGGAAGAGGCCGGCGAAGACCAGCGGCACGTCGAAGTTGGAGGAGGCCGTCATCATCACGTTGCCGATGCCCTTGTTGGAGGCGACGGTTTCGGACAGCACGCTGCCGACGAAGGCGAAGGTGACGGCGATCTTCAGCGAGGCAAAGAAGAAGGGCATGGTGCGGGGCAGGCCGACATTCCACAGGATGTCGAACCTGCTGGCCCCCAGCGACTTCAGCACGTCCTCCAGTTCCGGCTCGGTGGTGGCGAGGCCGGTCGCGATGTTGACGACGATGGGGAAGAAGCACATGGCGAGTGCCGTGAGGATGGCCGGCGTCGCGCCCGATCCGAACCACAGCACGAAGATCGGCACCACGGCGACCTTGGGGATCGAGGAGAAGCCGATCAGCAGCGGATAGACCGTGTCGTAGGCGGTGCGCGAGACGCCGATGGCCGCCCCGATGACCACCCCGACGGTGACGCCCAGGACGAAGCCGATCATCGTGGTCCAGAGGGTCTGCATCACATGCGGCAGGAGGATGCCGAAGCGCGCGGCCAGCGTCGCGAAGACCTGGGTCGGGCGCGGGAGGACGAGGTCGGAGACCTGGAGGACGAGGCAGAGGATCTCCCAGGCCGCGAAGAAGCCGAGGATGAGGAGGGCGGCCCAGAGGCGGCGGCGCAGGTCGTAGCTCACGGCTCAGGCTCCCTGGATTGCGGCATCGCTGCGCGCATCGATGATGAGGTCGCGCAGGCGCTGGTTGAGGGCGACGAAATCGGCGTCGAAGGTCATGTCGACCGTGCGCGGCCGGGGGAAATCGACGGCGCTGTCGTCGATGATGCGGCCGGGGCGGGCGCTCATCACGCAGATGCGCGAGGCGAGGAAACCGGCTTCCTTCAGATCGTGGGTGATCAGCAGGACGGTGGGTTTGCGCTTCAGCCACAGCGACTGCATCGTTCCCCACAGCTCCTCGCGGGTGAACTGGTCGAGCGCGCCGAACGGCTCGTCGAGCAGCAGCAGGCTCGGTTCATGGATGAGGGCGCGGCACAGGTTCGCGCGTTGCAGCATTCCGCCTGACAGCTGCCAGGGATAATGGTTGGCGAACTTGTCGAGCCCGACATCGGCCAGCAGGGCATGCACCCGGTCGCGGAACTCCGTCCTGCGCTTGGCGCGATAGTCGGAACGGAACGGCCGCACGATCTTCAGCGGCAGCATGACGTTCCGCTCGATGGTGAGCCAGGGCAGCATGGTCGGATTCTGGAAGGCCATGCCGATGCGCAGCGCCTTGGCCCCGACCTCGCGCCCGCCGACGATGACGGCCCCCCGGGTCGGGTTCAGCAGGCCGGCCGTCAGCCGCAGGATCGTCGATTTCCCGCAGCCCGACGGCCCCACCAGGGCGACGAATTCACCCGCGGCGATCCGAAGGTTGGTCTCCTGCAAGGCTGCGACTGTCTTGCCCGGTTTGCCGAACGAAACGGCGGCCTGCGAAAGCTCGACGGCCATGGACGGGGCGATAGACGGGGCGACGGACGGGTGGCCTTGCGGGATGGCTTGGGATCGGGACATGCGACGTACCTCGTGGCGGATCGCTGAAACTGTATGCAACGGGTGCGCCAGTTTCCCTGAAGGGCCAAGCTCCGCGGACGAGAAGTCAGGCATTGAGGGAAGAAAAGTGCATACAGTTTTTGCATGCACTTATTTTATGCAATCGAGCGGCGGCGTGCATTCAAATGCGGCACTTGGTGAGTTGCATTCCCAACCGGCCTCGCTTATGGAAGGCGGAGCAGGCGGGGGCGGTGATGGCCGAGGAAAAACGCGAGCAAAAGCGTTCAGGGAAATCCGGAGGCGACCGTGTCGCGGCGATCTGCACGGCCTTGCGGCGCGCGATCATCGAGCGGGCGCTGTCGCCGGGAGACCGGCTGCCGGAGGATTCGTTGGGCGAACGCTTCGGTGTCAGCCGGACCATCGCCCGCAGCGCGCTTGGGCAGCTGGCAGCGGAGGGGCTTGTCGATCTGCGCCGCAACCGCATCGCCGTGGTCGCCGTGCCGTCCTTCGAGGATGCGCGCGACATCTTCGACATCCGGGTCGATCTGGAGCGTCAGGTCGTCCGCCATCTGGCCGGCAAGCTGACCGAGGCCCAGGTCAAGCAGCTGACGGCCATTGTCGAGGCCGAACATCAGGCGCGGCATGGCGCCGAGGGGATTTCGATCCGCCTTGCGACGGAGTTCCATGTCCGGCTGGCGGAAATGACCGGCAAGCCCGTGCTGATCCGCTATGTGACGGAAATCTGTTACCGCGCCGGCCTGTCGTTGGCGGTCTTCAGCCGGCCCCATTCGTCCGAATGCGCAGTGAATGAGCATCTGGAACTGATCGAGGCGATCCGGACCGGCCCCGCCGACAAGGCCTGCGCCCTGATGGACGAACATCTGGAGGCCGTGGCCTCCCGCGCACTGCTGCAAAGCTCGGGCGCCAGGAGCCGCGACCTCATGGACATCCTGGCGCCCTACACCGAATAAAGGCGCCAGGACCGGCGGCAACTCAGCGGGCGCAGGAGGGGTCGAGGATCCATTCGGCGCTGTCGTTCCAGACATCGGTTTCGACGATCAGCCCGTCCCGCACCACGAAGCGGTCGACATAGCGGTTGTTGTCGAAGGGCGTGCCGTCCGGCCAGGCGCCATACAGGTAGCCCAGGCTGTAGACGATGGTTTCCGTCTCGCCCGGCACCACGTCATAACGCTCGATCCGCTTCTTTACCCGTTTGTAGCGCGCGGCGTTGAAGCCGGTCGGCCCGCTCGGGGTGTCGAAAATACGGTGCCCGGTGAAGCGGCAGATGAAGCCCGGCGCCACATATGTGGCCGCGCGCACTGGGTCGGGGGCCATCGACGCCTCCAGATAATCCTTCACCGCCTGCAGATCGCGTTCAGTCGTCTCACTCATCTGGACCTCCGTAAGTGTCGGCATATTGGTATCAAAAGTGCATGCGATTTTCGCATGCAAACGACACGCCGGATTTCGAGATGCCGCAGACCCACAGTTTCAATCTTCTCCTGCGCAACGCCCGGCTCAGGGGAGGGCAGGGCGTGCAGGACATCGCGGTCAGGCAGGGACGGATCGCCGCCATCGGCCCCGACCTGACCGGGACCGCCGCTTTGGAAGAGGACATCGGCGGGCGTCTCGTCCTGCCGGGACTGGTGGATACCCACATCCATCTCGACAAATCCTGCCTGCTTTGCCGCTGCCGCGATGCCGGCGGCGGACTGAAGGGGGCGATTGCCGCGGTATCCGGGCTGAAGCGGGCGTTCACGGCCGAGGATGTCTACCAGCGCGGCGCCCGCACCCTGGAACGGGCGATCATGCAGGGCACCATGCACATGCGGGCGCATGTGGAACTCGATCCGCTGGTCGGTCTGCGCAGTTTCGAGGCAATGACGCGGCTCAAGCGCGACTATGCCTTCGCCATCGACCTGTCGATCTGCGTCTTCCCGCAGGAAGGGATGACCCACGACCCGGCGGTCGAACGGCTGCTGGTTCAGGCCCTGGCGGAGGGGGCCGATCTGTTGGGCGGCTGTCCCTACACCGATGCCGATCCGTCCTTGCAGATGGAGCGGATCTTCGCCCTGGCGGTGGCGCATGATGTCGATCTCGATGTCCATCTGGATTTCGATCTCGATCCCAGCTGGTCGCATCTGGAGGAAATCTGCCGGCGGACGATGGCGGCGGGTTGGCAGGGGCGGGTCGCCGTCGGCCATGCCACCAAGCTCGCCGCCATCGACGATGCCGCGCTGGAGCGGATGACCGCACTCCTGGCCGAAGCCGGCGTGGCGGTGACGGCCTTGCCGGCGACGGACCTCTATCTCAACGGGCGCGATCTGAAGCATCGGGCGTCGCGCGGGGTGGCGCCGGTCCATCTGCTGGCGGACGGCGGCGTCACCGTCTCGGTCGCGACCAACAATGTCCTGAACCCGTTCACGCCCTTCGGTGACGGTTCGCTGATCCGGATGGGCAACCTCTATGCGAATCTCATGCATCTGGGCCCTGAAAGATTCGGCGATTGCCTCGACATGGTCTCGACCACGGCCGCCCGGCTGATGCGCATTGCCGATTATGGCATTGCGGTCGGCGGGCAGGCGGACCTGATCGTGCTCGACGCCGACGACGAAGCCGACGCCTTCGGCGGAATTGCCTTTCCCCTGATGGGGTTCAAGCGCGGCCGCAGGAGCTTCGTCAGACCCGCCGCGATGCTGGTGAGATAGCGGCCAACGTCCTGCGGCGGCGGGCGCCTGCGAGGCCGATGGCCGCGCAGAACACGACGCCCGCGGCCAGGCTGGTGTGGCCGCTGAACATGACGAGGCCGAGGCCCCAGCCCTGCCAGTCCAGCAGGATGCCCAGTGCCAGCAGCATGACACCCGTTCCCGCGACCTGCAGAAGGCGCGTCGCGGCCGGCGGCAGTGGACGCCCGAACAGGTCGTGCTGCTGGCGCTCCGTCGCCAGGGCCAGCGCCGCGAAGGCGGCAAGGCAGAGCGCGAAAGAGAGCAGATGCATCATGACCGCCCCTCCTCCAGCGCGCCGCCGATAACGCCGCTCCGTCCCTTGGCGGACACGGCCCGTGGTTTCGGCCGATGGCGGGCGGTGCGCAGCGCCAGCACGGCGTGGAGTGCCGCCAGTGACAGGCACATCGAATCCATGCCGGCGAACACCCAGTCGGCCTCGGCCACGCTGTGCCACAGCGGCCGGTCCGTCGTGACGGCGTTCAGCACCGGCAGAAGCGCCAGCAGCACCGCCGCCGTCCACAGCTGCTCGATCCAGGCGGTCCTGGCCGGGCGCAGCACGGCATGCGCCAGCGTCAGCGCCCAGACCGCGAAGAACAGGTGGATCTCCCAGGCCCCCCGGTCCGCCATTCCCGCCGGCAGCAGGCGGTTGCCCCAGAGGAAGGCCGTCATGGCGACCGACAGCCCGGCGATGCTGGCGATGTTCAGCCGCTCGACGATGCGGAAGCCGATATGGGGCCGCTCGGGATCGGCCAGCTTCTGGCGGCGCTTCACCGTCCACATCACCAGACCGGTGCCGACCATCGCCGTGCCCATCAGGCTGACGAGGAAATACAGCCAGCGCGTCACCACGTCGCTGAACCGCCCCAGATGCAGGGCATACAGCACGCCGCGCGTCTCCGCCGCCGCACCCACCCCCTCGCGGGTCTCCAGCAGCCGTCCGGTCGGGCCGTCGAACAGCATGTACTGCGGGCTCATCGAGACGCGGCCGGCCTCGCCGCGCGCGACCGCCACACGGGCGGTGCTGTCGCCGGGATTGGTGGCGGTGACGCGGCCGACAGCGTCCCGGCCCCAGCGCTCCTGCGCCTGCCGCACCATGTCGGCGACGGAGGCGAGCGGGGCCGCCTGTCCGCTGGGCTTCCCCGGCTGGATGAAGGCGTTCAGCTCGGCGGTCAGCTGCTGGCGCTCGGCCGGCGTCCTGATCGCCGTCCGCTCGCCCCAGGGCATATAGAGCGCCATCAGCGTGACCAGCCCGGTGTAGGTGATCATGGCATGGAAGGGCAGGCCGAACACCGACAGCGCGTTGTGCGCGTCGAGCCACGACCGCTGTCCCTTGCCGCCGCGGAAGGTGAAGAAATCGATGAAGATCTTCTTGTGCGTGATGACGCCGCTGACGATGGCGACCAGCATGAACATCGCCGCCGCCCCGGCGATCCACCGTCCCCACAGCACCGGCATGTAGTGGAACTGGAAATGGAAGCGGTAGAAGAAATCGCCGCCCAGCGTTTCGCGCGCGGTGACCTTGCCGCCGGTGGCGGGATCGAAGGCGGCCTCCCCGAAGGAGCGGCGGCCGGACGCCGCTCCCGCCTCGCCGGGTGCCATGCGCCAGAAGGCGTAGACGCTGTTGGTGCGTGCGTCCGGCAGGCGCATGCTCCATTGCGGGCTGCCCGGCGCGATGGCGCCCAGCTCGTCGGCGACGCGCTGGGCGACCAGGGCCGGATCGGGCAGATCCGCCTGATGCGCCAGCTCCGGCCGCATCCATTGCGACAGCTCGTCCTTGAAGTAGGACACCGTTCCGGTCAGGAACATGGCGTACAGGATCCAGCCCATCAGCAGGCCGGCCCAGATGTGCAGGCCCGACATGCTCTGGCGGATGCCGCGGCCGGCGGGACGCTGTTCCCGTTCCCGCTTTACGTTGTCCGTCTTCACGGCACCTCCCCCCTCACCAGACCGACCAGGCCGCCAGCAGCAGCGGGGCCGCCGCCGCCAGCAGGCCGGCCCAGGCCCGCAGCGCACTGCGCGCCGCGAAGACCCAGACCACCGCCGCCGCATAGATCGCGAAGCTCGCCAGCATGCCGGTGAGCACGGCCTGCGGCTTGCTCATCGGCAATGCCAGCGCCGCCACGCTGCCGAGCGCCGCCGGCGCATAGCCGCCGAACAGCGCCGCGACGATGCGCGAGGCGAGCGGGGCGGCGCGGCGGACAGGGCCGATCAGCGACATCATTGGTGCGGCGCTGCCGCCGGGCCGGCGGGAAGCGGCGCCAGCCCGTCGCCATGGACGTAGGTGACCGTGGTGGCGTAGCTCACGGCGTCATAGCGTTCCGGACCCTTGGCGCCCGGACGCTCGCCGGGGCTGCGGTCGGTAAAGCTGGCCTCGGCGACGTAGGTGCCCTTCCATGGCAGGTCGAAGCCGACAACGCCCTGCTCGTCGGTGTAGGCCTCCTTGGCCCAGCCGGACTGCGTTACCAGCGACACCTTGGTCTTCGCCTTGGGCTGCCCCTTGAAGAACAGCTTGAAGCGGCCCGGCTCGCCGGCGGGAACCAGATCCAGGGGCAGCTTCGGCTGCTGCTCCTTGAAGCCGGTGATCAGGCGCGCCGACGGGTGGTACCAGTTGGCGGTCTCCTTCCCGTTGTCCTTGCCCGGATAGAGGGGATAGAGCGGGTCGTCGGCGACGATGGCCTCGCCGTCGCTGGCCTTGAAGGGCAGGGCGAAGCCGGTGGCGGTCTTGGCCGCCTCCGCCGTCCGTTCGCCCTTGGCCGAGACCAGGGTGGCGGCCGGCTTGACGAACTTGTCGAGCAGGCCGGGCGACGCCTCGCGCAGATTGTCGCCGAACTCGCCGAAGCGGATCACCGCATTCTGGCCGTCGGCCTGTTCGATCCAGATCTGGTGGGCGTCGGCGGGTGCCGCGAGGCCCAGCAGGGCGACGATGGCGATGGACAGTCTGGTCATGATCACTCCGGCTGGATCGGGGGTGGGGATCAGAAATCGGCGGAGGCGGACAGCAGCACCGTGCGCGGCGCGCCGACGGTCACGTAGGTGCCGGTGGTCAGCCAGTAGTTCTTGTCGAACAGGTTCTCGACATTGGCGCGGAAGGTGACCGGTGTGCCGACGACCGTGGTGGCATAGCGCGCGCCGATATCGAGGCGGGTCCAGCCGTCGAAGCGCAGGGTGTTGGCGTCGGTCAGGTAGGAGCCGGAGGTGTAGATCACCCGCCCGTTGAGGGCGAGGCCCTGGACCCACGGGGTTTCCCAGTCCAGCCCGGCCGACAGCGTCTTGTCCGGTATACCCGCGGCGTCGTTGCCCTGCACCGCGGCGACGGCGGTGCGCGACAGCTTCGGATCCATGAAGGAGGCGCTGGCCATGCCGCGCAGGCCGGGCAGAATCTCGCCATAGACCGACAGCTCCAGGCCGCGGTTGCGCTGCTCGCCGTCATAGGCCAGCTCGTTGGCCGCGGTGCGGATCGAGTTCGGCCTGGTCAGCTGGAAGACCGCCGCCGTGGTGGTGATCGATCCCCAGTCGACCTTGACACCGGCCTCGTACTGCTTCGACTTGAAGGGGGCCAGAACCGCGCCGGTGTTGGCGTAGCCGGCGCCGACCACGGTGCCGCGCGTCAGCCCCTCGGCATAGTTGGCGTAGAGGGAGACGTTGGACAGCGGCTTGACGACGAAGCCGGCCAGCGGCGAGGTCGCGCTGGCATCGTAGGTGCCGGTCTGGGCGCCGGTGGCGGTGTTGAAGCTGTCGACATGGACCTTCTGGCGGCGGGCGCCCAGCGTCAGCATCACCCGGTCGTCCAGCACCGACAGTGTGTCGGCGACCGCGACGCTGGTCAGCGTGGTTTCCGCCGACTTGCGCGCCGAGGTGCGGGCGGCGGTGACGGCCGGCAGCGGCACCGGGTTGTAGATGTGCGACAGGGCGGAGCCGGCCGACTGGATGTAGGCGTTCCCCTCGTCGCGCTTGAAGCCGGTGTAGCCGACATTCAGCAGATGATGGACCGGGCCGGTCGCGAAGCGCCAGCGTGCACCTGCGGTGCCGCTGACCGTGCGGGAATAGGAATCGTAATAGGCGTTGCGGACCGTGAAGTTGCCGAGCGCGTTCACCGCGGTGGTCGAGCTGGGGAAGGTCTGGTCGTTCTCGCCCTTGCGGTAGCCGATGCCGGCATAGGCGGTCAGGCTGTCCGTCAGGTCGACCTCGATGTTGGAGGCGACGGTGACGTCCTTCTGCACCAGAACCGTGCCGGGATACCAGTTGCTGCGCGCGTCGGGCGGGGAGGGGATGGCGGTGGTGGCGGGCAGGATGCTGATCTGTGGCCGGAAATTGTCGGTGTCGTCGCGCTGGCTGATGGCGTCCATCGACCAGCGCAGCCGCTCGCCGCGGTAATCGACCGCCAGCGCTCCCAGGCCGGAGCGGAGGTTGCCGCCGTCGACCGACGCCTCGCCGTTGCGCATCAGCCCGTTGAAGCGGACGCCCCATTCCTTGGTCTCGCCGAACCGTCGGCCGACATCCAGATGCACGCCGAGATTGGCGTCGCTCATGTAGGTGGTGGTGACGCGGGTCAGCGGGTCGTCCCCGGCGCGTTTGCCGAGGATGTTGATCCCGCCGCCGATGCTGCCGCCGGGAGAAATGCCGTTGACCAGCGCGCCGGGACCCTTCAGCAGCTCGATCCGCTCGACGATCTGCGCCGGCACGCGGTTGGACGACACCAGGCCGTACATGCCGTTGAAGCCGACATCGCCGGACCCGACGGCATAGCCGCGGATCTGGAAGGTGTCGTCGAAGCCGTTGCTGCCGGTGGTCAGCCGGACGGAGGCGTCGTTGATCAGCGTGTCCGCCGCGGTGCGCGCCTGCTGGTTCTCGATCAGGTCGGAGGTGTAGTTGACCGTGCTGAAGGGCGTGTCCATGACGTCGCCGCTGCCGAGCAGGCCGACCGTCCCGCCGCGCGCGACCTGCCCCCCGGCATAAGGCTGCGCCAGCCCGCCGGTCATCAGTCCGGCGTTGGCCGTCACCTGGAGGGCCGGCAGGGTCGTGCTGTCCGAGGGCGAGGCCGGGGGAGAAGCCGGGGCCGCGGCGCTCTGTGCGACGACGGCGTAACCCGACGCCGTGCGCGCGATCCCATGGCCGCTGCCGGCCAGCAGGCGGCGCAGGCCGTCCTCCACCGTGGTGGTGCCCTTCAGGCCGGGCGAGGTCCTGCCCCGGACCATCGCCGGATCCGCCTGGACCGTCACGCCCGCCTGCGCGGCGAAGCGGCTCAGCGCCTCGCCCAGCGGACCGGCGGGAATGTCGGCGTTGACGGTGGCCGCCGCCGTCTGGGCTTGGGCCGCAGGGGCCGGGAAAGCACCACCCGCCAGAACCGCGGCGGCGAGCCCGGCCGCGACGGCCGCCGGACGCAGGCTGGACCTGCGGATGTCAGGCGCGGCCGAGCGCTCGCCACACGCAATGGTCGTGCGACGGGCGTCCGCCGTGCCGCGAACTAGTTTCATAGTAACGGTTCCCCTGACTGACGATGGTTGCAGCACGAGCTCGGCGACCGGCACGGTCCCCCCAAGCCAGTCGAACGTGTGACTCATATAAGAGAATGCGTATCACTCGCATCGATAATGCGAATCGTTCGCACTATAATCATCGAATCTTGGCCGGTGCAACAGGTGTTTGGCTTCATTGGATTTTTAGGGGATACCGGAACGGGCTATCGCAATGCGCGCACCATCCTGCCGCCACAGGTGGCAGGCACAGGCGCCCCGCACCGCCCATCGCGGCTTTACAGCGCCGGCCCAATGTTCTTATCTCCGCAGCATGGATCGTCGCAGGCTCCAGTTCTTTGTCGCGCTCTGCGAGGAGCTGCATTTCCACCGTGCCGCCGCGCGGTGCCACATCACGCAGCCTGCCCTCAGCCAGCAGTTGCGGCAGCTGGAGGACGAGCTTCAGGTCCAACTGGTCCACCGCAACAAGCGGCGGGTTTCCCTGACCAGGGCCGGCGAGTCCTTCCTGGGCGAGGCCCGGAAGATCCTGAACCAGATGGATCGGGCGGCGCAGCTCGCGCGCCAGACCGACCGCGGCGAGATCGGGCAATTGTCGGTCGGCATGACCGCACCGGCGCTCTACATCGTCTTTCCCGAGATCATGCACCGGTTCCGCACGGCCTTGCCCAATTTCGGCGTGAACGTGCATGTCATGACGACGTCCGAGCAGGAGGAGGCCCTAAGGGCGGGGGCCATCGATGTCGGCATCTTCCATCCCCCGCTCGACGACCAGTCGCTGTCGTCGCACCTCATCGCGCGCATCCGCTTCAATGTCGTGCTGTCGGACCGCAACCCGCTGGCGGAGCGGCCCCGCCTGCGGCTTGAGGAGCTGTCCAGGCAGCGCTTCATCATCTTCCCGCGCGTGATCGGTCCACGCCTGTACGACGAGATCATCAGCCTGTGCCAGCAGGCGGGGTTCAGTCCGGAGCTGATCCTCGAAGCCTCCCCGGCCCAATCGATCATCGCGCTGGCCGCCGCCGATTTCGGCATCGGCCTCATCGCCTCCGATCTTCAGCAGTTCGCGCGGCCGGGTGTCGTCTACCGCCCGCTGGACGGGCCGGCCCCCTATCTGACGCTCGGGGTCGCCTACCAGAGCGACGACACATCCCCGGCGATCCAGACATTCCTCGACGTCGCCGCGACCGTCGGCGAACTGGTCTCCTGAGCGGATTTTCTCCGCCACGGGGATCGGTGGCGTGGGGCAGTAAAAACTTTTCCTTATCAATCGATCATTTTTAAAAGTTGGACCTACTCAGTTCGTTGGCCCTATCGTTTGCGTAACGGAGGATCAAGCCAATGAAAGTCTTCATGATTGGGGAAGCCGCCAATCACAAGGACAAGCTCGGCGCTTTCCTGACGACACCCTGCGAGATCATTCCCCTTCCCCGTGAGGCCGCCCACTCGCCCGATTTCGATTCGGCGATCACCACGGACGACGTGGTCGTGTCTTTGCGCTTCTCCCGAAACGATAGGGCTGTGCCGGATTTTCGACTTTTGCATGTGCCGGGGGCCGGGCTGGATGGCATCGACATGGCCTCCCTGCCATCCGGGGCCAGCCTGTGCAACGTCTTCGAACATGAAATTCCCATCTCTGAGTTCGTCATGGCGGCGATGCTGAACTGGGAAATCCGTCCCGACGCCCTGCGCGGTTCCTTCGCCACCGACACTTGGTCCGACGTTTATCGGGCGCGCGTGCCGCACGGAGAGATCCACGGCATGACCCTGGGGCTGATCGGTTTCGGCCGCATAGGGCGGACGATTGCCCGGCGGGCGGCGGCCTTCGGCATGCGCATCCTCGCCGTGGACCAGTTCGCTGCCGACCCCGACGGTCTGGCCGAGGCGATCCTGCCGCCGGACCGCCTGCCGGAAATGCTGGCGCAGTCCGATTTCGTGGTGATCGCCTGTCCGCTGACCGACGGGACGCGCGGGTTGATCGGCGCGGACGAACTTGCCGCCATGAAGCCGACGGGCGTGCTGATCAACGTATCGCGTGCGCCCATCGCCGACGAGGAGGCGCTGTACGGCGCTTTGCAACGCCGGACCATCGGCGGTGCGGTGCTCGACGTCTGGTACGGCTATCCGGCCGGGGCGGACGACCGGGTGGCGCCCGCGCGCTTCCGCTTCGAGGATCTGCCGAACGCGGTCTGCACCCCGCATTCCTCGGCCTGGACCACCCGGCTGCCCGAACGCCGCTATGCCTTCATCGCCCGGAACATCGACCGGCTGATTGCCGGCGAACCGCTGCTGAACCTTGTGCGGGCGCCTGCTCAGGCAGCGCGGCCCGTCCACCAGAACACGAGCTTCCCATGATCCGAGACACCGAGGACCTCGCCCGCCGCAGCGCCGGCGTGCCGATCAAGATCACTGGCGTGAAGACCTTCGTCGTCAATGCCGAGATGCGCAACTGGATCTTCGTGAAGGTATTGACCGACCAGCCCGGCCTGTATGGTTGGGGCGAGGCCAGCCTGAACTGGAAGACGCGGGCCGTCACCGGCGCCGTCGAGGATCTGGAGCCGACCGTGCTCGGCCGCGACCCGCGCGACATCGAGCAGTGCGTCCGCGCGATGAACAAGTTCAGCTATTACAAGCTGGGCATGGTCGGCGTCACCGCGATCAGCGGCATCGAGCACGCGCTGTGGGACATCTTCGGCAAGAGCGTCGGCCTGCCGGTGTGGCGCCTGCTGGGCGGCAAGGTCCGCGACCGCGTCCGCGTCTACACCCATCTCGGCCTCGGTGAGATGAAGTCGGTGTACGAGACCTTCGACGTCGGTTCGCTGAAGGAGCGCGCCGCCGCGGTGACCGAGAAGGGCTACGACGCGCTGAAGGTGGTGTTCATTCCCTACGGCGCCCACAGCGCCCCGGTCCCGGCCCAGCGCCATGTCGGCAAGATGATGCAGGCGCTGCGCGACACGGTGGGCGACGGCGTCGACATCATGATCGACTTCCACGGCCGCCCCGGCTCCATCGCCGCCGCCATGGGCTATATCCGCGAACTGGAGCCCTATCGGCCGATGTTCTGCGAGGAGCCGGTCCAGCCCGGCGACACCGAGGCGCTGCGCCGCATCGCCGAACAGGCCGACTGTCCCATCGCGTCGGGCGAGCGGCTGGTCGGTTTGAGGGAGTTCATGCCGGTCTTCGCCCAGAAGGCGGTGCACATCGCCCAGCCCGATCTGAACCACACCGGCGGCCTGCTGGAAGGGAAGAGGATCGCCGCACTGGCGGAGGCGGAGCTGATCGGCATTGCGCCCCACAATCCCAACGGCCCGCTGGCCGGCGTCGCCGCCCTGCATTTCGACATCTCAACCCCGAACTTCGTCATCCAGGAGGAGATGAGCGGTGCGGTGCCCTGGTACGACGACGTCGTGCAGACACCGATCCGCCGCACCGGCAGCCACTGGGAGGTGCCGGACGTTCCCGGCTTCGGCATCGAGGTGAACGAGGCGGAAGCGGCCAAGCATCCCTTCAAGCCGGAGGTGATGCACACGACCTCCGCCGTGCTCGACGACGGCACCATCGTCGATTGGTAAGCCGCAACCGGTAAGGCGCTGCTTCCCTGCTTCATCGGACGGGTTTCATCGGACGGATTTCCATCATGAGAGAATTCAGCACCCCAGGCGACGTGTTCAACGCGCTGCCGTCGCGGGTCGTCTTCGGGGCGGGCGCGGTCGACCGCATCGACGGGGAGGTGGAGCGGCTGGGGGCCAAACGCGCGCTCGTCGTCTCCACGCCCGGCCGCAGCGCCATGGGCGGGCGTGTCGCCGACCGCCTCGGCAGCCGCTGCATCGGCATCCTGCCGGAAGCGATTTCCCAGGTGCCCATCGAACTGGCGATCCGGGGCCGGGCCAAGGCGCGCGAGATGGGCGCCGACTGTCTGGTCAGCGTCGGCGGCGGCGCCTCCATCGGTCTGGGCAAGGCCATCGCGCTGGAACTCGGGCTGCCGATCATCGCCGTGCCGACCACCTATTCCGGCTCCGAGATGACCGGCTTCTGCGGGATCACCATCGACGGCGTCAAACGGATGCACCAAAGCCTGCGCATGCTGGCCGGCACCGTCGTCTACGATCCCTCGCTGACGCTCGGTCTGCCGGTGGACGTCAGCATGGCCAGCGCCATGAACGCGCTCGCCCATTGCGTCGATGCCATCTACACCCCCACCATCAGCCCGGTGATCGTGCCGGCGGCGATGGAGGGCGCGCGGGCGATCATGGACGCGCTGCCACGGGTGGCCGCCCGTCCGGACGATGGGGATGCGCGTGCCGACCTGCTCTACGGCGCCCATCTCGCCGGTGCGGCGCTGGCTGGCGGCTTCGCCCTGCAACATGGCGTCGCCCATGTGCTGGGCGGCACCTACGGCGTGTCGCACGGGTTGTCCCATGCGCTGGTGCTGCCCTATGTCGCGGCCTACAATGCGCCCTTCGCCCCCCAGGCGATGGACCGGCTGGCCGCCGCCATGGGGGTGGCGGACGTCGGCGCCGCCATCTTCGACGTGATGGAAACGGTCGGCCTGCCGACGCGCCTGACGGAGGTCGGCTTCTCCGCCGACCAAATCGCGGAGGCCGCCCGCATCACCGTCGAGACCGACAACCGCTACAACCCCGGACCGGTGACCGAGGAGGCCGTGCGCGGCATCCTCGCCGCGGCGGTGGAGGGGCGCCGCCCGGGTCCGCATCCGGGCCGATAGAGGCCGAACCGGACGAGAAAACGCAAAAAGGGAGGGAACCACCATGACGATCAAGCCCACCATGACGATCAAGCGCAGACAGTTTCTGGCCGCCACCGCGGCGGGCGCCCTGGCCGTCCCCTTGGCCGCCCCCTTCATCTCGAAGGCGCATGCCGCGGAATTCGCCTGGAAGTTCGGTCACGGCTTCCCCGCCAGCCACCCGCTGCACGTCCGCGCCGTCGAGGCCGCCGAGCGCATCCGCAAGGAGACCAACGGCAAGGTCGACATCGCCGTCTTCCCCAACAGCCAGCTCGGCGGCGACAGCGACCTGCTGGCGCAGGTCCGTTCCGGCGGCATCGAGTTCTTCAGCACCGGCGGCCTGATCCTGTCCACCCTGGTCCCGGTGGCCTCGATCAACGGCATGGGGTTCGCGTTCAAGGATTACGACGCGGTCTGGAAGGCGATGGACGGCCAGCTCGGCGGCGTGATCCGCAAGGGCTTCGACAAGGCCGGTCTCCACGCCTTCGAGCGCATCTGGGACAACGGTTTCCGCCAGATCACCACCGCCACAAAGCCGATCACCGGGCCGGCCGATCTGGCCGCCTTCAAGATCCGCGTCCCGGTCAGCCCGGTCTATGTGTCGCTGTTCAAGGGGCTGGGCGCATCGCCGACCAGCATCAACCTGGGCGAGGTCTATGCCGCCCTTCAGACCGGCGTGGTCGACGGGCAGGAGAATCCGCTGGTGGTCGCCGACACCGCCAAATTCTACGAGGTGCAGAAATTCTGCTCGATCACCAACCATGTCTGGGACGGGTCCTGGATCGTCACCAATGGCCGGTCCTGGCGCGGGCTGCCCGAGGATCTGCGCCAGATCGTCAGCCGCAACCTGAATGACGGCGCGCAGCAGCAGCGCCAGGACATCGCCGGCCTCAACGAGGCGCTGCAAAACTCGCTTTCGCAGAAGGGGCTGACCTTCAACAAGGTCGATCCGGCACCCTTCCGGGAGGTTCTGCGCAAGTCCGGCTTCTACGGCGAATGGAAGGCCAAATACGGCGAGGAGGCCTGGAACGCCCTGGAAAGCTCGGTGGGGGCCCTGACATGACGACGGTGGTGGATCACAAATCCACCGCCGGTCCATCCGACGGCGCCAGCCCGTGGCTGGCGCAGGTCGACCGGCTTCTGGGCTGGCTGTCCGAATTGCCGGTGGCGCTTCTGGTGGCGGCGGAGGTGGTGATCCTCTTCACCGGCATCGTTGCCCGCTACGTGCTGCACGCGCCGATCACCTGGTCGGACGAGCTGGCGTCGATCCTGTTCCTGTGGCTGGCGATGTTGGGGGCCGTCGTCGCCTTCCGCCGCGGCGAGCATATGCGGATGACCGCCTTCGTCAGCTGGGCATCGCCCCGCGCGCGGGCCTTCCTCGACGTCTTCGCGGTGGCGGCGGCACTCTGCTTCCTGCTGCTGGTCATCCTGCCGGCCGGCGAATTCGCCTGGGAGGAGCTGGAGATCACCACCCCGGCTTTGCAGATCTCGAACATGTGGCGCGCGGCGGCCCTGCCGACCGGCCTCGGGCTGATGATCGCGACGGCCCTGGTCCGGCTGGCACGGGTGGGCGATGTCCGGCTGGTGGCGGGCGCCCTGGTGGCGGTGGCGGCCATCGCCGCACTGTTCACGGTTCTCCAGCCGGTGCTGGCCGATCTCGGCAAGATCAACCTGCTGGTCTTCTTCGTGGTCGTGGTGGCCGGGTCGGTGTTCGCCGGCGTGCCCATCGCCTTCGCCTTCGGGCTGTCGAGCTTCGGCTATCTCGCCTTGACCACGAAGGTGCCGCTGCTGGTCGTCGTCGGCCGGATGGACGAGGGCATGTCGCACCTGATCCTGCTGTCGGTGCCGCTGTTCGTCTTTCTCGGTCTCCTGATCGAGATGACCGGCATGGCCCGCGCCATGGTGGCGGTGCTGGCCAACCTGCTCGGCCATGTGCGTGGCGGCCTGTCCTATGTGCTGATCGGTGCCATGTATCTGGTCTCCGGCATTTCCGGTTCGAAGGCCGCCGACATGGCGGCGGTCGCCCCTGTGCTGTTCCCGGAGATGAAGAACCGCGGCGCCAAGCCGGGCGATCTGGTGGCGCTGCTGGCCGCGACCGGCGCACAGACCGAGACCATTCCGCCCAGCATCGTCCTGATCACCATCGGGTCGGTCACCGGCGTCTCCATCGCCGCGCTCTTCACCGGCGGCCTGCTGCCCGGCCTGCTGCTGGCGGTGATGCTGTGTCTGGTCGTGCGGCACCGCTACCGCAACGAAGACCTGTCGGGCGTGCGCCGGCCGACCGGCGGCGAATTGGGCAAAAGCCTGGTGGTGGCGCTGCCGGCGCTCGCCCTGCCTTTCGTGATCCGCACCGCGGTGATCGAGGGCGTCGCCACCGCGACCGAGGTGTCGACCATCGGCATCGTCTATGCCGTTGCCGTCGGGCTGCTGGTCTATCGCCGTTTCGACTGGCGGCGGGTGGTCCCCATGCTGGTCGAGACCGCGGCCCTGTCGGGAGCGATCCTGTTCATCATCGGCACCGCGACGGGGATGGCGTGGTGCCTGACGCGCTCTGGCTTCTCGACCGATCTGGCCCATTTCATGGCCAGCCTGCCGGGAGGCTCCTTCACCTTCCTGGCGGTGTCCATCGTCGCCTTCATCGTCCTGGGCAGCGTGCTGGAAGGCATTCCGGCCATCGTGCTGTTCGGCCCGCTGCTGTTCCCCATCGCCCGCGAGATGGGCGTGCATGAGGTGCAGTATGCGATGGTGGTGATCCTCGCCATGGGGCTGGGCCTGTTCGCCCCGCCATTCGGCGTCGGCTTCTATGTCGCCTCGGCCATCGGACGTGTCAACCCGGACGAGGGCATGCGCCCGATCATGGGCTATCTGGCGGCGCTGCTGGCCGGACTGGCGCTGGTCGCGGCCTTTCCCTGGATCTCGACCGGCTTCCTGTAATCCGTATCGTCTGGTTTTCGGCGCGTTGCCCAAGCCGGCCCCGGTTCATTCCGGGGCCGGCTTCGTCTTTTCCCGGCCGGTCAGCGCTGCGAGACCGAGCCGGCCGCCGCCACCACCAGCGGGGCGAAGCGCTCCTCCATCTCCTCCGGCGTGAAGCGTGCACGCGACACGGCGATGTTCAGAGCGCCCACCGGTACGCCGCCCGATCCGGTGATGGCCGCCGCGACCGACAGGTCGCCGTGATAGAATTCCTCGAAGGCGGTGGCATAGCCGCTCACCGCCGATTTCGCGATCTTGGCCAGCAGTTCGTCGCGCTTCCAGGTGGTGGTGGGCGTATAGGGCTTCAAATCCATCCGGTCGACCAGCGCCGCCGCCTCCGCCGCCGGCAGGCGCGACAGGATGGCGATCCCCGGCGCGGTGCAATAGGCCGGCATCCGCGTGCCGACGATGACGTCGGTGTTCAGCACATGCCGGCTCATGAAACGCGACACGAAGACGATCTCCGTCCCGTCCATCATGGTCAGGTTGATCGTCTCTTCCGTCGTCTTGCTCAGATGCATCAGATAGGGCATCGCGCGCTGCAGCATCGCATTGCTGTGCAGATAGTGATGCGCGATGTCCAGGCTGCGGACGGTCAGCTCGAACCGCTTGGTGACCGGATCCTTCCGCAGATAGCCCAGCTTCTCCAGCGTGTAGGTGAAGCGCTGCGCCGCGCTCTTGTCCATGCCGACGGCGGCGGCGACCTGGGTCAGGCTCATGGACGGCCGCGAGGAATCGAAGGCGTGCAGCACGCGGAACGCCTTGTCCACCGACATCACCATCAGCGGATCGCCGGCCCGGCTTTCGGAACCGGGGTTTTCGGCGGTGCTGGCATCGATGTCCGTGCCGGCGGGAACGCCCGTCCTGGGCGCTGAAGAGGCGGATCGGCGCGGTGCCATGTCGGTCGGTCCTGACTGTGCGCGGTGAGAGATACCGTTGACAGCGTACCGAAAGCAAGCCAAGCTAATCAATACAAAGTATTGTATTTCAATACACCGCCTCGCGATCACCCTTCGATCCCTCATTCCCGCGGGGGCTCCCGGCTGCCGGCAACAATTCGCCGGGCCGGACCGGCTTCCCGCATCGACAGGAGCGCATCAGTGACCGACTTCATCCTCACCGAGACCCGCGGCCCGGTCGGCATCATCACGCTGAACCGTCCCAATGTGCTGAATGCCTGGAACAAGGCGATGCGCGACGATCTGGTCGTCGCCTTCGACCGTATGGAGGCAGACGAGTCCATCCGGGCGATCATCCTGACCGGTGCCGGCGACCGCGCCTTCGGTGCGGGCCAGGATCTCAACGAAACCAAGAGCTTCGACGCCGACCGCGCCGAGGAATGGGTGGCGGAGTGGGAACGGCTCTACAACCGCATGCGCAGCCTGTCGAAGGCGCTGGTGGTGGCGCTGAACGGCGTCGCCGCCGGTTCCGCTTTCCAGGTGGCGCTGCTAGGCGACCTCCGCGTCGGCCATCCCGGCGTGCGCATGGGCCAGCCGGAGATCAATTCCGGCATCGCCAGCACCACCGGCCCCTGGATCATGAAGGAAATGATCGGGCTGGCCCGGACCATGGACCTGACGCTGACCGGCCGTCTGATGGACGCGGAGGAATGCCACGCCATCGGCCTGATCAACCGCATCGTTCCGCAGGACCGCGTGATGGCCGAGGCGCTCGAGCTGGCCGGCGAACTGGCCGCCAAGCCGCCGGTCGCCATGCGCCTCGACAAGCAGCGCTTCCGCGAGATGACCGAGGCCGGGTTCCGCGACTGTCTGGCCGCCGGCGTGCGCATCCAGCGGGAAGCCTACGCGTCGGGCGAGCCGGCCCGCATGATGGAGGAATTCCTGGCCAAGCGCGCCGCGCGCAAGACGGCCGCCTGACCAGCCGTTCCGGCACGTCTTTTAAAAACGGGACGGTTCGCCGCCGTCCCACCCACCCGACAGCTCCTCCATCAACCGGACGATTGCCAAGATCCGGCCAGCGAACAGGGATTACGACAATGGGAAAGAACGACGGTTTCTCCATCGACCGCCGCGGCCTGCTCTCCACCGCGCTGAAGGGGGCCGCGGGCACCGCCGTTGCGGCGGCCCTTCCGCCGGTCCTGGCAGCCGGGATGAGCGGCCCGGCGATGGCGCAGGCTTCGCAGATCACCGTGGCCGATCCGGGCGGCCCCTACAGCCCGGCCTTCCGCAAGGCGTTCTACGACCCGTTCGAGAAAGCCACCGGCATCAAGGTCGTCAATGTCGCCCGCGAGGCCGAACCGACCGCCCAGTTCAAGGCAATCGTCGAAACCAAATCCTACAGCTGGGACGTCTGCACGCTGACGCTGTCGGCGCGCGACATCCTGACCCGCCAGAACCTGCTGGAACCGCTGGATTTCGTCGCTGCCGACGCGCCGGGCCTGATGCCCGATGCGCTGACCGGCCAGTGGATGGGGACGGACGTCTATTCCACCATCCTCGGCTACCGGACCGACAAGTTCCCGTCCAACCCGCCGCAGAGCTGGGCCGATTTCTGGAATGTCGAGAAATTCCCCGGCCGCCGGTCGCTGCGCAAGAACCCCATCGACACGCTGGAGCAGGCGCTGCTGGCCGACGGCGTGCCGCTGGACAAGCTCTACCCGCTCGACGTCGACCGAGCCTACAAGAGCCTGGACCGCATCCGCCCGCACATCGCTGCCTGGTGGACCGGCGGCGCCCAGTCCACCCAGCTGATCCAGAGCGGCGAGGTCGACATGATCGCCCTGTGGAACGCCCGCGCCCAGGCCGCCATCGACGGCGGCGCGCCGGTGAAGATCTCGTGGAACCAGGGCCTCTATTCCATCGAGGGGTGGGGCATCCCGCGCGGCAACCCGCGCGCCGACGCCGCGCGCAAGTTCATCAAGTTCTGCGCCGATCCGCAGCGCCAGGCCATCTTCACCGAGGTGCTGGCCTACGGTCCGACCAACCTCAAGGCCTATGACGACATCCCGAAGGAGCGGGCGCAGGCCCTGCCCACCTTCCCGGAGAATCTCAAGACCATGACCATCGCCCGCGAGGATTGGTGGGGCGCCAACCGCTCCAAGATGAGCGAACGCTTCAACGCCTGGATCCTCGGCTGACGACCATCACAGGAGACCCGCCGCCATGCTCCCCTCTCACGGAACGGCCCCTCCCGCCTGCAAGCTTCTGGTCGATGGCCTCACCAAGAGCTACGGGTCCGTCGTCGCCCTCCAGCCCACCCGGCTGGAGGTCCCGGCGGGCGAATTCCTGACCCTGCTGGGCCCCTCCGGTTCGGGCAAGACCACGCTGTTGCAGATGATCTGCGGGCTGGTGGAGCCGAACGGCGGGCGCATCCTGATCGATGGCCGTGACGAAACCCGCACGCCCGTCCACAAGCGCGACATCGGACTGGTCTTCCAGCATTACGCCCTGTTCCCCCACCTGACGGTGGCGGAGAACATCGGCTTTCCCCTGCGCATGCGCGGGATTCCGGGCGCCGATGTCGACCGCCGGGTCCGCGACGCGCTGGAGATGGTCCATCTCGGCCATCTCGGCGACCGCTTCCCCAAGGAGCTGTCGGGCGGCCAGCAGCAGCGGGTGGCGCTGGCCCGCTGCTTCGTCTACCAGCCCTCCGTCATCCTGATGGACGAGCCGCTGGGGGCGCTCGACAAGAAGCTGCGCGAGCACATGCAGTACGAGATCAAGCGGCTGCACCGCGAGACCGGCGCCACCATCATCTACGTCACCCATGACCAGGAGGAAGCCCTGGCCATGTCCGACCGCATCTGCCTGATGAACCACGCGCGCATCGAGCAGATCGGCACCCCACACGACATCTACGCCCGGCCGAAGACCGCCTTCGCCGCCGACTTCATCGGCGTGTCGAACATCTTCCGCGGCCGGCTCCAGCGCGACGAGGGCGGGGCGCCGATCCTGGTGACCGGCGGCGGACGGTTCCGCCTGTCGCCTGCCACCGCTGCCGCAGCGGGCGCTGCAGCCGGCCAGGGCGAGGCGTCGCTGATCGTCCGGCCCGAACAGCTCGACCTCGACGGCGAGGGCGACAACGAGGTGTCGGGCCAGGTGGTCGACACCGTCTTTGCCGGCTCCGAGACCCGCGTGCTGGTGGCGCTGGGCGACCAGTCCACCGTCACGGTCCGGCTGCGGCGCGGCATGTCGCCGCCGCCGCTGGGCAACCGCGTCGCCGTGCGCTGGCGCAGCGACGCCGGAGTGCTGGTGTCATGAGCGCCGTCCTCCTGCACGGCACCGACGAGGGCGGTCTGAGGCAGCGCCTGCGCTTCGGACCGCTCTGGCTGGCGGCGCCCGGCATCGCCTTCCTCGCCGTCTTCTTCCTCTATCCGGTCCTGCGGCTGCTCGGCCTCAGCGTTCAGGATGCCGACACCGGCGGCTGGACGGGGGAGCATTACGCCCGCATCGTCGACACCGGCGTCTATTTCCGCGTGCTGATGGGCACCTTCCGCATCGCCGGACTGACGGCGCTGTTCTCGCTGCTGCTGGGCTATCCGCTGGCCTATTGGCTGGCGCAGCTGCCGGAGCGCAGGCGCGGGGTGATGATCCTGGCGGTGATGGTGCCGTTCTGGACCAGCTATCTGGTGAAGACCTTCGCCTGGATGGTGATCCTGGGCCGCACCGGCGTCATCGGCAGCATCCTGGCGGCCGGTGGGCTGCCGCAGCCGGAGATGCTGCACAACGAGTTCGGCGTGATGATCGGCATGGTGCACGCCATGCTGCCACTGGCCGTGCTCACCATGCTGCCGGTGATGACCGGCATCGACCGCCGGCTGGTGCAGGCGGCGGAAACGCTGGGGGCGGCGCCGGGCCACGCCTTCTGGCTCGTCTATTTCCAGCTGTCGCTGCCGGGCATCGCCGCGGCGGGGCTGCTGACCTTCATCTCCTCGCTGGGCTTCTTCATCGTTCCCGCTTTGCTGGGCGGGCCGCAGCAGACCATGCTGGCGCAGCTGATCATCGCCCAGATTCAAGAGATGCTGAACTGGGCCTTCGCCGGTGCGCTGGCCACCTTCATGCTGGCGGCGGCTCTGGTCACCTGCTGGGTCTACGACCGCATCTTCGGCCTGTCGACTTTGTCCGGCGAGGGATCCCGGCGCAAAAAGGGCGGCGGCTCCATGCGCAAAGCCGGGCAGGGCATCCTGGCGGGGCTGGCGACGCTGACCGCAGCCGCCGCGCGCGTCACCGCGCCCGTGCTGGGCGAGCGCGGCCGCGACCGGCTGCCGGCGGTCTATTCGACCCTGGTGCTGGTCTTCCTGGTGGCGCCGGCCATCGTGGTGGTGCCCATCGCCTTCACCAGTTCGCCCTTCCTCGATTTCCCGCCGCCGGGCTACAGCCTGAAATGGTTCGAGGTCTATTTCGGGTCGGACCTGTGGCTGGGCGCCACGCTGCGCTCCTTCGGCGTCGCCTTCGCCACCGCCATCCTGGCGACCCTGATCGCCGGGCTGGCGGCCCTGGCGCTGGCCCGCTCGACCTCGCGCTGGCGCGGCGCCATCTTCGCCCTGTTCCTGGCGCCGATGATCGTTCCGCGCATCGTCATCGCGGTCGGCCTGTTCTATCTGTTCGCCCAGATCGGGCTGGTCGCCACCGACCTCGGCCTCGTCATCGGCCATACGGTGCTGGCGCTGCCCTTCGCCTTCGTCGCCATCGCCGCGGTGGTCAAGGGGCATGACTGGCGGCTGGACCAGGCGGCGGCGACGCTCGGCGCCAACCGGGTGCAGACGCTGATGCGGGTCACGGTTCCGCTGATCCGCGGCGGTCTGGTCGCCGCCTTCCTGTTCGCCTTCATCACTTCCTTCGACGAGCTGACGGTGGCCATCTTCGTCAGCGGCGGGGTCAAGACCACGCTGCCCAAGCAGATGTGGGACGACATGATCCTGCAGCTGAACCCGACCCTGGCCGCGGTGTCGGTCGTCGTCTTCCTCATCGTCATGGCGCTTCTGCTGATCGCCGAACGGCTGCGCCGGTCCGGCCGCTGAGCGGCAGACCTAAGCGGCAGACCGCGCCACCGTCCGTTCACCCCGAGATTTCCCGACCCGAGATCCCCGACCATGTCCGATTTCTCCACCGGGTTCGCCGGCCTGCTGACCCAGGCCGCGCGGACCGACGGCGAGCGTCTGTTCGCCCGCTACAACGGCGCCCCGCTGACCGCCGGCACCCTCGACCGCCAGTCCGACAGCATGGCGGCGGAGCTGCGGCGGATGGGTCTGGTCCCCGGCGACCGCGTGGCGCTGATGCTGCGCAACAGCCCAGCCGTTCTGTCCACCCTGTTCGGCATCGCCAAGGCCGGGCTGGTGTGGATCCCGATCAACGCCCAGCAGCGCGGCGACGGGCTGCGCTACATCCTGGAGCATTCCGATCCGGCGGCGGTGCTGGCCGACGCCGACCTCGTGGCGACCATCGCGGAGTGCGGCGCCGACCTGTCGGGCAAGCTGCTAATCGTGGCCGGTGCCGACGGCGCCTCGTCCATGCCGCGGCTGGAGCCGATGCTGGACAGCGGCGCCCTGTTCGAGGGAACGCTTCCCGGGCCCGACGACCTCTTCGCCATCATGTACACGTCGGGGACCACCGGCCGGCCGAAGGGCGCGCTGGTCACCCACCGCATGATGCGTCTGGCGGGCGAAGCGGTGGCCCGCGTTTCGGCGGTCCGCGACGGCGACGTGCTGTTCGTCTGGGAACCGCTCTATCACATCGGCGGTGCGCAGATGATCGTGCTGCCGCTGATCGCCAAGGTGTCGCTGGCGATGGTCGACCGCTTCAGCGCCAGCCGCTTCTGGGATCAGGTCCGCGACTATGGCGCCACCCACATCCATTATCTCGGCGGCATCCTGCAAATCCTGCTGAAGCAGCCGGCGGACCCGCGCGACCGCGACCATCCCGTGCGCATCGCCTGGGGCGGCGGCTGCCCCAAGGAGACCTGGACGCCGTTCCAGCAGCGGTTCGGCGTCGAGATCCGCGAATGCTACGGCATGACCGAGGCGTCGAGCATCACCACCTGCAACGACGAGGGCGTTGTCGGCGCGGTGGGGCGGCCGATGCCCTGGTTCACCGTTGAGCTGCTGGACGAGGCCGGCAAGCCGGTCGCCCGCGGCGAGCGCGGCGAGATTGTGGTGCGCACCGACACGTCCGGCGCCCTGTTCGCCGGCTATTTCCGCAATCCGGAGGCGACGGCGAAGGCGCTCCGCAACGGCGCGCTGCACACCGGGGATCTGGGGTCGCTGCTGCCGGACGGCACGCTGCTGTTCCACGGCCGGATGACCGACAGCATGCGCTGCAAGGGCGAGAACGTCTCCGCCTGGGAGATCGAGCACATCGCCGCCACCCATCCCGCCATCGAGGACTGCGCCGTCATCGGCGTGCAGGCGGACATCGGCGAGCAGGACATCAAGCTGTTCGTGAAGCCCAGGCTGGGCGCTACCGTGGACATCCCGGCCCTGTCCGACTGGCTCGGCCGCCAACTGGCGCCCTACCAGAACCCGCGATACATCGCCCTGGTGGAGGGGTTCGAGCGCACGCCCAGCCAGCGCATCATGAAGCACCGCCTGTCGCCCGCGGTGAACGACAGCTGGGACCGGCAGGCGGTGCGCTGAGGCCGCCCCTGCCAATAACGGACAAAGCCGGCTGTAAGACACCGCCGGCTTTGCCGTTCGCCAGGAATGGATCGCCTTGGTGCGAGGCCCTCGCCCTCACCGGGTCAGGCGCGGCTCCGGCAGGCCCTGGACGCCGGCGTCGAACATCAGGACCCGGCCGCCGTGGGGATCCTCGGCCAGATCGGCCGGACCGCGGCTGAGCGAGGTGACCAGCATCGTGCGCAAGCCCTCCCCGCCGAAGGCGCACATGGTCGGCTTGCGCATCGGCACCTCGATCCGGCGGTCGAGATCGCCGCGCGGGGTGAAGCGCTTGATGCAGCCTTCGTCCAGGCAGCAGATCCAATAGCAGCCGTCGGTGTCGACCGCCGCGCCGTCCGGCCGGCCGACCATCGCCCGCATGTCGATGAATGGGCGCCGGTTGCCGGCGGTGCCGGTCTCCGGATCGTAGTCCCAGGCCCAGACCATCCGCACGTCGCGGTGGGTGTCGGACGCGTAGAGCGTGCGGCCGTCCGGGCTGAAGGCGGAGCCGTTGGGGATGACGAAGCCGGTCAGCCCGGTCTCCACCAGCCCCTCGGCGCGGGTGTAGCGGTACCACGCGCCGGACGGGTCGCCCTTGGCGATGTCCATCACCATGGCAGACACCCACAGCCGCCCCTGCCGGTCGCAACGCCCGTCGTTGAAGCGCATGCCCTCCGTCGGGAACGGGCTGTCGGCGAGGCGGCCGAGCACCGCTTCGCCGCCCGCCTCGGGCAGCTCCGCATCGAAGAGGCCGGTCTGGCAGGCGACGACCGCACCGCCGTCCGGCCGCAGCACGAGGCTGCCGACCGGTTCCGGCAGCGTCCAGTCGCGCCGCACGCCGCTGGACGGATCCAGCCGGTGGATGCGGCGGCCCGGAATGTCGATCCAGGTCCAGCTGCGGCGCTCGGCGTCCCAGACGGGATTCTCGCCGGTGCCGTTGCGCAGGTCCGGTTCGATGACGGCGTCGAGGCCGATGGCGGTGACGGTCGGGCTCATACCGCCTGCCTTTCGTCGTTGCTGGTCTTCAGATACTTCAGCAACGGCAGCAGCAGGGTGATGGCGGCGATCAGCAGCAGGACCAGCGTGATCGGGCGGGTATAGAGGAAGTCCAGGCTGCCGCCCGACAGCGACAGGGCGCGGCGGAAGCTCGATTCGGCCATCGGGCCCATGATCAGCGCCAGCACGACCGGCGAGGCCGGATAGTCCCAACGCTGCTTGAAGAAGCCGACCACGCCGGTCGCCAGCATGATGCCGACGTCGAACATGCTGTTGTTGATGGCGTAGGCGCCGACGACGCAGAGCGTCAGGATCAGCGGCGTCAGGATGGCGCGCGGCATCTCCAGCACCTTGCCCATCAGGCGCAGCGAGGACAGGCCGACGACCAGCAGCGCCGCGTAGCAGAACAGCATGCCGGCGAACAGGGTGAACACCAGACCGGCATGGTCCTTGAACAGCAGCGGACCGGGTTGCAGGCCCTGCATGGTCAAGGCACCCAGCATCACCGCGGTCACCGCATCGCCGGGAATGCCCAGCGTCATCATCGGCAGCAGGTCGCCGCCGGTGCAGGCGTTCGCGCCGGACTCGGCGGCGGCGACCCCCTTCAGCTCGCCCTTGCCGAAATTCCCCGGATTCCTGGAGAAGCGCTTGGCCTCGTTGTAGGCGACGAAGGAGGCGATGTCGGCGCCGGCGCCGGGGATGATGCCGACGATGATGCCGAGGCCCGAGGAGCGCAGGATCGTGAAGATCAGGCCCTTGAAGACGGTCCAGGGCGGAATGATCCGGCCGATATGGACCTTCACTTCGGCGCGGGCGGCGGGCTGGCCCAGCGACTTGAAGGCTTCCGAAGCGGCGAACAGACCGATCATCACCGGGATGAAGGGGACGTTCAGCAGTTCGTTGAAGCCGCCGGTGAAGCGCGGGAAGCCGCCCATCGGGTCGAGACCGACGGTGGAGAGCAGCAGACCGAGGAAGCCGGCGATCAGCCCCTTGACCAGCGATTCGCCCGACACGCTGGTGATGATCGACAGGCCGAAGATGGCGAGCGCGAAGGTCTCGGCAGCAGAGAATTCCAGCGCGATGCCGGCCAGCAGCGGGGCGAGGAAGATCAGCATGAAGACGCTGAAGGTGCCGCCGATGCAGGACGAGATGGTGGCTGTGCCGAGCGCGATGCCGGCCTGTCCCTTCTGGCTCAGCGCGTAGCCGTCCATCGCCGTGGCGGCGGCGGCCGGCGTGCCGGGAATCTTGAGCAGGATCGCGGTGATGGAGCCGCCGTAGATGCCGCCGAAGAAGACGCCGGAGAGCATCAGGATGGCGGGGGCCGGGGCCATGCCGAAGGTGAAGGGCAGCAGGATGGCGACGCCCATGGTGGCTGTCAGGCCGGGCAGCACGCCGATGACGATGCCGAGCACGACGCCCATGAAGGCGAGCAGCAGGGTCGCGGGATCCGCCGCCAAGCTGGCGAATCCTTTGAGGAGCATGTCGATTTCATACATCTTCCAAACTCCTCGCCTACAGCTCGGCGGCTTCGAACAGGCTTCCGACGGGCAGCGGGATTTGCAGGCCGTACAGGAAGATCAGGTAGAGGAAGGCGGTGATGCCGACGGCGAGCAGCGGGACGCGGATCCAGCTGCGCTGGCCCATCAGCCGCATCATGCCGATGAGGAACACCACCGTCGTCGGGATGTAGCCAACCAGCGAGATCAGGTAGATGTAGGCGGCCGTGGCCACCACCCCGATGGCCACCGGGGCGAAGCGGAAGCCGGTCGCGGGTTGGGCCCGCTCGGCGGCGGTGCGCTCCCGGTTGCGCCGCGACGGCAGCAGGCGGCCGATCACCAGGATGGCGCTCAGCACGACCAGGATGCCGGCATAGATCAGCGGGAAGCGGGCCGGCCCGACGTCGCTGTCCAGGCCGGTGGTCGGAAAGTCGCGCGACACGAAGATCGCCGCGATGGCGACCACGGCGACGATGATGCCGGCGGCGATGTCCGCGGAACGCGGCGCGCCCGGTCCCGGGGCTCCCTCGGGGGAATGACTCATTCGAGATCTCCTGGGACGGGGCGCGGCGATGATGCCGGCCGTGCCCCGCCTTTCCGTCTTGCTGCTTACTTGGCCATGCCGAGCTTGGTCATCAGGTCCTTGAAGAAGGCGTTGTCCTTCTGCATGACTTGGCCGAACTCGGGACCGTCGGCGTAGGCCAGGGTCAGGTTCATCTTGGCCAGCGTCTCTTTGAAGGACGCCTCCTCGACGGTCGCCTTGGAGGCCTTGCGCAGCGTTTCGACGACGGCCTGCGGGGTCTTCTTCGGAACGACGATGCCGCGCCAGGTGTAGACCGACAGGTCGACGCCCTTTTCCTTGACGGTCGGGACATCCGGGAAGGCCGGAGAGCGTTCGTCTGCCATCACCGCCAGGATGCGCAGCTTGCCGGCGGCGACATGGTTCACCACCTCGGCCGGGCTGACGCTGACCGCCTCGATGTGGTTGCCGAGCAGTGCCGTGACCGCCGGGTTGGCGCCGTCATAGGGGATGTGGTTGAAGGTGATGCCGGTCTTCTCCTGCAACGCGGCGGCGGCGAGGTGCCAGATGGCACCGGTGCCGGAGTTGCCAATGCGGACCTTGCCGGGGTTCGCCTTGGCGTTGGCGATGAAGTCCTCGTAGGTCTTGAAGGGCGAGTCGGCGTTCACCGTGATGGCGCTCGGCTCGGCGTTCAGGCGGGCGATCGGGGTGAAGTCGTCGGCCGTGAAGCGGGCGATGCCCATGTGCGGCAGCATGGTGATCTCTACCGTGCCCATGCCGATCTTGTAGCCGTCGGCGCGCGCGGCCATGATCTCGGTCAGGCCGACCGCACCGGCGCCGCCGGTCTTGTTGACGACGCCCATCGACTGCGGCAGGTGCTTCTTCGCGGCGTCGGCATAGGCGCGGGCGACCAGATCGGTGCCGCCGCCGGCCGCGTACGGCACGGTCAGCTCGATCGGCTTGGTCGGGTAGTCGGCGGCCTGCGCGCCGGCAATCAGGCTGGCCGTGGCCAGGACGCCGACGACGGCGCCGGTCAGGAGGCGATAGCCCTTCATAAACGTTCTCCCTCGAATTTTGCTTGGTGGAGTGCGGACAGGAACAGCGGACGGCGTCGCCGCCCGCGTGAAGTCAGCGCGGGTTGAGCGCCGTCCAGGACGCGACGAAGGCCTCGGCCCGCCCGGCGATCTCAGCTGCGGTCATGCCCGGCTTGTAGAGCGCCGATCCCAGCCCGAAACCGGCGACGCCGGCCTCCAGGAAGGGCTTCATGGTGTCGGGAGCGATGCCGCCCACCGGCAGCAGCCGGGTGCCGGCCGGCAGCACGGTGCGGATCGCCTTGACGATGGTCGGGTTGATCTGCTCGGCCGGGAACAGCTTCAGCGCGTCGGCGCCGGCCGCCAGTGCGGCAAAGGCCTCGGTCGCCGTGGCGACGCCGGGAACGCAGGCCAGACCGGCGGCCTTGGCGGCCCGGATCACCGCGGTGTCGGCATGCGGCATCACCACCAGATCGGCGCCGATCTCCTTGAGGCGGGCGACCTGCGCCACCTCTAGCACGGTGCCGGCGCCGACCAGCGCGTCCTGCGGCAGGATGCGGCGGATGGCAGCGATGCTGTCGAACGGCTCCGGCGAGTTCAGCGGCACCTCGATCAGCCGGAAGCCGCGCTCGTAGAGGGCGCGGGCGGCGTCCTCGCATTCGACGGGCTTCAGGCCGCGCAGAATGGCGACCAGCGGCAGGGCGGCGAAGGCGGCGTCGAGCCGGGCCTTCAGGCTTTCTTCAGACATGAGTGTCCTTTCCGGCCGGCGGCGCGATCAGGCCGGCGGCGATGGCGAACTGGAACAGCCCCTTGGGCGCGGTGTTCTCGAGCCGGGCGGTGGGCTCGATGCCCAGCAGGGCTAGGCCCTGGACGTAGCGGCGGCACAGCATGCCGTCGCCGATCAGCAGCAGCGGCCGGCCGCTGCCCAGCGCCGCCCCCATCCGATTGAGGCCGGACACCATCTCGTGCCCGATCAGCAGGCCGGACAGGAAGTCCTTCAGCAATTCCGGCGCCATGCGGCGGGTGATGCCGAGCGTGCGCGCGGCGAAGATCTGGTGTGTCAGGTCGCCCGGCCCGCTGGCCTGCGCCGCCTGCACGCCGTCGGCGAAGGCCGCGTCGCGGGCGTCCGCATCGGCCCCTGCCTCAATCTCGGCGTCCGCCGGCATCAGCCGCCCGAGGATTGAGTGCTTGGTCAGCACGGCGAACAGCTCGCCGGTCATGTAGGTGGCGAAACGGGTCATCCGCCCGTCCTGGATCTGCACCCATTTGGAATGGGTGCCGGGCAGCACCATGCAGGCCTCGCGCGCCCAGTCGGGGCGGTCGGCCAGCACCCCGGCGATCTGGATCTCCTCGCCGCGCAGGATGTCGGGCGGCGCGTCGGGCGGGGCGTAGGTGACGCCGGGGGCGATGAGGATGCGGACGCCGGCAGCGCTGTCCACCGCGATGGCGTGCAAGGCGAGCGTGCCGGTGTCGGCCGGGCAGGCGACATAGGGCGCCTCGACCCAGCCCTGGGCGCTGCCGACCATGCCGCCGGCTACCACCGGGATGCCCGGATTGCCGGCCAGCCAGTCGCCGCACAGCTCGGCGAAGGCCTGCTCGAAGCCGGGCAGGCCGGGCTGCGGCAGATTCTGGATGCCGTGCGCGTTGGCGCGCTGCTCCAGCACCGTGCCGGCGCCGTCCATGAGGAATCCGCGCAGACTGGAGGTGCCCCAGTCCAGCGCGATCAGGGCCGCCCCGTCGCGCTTCCGTCCTGTTTCCATCCCAATTCCTTCGATATCGCGCCGGCCGCCGCACGGACGACCGGTCCGAGTTCAGCCATCCGTTCGTCCGGCATGTAGGGCACCGCGCTCGCCACGCTGATGGCGGCGACCACCTGATTGCTGATGTCGCGCACCGGCGCGCCGACGCAGCGGACGCCGATCTCGTTCTCCTCGAGGTCGAGCACCCAGTCCCGCCGCAGGAAGCCCGCCATCAGCTTTTCGTATTTCGGCCAGGGCAGCGGTCCGGGGCGTCCGCCCACCGTGTCCGGCGCCGTCGCCACCGCGTCGTGCAGCTCGCGCCAGCGCGACGGCGGCATCCCCAGCATCAGCGCCTTGCCAATGCCGGTCGAGGCCAGCGGCATGCGCAGGCCGACGCGAGAGCGCATTTCCAGCCCGCGCGTGCTCGGAATCTTGTCGAGATAGAAGACCGCGTCGCCGTCGACCACGCCGAGATGGACGGTGTCGCCGGTGCGCTGGGCCAGCGCCTCGATGTGGGGCCGGGCCAGCGCCACCAGCGGCCGCTGCTCCAGCGCCTTCATGCCGAGTTCGATCAGCTTCGGTCCCAGCAGATAGCCCTTGTAGGGGACATGGTGCAGGTACCCCTCCGCCACCAGGCTGTTCAGCATGCGGTGGACGGTGCTGCGCGGCGTGTACAGCCTTGCGGCGATGCCCTTCACTTCGGTCGTGCCGGTCGCCACGCACTCGATCGCCGCCAGCCCGCGGAGCAGGGTCTGCGTTCCGGCGGCCTGCCGCCTTTCGGGCGTGGCCGGGTCGATCGCGTCAACGGGCTGGGTCATGGGATCGGTTCTGGTGGGCATTCGTGTCGCCTCGATGACGGGACCTTAGTGGCCGCGTTGTATGTTGTCAAATCCAACATAGATGATGCCACATAGTGAGACATATATAAAGAAGGCAATATGACGTGTTGACGCAGCCATTCTTGACCAGACCGCTCTCCGTCCCTACTATCCGGGAAATATTGAGAACTGTATCTCAATATTTGAGACAATAGGTGTGTTGGGTGCGGACCATACCGCGCTCCGCGGTTTTCAACGATGGCAAGGAAGGGCTCACGCATGTTCGGTGATCTGAAAGGCCGGCGCGTTCTGGTGACGGGGTCGACCCAGGGAATCGGTCTGGCGGCGGTCGAGGCGTTCGCCCGCCACGGCGCGCTGGTCGGCATGAACGGCCGCAAGGCACCGGCCGACCTCGACCCCACGCTGGCCCGGCTGAACGCGCTGGACGGCGAGGTCGCCTTCCTGCCCGGCGACGTGTCGTCCAGCGAGGGGGCCAGGCGTCTGGTCGAGGATTTCGTCGCCCGCTTCGGCGGCATCGACGTGCTGATCAACAATGCGGGCGGTCTGGTCGCGCGCAAGCCGCTGGAGGAGATCGACGACGCGTTCTTCGATGCGGTGACCGACCTGAACGCGCGCTCCGCCCTGATGGTCACCAAATACGCGCTGCCGCACCTGAAGTCGTCCGCCACGCAGAGCGGCACCACCGCATCGGTGATCCTGGTCGGCTCGGTCGCCGGTTACACCGGCGGCGGCCCCGGCGCCGGGCTGTACGGTGCGGCGAAGGCGTGGCTGCACAACATCCAGAAGAACTGGGTGGCCTTCCACACGAAGGACGGCATCCGCTTCAACACGGTGTCGCCCGGCACCTTCGACACCGCCTTCCACGCCGACAAGGACACGGACACCAAGGCCCGCATCGGCGCCGGCTTCCCGATGGGCCGCTTCGGCAAGCCGGAGGAATGCGCGCCGACCTTCCTGTTCTTCGCCTCGCACGCCTGCAGCGGCTACATCACCGGACAGATCCTCGACGTCAACGGTGGCCAGTACATGCCCTGAGGCTGCCGGTCCGGCGATCCGCATAGACCTTGAGGCCGCAGTCTGCCTTCGCCTGAACCGAAGGCAGACTGCGGCAAAGCCACATTGTGACGTTCCGCCGCATCGATCAAGCTTGTCCCAGATACGAAGGACGAGAGGACAGGAGGACGGAGCATGGCCCTGCTGGATCGCGACAACGCCGAGGCCGATGGCAAAGGCCCGATGGCCGGGGTGGACCGCCGACTGCTGGTGGTGGCGCTGGCCCTGGCGCTGCTGACCCTGCTGGCGGTTCTGGACCAGTACCGGCCGACGCCGGGATCGGCGCTGCCGGTGGATTGGCAGCTGCCCGGCATGGAGCTGCCGCGGACGGTGCCGATGGCGAAGGCGCCCAGCCCCCGCCCGGACGAGCTGCTGGGGGCCGACTGACGAGGTTTCCGCTCAGCCGGCCGGCGGGCTGTCGCTCCCGTCGCCGAGCGGCCGTTCCATCAGCACGCCGTCCAGCCAGCGGCCGAACTTGAAGCCCACGGCGGGCAGGATGCCGACAGGACGGAAGCCGCAGGCGCTGTGCAGGCCGATGGAGCCGTGGTTGGCGCTGTCGCCGATTGCCGCGATCATCCGGCGGTAGCCCGCCGCCTCGCACATCTCGATCAGCGGGTCCATCAACGCCCGGCCGATGCCGCGCCGGCCCATGCCGTCGGCGACATAGACGGAATTCTCCAGCGTGAAGCGGTAGGCGCTGCGGGTGCGGTACAGGCCGGCATAGGCATAGCCGACCAGCCGTCCCTCGCACTCCGCCGCCAGATAGGGCAGCCCGCGCCCAAGGATGTCGGCGCGGCGGCGGGCGATCTCGGCCTCGTCCGGCGGAATCTCCTCGAACGAGGCGGTGCCGTGCAGCACATGGCGGGCGTAAAGGGCGGTGATGGCGGGAATGTCGGCGTCGGCGGACGCCCGCACGGTGATGGCAGGCCCGGCAATGAAGACCATGTGAATCAACTCCGGTCAGGACGGTCGGCGGGAAGAAGAAGGGCGCAGACGGTCGCCAACCCGCCGCCGACGCCGAGAAGCGCGAAACCCCAGCCCCAGCCGGCACCGGCTGCGCCGCCGGCCCGATCCAGCACCAGGCCGACCGCCAGCGGCGCCGCACCTCCGGCGCCGAAGCCCAGGATGGAGCGGACGGCGAGCGCCGCCCCCAGGCTGCCCGGTTCGACCGATTCGGTCATCGCCGTCGACAGCACGGGGGAGTCGCCCAGCGCGGAGAAGCCGTAGAGCGCCGCCACCGCCAGGACCAGGGCCAGCGGCATCCCGTCCATCCAGCCGATGGCGAAGGAGCAGGCGGCGCCCAGCACGCCCATCGCCACGAGCACTGCCCGCCGGCCCAGCCGGTCGGATGCGCGTCCCATCAGCAGCGACGACAGGAAGCCCGAGAGATGGATGGCACCGGCGATCCACAGCCCGCGCATGCCCGCCCCGTCGCCGCCGGCGCCGGCCAGACTGGCGGTCAGAAAGGCCGGCAGCCACGCCCACATGCCCAGCAGTTCCCAGCAATGGGCGGTGTAGCCGGCGGTCAGCAGGAAGGACCGGCGGTCGGACAGGAACCGGAAGGCGCCGCGCAGCCGGCGCGCTCCCCCGCCCGCCACCAGATTGGGTCGTCCGAGCAGCCCCGGCGTGGCGAGCAGCGCCGCCAGCAGCGGTCCCAGCCCGCAGGCGATGAAGGCGGCCTCGTAGCCGAACCGCTCGGCCAGCCCGGCGGCGAGCGCGATGGAGGCGAAATAGCCGAGCGACCCCGCCGCCAGCAGCCAGCCCACCGCAGCACCGCGCCGTTCGGCCGGCACGCCTTGCGCCACCAGCATGATGGAGGGGGCATAGGTGCCGCCCTGGGTCAGTCCCATCAGCGCGAACAGCAGCAGTCCGCTTTCCGCCGAGCGGGCGAAGAAGGCGAAGGCGATGCCAGTCAGCGCCGTCGCCCAGCTCGCCCACAGGAAGACGCGCCTGGCGCCCAGGCTGTCGGCGAACCAGGAGGAGCCCACCAGCGACAGGGCGTAGCCGACGTTGAAGGCGGTCTGGATCGACCCGGCCTCTCCCGCCGACATGCCCCAGGCCTGCATCGCGGGCACGAGCGCGCCGGCATAGACCATGAAGGACAGCGAGGTGGCGAAGCGGCTGGCGCAGAGCAGCACGAACCAGATCGGTCGGGGCGCTTCAGCAGGAGCGGGGGCGGGAGTGGCGATGGCGGCGGTCGTCATGCCCACACCGTCGCGGACCGCCGGGGAAAAGGCAAATTTATTGATCTGATCGAAATCATAAGGAAGACTGGGGGTATGCGTGGCCTTAACCTCGACCAGCTCATCACCTTCGCGACCGTCGTCGAGCATGGCGGCTTCACCGAAGCCGCCGGGCGGCTCGGCCTGACCCAGCCGGCGGTCAGCATGCAGATCCGCAATCTGGAGGAGCGCTTCGGCGTGCGGCTGGTGGAGCGGGTGGGCAAGCGCGCCCTGCCGACCGCGGCCGGCCGCGACCTGCTGCCCTTCATCCGCCGCCTGCGCGAGGAGATGGAGGCGGCATCGGCCGCCATGGGGCGCCACCGTGCCGGGCAGGTCGGGCGCGTGCGCATCGGTACCGGGGCCACCGCCTGCATCTACCGCCTGCCGCCGATCCTGACCGCCCTGCGCAACGCCTATCCCGGGCTGGAGATCATCGTCGTCACCGGCAACACGCCGGACATCCTGGATGCGGTGGAGGGTGGAACGCTGGATCTGGCGCTGGTCACTCTGCCGGCCGGCCGCCCCGGCCTGTCCATCGAACCGGTCTGCGCCGAGGAGCTGGTCTGTGTCGGCCCCCGCGGCGACGCGTCACCGCCGGATCGGACCGTCGCGCCGGCGGCGCTGGCGGATGAAACGCTGATCCTTTACGAGCGCGGCGGGACCATGCGGGCGGTGATCGACGGCTGGTTCATGGCCGGCGGCATCCAGCCGCGCCCATCGATGGAGCTGGGCAATGTGGAGGCGATCAAGAACCTCGTCGCCGCCGGGCTCGGCCGGTCGATCCTGCCGTCGGTCACCGTGGCGGGGCCGCAGGATTGCGACCGGTTCGCAGTACAAGCTCTGACGCCGCCATTGATCCGCACCCTGGGGTTGGTGTTGCGGCGTGACAAAGTGCTCGATGCCGGCGTGCGGGCAATGGTGAAGGCGATCACTGATATGCGGTAACGACATCGATTGCATTTCGGGATATCGCAATCGTCCGGAATATTGCTTTTGGAAGGTTTACATCGGCTTTGGGCATTGCGCACTCTCGACGAATGAGCGTTTCGTTTTTCTTTGGGCGCCTATGACCAAACAGCCGTCCGTCCCGAACGAGCCCGCCGATAACCGAACGGGAGCCGGGCCGGATTCGCCTGCTCGACCGGACGCGGAACTGCTGGCAAGGCTGGAGGAGCTTGAGCGGGAGAACGCCCGGCTCCAGTCGGCGCTGTCCACCGCCTACAGCGGCCGCGACGACCTGCTGACTGTCACGGCGCTGAATGAGGATCTGCGCACCGCCTTCAACGCGCTGGAGCGCAGCCGCACCGCCCATGCCGACAGCGAGAGGCGGCTGCGCGCGATCCTCGACAGCGCCATCGGCCACGCCATCCTGACCCTGGCGCCGGACGGCCGGATAACCAGTTGGAACCCCGGCGCCGTCCGCATTCTGGGCTGGGCCGAGGAGGAGGCGAGGGGACAGCCGGTCGACATCCTGTTTCCGGCGGAAGAGGTCGCCGCCGGCGCGCCCGACGCCCTGCGGGTCCGCGCGCTGGCCGAGGGCCGCATCCAGGAGGAGCGTCCGTTCTGCCACCGGGACGGCTTCGCCGTCTGGGGCGCGCTGACCATCCTGCCGCTTCAGGGCGACGAGGAGGGATTCCTGTGGATCCTGCATGACCGCTCCGACGAGCGGCGGATGGAGGAGGCGATTGCCGACGTGCGTCGGCGCGCGACCGACATTCTGGACAGCATCGACGAGGCGCTGGTGGCGCTGGACGGCGATTACCGCGTGATCTACCAGAACCGCCGTGCCGAACAGCTCGACCACCAGTCGCTGTCGGCGATGCGCGGCCGACTGCTGTGGGAGGTGTGGCCGCAGCTTGCCGGGTCGGACCTGGAGGCGCTGTGCCGTAAAACGATGACGGAGCGGCAGCCGACCAGCATGGAAAAGCGCTTCGACGGCGAAGGCACCACCCTGTGGCTGGAGATCCGCTTTCTGCCGACGGCGGAGGGGGTGGGCTGCTTCTTCCGCGACATCACCATGCGCAAGCGGGCGGAGGAGGAGGCCCGTGCCTCGCACGAGCGGGCGGTGAAGATCCTGGAGAGCATCAGCGACGCCTTCTATGCCGTCGACCATGACTGGCGCTTCACCTACATCAACCGAAAGGCCGAGCAGTTGTGGCGGCGGTCGCGTGAGACTCTGCTCGGCCGCCGTATCTGGGAAGCCTTCCCCAAGGTGGTGGGCAGCGAAGCCTTCGAAGCGCAGAAGCAGGCGGTGCGCGAAGGGCGGGAGATGACCATCGAGGTTCTCTCTCCCATCCTGGGCGACTGGGTGGAGATCAGCATCTATCCCAATGCCGACGGGCTGTCCGTCTATTTCCGCGACATCACCGCCCGCCGGCAGGCGCAGCAGGCGCTGTTGCAGGCGAAAGAAACGGCGGAGGCAGCCGCCCTCGCCAAGGGCAAGTTCCTGGCCGCGGCCAGCCACGACCTGCGCCAGCCGTTGCAGGCGCTGCTGCTGTTCGTCGACGTGCTGAAGCCGCATGTCCAGGGCAGCCAGGGCGCCACCGCGCTGATGCATCTGGGCCGCGGGCTGGACGCGCTGAAGGAGCTTCTCGACAGCCTGCTGGACATGTCGCGGCTCGATGCCGGCGTTGTCCAGCCCAACATCGAGAGCGTGTCTGTCGCCCCGCTGTTCGACCACATCGCCGCCTCCTACCGGCCGGTGGCGGCGGCCAAGGGGCTGGAACTGCACGTCCTGTCCTGCAACGCCGCGGCCCGGACCGACCGCACCCTGCTAACCCGCATGGTGCGCAATCTGGTGGAAAACGCCCTGCGCTATACCGAGAGTGGGCGGATCGACATCGAATGCCGGCGGGCCGGCGCGCGGCTGCTGATCGAGGTGCGCGACACCGGCATCGGCATCCCGCCCGACCATCTGGAACGCATCTGGGAGGAGTTCCATCAGGTCGGCAACCCGGAGCGCGACCGCAACCGCGGGCTTGGGCTTGGGCTGGCCATCGTGCGGCGGCTGTCGCTGCTGCTGAACCATCCGGTGGACGTGACCTCGAAGCCGGGGCAGGGGACCAGCTTCGTCATCGCCCTGCCACTCGGCCGCAAGGTCGAGACGGCGGTCACCGCGGCGGAGGCGGCGACCGCCGGTCGCGGCCGTTTCGCCGTGGTGGTCGACGACGACGCCATCGTGCTGCTGGGGCTGGAGACGATCTTCCGCGAATGGGGCTATCAGGTGCTGGTCGCCGGCTCCGCCCAGAAGGCGGTGGAGGGGTTGAGCCGCATGGGCCGCCGCCCCGACCTGATCGTCGCCGATTACCGGCTGCGTGAAGGGCGCTATGGCACCGAGGCGGTCGCCCGCATCCGCGCGCTGTATGACGATCCCGGCAGCGCGCCGGTCCCCGGCCTGATCCTGACCGGCGAGACCGGTCCGGAGTGCGAGCGCGACGCCGCCGCCCATGGGCTGGGCATCATCCACAAGCCGGTGACCCCGCGCCAGCTCAGCCACGCGCTGGGCGAACTGCTGGGAACGCCGTAGGAGAGGCGGGGCGCCATCCCCGCCGACCTCATCCCCGCCCGTCCAGAAAGGCGCTCAGCTGCTCGCCAGCCTGGATGACGTGGCGCACAACGATGTCGCAGGCGGCGTCCGCATCGCCGGCACGGCAGGCCGCCAGCAGGGCGTGATGCTCGTCCTGTGAGCGGGGATGGTAGCCCAGCGCCGAGAACTGGAAGCGCAGATAGCGGTCGGCGGCGGAGAGATGCTGCTCCACCAGCGCCAGCAGGCGCGGCCGGCCGGCGCGGGAATAGAGCGTCATGTGGAAGCGCCGGTTCAGCTCCCCCATGCGGCCGGGATCGGCCTCCGCATCCATCTCCGCGATCAGCTCCGCCGCCAGGGCAAGGTCGTCCGCCGTCAGATGCGGCAGCGACAGCCGCAGGGCCGCCGGCTCCAGCGCTGCCCGGATGGCGCCGATGTCGGCCGAATCCTCCGCCGAGATCTCCGCCACCACCGCACCCCGGTGGGGATGGAACTCCACCAGCGCGCGGGCCTCCAGCTGGCGCAGGGCCTCGCGCACCGGCATGCGGCTGACGCCGAAGGCGGCGGCGAGATCCTCCTGGCGCAGCGGGGCGCCGGCCGGAAGAACCCCCTCCAGGATCGCCTCGCGCATCGCCGCCTCGACGAACTCGGTCGCGGTGCGGAAGCGCGGCCGGTTGCGCGCGATCAGCACGGCCAGATCGGCAAGGCGCGCATCGGAGGGTCGGGAATCGGGAAGCTGGGACATGCGGGGACCTGGGAGGTGAGAAAAACGCTTGCCTGGATATTGGATCCAATTTACCTGTCGGATCCTCTCCTGTCCATGCATGCGAAAGGACCGGCCATGACCGGCTCGTCATCCGCCGACCAGACCGTCTCCGACGCATCGCGTCGCGGCCTGTCGCCCTCGGCGCTCGCCACCGGCGGTCTGGTGGCGCTGGTCGGCTATGCCAGTTCGGTCGCGGTGGTGATCCAGGGGCTGGCGGCGGTCGGGGCGGACACGGCGCAGATCACCTCCGGGCTGGTGGCCGTCGGCTTTTCCATGGGGCTGTCGGCGATCTGGCTGGCCTCGACGCAGCGAAAGCCGATCAGCGTCGCCTGGACCACGCCGGGCATGGCGCTTCTGGCGGCGACCGGGCCGGTGGCCGGCGGCTTTCCGGCGGCGGTGGGGGCCTTCCTGACGGTCGGTGCGCTCATCATGGTGGCGGGGCTGTGGCGGCCGCTCGGCCGCTGGATCGGGGCGATCCCGAAGCCGCTCGCCAACGGCATGCTGGCCGGGCTTCTGCTGAAGCTGTGCCTGGCACCCTTCATGGCGATCGGGCAGGCGCCGGGGCTGGGCCTGCTGGTGCTGGCCACCTGGGCGGTGGTCGGTCGCTTCGCCCGGCTCTATGCGGTGCCGGCGGCGGTCGCGGTGGCGCTGGCGGCGATGGCGATGAACCCGCCGGTGTCGGGCGCGCTGCCGGCCGACCCCTGGCCGACGCTGTCGCTGGTCGCCCCCGCCTTCACCTGGGAGGCGCTGGTCGGGCTGGCCCTGCCGCTGTTCGTCGTCACCATGGCGTCGCAGAACATTCCCGGTCTGGCGGTGCTGGCGACCTTCGGCTACACGCCGCGGGTGCCGCCGGCCTTCCTGGCGACCGGCTTTGCCTCGGCCCTGACGGCGCCGCTGGGGGCGCCGACGGTCAATCTGGCGGCGATCACCGCGGCGATGTGCGCCGGCCCCGATGCCGACCCCAGGCCGGAGCGGCGCTGGCAGGCCGCCGTCACCGGCGGTGTCGGCTATATCGCGCTGACGGCGCTGGCGGCGGTCACCGCCACGCTGGTCACCCGTTCGCCGCCGATCCTGATCGAGGCGGTGGCCGGTCTCGCGCTGATCGGTGCCTTCGGCGGTTCGCTGCTGGCGGCGGTGCAGGCGGAGGAGGAGCGCATCCCCGCCCTGGTCACGCTGCTGGTGACCGCGTCCGGCCTGTCCTTCTTCGGGGTCGGATCGGCCTTCTGGGGCCTGCTGTTCGGCGGGGCGATGCATGTGCTGCACCGGTGGCGCCCCGCCAAAGCATAAGAGGCCTCAGCCCTGCTCGATCAGGTCGGCGCAGGCGTTCACCGCGGCGGCGGCGTAGGGGCGGATGCGCGGCGGGATCTGCGACGGGTTGATGCCCGGCCCGAGGATGCCGACGCCGACCGGCTTCATGAACTGGAGCTGCAGGTCGATCAGGCTGCCGATGACCGCATGGCCCATGACGTTGCCATGTTCGGTCTCGCCCCGCTCGATGATGCCCAGCGCGACCGCGCCGGCGACATCCTCGCGCATCAGCAGGCGCTTGATCGCCAGCGGCTTTTCCATCGAACCGGGAACCCAGACCTCCGCCACGATGCCGAGGCCGCGGCTGGCGGCGACGGTGCGCGCCTCGTCCAGCATCTCTTCCACCTCTTTGCGGTGGAACCGTCCGAGCACGATGCCGATGTTGCTCACCCTCTGCTTCTCCCATGGTCGCGGTGTAACGTCCGTCCAAACTGTCGCGTCGCCGCGGAAAGCGCAAGGGCCGTCGCGCGGCATCCGGAAGGGGCGCGCCGGCACGAAGATTTCCGTCCGGCTTTATAAAGTTTCCTGGGTAAATCGCGCCGCTTTGCGGTGATGCCCAAGCGTCCGGCAAGCAGACCGGGGACAAACCTTATGGATAGGCCCACGCTCGTCCTGCAAGCTGTTGCCAACCGCGACAGGCCGTTGCATGGCGCTACAATTCAGAACAAATTGGTCGCCGCCGTATTTCTTATGACCATGTAATAATGCCGCTATGGTGCAATTGCGGGGGGCCGGCCAACGGACCCGTAATGGTGCCGGCAGAGCGATCAGGCGAATCCGGAACGGCAATCATGTTGAAAGGTGCGATCGAATACGCGCCGTCGACCTTCGAGGAGCGGGGGGCCGCGGTGGCCTTCACCACGCCGCTGCTGTCCCAGACCCGCGTGCGCCGCGGCGAGCGGTCGAAGCTCGAAGTGCTGATCCCCAGCCTGTCGCAGGGCATGGGCATCTATGTCGTCGCCTGGAAGTCGGTGCCCGAGATGGTGTCGATGACCATGCACGACCGCTACCTGCACGACCTGATCGTGAAGGAGGAGGCCTGCTCCCCGCATGAGATCCGCCGGGCGACGCTGAGGGCGGCGCGGCGCGGGCTCGCCGGGCCGAAGGCGGCGCAGGCCGCCCGCCGCGCGCTGGACGAGGATGAGGACCAGGGCACCCTCACCCATTACCTGCTGATCCTGTCGATCCTGAAGGCGGTCGGGCTGGAATCGCCGGAGATGCTGAAGGCCGGCATCGACACCGACGAGGGCCAGCGCCTGACCCGGCAGCTGATGACCCGCGCGGCCGAAAGCCTGCGCATGGACGCGACGCTGCTCTATGCCCGGCTGGCCGACATTGCCATGGTCACCGCGCCGGTGGGGCTGGCGCACTCGCCCCGGCCGGGCCGGCTGACGCGCGGGCTGAACGACCTGAAGAGCTTCCGCGACGGCATGATCGACTGGGCGCGCGACGTGCCGAGCGATGCCGGCCCGGTCGCGGAGTTCTGCGCGGAGGTGGCGCAGCACACCATCGGCATCGGCGAAAAGGTGCTGGGCGATTTCCACCGCCGCATCGAGGCCATCGGGCCGCTGATGCGCGACTGGGACGACGCGTTCATCCGCGTCCGCACCCAGGCCGCCCGCATGGCTTGGCTGCTCGACGGCTGGAGCCACATCACCGGGGCGTGGGAGGTGGCGCAGGCCGAGGACCGCCACCAGCAGGCCGCCGCCGTCAACGACCTGTTCCGCATCCTGCCGCTGCTGCCGCGCCGGGAGTCCAGCCGCGATTTCGTCGAGGATTCCAAGCAGGTCAAGGTGGCCCACCGCCGCTCCGTCCGCATGCTGGAGGATTGGCGCACCGGCCAGATGGACATCGACGCCATCCGCCGGATCGAGGCGGTGAAAGCCCGCGCGCCATGAGCGGACCGGGGGACGGACAGGGCGGGGGCGACCGCCTGCCGGGGCTGGAGAGCCGGCTGTTCGACATTCCCGAGGACAAGTTCATCGAGGTGGTCCGCCTGCTGGAGCGGGTGCGCGACCATCCCGAGGTGCGCCAGACCTTCGCCGCCATCCGCCCGCGGCTGGTCCAGGTGCGCCCGAACCGCCGGCCGACGCTGAAACGCGTGCTGTGCATGCCGTTCGAGGACGTGCTGGAAAGCTTCAACGGCGTCGACGTGCCGGTGGGCCGCATCGAACGGCGGGTGATCGACCCGGTGTGGCGGCTGGTGACGGAATGCGGCGACCGCGCCCTGATCGACCAGCTCGACCGGCAGGTGCAGGAGACGGCACCCGGCAATCTCAACGCCCTGCGCAACATCGGGCGCCGGCTTTGGCCGATGGCCGCCCAGGCCGTACGGGGCGCCGTCGACGATGTCGGGGAGCCGAACACCGGCCGTCAGGCGCTGTGGCGCGTCCTGCAGGGCGACGAGGAGATGCGGCGGCAGCTGCTGGACGTCGCCACCTTCCTCGAGATCGGGCTGACGGTCGAATCGCTGAAGGACGCGCTGGCGCCGAAGCCGCTGGCCGCGCTGGACGATCTGCATGTGGACGCCATCGAGCAGGCGGCCCAGGCGGTGGCGCGGCAATCGGCCGGGCTGGTCCATTACCTGCTGCTGGTCGCCGCCTCGCGCATGGCGAACCCGGCCGACCTGCTGACGGTGCTGAACGATCTGGATCTCGGCAAGGCGCGGCGCGAACAGCCGGCGATCTTCGCCCAGCTGAGCGGTCTGGTCGTCACCAATCTGGAGGAGCGGTCTGCCCGGCTGGACGGCACCGGCCACAGCGCCGGGCAGGGCGAAGCCGCCGTCGCCATCGCTCCGGAGGAGGCCATCGCCATCGCCGAGCGGCTGGTCGCCGGCATCGACACCACCTCCGCCGCCATGGATGTCCTGGCCGATCCGGCCTATCGCGAGCGGCTGGACGCGGTGAAGGTGGCGGTGCGGACCATGGTGGCCGGCACCGTCCTGGACACTGCACCGGCCGGCATCCTGACCGCCGTTCCAGCCCCCGCCGGGAACGGCCGCCCCGCCCCGGTGGACGAGGACGCCCAGGCCGCCGCCGAGGATCACGCCCGCGCGCTGCGCCGCTGCGAGGGGCTGGCCGGCGCGCTCGGCCTGCACGAGCCGTTGAAGGACACGATGGTGTCGATGGAAAAGGGGCTGATGGCGCGGGCGCAGGCCCTGCTGGCGGACTATCCCAAGGCGGCCGGCGACCCGGACGATGCCGAGACGGCGGAGATGAACCTGTTCTACGCCCTGCGCCTGCTGGAACTGGTCGCCGGTCCCGCCAAGGCCGACCGGCTCCGCACTGCCATCATGGCCGCGACGGGAGAATTCGCGGAGGAGTAGGGCGCGCCCCGCTCCCTCACGAGGTGGCCGGCAGGGCGTCCCGCGCCTCGCCCTCCTCGGCATAGCGGCGGGCCAGGACCGCGCAGACCATCAGCTGGATCTGGTGGAACAGCATCACCGGCAGCAGCACCAGTCCGGCGGTGGCGGGGGCGAACAGCACGCCGGCCATCGGCACGCCGCTGACCAGTGACTTCTTCGACCCGCAGAAAACGATCACCGCCTCGTCGGCACGGGAGAAGCCCAGGCGGCGGCTCAGCAGCGTCGTGCCGACCAGGAAGACCGCCAGGATGGCGCAGTCGATCACCACCACCATGCCCAGTGCGGCCGGCGGCACCTGATGCCACAGCCCGTTCACCACCGCCTCGCTGAAGGCGAGATAGACGACCAGCAGGATCGAGCCGCGGTCGGTGAAGCGCAGCATCGTCTTGTGCCGGGCCGCCCAGGCGCCGATCCAGCGCCGCAGCAGCTGGCCGGCGACGAAGGGCAGCAGCAATTGCGCCGCGATGGTCTGCAAGGTATCGAGCGACAGCGCCGATCCCTGCACCTTGAGGAACAGCGCCACCAGCAGCGGCGTCATCAGGATGCCGGAGATGTTGGACAGGGTGGAACTGCACACCGCCGCCGCCACGTTGCCCCGCGCCATCGAGGTGAAGGCGATGGAGGACTGCACGGTGGAGGGCAGCAGGCAGAGGAACTGCACGCCGATGGCGACGGCCGGCGGCAGCAGGCTGTGCGGCAGCGTTTCCACCACTGCCCAGCCGATCAGCGGGAAGGCGGCGAAGGTCAGGCTGAAGATCAGCAGATGCAGGCGCCAGTGCGCCATGCCCGCCACCACCTCTTCCCGCGGCAGGCGGGCGCCGTGCAGGAAGAACAGCAGCGCGATGGCCGCCTCCGCCAGCCAGTGCACCCCCTGGGCGAACTGCCCCTGCACCGGAAGCACGGTCGCCAGCCCGACGGTCGCCACCAGGGCCATGGTGAAGCCGTCCATGTTGGGCCGAGGCACGCGGATCATTCGTTGGTCCCCCAAATCGATATCACTGGCCGGATATAACGCGTCGGCTCCCGTTATAATCGCCTTCGCCGCTCTGGAATACAGTATCCAACATGCATGGCAGCCTTGAATCGATTGGGGAAATCGGGCTGCCCCCTTGTAGCTTCCACGATGCGGAAATGCTGATGCACCCTCTTGAGCGGCCAAACTGCTGACCCGGAACGGCTTTTCGATCCGCTCGGCAACCCCCTTGCCAGCCGCCTTGCCATACGGTAACGTATGGTCAAAGAACGGATGATTTCCCAGGGGAGCGATACGTCCATGCTGTCCAACCAGTACCCGAGCTTGAATTTCGACCTTGGTGAGTCGGCCGACATGCTGCGCGATTCGGTGCGGAGCTTTGCCGCCAACGAGATCGCCCTCCGCGCCGCCGAGATCGACCGCAGCAACGAGTTCCCGAACGAGCTGTGGCGCAAGATGGGCGACCTTGGCATCCTCGGCGTGACGGTGGAGGAGGAGTATGGCGGCGCCGGCATGGGCTATCTGGAGCATGTCGTGGCGATGGAGGAGGTGTCCCGCGCGTCGGCCTCGGTGGGCTTGAGCTACGGCGCCCACTCCAACCTCTGCGTCAACCAGATCCGCAAGAACGGCACCGAGGACCAGAAGCGCCGTTATCTGCCCAAGCTGATTTCCGGCGAGCATATCGGTGCCTTGGCGATGTCGGAGCCGAACGCCGGGTCCGACGTGGTGTCGATGAAGCTGCGGGCCGAGAAGAAGGGCGACCGCTACGTCCTGAACGGCACCAAGATGTGGATCACCAACGGTCCTGATGCCGACACGCTGGTGATCTACGCCAAGACCGATATCAACGCCGGCCCGCGCGGCATCACCGCCTTTCTGGTGGAGAAGGGCTTCAAGGGCTTCTCGGTGGCGCAGAAGCTGGACAAGCTGGGCATGCGCGGTTCCAACACCGGCGAGCTGGTGTTCGAGGACTGCGAGGTGCCGGAGGAGAACATCCTGGGCGGCGTCGGCCGCGGTGTGAACGTGCTGATGTCCGGCCTGGATTACGAGCGCGCGGTGCTGTCCGGCGGCCCGCTCGGCATCATGCAGGCCTGCATGGACGTGGTGATCCCCTATGTCCACGACCGCAAGCAGTTCGGCCAGTCCATCGGCGAGTTCCAGCTGATGCAGGGCAAGATCGCCGACATGTACACGATCATGAACGCCGCCAAGGCCTATGTGTACGCCGTCTGCAAGGCCTGCGACCGTGGCGAGACCACCCGCAAGGATGCTGCCGCCGCCATCCTGTTCTCTGCCGAAAAGGCGACCTGGATGGCGCTGGAGGCCATTCAAACGTTGGGGGGCAACGGCTACATCAATGAGTATCCGACCGGCCGCCTGCTGCGCGACGCCAAGCTCTACGAGATCGGCGCCGGCACCAGCGAGATCCGCCGCATGCTGATCGGACGCGAACTGTTCAAAGAAACGGCCTGAGGGAAACGGCCTGAAGGCTGAGAAACCGCGCAAAGCGGTTCGGCAAAGCACAGAGAGCATCGAGGGAAAGGGACCGACCACCATGACCGACAGCATCGTCATCGCCGCCGCCGTCCGCACGCCGATGGGCGGCTTCCAGGGCGACCTCATGGGCCTGACCGGCCCGCAGCTGGGCGCCGTCGCCATCCAGGCGGCGCTGGAACGCTCGGGCCTCGCCGCGGATGCGGTGGACGAGGTGTTCATGGGCAATGTGCTGTCGGCCGGGCTGGGCCAGGCCCCGGCGCGTCAGGCGGCACTCGGCGCCGGGCTGCCGAAGGGCGTCGGCTGCACCACCATCTCCAAGGTCTGCGGCTCGGGCATGCGGGCGGTTATGTTCGCCCATGACGTGATCAAGGCCGGCTCGGCCAAGGTGGTGGTGGCCGGCGGCATGGAGAGCATGTCGAACGCCCCCTACCTGCTGGACCGCGCTCGCGCCGGCTACCGCATGGGTCACGGCAAAGTGCTGGACCACATGTTCTTCGACGGTCTGGAGGATGCCTACGAGAAGGGCCGCCTGATGGGCACCTTCGCCGAGGAATGCGCCAGCAGCTACAACTTCACCCGCGAGGCGCAGGACAATTACGCCATCGAAAGCCTGACCCGCGCCCGCAAGGCGGTGGAGGACGGATCCTTCAAGGCGGAGATCGCGCCGGTGCTGGTCAAGGGGCGCAAGGGTGATACACTGGTCGACACCGACGAGCAGCCGGGCAAGGGCGATCCCAAGAAGATCCCGACGCTGAAACCGGCCTTCGCCAAGGACGGCACGGTGACGGCGGCCAATGCCTCGTCGATCTCGGACGGCGGCGCGGCGCTGATCGTCACCACCCGCAGCGAGGCCGACCGCCGCGGCCTGCGCGTGATCGCCGAGATCAAGGGCCATTCCAACCACGCCCAGCAGCCGGCGCTGTTCACCACCGCGCCCGTTGGCGCCATGCAGAAGCTGTTCGAGAAGGTGGGCTGGTCAGCCCGCGACGTCGACCTGTTCGAGATCAACGAGGCGTTTGCCGTGGTCACCATGGCGGCGATGCGCGATCTCGACCTGCCGCACGACAAGGTGAACGTCCATGGCGGCGCCTGCGCGCTCGGCCACCCCATCGGCGCCTCGGGGGCACGCATCCTCGTCACGCTGCTGGCGGCGCTGGAGAAGTACGACCTGAAGCGCGGTGTGGCCAGCTTGTGCATCGGCGGCGGCGAGGCGACGGCCATCGCGGTGGAGCGGGTGTAAGGCACTCCCTTTCCGTTATTCCCCCTCTCCCCCCTGGGGAGAGGGGGCTATAGAAATCGTGAGGAAACGCCCGATGCACCTGACCGAAGAACAGACCATGGTCCGCGACATGGCCCGCGCCTTCGCGCAGGACCGGCTCGCCCCGACCGCCGCCGAGCGTGACCGCAGCGGTGCTTTCCCCAAGGCCGAATTGGCCGAGATGGGTGAACTTGGCCTGATGGGCATGCTGGTGCCGGAGGAGTTCGGCGGCGCCGCCACCGACCATGTCGCCTACGCGCTCGCCATCGAGGAAATCGCCGCCGGCGACGGCGCCGTCTCCACCATCATGAGCGTCCACAACTCGGTCGGCTGCATGCCGATCCTGAAGTTCGGCAATGAGGCCCAGAAGGACCGTTTCCTCAAGCCGATGGCGCGCGGCCAGATGCTGGGCGCCTTCTGCCTGACCGAACCGCAGGCGGGCTCCGACGCCTCGGCGATCAAGACCCGCGCCCGGCGCGACGGCGATCACTGGGTTCTGAACGGGACCAAGCAGTTCATCACCTCGGGCTCGCAGGCCGACGTCGCCATCGTCTTTGCGGTGACCGATCCGGCCGCCGGCAAGAAGGGGCTCAGCGCCTTCATCGTGCCGACGGACACGCCGGGCTATCAGGTGGCGCGGACCGAGGAGAAGCTGGGCCAGCACTGTTCCGACACCTGCCAGATCGTCTTCGAGGACTGCCGGGTTCCCGCCGACCTGATGCTCGGGGCCGAAGGCGCCGGCTATAAGGTGGCGCTGGCGAACCTGGAGGGTGGGCGGATCGGCATCGCCTCGCAGTCGGTCGGCATGGCGCGCGCCGCACTCGACCACGCCATCCGCTACGCCCAGGAGCGCCAGAGCATGGGCGTGCCGATCGTCCAGCATCAGGCCGTCGCCTTCCGTCTTGCCGACATGGCGACCCGCGTGGAGGCCGCGCGCCAGCTCGTCCTTCATGCCGCGTCCTTGCGCGACGCCGGGGTGCCCTGCATGAAGGAGGCGGCAATGGCCAAGCTGTTCGCCTCGGAGATCGCCGAGAAGGTCTGCTCCGACGCCATCCAGATCCATGGCGGCTATGGCTATCTCAACGATTTTCCGGTCGAGCGCATCTATCGCGACGTCCGGGTCTGCCAGATCTACGAGGGCACCAGCGACATCCAGCGGCTGGTCATCAGCCGTGCCCTCGTTCAGTAACACAATCTGCAATCAAGACCGCCAAACCGGGAGGAAGACGGCATGACCGTCCTGAAGAGCGCCCTGAACGCGCGCTCCGCCGAGTTCCAGGCCAACGCCGACGCCATGCAGGCCCTGGTCGACGATCTGCGCCGGAAGGTCGCCGCCATCCAGCAGGGCGGCGGGGCCAAGGCGCGCGACAAGCACCTCGCCCGCGGCAAGCTGCTGCCGCGCGAGCGCATCCGCCAGCTGCTCGATGTCGGTTCGCCCTTCCTTGAGCTGTCGCAGCTGGCAGCCGACGGCGTCTATGCCGAGGACATTCCGTCCGCCGGCATCATCGCCGGCATCGGCAGCGTCGCTGGGCAGGAATGCATGATCGTCGCCAACGACGCGACGGTGAAGGGCGGCACCTATTACCCGCTGACGGTCAAGAAGCACCTGCGCGCGCAGGAAATCGCCCAGCAGAACAACCTGCCCTGCATCTATCTGGTGGATTCGGGCGGCGCCAACCTGCCGAATCAGGACGAGGTCTTCCCTGACCGCGACCATTTCGGCCGCATCTTCTACAACCAGGCCAACATGTCGGCCGAGGGCATCCCGCAGATCGCCGTGGTGATGGGAAGCTGCACCGCCGGCGGCGCCTATGTCCCGGCGATGTCGGACGAGGCGATCATCGTCCGCAACCAGGGCACCATCTTCCTCGGCGGCCCGCCGCTGGTGAAGGCGGCGACCGGCGAGGTGGTGTCGGCTGAGGATCTCGGCGGTGCCGACGTCCATTCCCGCACCTCCGGCGTGACCGACCATTACGCGATGAACGACGCCCACGCGCTGGCGATGGCCCGCCGCGTGGTGTCGAACCTGAACCGCGCCAAGCACATCGACCTCGACCTGCGCGAGCCGGAGGACCCCGCCTTCGACCCGCGCGAACTCTACGGCGTCATCCCCAGCGACGCCCGCAAGCCCTTCGACGTGCGCGAGGTGATCGCGCGGGTGGTCGACGGATCGCGCTTCGACGAGTTCAAGCCGCTCTACGGCACGACGCTGGTGACGGGCTTCGCCCACATCTTCGGCTATCCCGTCGGCATCATCGCCAACAACGGCATCCTGTTCAGCGAATCCGCCCTGAAGGGCGCCCATTTCGTCGAGCTGTGCTGCCAGCGCCGCATCCCGCTGGTGTTCCTGCAGAACATCACCGGCTTCATGGTCGGCCGCAAATATGAGGCCGGCGGCATCGCCAAGGACGGCGCCAAGCTGGTCACGGCGGTCGCCTGCGCCAAGGTGCCGAAATTCACCGTCATCATCGGCGGCAGCTATGGCGCCGGCAATTACGGCATGTGCGGCCGCGCCTACAGCCCGCGCTTCATGTGGATGTGGCCGAACGCCCGCATCTCGGTCATGGGCGGCGAGCAGGCCGCCGGCGTGCTGGCCCAGGTCAAGCGCGACGCCATGGAAGCCCAGGGCAAGCCGTGGTCGGCCGAGGACGACGAGGCGCTGAAGGCACCGATCCGCGCCCAGTTCGAGCGTGAGAGCCACGCCTATTACGCCAGCGCCCGGCTGTGGGACGACGGCATCATCGACCCCGCCGACACCCGCATGGTGCTGGGCCTCGGCCTGTCGGCCTCGCTGAACGCCCCGGTGCCGAAGACGCCCTTCGGCGTCTTCCGGATGTGAGGGGGCGACCATGAGCGACATCCTCATCGACATCGCCGACAGCGGCGTCGCCACCGTCACCATGAACCGCGGCGACGTGCACAACGCCTTCAACGAGCAGGTCATCGCCGACTTGACATCTGCCTTCCGCCGGGTGGGCGAGGATCCGGCGGTGCGCGTCGTCCTGCTGCGCGGGGTGGGCAAGAGCTTCTCCGCCGGGGCTGACCTGTCCTGGATGAAGAAGATGGCCGGCTACTCCCGCGAGGAGAATCTGGCCGACGCCATGGGCCTCGCCACCATGCTGCGCACGCTGGACGAATGCCCGAAGCCCACGGTCGCCGTGGTGCAGGGACCGGCCTTCGGCGGCGGCGTCGGCCTCGTGTCGGCCTGCGACATCGCCATCGGCGTCGAGACCGCGACCTTCGCCCTGTCGGAGGTTCGGCTGGGCATCATCCCCGCCGCCATCAGCCCCTATGTCATCGCTGCCATCGGCGAGCGCGCCTGCCGCCGCTATTTCCTGACCGGCGAGCGGTTCAGCGCAGCGGAGGCCCACCGCATCGGCCTGCTGCATGAGCTGACCAATGCCGACGGGCTGGAAGAGACGGTGGCGAAGACGGTGAAGAGTCTGATGGACAGCGCGCCCACGGCGGTCACCGCCGCCAAGGAACTGATCCGCGCCGTCGCCCGCCGGCCGCTGACCGACGACGTGGTGCGCGACACGGCGGAGCGCATCGCCCGCCAGCGCGCCAGCGCCGAAGGCAAGGAGGGCGTCGGCGCCTTCCTCGACAAACGCACCCCGTCCTGGCGGAGCTGATCCACATGTTCGACAAGATCCTGATCGCCAACCGCGGCGAAATCGCCTGCCGGGTCATCCGCACCGCCCGCCGCCTGGGCATCAAGACCGTCGCCGTCCATTCGGAGGCCGACGCCAAAGCCATGCATGTCCAGATGGCCGACGAGGCCGTCTGCATCGGCCCGGCCCCGGTCGGCGAAAGCTATCTGCGCGGCGACGCCATCCTCGACGTGGCGAAGCGCACGGGTGCCCAGGCCATCCATCCCGGCTACGGCTTCCTGTCGGAGAATGCCGGCTTCGCCGCCGCCTGTGCCGAGGCCGGTGTCGTCTTCATCGGCCCGCCGATCGACGCGATCCGCGTCATGGGCTCCAAGGCGGAATCCAAGCGGCTGATGGCGAACGCTGACGTGCCGCTGGTGCCGGGCTATCACGGCACCGACCAGGACTTCACCACCCTGTCGGCGGAAGCCGAGCGTATCGGCTATCCGGTGCTGGTCAAGGCATCGGCCGGCGGCGGCGGCAAGGGCATGCGCGTGGTGCGCGCCGCCAACGAGCTGGCCGATGCGGTGGCCGGCGCCCAGCGCGAGGCCAAGGCCGCCTTCGGCGACGACAGCCTGCTGCTGGAGAAGTATCTCGGCCGGCCGCGCCATGTCGAAATCCAGGTCTTCTGCGACACCCACGGCAACGGCGTCTATCTGTTCGAGCGCGACTGCTCGGTGCAGCGCCGCCACCAGAAGGTGATCGAGGAGGCGCCGGCCCCCAACCTGCCCGACGACCTCCGCCGCCGCATGGGCGAGGCCGCGGTCGCCGCCGCCAAGGCGGTGAACTATGTCGGCGCCGGCACCGTCGAGTTCCTCTATGAGGATGGTGGCTTCTACTTTATCGAGATGAACACCCGGTTGCAGGTGGAGCATCCGGTGACCGAGAAGATCACCGGCCTCGATCTGGTCGAGTGGCAACTGCGGGTGGCATCCGGGGCGGAGCTGCCGTTGCGCCAGGAGCAGCTGACCCGCCGGGGCCATGCCTTCGAGGCTCGGCTGTACGCCGAAGACCCGCAGCGCGACTTCCTGCCCGCCATCGGCAGGCTGGTCCGCCTGCGTCCGCCGGCCGAGAGCGACCATGTCCGCGTCGACACCGGCGTCCGCGAAGGCGATTCGGTGACCATGTATTACGACCCGATGATCGCCAAGCTGATCGTCTGGGACGAGGACCGCGACAGCGCGCTGCGCCGCCTTCGCGTGGCGCTCGCCGAGTATGAGGTCGTCGGCGTCACCACCAATGTCGCCTTCCTCGGTGCCATCGCCGGCCATCCCGCCTTCAAGGCGGTGGAGATCGACACCGGCTTCATCGAGCGCCACCGCGCCGACCTGCTGCCGCCGCCGGCCCCGGTGGCCGACAGGGCGCTGGCCGCAGCATCCCTGTCGGTGCTGCTGACGCGCCGGGAGGAGGCCCAGGCCGCCCTGCGCGCCCGCTCAGACCGCTATTCCCCGTGGCTGCTCGCCAATGGCTGGCGGCTGAACGAGGAGAACCATTACGACCTGCGTCTGATGGACGGCGACACCGCGCGCGAGGTGACGCTGCATTTCCGCAGTGATGGCTATGAGGTCGCGGTGGATGGCGGCAAGCCGATGCCGGTGACCGGCGTCAGCCTTGCCGACGGGCTGCTGACGGCGACGCTGGATGGCATGCGCACCCGCGCCACCGTGGTGCGGCAGGGGCTGGACCTCACCGTGCTGATCGACGGTGCGGTGTCCCGACTGACGCTGGACGACCCCAGCGCCCGCGCGGCGGAGCAGGAGGGCGGATCCGGCCGACTGACCGCGCCGATGCCGGGCACCGTGGTCCGCGTGCTGGTCGAACCGGGCCAGAGCGTCGAGGCCGGCGCGCCGCTGATGCTGCTGGAGGCCATGAAGATGGAGCACACCATCAAGGCCCCGGCGGCGGGCACCGTCAGCGCGGTGAATTTCGCGGCGGGCGATCAGGTGTCGGAAGGCGTCGACCTGCTGGTTCTCGACATCGCGGAGGCCTGACGATGCAGCTGCCGAAATTCGTCCGCATGGTGGAGGTCGGCCCGCGCGACGGCCTCCAGAACGAAAAGTCGATGGTGCCGACCGCGGTGAAGGTGGAGCTGGTCAACCGCCTGTCCGACGCCGGTTTGGGCGTGGTGGAGGCAGCCAGCTTCGTCTCGCCCAAATGGGTGCCGCAGATGGGCGACAGCGCCGAGGTGCTGGCCGGCATCGCCCGCAAGCCCGGTGTCCGTTACGCCGCCCTCACCCCCAACCTGAAGGGGCTGGAGGGCGCGCTGGCGGCCAGGGCCGACGAGGTGGCGGTGTTCGGCGCCGCCTCGGAGAGCTTCAGCCAGAAGAACATCAACTGCTCCATCGCCGAGAGCCTGGACCGCTTCGCCCCGGTGATGGAGCAGGCCAAGGCGGCCGGCGTGCCGGTCCGCGGCTACGTCTCCTGCGTGCTCGGCTGCCCCTATGAGGGGAAGATCGCACCCAAGGCGGTGGCCGACGTGGCGGAACGCCTGTTCGCCATGGGCTGCTACGAGATCTCGCTGGGCGATACCATCGGCACCGGCACGCCGACCAAGGCGCAGGCGATGATCGCCGCGGTGGCAGAGCGGGTGCCGGTCGACAAGATCGCCGTCCATTTCCACGACACCTACGGGCAGGCGCTCGCCAACATCCTTGCGGCGCTCCAGATGGGTGTGGCGGTGGTTGATAGCTCCGTCGCGGGCCTGGGCGGCTGCCCCTATGCCAAGGGGGCCAGCGGCAATGTGGCGAGCGAGGATGTGCTCTACATGCTGAACGGCCTCGGCATCGAGACCGGGGTCGATCTGGACAGGCTGATCGCGGCCGGGGCGTTCATCAGCGACGCCATCGGCCGCCCCACCGCATCGAAGGTGGCCCGCGCTCGTGGTTGTGCGTAAGGGAACCTTCGGCAACGAAGGGTCGCGCCTCCGGCTGGGGGCGCGGCCCTTTCGTATTTTTGGGGGAGCGCCAAAGTAATTCATATGCATGTTGCAAATTTTACCGCGGAAAATTAGCAGTTTCTGCATGATATTTGAAAATCAGAGATGATGAGCTCAATGCATACCATCGCATTGCTCTTGCCGAGTCGGTGGTGTTTTTCTGTTGAGTCCTCGTTACGCAAGGAATGTGGTCATCAACTCTGCGGATATCTTCCACCGAATGACGCGATTTATGCATTCAGTCTTGCAAAATTGAGGCGACATTAGGAAGGCTTTGACGGCGTGAAAATATCTATCTCACGGTCGAGTTTCTCGTATTTGGGGAAATCTTCGGCGGGGATGGTATGGCATCGTCTGTGGTGGTTGGGGAAAGCGCGCCAAGGTCGCATTTCGATGGCTATACCGGTCCTGGCGCTGACCGCAAGGGCATTCCCGCCGATGAAGCGACACATCACTCCCCCGAAGCCTTCATCAGATATTGGAGCGACAAGGGCGGGTCGGAGCGTGCCAACTACCAGAAATTCATCAACCAGCTCTGCGCCCTGATCGGTACGGCGGAGCCGGACGCCTCTTCGGAACAGGACGCGCTCAACAACTACGTCTATGAGAAAAGGGTTCGCGCGCTTGACCTCGAGGGCGACGACGGGCGGAACAACTATCTCGACTGCTACAAGCGGGATTGCTTCGTTCTCGAGGCCAAGCAGTCGCGCAAGCGCCAGCGCGGCGGGCAGGAGGGCGGCGACCTGTTCGGCGGGCTGCCCCACAGCTCCCCGCTGGCCGGGACACGGCCATCATGGGACCGGCTGATGCGGCAGGCGCGCGCCCAGGCCGAACGCTATGCCAAGGCGCTGCCGACCGATCATGGCTGGCCGACCTTCCTGATCGTCGTCGATGTCGGGCATGTGATCGAGACCTATGCTGACTTCACCGGGCTGGGCAAGGCCTACATGCCCTTTCCCGACAGCCGGTCGCACCGGATCAGGCTGGCGGATCTCGCCGATCCGGAGATACGGGCGCGGCTGAAGGCGATCTGGGAAGCCCCCAAAAGCCTCGATCCCAGCGCCCGGCGGGCCGAGGTGACGCGGGACATCGCGCAACGCCTCGCCCGGCTGGCGCAGAGCCTGGAAAAGCGCTACGAACCGAAAGCGGTCGCGCTGTTCCTGATGCGCTGCCTGTTCACCGCCTTCGCGCAGAATGTCGGGCTGTTGCCGGACGGCGCCTTCACCGGCGTGCTGAACGATGCCCGGCCGAACCCGCAATTCCTGCCGCGCTATCTGGAGCCCTTCTGGCGCAACATGGACAAGGGCAGCGATCACGACACCACCATCCGCGCCCGCGTCCGCCATTTCAACGGCGGCCTGTTCCGCGAAGCCGAGGCGCTGGCGCTCGACGGACAGGAGATCGGCGAGTTGATCGCCGCCTGTTCACGCGACTGGAAGAATGTGGAGCCGGCGATCTTCGGCACCCTGCTGGAAAACGCACTGAGCAAGCGCGAGCGCAGCCAGTACGGCGCGTTCTTCACGCCGCGCGCCTATGTGGAAAGGCTGGTGGTGCCGGCCGTCATCGAACCGCTGATGGCGAAATGGCGCAACGCGCAGGTGATCGCCGAGAACGCGCGGCAAAAGAACGATCAGGCGCAGGCGATTAAGCAGATCAAGGAATTCCACCAGGATCTCTGTTCGGTAAAAATATTGGATCCCGCCTGCGGAAGCGAAAATTTTCTTTACGTCGCCCTGGAGAAGATGAAGGCCCTGGAAGGGGAGGTCATCGCGACGCTGGAGGAAATCGGCGGAGGGACGCAGGCCAATCTCGACCTTGCCGGTCATACCGTCGGCCCGCACCAGCTTCTTGGGCTGGAAAAGAATCCCCGCGCCGTGCCGATTGCCGAACTGGTGATCTGGATCGGTCATCTGCAATGCCACCTGCGCCAGCGCGGGCCGGAAAGCCTGAGCGAGCCGATCCTCCACTCCTACGACAACATCCGGCAGTGCGACGCGGTGCTGAACTGGGAGCGGGTGGAGCCGATGCTGGACGAGGCTGGGCAGCCGCGGGTGAAGTGGGACGGTGTCAGTTGGAAGACCGACCCCTTCACCGGCCAGGAGGTGCCGGACGAAAGCCGGACGGTTCCGCTGCAACGCCATGTCGGCGCCAGGCCCGCGGACTGGCCGCAGGCCGACTACATCGTCGGCAACCCGCCCTTCATCGCCGGCAAGGACCTGCGCGCCGAACTGGGCGACGGCTATGCCGAAGCGCTGTGGAAGGCTTATCCGCACATGCCCGGGGGCGCCGATTTCGTCACCTACTGGTGGGACAAGGCGGCCGATCTGGTGCGCAAGGGAGCGGCCCGGCGCTTCGGCTTCATCACCACCAACAGCATCACCCAGACCTTCAGCCGCCGGGTCATCCAACGCCATCTGGACGCGAAGACGCCCCTGTATCTGACCTTCGCCATCCCGGACCACCCCTGGGCGGACGGACAAGGCGCGGCGGCTGTGCGGGTGGCGATGACGGTGGGTGCGCCCGTCGAGCATGACGAGCGGACCGGCTTGTTAAAGACGGTGGAGCGCGAAGGGCAGGCACCGGACCGGGATGGGGCGGTGCCGGTGGTGCTTGCCGTGCGGCAAGGGCGCATACACGCGAACCTGACCACCGGAGCGGACGTGACGGCAGCGAAAGCGCTCAAGGCAAATGACGGGCTGTCCTCTCCCGGCGTGAAGCTGCACGGGTCGGGCTTTCTCGTCACCCCGGCACAGGCGCGCGCCCTCGGTTTGGGGCGGATTGCCGGATTGGAAGAGAGGATACGCGAATACCGGAACGGCCGTGATCTGACCGGCCGCTCCCGTGGGCTGATGGTGATCGACCTGTTCGGCATGACGGAAGCCGAGGTCAGGCAGAAGTATCCTGATGTTTATCAGTGGCTGTTGGATCGCGTGAAACCGGAGCGAGATTCCAACAGCAGACAGTCGTATCGTGAGGGCTGGCTGGTATTTGGCGAGCCGAGGAAAGAACTGAGGCGTTCATTGTGTGGACATATTAGATATGTGTCGACCGTGGAGACGGCAAGACATAGAGTATTTCAATTTTTAGAAAAAATCATTCTTCCTGACAATATGCTAATTAATATTGCGCTCAGTGAGGGGTATGCCCTTGGTGTTTTGAGTAGCAAAATTCATGTCAAATGGTCTTTGGCGGCAGGTGGTACGCTTGAAGACCGGCCCCGCTACAACAAAACCCGCTGCTTCGACACCTTCCCCTTCCCCAACGCCACGCCGCATCAAAAGCGCGTGATCGGTCAGCTTGCCGAGGAACTCGACGCCCATCGCAAGCGGGTGCTGGCCGAGCATCCCGACCGGCTGACGCTGACCGAGCTTTACAATGTCCTGGAAAAGGGGCGGAGCCGGGAGGAACTGACCGCGCGCGAGATGGAGATCTACCAGCTGGGGCAGGTCGGCGTGATGCTGGACCTCCACGGCCGGATCGACCATGCGGTGGCCGACGCCTATGGCTGGCCCGCCGATCTGGAGGATGCGCGGATTCTGGAAAACCTCGTGGCGCTGAACGCAGAGCGCCACCGCGAGGAACGCGACGGCCTCGTCCGCTGGCTGCGGCCGGACTACCAGAACCCGAAGGGGCAGGGTGCCGCCGTCCAGATCGTGGCGACGCTCGACATCGCGGCGGACACGGCGAAGCGGATCGTCTGGCCGAAGGCGCCGACCGAACAGGTCCACAGCCTGATGGCGGCGCTGAGCCGTTGCGCCCGTGCCGTCGAAGCCGAAAGCCTCGCCCGCCAGTTCAAGGGCGCCAAGTCGCCGCGGGTCCGGGAACTGCTCGACATCCTGGTGTCGGTCGGCCATGCCCGGCAGATCAACAACCTCTATGCGCCGTGACCGGAACCGTCCCGGCCGCTCGCCTCCCCCATCGGCCGGATATGTGGCATCCTAAATTGTACGTGCCACAAACTTGACGCTGCCATCCGGTGGGTGCATCATGATTTACGTGATGAATGGTGCCGAAAACGCAGCGTTCCCACGACGCCGACCGGCCTGACGGCCGGCCGGAACCACGGCTGGAGTTCCAGTGGCAACGACCCACGGCCGCTTCACGCGCGCCGCTCCATGACCTGTTGCCCGTCCGGCTGAACGGCGGCGGAGCCATACCCGGGTGGCTCCGCCGCCGATTGTTTTTGTGCAGATTGTTTTTTGGGCAATCGCCACGGTCCCGACCCGTTCCGGCCATCCTCCCGCCTCATTTCTGTCACGTCCTGTCGCCCCGCAAATCTTCAACGAAGCGGCTGGCGAGCAATGGATTTGACCGGTTTTCATACCACTTTTGAGCAAAGAGCCGCGAGATCCCCCGTGGATTCGCTCGAAAATCAAACGAAACTTCGAAAAATATTGATGCGCTTTCGCAAAATGGGGGTAAGGGCTGTGGCTTTAACGCGCCATTAACCAGACTGGATTGAGTTTAGAGACATCAGACGCGGCCAACTCCAACCAGCACGCGAAGTTGACTTCCAGGCTAGATGGAAATGGGTCGTCCCGTGTTAATGGCGTTATGTCCGTTCCTCTTGGATTTGAAAGGCCCGCCCCTATGACCGTGCCGGCAGTCCTCCGCGATGTGGCGCAGTTCGGCGCCTACGCCGCCGGCCGGGGCCGACATGCGGGCCTGCTGGTCGCGGTCCTGCTGCTGGCCGGCTGTCCGGCCAACACGGCCGGGCCGGGATGGGGTGGGGCGGATGTGACATCGGCCAACCCGAACGCCCGCGCGGCAACCCCGCCGGTGCCCAGGCAGAAGCCGGCCCGCAAGGTTCCCGACGCCGCCGCGCTGGCGCCGGCCCTGCCGATGCCGCAGCCCGGCCCGCCGGTGACCACCGGCGACGTGGCCACCGCTGCGGCGTCCACCCAGGCCTCCACACAGCTGGCGGCCATCGCACCCGATACAACTCCCCAGGCGGCGAACGCCGCTGCGGTGCCGATGACGGTGCCGGCCATGGGGGGCATGTCCACCCCACCCGCAACTCCCAACGCCGACCCCGACAGCCTTGTCGGGCTGGACGAAGTCCAGACTCTCAAACTCCTGGGGTCCCCCGTTGCACGGGAAGAGGCGCCTCCCGCCAAGATCTGGCGGTATGCCAAGGGCGATTGTACCCTTAAGGTCTTCTTCTTCATGGATATGACCTCGTCCCAGGACTTCCGCGCCCTTTCCTACGACATGAAGAGCAGCCAAAATGTCCCTGACGCCGACCACCGATGCTTCGCCCAACTCCTCGCTCAAGCTGACGCAGGGCGCCCTGTCCGCCCCGGGTTTCAGTAAGCCGGAGCCGAACAAGGGAATGTCCGCGATGACCGATCCGACCATTGCCCGCATCGCTCTGGTGGACGACGACGATCTGTTCCGTGAGTCGCTCAGCCTCAACCTCGGCGACGAGGGCTACGAGGTCATCACCTTCGACCGCGGCGAACCGGCGCTCGATTTCTTCGCCGAGGGCGGATCGGTCGACATCGTCCTGCTGGACTGGCGCATGCCCAAGCTGGACGGCATCGACGTGCTGCGCCAGATGCGCGCCCGCGGCATCGCCACGCCGGTCATCTTCCTGACCGTGCTGTCCGACCAGATTTATGAAGAGGCGGCGCTGGCCGGCGGTGCGCTGGACTTCGTCGAGAAGTCGCGCAGCCTGTCGATCCTGCTGAAGCGCATGCGCCTGATCCTGGACGGCATCAAGGGCGACGGCGCCAAGGGCTCGGAGGACGGGGAGGCCGGCGGCAGCGCCACCAGCCACCGCCTGGGCGAGCTGGAGCTGCGCCTGGACAACAGCCGCGCCTTCTGGAAGGGCAAGCGCATCGACCTGACGCTGACCGAGTTCAACATCGTCAAGCTGATGTCGACCCGCCCGGAGGAGGACGTCTCCTACCGCGAGATCTACGACCTCGTCCACGGCAAGGGCTTTGTCGCCGGCTACGGCCCGTCGGGCTACCGCGCCAACGTCCGCGCCTTCATCAAGCGCATCCGCCAGAAATTCCGGTCGGTCGACGCCAGCTTCGCCTGCATCGAGAACTATCCGGGCTTCGGCTACCGCTGGGGCAAGGGTGAGAACGCGGCCAACCAGGGCCGTGACGAGGATGGTATGGGCGAGGATATGCTGATCGATGGCGCTGCTGCCGATTGACCTTGCGATGCGGGCGCCCCGACGGGCGTCCGCCCGCCTGCTCTGGCTCTGGCGCTCGATGGCGAGCCGCTTGGTGCTGCTCACCCTCGTCTTCGTCGCCGTGCCGGTCCTGCTCTACGACCAGTTCCAGCGGGCCGACGAGGCGTCTCAGCAGCTTTTGCTGAAAAGCGCCCAGCGCCAGGGCGAACTGATCGCCCGCGCGCTGGAGCCCGAACTGCTGGGCGTCGACCGCACGGCCCTTCCCAGCCTGAGCATCGCCCTTGCCCGCTACGGCGACGACCGCACGCGGCTGAAGCTGCTGGTGCGCCCGCGGGTGGCGGCCAGCGCGTCCGGCGCCAAGGCCGGTCCGGAGCCCTTCTTCTATGTCGCGGCGGCGCCCAGCCTGTCGACCGCCGACATCGACGCCGAACGGCGCCTGCTGCTCGAACAGGGCGTGCTGGACCGTCTGGGATCGAGCTGCGCCGGCAACGCGACGCTGGCGATGCGCGTTCCCCATGCCGAAGGCGGGGAGGAGGTGCTGTCCTCCATCACCCCGATCAAGACCAGCTTCGGCTGCTGGGCGCTGGTGACCAGCCACGCGACCGAAGCCTACATCTCCTCTTCCATCGGCCGCCCCTATTGGAGCACGCCTGCGGTGCAGGCCGCCGCGGCGATCTATCTGGCGATGGCCGCCCTGGTGCTGGCCGTGCTGGCCGGCATCTGGCGCAACCTGAACCGCTTCGGCGATCTGGCCCGCCGCATCGTCGGCGGCGAGGACGTGCCCGACCAGGAAAGCGGCAACGCTTCCTTCGCCGCCCGCAACACCGTGCCGGAACTGGCCGGCGTGGCCGAGGATTTCGACCGGCTGGTCTCCACCCTGCGCGACAGCGCCCAGTCGTTGCGCCGCGCGGCGGAGGACAACGCCCACGCCTTCAAGACGCCCATCGCCGTGATCCGCCAGTCGGTGGAACCGCTGCGCCGCGCCCTGCCGGCGGAGAACGCCCGCAGCCAGCGCGCCCTGACGATGATTGAGAAGTCGCTGGACAAGCTCGACGGCCTCGTCTCCTTCGCCCGCCGGATGGACGAGGCGGCGGCCGACCTGCTGGCCCCGGCACGGCGCCGCGTCGACCTGTCGTCGCTGGTGGAACGGATGGCCGGCGGCTACACCGGGCTCTTGGCCGAACGCCGCCTGCACATGCGCTCGCGCATCGATGCCGGGCTGGTGGTGCGGGCCAGCGAGGAGACGCTGGAGACCATCGTCGAGAATCTGGTGGAGAACGCCGTCAGCTTCTCGCCAGCCGACGGGACGGTCAGCGTCCGCCTGACCCGTGTCGCATCCTGCGCCGAGCTTGTGGTGGACGACGAGGGGCCGGGGGTCGATCCCGCCAATCTGGAACGCATCTTCGAGCGCTACTTCTCCCACCGCGAGCCCGGCCGCGGCATGCCGGAGGACGAGGCGGCGGCGCATCAGGCCGGGGCGGCGCATTTCGGCATCGGCCTGTGGATCGTCCGGCGCAACATCGAAGCCTTCGGTGGCCGTGTGCGCGCCGAAAACCGTCCGACCGGCGGCCTGCGCATGACGGTTACCCTGCCGCTGGCGGCCTGAAAGAATCCGCTGGCGGCAAACAGGCTTCGGAGCCGCATCGTTCCAACCGCTGCGGCTATGGTCCGGCATGGCTTGGCGCCAATTTTTCCGCTAGGATCGGGGCCGCCAGCCGAACAGCATTCCGAGCCGCCGATGGACCGCAGCCTCGATTCCACCGACATCAAGATCCTGCGCGAGTTGCAGGACGATGGACGCCTCAGCAATGTGGAACTGGCCCGCCGCATCAACCTCAGCCCGGCCGCCTGCCTGGAACGGGTGAAGCGCCTGCAATCCGAGGGCATCATCCAGCGCTACGTCGCGCTGCTCGACCCGCACCGGCTGGAGGCGGGGATGCTGGTCTTCGTCGAGGTGGTGCTGGACCGCACGACGCCGGACAATTTCGACGACTTCAAGGCCACCGTCCTGCGCATGCCGCAGATCATGGAATGCCATATGGTGGCGGGCGGCTTCGACTATCTGGTCAAGGCCCGCGTGCGCGACATGAACGAATACCGCCTGTTCCTGGGCGAACTGCTGTCCACCGCCCGCGGCGTGCGGGAAACCCACACCTACGCCGTGATGGAAGAGGTGAAGAGCGTCACCGCCATCCCGCTGGACGGGCTGTCCAACGGGCCGTTGCGCGGCTGAACGATCAGACGATATAGCTTTTTCCAAATTGCGTAATACTTTGGGATCGGTCCGCTTTTCCAGAGGCATTTTGCGACGGGCGATGCCATTCGATTTCGCTCCGACGGTGCGCCCGAACGCGAAATTTGTTCGCTTACCGACAAAATGATGCGGCATGCCGCTTGCAGCGCAAGCTCCGGTCCTGGAGGCCGACCGGTGCTTTCATGCTGTTGCTATCGGTTCGCCACCATGCCCGACCGACTTGTTCGAGGCTATGGCTGGAGCGGAACCGCGACATGCGCGTCAACACACCGATCACCGACCGAGAAGTTCATCTGACCGACGGGGTTCCTCTGGTGTCGCGCACCGACACCGGCGGGTGCATCACATTCGTGAACCGGGCCTTCGTCGAGATCAGTGGCTTTGATGAGCACGAGCTGATCGGCGCCCCGCACAACATTGTCCGCCACCCCCACATGCCGAAGGAGGCCTTCGCCGATCTGTGGGCGACGGCGAAGACGGGGCGGCCGTGGGAAGGGCTGGTAAAGAACCGGACCAAGAGCGGCGATTTCTATTGGGTACGCGCCAACGTCACGCCGGTGATGGAGGACGGTGCCATCACCGGCTATATCTCCATCCGCTCCAAGCCGTCGCGGGACGAGATCGCGGCGGCCGACAGGCTGTACGCGGAGATGCGCGACAGCCGGGCGGCTGTGGAGCTTCGCGGTGGCGGACTGTACCGGAAGGGGCCGCGTCGCTGGCTGGATGCTGCATGGACGAGCATGACCGGGCGGCTACTCGGTGCTTTCGTTCTGCTGATTGCGGCGATGATCTTCGTGGGCGGCTTGGGGCTGGAGGGCATGTCGGCATCGAACGACGCCCTGACGCGCGTGTACAGCCAACGTCTGGCTGCCGCCAGGATCAGCAACGAAATCCTGACCCGTATGGCGGACAACCGGCAGATCATAACCAGCCTGATCATCGAGGTGCGGGATGGCGGCCAGCCGGCGGCGATCAAGGATCTGCTGTCCCGGATCGAAGGCAACATCGCCGCCATCACGGCGGTCTGGGCCGAATACAGCGCCTTGCCGAAACTGCCCGAGGAACGGGTGTTGGCCGACCGTTTCTTCGAATTGCGCTCGAAATACGTGAAGGACGGACTGCGGCCGACGATGGAGCACATCAAGGACGGCGATTCGCTTGCGGTCGAACGGGATGTCCGGACGGTCGTCACGCCGCTGTTCACATCGGCCTTCGAAGCAAACCGTGACCTGCTGAACTTCCAGATGAAAAGCGCCGGGCAAGAGGTTTCGGAGGCGCAGAATGACTTCTCTGTTCGGTTCATGGAGACGGTGGCAATCGTTTCCGCTCTGGCGATCGCGTCCGGGCTGATCTCCTGGGGGCTGCTCATGACCTTCCGGAGACCGCTGAAATCTTTCGAAAAGACGTTTTCCCGCATTTCTCATGGAGATTTCGTCAGCCCGGCTGAAGCCATCGGCGTGCCGGAATTCCGGCGCGTGGCGTCGGAGCTGAACGCGATGAAGGCGAAGCTGGCCTATGGCATTCACGAGAAGCACGAGACCGAGCTGCGCCAGAAGGCGCTAACCCGCCAGGCCCTGCTGGAAACCTGCAAATCCATCGAAGGCGACCTTGACTCCACCTGGATGGGCGTGGAGCTGGCGAGCCGGCGGGCCGGCGACGGCATCGAGCACCTGATGGAGGCGCTGGGCGTGGTGCGCCAGAACACCGTGGTGGTGTCGGCCGCGTCGGAGCAGGCCAGTTCCAACGCCCAGTCGGTCGCCGCCGCGACGGAGGAACTGAATTCCTCCGGGCAGGAAATCGCCCGGCAGGCGGCGCGCTCCAGCGAGGTGGCGCGGCGTGCGGTGGACAGCGCCCGCGGCTCGGCCTCCGCCATCGGCCGGATGGAGATCGCGACGGAGGAGATCGCCAAGGTCGCCACCCTCATCAACGAGATCGCCGGCCAGACCAACCTGCTGGCGTTGAACGCCACCATCGAGGCGGCGAGGGCAGGGGAGGCCGGCAAGGGCTTCGCCGTCGTCGCCAGCGAGGTTAAGCAGCTCGCCAACCAGACCTCGCGTGCGACCGAGGACATCGCCCGCCAGATCGAACAGCTGAAGCATGCGGTCGGTGGCAGCGTCTCGGCCATACAGACCGTCATCTCGGTGATCGAGGAGATCGACGAGGCGGCCACCGCCACCGCCGCCGCGGTGGAGGAGCAGTCCGCCGCCAATGCGGAGATCGGGCGTAGCGCCACCAACTCCGCCGGCGGTGCCTCCCAGGTGTCGGGCAGCGTGCTGCAAATCCGCGATCAGACCGACGAGATCACCAGCATCGCCACCGACGTCACTCGCCGCATGACCGACACCCAGGGCGCGGTGGCCGACCTGAAGCGCCGGCTGGTCATCGCGCTGCGCCAGTCGGTGGCGGGTGACCGCCGCGTCTCCAACCGCATCCCCTGCGAGGAGCCGATCGCCATGACCGTGGCGGGCGACCGCCGCACCGTCACCATGCTGGACCTGTCGCTCGACGGGCTGCTGATCGACAGCAAGGGGGTGCCGGAGCTGCCCGAGCAGACGCGGCTGACCGTGACCCTGCGCGAGGTCGGCGATTTGCCGGCCATCGTCGCCGGAACCAGCGATCTCGGCCTGCATCTGGCCTTGGACGACCTCTCGGACGCCCAGGCCAGCCGTCTGGAAAGTGTCTACAACGCGATGGTCAAGGCCGATTCCGCCATCATCGCCACCGCGCAGGACGCCGCGGCGGCCCTGGGCAAGGCATTGGAGGGCGCGCTCGCCAGCGGCGGCATCGGCGAGGACGCCCTGTTCTCGACCGAGCTGTCCACCATTCCCGGCACGGAGCCTGAACAGTGCCTCGCCCCCTTCACCGACCTGACCGACCGCCTGTTCCCGGCGATCCAGGAGCCGGTGCTGGCCTCCAACCCGCGCATCCAGTTCTGTGCGGCGGTCAATGCCGTCGGCTATCTGCCGACCCACAACAGCCGCTATTCAGCCCCGCAGCGGCCGGGCGATGCCGCGTGGAACGCTGCTCACTGCCGCAACCGCCGGGTCTTCGCCGACCGCTCCGGCCTCGCCGCGGCACGCAACACCCGGTCGTTCCTGTTGCAGGCCTATCGCCGCGACATGGGCGGCGGCCAGATGGTCCGCCTGAAGGAGGTCGATGCGCCGATCATGGTGCGCGGCCGCCATTGGGGCAATCTGCGGCTGGCCTACATGCCCTGACGACTTATGGCTGCGGCTGCGCCGCCGGCACCAGCACGTCGGCGCAGATCGCCCGCACCACCTCGGCCCGGTCGGCCGCGGCGCCGGGGGCGAGCAGGCCCTGGCCGAAGGCGAAGGCGTAGAACAGGTAGGCGCGGGCGAAGGCCTGGTCGGCGGGCAGCCCGAGCGCCACGAACAGACCGGCGACGCTGTGCAGGCGTTCGCGGTCGACCTCGGCGATGACGCTTTCCGCCTCCGGCGCGCGCCGGGCCCAGTCGCGCACCGCCAGCTCGATTGCCATGCCGCGCGGCTTGCTGCCGCCATAGAGCGCCAGCATGTCGCGCAGCTGCTGCGCCGGTTCGCGCCCGTCCAGCCGGGTCTGTTCCTTGATCGCGGCGATGCGGCCCAGCTTCCAGCTGTCCAGCAGGGCGCTCATCAGCTCGGTGCGGTCGCGGAAATGCCAGTAGAAGCTGCCCTTGGTGACCTTCAGGGCCTTCGCCAGCACCTCCACCCGCACCTTGTCGACGCCGCCTTCGGCCAGCGCCGCGAAGGCAGCGGCCAGCCAGGATTCGCGGTTCTTCGTCTTGGATTCCATACCCGTCCTTCGCGCTCTTCCCGTTGCCGCAGCCGCAGTCCCGAACGCGTTCTATACCCGAAAAGGGTGGTCCGTGACTATTCGCCCTGCTGCATCTGGATCGCGTCGGACGCCCGGCCGCGGTAATGGATGTTGCCGTCGCCGTCCAGGAAGGCCCGGTCGCCGGTCAGATAATAGCGCCGGCCGTGGCGGAAGCGCTGGGCGGTGCGGTCCGGGTTGTTGGCGTAGGATTCGAACCAGAACAGCGGAGAGTGGTCGACGTCGATGGCGATCTCGCCGGCGCCGCCCACCGGCGCCTCCCGCCCGTCGGGGTCGAGGATGACGACGCGGAAGCCCGGCATCGGCCGGCCGAGCGAGCCGCTTGCCGGCTGGACCGCATCCGCGCCGTCCGGCCCTTCGGACTCGTGGCGGCCGATGCCGTCGGGATCGTACCGGTTCACGATGAAGATGCCGGTCTCGCGCTGGCCATACTGGTCGAGCAGGGGGACCTTCACCGTCCGGTTGGCCCAGGCGATCAAATCGGGCGGCAGCGGTTCGCCCACCACCGACAGGATGCGCAGGGCGAACTGGTGCGACACGCCGGGATCGGCGCCGTGCCAGGCGCGGATCTGCGACGGGGCGGCGGTCAGGTTGGTGACGCCGAACTTGGTCAGCATGCGGTAGCCCTGCCGCACGTCGTAGGGCCCGTCGCAGAAGATCGTCGTCCGTCCCAGCAGCAGCGGCCCGACCAGCCCGTAATAGGCGCCATAGGCCCAGCCGGGATCGGCCATGTTCCAGTAGATGTCGTCGTCGCGCAGATCGAGGCCGATGCGCATGTACTGCTCGATCCCCGACAGCGCCTTGACCGGCAGCGAGACGCCGAGCGGCGTCGGCTCCGACTCAGAGGTGTAGATCAGGGCGAAGGCGTCGCCCTCGCGGTAGTGCGCCACCTCGGCCAGCGGCGTGGCCTCGTGCAGCGACGACCAGAAGGGCACAGCGTCGGGACCGAAGGCCTCGTCGCCCTCCACCGTCACCACCGGGCGGGTGTTGTCGCGCGGCACCTTGCGGCGCAGGAAGCCGTTGGTGACGATGGCCCGCGCGTCGCTGTCGGCCAGCCGGTAGGCGACTGCCGAGGCGGTGTAGGTGGTGAACAGCGGCATGTAGACGCCGCCCAGCCGCCAGATCGCCAGCGCGGTGATCAGCAGTTCCGGCCCCTTCGGCAGCAGCACCGCCACCCGGTCGCCCGGTCCCACCCCCATGCCGGCCAGCACGGCGGCGAAGCGCGCCGAATCGCGGGCCAGCCGGGCGAAGCTCAGCTCCGTCGTCTGTCCGGCCACGCTTTCATGCAGCAGCGCTGCCCGCGCGCCGTCGGCGGCGCGGACATGGCGGTCGCACAGCAACGCCGCCAGCGCGATGGACTCGCCGCGGTATTCCGGCCGCAGGAAGGCCGAGGGCCTCACCGTCAGGACGGGCGGCGAGGGCTGCACGGTCACAGGTGCTGCGGCCTCCGGCGGCTGGGGCGGGGCAGGGGAAGGCGGCGAGCGGTGTCGCAGGGCCGCCAGATCGCCCAGCGCCACCAGATCGGGCCCCAGGTGATAGCGCTTGCTGCGGCCGTCCTGCTCGACCAGCCCGTCGCGCGCCAGCGCCATCAGAAGCCGGTGGGCGGTGGCCTTCGACAGCCCGACCCCGGTCATCAGGTCGGCCAGCCGTGCGCCGTCGGTTTCGGCGTCGGCGACCGCGCGCAGCAGCGCGATGGCGCGCTCCAGGCTCTGGGTGCCACCCGCCGCGCCCGGAGTGGAGGGGGAAGCGGCCGGGGTGGGGACGATGTCGGCGTGACTGCTCATGAGGTCCATCATATGGACCGTGCGACCGTCCATCGCAACAAAAAACATGCAATGACGGAATGTCAGTGTTGAAAACAGACCGCAGCCCGGTATATAGTGCGGAAGTTGCTCATGAAACGGTCCACAATATGGACCCCGCCGGCCGCCAAAGAGCCGGATCGTGACCCGAAGAAGCGGTACCAACAGCAACGGAGGAGGAAATGTCCGGCGCGCCCGTCGCACCACACCCCGGCCCTGGCCAAAATTCCCTTGGCCAAAAGTCGCCCACCACCCAGGCGGAGACCATCTTCGAGGCTCGGGGCGTCAATCTGCGCTTCGGGGGCGTCCATGCGCTGACCGACGTCAGTTTCGGCATCCGTAAGGGCGAGTTGTTCTCGATCATCGGTCCCAACGGGGCCGGCAAGACCTCGATGGTCAACTGCATCTCCGGCCGGTACCGTCCGACCGACGGCAAGGTCTATTTCAAGGGCCGCGACGTGACGGGGATGACCCCGAACCACCGCGCCGCGCTTGGCATCGGCCGCACCTTCCAGAACCTGGCGCTGTTCGGGCACATGACCGTGCTCGACAACATCATGGTCGGCCGCCATCACCTGCTGAAGAACAACTTCCTGACCGGGTCGCTCTACTGGCTGACCGGCGCCAGGAAGGAGGAACTGTCCCACCGCCGCGAGGTGGAGGAGATCATCGACTTCCTCGAAATCCAGCATGTGCGCAAGGCGACCGCCGGTACGCTGTCCTACGGTCTGCGCAAGCGGGTGGAACTGGCCCGCGCCATCGCGCTGAAGCCGGACCTGATCCTGCTGGACGAGCCGATGGCCGGCATGAACCTCGAAGAGAAGGAGGACATGGCCCGCTACATCGTCGACCTCAACGAGGAGTTCGGCATGACCGTGGTCATGATCGAACACGACATGGGCGTGGTCATGGACATCTCGCACCGGGTGATGGTGCTGGAATTCGGCAAGAAGATCGCCGAAGGCAAGCCGGAGGAGGTCCTGGCCGATCCCCGCGTCCGCCGCGCCTATCTGGGCGAGGACGACGAGGAAGAGGCGCCGGCGACGGCGGTCCAGCCGCGCAAGGAGGTTGCGTGATGTCCAGTACCGCTCTTCCCAATCCGGGTTTGCCCAATCCGGGTTTGCCCGATCTGGCCGTCAACGACACCCTGCCGAAGCTGCTGGCCCTGCACGCCCGCGAGCATGGCAGCGACATCGCCATGCGCGAGAAGGATTTCGGCATCTGGCGCACCTTCACCTGGAGCCAGGTCCATGCCCGTGTCCGCGCCTTCGCGCTGGGCATGACCAAGCTCGGCGTCGTGCCGGGCGAGGTGGTCGGGCTGCTCGGCGACAACCGTCCCGACTGGGTGATGGGCGAGATCGCCACCCACGCGGTGCGCGGCTACAGCCTGGGCATCTACCGCGACGCGCTGGACGAGGAGGTCGCCTACCTCATCACCTATGCCGACGTGAAGGTGGTGTTCGCCGAGGACGAGGAGCAGGTCGACAAGCTGCTGAACCTCGCCGAGCGGCTGCCGACGCTTCAGCACATCATTTATTCCGACCCGCGCGGCATGCGCAAATACCACGACCCCCGCCTGATGCCGGTCACCGATCTGGTGGCGATGGGCGAGGAACTGCATGCGCAGCAGCCGGACCTCTACGACCGCATGGTCGCGGCGACGAAGGGTGAGGAGGTCGCCATCCTCTGCACCACCTCGGGCACCACGTCGAACCCGAAGATGGCGATGCTGCCGGCCGGCCGGCTGATCCGCCATGTCGCCAGCTACCTGTCCGCCGATCCCAAGGGGCCGGAGGACGATTACGTCTCCGTTCTGCCGCTGTCCTGGATCATGGAGCAGGTCTATGCGGTCGGCATGGGCATGGTGTCGCGGATGCGCGTGAACTTCGTCGAGGAAGCCGAGACGATGATGCACGACTTCCGCGAGATCGGGCCGAGCTTCGTGCTGTTCGCCCCACGCCTGTGGGAGCAGATCGCCGCCGACGTGCGCGCCCGCATGATGGACGCCTCGCCCTTCAAGCAGAAGATGTACGATCTCGGCATGAAGCTGGGGCTGGAGGCTCTGGCGAAGGGGCAGCGCTCGGCGATGGCCGACGCCATCCTGTTCAAGGCGCTGCGCGACCGGCTGGGTTTCACCAACCTGAAATCGGCGGCGACCGGCGGCGCGGCGCTCGGCCCCGACACCTTCAAGTTCTTCCAGGCGCTGGGCGTGCCGCTGCGCCAGATCTACGGCCAGACCGAGACGATGGGCGCCTACACCGTCCATCGCGGCACCGACGTGGATTTCGACACGGTCGGCGTGCCGTTCGACGGCGGCATCGAGGTGAAGGTGATCGAGCCCGACCACAACGGCGTCGGCGAGATCGTCACCCGCCACCCCAACATGTTCGCCGGCTATTACCGGAACGAGAAGGCGACCGTCGCCGACATGCGCGACGGCTGGATGCACACGGGTGACGCCGGCTTCTTCGACAAGAAGGGTCATCTGGTCATCATCGACCGCATCAAGGACATCGCCACTACCGCCCAGGGCGACCGCTTCAGCCCGCAATACATCGAGAACAAGCTGAAGTTCAGCCCTTACGTGGCCGAGGCGGTGATCCTGGGCGACAAGCGCGATTATCTGTCGGCGATCATCTGCATCCGCTTCCCCATTGTGTCGAAGTGGGCGGAGAAGAACCGCATCGCCTTCACCACATATTCCGACCTGTCGTCGAAGCAGGAGGTCTACGACCTGTTGCGGGCAGAGGTGGAGCGGGTGAACCAGACGCTGCCGGAGTACCAGCGCATCTCGAAGTTCCTGCTGCTCTACAAGGAGCTGGACGCCGACGACGGCGAGCTGACCCGCACCCGCAAGGTGCGCCGCGGCGTCATCGGCGAGAAGTACGGCACCATCATCGACAGCATCTATACCGGCCAGCCGAAGATCGACGTGGACACCACGATTGCCTTCCAGGACGGCACCAAGCAGCGCATCCGCACCACCCTGACCGTCATCGACCTGCTGCCGCCGAAGGGCGCGCAGCGGCAGGCCGCCTGAGGGGAAACGCCATGACCCTTCTGTTTCAGCTTCTCGTCAACGGCCTGATCGTCGGCGCGCTGTATGGCGTGGTCGCCATGTCCTTCGTGCTGATCTACAAGGCCAGCCGCATCGTCAACTTCGCGCAGGGCGAATTCCTGCTGATCGGCGCCTGGACCTGCTGGTGGCTGCTGACCCACTGGCAGCTGCCCTTCTGGATCGGCTTCCCGATCACGCTGGCCTTCATGCTGGCCTTCGGCGTCATCCTGCAGATCGTCGTGCTGCGGCCGATGATCGGCGAGCCGATCATCTCCGTCATCATGGTGACGATCGGCCTGTCCATCGTCTTCCAGGCGGCGATGAAGTGGATGTTCGGCGTCTTCGCCAAACCCTTCCCGCAGATCTTCGCCAGCCCCACCGTCAACCTATTCGGGCTGGAGGTGCAGACCGTCTACGTCATGTCGCTGCTCATCTCGATCCTGATCATGGCGGGCTTCGGCTGGTTCTTCAAATACTCGCGGACCGGTCTCGCCATGCGGGCCACCGCCTTCGACCAGCAGGTGGCGCAGTCGCTGGGCATCTCGGTCCGCCACATGTTCGCGATGAGCTGGGCGATCTCCGCCATGGTGTCGGCGGTGGCCGGCGTCACGGTGGGCGTAGTCAACGGCGTGTCGTCGGCCCTGTCCTTCTTCGGCATCAAGGTGTTCCCGGCGGTGATCCTCGGCGGGCTGGACAGCGTCATCGGCGCTGTGGTCGGCGGGCTGATCGTCGGCGTGCTGGAGAACATGGCGCACTACCTGGACAGCCAGTGGCTGAACTGGGGCAACATGTACGAGATCGCACCCTTCTACGTCCTGATCGCCATCCTGATGATCAAGCCCTACGGCCTGTTCGGCACCAAAGACATCGAGCGCGTGTGAGGCCCCCATGGCATCCGTCAGCATCATCCCGAGCGGCGATTACAAGACGTCCTACGGGTCCGACACCACCATCTTCCCGACCAGAACCAGCCGCAACTTCGCGATCCTGGGCGTGGTCCTGCTGCTGGCCTGTCCGGCCTTCATGGACCGCTACTGGCTCAGCCTGCTGATCCAGATCAGCTATCTCGGCATCGCCGCGCTCGGCCTGAACATCCTGGTCGGCTTCACCGGCCAGATCTCCATCGGCCATTCCGCCTTCTTCGGCTTCGGCGCCTTCGCCTCGGCCTGGCTCAGCAACAGCGTCGGCGTCCCGGTGGCGCTGGCCATTCCCCTGGCGGGCGTAATCACCACGCTGGTCGGGCTCCTGTTCGGCATGCCGGCGGCGCGGCTGAAGGGGCTGTATCTCGCCATCGCCACGCTGGCGGCGCAGTACATCCTGCAGGACTTCTTCGCACGGGCCGACTGGTTCACCGGCGGCACCGCCGGCACCATCGCCGAGCCGCTGACCATCTTCGGCTTCGCCTTCGACACCGACGAGCGCTTCTTCTACGTCGCGCTGGTGGCGCTGGTGGTGATGTACATCCTCGCCACCAACCTGATGCGGACCCGCGACGGCCGTGCCCTGGTGGCGGTGCGCGACCATTATCTCTCCGCCGAGATCATGGGCATCAACCTGACGAAGTACCGGACGATGTCCTTCGGCATCTCCGCCTTCTATGCCGGCATCGGCGGCGCCCTCTATGCCCACTACCTCCAGTTCGTGTCGGTCGAGGGCTTCACCATCCTCTTCTCGATCCAGTTCCTGGGCATGATCATCATCGGCGGGCTGGGCTCGATCATGGGCACGCTGATGGGCACCGCCTTCATGGTCTTCCTGCCCGAAGCGATGCAGGCGCTGACCAAGCTGGTGAGCGGCACCGCGCTCGATACCGCGCTGAACCTGAAGGACAACATCGCCTTCCTGCGCGAGATGTCCATCGGCCTCGTCATCATCCTGTTCCTGGTGTTCGAGCCCGACGGGCTGGCCCACCGCTGGAAGCAGATCAAGGCCTACTGGAAGCTCTATCCCTTCTCGCACTGATGCGTACGCTTTTGCCGATCAACAAACAGAACAGACTGGGGAGTCAACGCACCATGTCGATCAAGACCGCGCTCTTTGCGACCTCTGCCCTCCTGCTGGCGACCTCCGCCACCGCTTATGCCGACATCCCGGTCGGCCATCTGGCGGACCAGTCCGGCGCCACGTCGGACGTCGGCGTGCCCTATGCGCAGGGCGTCGCGGACGCGCTGGCCTACATCAACGCCAAGGGCGGCATCAACGGCACCAAGCTGGCGGTCGACACCGTCGACTACGGCTATCAGGCACCGCGCGCCATCAGCCAGTACAAGAAGTGGTCGTCGGGCAGCGACAAGATCGCGGCGCTCCAGGGCTGGGGCACCGCCGACACCGAGGCGCTGACCGGCTTCGTCGGCAAGGACGAGATCCCGGCCTATTCCGGCTCCTACTCCGGCCACCTGACCGACCCGACCGGCAAGGGGCCGCACGGTTCCAAGCCCGCGCCTTACAACTTCTTCTACGGTCCCTCCTATTCCGACGCGCTGCGCGGCATGCTGACCTGGGCGGCGGAGGACTGGAAGAAGCAGGGCGGCCAGGGCAAGCCGAAATACGTCCACATGGGCGCCAACCACCCCTATCCCAACGCGCCCAAGGATGCCGGCGAGCAGCTGGCCAAGGAGCTGGGCTTTGACGTGCTGCCGGCCGTGCAGTTCGCCCTGACCCCCGGCGACTACACCGCCCAGTGCCTGACGCTGAAGCAGTCCGGCGTCAACTACGCCTATCTCGGCAACACCGCCGGCTCCAACATCTCGGTGCTGAAGGCCTGCCAGACGGTCGGCGCCAAGGTGCAGTTCATGGGCAACGTCTGGGGCATGGACGAGAACGCTGCCAAGGCCGCCGGCTCGGCCGCCGACGGCGTGGTATTCCCGATGCGCACGGCGGTGACCTGGAACGCCGAAGTGCCGGGCATGAAGACGCTGAAGGACATCTCCAAGATCTCCGACGCGTCGGGCAATGCCTACCGCCCGGTGCATTACATGGCCGGCGTCTGCACCGCCTTCTACATGAAGGAGGCGATGGACTGGGCCTCGGCCAACGGCGGCGTCACCGGCCCGAACATCCGCAAGGCGATGTACCAGAAGAAGGACTGGGTCCCGGCCGGTCTGGAGGGCGTCTGCGTTCCCTCCACCTGGACCGATACCGACCACCGCGGCATGACGGCGGTCAACATCTACCGCGCCAAGGTGACCGGGGACACCGGCGCCGGGGTGGACGAGCTGGTCAAGGCTGGCACCATCAAGCTGGAGAAGCTGACCACCGTCGACGTTCCGCGCAAGCCGGAATGGCTGGGCTGGTAAGCCGATAAGCACGCGGCGCCTCCGCCTCTCTTCGGGCGGGGGCGCCCCCGATCTTTACGAACAGTTCAGGTGCCGCATGCTGAACACCGCCACGGCCGCTTCGACCAACGCTCCAGTCGCACCGCCGGTCACGGCCGCGAAGAAGCTGATGCTGTCCGTTAACAACATCGAGGTCGTCTACAACGACGTGATCCTCGTGCTCCGCGGCCTCAGCCTGGAGGTGCCGGAGGGCGAGATCGTGGCCCTGCTCGGCGCCAACGGCGCCGGCAAATCGACGACGCTGAAGGCGATCTCCGGCCTGTTGAAGACCGAGGATGGCGAGGTCACCCGCGGCGACATCACCTTCAACGGCGAGCGCATCAACGGCATCGATCCCGACCAGATCGTCCGCAAGGGCATCTTCCAGGTGATGGAGGGCCGGCGCATCATCGCCGACATGACTTGCCTGGAGAATCTGCGGCTCGGCGCCTACACCCGCCGCGACAACGGGGTGAAGGACGACCTGGACATGGTCTTCAGCTATTTCCCCCGGCTGAAGGAGCGCACCGGCCTCGCCGGCTACCTGTCGGGCGGCGAGCAGCAGATGCTGGCCATCGGCCGCGCGATGATGGCCCGGCCGAAGCTGATCCTGATGGACGAGCCGAGCATGGGCCTGTCGCCGCTGATGGTGAAGGAGGTGTTCAGCATCGTCCAGCAGATCAACAAGGATCTTGGCGTCACCATCCTGCTGGTCGAGCAGAACGCCCGCATGGCCCTCCAGGCCGCGACCCGCGGCTACATCATGGAGAACGGCAAGGTCGTGCTGGACGGCACCGCCGAAGAGCTGCGCAACAACGAGGATGTGAAGGAATTCTACCTCGGCGGCGGCAATGAAGAGCGCAAGAGCTTCAAGAACCTGAAGAGCTTCAAGCGCCGCAAGCGTTGGATTTGAGGGGAGTGGCGGGGCGTCGGCGTGCCGATGCCCCACCGCCGATGCCCGCCACCTGATCGGCCGACCCCTGAACGGACGAACGACCATGACCGATTTCTACGACGACCTCGAAACCCGTTCCTCCGACCGGCGCGAGGCCGAGCAGTTTGCGGCGCTGCCTGCCCATCTGCACCACGCCAAGGACGCGGCCCCCTATTTCCGCCAGCTGCTGGCCGGGATCGATCCGGCGTCGATTCATGACCGCAACGCGCTGGCCACCCTGCCGGTGACGCGGAAATCCGACCTGATCGCGTTGCAGCAGTCGAACCCGCCCTTCGGCGGTCTGGCGGCGGTGGAGATCGGCCGGCTGGCCCGCGTCTTCGCCTCTCCCGGCCCGATCCACGATCCAGAGCCGCATGGCGTCGATCCGTGGCGCAGCGCCCGCGCGCTGTTCGCCGCCGGCTTCCGCGGCGGCGACCTCGCCCACAACTGCTTCGCCTATCACCTGACCCCCGCCGGCTCGATGTTCGAGACGGGGGCGCACGCCCTCGGCTGCGCCGTCATTCCCGCCGGCACCGGCAACACCGAGATGCAGGCCCAGGTCGTCGCCAGCCTGAAGCCGCGCGGCTATATCGGCACGCCCGATTTCCTGAAGATCATCCTGGAGAAGGGTGACGCGCTGGGGCTGGACGTCTCCTCCATCCGCATCGCCGCCGTGTCGGGCGGCCCCTATCTGCCCGACGCCCGCGCCTTCTACGAGGCGCGCGGACTGGACGTCACCCAATGCTACGGCACCGCCGATCTCGGCATTGTCGCCTACGAAACCCAGGCGCGGTCCGGTCTGGTGGTGAACGAGGGCTGCATCGTCGAGATCGTCCGTCCCGGCACCGGCGACCCGGTTCCCGACGGTGAGGTCGGCGAGGTGGTGGTGACCATCTTCAACCCGGCCTATCCGCTGATCCGCTTCGCCACCGGCGACCTGTCGGCGGTGCTGCCGGGCACCAGCCCCTGCGGCCGGACCAACATGCGGCTGAAGGGCTGGATGGGCCGCGCCGACCAGACCACCAAGGTCAAGGGCATGTTCGTCCACCCGAGCCAGGTGGCCGAGGTGCTGCGCCGCCATCCCCAGGTCGCCCGCGCCCGTCTGGTCGTCGGCCGCCAGGACGCCAGCGACACCATGACCCTGCGCTGCGAGGCGGGGGAGAGGGGAGAGGGGCTCGCCGCCGCCATTCGAGAGACCTTGGCGTCGGTGACGAAGCTGAAGGGCGCGGTGGAGTTCGTGGCCCCGGCAAGCCTGCCCAACGACGGCAAGGTGATCGACGACACGCGGGGGTGACTGTGCGGGGGTGAACGGTCGCGGCGGGCGACCGCCGCGACCGTCCGTCTTCCTACCTCAGCACTCCGCGTCGGCCTGCGGCACCAGCTCATACTGCGGCTTGTAGCCCGGCTGCGCGCGGATGCGGTCGGCCCACGCCTTGACGTTCGGATAGTCCTTCTCCTCGATCCCGGATTCGCTCAGCAGGTCGATCCAGGGGAAGGCGAAGATGTCGGCGATGGTCAGGCGTTCGCTCTGGATGTAGCTGTGGCCGGCCAGATGCTGGTCGAACAGCTTCAACCCGCTGGCCGCCGCGCCGTCGAGCCAGGGCAGGGCGTTGGCATCGCCATTGAACTTGCGCACGGCGCGGGCGCGCTGGACCGGCAGCAGCACGTCGGCCAGCCAGCTCAGCCATTCGGCGAGGCGCAGTTTCTCAGCCTCGTCGCGGCCGCCGAACTGGCCGGTCTGTTCGGCCAGATAGGTCAGGATCACGCTGGATTCCGAGATCGAATGGTCGCCATGCACCAGCGTCGGCACCCGGCCGAAGCGGTTGATCGCCTGATACTCCGGCGACTTCTGCTGACCGGCGCGCAGATCGAGATGACGGTACTGGAAGGGAACCCCGGCCAGCCGGAAGAACAGTGCGATGCGGGTCGCGGGCTGGGAATTCACGTTGCCGTAGAGGATGAAGGGCGCGGTCACGATCTCTGTCTCCCTGATTTGCCGGCCCGAACGGGTCGGGACCGGTGTTGCCGGGAGGATGGCCTCAACCGCCCCGGCCACGCCAGCGGAAAGCGCGGGCGGACTCACCCAAGGGCGCACTCAGGCCATCCGCCGGATCGCCAGCCCCGACGCAGCGATGCGGAACCCGCCGTCCGCCGCCTGCTCCACCGCGTCGCCGCTGTCCAGGCGATAGCTCTTGCCCTCCGGCACCCAGCCGGCGGGGCCGCGGAAGGTCACCATCTGGATAAAGCTGGTCGTCTCGACCACGGCATGGACGCTGCCATCCTCGGCCGTCGCCTCGAAACGGTCCGTTTCCATCTCCTGACGCATAGGCATCGGCCTGCTTCCTCCCGCTGTCCACGCCCTGTCCGCCTCTTGCCGCGGCGCCCCATAGCCTGCCATGGCGATGCCCCGGCAAGGCATAAGTTTAATTTGGGTCTTCCGCGAGGAAAGCTCGTTTGCCGGCCCGTGCCGGGATTTCTATCGTCCGGCCATCGCAACGATGCAGAGGGAGGTTGGCATGATCGGAAGACGGGGGTTTCTGGCGGCGACGGGCGGGGTTCTGCTGCTGTCGGCGGCCGGGGCGCGGGCTGCGGAAACCGGCAAGAACAAAGGCGGGAAAGCCACGGGAAGCGATGCGTTCGCCGCGCGCATGACCGAGCTGGAGGGACGCACCGGCGGCCGTCTGGGTGTCGCGGTGCTCGACAGCGCAAACGGCCGGCTGCATGGCTGGCGCGGGGACGAACGGTTCCCGATGTGCAGCACCTTCAAATTTCTTTTGGCTGCCGCCGTCCTGAAGACGGTGGACCAGGGCAAGGACCGGCTGGACCGGCGGATTCCGGTGACCAAAGCCGATCTGGTGCCCTACGCGCCCTTCTCGGAGACCCGGCTCAACGGCACGCCGCCGACGGTGGCCGAACTGTGCGAGGCGGCGATGACGCTCAGCGACAATGTCGCGGCGAACCTGCTGCTGCCCGGCGTCGGCAACCCGGCCGGCCTCACCGCCTTCCTGCGCGGCATCGGCGACAAGATCACGCGCCTGGACCGCAACGAGCCAAGTCTGAACACCGCCATTCCCGACGACCCGCGCGACACAACCACGCCGGCCGCCATGGTGCGCAGCATGGAGCGCCTGCTGGTCGGCGACGTGCTGCGGCCGGACTCGCGCAAGCAGCTGACCGACTGGATGGTCGCCAACAAGACCGGCGACAAGCGTCTGCGCGCCGGGCTGCCGGCCGGCTGGCGGGTCGGCGACAAGACGGGGACCGGCACCAACGGCACCGCCAACGACATCGCCATCCTGTGGCCGGAGGGCCGCGCGCCGCTGCTGGTCGCCAGTTACCTGACCCACACCGCGAAGGACTTCAAGCAGCAGGACGCCATCCATGCCGATGTGGCGCGGGCGGTGGCCGGAATGATCGGCTGAGGCAGAGCTGGAGGGGAGGATCAGAGAGGGGACGTGGGCTGCGGATGCGGCGGCACCGCCCCCGCCCATCTGACGATGGAGCGGACGGCGTTCAGGGCGTTCACATTGTCCTGAATGTGGAAATGCCGCCGCAGCTCGACGACGGCCGCCCATTCGCCGCTTTCGTGAAACGCCCTCTGGATCGCGGCGGCTTCATTCTCGCTGACGCTGAACATTCCAACCTCATGGCCGACCCGGCGGCCCTCGGCATGGATCATGCCCTGACGGTGAGTCCGGTTGCAAGTCCGGCGGTGGGGCCGTCGCCCGATCAGGCATTTTCCATTTCGGCGTCCGGCTCCATGCCGCCGGACTCATCGAAGTAATCGCCGGCAACGTCCGGTCCCCATTCCTGGACCAGCGCCACCTTTTTCTGCTTCAGCACCTCCACCCGCTTTTCGGCGCGGGTGACCTCCATGCCGGCGACCATCGGCGGGATGCCGTAATAGATGCCCCAGCCGACGGCGGCGGCGCTGTACATCACCAGCCAGGCCAGCGGATCGGCGAAGATCTTCGCGGCGGCGCCGATGGTGTGCTGGTGCTTCCACAAATCGATGGCGAAGGGCATGCAGCCGCAGAAATTCAGCCCGCCGACGGTGATCGGCGCCGATTTGTCGGGATCGCGGTCGACGACATAGGCGACGATGGTCGGGATCATGCCGATGCCGAACAGGATGGTGGTCGGCAGCACGATCAGTGCCGCCGGCACGATCAGCAGGATCAGCGTGAGGGCGCCGCCCTTTTTCTTCCTCTTGCGCGCCATGGCGATCCCCCGTTATCCGGTCAGAAGGCGAAGAACAGGATGATGCCGGCGACCAGCACGGTCGACAGCAGGCTGGACACGATGGCGGCGACCTGCCGGCCCGACGTCTCGATGATGGAATTGCGGTCGGCGATGGTGTGGCGGATCTTGTCCATCTCCGCGTCGGCCTCGCGGTATGCGATCTGAGCCGCCTCGAACTCCAGCCGGTCGCGGCGCAGCGATTCGGGATCGTCCACCACCTTCAACAGCTCGGTCAGCCGGCCGTTGTGCGCGGCAGCGTCCGCCATCTTGCGCACCTCCTGCTGCTGCGGCCGGTTGTGGAAGCGGCGGAAGGCCGGGTCGAGCATCGCCACCACCCAGCTGGCCAGATGGGTCAGCCCGTCGACGCCGGTGCGGGCCTGGATGTCCGACAGGATGGTCAACATGGCGATGATGCGCCGCATCGGCTCCACCCCGCTGCCGAGCTGGGTGAACAGCAGCTCGTCCCCGCGCTTGTTACGGGCGCCGAGGAAGGCGGCGATCTGCCGGTCGATGGGGTCCTTGTGCCGTTCGCCCCCCGCGGCGATCCAGTCCAGCGCCCGCAGCAGCTCGGCCGGGGTGGTGGGCAGCTGCTTGGCGACCAGACCGCTCATGCAGGGCATGGTCGGGTTCATCTCGTAGAGCAGGCGTTCGACCCCCAGCCCATGGCTGGAGCGGTCGAGATAGCCGCGCAGCTGGTCGAAACTCTGCACGAGCGGCACGAATTCGGGCTTGAAGTCGTTCTGGACGTTGACCCAGAACATCGGCAGCTGGTTGGCGATCACCTCCGCCACCGCCTGGGGGGATTCGCCGCGCATGAAGGCGTCGGCCAGCATGGTGGCGATGCCGTCCGGCATCATCGCCCGGCCGCGGTAGCGGATGGGGGCGGCGGGGTCGAGCGCGATGCAGACGCGGGCCACCAGCCGGTCGCCCTGGGTGCCGCCCTTGCCGCTGGAGGCGGTCTGGATGGCGTGGCCTACCGCCTCCGCCCGCACGTCGTCGCCCATCGAGCGGCGCAGCCACTTGTCCAGTTCCCCGCTTTCGATGACGGAGGCCGCGGCGGGGGCGTGGCGGGCGAAGGCGCGGGCCAGCGTGCGGCAATGCCAGTATTCCGACCCCTGGAATTCCAGCGGACGGGCGGCGCGGCGGGAAATCTGCGGCTGCTTCGGGCTGAGCCGGCGGCCGGCCACCCACAGATCGAGGTCGTTCAGGGTCCAGCGCTGCTTGGGGTCGTCGACCAGCAGGCCGCGCACCGCCTCGTTGATCGCCAGCGGCAGCCGCTGCTGCTGGACCAGCGCCGGGTAGGACCCGCGCTCCATCTTCGCCTGCAGCACCGCCTCGTCGTCCAGCCCGGCCAGCGGGTTGCGGCCGAGCGCCAGGATCAGCAGGGTGACGCCCAGCGAATAGAGGTCGTCGGCCATGGTGCCGGTGCCGCGCCCGGCCGGGTTCGCCATGCCGCGCTCGATCGTCTCCAGCAGCACCGGCTGGCCGTAGCCGGGCTGGGCCGACACGCAGTCGCCCAGCATCAGCGCGCCCGAGGCGAGATCGCGGTAGAACAGGTTGGTCGGTCGGATCGCGCCATGAACGACACCGCGGCTCGACAGCTCCTTCAGCGCCGACACCAGCGGGTGGACGATCTGCCGGGTCAGCTGGTCTTCCGGCATCGGATCCAGCGTGTCGGTCAGCGACCCCATCAGCCGCTTGCCGCCCGGCCGTTCGAACACCAGACAGAAGCGCCGCCCGCGGTCCTGCGGCCAGTCCACCAGCCCCCAGTCGAGCAGCCGCATGTGGGTGGCGTTGTCGAGGCTGCCGACGGTGGAACAGATGTCCATCCGCGGCAGAATCGAGGCGTGGCAGATGATGGCGAAGGGCTCGATCCGCTTTTCGCGCAGCGCCTTGGCGGTGAAGGCATTGCCGCCGACGGCGTTCAGCAGCGGGATCGGCGCGCCCGGCTGGATCTCGTAGCGTTCGGCGAGCTTGACCGGTTCGGCGTTCGCCATCGCTGCCGTGGCGGCTCCCATCATACCTGTCTGGGCGTCGGATGGCATGAACGGCGGATCCCCGGGGCGTGCGAATGTGCGCAGGCCTTAGGTGGCGGTAAAAGGGCAAACAAACCCTTAACGTGCGCGTGCGTAACACTATCGGATTGGACGGAAAAGAAAAACCCCCGCCGGGACGGGCGGGGGTTTTCCATGCGGATAAGCGTGGCTGAAGTCGCCGGGCTCCGCCTTACCCGTTCTTGACCGCGACATAGGACCCCGGCGCGTCTTCCAGGGCGGGCAGGGCGCCGTCGCCGGGCTGCCGGGCGGGAACCTTGCCGTTGGCGTACTGGCCGACCCACTTGTTCCATTCCGGCCACCAGGAGCCGGGGGTCTGGGTCGCCTTCTCCAGCCACTCGTCGGAGGTCTTGGCCAGCTTGTCGCTGGTCCAGTAGCAGTATTTGTTGGCCGCCGGCGGGTTGACGACGCCGGCGATGTGGCCGGACGCACCCAGCACGAACTTGACCGGGCCGCTGAACAGCTGGGCGCCGCTGTAGGTGCTCTTCCACGGCGCGATGTGGTCCTCGCGGGCCGACAGGAACAGCGCCGGCACCTTGACCTTGCCGAGGTCGACCGGAACGCCCTTCAGCGTCACCGCCCCCGGCTGCGCCAGCATGTTCTTCTGGTACATGTTGCGCAGGTAGAAGCTGTGCATCGCCGCCGGCATGCGGGTGCTGTCGCTGTTCCAGTACAGCAGGTCGAAGGGGAAGGGATCCTTGCCCAGCAGGTAGTTGTTGACGACGAACGACCAGATCAGGTCGTTGGCGCGCAGCATGTTGAAGGTGGTCGCCATCTTGGCGCCGTCGAGATAGCCCTGCTCGGCCATCTGCCCTTCGATGAAGGTCAGCTGCTCCTCGTCGATGAAGATCGACAGCTCGCCGGCCTCGGCGAAGTCCAGCATGGTGGTGAAGAAGGTCGCCGACTTGATGCGGTCGTCCTTCTTGACCGCCATGTAGGCCAGCGTCGAGGCCAGCAGCGTGCCGCCCAGGCAATAGCCGATGGCGTTCGCGTCCTTCTCGCCGGTCGCCTTCTCGATGGCGTCGAGGGCGGCCAGCGGGCCTTCGACCATGTAGTCCTCGAAGCCCTTGGCCGCCAGCGTCTCGTCCGGGTTGACCCAGGACAGGACGAAGACGGTGTGGCCCTGGTCGACCGCCCACTTGATGAAGCTGTTCTTCTCGCGCAGGTCGAGGATGTAGAACTTGTTGATCCAGGGCGGCACGATCATCAGCGGACGCTTGTTCACGTCCGGCGTGGTCGGGGTGTACTGGATCAGCTGCATCAGGCTGGTCTGGAAGACGACCTTGCCCGGCGTGACCGCGATGTTCTTGCCCAGCTGGAAGGCATCGTAGTCGGTCATCGAGATGCGCAGCTCGCCCTTGCCGCGCTCCAGATCCGTCAGCAGATGCTCCAGCCCCTTGACCAGATTCTCGCCGCCGCTCTCGATGGTCGCGCGCAGCACCTCCGGGTTCGTCATGACGAAGTTGGAGGGCGCCATCGCGTCGACGAACTGGCGGGTGTAGAAATCGACCTTCTTGGCGGTGTGGTCGTCCAGCCCCTCGACCTGATTGACGGTCGACTGCATCCACCGGGCGCTCAGCAGGTAGGACTGCTTGATGAAGTCGAACAGCGTGTTCTCGTCCCAGGCGGCGTCCTTGAAGCGGCGGTCGTCCTTGGCGGGCGCGATGACCGGCTGGGTTTCCTGCCCGAAGAAGCGCTGGGTGGTGCGCTGCCACAGGGTCAGGTAGTCCTGCCACAGCGACATCTGCGCCTGCATCAGCTTGGCCGGGTCGGCCATCATGCGGGTGGTCATCTCAAGGAAGGCATGGCCGACGCCCATCGGATCCGGGCTCTTCGGGCCGGCGCCGTCGGCGGCCTGACGGGCGAGGAACTCGGAAACCAGCCGCTGGCTCTGCTCGGCGATGCGGGTCATCGCCCGCGACATCTCGACCGGATCGGGCAGCTTGACGTCGGGCACCTGGGGGGAAGCCGGGTTGGAAGCCTGAGGGGGGGCCTTGGTCTCGGCCATGAGCACGGTCCTTCTTCTTTGGGCGGGTGTCGCGTCGTCTCGGTCACGTCGCCTGTGTCACCATTGTCCGCGGGATCGGGCTTGCGCCAGATTGGGCTTTGGGCCTCGCGGACGGACGGCTATACAGGCTTGCAGGCGATGATCTTCAGGAAGCGGTGTCTGGGGGCGGTCTCTGGGAGTGGTCTGCACCATGTCGCTGTGGTTGGCGTCGCTGTGGGTTGCGTGCGGCGATCCGGCTTTATGGTGCGGTGCAGGAGAAATCCGAAACCTCTCATACACCGCAGATGTGAACATTTCATTTCAAGGATCGTCGCACAAGTGTGGCGTATCGGCCAGACACGGGGAAGGATGATGGTGACGGGCACTCAGGGTAACGGTCGGGGTATCGCGGCGGCCGGGCAGGCGTTCAGCCTGCTAATCGTAGCGATACCAATGGCTTTCGGGCTGTCGGCCTGCAGCGACCGCATGCTCGACACCGGCCCGCTGGGGGCCATCACCGGCGAGCCTTCGCCGGTCAGCGACAATTCGTCGCCCATCCGCAACATGACTGGGGAGCGGAGCGAGTACCCCAACCTGGGTACGGTTCCGCCGCGCCCGACCGACCTGACCACCGAGGCGCAGCGCCAGCAGGCGATGGACCGGCTGGCCCAGGACCGCGCGGCATCCCGCCGCACCCGCGAGCAGACGGAGGCGATCCAGGTGCCGGAGCCGCTGCCCACCCCGATGGCGGTTCCGCCGAAGCCGGATCTGCGGCCCGGCAGGAGCTGAGCTTTTCGGACAAAGAATAAAGCCCCCGGCCGGACGGTCGGGGGCTTTTGTCTGTGTACGGGCTGCCGGGGGTGAGGGGCTGCCTCACCCTCTGCTCGTCACTCCTGGATGAACGCCTTCACGTAGGACTGGCGCAGCGGCTGGATCAGGTAGTCCAGCGGGGTGCGGGCGGACAGCACGATGCGGGCCTCCACCGGCATGCCGGCCTTGATCTTCATGTGGCGGACTTCATGGCTGTCGGCATCCTTCAGGCGGATGCGGGCCAGGTAATATTCCTGGCGGGTCGCGTTGTCGGTCAGGCGGTCGGCCGACACGTAGGACACGGTGCCGTCGATGGTGCCGACGACGCGGCTGTCATAGGCGGTCAGCTGCACCTTCACCGGCAGGTCGACGGCCATCGACTTGATGTCCTTCGGCTGGATGCGGACCTCGGCCAGCAGGGCCTTGTCGTCGGGGACGATGTCCAGCACCGGCTCGTTGGCAGTGATGCTGCCGCCGACGGCCGGGTGTCCGTACATCACGACGTTGCCGGCATCCGGCGCCTTGACGGTGCGGTTGTCCAGGCGGTTCTTGGCGTCGCGGATCTGCTCGGCCAGCTTCTGGGCGTCGCCGCGGGCCTTGTCCAGCTCGACCAGCACCTTTTCGCGGAAATCGCTGCGGCGGCGGACCAGATCGCCCTGGGCATCGACCGCCTGCTGGCGCGACTGCGACATGCGGGCTTCCAGCTCATGGTCCTGGGCGTGGAGCTGCGCGTTCTCCTTCTGCGCCGCCACCAGCTTGGTGCGGGTGGAGTTGCCGCGGTCCAGCAGGCCCTGGGTGATCTGGATGTCCTCGTCCGACAGCTTGATCTCGCGGGCCAGGAAGGCGCGCTGCTTCTCCAGGCTCTGCACCTCGTCGCCCAGCGTGGCGATGCGGTCCTTGGTCAGCTTGGCTTCGGTGTCGAGCTGGGTGCGGCGGACCTGGAACAGTTTTTCCTGGTTCGCCATGGCGTTCTCGACCGCAGGCTCCTTGGCGCGGCGGGCGGCGAGAGCGTCGGGCCATTCGATGGCCGGCTTCTCGAACATCTCGGCCGACAGGCGCGCTTCGGAGGCCAGCGTGTCGAACAGGGCGGCGTTCAGCATCTCGAGCCGGGTCTGCGCCTCGGTGCTGTCCAGCCGCATCAGGACCTGGCCGGCCTCGACCCGGTCGCCCTCATTGACCATGATGGCGCTGATCACGCCGCCTTCGGTGTTCTTCACCACCTTGCGGCCGGTCTCCGGCGCCAGCGAGCCCGTGGCGCTGATCGCGCTGTGCAGGGGGGCCACCGCCGCCCAGCCGGCCATGCCGCCGAAGCCGACCGCCAGGACCAGGAAGCCGCCCAGCAGCAGGCCGCGGGCATTGGTTTCCGGCATCGCCGCCCGCAGCGCATGGATCGAGGTGATGGTCGCGGTCTTGCGCGACGGCTTGCCGGCGGGGGTCTCGGGGCCGTTATCGCTGGAGAGCGGGGCGGGGAACGTCGTGGTCATCGTGGTCATGGGACTTCCTTGGCTCTGTCGGGTCGTGCCGGGTGCTCAGGACTGGAGGGCGGTGCCGGCGGTCAGCCGGCGGCCCCCGCCGTGGCGGCGGACGGACCCTGAGGGCCGAGATTACGGAGGCGGGCGAGGTTGACGGCGCCGGGCTGGGCCTGCTGCTGCTCCGGACGCGGCAGCTCCATCGCCATGCCGTTCTTCAGGACGTAGGTGTGGTCGGACATATCGACGAAGATCGGGGCGTGGGTCATGACGATGGTGGTCGCCCCGCGCTCCTTGCTGGCCGCAACGAAGGCGCGGACCGCCTTGATGCCCAGCTCGTCCAGGCCGGCGGTCGGCTCGTCCAGCACCAGAAGCGGCGGCTGGCCGAAGGCGGCGCGGGCAAGGCCGATCAGGCGGGCGCTGGCGCCGGTGATCGGGGACAGCGGGTCGTTGACCTCGGTCTCGTAACCCATGGGAAGGCTTTCGATCCACTCATGGATGCCGACGGCCTTGGCAGCCTCTTCCACCTGTTCGCGGGTGGCGGTGGTGAAGCGGGCGATGTTGTCGGCGATGCTGCCGGGCAGGAGGTCGACCTGCTGCGGCAGGTAGCCGATGCCCTGGTCGGGGCTGTCGGGGGTCAGGGTGGCGACGGACAGGCCGCCCAGGCGAACCGTGCCGGCCGAGGGAAGGGCGACACCGGCCAGCAGGCGGGCCAGCACCGACTTGCCCGAACGGTTGGGGCCGGCGATGCAGACGGTCTCGCCGGGCTCGACCGACAGGGTGACGCTGCGCAGGATCGGCTTCTGGTCGCGGGGGGAGACGAACAGCAGGTTCTCGACGGTCAGGCGCTCGCTCTCGACGGGCACGGAGGGACGCTCCGGCTCACGCGACAGGCGCTTCAGCAGCGGCAGCAGGCGGCGGACGGCCTGGGCGGAACGGACCAGCCCGCCCCAGGCGCCGGCGGTCTGCTCGATCGGGGCGAGGCCGCGGCCGACCAGCATCGAGGTGGCGATCATGCCGCCGAAGGACAGGTGCTGCTCGATCACCAGCCAGGCGCCGATGCCCGTCACGGCGATCTGCAGGACCATGCGGACCCACTTGGTGGCGGCGCCGATGGCGGCGCTGCGCTCATAACCCTGGCCCTGCATGGCGCTGGCGGTCAGGAAGTCGCGGTTGACGGCGTCCAGCGAGGCGTTGCCCATGCGCAGTCCGCGCACGGTGTCGGAACGCGACGCCAGCGCTTCGAACAGCTTCTGGGCGCGGCCGGCCGGCAGCTTGCTCTCGTCGTTGATGTCCTTGACGGCCACATAGCCGATCCAGCCCATCACCGCCATGATCAGCATCGACACGACCAGCACCAGCGCCAGCATCGGGTGGATGACGTAGATGCCGATGACATAGAGCGGGGCCCAGGGCAGGTCCATCAGTGCCGGCAGCGACGGACGCGAGAAGGCGCCCTTCAGTTCGATCAGGTCGGCGAGCGGGCCGTTGTCCGGCCGGCCGCGGCCGGCGGCATCCAGCGCGTCGGCGGTCAGCCGGCGGCGCCACCGCACCTCCAGCGCATTGCCGGCACGGGCCAGCAGGCGCGAGCGCACCATCTCCAGAAGACCGCTCAGCGTCAGCGCCATCACCACGATGACGGTCAGCATGGCCAGGGTATCGTAATTGCCGGACGGGATGGCGCGGCTGAACACCTGAAGCGAATAAAGCGGCATGGCCAGCATCAGCGCGTTGATGGTGGCGCTGAAGATAAATGTACTAACAAGTATCCTGGTAAAATAACCGCGATTGAATTTGGCTTCCGGCTTATCATTGCCGGGCTGTCGCATAGAGTTGAACTTGGTCGAAACAGGCATAAAACAGCCCTCCAATTGTCACCGGTCGGCGCAGTGCCCACTGGATGCAGGCGAGACCAGAAAACGCGATCTTGGTAAATGGGACCTTAACATTCAGGGACGTCACAGGATTGCCACCGGATGCCACCACTTTTGCGCAGAATTACCTCGGTATTGTTTGTTCCTTCGGGGGTGACTTGCTGTCGGCGCTTGGCGGAGGGGGCATTCCCTATGGCCGGTTGGAGGGGGCAGGCATTACCGCTATCGTGCCCCGGCGGCGGATCTGCCGGTCCACCCCAACCAAAGCAGGAGATGACGATGGAAGGGCGCAAGGTCCCCTCGGTGGTGTTCAAGACCCGCGTGCGCGACGAGAGCGTCGGCGGACCCAATCCGTTCCGTTGGCAGGATGTGCGGAGCGATGAGCTGTTTCAGGGCAAGCGGGTGGTGGTGTTCTCGCTGCCCGGCGCCTTCACGCCGACCTGCTCCAACGAGCAGTGCCCGGCCTTCGAGCGTCTCCATGACGACTTCAAGGCCCTGGGCATCGACGAGGTCTACTGCATCAGCGTCAACGACGCCTTCGTCATGTATCAGTGGGGCAAGAGCCTGAATCTGCAGAAGGTGAAGCTGATTCCCGACGGGTCCGGCCATTTCACCCGCCGCATGGGCATGCTGATCGACAAGGACCATCTGGGCTTCGGCTTCCGCTCATGGCGCTATGCCATGGTCGTGAAGGACGGTGTCATCGAGAAGTGGTTCGAGGAGCCGGGCATCAACGACGAGGGCGAGAACGGCGATCCCTACGGCGAATCCTCTCCGGAGAATGTGCTCGCTTTCCTGCGGAGCTGAGCGGCCCGATTCGGTGCCCGGCCGGCCCGGCCGCCGGGATGATTTCGCAATGACGGCACAAGGCCGGCGGGACGGGGGCTCCGCCGGCCTTTTCCATGGCCGCCCGAAGCCACGCCGCTGTCCGCCGCCGGGGTCGGGTTGCGGATGGACGTGCATGTGCGTGTATCAGGAATTCCTTAAGGCTTTTTGTTAGACATTCCCTGTTCTATTGCTACCTTCCGCAGATGTTCTGGTGGATGGGGTGCAGCAGGTGGCAGAAAATCGGTCGCTCCGGTGTTTTCTGGTTGCAGGTTTTACGGCGGTGCTGGCGCTGGTGTTGCCGTTCGGTGCCGCTCCGGCCAGAGCCGATGCCACCGCGCCGCCGCTCGCTCCGCACAATGTGGTGCTTGCCAAGAGTTCGGTATCGGGGCTGGCGGCCGGCGCCTTCATGGCGCTCCAGTTCCACGTCGCCCATTCGGGCGAGATGGCCGGCGTCGGTCTGGTGGCCGGCGGTCCCTATCTCTGCGCAGCCGAGAATCCGCTTCTGGCGGCGGCCTGCATGCAGGGCAATCCGCTCTGGCCGCGCGGCCAGCCGCTGTACGAAGCGGCCCAGCCGCTGGCGGCGGCCGGGGCCATCGACCCGCTCGACCGGCTGGTGCAGGCACAGGTCTACCTGTTCAGCGGCCGCGCCGACATGGTGGTGAACCGTAAGGCGGTGGAGGAGGCGGAGGCCTTCTATCGTGCCGCCCATGTGCCGGCGAACCAGATCCGGGTGGAAACCGGGCTGGATGCCGGCAACGGCTTCATTGCGCCGGGCGGGGTCAATGACTGCAACGCCAACCGCAGCCCGTATGTCAACGCCTGCGGCGACTATGACCAGGCCAGCCGGATCCTGTCGCACATCTATGGCGGGTTGAACCCGCCGGCTCCCAACATGCCGGCGGCCATTCCCTTCGACCAGACGCCGTTCGGCGATCCGGACCGCACGGGGCTGGCCCCTGCCGGCTATGTCTATGTGCCGCCGGCCTGCGGGCGCGGAGCGGCCTGTGCCGTGCACATCGTCTTTCACGGATGCCGCCAGTCCGTGGCCGAGGTCGGCGATGCCGTGACCACGGGCGCCGGCTTCAACCGCTGGGCGGCCAACAACAATCTGATCGTGCTCTACCCGCAGCTGTCGCCGCGCAATTCCGCGGACCCGATTGCCTGCTGGGACTGGGTCGGCAGGACCGGGACGGAATACGCGACGAAGGGCGGGGCGCAGATCGCCGCTGTCCACGCGATGTTGACAACCCTTTCAGGGCAAAGGTGACCCTTTTCATGACCATTTCAAACAAAGCGATTCTCAAGACCACGCTTGCGGCGCTCCTCGTCCTGACGCCGCTTCCCGTGGCCGCTCAAAGCGCTACCCAGATCAGGCTGTCTGACCTGAAGCTGAAGATCGACCCGGCCCAGACCACGGTGTCGGGCATTTCGTCGGGCGCCTACATGGCCGGGCAGTTCCAGGTCGCCTATTCGGGGCTGGTCAAGGCGGCCGGACTCGTCGCCGGCGGTCCTTACGACTGCGCCGAGGTGTCGACGGGCGGCGTCGCCACGGCGATCGTGGCGCTGAAGCGCTGCATGGACGTGGCGATGGGCGCGCCCGATGTCGATGCCCTGGTCGCCAACGCCAAGGCCCGCGAGAAGGCGAAGGAGATCGACCCGCTGTCCAACATGGCGCAGTCGAAGATCTACCTGTTCAACGGCGATGGCGACGTGACGGTGAAGCGACCGATCGCCGACGCCACAGACGGGTTCTACAAGGCGCTGGGGGTGGCGGAGGCCAACCTCTCTTACGTGAAGCTGCCGAAGGCGGCCCATGCCTACATCACCGACGGCTATGGCGCGGCCTGCGATTTCATCCCGAAGGAGGGTGAGAAGAGCGAATACATCAACAACTGTCAGTACGATCAGGCGGGCGCCATCGTTCGCTTCTTCTATGCCGACGCCAGGACACCGAACGCCCCCGCCGCGGCCCGCCAGCCGCAGCTGTTCAACCAGGCGCCCTTCGTCGGCGACACCAGCCGCAGCGGCATGGCCAAGACCGGCTACATCTATGTTCCGGAAGCCTGCGAGGGCGGCACGCAGACCTGCCGCATCCATGTCGCCTTCCACGGCTGCCAGATGGCGTCGAACCTGATCGGCGATCATTTCGCCGTGAATGCCGGCTACAACCGCTGGGCCGACGTCAACAACATCGTCGTGCTGTATCCGCAGATCGACGGCGCCGCCAAGCCGACCTCCAACCCGAAGGCCTGCTGGGACTGGTTCGGCTACACCGGCTATGATTTCGCCCGCAAGAGCGGCTTCCAGATGACCGCGGTGCGCAAGATGATCGGCGCGCTCGCCGGGGAGTGAACACCAGCTCCACATAAAAAAGCCCCTCTCCGGCGGACCGGAGAGGGGCTTTCCCTGACCTTGGGGCGATCAGGCCTTGAGGATGCCGCTTCCGGCGAAGCGGGCGGCGACGCCGAGCTGCTCCTCGATGCGGATCAGCTGGTTGTACTTGGCCAGACGGTCCGAACGGCTCAGCGAGCCGGTCTTGATCTGGCCGCAGTTGGTGGCAACCGCCAGGTCGGCGATGGTGCTGTCCTCGGTCTCGCCCGAGCGGTGCGACAGAACGGCGGTGTAGCCGGCCTTGTGCGCCATGTCGACCGCTTCCAGCGTCTCCGACAGCGTGCCGATCTGGTTCACCTTCACCAGGATCGAGTTCGCCACACCCTGCTTGATGCCCTGGGCCAGACGCTTGGGGTTGGTGACGAACAGATCGTCGCCGACCAGCTGCACCTTGCTGCCGATGGCGTCGGTCAGCGCCTTCCAGCCTTCCCAGTCGTCTTCCGCCATGCCGTCCTCGATCGAGATGATCGGGTAGCGGCCGGCCAGATCGGCCCAGTAGGCGACCATCTGCTCGGGCGACAGCGACTTGCCTTCACCGGCCAGCTCGTACTTGCCGTTCTTGAAGAACTCGGTCGAGGCGGCGTCGAGCGCCAGCATGACGTCGTCGCCCGGCTTGTAGCCGGCGGCCTCGATGGCCTTCATGACGAAGCCGAGCGCTTCGTCGGTCGACCCGATGTTGGGGGCGAAGCCGCCCTCGTCGCCGACGTTGGTGTTGTGGCCGGCGTCCTTCAGCTTCTTCTTCAGCGACTGGAAGATCTCGGAGCCCATGCGGATGGCGTCGGCGCCGGTCTCGGCGCCCACCGGCATGATCATGAATTCCTGGATGTCGATGGGGTTGTCGGCATGGGCGCCGCCGTTGATGATGTTCATCATCGGCACCGGCAGCAGCGAGGCGAAGGCGCCGCCGACATAGCGGTAGAGCGGCAGGCCGGCATCCTCGGCGGCGGCGCGGGCGACCGCCAGCGACACGCCCAGGATCGCGTTGGCGCCGAGGCGGCTCTTGTTCTCGGTGCCGTCCAGGTCGATCATCGCAAGGTCGATGCCGCGCTGGTCGTCGGCGTCCAGGCCGGCGAGCGCGTCATAGATCTCACCGTTGACGGATTCGACCGCCTTCAGCACGCCCTTGCCGCCGAAGCGGGACTTGTCGCCGTCGCGCAGCTCGACCGCCTCGTGGGCGCCGGTGGAGGCGCCCGACGGCACCGCGGCGCGGCCGAAGGCGCCGCTGTCCAGCGCAACGTCGACTTCCACGGTCGGGTTGCCGCGGCTGTCCAGGATTTCGCGGGCGTGAATCTCGGTGATGACGCTCATGATCGGTCGATCCTTCGAGGAATGGCAGCCGCGTTGTCTCGCAGGCCGCGTTTTAAGGCGCGCAGGCTTGATAGCCCCGACGTCCGGGCGATGCAATATCTGCTTCGGCTTACAACCCCGCACGGATGCGCGGATTCGAGCCGGAAATCAGAGAAATCCTTCCACCATCGCGGCGAATTCGGCCGGGCGTTCGGCATGCAGCCAGTGTCCGACGCCGTCGATCATGCGGATTTCCGCCTTGGGGAAGTGGCGGCGGATGGCGTCGTGATGCTCCGGCCGGATATAGTCCGACGCGCCGCCGCCGATGAACAGCGCCGGCCCGTCATAGCGGGCGCCGCCGAAATCGGGGAAGCCGATCAGCCCGGCCATGTTCGCGCCGATGGAATCGAGGTTGATCCGCCAGGAGAAGACGCCGTTCTCCAGCACCAGATTCTGCATCAGGAAGGAGCGCAGCGGCGCTTCCGGCACGGCATCGGCCAGCTGCGCCTCCACCTCCGGCCGGCGGGTGACGCCCTCCAGCTTCGCGGCCTTCATCGCGGCGACGAAGGGGGCGTGGGTGTGGGTGTAGGCGACCGGGGCGATGTCGGCGACCACCAGCCGCTCCACCCGGTCGGGATGGGCCAGCGCCAGCGCCATGGCGGTCTTGCCGCCCATCGAATGGCCGACGATTGTGGCGCGGGCGAAGCCGCGGTCGTCGAGGAAACGCAGCACGTCGGCCGCCATCTCCGGATAACTCATGCCCTCGGCCCAGGGCGCGCCGCCATGGTTGCGCAGGTCGAGCGCATAGACCCGGCGGGATTCGCCGAAGCGGCGGGCCAGGGTCTGCCAGTTGCGGGCCGAGCCGAACAGGCCGTGCAGGACCAGCATCGGCGTTCCGCCATTGGCTTCGCCGGCTTCCAGATAGGTCAGGGGGAGGGCTCGCTGCGGCATGTCGGGGCTTTCGGCCGTGGAGGAATGAGATGCGTTCTGGACGAATGCGGGCGTCGATTCTATGACGAACGCGGCTGCATCGCTAGGATGCCGCCGGGCTAATTCTGCACCACAAGAGCGACCCAGCCATCGTGTTCCGTCATATCCTGTCCGTCGGCGGCCTGACCCTGGCCAGCCGGGTGCTCGGTTTCCTGCGAGACGTGCTGACCGCGGCGCTGCTCGGTGCCGGGCCGGTCGCCGACGCCTTCTTCGTCGCCTTCCGGCTGCCGAACCATTTCCGCGCCCTGTTCGCCGAGGGCGCCTTCAACTCCGCCTTCGTGCCGCTGTTCTCGGGCAAGCTGGTGCAGGACGGTGCAGCCGCCGCCCGCCGCTTCGCCGACGAGGTGATGACCCTGCTGGTCATCGTGCAGCTGGTGCTGCTGCTGGCGGTGCTGGCCTTCATGCCGCAATTCATGACGGTCTTCGCCCCCGGCTTCGCCGACGAGCCGGAGAAGTTCCGGCTCGCCGTTCTGTTCACCAGCATCACCTTCCCCTACCTGCTGCTGATCTCGCTGGTGTCGCTCTATGGCGGCGTGCTGAACAGCATGAGCCGCTTCGGCTCGGCCGCCGCCGCACCGATCCTGATGAATCTGTGCCTGATCGCGGCGCTGGTGATCGGCACGCCGCTGATGCCGACGGCCGGGCACGCGCTGTCCTGGGGCGTGCTGGCGTCGGGTGTCGCGCAGTTTTTCTATCTGGCCTGGGACGCAAGGCGCGCCGACATGGCCCTGCGGCCGGTGATGCCGCGCCTGTCGCCCGATGTGAAGCGCTTCCTGGCAGTGCTGGGGCCGGCGGCACTGGGGTCTGGCCTGACGCAGATCAGCCTGTTCGCCGACACGCTGATCGCCTCGGCCCTGCCGACCGGGGCGGTGTCCTACCTCTATTACGCCGACCGGCTGAACCAGCTGCCGCTGGGGGTGATCGGCATCGCCGTCGGGACCGTTCTGCTTCCGGAAATGTCCAAGCGGATCAAGAGCGGTGATGAGGCCGGCGCGGTCGACAGCCAGAACCGCGCCATCGAGCTGTCGCTGGTGCTTACCCTGCCGGCCGCCATCGCCTTCCTGGTGGCGGGCACACCGATCCTGTCGGTGCTGTTCCAGCGCGGTGCTTTCGGCCCCTCGGATGCCGCGGCCTCCGCCCTCACCCTGCAAGCCTATGCGCTTGGCCTGCCGGCCTTCGTGGTGATCCGCAGCCTCGTCAACGGCTTCTATGCCCGCCACGACACGGCGACGCCGGTGCGGGTGGCGCTGGCGGCGGTCGGCATCAACGTGGCGCTGAAGCTGGCCTTGATGGGGCCGCTGGCCCAGGTCGGGCTGGCGGTCGCCACCTCCGTCGGCGCCTGGGTCAATGCCGGGCTGCTGGCGCTGCTTCTGCACCGCCGCGGCCTGTTCCGGGCGGATGCGCGGTTGACCCGCAACCTGCCGCGCATGGCAATCGCCGCCGTCGCCATGGCCGGCGCCCTGTGGCTGGCGACCGAGCGGCTCGCCCCCTGGCTGGGCGCCGCAGGAATGGTGGAGCGGCTGGGCGGCCTGCTGGTGCTGGCGGCGGTCGGGCTGGCGGTCTATGCCGTGGCCGCCGTGCTGCTCGGGCTGGTGCGGCGCAGCGACCTCAGCCGCCTGCGCCGCCGCCGGGCGAAGGCGTAGATCAGCCTTCGGTCCGCAAAGGCCGCTCCGGATCGGCGCTCCATTCCGACATGGAGCCGTCATAGAGCCGCACGCCGGGCACGCCGGCGATCTCGCTCAGTGCGAACCAGGACACCGAGGCGAGGTGGCCGGTGTTGCAGAAGGTGATGGGCTGGTCGCGCAATGGCAGGCCGGCCCGGTCGGCCATCGCCTTCACCGCGTCGGGCGTGGCGAAGCGGTGTTCGGCCGCGGAGAAGAGCGGGGCGATGTCCAGGTTGACGGCACGCGGGATGGTGCCGGGAGCGCGGGCCTGCGGGCTCTTGGCCTTGCCGGCGAACTGCTCGGCCGACCGCGCATCGTGCAGCGGCGTGCCGCCGGCCTTCACGGCGGCCTCGACATCCTCCACGGTGGCGCGCAGACCGGCGCGCGGGTGTGTGGCGAAGCTGGTCGGCTTGCGCACCGCCGGCTCGGGCGTCACCGGTCCGCCGGCGGCGACCCAGGCGGCGAAGCCGCCGTCCAGCACCGACACCGCATCATGGCCCAGCATCTTGAAGGTCCAGTAGACGCGGGTGGCGTTGCCCATGTCGGACGCATTGGCGCCGGCCGCGACCAGCACCACATGGTCGCCGTTGCCGATCCCCAGGCCGCCGATCAACCCCGCCAGAACTCCCGGTTCCGGCAACATCCCGGCGCCGCCACCGACCACAGTCCGCCAGCCGGCCGTTGCGTAGTCGGAATGAACCGCTCCCGGAACGAAGCCGCCAGCGGGCGGGGTTCGCACGTCGAGGACGACGATGCCAGGGCTGTCGAGCCGGCCTTTCAGCCAGGAAGCGTCCACAAGCGGGGAAATGCTGCTGTCGGTCATCAGGGTGAACCCGGTTCCGGTTGGTCGGTTGCCTTGCACTGCCGTGATCGTTGCTCAGTCGCAACGGATTGCCCGACAGGCTGGCGGATGCCCGCCGCGGCGGGCGGGCTGCCAGTATGGACGAAGCAGTGTGGGCGAAGCGTCGGTGCGGGAAAAGCCCAATCTTGTCGCAATCCTGGCCGGTCGGTGGCGTTGCCGGCTAACCCGTCCGGGGTGTAGGATGTCCCGTTCGTATAGGAAGGCGCCCCTCTCCGGCGCGGGAGCTTGGACATCCATGGCCAACATCGACGACCTGCTCGACGCGCCCGATCCCAACGACGGCGACGCCTCGTCTTTCGCCATCGGCGACGCGCCGGTGGAGATCAAGGTCGTCATCGGCACCGCCATGCTCCGCGTCCGCGACCTCTTGAAGCTGGGCCGCGGCGCCGTCGTGGAACTCGACCGCCATCTGAAGGACCCGACCGACGTCTATGTCGAAGGCGTGCTGGTCGCCCGTGGCGAGGTTGCGATCATCGACGACAAGATCGGCGTCACCCTGACCGACTTCATCAAGTCCAGCCGTGAATGGAAGCGCTGACCGCAACGCTTCCCCTTTATCGATGCTTCATTCGGTAGCAGCCCCGCTTGCGCTGGCGTCTTGACGGCGGGCGATGGCTTCTGGTGTCGTTGTGTCCGGTCGTGGGAAGTGCCGTCGCCGACGGCGTCGCCGGCCCGGAGAGCGAAGCCATGCCCCACACCGCCGTCTCCCCCTGCCTGCCGCGCCACGTCTCCAACCCCCATGCCGACCATGAGCGGGTCTACGGCCCGTCGGAACGCGCGATCCTCGGCCGTGCCGCCTTCGAGGAGGCGATGGCGGAGATCGGCGCCTGGCCCGGCTACACGCCCACCCCGCTGCGCTCCCTTCCCGGGCTGGCACGGGAAGCTGGGATCGACCGCCTCTGGTACAAGGACGAAAGCGCCCGCTTCGCGCTCGGCAGCTTCAAGGCGCTGGGCGGGGCGTACGCCGTGCTGCGGCTGCTGGCGCGGGAGGTGACGGCGCGGGTGCCCGGCGTGCCGGTGACAGCACTGGATCTCGTCGTCGGCCGCTATGCCAAGGTGACGCGGACGCTGACCGTCACCACCGCCACCGACGGCAACCATGGCCGCTCGGTCGCCTGGGGCGCGCAGGTGTTCGGCTGCAATTGCGTGGTGTATGTGCCCGCCGCCTGTACGCCCGGCCGCCGCGCCGCCATCGAGGCGTACGGGGCGCGGGTAGTGGTGGTGGACGGGCCGTACGACGAGGCGGTGCGCCGTGCCGCCGCCGACGCGACCGCGCAGGGCTGGTTCGTCGTCTCCGACACCTCCTACACCGGCTATATGGATGTGCCTCGCGACGTGATGCAGGGCTACACAGTGATGGTGGAGGAGGCGATTACGCAGCTTCCCGCCAGCGAACGGCCCACCCACGTCTTCGTGCAGGGTGGCGTCGGCGCGCTGCCCGCCGCGGTCTGCGGCCATCTGTGGGAAAGCTGGGGGCGCCAGCGCCCGCGCTTCGTGGTGGTGGAGCCGCACAGCGCCGACTGCCTGTACCAGAGCGCCGTCGCCGGCCGGCCGATGCGGGCGGAGGGCGACCTCGACACGGTGATGGCCGGGCTTGCCTGCGGCGAGGTCTCGCTGCTGGCCTGGGCGATCCTGGAGCGCGGCGCCGACGATTTCCTGACCATCCCCGACGAGGGGGCGATCACCGCCATGCGCAAGCTGGCGGACGGCGGGCATGGCGGCCGTCCGGTGGTGGGCGGTGAATCGGGCGTCGCCGGGTTGGCCGGGCTGCTCTGCGCCGCTGCGCACGAGGAGGTGAGGCTGGCGCTGGGCCTCGTTCCCGATGCGCGGGTGCTGGTGTTCGGGACCGAGGGGGCGACCGACCCGGAGGTCTATGAGCGGATCGTCGGACGCTCGCCGGAGGCGGTCGCCGACGGACTGCTCAGCGCAGCAGGTCGGTGACGATGTTGGCGCCGTCGGCGGTCAGCCGGTCGGCGGTTTCGCGATGGTCGCGGGCGCCGGAGAAGCCGCCCTCGGCCTTCACCCGTTCGATCCAGCTTTGCGAGGCGCCGAGCGACACCAGCCGCTCGACCATCATCTGGGTGGAGCGCAGGGTCATCCGGCCATTCTCCGCCATGCGCGGGGCATGCACCATGAACTCCGCCCGCGGGGCGGCGTAGCGCGGATAGCCGGCCAGATAGAGGCCGACGCACATGCTTTCGCAGGACTCGCCGTCGCGCACCCGGGTGGCGACCGGCCGTCCGCCCTTGCGTTCGGCCAGGACGGCATCAATCATCCGGTAGCCCGCGGCGGTGAAGCCGCCGGGGCTGGACAACTCGATCACCAGCGGGCGGCGGGCCGGCAGGGCGTGCAGGGCGTCGAGGAAGCTGCGTTCCGCTCCCGGCGTAATGATGCCGTCGAGCCGCAGGACGGTGACGTCGCCCTGGTCGTTGCGGGACATCGCCGCGTCGGGGAATTCCGAAGACGGGGCCGCGGGCACCGGATTGACGGTGACGGGGCCGATGGCGGCCGGGGCGGAGCCGGCCGGATTGAGCGACAGGCCATCCGGCTGGGTTGCGGCATGGCCGAATTCGGCGCCCGCGATCAGCAGGGCACCGAGACCGGCACCGAACCCGACCTTCCGCAGCAGCTTCCGCACCGACATCGCACCCTCCCGCGCTCGACCCACCCAGCGTGGCGGTCAAAGCTTGCCCGAGTGTTAACGGCATGTCTGTGGCGGGCCACACAATGGGGGTAGGGGTGGGGGTGGGAATGGGGGCGGGACGGATGCGGCGCGATAAAGCGTGCGCGCGAACGCAAAGGGCGCTAGAAGAAACAGGATTCCAAGGGTATGGCCGGGGCGTCCTTTCAGGGCGATGCCCGTCCCGTCCCGTGCCGTGAACGTCGAAGAGCGGAACGATGTCGTACATCCAGGGTGAAACGGGCGATTGGGAAGTCGTGATCGGGCTTGAGGTCCATGCCCAGGTGATTTCGAACGCGAAGCTGTTTTCCGGCTCCGCCACCGAATTCGGGTCCGCGCCGAACAGCCAGGTCAGCTTCGTCGACGCCGCGTTCCCCGGCATGCTGCCCGTCATCAACGAATATGCCGTCGAACAGGCAGTGCGCACCGGTCTGGGCCTGAAGGCCGAGATCAACCTGCACTCGGTCTTCGACCGCAAGAACTACTTCTATGCCGACCTGCCGCAGGGCTATCAGATCAGCCAGTTCCTGCAGCCCATCGTCGGCAAGGGCGAGATCGTGCTCGACCTGCCGGACGGCACCAGCCGCACCGTCGGCGTCACGCGTCTGCATCTGGAACAGGACGCCGGCAAGTCGCTGCACGACCAGCACCCGTCCAAGACCTACATCGACTTGAACCGGTCGGGCGTGGCGCTGATGGAGATCGTGTCGGAACCCGACATGCGCTCCTCGGAGGAGGCGGGCGCCTATGTGCGCAAGCTGCGTTCCATCCTGCGCTATCTCGGCACCTGCGACGGCAACATGGAGGAAGGCTCCATGCGCTGCGACGTCAACGTGTCGGTGCGCAAGCCGGGCGACGCCTTCGGCACCCGCTGCGAGATCAAGAACGTCAACTCGATCCGCTTCGTCATGCAGGCCATCGAGTATGAGGCGCGCCGCCAGATCGAGATCATCGAGGACGGCGGCAAGATCGACCAGGAGACCCGGCTGTGGGACACGACCAAGTTCGTGACCCGCTCCATGCGGTCGAAGGAAGAGGCGCACGATTACCGCTATTTCCCCGACCCCGACCTGCTGCCGCTCGAACTCGATGCGGCGTGGGTGGAGGATATCAAGAAGACGCTGCCCGAGCTGCCGGACGACAAGAAGACCCGCTTCATCGAAGACTACAAGCTGTCGGTCTATGACGCCGGCGTGCTGGTGTCGGAGAAGCCGAAGGCCGACTATTTCGAGGCGGTTGCCAAGGGCCGCGATCCGAAGCTTGCCTCCAACTGGGTCACCGGCGAGTTGTTCGGCTATCTGAACAAGGCCGGCAAGGAGATCGAGGAAAGCCCGGTGTCCGCCGAAAATCTCGGCGGCCTGATCGACCTGATCGCCGACAACACCATTTCCGGCCGCATCGCCAAGGAAGTCTTCGAGACGATGTTCGAAACCGGCGAGAAGGCCGCCGACATCGTCGAGAAGAAGGGGCTGCGTCAGGTCACCGACACCAGCGCCATCGAAGGCTCCATCGACGCCGTGCTGGCCGCCAACCCCGACAAGGTGGCAGAGTTCCGCAGCGGCAAGGACAAGCTGTTCGGCTTCTTCGTCGGTCAGGTGATGAAGGCGACCCAGGGCAAAGCCAACCCGGCGATGGTCAACGAAATCCTGATGAAGAAACTGAAAGGCTAATCTGCCTGTCCCTGTCGGCGGACGGAAATTGCCGTCTTGCCCGAAAGAAAGCCTCTCCGTTCGGCGGAGGGGCTTTTTTGTTGGGTGCCACCCGCCGTTACGGTAAAGCCGCAGTTGAATTTTCCCGGTTTCCGCCGTCACAGTGCTGGAAACGGTGGAGGAACCATGGCGGCGGAGCCGGTGATGATGGCGCTGGCGGCTGGTGCTGTCGGCGGTCTGCTCGGGGTGCTGCTGGGCCGGTATGCCGGTCGCCGGGCGGCCCGCCATCCATCGTCTCCACACCCCGCCAATCCTGCCGGCGCCAAGCCGGCGCATGCTCTCCACGAACCGGACATCGGCGAACGGCTGGAGATGGCGCTGGAGGCCACCGGGGCCGCGGTGTGGGATGCCGATCTGGTGGCCGGGACCTGCTGGTGGTCGGACACCTTCCCGCGCATGCTGGGCTATCGCACGCGCCCGGCGATGCCGCCCGATTTCTGGGAACGGCGGCTGCATGCGGAAGACCGCGAACGGGTTCTCGCCCACATCGCTTCGCATCTGGCCGGGGAGACCTCTGCCTACGCCTACAGCTACCGCCTGCGGCACGAGGGGGGCGGCTGGGTGTGGATCGCCGCCAAGGGCCGCGCCTTCCGCGACGACACCGGGCGGGCGGTACGCTATGCCGGCATCATGACCGACATCACCGAGGCCCGCCGGCAGGAGGAGCGGCTGCGCGCCAGCGAGGAACGGCTGCTGAAGATCATGGAGGCGGCCCCCATCGCGGTGAACGTCACCACGCGCGACGGCCGCTGGCTGTTCTGCAATGCCCAGTCCGTGCGGCTGATGGGCCGTGAGCGTTCGGAACTGATGCGCACCCCGGTGGCCGATCTCTATGCCGAACCCGCCGACCGCGCGGCGCTGATCGCCCGATTCGACCGGGAGGGCGCCTTCCGCAATGCCGAGATCCGGTTCCGCAGGCCGGACGGCAGCGTCGTCTGGGTCCTGTCCTCGTGGAACAGCATCGAGCTCGACGGTGAAGCGGCGCTGCTGACCTGGCTCTACGACATCACCGACCGCAAGGCCGCCGAGTCGGCGATGATCCAGGCCAGGGAAGAGGCCGAACAGGCTCTGGCCGACCTGCGGGAGGCGCAGGAGAGCCTGATCCAGGCCGAGACCATGGCCTCGCTCGGCCAACTGGTGGCGGGGGTGGCGCACGAGATCAACACGCCCATCGGCATCGGCCTGACCGCCGCCAGCCACATCGGCGAACAGGCGCAGGTCCTGCGGGACCGCTTCACCGGCAACGCGCTGCGCCGGTCGGAGTTCCTGGAGTTCCTGGATGGGCTGAGCGAGAGCAGCCGTTTGCTGATGGCCAACATCGACCGCGCCGCGTCACTGGTGCAGAGCTTCAAGCAGGTGGCGGTCGACCAGTCCTCCGGCGACCGGCGGGTGTTCGAACTGGGCGGCTATATCCAGGAGCTGCTGTTCTCGCTGCGTCCGCGGCTGAAGCGCACCAATCTGCGGGTGGCGGTGGAGTGCGGCGACGAACTGACGATGGACAGCTTTCCCGGCGCGCTGGGGCAGGTGCTGACCAATCTGGTCATCAACGCCGTCGTGCATGCCTATGGCGATGGGGATCGCGGCGGGGATCGCGGCGGCGACCGCCTGGTCGAGAGGCCGGCCGGCACGATCAGGATCACGGCGCAGGCGGATGGGGCCGAGCGGGTCCGGATCGATTTCATCGACGACGGCGCCGGCATTGCGCCGGAGCATCTGTCGAAGGTCTTCGATCCTTTCTTCACCACCAAGCGCGGGCAGGGCGGCTCCGGCCTGGGGCTGCACATTGTCTTCAACACCGTCACCGGTCCGCTGGGCGGCAGCGTGTCCGTCCAGTCCTGGCCGGGGCAGGGGACCCGCTTCACCATCCAGCTGCCCCGCGAAGCCCCGGCGATGCTGCCGGCCGTAGCGGCGGAGCCGGCCCTGGGCTGAACCCGTGGCGCGGCCCCGCGGCAGGGTGGCCGATCAGGCACAGGTTCGGTCAGGCAACGTGAAGTTCGTGGAATTGCAGATGCTTGGGCCGCCGGCCGCGACGCTTCGGCGCTGCGAAGTTGGCGAGCGCGCCGTCCTCGCCGCGCAGCTCGGCGGTCAACTCCTGCACGCAGCGCTGGAGCAGTTCCTTCTCGCGCTGGTCTTCGCGGTCGGTGATTTCCAGGCAGCTCAGCTTGATCTCGACGAGGTCGATCAGTGTTTCGGCGCAACGGCGTGACAGGGTCATGGCATCCTCCACGGCGACGGGGTGCGGCGTCACTGACCGGCGGGGCTCTGTCGGGATCAGCCCCCACGCGACCGAGTCGTTCGGCACCCGGGCTTTTTATTGCTCATGATGGCATCATAAGCGCCTTCCGTTAAAAAGTACCTAAAATTTTATACAGATTTGTCCCTTTCCAGAGATTTTCAGGAAAAGCGGATTTGCGGCTTTGTAAGCGTTGACAAGGGTACGGCCGGCCGTTAGAACCCTCCCCACGCCAGCGGTGACCCACGGGAAACCGCACTGGCTGGAGGGGTGGCCGAGTGGCTGAAGGCAACGGTTTGCTAAACCGTCATAGGGTTTAAAGCCCTATCGTGGGTTCGAATCCCATCCCCTCCGCCACCTTGCTTGGCTAGAGCGTTGATTTACTTGCTAAATCCGCCTTGGCCCTTTCATTATCCCCACATCTTTCCCCACATTTAGTTTCGGCTGGGCACGATCTCCAGCGAACCGTCACGGCTGATTCGGGCTTTCTGGCAGAGCCAAGCGCACGCCTGCAAACCGACGATATCACAGTCACTCGGCAGCCACTTTGAAACGATTCTCGCGGTGTTCCTGCCGTAGATGCCAGGACGTCAGGATACCTCTAGCGATGCGCCGGCGACCCGCAGGGGTGTCGTGGTGGGCTTCGATTCGCCGCACGTCCGCCGCCAAACCGCAGCGCCCCGCCGCATTTTGACCGCGTCTCAGCAGCGGCACAGCCGCGCCACCACCGCCAAACCGCAGCGGTGACGCAGCGGATCGACCGCACTCCGGCAGCGCGCATCGCAGCGCCCCACAGCTGCGGCGCTGGGCGGCATTCAGGGGCGTGTTGGTGGCGGGTTTCGACGTGATCGGGGATGTAGGCGCAATAACGCAAACTGTTTAGCAGAGGCGGCCCGATGCCCTCGCAGCGGTTCCTAAACCGGCAACATCACGCTGGCAACGTTGACCAGATGGCGCGAGCGCTTAATCACGGCGACCGACGTCACCGCCCTGGACGAGGTCGAAGTCTAGGTTCTGTTCTCAAACCTTGAGCCATTTTCGGATGGCGGCGATGTGGACCATAGCGACGTAGTTGGCAGCGATCTTCTCATATCGGGTTGCGATGCGGCGGAGTTGCTTGAGGCGATTGATCAGGTGCTCGATGGCGATGCGGGACCGGTAAGCGGTACAGTCCACCGGGGCACAGGGCTTTGGAGAATGGAGTGACGGGCGAGGTGACTTGAAGCCCGTCGCTTACCGCGTCAATCCCCGGCGAGTTGGCGACGGGCATAGGCGGCGGTCAGGTAACGGCTGACCAGCGCCTCGAATTCGGCCGCCTTCATGCCGCGGATGCCCATTGCCTCCAGCACCACGGTCCGCTCGCGCCGGTTCACCTTGTTGTAGATGGAAAAGCCGATGCGGTTGGGCAGGGGCGCCTCCTCATGCAGCGCCAGCACCAGCGCCAGCCGTCGCGCTGCCGACACCTGCATCCCGGCCACATGGGTCCAGGCGATGGACTCCCGCAGCCGTGCCGACATCAGGGCGTCGGGCGTCAAGGTCATCAACGGCGCTTTCGTCTTGTGGCGGACCCAGGCCGCATAGGCCAAAGCCATGCAGATTCCCACACCCGCCACCGCCCCGATAAATGCCTTCGTCCCCGGATCGTTGCCTAGGCCGAGTTCTTGCCCAAAGACGGTGGTGGCTATGGTGAAGGCGGCGAACATCGCCGCGATGAAGGCCATGGCCCAGATCATCGGCCTGCCGTTCTCGTAGAGCACCGTGTGCTCCGCCGGAACGGCGGCGGCGGCGGCCTCCAGTTCCTCCCGGTTCAGCCGGTGCGCCTGCCGGGCCTCGTCGAGGAAGGCCGCGGTCAGCGCATGGCATAGCCCGCTCCAGTCGGCGAACAGCCGATGTGGCAGGCTGGTGTCTTCCGCCATCGGCCCGCGGGCGGCACGGGCCAGCAGGCGTTCGTCGAGCTGGACGCCAAGGGTGCTGATCCGCAGGGCGGTCGGCGGATGGTTGTCGGTCGGGTGGGGCTGGCACTCCTCCAGATGCGCGGCGGGATCCGGGAGGCCATCTTCGACGCGCCGCAGGATATCGGCCATCAGGTCCGGCCCGGCCGTGTCGGGGGCGGAGAAGGCGTCATTGAGCGTCCCGAAGATGGCCGGCGCCAGCGCCGCGTTGCGAAGCAGGGCAAGGGGAACGCTCTCCGGACCGCTGACCAGACTGGCCCGGCGGTCGGCCTCCAGCTCGCGCTGCCGCCTGTGCTGGGCGACCGAGAGATCGAAGCTCTCCAGCGTATGGAAGCCGAGATGCAGGGCCGGAGCGAGCATGAAGCCGCCGGTCCCGGTACGCTCGCCAAGCGCGGTCAGGGTCCGCCACAATCCGGCATGGATCGGAGCGAAGCGGCGGCTGTAGGTTGTATCCCCGCCCGAGAAATGGGCCAGTTCATGGCCGATGACCGCAGCGAGTTCTGTCTCGCCGATCAGCGGCAGGCAGGGAGCCGGCAAATGGAGGGTGCGGCCCGACAGAACCCGTTCCCCGCCGAGCGGCCGGACCGGTGCCTCGGTGACGAAGAAGCCTTCGGTCAGGCCGATTAGGATGCTGTCCGGCATCAGCGCCTCGTGCCGGGTCGCCAGATCCTCGACGAAATGCCAGAGACCGGGCGCCTCGTCCCGGCTCACTACCACACCGCGGATGTCGAGCGGCTCCACGGTGTAGAGATCGAAGACGCGGCGCATCGCGATCACCGCCATCACGGCACTGTAGGCGGCGAGGCCCGCGAGCATCACGGCAGCGGCGAAGAGCTTGACGCTGCCGGTCGACAGATGGTCCCAGAACCACAGGCTCGCCGCTTCGAATAGCGATGCCGAGACGCTGGCGGTGCTGAGGCCGACGAGCACGGCAGCGAGCGCGAAGGGCAGGCCCCGCCTCAACCGGTCGAAACTGCGGATCAGGGCGTCGCGCGACCGCCGCGCCCGCAGGGCCGCGATCCGTGCCGCCAGCAAGCCGGTCAACCCGGCAAGGAAAGCCAGCAGGCCGCCGGCCGTCGTACCCCAGCTCAACGGGTAGCGGATCTGCGATACTTCGGCGCCCTCTTCCATCGTATCGATGGCCCTGCGGACCCCTGCAACGGCCATCGAGACCGGCATGCGGCGGCCGTCCGGCCCACCCATGGTGACGAAAGCCGACGGAGTCTTCGCTTCGATCTGCTGAAGCTGTGCCAGAGCCTGCGGCAATTCCTGTCCGGCCTGCCGGTACTCGTTGAGCGTAGCGGTGGCCCGCTGTTCCTGCCAGATCCCGAGCGCCACGAACGACAGTGGAAGGATCAGCAGCCAGATGACGCGAACGAGCCACAGAGGGAAGCGAATGGCACGCCGGACGGTGCCAGCCGTACCGCTGGAAGCAATTGCATCGGCCAAGACCGATCTCCCATTTATCGATGCATCGCGCGGGAGGATCGCGCAATGCGCGCAACGGGGCCAGCTGCCCGGAAGGGGTAGCAATTTCGCGTCACGCCAGTACGAACTCCGACTTTCCGGCGTGATGGCAGAATGCCCGCCTTGCAGAACAGGATTATCGCAGCATCAGGCGGTCGGAACGGCAGCTCCCCGAATGACTAGATGTTTAGTAGCGGAAAGCCCCTGATCCGCAGGAAGACGCCTCGAACTCAGGATGCAGAGATTTCTGTCGATCAGCCCCCCTGACCGCCGGTCAGCAGAAAGGCGAGCGGCCGACCGCGCGGATCGTTCATTGCGTGGATTTGGGTGGTTCTCCCACCTGGGGACCATCCGATGGCCTGGGCGCGCTCCCCCTTTGTCGCCGCTCGCCGAACGATGGGCGCGCACGGCCGTGGAGCCGATCATCACCTGGGCCGGTGGGCCACTCCGTGGCGGTGACGTACCCAGACGGGCGCGCCACCGTTAGATGTCGGCTTAGAACGGCAGGCCGCTGTTCACCGGAATAGAGAACTCTGAGATGAAGGAACCGCCGGCCGCAGGCACCTGCCGCACCCCCTGCGCCACGAGTGCGACCGGATCGTCCTCACCAACCCGGTTCGACCAGTCGATCACGCCGAAGCCATAGTTGGACGGCAGCCCGCTGATGAAAAAGACCGCGGAGTGCTTGCCCGCCAGTTCGCCGCTGGCCGGCAGGTCGTAGGTGGTGATGCCGGTGGTCAGTTGCATGCCGGACTTATCGTAGAACTTGGCGGTTACGATGACAGGCCGGTCGGTGACATTGGCAATCGTGACTGCAGTTTGGAACGTGCCCGAAGCCACGCCCAGATATGGGAGATAGGCCCGTCCGCTACCCGCATGCGCGGCCAGAGGAAAAAGGGCGACGAGGGCCAGAGAAAGCGCGGATGCCAGAAGCTTCCTGCTCATGGTGCCTCCAATATTGTTCGCGGCTGATTGGGCCGCAGAGTGGACGCTCCCTGTCATCCGTCGATGGTGGGGAGCGAATGGCGGGAGAGTATCGTTCCTAAAAAGTTCTTGGTGATCCTTTTGCAAAAACGCAAGCTAAGTATATGATATAAATATAAAAACTAAGGATTTTGCTTTGCGCCTGCCACCCACTGCCCTCGCTTTCGTCGAGGCCTCCATGGTGGTCGACAACCCCGATGTTCCCCGAGCATCATAGGGTTGCACAGCCTCCTGCGAGCTCTCCCGTACGCGTTTCCGTTCTTGTCGCCACCGGTTTCCTTATCGTCTCCCCTACAGTTACGGCGGAGACCATCGCCGGCACGGCCGGGAGGTCCAGCGGCGCCAGGAAGCCTGCGGTGGCCTTGCTGAGGATCTGCGCCGAGACACCGCAAGCCCCAGGGCTGTCAGCACCGAGGCGGCCGAGCAGATCAGCGTCACCATAACGGGGGGCGATTCTGGCTTCGGTCAGTTGGCAGACGACTGGCTTATAGAATCGTCGCCAGCCACAACGGGAATGCCGTGACGGCTTGCGACACGGCGAAGATCACCATCGTTCCCAAGGCTCAGCGGAATACATGATGAGGCCGCTATCCTGCTGTTTGTTGCGAGTCTCACGCGAGAATCCTTACTCGGAATATGCAACGGCATTAAAGAGTATGCGGAAGCTTTGGCCCCAAACTTTTAGAGTGTTGCATAATAGCAACAAAGCGCTCAGGTCCACCGCAGAATTGCACCAATGACGGAAAATCGACCGTTTCCTGATGACGCTTTAAAGTGGCGTCGGCAATATGGTTTCAACGCGATGGACAAAAATGGCGCCATGACTGCAACCTGCATTCCCGAGAAGTTGGCTGGTCTTATCGGCATGGCCTCAGAAATGCAGGCCGCGATCCTGATATACGAACAGGATGTTATCGTGTTCGCCAATTCAAGTGGGCGGGAAATATATGCATGCCAGGATTGGTCGAAACCTGTTCTGTTTGATAATTGCTTCCGTCGAGCGGTGGAACTCGGTCGTATACAGGATAAAGTAATATTATCTGATCCTCAGTCACACCTCGTTTACGCAAAGATGGCCAGGGCCAGAGAGGCAAGTTTTCAATTTCGCCGTTACTATGATGGAATTTTGTATGATCGCCATCACGTCGGCCTGGACAGTGTTTGGAATGCTCAAATATGGCTACCTGTTCGGCCGTCACTTGATGACCCGGCAGACCAAAGAGCCATACCCCCGAACCTACTGGAGCAGATCGAGCGAGGCCGTGCGGCTGCCGTTATGGCGGCTATGCTCGAACGCATGGGGATCGCCGTATCGCTCGTAGGCTCGAATTCGAAAATCATCGAAAATTCCTCGCTGATGGTGCGGTGTCTTAGATCTGGCTCCGTTCTCGCAAGGGCGCCAGGGAACAGGCTGATATGCCCGCGACCTTCTGATGACGAGCGCCTTCAGCAAGCGATAACAGCCGTCGCGTCGGGCCGGAAAAGTGAAGCGCTTGTGAAGTTGCCCGACGCACAGCTCGTCGCTGTTATGCCTGCGAACGACGGCGCGGCCATGGTGGTTCTGCAGAGTGTCGCTCCCACTGAGCCATTGCAGGAAATCCTCATTTCTACGTTCGGCCTCAGCCGACCGCAGGCAGAGGTCGTTGTGCGCATAGCGGCCGGCGAAACAGCCGAGCAAATCGCCATTGCCCTGGACCGAAAAATTCGAACCGTCCGGCAGCAAATCGAAACATCCCGAGCCAAGATTGCTGCGGGGCGTCAACAGGACATCGCCCGCATCGTTACGCGGGCGGCAACGCTATTCGGTGGCATTCCGCCATTGAATTCATAGAGGAAGCAATATGGCGAACCTTGAATATGTGAAGAACTATGATTTCTCGCACGTGATTGCTCACATGGTGCGTGACGGTCTTTCGGAGAAAGAGGCGGCGCAGTCGGCCGATCATCTCCGGGCCTTCATGGTTCTGAATGCCATGCACCTCGACTCGCCCACCTGTCTGGTGGCCTGGGAAGGCATGGAGCCGGCGTGGCACGCCTTCATCCTCGATACCCGCGCCTATGCATCGTTCTGCCAGCGGGCTTTCGGGCGCATGCTCCATCATTGGCCGGATGCCTATGGCACCGACGAGTTCCGCGCCGGCTGGTCGAAGACTGTCGAACTGGCCGCCAAGCATTTCGGAATCTTCCTGGATCGTGACCCGGAAACCCGTGAAACCAGCCGCGGCAAGCAGTGGAACATGGCTGCCCTTTGCAGCCGCCCTGTAGAAGAAGGCGAAGACCCCGAGTTTCCCATCGTTCGGCAGGTAGCCTGATCGCGCCAGAAAGGCGCCCGCTTGGTGACACAAGCGGGCGCCCTTGGACAGGTCGGTTACCCGATCCAGACGATCACCCGTAGCCGTAGGAAGCAACGATGATCAACCATGAGCATACTGCCGTACTGGGCAGGTGCAAGGGTGAGCACATGCCCGATGCACATTTGCCGTTTATCGATCATTTGTCCGTGGACCAACTTCGCCGGCGGGCAGCGCATGATCGTGCGGATGCACTGGAAATGGTCGGCCACGCATCGGCCAATACCGTCTCCATGCTGTTGGATGATGCCGAACGATGTGAAACGCGGGCAACGATGCTGGAGCAACGATGTGGCGACACCATCGGTGCTGGCCCGGGCGAACTGACCGTCGAAACGGCCATCAGCCGCTTGGCGCAGGCGGCGCGTGGTCGCGTGGTCGGCTATCGGCCCGGCCACCCGGCTTCGCGAATCACTGCCATTCAGGCGGACATTCGGCGCCATGCAGACCATCGCACAGCCTTTGCCTTCGTGGCCCACTGTGCCGATTCGACCCGGTGCCACCTTCAGTCCGCCCCCCAACCGACCCTGGAGGCTGCCTATGTTGCCGCCGTGCAGTCTTTAGCGTCCTTGGCTGTCAGGTGATGGCGATGTCCTTCATGGAACCTGCGACGCCGCGGGCCATCCAGATTGGCGCGACGCTGACGGATGGAGGCGGCGCTTATCATTCCCGAGGGCGCGAAATCATGGCGCGCTTGGGCAAACTGACGGCCCGAGAGGTTGACGTGCTGGTGCTTCTGGTTGCTGGCAAGGGCTCCAAGACCATCGCCTGCGATCTCGGCATCAGCTTCAAGACGGTGGAGTGCCATCGAGCCCGCGTCATGGAGAAGCTGGGATGCGCCGGTCTCTTCGAGCTTGGCCGCGCCTGGGAGGCCGCGGTGCTGAGCAATCGACGGAAGACGGCAACACGATAGCGTCCGGTCGCGAAACCGCAGACTGGAACATGCCCGGCTGGCGCAAATAGCCGTCCGCCGTCGGTTTTGGTGGCCCGCGTCGGCGCGACACCACAGAGCCTGGAAAACCCCATGACAATTGACCGCAGGAAATCTCTTTTTGCGCCTCTGCATGAAGACCCATCGATTTCAGACTCCCCGCTACCCGGCGAGCAGGCACCCGCGCTGACTTATGCCTTGAATATGATGGATGCATATGTTTCGGAGCGGTTCGGCGCGATGGCCGCCGAGACCGCCGTGCCGTCCTCCCGTGTCACGCAGCTGCTGCAAACGGCTGCCGTTGGCGTTGAGGGCAGACGGCGGGACGCGATCAAGCGGCTCTCACAACTCACATCCCGAGAAGCTGATGTCCTGGGCGGACTGGTTGACGGAAAAAATAGCAAGTCGATAGCTTTCGATATGAACATCAGTCCAAAGACTGTAGAGATTCACAGATCTCGGATCATGAAGAAACTTGAGTGCAGCAGCCTATTTGAACTCGGTCGCATCTGGGAATCCGCACTCTCTGCCGGTGATATCCGTACGGCTGTTTGATCTCTTGAGCAAATAATGCTCTGGCCGGTTAGCGACGATCCGCATTCCTCCACCAGTATAGCCTGCCGGCAGCGCCCCCATGTTGGCTGGAATGCCGGTGCGCCTCGGGCGATCTCGTCCAGCGACGTCAGCGATGCCCTGTGCGCGGCCGGGCTGGCGGCCAGGGTCACGCTGGTGCCGGTCGAGGGGTGGGAGGCGCTGGAACGGGGCTGAATGAACGCCCGGCACCGCGGTGACTGGTTCCCGCTCCTCGCCCGGCCGGCGGCGGCGTCGTCCTTCCGGGTGGCCGCAGTCGATGTTGAGGGTGAGTTTCTCGCCACCCATGGCGTGGTGCTGCTCGACTGCCAGCTTCGACACGCGGGTCGGGGGACCGCCGCTGTGATCAGGCGGCACCTTCTTCGGCCGGTCGATGGCGCCTTTCCGTGAGATCGCGGATGTCGTCAAGGAGCGAGGCCGGAGGCGGCCGGCATCCGCAAGCCTGGGAGTGTTCCAGGTGCCATTCGACGCGCTGCTGTCGGGTCGCCTTCGCTGGCATGGGATGGGCTTCGTGCCAGGTTCTGTTCATGGATGCCCCTATTGACTGCAGAGCAATTATGCCCGTCGATAGGGGCGGTTTCCATTGGCTCCAGTCTTCCCGCCCACGGCTCCGGGTGGCCAGCTTCGTCTCGCGGTCAACCCTTCAGGCAGCTTGCCATGAAAGCCTTCCGATCTTCCCCACTCTTCCCGGCTGCGTCAGCGTTGCACTTCTTCATTTTGTCCTGCTGAGCCGTCAGTGGCTTGGCCGGTTCGGCGGCTGCGGCCGGCTTGTTCGAGAGGCAACTGCTCATAAATGCCTTGCGCTCGTCGCCTTTCAGGCTTTTGGCGGTCGCATCGGTATTGCAGGCCTTCATTTTTTCCTGCTGCTTCTCCTGCTGCGGCGTGGCCGCAGTCGACGCACCGGAACCGGCAGCCAGCGTCACGGCCATGGCAGCAGCTGCAATCACGTACCTCAGCATCTCAAGATCCTCCCGGGCACGCCGCCTCGCACGAGGCATGTCGCGACCGGTGGAGGATTGCACGGGCGGAATCGAAGGGCCAACGGGCGCATCCGGGCAGTGCAGGGCGGCTGGATGCGCCCGTTGGCCGAGCCGCCCTATACCGAATTGCGTGGGCCTCGCCGATGTCCATCGCGCTCTGGGCGCGGAACGGCTGCCACCGGGTGGATGGCACGCTCAAACTCCGCAAGTCGGCAAACGGCACATGCCATCGCGGCGCTGGCCCGCGGCAAGATCCTGACGGTGATCGAAGGATAAGGCTGACTGGAAGCGGGACCTCTCTCCCCGCACTGGAGAGAGGTCCCGCCTCCGATCAGGCCACCCGCTTGTCGCGGAAGGCTTCGATGGTGCGCATCACGCCGCGCAGTTCGGCCAAGCCCTTCAGGCGCCCGACGAAGGAATAGCCGGGGTTCATCGTCTGGCCGATGTCGTCGCCCAGCAGATGGCCGTGGTCGGGGCGCATCGGGATTTGGGCGTCGGCGCGGCCGGCCTGCCGGCGGCGGGCCTCCTCGTCGATGATCGCCGCGGCGACGCCGATCAGGTCGGTGTCGCCGCCGAGATGGTCGGCCTCATAGAAGGAGCCGTCCGGCTCGTGCGTGGTGTTGCGCAGATGGACGAAGTGGATGCGCGGGGCGAACTCCTTCGCCATCGCCACCAGATCGTTCTTCGGGTTGGAGCCGAAGGACCCCGTGCACAGGGTCAGGCCGCAGGCCTCCTGCGGCACGGCGTCGAACAGCGCCCGCACATCCTCGGCGGTGGACATCACGCGCGGCAGGCCGAAGATGGGGAAGGACGGATCGTCGGGGTGGATGCACAGCCGCACCCCCTCTTCCTCGGCGACCGGGGTGATCTCGCGCAGGAACTCGATCAGGTTGGCGCGCAGATCCTCGACGCCGATCTCCTGGTACAGTTCCAGCATGCCGCGGAAGCTGTCGCGGTCATAGGCGAAGTCGCGGGCCGGCAGCCAGTCGATCAGGTTGCGCTCCAGCTCCGCCACCTGTTCCACCGTCATCGCCTCGAACCGTGCCTTGGCGGCGGCGACATGGGCGGGATCGTAGCTGGCCTCCGCATTGCGGCGCTTCAGCACGAACAGGTCGTAGGCGGCGAAATCGACGCTGTCGTAGCGCAGGGCATAGCCGCCGTTCGGCAGCCGGTGCATCAGGTTGGTCCGACTCCAGTCGGTGATGACCATGAAGTTGTAGCAGATCACCGGGATGCCGGCCCGCGCCACATTGCGGATCGACTGCTTATAATTGTCGATCTTGGTCTGGAAGTTGCCGGTGCGGGTCTTGATCTCCTCGCCGACGCCGATGCTTTCCACCACGTCCCAGGTCAGGCCGGCGGCCTCGATCATGGCACGACGCTTCTGGATTTCCTCAGGCGTCCAGACGCTGCCCTGGTTCATGTGATGCAGCGCGGTGACGATGCCGGTGGCACCGGCCTGACGGGCCTTTTCCAGGGTGACGGGATCGTCCGGGCCGAACCAGCGCCAGGTTTCCTGCATGATAATGTCCTTTCGAAGAGGGGTACGGCGGGCGGAAGCCGCCCTTTGATCAGGGGGTCGCGAGGAAGCCGGTCAGCGTCTTGGCGACGCCGACGCGCATCAGGCTGTCGAGATGACGGACGACCGCGCTGCGGAAGGCGTCCTCGGCGACCAGTTCGGGATCGAAGATGTCCTCCACGGCGAACAGCGCCGCCGCCAGGGCGCCGGCATCGTCGCCATGGGCGCCGGCGATGCCGGTCAGCTGTGCAGCCATCGGATCGGCGACCGCATAGGCGGCACCGGCCTCGTCCTTTTGCAGCAGGAAGCGCATCCAGGCGGCGACGGCCAGCGGGATCACCCTCGGTGCCTTGCCGGCGGGGAACAGCTCGCGCGCCGGTTCCAGCAGGCGCGGCGGCAGCTTCTGCGATCCGTCGGAGGAGATCTGGAGGGTGCGGTGGCGGATGCCGGGGTTGCGGAAGCGTGCCTCCAGCGCCGCGGTGTAGGCGGGGATGTCGGTTCCCGGCACCGGGGGCAGGGTGGGGATCAGATCTTCCGCCCACAGGCGCCGCACAACGGCCGGCAGCTGCGGGTCGGCCATCGCCCCGGCGATGGTCTCGATGCCGGCGATCACCGACAGGTAAGCCAGCAGCGAATGGGCGCCGTTCAGGCAGCGCAGCTTCATCAGCTCGAACGGGTGGACGTCGTCGACCATGATGGCGCCGGCCTTTTCCCAGGCCGGGCGGCCGAGCGGGAAGCGGTCCTCGATCACCCATTGCTTGAAGGGCTCGCTCACCACCGGCCAAGCATCGACGCAGCCGGTCGCCTCCTCCACCGTGGCGCGGTCGGCGTCCTGGGTGGCGGGGGTGATGCGGTCGACCATGGTGCAGGGGAAACCGACCTGCTTTGCGATGTAGGCGGCGAGGTCCGCATCGCACAGTTCGGCGTAGCGGACGACGATGCCGCGCACCTTGATGCCGTTCTGGGCGAGGTTGTCGCAGACCAGCACGGTGAAGGGCGCAACCCCGGCGGCGCGGCGGCGGCGGATCGCCTCGGCCAGCAGGCCGGGCACGCTGCGCGGCTTGGTGGGATCGGCGAGATCGGCACGGATCAGCGGATGCGCCTCGTCCAGCGCGCCGGTGGCGGCGTCCTGGCAATAGCCCTTCTCGGTCACCGTCAGGGTGACGATGCGGATCTCCGGCTTCGCCATCAGCGCCAGAACCTCGTCCAGCTGGTCGGCGGTGGCCATGGCGTCGAGGAAGGATCCCATCACGCGCAGCCGGTCGCGGTTCTCCTCGCGCACCAGCAGGGTGTAGAGGCAGTCCTGCGGCTTCAGCGCGTCGCGGATCGCCGGCGACAGCGGATCGACGCCGACAATGCCCCAGCTCCGGTCGCCATCGGCCAGAACGTCGTCGGTGTAGGTGGCGAGATGGGCGCGGCAGAAGGCGCCGAGGCCGATATGGACGATGCCCGGCGTCACCGCGGCGCGGTCGTAGGCGGGGCGTTCGACGCCCGGGGCCAGACGGTCGAGGGTGGCGGTGGAAAGGCGGGTTTGTGAAGGACGGGCCGCCAGCAGGGCGGTGTTCGCGTCGGGCATGATGGGCTCCGGGTCGCGGCGGTCGCTGCGGTCTCCCTGTCCGCTGCCGCCCCGGAGGGGGTGTGCGGCAGTGCGGGTGGGCCGGTGCACCGTCATTCTGGTGAAGTGGTGGTGGTCGATGGTGGACTCCGGGGCGGGACGCCCCGGAGTGTCCGGACGGGGTGGGCGTGGAGATCAGACCTCGATCCCGGCCGGGGTCATGCCCGATCCGGTCTTCGGCAGGATGAAGTGCATGATTGCCAGACCGATGAGGTAGAGGACCGACGCGATGCCGAACAGCACCTGATAGTTGCCGTTGGTGGCATCCAGCAGGCGGCCGACGCCCATCGAGACGAACATGCCGACGAAGTAGGCGCAGAAACCGCCGATGCCGACCACCGAACCCACCGCGTTGCGCGGCATGGTGTCGGAGACGATGGTGTAGACGTTGGCCGAATAGCCCTGGTGGGCGGAGGCGGCGATGCCGATCAGCAGCACGGCCAACCACATGTTGGAAACGGTGGAGGCGAAGAACACCGGCAGGACGCACAGGCCGCAGACCAGGAAGGTCAGCTTGCGGGCCCGCAGGGGCTTCACGCCGCGCTTGATCAGGTGCGAGGAGAACCAGCCGCCGCCGACGCTGCCGAAATCGGCCATGGTGTAGATGATGATCAGCGGCAGCATCGCCCCGAACAGGTTCACGCCATACTGCTTGTTCAGGAAGCCCGGAACCCAGTTCAGATAGAACCACCACACCGGAGCCGAGAAGCAGGTGCCGACGATGTTCGCCCAGGTGCCGCGGTAGCTCAGCAGCTTGATCCAGGGAATGTTCTCCTGCGGCAGCACCGGGTCGCTGCGGATATAGGCCAGTTCCTCGGCCGTCAGCTTCGGATGGTCTTCCGGCTTGCGGTAGATCAGCAGCCAGGCGATGACCCAGAAGAAGCCGATGCCGCCGGTGACCAGGAAGGCGGCCTGCCAGCCATAGGCGACCAGCAGGATCGGCACCAGGATCGGTGCGACGACGGCGCCGACGTTGGAGCCTGCATTGAAGATGCCGGTGGCGAGCGCCCGTTCCTTGGCCGGGAACCACTCCGACACCGCCTTGATCGAGGCCGGGAAGTTGCCGCCCTCGGTCAGGCCGAGGCCTGCGCGGGCCATCTTGAAGCCGAAGACGCTGCCCATGAAGGCATGGACGCAGGCGAAGAAGCTCCAGCCGGCGACCGCCGCCGGCAGGCCGATGCGGATGCCGATCTTGTCCATCAGCCGGCCGCAGCCGATGTAGCCGAAGGCGTAGGCCAGCGAGAAGGCGGCGACGATATCGCCGAAGTCGGACTCGGTCCAGCCCATGTCGCCCATCAGCGTGGACTTCAGCAGGCCCAGGACCTGACGGTCCATGTAGTTGATGGTGGTCGAGAAGAAGAGCAGGCCGCAGATGGTCCAGCGGTAGCGGCCGATGGCCTTGCTCACCGTGACCGCCGCTTTGCCTGCCGCTTGGCCGATGCCGCCGGCCCGGTGGGCCGGTTCCGCCGACTGGCCGGGTCCGGCGTCGGCAATGATCTGTTCGCTCATGATAGGCGTCTCCAGCCAGGACGCACGCCGCCGCCCGGTGTTCGCACACCGGCCCCCCATCAAGGCATCGAGCCTTCATCGCCTGGGCGCGCCGGATGGCTTCGCGCGGGAGCCGTCATTCGGCAGTCCCACAGCGTCGTCCGGCGACGGTCGCACGTTTCAGAACTGTTTCCTGGATCAGTCAGGCCATCGTCGGGAGCGGTGCCGCTTGGGAACCGTTCATGGCGTCGCATACTACCATTCCAGTTGCTGGTATGGTAGTTGCGCCGACCTTGGTTGGTCAACCTCACCATCTGCGGCATATCGTCAGGCGAGGACCGGCCGAATCCCGTCCTACCTTGGTATGTTCGATTGGGCTGGACGGCATTTGGGACAAACTCCAATGTACAGTCTCAGGAGCTTCGCAAGAGGATGATCGGCGGAATTTAAAAAACCGCATAGACCGGACAACCGCAGACTACAGGGAAGGGCCGCAGGTGGAGGAACCCAGCGCCACGGGAACGATTGTGACCGCACTTGCAGGTGGCATCGGGCTGCTGGCGCTGATGACGCTGATCTACGGGACAGTCCTGTACCGCTTGGGCGATCGGCCCCGGCTGCGCCAGCTTTGCCTGGGCTTGATGTTCGGTGCCGGCGGCGTGGCGGCCATGCTGCAGTCGGTCCCCATCCTTCCCGGGGTCTATCTGGACGTCAAGGCAGTGCCGGTGGCGTTGGCCGCCCCCTTCGGCGGTCCGTTGGCCGCCGTCCTGGCCGCCGGACTGGTGTCGGCCGGCCGCATCGCGGTCGGTGGCGCCGGCGTGATGCCGGGCGTGGTCGGGATTCTCTGGGCCGGCGCCGCGGGGCTGCTGGTCCGGTGGCTGGTCCCCATGCCGGGCTGGCGGACCACAAGTCCGCTCTTCATCCTGGCTCCGGTCGCGGCGCTCCACCCGCTCAGCATCTTCGTGCTGCCCTGGGAGGTGGCACTGCCGGCCTTCGCCAATGGCGGGCTTCCCCTCGCGCTGTTCACGGCGGGGGGTATTCTGATGCTGGGCACGATGCTGGGACGCGAACACCGCCGCGTCGATACGGAAAAGGTGATGCGTGACGCGGCTCTGAGCGATCCGCTGACCGGTCTGGCGAACCGCCGGGCCTTTTTCGCCGCCATCGACCGCACCGTGGCCGGCGCACTGCGCCACGAGACGCCGGTGTCGCTGCTGATGCTGGACATCGACCATTTCAAGGCGGTGAACGACAGCCACGGGCACGATGCCGGCGATGTGGTGCTGGTGGCGCTCAGCCGTCTGCTCCAGCGCAGCGTGCGGCAGAGCGATCTCGTCGCGCGCTTCGGTGGCGAGGAATTCGCCATTTTGCTTCCCAACGCGCCCATCGACGGGGCGTCCCTGCTTGCCGAACGCCTGCGCTGCGCCGTCCGCGATCTCGCCATTGCGCAGGACGGTGCGGTCCTGCAAGTGACGGCCAGCATCGGCGTATCGACCCTCTCCGCCGGTGCCGACCGTGCCGATGCCATGATCAAGGCGGCCGACATGGCGCTCTATCGGGCCAAGCAGGGCGGCCGGGACCGGGTCTGCCGCCAGCACGAGGCAGGCGTGAAGGAACCGGTGCCGATTTCCTGACAGGAGCGGTCCTGTGCGGACGCCTCACAGCAGGGGCAGGTCGCTGCCGCCATTCACGATGTCGACGGTGCCGGAGATCAGGTTCTCCCCGTACAGCGCCTCCAGATCGATGCCGCCGGCCGGGCGCACCGGGCGGATGGCGCGGATCCAGCCGGCGATGGCCTGCTCCTGACGGCGGCGGATCGCCTCGGCGTCCTCGACCGTCACGGACTGGAAGGACAGGCTGTCGCCGGGGCGCAGGCGGCCGGCGCGGGCCAAGTCGGCGGAGATCACCGTGGCGATCTTGGCATAGCCGCCGGCCGTCTGGTGGTCGTTCAGCAGCAGGATCGGCTGCCCATTGCCCGGCACCTGGATGGAGCCGGTGACCAGCCCGTCCGACGGAATGTCGGCGGAGCCGCGATGCTCCAGCGCCGGTCCTTCCAGCCGCAGCCCCATGCGGTCGGCCTGTTTGCCGACGCGGTAGGGGGCGGACAGGAAGGTCTCTAGCGCCGCTTCGGTGAAGCGGTCCTCCTGCGGCCCCAAGACGACGCGCAACGGCCCGGCGCCATAGTCGGGCGGCTGCGGCAGTTCGACGTCGGCGCCGTCGGGTGCACTGTCCAGGGCCAGCGGCAGCCGGTCCCCCTCGGCCAGCGGCCGTCCGCCGAGCGGGCCGATGCCGGCGCGCACATAGGTGGACAGGCTGCCCATCACCGGGGCCAGCGCGAAGCCGCCGGCCACCGCCAGGCAGGCGACCGACGCCCCGTCCACCGCCCCCAGCCGCAGCACGTCGCCCGCAAGCAGTGTGTGGCTGCGGTGGGGCTCCAGCGGCTGCGGAGCGGCGCCGTCGCGCTCCAGCATCATGGCCAGCGGGCCGACCGCGGCGATGCGGACCGACGGCGCATCCACCCGCAAGGCAGGGCCGAGCAGGGCGATCTCCAGCCCGGCCGCCCCTTGCGGATTGCCGACCAGCGCATTGGCCAGCCGCAGCGCCACCGGATCGAGCGTGCCGGCCACCGGCATGCCGAGTTCCTGGAAGCCGAAGCGTCCCAAATCCTGGACCGTCGCGAACAGGCCCGGCCGGACCACCGTCAGAAAGGCCGCCATCACGCCGTCCTCAGGCTGGCGGGGTCGAAGCGTCCGGCGGATGCCGCCTCGGCGATTCCGTCGAACGCCGCGCGGTCCACCGCCTCGAAGCGCACCCGGTCGCCGGCCGCCAGCAGCACCGGATCGGGCCGGCCGCCGTCATAGAGCGGCACCGGGCAGCGGCCGATCAGGTGCCAGCCGCCGGGGCTCTCCCACGGATAGACGGTGGTCAGCCGCCCGGCGACGGCGACGGAGCCGGCCGGGACCCGCACCCGCGGCTCGGTCCGGCGCGGCCGGTCCAGTTCCGCCGGCAGGTCGCCCATGTAGCCGAAGCCCGGCATGAAGCCGAGCATGTAGACGAAATACTCCACCGACCCATGCAGCGCCGCCACCCGCTCGGCGGTCAGGCCGAGCTGGTCCGCCAGTTCGGCCAGATCAGGGCTGAGTTCGGGGTCGTAGCAGACCGGCAGCCGCCACAGTCGCCCCTCCGCGGGTGTGGCGCCGCTGCCGGCCAGCGCCGCCTCGACCGCCGCCTGCATCTCCCGCCGCCCGGTGGATACCGGGTCGTAGACCACCAGCAGCGAGCGGAAGGTCGGCACCGTCTCCACCAGCCCCGGCGGCGGGGCCGCCTTCAGCCGGGCGTGCAAATCCATGACGCGCGCGTTGGTCGCGCGGTCGATGGCCTCGCCGAACTCGACATTGAAGGCGGTGTCGCCGGCACTGGTGAAGCGGACTTGCACGTTTCCCTCGTTAACCGATCATCATCGACGGCAGCCAGGACACCATGCCGGGGAACACCCACAGCAGCGCCACCATCACCACCATCAGCAGGAAGAAGGGCAGGCTGGCCTTGCCGATGGTGAAGATGTCCTTACCGGTCATCGATTGCAGGACGAACAGGTTGAAGCCGACCGGCGGGGTGATCTGCGCCATCTCCACCACGATGATGATGTAGATGCCGAACCACAGCAGGTCGATGCCCGCCCGCTGCACCATCGGCAGGATGACCGAGGTGGTCAGCACCACCATCGAGATGCCGTCGAGGAAGCAGCCCATCACGACGAAGAAGGCAGTCAGCGCCACCAGCAGCGCCGCCGGCGACAGCTGCATGGTGGTGATCCATTCCGCCAGCAGGCGCGGGATGCCGGTATAGCCCATCGCCACCGTCAGGAAGGCGGCACCCGCCAGGATGAAGCCGATCATGCAGGAGGTGTGGGCGGCGCCGAACAGGCTGTCGCGGAAGGTCGTCCAGTTCAGCGTGCCGGTCACCAGCGCCAGCACCAGCGAGCCCAGCACGCCGATGCCGGCGGCCTCCGTCGGGGTGGCGATGCCGACATAGATCGAGCCTAGCACCGCGGCGATCAGCAGCATGACCGGGATCAGCGCGCCGGTGTCGCGGATCTTCTCCCCGAAGCTCTGCGACGGTTCGGGCGGCGGCACCCGGCCGGGGTTCAGCAGCGACCAGCCGCCGACATACAGCATGAACAGGCCGGTCAGCACGATGCCGGGAATGACGCCGGCGATGAACAGCCGGGCGATCGACACGTCGGCCGCCACGCCATAGACGATCATGATGATCGACGGCGGGATCAGCAGGCCCAGCGTGCCGGCCCCGGCCAGCGAGCCCAGCGTCATCATCGGGTCGTAGCCGCGGCGGTTCAGCTCCGGGATGGTCATGCGGCCGATGGTGGCGGCGGTGGCGGCGGACGAGCCGGACACCGCGGCAAAGATCGAGCAGCCGATGATGTTCACATGCATCAGCCGGCCGGGCAGCCAGCCGGTCCAGGGCGCCAGCCCCTTGAACATGTCGGACGAGATGCGGGTGCGGAAGAGGATCTCGCCCATCCAGATGAACAGCGGCAGTGCGGTCAGCGTCCAGGAGGTGCTGGCCCCCCAGATGTTGGTCGCCATCACCATGCCCACCGGCCGCGCGGTGAACAGCGCCATGGCGACGAAGCCGACGCCTGCCAGCGCCAGCGCCACCCACACGCCGGCCCCCAGCATGAGGAACATCGTCACCACGACGACGATGGATGCGGTCGTCTGATCCATCGCTCAGCCCTCGCTCTGCATGCCGGCATGCTGGTAGGAGGCGTCGCGCCCCTGCAGCACGGCCAGCAGATCGTCGATCAGGGCGATGACCAGCACCACCAGACCCACCGCCATCAGCGCTTGCGGAATCCACAGCGGGACCGGCAGCACGCCCTGGCTGAGATCGCCGAAATCGTAGGAATCGTAGGTCATGCGCACCCAGTACCAGGCGAAATAGCTGCTGAGCGCGGTGGCGAAGCCCAGGCACAGCAGCTCTATCGCGCGGCGTGCGGTGCCGTGCAGCCGCTCCACCAGCACGCCGACGCGGATGTGCGCGCCGCGGCGCAGCGCCGGGCCGAGCATCAGGAAAAAGGACGCCGCCATGCAGTAGCCGGCAAGCTCGTCGGCCCCCGGCACCATGACGTTGAGCAGCCGGGAGGCCACCTGCGTCACGATCAGGACGGCGATGGCGGCAAGAAGGACCGCGCCCAGAATCTCGGCGGCGCGGTAAAGAATGGACAGTGCGGTGCGCATGGCGCAACCACCTCCTGCGGTCGGGACGAAGCGAAGGGGCGTGGAGGGGCCCGGCCGGCCGCCTGTTCCGTGGCGTCGCCGGCCGGAGACATCCTGACCGGTTACTTGCCGAAGGCGGAAATGATCGCCTCGCCGTCGGCGCCGGCCGCCTTGGTCCATTCCGCCGTCATGGTCTTGCCGATGGTGGACAGGCCTTCCTTCAGCTTGTCGGACGGCGACAGGACCTTCATGCCGTTGTCGGACATGGTCTTGTTCAGATCGGCCGTCTTCTTCTCCCACTCGGCCCAGCCGGTGGCCTCGGCCTTCGCCGCGGCGTCCTGGATCGCCTTCTGGGTGCCGGCGTCCAGCCCCTTCCAGACCTCGGTGTTGACGAACACCATGTTGCGCGGCAGCCAGGCCTGCACGTCGTAATAGACCTTCACGAAATCCCAGGCCTTGGTGTCGACGCCGGTGGCGGCCGAGGTGATCATCGCGGTGACGATGCCGGTGCCGAAGGCCTGCGCCACTTCGGCCGCCTCAATCTTCACCGGAATCGCGCCGCTCAGCTCGGCGATGCGGGTCGTGGCCGGGTTGTAGGCGCGGAACTTCTGGCTCTTCAGCCCTTCGACCGACTGGATCTCGTCCTTCACATACAGGCCCTGCGGCGGCCACGGGATCGAGTAGAGCAGCTTGAGGCGCTGGCGCTCCAGCTTCTTCTCCAGATAGGGCTTGGAGACCTCGTACAGCTTGTGGGCGGACTTGAAGTCGGTGGCGAGGAAGGGCACCGAATCGAGGCCGTAGAGCGGATCCTCGTTCGCCCAGGAGCTGATCAGCACCTCGCCCAGCTGGGCCTGACCGGACTGGACCGCGCGCTTGATCTCCGGATGGCGGATCAGCGAGCCGTTGGAATGGACGGTGATCTGGATCTTGCCGGCGGTGGCCGCCTTCACGTCGTCGGCGAACTGCTTCACCACGATGGTGTGCAGGTTCGTGTCCGGATACGGCGTCGGCATGTCCCAGGTCTCTGCCGCGGCCGTCATCGGCCCGGCGGCGACGCCCAGCCCCAGCAGGCCGGCGACGACCGGACCGGCCATCCGGGCAGTGGCCGAACCGGCCATCCGGCCAATGAAACGGGAATGCAGCGTGTGAGCGGTCATGATGTTCGCAAAGCCCCCTGTTGTTGCCCGATGCGGCATCCGCCGGCCTTCTGGCCGGTCGGAGGAGAGCGGCATCCGCCCCCCTGATCCCGCCCTTGATCGGACTCCAAAGGTTCACCGTTCCGAACCGTCCGTCAAACCCCGTGTGAGGGCCGACGGGAAAAAAGTCAGCGCTGCCCGCCGCTTATCGGTTGCACTGCACCCGCCGGTCAGTAGATCAGCTCGTTCTCGCCGCTGCCCTCGGCCAGGACCAGCTCGCCGCGGGCCGCCAGATCCTTTGCCAGCTGCACCATGTACATCTGCGCCTCGTCCACGTCGCGGACGCGGACCGGACCCATCGCCGCCATGTCTTCGCGCAGGATCTTGGCGGCGCGCTCGGACATGTTGGAGAAGAACAGGTCCTTCAGCGACTCCGACGCGCCCTTCAACGCGGTACCGAGCTTCTGCTTGTCGACCGTGCGCAGCATCGTCTGGACGCCCGAGGGGTCGAGCTTCGACAGATCCTCGAAGGTGAACATCAGCGACTTGATGCGCTCGGCGCTGTCGCGGTTGCGTTCCTCCAGCGCCGCCATGAAGCGGTGCTCGGTGGTGCGGTCCAGCCCGTTGAAGATCTCCGCCAGCATCTCGTGGCTGTCGCGCCGGCTGGTGCGGGCGAGGTTGGTCATGAACTCGGTGCGCAGCGTGCGCTCGACGTCGTCCAGAACCTCCTTCTGCACCGCCTCCATGCGCAGCATGCGCATGATGACTTCCATCGCGAAGCTTTCCGGCAGCTGCGCCAGCACGCGGCCGGCATGGTCGGAACGGATTTTGGACAGGACGACGGCGACGGTCTGCGGATATTCGTTCTTCAGGTAGTTGGACAGCACCGACTCGTTCACGTTGGTCAGCTTGTCCCACATGGTGCGGCCGGCCGGACCACGGATGTCCTCCATGATCTGGTCGACCTTGTCCTTCGGCAGGGTCTTCAGCAGCAGCCGCTCGGTCGAATCGAAGGAGCCGACGACGGTGCCGCTCGACGACATCTGCTCGGCGAATTCGACGAACAGGCGCTCGATCAGGTTGGCCGACACGGTGCCCAGGTTGGCCATCACCTGGGACAGCTCCTTGATCTCTTCGTCGTCCATCAGGGAGAACAGCTTGGACGAATGCTCCTCGCCCAGCGCCAGCATCATGATGGCGGCCTTTTCCGGGCCGGTGAGGGTCCGGTAGTCCTCACGAACCTTCTGAGCCATTGCTACCCTTCACGATGCGCTGATCCATTGATGCGCGATCATTGCGGCAAACATCGTTAACAAACGATAAGGAAGACGCCGGGGGCATACGAAAACAGGCATTACGGAACCGAATCCGGACAGGGACGGTTGGAGGGTGGATCCCCGTCCCCCCGCGAAAGGTGGCCTTCATGTCCGCCCGTGCCGCCCTTCTGCTGCCTTGCCTTGTGGCGCTCATGCCGGCTTCCGCCCTGGCGGAACGGGCGGTGACCGTCGAGGGCTCCGACTGCCGGGTGTGGGACCAGTATCCCGACCGGCGCAAGACCGTCCGCTGGTCCGGTGCCTGCCCGGACGGCTGGGCCAGCGGTCCCGGCGTGCTCAGCTGGTTCCATGACGGCCGCTACGACGGGCAGGTGGAGGGCACGCTGGTCGATGGGCGGATGGAAGGGCAGGGGCGCGTCACCTGGCGCGACGGCCGCCGCCTCGATGGGAATTTCAGCAATGGGCTGGTCTCGGGGCAGGCGACCCATGTCTGGGCCGATGGCCGCGTGTACGAGGGGGAGTGGAAGGACGACCGCCGGACCGGCTTCGGCACGCTCACCTTCCCCAGCGGCAACAAATATGTCGGCCGCTTCCAGCGCAACCGCCCGACCGGAGAGGGCGAGTTCGTCACCGCCGACGGCCGCCGTTATCGCCCGCGGATCGACGCCCGCGGCACCCTCGGCGCCGGTGCCCCGCTGGACCGACCGCCGCAATCGGCCTCGATCCCGGCGGCCGCGGACGCCGATCCCAGTCCGCCGACGCCGCCGGTCCGTGCGGGTCGGCCGCAAAAATTGGAAGACTGGCTGAACCAGTCCGACCGACTCCTTCGCGACCGTTCCCGTTAGTGGCTTGGCCCAAGGTCGGAGCGCATACGGCCATATGTGAAAATGGATTTACAGAAATATGCCATTCCTGTAACTCTGTACTCATTAGGGCCGTGCTGACGCTGTTGAGGGGTATCGGGGGATGGAGCCGCCCATTCAGACGGGATCGCTGCTGATCCGCATGCAGAACTGCCAGCAGCAGCTTCCGGCCGCCCTCGCCAAGGTGGGGGAGTGGGCGCTGGCCTATCCCTTTCGCACCGCGACCCTGAAGATCGGCGAACTGGCGGCGGCTGCCGAAGTGTCGGTGGCGTCGGTCAACCGCTACGCCCGCTTCCTCGGCTATGACGGCTTTCCGGAGTTCCGCGAGGATCTGCTGCGCGCCTTCGAATCGACCTTCGCGCCGGTGGAAAAGCTGCGCGTCGCCGTCCAGCGCGACACCTCGAACGCCGAGATCATGCGGGAATCGCTGGCCAGCGACGCCGGCAACATCGCGCGCACCATGGATCTGCTCCAGCCCGAGCAGTGCGAGGCCGCCATCCGGCTGATCCGCGAGGCCGGCCGCGTCGTGGCGCTCGGCCTCGGCGACAGCGCCTATCTCGCCCTGTTCCTGGCCGACGTGCTGGAGCCCTATGTCGACACCGTGCGCGAAGCCATCGAGTTCGCCGGCACCGAGCGCACCATCCGCCGGCTGATGACGGTCAGGCCCGGCGATCTGGTGATCGCCATCACCTCGCCGCGCTATTCGCGCCGGACCATCGAGCATTTGCAGCTGTGCCGGGAGCGCGGGGCCAAGGCCATCGCGCTGACCGATGCGCCGGACAGTCCCATCGTGCCGCTGGCCGACGTCACCCTGCTGGCCGGGGCCGACCACGGCGTGCGCCACAGCTCGCCCACCGGGCTGATGGCGCTGATCGTGGCGCTGGGCACCGCGCTGTCGCGCTCCGGCCCGGACAGTGTCGGACAGGCCGCTGACGTCGCCGAACGCATCCTGCCCTACCTCCACGTCGTGCCGAAATCGAACCGCCCGACGGAGTGATCCGGGCCGATCAACCGGGGCCTCCCCCTCCACGCGCCGAAGAAGTTGGAAAGCGATGACGATCTCCTATTGGAACGGGCGTTACCTGCCGCTGGACGAGGTCCATGTGTCGCCGCTGGACCGCGGTTTCCTGTTCGCCGACGGCCTCTATGAGGTGACCGCGGCCTACAACGGCCGCCTGTTCGAGCCGGAGGCCCACATCGCCCGCCTGCAACGCGGCATGTCGGAGCTGCGCATCGACTGCGCGCTGTCGGCCGGCGACTGGCTGGGCATCATGGAGCGGCTGGCTGCGGAGTCCGGTATCGCCGGCGACCTGACGGTCTATCTCCAGGTCACCCGCGGCGCCGCATCCAGCCGCGGCCACGCCTTTCCGGCCGGCGTCACCCCGTCGGTGTTCGGCATGGCCAGCCCGCTGAAGCGCCCGCCCGCGGCGTGGCGCGACCAGGGCGTCGCCGCCATCACCATCCCCGACATCCGCTGGGGCCGTTGCGACCTGAAGACGGTGGCGCTGCTGGGCAGCGTGCTGGCGCAGCAGGCGGCGACCGATGCCGGCGTGGTCGATGCGCTGCAACTGCGCGACGGTCTGGTGACCGAGGGTGCCGCCACCAACATCTTCGTGGTGAAGGACGGCGTCATCGCCACCCCGGTCAACGACAACCGCATCCTTGAGGGCATCACCCGCATCGTCATCCTGCGGCTGGCCGCCGAGGCCGGCCTGCGGCTGGAGGAGCGCGACATCCCGGCGGCCGAGCTCGACAGCGCCGACGAGATCTGGATCGCCAGCACGACCAAGGAAATCACCCCCGTCACCAGCCTGAACGGCAAGCCGGTCGGCAGCGGTGCGCCGGGCATGGTCTGGCGCCGCCTGTTCGCGCTGTTCGCCGAAAGGCTCGGGCGATGAGTGTGGCCGCTGCCGTGAAAGCGGTCGAGACCGCGCCGGCCCTGCTGTCGGTGGAGGGGCTGAGCGTCGCCTTCGACGGCGAGCATGGCCCGCTCCGCGTCGTCGACGATGTCAGCTTCACCGTGGCGCCCGGCGAGACGGTCGCCATCGTCGGCGAATCCGGCAGCGGCAAGTCGGTGACCTCGCTGTCGCTGATGCGGCTGGTCGATTATGCCGGCGGCCGCATCGTCGGCGGGCGCATCCGCTTCAAGGGCCGCGATGGGCGCGAGCGCGACCTCGCCACGCCGCCGGCAGAAGCGCTGACCGACATGCGCGGCAACGACATCGCCATGGTCTTCCAGGAGCCGATGACGTCGCTGAACCCGGTCTTCACCATCGGCGACCAGATCGCTGAGGCGGTGATGCTACACCAGGGCCTCGACCGCAAGGCGGCGCGGGCGGAGGCGCTGCATATGCTGGAGAAGGTTCGCATTCCCGAACCGGCCCGGCTGCTCGACCGCCATCCGCACCAGCTGTCGGGCGGCATGCGCCAGCGCGTGATGATCGCCATGGCACTGTCCTGCAAGCCGTCGCTGCTGATCGCCGACGAGCCGACCACCGCCCTCGACGTCACCATCCAGGCGCAGATCCTGCGGCTGATCCGCCTGTTGCAGGACGAGATGGGGATGGGCGTCATCTTCATCACCCACGACATGGGCGTGGTGGCTGAGGTGGCCGACCGCGTCGTCGTGATGTGGCGTGGCCGCAAGGTGGAGGAGGGCCCCGTCGAGCGCATCTTCCAGGCGCCGCAGCACCCCTACACCAAGGCTCTGCTGTCCGCCGTGCCGAAGCTGGGCGCCTTGCGCGGCCAGGATCTGCCGGTGCGCTTCCCGCTGCTGGTGGTGGACGACGCCAAGGCCGAGGCTGCGCCTCCGGCTCCGCCGCCGGTGCAGGACACCGTGCGCGCGACCGACGCTCCGCTTCTTGAGGTGCGCGACCTCACCACCCGCTTCGACGTGCGCAAGGGCATCTTCGGCTCGCTCAAGGCGCGGGTACATGCGGTGGAGAAGGTCAGCTTCGCTGTCCGTCCGGGCGAGACGCTGGCGCTGGTCGGCGAGTCCGGCTGCGGCAAGTCGACCACCGGCCGCACCATCATGGGGCTTCAGTCCGCCACCTCCGGAACCATCCGCTTCGACGGTCTCGACACCGCGACGCTGGATTCCAACGGTCAGGCGAAGCTGAAGGAGAAGATCCAGTACATTTTCCAGGATCCCTTCGCCTCGCTGAACCCGCGCATGACCGTCGGCTTCAGCGTCGCCGAGCCGATGCTGGTCCACGACTATGTGCCGGCCGCCAAGCCGGGCCTGTCGCGCCGCCGCGCCATCGAGGAGCGGGTGGCGGAACTGCTGACCCAGGTGGGCCTCAAGCCGGAACATGCGCGCCGCTATCCGCACGAATTCTCCGGCGGCCAGCGCCAGCGCATCTGCATCGCCCGCGCCATCGCCTGCGACCCCAAGCTGATCATCGCCGACGAGGCGGTGGCGGCGCTCGACGTATCGATCCAGGCGCAGATCGTCAATTTGCTGATGGAGCTTCAGGCCAGGCGCGGCCTGTCCTACCTGTTCATCAGCCACGACATGGCGGTGGTGGAGCGGGTCAGCCACCGCGTCGCGGTGATGTATCTCGGCCAGATCGTCGAACTCGGGCCCCGCCGCGCCGTGTTCGAGAATCCGCAGCATCCCTACACGCGCCGCCTGATGGCGGCGGTGCCGATCGCCGATCCCAGCCGCCGCACCCGCGACCTGCGGCTGCTGACCGGCGAGATCCCCAGCCCCATCCGCGCCATCGGCGACGAGCCGCCGGTGCAGCCGCTGGTGCCGGTCGGCGAGGACCATTTCGTCGCGCGCCACGCCGTCGGCGGCGATTTCTGAGTTTGCCGACGGCGATTTCCGAACCAAAAAAGCAGGGAGCCTACACGTGAACCGCTTCGCCCTTCCGCTTCTCGCCGGCCTGCTCGCCGGCACCGCTCTCGCCGGCCCGGCCTTCGCGGCCAAGGATCTCGTTGTCGGTCTCCCCGACAACATCACCACGCTGGACCCGGCCGACATCAACGACACGCTGTCGCAGTCGGCCAGCCGCACCATGCTCCAAGGCCTGTTCGGCTTCGACAAGGACATGAAGCTGGTGCCGCTGCTGGCGGAGAGCTTCACCGTCAACGACACCGCCACCGAATACACCTACCGCCTGCGCAAGAACGTCACCTTCCATGACGGCGCACCCTTCAACGCCCAGGCGGTGAAGACGAACTTCGACCGTCTCGCCAACCCGGCCAACCGGCTGAAGCGCCAGAGCCTGCTGGCGATGCTGGCCGAGTCGGTGGTGGTCGACGATTACACCATCACCCTGAAGCTGTCGCAGCCCTTCGGCGCGCTGAACAACAACCTCGCCCACCCCGGCGCGATGATCCACAGCCCGAAGGCGCTGGAGACCTTCGGCAAGGAGATCGGCCGCCACCCGGTCGGCACCGGTCCCTACAAGTTCGTCAGCTGGGAAGCGGACACGCTGAAGGTCGAGAAGAACGACAAGTACTGGAAGCCGGGCCTGCCGAAGATCGACCACGTCACGCTGAAGAGCGTGCCGGAGAACGGCAGCCGCATCGCCATGCTCCAGACGAACGAGGCGCAGTTCATCTATCCGCTGCCGCCCGAGATGGTGAAGATGGTGGAGGCCAACAACCAGCTTGAGCTGATCGACGCCCCGTCGATCGTCGCCCGCTATGTGGCGATGAACACCATGAAGAAGCCGTTCAACGACCCGCGCGTCCGTCAGGCGCTGAACTACGCCATCGACAAGAATGCCTGGATGAAGGTGGTTTATCGCGGCTATGCCGGGCCGCTGGATTCCGCGATCCCGTCCAAGCTGGGCTTCCACGTCGCCCAGCCCAACCAGTACACCTACGACCTCGCCAAGGCGAAGGCGCTGCTGGCCGAAGCCGGCTATCCGAACGGCTTCGAGGCCGAGATGTTCGGCCGCAACAGCACCAACTTCATCCGCGGCATGCAGTTCGTCCAGCAGCAGCTGTCGCAGATCGGCGTCAAGCTGACCGTCACCCCGCTCGAAGCCGGTGTCGAGACCGCCCGCGTCTGGGGCGTCGAGAAGCCGGAGGACGCCACGGTGCAGATGCAGTATGGCGGCTGGTCGGCCTCGACCGGTGACGCCGACTGGGGCCTGCGCCCGCTGCTGTGGGGCAAGGGCTTCCCGCCGAAGTTCTTCAACGTCGCCTACTACAAGAACGACACGGTCGACGCCGCCATCGAAACCGGCATCGGCACCGCCGACACCGCCAAGCGCGCCGAGGCCTACCGCGTCGCCCAGGAGCAGATCTGGAAGGACGCGCCCTGGATCTTCCTCGGCGTCGAGAACCTGCTGGCCGGCAAGTCGAAGAAGCTGACCGGCTTCTACTACGTCGCCGACGGCGGCCTGCAGATGGAAGAGGCCGATCTGCAGTGATGTGAGTGTGGAATGCCCTCTCCCCAGGGGGAGAGGGCATCTTTTCTCTGCCCATCCAGGACCTCTGCCCCATGCTGAAATATCTCGTCGGCCGTCTCGCCGGCATCCTGCCGGTTCTGCTGGTGATCTCCGTCTTCGTCTTCGGTTTCGTCCATCTGCTGCCGGGCGATCCGGCGCGGCTGGTCGCCGGTTCGGATGCCACCCAGCAGGACGTCGAACTGGTACGCCAGGATCTCGGCCTCGACCAGCCGCTGTGGGTGCAGTATGGCCGCTTCCTCGGCAATGCGGTGCAGGGCGAGTTCGGGCGGTCGATGAAGTCCAAGCGGCCGGTGTCGCAGGAGATCGGCGAACGCTTCATGCCCACCTTCTACCTCACCGTCGTCGCCATGGTGTGGGCGACGCTGGCGGGTCTGCTGATCGGCGTCGCGTCGGCCACCAAGCGCGGGCGCTGGCAGGACCATGTCGGCATGGTTGTCGCTGTGTCGGGCATCGCCTTCCCGTCCTTCTGGCTCGGCCTGCTGATGATCGACCTGTTCTCGGTCAAGCTCGGCTGGCTGCCGACCAGCGGATACGGCACGTGGCAGCATTACGTCATGCCGTCGCTGACGCTCGGCCTCGGCGTCGCCGCGGTGATGGCGCGCTTCACCCGCTCCGCCTTCATCGAGATCGCGCGCGAGGATTACGTCCGCACCGCAAGGGCCAAGGGCGTGCCGGCGCGGCTGGTGGTGTGGAAGCACACGCTGCGCAACGCGCTGATCCCGATCATCACCATGGTCGGCTTGCAGTTCGGCTTCCTGCTCGGCGGGTCCATCGTGGTGGAGACGGTGTTCTCCTGGCCGGGGCTGGGTCGGCTGCTGGTGGATAGCGTCAATTACCGCGACTACACCGTCATCCAGGCGGAGATCCTGCTGTTCTCGCTGGAGTTCATCATCATCAACCTGCTGGTCGATGTGCTGTACGCCTTCGCCAACCCCGAGATTCGCTACTCATGACCACGACCGATGCAACCGTGGCCGTGAGCCACGAAGCCGTCCGCTCGCCGCTGCGCGAGTTCTGGCGCAAGTTCCGGCGCAACCGCACCGCCATGGCGGCAGGGGTCTGTCTGCTGGCGCTGGCGCTGGCCGCGGCGGCGGCGCCGTGGATCGCCCCCTTCGACCCGGCGGCCTTCGATTACGACCGCATCCTGGAAGGCCCCTCGGCCGACCATTGGGCCGGCACCGACGCCTATGGCCGCGACATCCTGAGCCGCATCCTGTGGGGTGCCCGCATCTCGCTGTCGGTCGGGCTGCTGTCGGTGCTGCTCGGCGGGGTGGCCGGCGTGGCGCTGGGCCTGATCGCCGGCTTCCGCGGCGGCTGGATCGACAGCCTGATCATGCGCGTCTGCGACGTGCTGCTGGCCTTCCCTGGCATCCTGCTGGCCATCGGCATCGTCGCCATCCTCGGGCCGGGCATCGAGAACGTCATCTATGCGGTGGCGATTTTCAGCGTTCCCGTCTTCGCCCGTCTGGTGCGCGGCAGCACGCTGTCGCTGAAGCGCGCGGTCTATGTCGATGCCGCCCGCGCCATCGGCGTGCGCGACCGGCTGTTGATGGTCCGCCACATCCTGCCCGGCACGCTGCCCAGCGTCATCGTCTATGTCTCGATGCGCATCGGCACCTCGATCCTGACGGCGGCCAGCCTCAGCTTCATCGGTCTCGGCGCCCAGCCGCCCAGCCCGGAATGGGGCGCCATGCTGGCCGACGGACGCAGCTACATCGGCGTCGCCAGCCATGTCACCTTCTATCCCGGCCTCGCCATCTTCCTGACGGTGCTGGCCTTCAACCTGCTCGGCGACGGACTGCGCGATGCCCTCGACCCCAAACTCCGCTGACGGTGGCAGACGTGCGCGGGCCTTCGGGCTCGCCTGCGGCCGGCTAAAGCCGGGGCCGCGCAACGCCATCACCGACGTTCCGGGTGTGCGCGTCGGCCATGTCACGCTCGATGAGGGCGCCATCCAGACCGGCGTCACCGCCATCCTGCCCCATGCCGGCAACCTCTACCGCGACAAGCCCGTCGCCGCCGCCGAGGTGCTGAACGGCTTCGGCAAGAGCGTCGGGCTGATGCAGGTGGAGGAACTCGGCGCGCTGGAAACCCCGATCCTGCTGACCAACACCCTGTCGGTCGGCACCGCCTCCTCCGCCCTGGTCCGCCACGCCATCGCCGCCAACCCCGACATCGGCCGCAGCACCGCCACCGTCAATCCGCTGGTGATGGAGTGCAACGACGGCCCGCTGAACGACATCCAGGCTCTGGCGGTGACCGAGGCCCACGCCGCCGCCGCACTCGCCGCCGCACTGGCTGAACAGGACGGTGCGGAGGTCGCGGTCGGCTCGGTCGGCGCCGGTCGCGGCATGTCCTGTTTCGGCTTCAAGGGCGGCATCGGCACCTCCTCGCGCCGCCTCAAGCTGGACGGCAGGCGCCATCACCTCGGCGTGCTGGTGCTGGCGAATTTCGGCCGGCCGGGGGAGCTGCGCCTGCCCGACGGCCGCCGCGTCGCTCCGCCTGCGAAAGACGACGCACCCGAGAAGGGCTCCGTCATCGTCGTCGCCGCCACCGACGTGCCGCTCGACCACCGCCAGCTGCGCCGGGTGATCCGCCGCGCCGGGGTCGGGCTGGCGCGGGTGGGGTCCTTCTGGGGCCATGGCAGCGGCGACATCGCGCTCGGCTTCACCACCGCCAACCGCATCGACCATGACGAGCGGGCCGACCTCATCCCCCTGCGCATGCTGAACGAGCGCCGCATCGACGCGCTGTTCGAGGCGATGGCCGACGCGACGCAGGAGGCCGTCCTCGACGCGCTGGCCGCCGCCACGCCGGTGGTGGGCCGCGACGGCGCCACCCGGCCCTGCCTCTCCGACATGTTGATGTCAGACTTACCGATTTCCGGGAGCATTCCGTGAAGATCTACATCTCCGCCGACATCGAAGGGGTGGCCGGCGTGGTCTCCCAGCAGCAGGTGACGCCGGGCAATGCCGAGTATGAGCGCGCCCGCCGCCTGATGACCGCCGAGGTCAACGCCGCCATCGAAGGCGCGCTGGAGGCCGGAGCCAGCGAAATCCTGGTCAATGACAGCCACGGCCCGATGGTCAATCTGCTGCCGGACGAGCTGCATCCGGCCGCCGAGCTGATCCTCGGCCGGCCCAAGCCCATCGGCATGTTCGCCGGTCTGGAGCCGGACGCGGCGGGTGTCATGTGCGTCGGCTTCCACACCTCGGCCCGCCAGTACGGCATCCTTGCCCACACCACCAACAGCTTCGCCTTCGGCCGCGTCCGGGTGAACGGGCTGGAGCTGGGGGAGGCCGGCAACTACGGCGCCTATGCTGGCGAGATCGGCGTGCCGGTGATCCTGCTGAGCGGCGACGACCGCTTCGCCGCCGAAATGGCCCCGCTGTTCCCGGATGCCGAGCAGGTGGTGGTCAAGCAGGCGCTGGGCCAGCGCGCCGCCCGCTCCGTGGCGCCGTCGGTCGCCCGCGACCGCATCCGCGAGGCGTCGGCCCGCGCCGTCCGCCGCGCGGCGAGCATCCCGCCCTTCCGCGTGCCGCCGCAGGCCGACGGCGCGCCCTACCGGCTGGAGATCGAGATGACCAGCCCGGCGCTGGCCGATCTGGCGTCGCTGATCCCGGTGTCGGAGCGCCTGGATCCCGTCACCATCCGCCTGCCGGCCGCCAGCATGGCCGCCGCGCTCGGCTGGATCAACACCCTGTCCGCCATGTCGGCCACCCTGCGCTGAGACCCGCCCCCATGACCCTTTCGCACCCGCAGTCCTTCGCCCTTGCCATCCATGGCGGCGCCGGCACCATCAAGCGCAGCGCCCTGACCCCGGCGCTGACCGAGGGCTATCACGCCGGCCTGCGCCGGGCGCTGGCCGCCGGGCACGAGGTGCTGGCCGACGGCGGCAGCGCGCTCGATGCCGTCACCGTTGCCGTGATGGCGCTGGAGGACGAGCCGCTGTTCAACGCCGGCCGCGGCGCCGTCTTCACCGCCGAGGGCGTGCAGGAGATGGACGCCGCCATCATGGACGGCCGCGACCGCGGCGCCGGTGCGGTGGCCGGGCTGTTCGGCCCGCGCAACCCGATCCTGGCCGCCCGCGCGGTGATGGAGCAGACCGAGCATGTCCTGCTGATCGGCGAGGGCGCGCTGGATCTCTGCCGCCGCCAGGGTCTGCCGATGGAGGATGCCCCCTATTTCTTCACCCAGCCGCGCTGGGACGCCCTCCAGGCCGAGCTGGAGCGCCGCCGCTCCGGCGCCCCCGACGATGGTGACGAGCAGCGCCGCCACGGCACCGTCGGCGCCGTCGCCCGCGACCGCGACGGCAACCTCGCCGCCGCCACCTCGACCGGCGGCATGACCGCCAAGGCCAGGGGCCGGGTCGGCGACAGCCCGGTGATCGGCGCCGGCACCTTCGCCGACAACATCACCTGCGCCGTCTCCGCCACCGGCCACGGCGAGCATTTCATCCGCCGCTGCGCCGCCCACGAGATCGACGCCCGCATGCGCTGGGCCGGCCAGACCCTGGAGCGCGCCGCCGGCGACGTGGTGGACGAGCTGGGCGTGATCGGCGGCTCCGGCGGCCTGATCGCCATCGACCGCGACGGCCGGGTGGCGCTGCCCTTCAACTGCTCCGGCATGTACCGTGGCGCCATCGGGCCGGAAGGGTTGGCGATGACCGCGATCCACCGCGAGGAGTTCCGCATCGGCTGACCCTCCGGCCAGAGAGTCCCCCTCTCCCCCGCTGGACAGGCGGAGGCCGGCGTCCCACGTTGCTGCTCGTCCAGTGCAACAGCCGGAACGGAGGATGGCGTCATGCGTGCGATGGTGATTTCGCGGTTCGGCGGTCCCGACGTGTTCGAACTTCAGGACCGGCCGCGCCCGGTCGCCGGGCCGGGCGAACTGCTGGTGCGGGTGGTGGCGTCGGGCACCAACCCGGTGGATGCCAAGATCCGTCAGGCCGGAAGCTGGGCCGGCATCCCCTTCCCGGCGGTGCTGGGCTATGACGTGTCGGGCGTGGTGGAGGAGGTCGGCCCCGGCGTGACCGGCTTCAAGGCCGGCGACGAGGTGTTCTACACCCCGGAGATCTTCGGCAATCCCAACGGCAGCTATGCCGAATACACCGTCGCCGCCGCGTCCATCGTCGCGCACAAGCCGTCCGGCCTCAGTCATGTCGAGGCGGCGGGCATCCCGCTGGCCGGCGGCACGGCGTGGGAGGCCATCGTGCGGCGTCTGGCGGTGCGGCCGGGCGAGACGGTGCTGATCCATGGCGGGGCCGGCGGCGTCGGCAGCTTCGCCATCCAGTTCGCCAAGGCGGCCGGCGCCCGCGTGCTCGCCACCGCCAGCAAGGCCAACCACGAGGCGATGCGCGATCTCGGCGCCGACGTGACTCTCGACTACCGCGACACCGACGTGGTGGACCAGATCCTGCGCGAGGCGGACGGGGCGGGGGTGGACGCCGCCTTCGACACCGCCGGCGGCAATGTGCCGATGAGCACGCAGGTCACGCGCCCCTTCGGCCGCATCGCCACCATCCTGCCGCCGACCGGCGACCTGAACGCGCTCTATGTGAAGAACCAGACCCTCTACGGCACCTTCCTGACCCGCGAGGGCGCCCGCCTGCGCGAGATGGCGCCGCTGTTCGTGCGCGGGCAGGCGAGGGTGATCGTCGATGCCGTCCTGCCGCTGGAAGAGGTCGGCAAGGCGCATGAACGGCTCGATTCCGGCCACGGCCGCGGTAAGATCATCCTGCAAGTGGGCGCCTGACGCGAGGTCGGGCCGGGCTTTCGAAGGACGGTCGTGGTGTATATCTGGCTTATCGGGCTGCACGTCACGGCGGTGACGCTCTGGATCCTGGGGATGTCCGCCACCGCCATCCTGATCAGCGCCCTGGACGCCAAGACCGCCGCCGAGGAAGGCCCGGCCCGCCTCCTGCGCGCCGTCGGCCGCTGGGAGCGCCGCGTGACCTCCCCGGCGATGGGGCTGGCGTGGCTGCTGGGCATCGCGCTGGTGGTGGTCGGCGGTTGGGGCTTCGAGCCTTGGCTGGTGGCGAAGATCGTCATCGTCACCGCTCTGTCCGCCCTGCACGGCAAGCTCGCCGCCGGGCTGCGCCGGCTGGGCGAACCAGCACCTGAGTCCGGCGTGCGGCCGGTGTCGCCGCTGCTGCGCTTCTCCCCGCTGGCGGTGATCGCCGGGGCCATCGCCATCGTGACGCTGGTGGTGGTGAAGCCCTACTGAACACGGTATGGTGTCGGACCGGGAGGGACCGGCCCACTTGACCTGTTCCCGGCCGGTTCGGTTTCAGCGCGAAAGGACCCGCCATGGCCGTCGCCAAGACCACGATCTGCCTCTGGTTCGACAAGGACGCCGAGGCCGCCGCCCGCTTCTACGCCGCGACCTTCCCCGACAGCGCGGTGACCGCCGTCCACCGCGCCCCCGCCGACTACCCGTCCGGCAAAGCGGGCGACGTTCTGACGGTCGAGTTCACCGTCGCCGGCATCCCCTGCCTCGGCCTGAACGGCGGCCCGGCCTTCAAGCACAGCGAAGCCTTCTCGTTCCAGATCGCCACCGACGACCAGGAGGAGACCGACCGCTATTGGACCGCCATCGTCGGCAACGGCGGCCAGGAGAGCGCCTGCGGCTGGTGTAAGGACCGCTGGGGGATCTCCTGGCAGATCACGCCCCGCGTGCTGACCGATGCGCTGGCGGCCGGTGGAGAGGAGGCCAAGCGGGCGTTCGAGGCTATGATGGGGATGACGAAGATCGACGTGGCGGCGATTGAGGCTGCGCGGCGGGGGTGAGGGGATATGCAACTTCCCCGTTTTATCGACAGATAGAAGCGGGGAAGTTGAGTTCTGAATATTTTGCCCAAGAAATTGATGCGTTTTCCCCGATCATTTAGTCTTGATTCAGGTTGACCTGAAGGCGGTCTTTGTAGACAGAGATTCTCTTTCTTGCCCTATCTACAACATCATCAAAGAATAGCATCTCAGCATAAAGCTCACCAACAACACGATCATTATCGGGATCCTGAAGCTGGGTCGAGCGGAAGAATCCCTTACCTTGCGGAAAACGCGTCCACCCTGACGTTCGCATGCGGTTGACTGTATCTCCAATCAAGTATCCATAGAATTTTTTAAGCCGTCCGTTTGATTTTGCCAATAGAAGGTGAGCATATTCGGACAGATCTCCAATATGGTCGTCTAGACTCACGCCTGGCGCCTTGAATTCTATGATAATAGCAGAGCCTTCTTTATCAAAAATCGCGATATCAGGGCGTTTCGCGCCATGCTCTTCTGCTCGGCGGCGAAGAACATTATCAAATTCTTCATCTATTCCGCTTTCAAAGAGTTTTGAGTGGTCATTCCATTCAATCTGTGAAAGTGGTTTGTCAGAAGCGATATAATCGTAATATTGGTACTCCTCGCTGAGCAGCCAAATATCATGATCCCCTGTTTCGCGGCTATCCTTTCGCATCGGGAAAAAGATGCTGTGAATAATGCGCTCATCCATGCGTCTCGCGCTGTTGCCATTCTTCTGAATGTCCAGCTGCTTGCCGCAAGCGAGTGAAAGAATTTCGACGATTGCGGCGCGTCGAACTACGAGCTGCGATAAATTGGCCATGTCAAAAGTTTTTAAGGAAGATGTATATCTCCATGAGAGTTCATTGATTTTGTTGCGAAATTCTGCTGTATGTGGCTCTGCTTTCGCAATCTCCTGCTTTAGATCAAATATTTTAGCGGTTTCCGTAATAATGCGTTCTTGGTATTTTCTTAGAACACGCTCTGCGATGGATTTGGGGCTGTCTCCATAAACTACCCGCGTCTCGGTATCGGAAATCATTGTTGGGAAGACACCGAATTTTTCGGCTACGTCTTTGATAACATTATCCCTGCTCCAGCCGGTAGGTGTCACCATCTCGTCAATGATTGGATCAATTACATCGTAGATCGCGTCGTAGGATATGGTTTCATCGATAAAAAGATCGCCCACAGGTATGTCGGACGGTATTCCATCGAACCCATCACGCTGCTCATTGACCTGTTGGTCTAGAAAATCACCTTCAATTAGTACAAGATGTCGGAATCCACTCACTGGATTGTTTTGCTCCGCTTGAGTTCGCAGATAGCGTCTGGTTATATCCAAAACAGGCGACGACTTTGCGCAGAGTGAGATTGCATTCCGCGGCAAATCAAAGCTGCAAGCATCAAGCTTATAGTGAGAAATTGTAAATTCTTTATAATTGCCAAGTGGAGAACCGCTGCGTGGATCTCGTTCTTCGACTAAAGCCTTCTTTTGGTCTGTAATAGGAGGTAGGTCGGATGCGTTTAGACTGGTTTGCTCCGTAGATTTATTTGGGTAGATAGTTTCAAAAGAAATCGTAAAATTGCCCAGCTCGGCTTTGAGACTCACAAGCCGCTGGAGAAAATTCATCATCATATGGCGGCGCACATTAAAAGCAGAAAACGTCTCATGGAGATTTTCTGCCTTGTAAAAACGCTCGCGCACTTTGGGCTTTAGGCCCTCCAATATAATTGTGGTTCCGATATCTTCATCGTCAGCAGGAGCCACCACAAAATCAGCAGCGCCAATCTTCTTACGCCCTTCTACAAGCTGAAGGGTACGCGTGAAGACACGGCCATGGCTCAGATATGCACTACGAACTCCGACCTTTTCGAAGCTGTGGAAAAACTGTATACGTCCAGTTCCCTTGCACTTTCCAATTCCGGCAATTGATAGGTCATCTTTGTACGATGTGTCTTTCGTGAGAAAGGCATCAGTTTGCTCGTCGCCAAGACCACACCCATTGTCTGAGCAGGAAATAGAAATGTCAGTCTGGTCTCCTAAAAGTCCAGATGGGTAAATCACAATAGATATATTTACAATTAGCCCGAAATCTAAAGGGCTTTGACTTCTTCTTATCAAAAAGGAGTCAATAGAATTTGAGATTAGCTCTTCAACAACTACGTATTTGTTCGTACTAATCTTCGTATTTTTCAAACTTCCACGAATATCCAATGCCATAGCTTTTACCCATCAGAAAAACCTTAATATGCAATTTTTGAAAGGGTTTGTGTCTTGAAGTCAAGCAACTTTATGGTCGCGGAGGCTACAGCATTCACCTTTCCGGTAAAGTGCTTCATATACCAATAACCTCCCCCTCACCCCGCCCCCACATCATCCCGAATGCACGCCACCGAATGCCCCGGCGCCACCTCGCGCAGCGTCCGCGCTTCCGGCTCGGCACAAGCCGGCAGGGCGAAGGGGCAGCGCTTCCGGAAGACGCAGCCGGATGGCGGGTTCATCGGGCTCGGCACGTCGCCGTCCAGCAGCATGCGGGACTTCGGCGCGTCGGAGTCCGGGTCGGGGGCGGCGGACACCAGGGCCATGGTGTAGGGGTGGCGCGGGCGCTCGTAGAGGGAATCGCTCGGCGCGATCTCCATCAGGCGGCCGAGATACATCACAGCCACCCGGTCGCAGCGCACCACCGCCAGATCATGGGCGATGAACAGCACCGCCAACCCCAGCTCGCGCTGCAAGTCTCCCAGCAAATTCACCACCTGCGCCTGCACCGAGACGTCGAGCGCCGACACCGGCTCGTCGGCAACGATGAAGTCGGGTTCCACCGCCAAGGCGTGATCCAGCCGGCGCGTCGGGAGCGGACGGCGCCCCATTGCCGTCCCCCCTCCCCCGTGCCAAATCCGACCAGTCCGCTCACCGCCCCTTGGCGCTCCAGCCCTCCCGCTCGGCAAAGACCCGGCTGACCTCGTCCATGTGTTCCGTGCCCCAGGAACAGAGCGGCACCAGCGCCTCGGCCAGACTGTGGCCGAGCGGGGTCAGGCTGTAGTCCACCCGCGGCGGGATTTCCTTGTAGTCGGTCCGCTTCACGAGGCCATCGGCCTCCAGCTCCTTGAGCTGCTGGATCAGCATCTTGTCGCTGACGTCGCGGATCGCCCGCCGGAGTTCGCCATAGCGGTAGGGACCGCCTTGCGCCAGGAAATACAGGATCAGCGGCTTCCACTTGCCGGCGATGATCCGCAGGGTCGCGTCCAGACCGCAGGTGAAGCCGGGCAGGGTCGGGTCGCAACTCCGCTCCGGCGCCGGGGTCTGCGGCGGTGGGGAGGAAGGTAGGGGATCATCCGTCATTTTCTCGGTCCGTCATTTTTTTAGGGCACTTACAAAAAGGTGCATACTTGTCCATAGGTGGGTGGGTTGCCAGCTCAGTGCAATCTCAATCAGGGAGCACACCATGAGCAGGCTACAGGGTAAGATCGCGGTTGTGACCGGTGGCGGCAGCGGCATCGGTTTTGGCGCCGCCAAGCGGTTCATCGACGAAGGGGCGTTCGTCTATATCTTCGGCCGCCGTCAGGAGGCGCTCGACGCCGCCGTGGCGCGGCTCGGCGCCTCGGCGCGAGCGGTCAGGGGCTCGGTCACCGACCTGTCCGACCTCGACCGGCTGTACGATACGGTGAAGGCCGAACGGGGCGGGCTCGACATCCTGTTCGCCAATGCCGGGACGGGGTCGTTCGCCCCGCTGGGGGAGATCACACCCGAGCATTACGACCAGATCTTCGACGTCAATGTGAAGGGGCTGGTCTTCACGGTGCAGAAGGCCCTGCCGTTGATGAAGGCGGGGTCCTCGATCATCCTGACCGGGTCGAGCACGGGGGTGATGGGGACGCCGCAGTTCAGCATCTACAGCGCGACCAAGGCGGCGATCCGCAATCTGGCGCGCAGTTGGGCGCTGGACCTGCGCGGAACCGGCATCCGCGTCAACGTGCTGTCGCCCGGGCCGACCAAGACGGAGCTGGCGCTGGAGATCGTGGGCGAGGAGGCCATGGATGCGCTCGGCGGCACCACCCCCATCGGGCGGGTCGGCGACCCTTCGGAAACCGGCGCGGTGGCGGCGTTCCTGGCCTCCTCCGACAGCAGCTTCATGACCGGCGGCGAGGTCTTCGTCGACGGCGGGCTGGCGCAGGTCTGAGGGCTTGAGCGTTTGAACGTCCGGGCGTGGGGGGTTCGATGACCGGGATCGAAGCCCTCACCCCGCCGGCACCCCCACATCATCCCGGATGCACGCCACCGAATGCCCCGGCGCCACCTCGCGCAGCGCCCGGGCTTCCGGCTCGGCACAGGCCGGCAGCGCGAACGGGCAGCGGGTGCGGAAGACGCAGCCGGACGGCGGGTTCATCGGGCTCGGCACGTCGCCGTCCAGCAGCATGCGGGACTTCGGCGCGTCGGGGTCCGGGTCGGGGGCGGCCGACAGCAGGGCCATGGTGTAGGGGTGGCGCGGGCGCTCGTACAGGGAATCGCTCGGCGCGATCTCCATCAGGCGGCCGAGATACATCACCGCCACCCGGTCGCTGATGTAGCGTACCACCGCCAGATCATGGGCGATGAACAGCACCGCAAGCCCCAGCTCGCGCTGCAGGTCGCCCAGCAAATTCACCACCTGCGCCTGTACCGAGACGTCGAGCGCCGACACCGGCTCGTCCGCGACGATGAAGTCGGGTTCCACCGCCAACGCGCGGGCGATGCCGATGCGCTGGCGCTGGCCGCCGGAGAATTCGTGCGGGAAGCGGTCCATGGCGTCGGCGCTCAGGCCGACCTTCTCCAGCAGGGCCGCCACGCGGTCGCGGCGGTCGGCGCGGGTGCCGATGCTGTGGATCGTCAGGGCCTCGCCGATCACGTCGCGCACGCGCTGGCGCGGGTCGAGGCTGGCATAGGGGTCCTGGAAGACGATCTGCATGCGGCGGCGCTGCGCCCGCATCTCCGCCGTCGCCAGACCGGTGATCTCCTGCCCGTTGAAGCGGATGGAACCGCCGGTCGGCTCGATCAGCCGCAGGATGCTGCGCCCGGCGGTGGTCTTGCCCGAGCCGGATTCACCGACCAGCCCCAGAACCTCGCCGCGGTTCAGGTCGAAGGACAAATCGTCCACCGCCTTCACCCAGCCGACCGGCCGTTGCAGCAGCCCGCCGCGCACCGGAAAGCGCTTCTCCAGGTTGCGGACGCTCAGCAGGGGCTGTTCGGTTACGGTATCGATGCTCATTGCACGTCTCTCCAGCGGCGGCAGCGGGCGGAATGGTCGGGGCCGACCGGCTCCAGCACCGGCTCCGCGGCGAGGCAGGCGGGTTCGGCCAGCGCGCAGCGCGGGGCGAAGGTGCAGCCCGCCGGGCGGTTCACCGGGCTCGGCACGCTGCCGGGGATGGCGTAGAGCCGGCCGCCGTCGCCGCGGCGCTGGCCCAGATGCGGCATGCAGGCCAGCAGCCCGCGGGTGTAGGGGTGCCTGGGCGATTTCAGCAGCGAGCGGACATCGCCTTCCTCGACGATGCGGCCGGAATACATCACCACCACCCGGTGCGCCACTTCGGCCACCACGCCCAGATTGTGGGTGATGAACAGGATCGAGGTGCCGGTCTCCTCCTGAAGCCGCCGCATCAAATCGAGGATCTGCGCCTGGATGGTCACGTCGAGCGCGGTGGTCGGCTCGTCGGCGATCAGCAGGGTGGGGCGGCAGGCCAACGCCATGGCGATCATCACGCGCTGGCGCATGCCGCCCGACATCTGGTGCGGATACTCGTCCAGCCGCCGCTCCGCCGCCGGGATGCCGACCTTCTTCAGCATGGCCAGCGCCTCCGCCCGCGCCGCCCGGCGGTCGAGGCCCTGGTGGTAGCGCAGCGCCTCGCCGATCTGGTCGCCGACGGTGTAGACCGGGTTCAGCGAGGTCATCGGCTCCTGGAAGATCATGCCGATCTCGTTGCCGCGGATGCCGCGCATCGCCCGCTCGCTGATACGGGCGAGGTCGCGCACCTGACCGTCGCGGCCGCGGAACAGGATCTCGCCGCCGGCGATGATGCCCGGCGGCGACGGTATCAGCCGCATCGCCGACAGGCTGGTCACCGACTTGCCGCTGCCGGATTCGCCGACGACGGCCAGCGTCTCGTTGCGGCGCACGGCGAAGGACACGCCGTCCACCGCCTTCGACACGCCGGGATCGGCGGTGAAGTGGGTTTGCAGGTTGCGGATGTCGAGCGTGAGGTCAGCGTCCATGACGGGATCCCGGTAGGGGGCAGTGGATCAGCGGGTGCAGCCGCGCGCCGGCACCGGCCAGTCGCCGACGACCTCGCCGTTGCGGCTGATCGCCATGCGGTCGTGCAGGTTGGTCACCACGCAGACATGGTTGGGCAGGATGCGCACGCGGTCGCCGATCTCCGGCTTCGCCGCGCTCCGGCTGAGGTCGACCACCGCGTGCTCCTCGTTGACGCGGACGATCACCGCGTCGGGGTAGTCGAGGATCAGGCCGTAGCCTTCGCCGACCGACGGGGCGACGCGGTCGCTCGACAGGGTCTTGCTGCCGCAATCGAGAACGGCGCGGTCGGGAGTCGGGCGGCTGACCACGGTGGCGTGGACATGGACGGCGCACTCCTCCAGCGTCGCCACCCCGGCGCCGACGGTGGCGCGGTCGTGGTAGATGTAGGTGCCGACGCGCAGCTCGGTCACGCCGGGAAGCTCGTGGGTATCCCAGCAGCCGGGGGTGCCGCCGACCGACACCGTCTCCACCGCGATGCCGGCGCCGTCCAGCAGGGCGCGCGTCTCGGTGACGAAGGGCACGGTGCGGGGGCCGCGCGGGTAGGTCATCAGGCCGCGGAAGCGGGTCAAGCCATTGCCGGCGGCGCGGCGGGCCAGCGTCAGAACCTCGTCCGGGGTCTGCACGCCGCAGCGGCCGTCGCCGCTGTCGAACTCCACCAGGATGCCGATCTCGACGCCGGCCTGCGCGGCGGCGGCGGCCACGGTGTCGAGAGCGACGGCGTTGTCGAGCGCCACCGTCAGCTTGGTCTTGCCGGCCAGCTCGGCCAGCGGCGCCACCTTGGCGGCGCCGACGATGGGGTAGGTCAGCAGGATGTCCTTGCAGCCGGCCTCCGCCATCACCATCGCCTCGCTGATTTTCTGGCAGGTGATGCCGAGGGCGCCCAGCTCGATCTGGCGCAGCGCGAATTGGGGAAGCTTGTGGGTCTTGATGTGCGGGCGCAGCGCCAACCCGTGCCGGTCGCAATAGGCCTGCATCTTGGTCAGGTTATGCTCGACCCGGTCGAGGTCGATGACGGGGACGGGGGTGTCGAGATCGTCGACGCGCATGGGACCGCTCCGGAACACGAATTCGGGGAATGGGCCGATCCCGGCGGCGGCGCCATGGGATCGGCCGTGCACTCAGAACCTTACGCCGTCGGCAGGACGGCGATGCAGTCGATTTCGACCTGGATGTTGTTCAGCTGGCAGCCGATGGTGGTGCGGGCCGGCGGCTCGGTCGGGAAGAACTCCGAATAGAGCGCGTTGTATTCCTGGAAGCGGCCGAGGTCGCTGAGGTAGCTGTTGACCTTCACCACATGGGCGAGGTCGGTGCCGGCGGCCTTCAGGATGATCTCCAGGTTGCGCAGGGTCTGGCGCACCTCGCCGGCGAAATCCTCGGGCAGCGCGCCGGTCTCCGGATGGTGCGGCCCCTGGCCCGACACATAGACGAAGCCGTTCGCGACGATGGCGTGGCTGTACTGGCCGGCGGGCTTCGCACCCTTTTCGGCGAAGATCGGCTTGCGGTTGGTCATTCGGTCCTCACAGGTTGAAAGATCAGGTACGGGCCAGGGCCTTGCCCGGACGCGCACCGGTGTGGCCGCTGTCGCGCAGGACGAACTGTCCGGCGACGAGCACGTCGGTGATGCCGTGCGGCGGCTGCGTCGGGTCCTGGAAGGTCGCGCGGTCGGCCACGTCGGCGGTGAACAGGGTCAGGTCGGCCACCATGCCCGGACGGATCAGCCCGCGGTCGGACAGGCCGAAACGCTGCGCCGGGACGGCGGTCATGTGGCGTACGGCATCCTCCAGCCCCAGCCCGCCCTCGCCCCGGATCGCGCGGGCGAGATAGCGCGGAAAGCTGCCGAAGGCGCGCGGGTGCGGCTTGCCGGTCTCGCGCGGCAGCCCGTCCGATCCCAGCATGTGCAGCGGGTGCGACAGCGCGGTTTCCAGATCGGCCTCGGCCAGCTGGAACATGACGATGTTGGTGCGGCCGCGGTCGGCGCGGATCAGCCGGACCAGCGTGTCGAAGGGCTGTTCCTTCGCCGCCTCGGCGATCTCGGTCAGCGACAGCCCTTCCAACGCGCGCAGATCGTCCGCCGAAACGCCGCCGATGCGGACATTCTCCCAACCGATCAGGCGGATCTTCGATTCCCAGCCGGCGTCATTCGGTGCCTCGCCGCCCTCGACCGCGCGGCGCAGCGCCGCCAGCCCGTCGGCATCGGCCATGCGCGCCAGCAGCGCTTCCACCCCGCCGGCCAGCGCAGACGGCGGCAGCAGTTGCAGGATGGTGCTGGAGCCGGCCGGGTAGGGGTACATGTCGAAACTGACGTCGGTGCCGCCCTTGCGGGCGATCTCCAGCCGCTCCACCGCCCGCGGCAGGCTGCCCCAATAGGGCTTCCCGGCGGCTTGCAGGTGCGACAGCAGGCCGCTCGCCCCGCCGGCCTTCAGCAGATCGAGGAACTCGTCCACCGAGGCGATCAGCCCGCCTTCATAGGAGCGGACATGGGCGGTCAGCAGCGCGCCATGCTCCGCCACCACCTCCGCCAGCCGCACCAGCTCGGCGCGGTCGGCCCAGGCGCTGGGCGGATAGACGAGGCCGAGCGACAGGCCGTGCGCGCCCTGGCGCAGCTGCTCGGCCAGCAATGCTGCCATCGCCTCGCGCTCTTCCGTCGTGGCGGCGCGGTTCTGCCAGCCCATGACGGCGAGGCGCAGCGCGGCGTGCCCAACCAGCGAGACGAGGTTGATCGCGGTGCCGCGCCCGTCGAGCGCCGCGCGGTAGCCGGCGAAGTCGGCGAAGGTCTCCTGGGTCGTCACCGTGCCCAGCAGGTTGCCGAAATGCTCGCGCAAGGGGTCGCCGCTGTCGAGGCTCTGCGGGTAAAGGCCGAAGGAGCAGTTGCCGACGACCACGGTGGTGACGCCCTGCGCCACCTTCTCCGGCCGGCCGGGCTGGCGCAGCTGGATCAGATCGTCGTGGCAATGGGCGTCGATGAAGCCGGGGGCGAGGAAGCGGCCCTGCGCCTCCAGCGGTTTGGCGTCCGGCGCATCCAGCATCGGGCCAACGGCGGCGATGCGTCCGCGCTCCACCAGCACGTCGGTCGGGAACCAGGGGGCGCCGGTGCCGTCGATGACGCGGGCGCCCTTGATGAGGAATGTGGCGTTCATCCTACTTCGCCTTCTGGAGCCGGGGGTCGAGCGCATCGCGCAGCCCGTCGCCGACGATCTGGAGCGACAGAACGGTCAGGACGATGGCGCAGCCGGGGAACAGGATCAGCCAGTCGGCCTGCTGGAAATACTGCTGGGCGCTGGCGATCATGTTGCCCCAGGTCGGGGTGGTCGGCGGCACACCGACGCCGAGGAAGGACAGCGCCGCCTCCGTCAGGATGGCGTAGGCGAAGATGAAGGTGGCCTGCACCAGGATCGGCGACATCAGGTTGGGCAGGATGTGCAGGAAGACGATGCGCGGGGTGGAGGCGCCCAGCGCGGTCGCCGCCTCGATGAAGGGCATCTCGCGTACCACCAGACAGGCGGCGCGCACCACGCGGGCGACGCGCGGGGTGTAGACGATGCCGAGCGCCAGCACGACGTTGTAGAGCGACGGCCCCAGCGCCGCCATGAAGGCGATGGCGAGCAGGATATCGGGGAAGGCCATCAGCGCGTCGGTCAGCCGCATCAGCAGGCCATCGAGCGGCCGGATATAGCCGGCGGCCAGCCCCAGCAGCGTGCCGAGCAGCGTCGCCACCACCACGACCAGCAGCCCGACCAGCAGCGACAGCCGGGCGCCCAGCATCACGCGGGACAGCACGTCGCGGCCATACTCGTCGGTGCCGAACCAGTGGGCAGCGGTCGGCGGCTTCAGCCGGCCGAGGATGTCCATCTTCATCGGGTTGAACGGTGTGATCCACGGCGCCAGCAGCGCCACCGCCAGGATCGCCAGCATGATCAGGAAGGACAGAACCACCAGCCGGCGGCGGAACAGCTGGCGCAGCAGCAGGGCGGCCGGCGACCGGCTGCTCCCGGCCTTGGCGGAGGAGGGAAGGGGGACGTTGCCGTGACCGGCGGGGACGCTTGCCATGGAAACCCTCCCTCTCAATAACGGACCCGCGGATCGACCACGGCATAGAGCAGGTCGACCGTCAGGTTGATCAGCACATAGATGGCGGACACCACCAGCAGGGCGCCCTGGATCACCGGATAGTCGCGGCGCAGCACGGCCGAGACGATCAGGTTGCCGACGCCGGGCAGGCCGAACACGGTTTCCGTCACGATGGCGCCGGCGATCATCACCGCGGTGGTCAGGCCGATCACCGTCAGGATCGGGATCATCGCGTTGCGCAGCGCATGCTTCAGCACGACGACCAGCGGCGGCAGGCCCTTGGCCCGCGCGGTGCGGACGTAATCGTGGCTCATCACGTCCAGCATGCTGGTGCGGGTGAAGCGCAGGATCAGCGCCGAGTTCGGAATGCCGAGCGCGATGGCGGGCAGAACCAGATGGCGCATGCGTTCCAACAGGTCGGCGTCGGGCGGGCCGTAGCCGGCGACCGGGAACCAGGCATGGTCGACCGCCAGATACTTGATCAGCGTCAGCCCGATCCAGAAGCTGGGAATGCTGGCCGCCAGCATGGCGAGCCCGACCGCGGTCTGGTCGACCAGACCACCGCGCTTGGCCGCCGACAGGATGCCGACCGGCACGCCGATCAGCATGGCGATGCCCACCGACATCATGGTCAGCAGCCCGGTCAGCTCCGACCGTTCGGCCAGCGCCTGCGCCACCGGGCGGTTCAGGAAGATGGACTCGCCCAAGTCGAAGCGGACGATCTGCCCGAGATAGAGCAGGAACTGCGTCAGCAGCGGTTCGTCGAGCCCCAGCCGGCCGCGCAGCGCCGCGATGTCCTCCGGCGTGGCGGAGGAGCCCAGCATGACGGCGGCGGGATCGCCCGGCACGACGCGGGCGATCAGAAAGACCACCATGGCGACGAGCAGCATGACGACCATCATGCCGGCGAACCGGCGGACGATGTAAACGAGCATGATTGCGGTCCCAAAGAGAATCCCCTCTCCCCCCCCGGGGAGAGGGTTAGGGTGAGGGGGACGCGCGGTGAGAATTCTTGGGAAGGCACGCGGTGCATCCCCCTCACTCCTACCCTCTCCCCGGGGGGGGGAGAGGGGGGATTGCGGAGAGGGAGCTTTATCGCCCCTCAGCCCTTCAGGTCGGTGTTCCAGAAGAACGGCCAGGGCGTCGGGGTGTAGCCGGTCAGCTTGTCGCTGCTGGCGGCGAGGTTGTAGAACTCGCCGACCTTGATGCTCGGCACCTCGCTGTAGAACAGCGATTGCAGGGTCACCCACTTCGCCTTGCGCGCCGCCGGGTCCATCTCGCGATTGAAGGCGGCCAGCGCCTCCTTCTTGGCCGGGCTGTCCCACCAGCCGGGATAGCTGGGGTTCAGCACGGTGATCAGCGACGGTTCCGGCACGAAGGTGTGGTAGGTGAAGAAGGCGTCCCACCCCTTGTCGTCGCCGCGGCGTTGCAGCAGCGTCGCCCAGTCCAGCACCTGGAGGTCGACCTTGAAGCCGGCCAGTTCGAGCTGGGCCTGGGCCACCATGCTCATCTTGTACAGGAACTCGTACTGCACCGAGGTCATGATGCGGATCGGCTCGCCCTTGTAGCCGGCGGCCTTCAGCAGCTCCGCCGCCTTGCCGGCCGCATGATCGGCGTAGGGCTTGGCGCTGGCCGCATCGTAATAGGGCGTGCCCTGGGCGTAGATCGACCCCTCCGCCTGGACGAATTCGGGATCGCCGAAGCCGGCCAGCAGCATGTCGTTCGGCTCCAGCGCCGCCAGGACCGCTTGGCGCATCTTCGGGCTCGCCATCACGCCGGTCTTGGTGTTCATGATCATCAGCGGGAAGCCGAACGGCTTGACGATCACGGGCTTGACGCCGGCGGCACCCTTGATGCGCGGCAGGGTTTCCGCCGGCAGGCTGTCGGCGAACTGGTACTGGCCGGCGAGGACGCCCGACACGCGGGTGGCGGCGTTCGGCACCGGGACAAAGCGCACCTCGCCGATGTTGGCCTTGCGGCTGCCGGCATAGCCGCTGGGCGCGCCGGCGGGCGACGCGTAGGCGTCGTGGCGCACCAGCCGGATATACTGGTCGGGCTTGTGCTCCAGCAGCTTGTAGGGGCCGGTGCCGATCAGCGACTTCAGGGCGCCCGGCCCGTCGATGACCGATTTCGGCACGATGGCGGCGGCGCCGTTGTTCATCGCCAAGAGCGCGGTCAGCGGCGCGAAGGGCTCCTTCAGCGCGATGACGACGGCGTCCGCACCCTTGGCGGCGATGCTCTCCACCAGCGGGGCGACGGTCTTGCCGCGCGGCGAGGCCTTGGTCCAGTGATCCAGCGAGGCGACCACGTCGTCGGCCGTGACGGTGCTGCCGTCATGGAAGGTGACGCCGCTGCGCAGCGGGATGGTGTAGGTCTTGCCGTCCGCCGACACCTGCGGCAGGGCCGAGGCCACCAGCGGGGCCAGCTTCCAGTCGCCGTCGAAGGTGAACAGCGTCTCGAACATGTGCTGGGTGATGATGCTGACGAGGTCGGACGTGGTGCCGACCGGGTCCAGCGTCGGCGGCTCGCCGATGGTGGCGACCGTGACGACCGATGCGCCGCCCTGCTGGGCCTGCGCAGGGGTGGTCCAGCTTCCGAGAATTCCAGTGGAAAGCCCGCCTGCGGCCAGCGTCGTGCCGAGGGCGGTGTTGAACAGACGTCGCGTGATCCCTGTCATTTCCGTCTCCCGAACCGTTTGTCCGAAATATCGGACGTCGGTCTTGTATTCCAGACAAGCGAACGGTATATCGGACAAAGACCGCTGGCAAGCCGAAAATCCGCGTGCTAATCGGTTGTGCGACGATCAGGGAGCGTGGATCAGATGAAGAGCGGCGAAGCAGCGGTGAAGCAGGCAGAAGAGAAGCCGTCGGCGGAAAAGCCGACGGGCCGGGCCCGCGGCATCGACCGTGTCATCGCGCTGATGGAGCATCTGCACGACCGGCGCGCTCCCACGCGCATCGCCGACATCGCCCGCGACACCGGCACGCCGCGCTCGACCATGTACGAGCTGGTCAACACGCTGGTGGAGGCGCGCTGGCTGGAGCTGCGCGACGGCGACGGCACGGTCTATTTCGGGCCGGCGATGCATTACTACGGCAGCGATTACCTCGACAGCGTCGACCTGATCCGCAAGGCGCGGGTCGAGGTCGCCCACATCGCCGAGACGGTGGGGGAAACCGCGCAGTTCTGCACGCTGGACGGCGACAAGTATCTGGTCGTGCTGAACGAGCCGGGCCGGCGCATGTTCCGCATCAGTTCCGAGATCGGCATCAAGGTGCCGATCCCCTGGACGGCGTCCGGCCGGCTGCTGGTCGATCACCTGGATGCCGAGGAAATCCGGCGCTTCATCCCGTCCGAGGATTTCACCCTGCCCGACGGCCGCCGCATCGCCGAGGACGAGTTCCTGGAAGACATGCACCGCGCCCGTACCCAGGGCTATGTCCGCACCACGGCGCTGGTCGACCGCTTCACCACCTGCCTTGCCGCCCCGGTCCGCGATCCGTCCGGCCGCTGCATCGCCACCATCTGCTTCGTCGTCCCAGCCGACACGACGGAAGAGGCGCAGCAGGTGATGATCGACACGTTGAAAGCCAGCGCGGAGCGTCTGTCGCCTGGCCGCTGATGGAAGCACCGACTGGGGCGCCGGGAGGTTGTCATTTGACGACGGCGCACCACATGTTTTAAATGGGGCTAGGAAACGCACAGTAATAGCGCTGCGAAAGCCCCATAATCCCCGATAGAGCGCTGCGAAACATAAAGCCGTATTAAGAACTGACCGCATTGCCGTCTTTCGCAGCGCTATGCTGCAATGCGAAAGAGCCAGTACAGCAATGTGATGTCTCCTCTTTTGCGCATGCGGGATCGTGTCAATATCTTCCTCAACAGGCCGCGACACCGGCCGCCGGAATTCAAACCCGAAATTGAAGGAAGACCGCCATGACCTCCTATGATGTCGAATCCGCCAAGTTCGCCGCCAAGTTCGCCATTGCCCGCATTGTTGTCGGCGCCATCCTCTTCGCCGCCATCGCCGCTGTCTCCCACATGAACCCGAACGCCATCCTGGCCGCCGACGAAGCCACCGCCGCCGTCGCCCTGGAAATGGTCAAGACCATGCCGGTGACCGTCGCCGACGCCGCCCGCTGAGGGCGTCGCGGTTTTTAAAGTAATCGAAGAATAGCTTAAGCTACGCCATATAAAAGATTCAGCACAAAACGGGAACATCTTGCTATGATCCAAGCAAGCATGCCGCGCCGGCTTGTTTGGACGAGTTGGGCGGTTCACCGTTGTGAGGTTCTTCCATGGCGTTCAAACGTGTCAGCCAGACGACGTTGCCTCCCCGACGCTGGGCGTTGAAGGGGTATTACGGCGAGGGCAAGTCCACTTTCATCATGGCCATGCAGCAACCCACGCTGATGATCGACGCCGACGGGCGCCGGCATGAGCTGAAAGGGGACGAGCTGTATGAGTTGAGCGAGGAGGCCGCCGATCACCGTTCCGTCGAGCGCATCCAGGATCTGCTCGACGCCAACATGCCGGGATCGGACATCCGGACCATCGCCATCGACAGCGTGACCTCGCTGATCGGCGTGTCGATTGCCCGCGCCATGCTCGACAATGCTGCCGACCGCAACAGGAACAAGAATCAGGCCTGGGTCGACAAGGCCGAGAAAATGCGCCTTCTGCAGGACGCGGTGACCGCCCATGGCAGCCACGTCCTTTGGATCTGGCACCTTGAGGACGCGCAGCTCAATGGCAAGGCCCAGATCCGCGAAACCCTGCCGGAGACCGAGCGCGAGCGGCTCTACCGCTCGCTCAACGCCTCCCTGCGCATCGTGCGCGAGGATGGCCGCCGTGGCGTTCTGGTCGAATGGTCGCGCGAGGGACCGTCGGGCATGATCGTCTGGGATGACGAGGGGTACTGGAAGGGCGTGCCGGAACGGATCGAGGCGGCGATCTACGGCCAAGGCGGCGGCCAGGATGGCGGACCCCGGCCGACGCCTTCTGCGGCCGTGACGGCCGGCGCAGCCCCGTCCAGGCCGGCCGGTTCCAGCTGGGAAGGGGGTGCGGACGGCGCGTCCGACGGTGTGCTGACCTTCTACAGCCCGGCGGAGGCGGTGGCCTGGGGTGTGGACCAGGGCGCCTTCCCGACCGCCGAGGCGGCACAGGCGGCCTACGACCAGCTCAAGGCGGATTGCAAGCCGCGCAATGCGCGGGAGATGTATGCGGCTTGGACCAACCTCGTTCAGCGCCCCCAGCGCCGGCGGGCGTAACCTTGCGGGCTCCCCCCTGTTTGCTGGGATTCCCGGCTGACAAGGAGGAGCCCATGTCCATCACCACCGACCCCGCAAACGGCCCAACGACAGACGACCGCCAGTCCGGGCAAGCCCAGGTGCCGAAGCCGCCCTCCCACGCGGACGTCGAAGAGATCAGCCGCTCGCAGGAATATCTGACCGACGACTGGACTGGCGACGGCGGCGACAAACCCCCGGGCGATAAGCAGGGCGGCGGCAAGGACGGCTGAGGCCACCACCCTCTTCACCGCAGTCCCACTCCACCGAACGGGCTGGAAGCCGGAGGATTCCGACGGCTTCCAGCCCGTTCGGCTGTCCGGAGAAAGCCATCGGAACCTGAACGGCGTACATCCTCCGTCCTCAGGCTTAAGCACTCTGAGAGGTGGACGAATCCGGGAACTTGCAGTCCGCGCTCCTGTCGAAGGAAGTCCCCCTTCCTGAGCCGGAGAGACCGGGATGCGAAACCTCCTCACCACTCTGCTGCTTGCAGCCGCCCTGCTTCCCACCGCAGCGGCTGCGCAGGCTGTCGGTGCAGATGATGGCGATGCCGTTTGCCGGCCGGGTGACAAGGGCTGCGCGCGGTTCGTCGGCGACGGGAAGGGCGGCGTGCCGAAACGGGGCGGTGCCAAGCAGCCGGTGATGATCGGTACGTCGGTCTTCATGCTGACCCCGTGGCAGGCCGAACGGGAGCGCCGCTGCCTCGCGCTGGCCGGCTGGGCCGAAGCGAGGGGGGAGGGGGCCGACGCCATGGCGGCCGTCATGTGGGTTGTCGCCAATCGTGCCGCCTCGGCCGATCAGCCGTCGCTGCCCTGCCGCGTCGTCGTCGCCACCGGCCAGTTCGAACCCTTCGCGGCGGCGCCCGTCGAGCCCGCCGACCGGAAGAAGGCCAAGGCGGTCAAGGCAAAGGGCAAGCAGGCGGAGAAGGCGGCCCGGCAGGCGAAGGCCGAACAGGCGGCGCTGGCGGCCGATCCGCGGGTGGAAACCCGGCGCATCCTCGCGGAGATCCGCCGTCAGGCCGCGGTGATCCGGGCGGGCGGCATGCCGTCCTGGCCGAAGACGCGCCTTGCCCCCGACCAGGAAGCGCTGCGCACCGCGCGCGGGCTGGCCTGGAACCTGAACGACGACGACATACCCGATCCGACCGCCCGCGCCTCGATGTTCTACAGCCCGCCGGCACAGGCCGCGCTGCGCCGCCAGAAGCCGGACTGGGCGGAGGCGCGGCTGAAGACCGCCTTGATCGGCGGCCATTCCTTCTACCGCACGCCGACGCCGCCCGCAGAGCGCACCATCGCCACCCTGGTGGCGGAGATTGCTGAGTAAAATGCCGGGGTGGGCGGCCTCCAGCGGAAATGGCCGGGAGGATCTACCGGCAGGTCCGGTTATGTCGCCCGCGGTTTTCAAGTACCGGACCATCCAAGCCAGACCCAATTTGCGGACGGGTTTCCTGTATTTTTCATGATGCGGAAAGGCCGGCGTAGAATTGCTGTAGATCAATCGCTCTCGTCTGACGACCTCCTAGGCTGTCTCCGTTCCACGACATCAAAGGGAGAGAAACGATGAAAGCAATCGATCTGATGACGCCGCGGGTCATCACCATCGGTCCGGACGCGACCGTCGCCGATGCCGCCCGGACGATGCTGGAGAACCACATCAGCGGCATGCCCGTGGTCGATGGCTCCGGCAAGGTGGTCGGGATCATCAGCGAAGGCGACCTGTTGCGCCGGGTGGAACTGGGGACGGAGCGTCACCGCTCCTGGTGGCTCGGTTTGGTGTCGGGCGGCACCCTGCCGGCGGAGGATTTCATCAAGTCCCATGCCAGGAAGGTCGCCGACGTGATGACCGCCCACGTCACCACCGTGGACGAGAGCGCCTCGCCCGAAGAGGTGGTACGGGTGATGGAGACGCGGCGGATCAAGCGCGTGCCGGTGGTAAGCCGGGGTGCCCTGGTCGGCATCATCAGCCGCGCCAACCTGCTGCGCGCGCTGGCCAGCGTCTCGCCGGAAACCCCGGCCCCCGCCGCGGACGACCGTGACCTGAAGGACCGGGTGAGCGCCGCCGTCAAGGAGCTGTCGTGGGACTCCCGCTCGCACGACGCCATCGTCGTCCGCAATGGCGTCGTCCAGCTCTGGGGTTTCGTCAGCAGCGGATCGCAGCGGGACGCGCTGCGCGTCGCAGCGGAGGGTGTCCCCGGCGTGAAGGCGGTGGAGAACAACATCCAGGTGGTCGACCCCGCCGAAAGCGGTGCCTGGGGCCTCTGATTTAGAGGGCTGGAACCTGAACGGCTGGCCGGGGAGGACGCGCGGTCAGATCTTCCCCGGCAGCCGCGCTCCGACCAGATGGGTCGCCTGCGCGCCGTATTCATAGACGGCCTCCTGCACCGCCCGGGCCGACAGGGTGTCGGGTGCGGTGCTGGGAAGCGGCATCTCCGCCTCCGGCAGCTTGCCAGCGATGTGCTCGGCCAGACAGCGGCCGAGCACGGTGCCGGGGGCGATGCCGCGGCCGTTGTAGCCGCTGAAGCCGATGACGTTGCGGTCCAGCCGGTGGAAACGGGGCAGGTTGTCCTTGGTCATGCCGATCTGGCCGTACCATTCGGCTTCGAACCGCACCGGACCCAGCTGCGGGAACAGCGCCGCCAGCGAGCGTTGCGCCCAGGCGCGATGGACCGCGGTTCCGGTCCCGCGCAGCGCGCCGACGCTGCCGAACACCAGCCGGCCCCGGCGGTCGAAACGATAGGAACTCAGCACCGACTTGGTGTCCCACACCCCCTGGCGTTCCGGCAGGATGGCCTTTTGCATGGCATCGGACAGCGGCTCCGTCGCCAGATTGAAATAGGGCAGGTGGACCTGCTCGGTGCGCAGCTGCACCCAGGGGCCGATGCTGTAGGCGTCGGTGGCGACCACCACCCAGTCGGCGGTAACCGATCCGTTCGGCGTCTTCACCTCCCACCCGGCTCTGGTTTGGCTCGCCGACTGCACGGGGCTGCCGGTGAAGATGCGGGCCCCCGCCGCGATGGCCGCCGTCGCCAGCCCGCGGGCATAGGCCAGCGGCTGGATGGTGCCAGCGCGCAGATCGAGGAGCGAGCCGGTGTAGGCGCTGGTGCCGACCTTCTCCGCCGTCTCCTTCGCGTCCAGCAGGCGGACGGGCGCACCGCGCTTCTGCCAGATGGCTGCCCGCTGTTCCAGTTCGCGCAGGCCCGCCGGGCCGACACCGCAATGGAGCGTGCCGCTGCGTTCGTCCTCGCAGGCGATGCCGTGCCTGGTGATCAGGTCAAAGACGGCGCGCGGCGCGTTGCCCAGCAGTTCGATCAGCCGCTCTCCGTAAACCGGTCCCAGGGTGCTGACCAGCTGGTCGGGCATCACCCACATGCCGGCATTGACCAGCCCGACATTGCGCCCGGCGCCGCCGAAGCCGATCTCCACCGCCTCCACCACCACGGCGCTGGCGCCGCTTTCGGCCAGATGCAGCGCCGTCGACAGGCCGGTGTAGCCGGCGCCGACGATCACAACGTCGGCCCGGACGCTGCCGGTCAGCGGCGCGGTCGGCGGCGCCGCCGGTGCGGTGCGTTCCCAAAGCCCATGCGACCGCGGATCGTTCAGCATCCCCTGAGGTCCTTTTCGCGTCAGTTCTGTGCGCCAGTCATTCCCGGTGCGCAAGATTGACTTGCCTACCCCCTTCGGCCAAATGATGTTTGTTCAACCAGTCATTCCATCCCGGAATGAAATCCGCCCAGCCCCCGCTACAGACACCCCGATGCAGAGCCCGCGCCGCTTCCTTCCCTCCCTGGCCCTGCTGTCCGCCTTCGAGGCGGCGGCCCGGACCGGCAGCATCACCGCGGCGGCCAAGGAGCTGTCGCTGACCCAGAGCGCGGTCAGCCGCCAGATCAAGGCGCTGGAGGATCTGCTGGAGGTCGAGCTGTTCCACCGTGAACGGCAGACCATCCGCTTGACCGCCGGCGGCGAGTATTACGTGCGCGAGGTGCGCGACGCACTGCGCCGCATCAGCACCGCGTCGCTGAACCTGCGCGCCAACCCCTATGGCGGCACGCTCAGCATTGCCATCCTGCCGACCTTCGGCACGCGCTGGCTGGCGCCGCGCCTGCCGAAATTCCTGGCCGACAATCCCGGCATCACCATCAATCTGGTGACGCGGATGGCGCCCTTCGATTTCCGCCTGGACCCGGTGGATGCCGCGATCCATTTCGGCCGGCCGGACTGGCCGGGCGGGGAGATGGCCCTGCTGCGCCGGGAGACGGTCCTCCCCGCCTGCAGCCGCAGCCTGCGCGACCGCTTCGATTTCCGCCAGCCGGCCGACCTGCGCCTCGCCCCGCTGCTGCACCTGACCAGCCGTCCCGACGCCTGGGAGCGCTGGCTGACCCTGCACGGCACGCCGGCCGACGGCGTACACGGCATGCTGTTCGACCAGTTCGCCACCGCCTCCCAGGCCGCCATCGCCGGGCTGGGCGTGGCGCTGCTTCCGCTGTTTCTGATCGAAGAAGAACTGCGGTCGGGCCAGTTGGTGCCGGCGCTCGATCTGCCGATGGAAAGCGAGAACGCCTATTACGTCGTCTGGCCGTCGGAACGGGCGGGCTACCCGCCGCTTGCCGCCTTCCGCGACTGGATCCTGGCGGAGACGGCGGACTGCCGCACCCCGGCAGGTCATGAGCTTTCCTCATGAAGTCGGGAAAAACAATCGCAATCCATCCCGCCGCTTCGTTGCTATAGCTGGACCATGTCAAGGACCGCGCAGGTCCGGCCAGCCAATGCGAGCGAGATTTGGAATGAGCGTCCAGACGATCACCAGAGTCGATGCCACCAGAGCCGATGTCATCGGACCCGATGCGATCCGCACCCTGTTCTCCACCGCCATGTCGGAGATGTATCGGATGGAGGTGCCGGCCTATCAGACGCTCGTCGAGCTGGTGGAGGAGGTGAACGCGGCGCTGCTCGCCGCCGATCCGGCAGAGCGTCATCGTCTGGAGTCCGCCGGTGGCCTCGCCCGCATCACCGAGGAGCGCCACGGCGCCATCCGCCTCGGCACCGCGGATGAGCTGTCCACCATGCGCCGGCTGTTCGCGGTGATGGGCATGCAGCCGGTCGGCTATTACGACCTGTCGGAGGCCGGCGTCCCGGTCCATTCCACTGCCTTCCGCCCGGTGGACGGGGAGGCGCTGAGCCGCAACCCGTTCCGCGTCTTCACCTCCCTGCTGCGGCTCGACCTGATCGCCGATGCGGCATTGCGGCAGGAGGCCGAGACGGTGCTCGCCGCGCGCAGCATCTTCACCCCCGGCTGCCTCGCCCTGATCGAAAAAGCCGAGACCGACGGCGGGCTGGACGAGGAGGATGCCGAGCGCTTCGTCGCGGAGGCACTGGAGACCTTCCGCTGGCACAGCCGGGCCAATGTGCCGCTGGATCTGTACAACCGCCTGCACGACGCCCACCGGCTGATCGCCGACGTGGTGTCCTTCAAGGGCCCGCACATCAACCACCTGACGCCGCGCACGCTCGACATCGATGCGGTTCAGCGCCTGATGCCGGAAAAGGGCATTGCGCCGAAGGCGGTGGTCGAAGGCCCGCCGACCCGCCGCTGCCCGATCCTGCTGCGCCAGACCTCCTTCAAGGCGCTGAGCGAGCCGGTCGATTTTCAGGATGGCGACGGCTGGCGGTCCGGCGTCCACACCGCCCGCTTCGGCGAGATCGAGCAGCGCGGCATCGCCCTGACCCCGAAGGGGCGGGCGCTCTACGACACGCTGCTTCAGGATTCCCGCCGCCTCGTCGCCCCGGCGGCCGACGGCTCCAACGCCGCGCAGTACATGGCGGCCCTTCAGGAGGTGTTCGCCCCCTTCCCCGACAGCTGGGACGGGATTCGCCGCCAGGGGCTCGGCTATTTCAGCTATTCCCTGACCGAGGCCGGGCGCCGCAACCCGCCGGTGCCGGGCGCCGATCTGGAAACGCTGATCGAGAGCGGCGTCGTCCGTTTCGATCCCGTCGTCTACGAGGATTTCCTGCCGGTCAGCGCCGCCGGCATCTTCCAGTCCAACCTGGGCGACGATGCCCAGCAGGACTTCGCCGCCAGCCCGAACCAGCAGCGCTTCGAAGCCGATCTCGGCGCTGCGGTGCTGAACCCGTTCGACCTCTATGCCGAGATCGAACGCGCCTCCATCGCCGCCTGCCTCGCGGCGAAGTAAGTCAGACCGGCACGGCGGCGGGACGGAAGGCTCCCGCCGCCAGCCAGTCTTCGAAGGCCGCCGGTGCCAGCGGCCGGGAAATCAGGTAGCCCTGGCCGAAGTCGCAGCCATGAAGGCGCAGCCAGTTATAGGCCTCATCCGTCTCTACCCCTTCGGCGATGACCAGATATCCCAGGTCATGGGCAAGGTCGATGGTCGAGCGGACCATGATCTGGTCGCTGCGCTCATCGGCGATGGAACGGATGAAGCGCTGGTCGATCTTCACCGCCGTCGCCGGGATATCCTTCAGATAGGACAGGGCGCTCTGGCCGGTGCCGAAATCGTCGATCTCGACCGCGATGCCCAGGCGGCGCAGGCTTCGAAGCTGGCGGTCGACCTCAGCCCGGTCGGTCATCAGGGCGCTTTCCGTCACCTCGAAGTCGATCCAGTCCGCCTGCACGTCATGGCGGTCCAGCAGCGCCTCGACCCGGTCGGCGAAGTCGCCGCTGCCCAGATCCAGCATCGAGATGTTGATCGACACCGGCAAGGCGATGCCGCGCCGGTGCCAGTGCGCCACCTGGGTCAGGACGGCACCGATCACCCATTCGGTCAGCGGGCGCACCAGCGCCGTGCGTTCGGCCAGCGGCACGAATTCGGCGGGCGAGATCGGCCCCAGCTCCGGATGGGTCCAGCGCAGCAGCGCCTCCGCCCCGATGCAGCGGTCGGTGCGCAGGTCGACCTTGGGCTGATAGGCCATGTGCAACTGGCCTTGCCCGCCCATCGCCTCGGTCAGGCTGCGCAGCAGCAGGAAGGCACGGTGGGCGGCGCGGTCCTGCTCCTCGTCATAGGCGCACCACGGCTTCTGCGTCTCCAGCGACTGGTGGGCGGCACTGGTGGCGGCCCGCAGCAATTCCACGCTTTCCACGGGGCTTTCCGCCGCGATGTCCGAGCGGTGCACGAAGCCGACGCCGGCAGTGGTGGCGATCGGCACGCCCTGATACTGGAAGGGGCTGCGGATCGCCGAGCTGATGCGGTCGAGCGCATCGATCAGATCGTTGCCACTGGCCAGCATGAAGGCGAAGCGGGCCGGCGACAGATGGTAGAGCCGCGTGCGGTCCGGCAGGCAGGCGGCGATGCGGCGGGCGCAATCGACCTCGAACGCGTCGGCGCAGACCTGCCCCAGCACCCGGGTCAGCTCGGCATATTGCTGGGACGCCGCGGCATCGATCACCACCGCCGTTCCCGTCACCGAGGCCGGGTCGTTTGCCAGGGCATCGGCATCGGCCAGGAACCGGAAGCGGTTCGACAGCGAGGTGACCGGATGCAGGTAGCCGACGGCGCGCCGCGCCTCGATATGCGCCATCGTCATGGCCGACAGGTCGCGCAGCGCCTCCTCCTCCTCCGGCGTCAGCGCCGGGCGCGGCTGATCGTCGATCACGCAGATGGTGCCGAGCGCCAGCCCGTCCGCCGTGCGCAGCGGGGCGCCGGCATAGAAGCGGATGTTGGGATCGCCGGTCACCAGCGGATTGTCGGCGAAGCGTTCGTCCTGCCGGGCATCGCCGACCACGAACAGGGCATCGGAGTCCAGCGCATGGGCGCAGAAGGCATGTTCGCGCGGCGTCTCCTGCACCGGCAGCCCGACCCGCGATTTGAACCATTGGCGGTCGCGGTCGACCAGCGAGATCAGCGCCACCGGCACCTTCAGCAGCTTGGCGGCCAGACGCGTGATCTGGTCGAAGGCGGCCTCCGCCGGCGTGTCGAGCAGTTCGTAGCGCTGGAGCGTCGCCAGCCGGTCCTCTTCGCGGGCCGGGACCGGCGGCAGGCGCTTCGCCGTCGCGGGCGTCATCTCGGTTTTCATCCTGCTCCCGGCACTCTCGTCTTCAAGCAATTCCGGCACCGATCCTGCCGCCAAGTCCATCAAAGAGCCAATGACAATGGTGCAATGCGGCATGGAAACAATCGTCGGTCTCCAGGCCGGCCACCGTCCGTCCTATCGCCGTTCAATCGCCGCCAGCGCCGTCACGGTCAGTTGTGCCATCACCATGCGGTCGACCATGCCGAAACTGCGCGGCGCCGTGTCGATCAGGCAGACGGAACCGAGCGCCAAACCCTGCCGGTTGATGATCGGCGCGCCGGCATAGAAGCGGATGTACGGCTCGCCCAGCACCAGCGGGTTGTCCTGGAAACGCGGGTCGCGGGCGGCATCCTCCACCACCATCGGCAGGCGCTGGCGGATGGTGAAGTGGCAAAAGGCGACGTCGCGCGGCGTTTCCTGCACGGGCAGGCCGCGGCGCGCCTTGAACCATTGCCGGTCGGCATCGAGCAGCGACACCAGCGCGATGGGCACGCGGAAATGGTCGCAGGCCCAGGACACCAGATCGTCGAAGGCGGGTTCCGGCTCGCTGTCCAGCAGCCCGGTACGGCGCAGCGCCTCCAGCCTCGCCGCCTCGTCATCGACCGGGACGGCGCCGCGGCCGATGGTCTGCGGAGCGGCCTGCGGGGGGATCCCGCTCGCGACGGTTTCGTTCACAGGTGTCATGCTCCGAACTCCGAGGTCGGGTAGAAGCCGGCGGCCCGGCGACAGAATAGTTCTTTTGGAGGGAAATATTATAACAACGCCGTTAAGGTCATGCTTGCCGTAACTCTGAGTTGGACGCCTTCCTTTTACGCATCGGCCCGAATCTGGATCTGTCGGCTTGAATATTATTTTGACAGATGCGGTGAGATCGGAGAATCGGATTGTTTTTTCATATGGCCGCTGCCTCTGCCCGGTCGCCCTGTATGCCGGCCAAAGCCGCCATCCACCTGTGGCATGGCTGTTCTGCGGACGCATTGGGCAGCTTTCTGCCGCGCCGGTGCAACGCAACGGCGGTTTGCGGTGTTTCGCGCTGGGGAGCGGGGCCGCTCCCGCGCGACAACGACCGGGCCCTTGCTGATCGCCCGGCATTTCGGTCAGGAGCGTCATAACCATGCCGGACGACCAGCAGCGCAGGGACGTCGTCGATCTTACCGGACAGGAGGCGGACAACCGGGCCGGGCGCAGCGAGCGCGGACAGCCGGCCGCGGGCGAAGTCCGCAAGACGCCGGGCTTCATCCGCCGTCACCCGATTGCGATCCTCGCCGGGCTGGTGGTGATCGCCCTGCTGGCGGTGGCCGGCTACATCTACTGGCAGCGCAACATCCACCCCTACGAGTCGACCGACGACGCCTTCATCGACACCCGCCAGTTCCCGGTGGCGGCGAAGGTGAGCGGCTATGTGACGGAGGTGGCGGTCGGCGACAACCGGCATGTCAATGCCGGCGACCTGCTGTTCCGCATCGACACGCGCGACTACCAGACGGCGTTGGATCAGGCACAGGCGCAGATCGACTCCGCCCAGGCGGCGATCACCGGCTACGACGCCCAGATCGATGCCCAGCGCGCCCAGATCGAGCAGGCCAGGGCCGAGGTCTCGCAGGCCGAGGCCGCCGTCGGCTTCGCCAAGGAGGATGCGGCGCGCTACCGCGACCTGCAAAGCCGCGGTGCCGGAACGGTGCAGCAGGCGCAGCAATCCACCGCCACCCTGCAGGAACAGCAGGGCAAGCTGACCAGCGCCAACGCCGCGGTGATCGCCGCCGAACGGCAGGTCGGGGCGCTCCAGGCGCAGCGGACCAGCGCCGTGGCCGATCTGGCGCGGGCGAAGGCGCAACTGGCCCAGGCCCAGCTGAATCTGTCCTACACCGCCGTCACCGCCGCACAGCCCGGCCGGGTGGTGCAGCTGAGCGGGGCGGTCGGCCAGTTCGCCCAGGCCGGCCAGAGCCTCGCCATCTTCGTTCCCGACGACATCTGGGTCACCGCCAACTTCAAGGAGACCCAGATCACCGACATGCGGCCGGGCCAGCCGGTGGACATCAAGATCGACGCCTATCCCGGCCGCAAGGTCACCGGCCATGTCGACAGCGTGCAGCCGGGCTCCGGCACCGCCTTTTCCCTGCTGCCGGCCGAGAACGCCACCGGCAACTATGTGAAGGTGGTGCAGCGCATTCCGGTGAAGATCGTCGTCGACCAATGGCCGGACGGCGTCTCCATCGGCCCCGGCATGTCGGTGGTGCCGCGGGTGACGGTGCGATGAGCGCCGCTGCCGAAGGCGCAGATACCGGCGGCTTCGATGCGTCGCAGAGTACCGCCGGCGGCCGCAACCCGTGGCTGATCGCCGTGGTGGTCTCCATCGCCACCTTCATGGAGGTGCTGGACACCACCATCGCCAACGTCGCCTTGCGCTACATCTCCGGCACGCTGGCGGTCAGCGCCGACGAGGCGTCGTGGGTCGTCACCTCCTACCTCGTGGCGAACGCCATCGTGCTGACGGCCAGCAGCTTCATCGCCAAGCGCTATGGCCGCAAGCGCTTCTATCTGGCCTGCCTGGGGCTGTTCACCGTCAGCTCGCTGGCCTGCGGCTTCGCCTGGAATCTGGAATCGCTTCTGCTGTTCCGGGTGCTCCAGGGCTTTGCCGGCGGCGGCATGGTGCCGATTTCGCAATCGATCCTGGCCGACAGCTTTCCGCCGGCCAAGCGCGGGCAGGCCTTCGCCATCTTCGGCATCGCCGTGGTGGTGGCGCCGGTGGTCGGGCCGACGCTGGGCGGCTGGCTGTCGGACAACCTGTCCTGGCACTGGTGCTTCCTGATCAACGGGCCGGTCGGGGTGATGGCCTTCGCGCTGGTCGGCTTTCTGGTGCAGGAACCGAAATCCGCCATCGAGGAACGCCAGCGGCTGAAACGCCAGGGCATCCGCATGGATGTGATCGGATTCCTGCTGGTGGCGACCTTCCTGGGATCGCTGGAGGTGGTGCTCGACCGCGGCCAGACCGACGACTGGTTCGCGTCGGGCTTCATCATCACCTTCGCCATCGTCTGCGTGGCGTCCTTCTGCCTGATGATCCCGTGGGAGATGACGCGGGAGAACCCGATTCTCGACCTGCGGATGGTGGCGACGCGGCAGTTCGGCTCCTGCTTCCTGGTGATGCTGGCGACCGGCGCCATCCTGATCGCGACGACGCAGTTCCTGCCGGAGCTTCTCCAGCAATATTACGGCTTCACCGCCACCTGGGCCGGCCTTGCCCTGTCGCCGGGCGGCATGGTGACCATGGTGATGATGCTGGTCGTCGGAAGGCTCGCCGGGCGCATCCAGCCGAAATACCTGATCGCCACCGGCGCCACCATCGTGGCGCTGGCGATGTGGGACCTGACGCGGCTGAACCCGGACTCCACCTTCTGGCTCTTCGCATGGTCGCGCATCTATATCGGCATCGGCCTGCCGCTGATCTTCATTCCGATAACCACGGCCTCCTACGACGGCATCCCGCGCGACAAGACCGATCAGGCCTCCGCCCTCATCAATGTCGCGCGCAATGTCGGCGGCTCCATCGGCGTGTCCATTGCCCAGAATGTGCTGGCCTTCCGCGAGCAGTTCCATCACAGCCGGCTGGCCGAGCATATCGTGCCGTCCAACCCGGCCTATCAGCGGACCGTGGAGCAGGCGACGAGCTATTTCTCCATGGCCGGCGGCGAGGCGGGAGCGCGGGAACGGGCGATGGCCTACATCGGCCAGCAGGTGCAGATGCAGACCGCCTACTGGTCCTACATCGACGTGTTCTTCGCGCTGATGCTGATCTCCGCCTCGGCGGTGCCGCTGGCGCTGATCCTGCGCACCGTGAAGCGCTGACCGGCAGGTGCCGTGCAAGGGTCTCTCATTCCCTCATGCTTCGTGATAGACAGCGCCGGTTCCCGCCCGTGACCGGATGAGTTGTCCTCCCATGAAGCGCCCGACGATTTCTGACCTCGCCAAGGCGGCGGGCGTCAGTGTCGCCACCATCGACCGCCTGCTGAACGGTCGGCACCCCGTGCGGGAGGAGACCGCCCGCCGCATCTTCGAGGCGGCGACCGAGATCGGCTTCCACGGCGCCAACGCCATCCGCCAGCGCGCCCTGGCGCAGCAGCCCGACTACCATCTCGGCTTCATCCTTCAAAAGGAGCGCCACGCCTTCTATCAGGAGTTCGCGGCGCGGATCGAGGAGGTGGTGCGCAGCCATCCCGACCGCCGGCTGCGCGCCACCATCCGCTTCGTCCAGTCGACATCCCCGGCCGAACTCGCCGAGCTGATCCGCGGCATGAAGGGGAAGGTGAGGGCAGTTGCGGTGACCGGCATCGACCATCACGACGCCACCGCCGCGGTCGCCGAACTGAAGACCGCCGGTATCCCGACCTTCTCGCTGCTGTCCGACTTCGCCCAGGGCGTGCGGGAAGGCTACATCGGCACCAACAACCTGAAGGCCGGCCGCACCGCGGCATGGCTGATGTCGAAGATCGCGCGGGGGCCGGGGCGCATCGCCGTCTTCATCGGCGCCTTCCGCTATCACGGCCATGCCCTGCGCGAGACCGGATTCCGCAGCTATTTCCGCGAGTTCGCGCCCGAGTTCACCCTGACGGACAGCATCGTCAACGTCGAGACGCGCCAGTTGACCTACGAGGCGACGCTCGGCCTGCTGGACCGGCACGACGATGTCGTCGGCATCTATGTGGCGGGCGGCGGCATGGAGGGCGCCATCGCCGCCTTGCGCGAGGTCCGCCGGCCGGACGAGGTGACCTGCATCGTCCACGAGCTGACGCCGGAGTCGAGGCAGGGGCTGCTCGACCGCCATGTCTCGGTGGTGATGGCGACGCCGCTGCCGGCGCTCTGCACCGACCTGATCGAGATGATGGTCCACAGCATCGAACACGGCATGGCGGAAAATCCCGGCCAGCGCTTCCTTCCCGCCCAGCTGTGGACGCCGGAAAGCCTGTAGCGGAGAGCCTGTAGGGGAGAGGCTTCCGGCGTCATGATGGAAAACCATCATGACGTGCTGCAAAATCTCTCATGTTTGACGGCCATCCGGCCGGCAGGCGCGTTGACCGGACCGTGCGCGATGGTGAATGCTTCCCCTGCCAATCAAGACCAGAAACGGCCGGGAGGAAGCGCGATGACGGATTCGGAATCCTAGAATTTGGTTTTCCGTGTGATTCACGCTTCAAGCGATTCCGCTTGAACCGATCACACTCCAGCCATTCCGGCGGCCCGACAGCGGGCGGCCCCCCAGAAACCGAAAACGGCAATCGCCCCCGGTGAACCGCTCGGGCGCAGCGCGCATGGCTGCGCGCGTGGCCCCGCTCGCCCACCGAACGACATGAGGCTTTGGAAAAATGACCGTCAGACTTGGCATCATCGGCACCGGCGCCATCGGCCGCGACCATGCCCGGCGCATCAACCAGGTGCTGGCCGGCGGCAAGGTCGTCGCCCTGACCGACGTCAACCGCGAGTCCGCCGAGGCGGTGCGGGCCGACATCGCCCCCGATGCCGAGATCTACCAGACCGGCGAGGACCTGATCGCCTCGCCGCTGGTCGATGCGGTTCTGGTCACCTCCTGGGGTGCCAGCCACGAGCAGTATGTGCTGGCCGCCATCGCCGCCGGGAAACCCTGCTTCTGCGAGAAGCCGCTCGCGACCACCGCCGACGGCGCCAAACGCATCGTCGATGCCGAGGTGGCGCACGGTAAGCGTCTGGTCCAGGTCGGCTTCATGCGCCGCTACGATGCCGGATACATCGCGCTGAAGGAGGCGGTGACCAGCCGCACCGGGGCGCCGATCATGGTCCATGCCGCCCACCGCAACCCGACGGTGCCCGAGCATTACGTCACGCCGATGGCGATCCACGACACGCTGATCCACGAGATCGACGTGTTCCGCTGGCTGCTGGACGACGATTACGTTTCCGCCCGCGTGATCTTCCCGCGCCGCGCCGCCCGCAGCCACGGCAAGCTGCGCGACCCGCAGGTCGTGGTGCTGGAGACGGCGAAGGGCGTCGTCATCGACGTCGAGATCTTCGTGAACTGCCACTATGGCTACGACATCCAGTGCGAGGTGGTTGGGGAGGACGGCATCGCCCGCCTGCCGGAGCCGATGGCGGTGCAGATGCGCCTGAACGCCAGCCTGCAGAACCCGATCCTGACCGATTGGAAGGATCGTTTCATCGCCTCCTACGATGTGGAGCTTCAGGACTTCCTGAAGGCCGCCGCCCAGGGCACCGCCACCGGCCCGACCTGCTGGGACGGCTATGTCGCCGCCATCACCTCGGATGCCTGCGTCACCGCGCAGGAGCGCGAGGGAGAGGCCGTCGCCATCACGCTGCCCAGCCGTCCGGCGCTCTACAGCTGACGGCCGCCTGTCCGGCGACACCGTTCCGCCGGTCCGTATCCATTGCCATCGCCAATCCGACGACCGGATTACAGCGGAGCTGACCCATGCCAACTCAACGCGGTCAAAGTGAGCGCGAACTCGACGTCATTTCCATCGGCCGCTCCTCCGTCGACCTCTATGGCGAACAGGTCGGCGGCCGGCTGGAGGACATGCAGAGCTTCGCCAAATATGTCGGCGGCTGCCCCACCAACATCGCGGTCGGGACAGCGCGCCTCGGCCTGCGCTCCGCCCTGCTGACCCGTGTCGGCGACGAGCATATGGGGCGTTTCATCCGCGAACAGCTGGTCCGCGAAGGCGTCAACACCAGCAGCGTCATCACCGACCCGGAACGGCTGACCGCACTGGTCATCCTGGGCATCCGCGACAAGAAGACCTTCCCGCTGATCTTCTACCGCGAGAACTGCGCCGACATGGCGATCTGCGAGCAGGATGTCTCGGAAGCCTTCATCGCCTCGGCCAAGGCCGTGGTGGTCAGCGGCACCCATTTCTCCACTCCCACCACCGAAGCCGCCATGCGCAAGGCGATGCGGCTGGCGCGCGAGACCGGCACAAAGGTGGTGTTCGACATCGATTACCGCCCGGTGCTGTGGAAGCTGACCGGCCACGGTCTGGGGGAGGAGCGCTTCGTCGCCGACGGCGGCGTCACCGCCCTGTTGCAGACCATCCTGCCCGGCTGCGACCTGATCGTCGGCACGGAGGAGGAATTCCACATCGCCGGCGGCAGCACCGACACGCTGGCGGCGCTGCGCCGGGTCCGCGAACTGACCGGCGCGACGCTGGTGTGCAAGCGCGGCCCGATGGGCTGCGTCGTGTTCCCCGATGCCATTCCCGACAGCCTGGAACAGGGCATCCGCGGTCCCGGCTTCCCGGTCGAGGTCTACAATGTGCTGGGGGCGGGCGACGCCTTCATGTCGGGCTTCCTGCGCGGCTGGCTGCGCGACCATCCGCTGGAGGAGTGCTGCGCCTTCGCCAACGCCTGCGGCGCCTTCGCGGTGTCGCGCCACGGCTGCGCGCCCGCCATCCCGACCTGGACGGAGCTGTCCTATTTCCTCGAAAACGGCAGCCCGACGCCGCGGCTGCGCGAGGATGCCCGCCTCTCGCACATCCACTGGGCGACCACGCGGCGCCGCGACTGGCCGGAGGTGATGGCCTTTGCCATTGACCACCGCGCCCAGTTGGAGGCGATGGCGGCGCGGCTGGGCGCCGACCCGGCGCGCATCGCAGCCTTCAAGCTGCTGGCCTTGCAGGCGGCGCAGCGCACCTCCGACGGGCGCGACGGCTTCGGCATGCTGCTGGACGGCATCCACGGCCAGGACGCGCTGGACGCGCTGACCGGCACCGGCGCCTGGATCGGCCGCCCGGTGGAGCTGCCGGGGTCGCGCCCGCTGCGTTTCGAAGGCGGTCCCGACATCGCCGTGACCATCCGCGAATGGCCGGCCGAGCATGTGGTGAAGTGCCTCGCCTTCTACCACCCGGACGACGAGGAGGCGCTGCGCACCGAGCAGGAACGTCAGATCCAGACCCTGTTCGCCGCCTGCCGCGCCACCGGCCATGAGCTTCTGCTGGAGATCATCCCGCCGCGCGGCATGCCGGCCAGTATGCCGGACGACGAAGACACCATCTCCCGCGCGCTGGAGCGCTTCTACGGGCTCGGCGTCCATCCCGACTGGTGGAAGCTGCCGTCGCCGGCCAGCCAGGGAGCCTGGAACAGCATCGCCGGCACCATCGACCGGCATGACCCGCTGTGCCGCGGCGTGCTGATCCTCGGCCTCGACGCGCCGGAGGAGGAGCTGAAGGCCGGGCTGGCGCTGGCTGCCCGCCAGCCGGTCTGCAAGGGTTTCGCCGTCGGCCGCACCCTGTTCGGCAGCGCCGCCGAGGCGTGGCTGGCCGGCAGCATCGACGATGCGGCGGCGGTCGCGGCGATGGAGGCCGCCTATGGCCGGCTGATCGCCTTCTGGCAGGAACAGCGCAGCCGCAACGCCGCCTGATCCTCGAACCGTCGCCAAGAATAACAGGGGCCGTACCGCCCCAGTAGGGAGAAGCCATCATGGACAGCGTGCGTCTCACCGTCGCCCAGGCCGTCGTCCGCTATCTCAGCGCCCAGTATGTCGAGATCGACGGCCAGGAACTGCCGCTGTTCGCCGGTGTCTGGGCGATCTTCGGCCACGGCAATGTGGCGGGCATGGGCGAGGCGCTGCATGCCGCCCGCGACCGGCTGCCGACCTACCGTGCCCACAACGAGCAGGGGATGGCGCACGCTGCCATCGCCTATGCCAAGGCGCAGGGACGGCGCCGCATGATGGCCTGCACCACCTCCATCGGGCCGGGTGCGGTCAACATGGTGACGGCGGCGGCGCTGGCCCATGTCAACCGCCTGCCGGTGCTGCTGCTGCCGGGCGACGTCTTCGCCACCCGCGCCCCCGATCCGGTGTTGCAGCAGGTGGAGCGTTTCGAGGACGCCACCGTCAGCGCCAACGACTGCTTCCGCCCGGTGTCGCGCTTCTGGGATCGCATCACCCGCCCCGAACAGCTGATGCCCAGCCTGCGCCGCGCCATCCAGGTGCTGACCGACCCGGTGGAGTGCGGGCCGGTGACGCTCTGCCTGCCGCAGGACGTGCAGGCGGAAGCCCATGACTTCCCGCTTTCCGTCTTCGAGCGGACCGTCCGCCGCACCCGCCGGCCGGAGCCCGACCGCGACGAGCTGGCCGCGGTGACGGCGGCCCTGCGCGGCGCGCAGAAGCCGCTGATCGTCGCCGGCGGCGGCGTGTTCTACAGCGGCGCCTGCGACGCGCTGGCCGACTTCGCCAAGCGCCGCGGCATCCCGGTGGCGGAAACCCAGGCCGGCAAGGGCGCCCTGGTCTGGGACCATCCCTGCAACGTCGGCGCCATCGGCGTCACCGGTTCCAGCGCCGCCAACGAACTGGCGGCGGAGGCCGATCTGGTGCTGGCGGTCGGCACCCGGCTCGCCGACTTCACCACCGCCTCTTGGACAATCTTCGCCAACCGCGGCGCCCGTCTCGCCGGGCTGAATGTCGCCGCCTTCGATGTGGTGAAGGGCGACGCCCTGCCGCTGGTCGCCGACGCGGCGCGTGGGCTGGCGGCCCTCGATGCCGGGCTCGGCGACTGGTCGGCGCCGCTGTCCTGGCAGTCTTTGGCGCAGGAGCGCACCGCCGTCTGGACCCGTGTCGTCGACCGGGCGACCGCCGATGCCGGGCTTGACCTGCCGACCGACGCCCAGGTGCTGGGGGCGGTCAACCGCGCCGCCGGCAGAGACGGCACAATCGTCTGCGCCGCCGGCGGCCTGCCGGGCGAGCTGCACAAGCTGTGGCGCAGCGGCCGGCCCGGCGGCTACCACCTCGAATACGGCTTCTCCTGCATGGGCTACGAGATCGCCGGGGGGCTCGGCGTCAAAATGGCCTGCCCGGACCGCGAGACCTTCGTCATGGTCGGCGACGGCAGCTACATGATGCTGAATTCCGAGCTGGCCGTGTCGGTGGCGATGAAGCGCAAGCTGATCGTCGTCCTGCTCGACAACCGCGGCTATGGCTGCATCAACCGGCTGCAGAACGCCTGCGGCGGCGCCCCCTTCAACAACCTGCTGCGCGACACCCATTACGAGACGGAGACTCTGCCCGACATCGACTTCGCCGGCCATCTGCGCGCGCTGGGTGCGGTGACGGAGAAAGTAACGGGCGTTGCCCAGTTGGAACTGGCGCTGGAGCGCGCCAAGGCGTCCCCCGTCACCTACGCCATCGTCATCGACACCGACCCGCTGCCCTCGACCCGGGAAGGCGGGGCGTGGTGGGACGTGCCGGTGCCGGAACTCTCGACCCGTCCCGAGGTCGCGGCGGCCCGTGAACGCTACGTCGCCAACAAGGCCCGCCAGCGCCGCTGACCGCGCCCCTCTTCCCCAATTTCCACCATCTTCTTCCGTCTTGGGAGCATCCGATCATGACCGTTCGTCTCGGCGTCAACCCGATCGCCTGGAGCAACGACGATATGCTTGAGCTGGGCGGGGCGACGCCGCTGGAGCAGTGCCTTGCCGAAGGGCGCGAGGCCGGTTTCCAGGGCTTCGAGCTTGGCAACAAATTTCCGCGCGATGCCGCCGTGCTGCGCCCGATCCTCGACGGTTACGGCCTGTCGCTGGTGTCCGGCTGGTACAGCGCCGGCCTGCTGGAGCGAACCGTCGCCGAGGAGATCGAGGCGGTGCAGCCGCACATGGCGCTGCTGAAGGCGATGGGCTGCCCGGTGATGGTGGTGGCCGAGACGACCGGCTGCGTCCATGGTTCCCGCGGCACGCCGCTGTCGCAGCGTCCGACGCTGGAGTCCGGACAGTGGGCGGAGTTCGGCCGCCGCATGGCGGAGTTCGGCGATTACCTGCGCGACCAGGGCACGCCGCTCGCCTACCATTACCACATGGGCACGGTGGTGGAGACGCCCGACGAGATCGACCGCTTCGCCGAGGTCACCGGCGACAGCGTCGGCATCCTGCTCGACACCGGCCATCTGACCTTCGCCGGCGGCAACCCGCTGGACGTCATCGCCAAATGGGGCCACCGCATCAACCACGTCCATTGCAAGGACGTGCGCGCCGACGTGCTGAAGCGGGCCAGGGCAACCGACAGCAGCTTCCTCGACGCCGTCATCGACGGGGTGTTCACCGTGCCGGGCGACGGCTGCGTCGATTTCCCCGCCGTGCTGAAGGCGCTGAAGGGCGCGGACTATCGCGGCCAGTGGCTGGTGATCGAGGCGGAGCAGGACCCCGCCAAGGCCCATCCCCTGACCTACGTCACCAAGGGCCGCCAGCATCTGAGCGCGCTCGTCACGGAATACGGCCTGTGAGCACCCAAATGACCAACATCGTTCCGCATTTCATCGATGGCGCCCCGGTCGACGGCACCAGCGACCGCCTCGGCGACGTCTACAACCCGGCGACCGGCCGCAACAGCGCCAAGGTGCCGCTGGCGACAGCGGCGGAAGTCGACCGCGCCGTCGCTGCCGCCCGTGCCGCCTTCCCGGCATGGTCGGCCGCCACCCCGCTGCGCCGCGCCCGGGTGATGTTCGCCTTCAAGCAGCTGCTGGAGCAGAACGCCGACCGGCTCGCCAGCCTGATCACCGCCGAGCATGGCAAGGTTCATTCCGACGCGCTGGGCGAGGTGGCGCGCGGGCTGGAGGTGGTGGAGTTCGCCTGCGGCGGACCGCATCTGCTGAAGGGCGAGGTGGCGGAGAATGTCGGCACCCGCGTCGACAGCCACTCGCTGCGCCAGCCGCTGGGCGTCGTCGCCGGCATCACGCCGTTCAACTTCCCGGCCATGGTGCCGATGTGGATGTTCCCGGTGGCCCTCGCCTGCGGCAACTGCTTCATCCTGAAGCCGTCGGAACGGGTGCCGAGTGCGGCCCTGTTCATGGCGGAACTGTTGAAGCAGGCCGGCCTGCCCGACGGCGTCTTCAACGTCGTCCATGGCGACAAGGTGGCGGTCGATGCGCTGCTGAGCCATCCCGACGTGAAGGCGGTCAGCTTCGTCGGCTCGACCCCCATCGCCCAGTACATCTATGCCACCGGTGCCGCCAACGGCAAGCGGGTGCAGGCGCTGGGCGGAGCCAAGAACCACATGGTTATCATGCCCGACGCCGACCTCGATCAGGCGGTGGACGCGCTGATGGGGGCGGCCTACGGCTCGGCCGGCGAGCGCTGCATGGCGATCTCGGTCGCCGTGCCGGTAACGGAGGCGGTGGCCGACGCGCTGGTGGAGCGGCTGGCCGAGCGGGTGCGCGCCCTGAAAATCGGTCCCGGCACCGACCCGTCGGCGGAGATGGGGCCGCTGGTCACCCGCCAGCACCGCGACAAGGTGCGCGGCTACATCGACCTCGGCGTCGAGGAGGGGGCCAAGCTGGTGGTCGATGGCCGCCGGGTCGAAATCGCCGATCCGGACTGCGGCGACGGCTATTTCATCGGCGGCACGCTGTTCGACCATGTCACGCCGGAGATGCGGATCTACAGGGAGGAGATCTTCGGCCCGGTGCTGGCGGTGGTCCGCGTTCCCGACTACCGCACGGCGGTCGATCTGATCAACGCGCACGAGTTCGGCAACGGCACCGCCATCTTCACCCGCGACGGCGACACCGCGCGCGCCTTCGGGGCGGAGATCGAGGTCGGCATGGTCGGCGTCAATGTGCCGATCCCGGTGCCGATGGCCTTCCACAGCTTCGGCGGCTGGAAGCGCTCGCTGTTCGGCGACCATCACATGCACGGACCGGAAGGCGTGCGCTTCTACACCCGGCTGAAGACCATCACCAGCCGCTGGCCGACCGGCATCCGGTCCGGCGCCGACTTCGTCATGCCGACGATGACGTGAGGGGGAGCGTATGATCCTTCATTGTCCGCACCTGAGCCCAGCACGGCTTCGCCAGGGGGCGGAGACGCATCGCGAGACCATCCGGCACCACAGAGGGCGACCATGAGCAAGCTGCTGCTGCGCAATCACGCACCGGACCCGGCCGGCCGGGTGCACCATGTCACGCCCGAATCGGCGGGCTGGTCGTGCATCGGGTTCGACCTCTACCGCCTGGAGGAGGGGATGATTGTTTCCGGCGAGGATGCGGACCGCGAGACCTGTCTGGTCTTCGTCGCCGGGCGCGGTGCGGCGATGGCCGGCGACCGGGAGTGGGCGGAGCTTGGCGACCGCATGTCGCCCTTCGAGGACAAGCGGCCCTACGCGATCTACCTGCCGCAGGGCACGCCGTGGCGGGTGCGGGCCACCACCGCACTGGAACTGGCGGTCTGCACCGCGCCCGGCCTGAACGGCGGGCTGCCGGTGCGGCTGATCCGTCCAGAGGATGTCGGCGCCTCGGTCCGCGGGCGGGGCAGCAACACCCGCCATGTCTTCGACATCCTGCCCGAATCGCAGCCGGCCGACAGTCTTCTGGTGGTGGAGGTCATCACGCCGGCCGGCAACTGGTCCAGCTATCCGCCGCACAAGCACGACAGCGACGACGGAACGGCGGAAACCCAGCTGGAGGAGACCTATTACCACCGCCTCGACCCGCCGCAGGGCTTCGCCTTCCAGCGCGTCTACACCGACGACCGCTCGCTGGACGAGGCGATGGCGGTGGAGAATGGCGACCTCGTCATGGTACCGCGCGGCTACCACCCGGTCGGCGCCGCCCACGGCTACACCGGCTATTACCTGAACGTGATGGCCGGCCCCCGCCGCGCCTGGCATTTCAACACCGCCCCGGAACACCGCTGGCTGCTGGCCCCGGTCTGACCGGGGGGCCGCGGTCAAGGTCCCGGCAAAGGAAAGGCCCCCGTCCGGCAATTCGGACGGGGGCCTTTCCATGGGAGACAACTTGCCGCCGGACCTTGCGGACCTTGCCGGCCGACGGCGGCGTGTTTCGCTTCAGAGGTCGCCGAGCGACCGGTCGATCTCCCACACCAGCCGGTCGGCCAGCTTGATCGAGCGGGCGAGGTCGGCGGGGCACATCCCCAGGCCGGGATCCTCGACCACCGGGAAGCTCTCCGCCTTGTCGATTCCTAGGCCCTTGGCGGTGACCAGCACCTCGTAGCTGCGGTTGTCCTCGTTGAACATGCATTCGGTCTCGAAGCCGCGGGCATCGCTTTCGGCCCACATGATCGCTTTGCTCATGGTCTCGTATCCTGATGTAAGAGGTTCGCTATCTGGCGAGTTTACTTGGCGAGTGCCGCGTCCTTGCGGGCGGCGGACTTGCCGGCTGGCTTGACCTCGACCGGTGCGGCGTCCTGGGCCGACGGCTCGACATAGGCGCGTCCGTAATAGCTGTCGATCAGCAGCTGCCTGATCTCGGCGACCAGCGGATAGCGCGGGTTGGCGCCGGTGCACTGGTCGTCGAAGGCGGCTTCGGCAACCGCATCGACCCGCGCCAGGAAGGCCGCCTCCGGCACCCCCGCCGCCTGGATCGAGGCCGGGATCTCCAGCGCCCGCTTCAACTCCTCCACCCAAGCAATCAGCTTCTCCACCCGCTCATGGTCGCGGCTGCCGCCCAACTCCAGATGCCGGGCGATCTGCGCATAGCGCGCCACGCCCTTCGGCCGGTCGTACTGGCTGAACGCCGTCTGCTTGGTCGGGATGTCCGCCGCGTTGTAGCGGATCACGTTGGCGATCAGCAGCGCGTTGGCGATGCCGTGCGGGATGTGGAACTCGGCCCCCAGCTTGTGCGCCATCGAATGGCACACGCCGAGGAAGGCGTTGGCAAACGCGATGCCGGCCAGCGTCGCCGCATTGTGAACCAGCTCCCGCGCCTTCGGATCCTGCGATCCGTTGCGGTAGGCCGAGGGCAGATGCTCCTTCAACAGCTTCAGCGCCTGCAGGGCCTGACCGTCGGAATACTCGTTCGCCACCACCGAGACATAGGCCTCCAGCGCATGGGTCACCGCGTCGATGCCGCCCGCCGCCGTCAGGCCCTTGGGCATGTCCATCACCAGATTGGCATCGACGATCGCCATGCTCGGCGTCAGCTCATAGTCGGCGATCGGGTACTTCGTGCCCGTCCGCTCGTCGGTCACCACGGCGAAGGGCGTCACCTCCGATCCCGTCCCCGACGTGGTCGGCACCGCCACCAGCTGCGCTTTCACCCCCAGTTTGGGGAAGGTGTAGATGCGCTTGCGGATGTCCATGAAGCGCAGGGCCAGATCCTCGAACGCCACCTCAGGCGCCTCGTACATCACCCAGATGATCTTGGCCGCGTCCATCGGCGAGCCGCCGCCCAGCGCCAGGATCACGTCGGGCTGGAAGGCATTCGCCAGCGCTACGCCCTTGCGCACCACCGCCAGCGTCGGGTCGGCACTGACCTCGAAGAAGGTCTCAACCTCCAGCCCCAGCGATTTCAGCACGCGGACGCTGTCGTTGACATGGCCGTTCTCGAACAGGAAGCGGTCGGTGACGATCAGGCAGCGCTTCTTGCCGCGCAGTTCCTCCAGCGCGAAGGGCAGGCAGCCGCGGCGGAAGTAGATCGACTTGGGCAGCTTGTGCCACAGCATGTTCTCGGCCCGCTTGGCCACCGTCTTCTTGTTGATCAGATGCTGCGGCCCGACATTCTCCGAGATCGAGTTGCCGCCCCACGAACCGCAGCCCAGTGTCAGCGACGGGGCGAGGCGGAAGTTGTAGAGGTCGCCGATGCCGCCATGCGACGACGGCGTGTTGATCAGGATGCGGGCGGTCTTCATCTTGTCGCCGAAATGGCGGATGCGGTCGGCCTGCCGGTCCTGGTCGGTGTAGAGCGCCGAGGTGTGGCCGATGCCGCCGAGCGCCACCAGCGCCGCGGCCTTGTCGCAGGCCTCGGTGAAGTCCTTGGCGCGGTAGAGCGCCAGGGTCGGCGACAGCTTCTCGTGGGCGAAGGGTTCGCTGTCGTCCACGTCCGAAACCTCGGCGATGAGAACCTTGGTGGCGAGCGGCACGTTCAGGCCGGCCATGGCGGCGATGGCATGGGCGGGCTGGCCAACGATGTCGGCATTGAGATGGCCGTCGGTCAGCAGCACCTTGCGCACGGCGTCGGCCTCGCGCGGCGACAGGATGTAGCCGCCATGGTGGGCGAAGCGGTCGCGCACGGCGTCATAGACGGCCTCGACCACCACCGCTGACTGTTCCGACGCGCAGACCACGCCATTGTCGAAGGTCTTGGACATCAGGATGGAGGCGACGGCGCGCTTGATGTCGGCGAACTCGTCGATGACGGCGGGGGTGTTGCCGGCGCCGACGCCGATGGCGGGCTTGCCCGAGGAATAGGCGGCCTTGACCATGCCCGGCCCGCCGGTGGCGAGGATCAGGGCGATGTCGGGGTGGTGCATGACGGCGTTGGAGAGTTCGAGCGAGGGCTCGTCGATCCAGCCGATGATGTCGTCGGGGGCGCCGGCCTCGACCGCGGCGGCGAGTACGAGGCGGGCGGCTTCGCAGGTCGATTTGCGGGCGCGGGGATGGGGGGAGAGGACGAGGCCGTTGCGGGTCTTCAGCGCGATCAGCGCCTTGAAGATGGCGGTGGAGGTCGGGTTGGTGGTGGGGACGATGCCGCAGATCAGGCCGACGGGCTCGGCGATGGTGAGGATGCCGGCGTCGTTGTCTTCGGACAGCACGCCGCAGGTCTTCTCGTCCTTGTACTTGTTGTAGATGTATTCGGCGGCGAAGTGGTTCTTGATGACCTTGTCTTCCATGACGCCCATGCCGGTCTCCGCCACCGCCATCTTGGCGAGCGGGATGCGGGCGTTGGCGGCGGCCAGAGCCGCGCTGCGGAAGATCAAATCGACCTTCTCCTGCGGATAGTCGGCGAAGCGCGCCTGCGCCGCCTTCACCCGCGCGATCAGGGCGTTCAGGTCGGAAAGGGTTTTAACGGTCGTGACCATGATCGGGCGTCTCCCGTCGGGTGTCGCCAAAGGACCGGTTTCCCGGCCCGGAACCCCCGAATCTCTCGGTTCCATGCGGTATGTAGGAAACCTACATCCCGCCCGACGGCGACGCAAGAGTGGTCATACCACTTGCCGCGAGAATTGATCTGAATCATGTCGTTTCAAGCGGATGCAGGAGCGTTTTGGCAGGCGATATGCCATTTTCCCGCATTTGTCGGTGTAAATACGCCCTAACCGAAATGTAGTTTCACTACATTATGGGCGTGCGCAGGACCCGTCTCAATCATGCGCAGCAAAAGCCCATGAAAGGGCGGAGGTCATGCCCCCGCCTGTCCTTCGTACCAGGGCTTGGTTGCCTTGACGATACGCACCACCGACAGCATCACCGGGACTTCTACCAGCACACCGACCACGGTGGCGAGCGCCGCTCCGGAGCCGAGCCCGAACAGGCTGATGGCCGCCGCCACCGCCAGCTCGAAGAAGTTGGAGGCGCCGATCAGCGCGGCCGGCGCCGCCACGCACCACGCCACTCCGAACCGGCGCGACAGCCAATAGGCCAGCCCGGCGTTGAAATAGACCTGGATCAGGATCGGCCCCGCCAGCAGCAGGATGACCATCGGCTGCGCCAGGATCCGCTCGCCCTGGAAGCCGAACAGCAGCACCAGCGTGGTCAGCAGCGCCAGCAGCGACACCGGCTGGATGCGGCCGAGCAGGCGCGTCAACGCCGGCTCGCCGCCGGTCGCCAGCAGGCTGCGCCGCCAGAACTGGGCGGCCACCACCGGGATGACGATGTAGAGCAGCACCGACAGCAACAGCGTGCCCCACGGCACGGTGATCGACGCCACGCCCAGCAGCAGCCCGACCAGCGGCGCGAAGGCGAACACCATGATCAGATCGTTCAGCGCCACCTGGCTCAGCGTGTAGTGCGGTTCGCCGTCGCACAGGTTGGACCACACGAACACCATGGCGGTGCAGGGGGCGGCGGCCAGCAGGATCAGCCCGGCGATGTAGGAGGAGATCTGCTCCTGCGGCAGCAGCGGCGAGAACAGATTTCCGATGAACAGCGTGCCGAGCAGCGCCATCGAGAAGGGCTTGACCGCCCAGTTGATGAACAGCGTCACGCCGATGCCGCGCCAATGTTCCTTGACCTGCCCCAGCGCGCCGAGGTCGATCTTCAGCAGCATCGGCACGATCATCAGCCAGATCAGCAGGGCGACCGGCAGATTGACCTGGGCGATCTCGGCCGCGGCAATCGCCTGGAACAGGCCGGGCACCAGATGGCCCAGCGCGATGCCGACGACGATGCACAGTGCCACCCAGAGGCTGAGATAGCGCTCGAAGGTTCCCATGGCAGGGCGCGCCGCCGGGGCGGACTGGATATCGGCGGTCATGGATTTGACCCCCCACGTCACGATTCTGCCTGCGTCATCTCGTCCATCCGGCGCTTCAGCGCCATGCGGTCGAGCGACGCGATGGGCAGGCTGGCGAAGGACCGGATGCGGCGTTCGATCTGCCCGAACACCGTGGCGGTGAAGGTGGCTTTTTCGGCCTCGCTCCCTTCGGCGCCGGACGGGTCGGGAAAGCCCCAATGGGCGCCGATCGGCTGCCCCGGCCACACCGGGCAGACCTCGCCCGCGGCGTTGTCGCAGACGGTGACGATGAAATCCATCTGTGGGGCGCCGGGCAGGGCGAACTCCTCCCAGCTCTTCGACCGCAGCTCCGCCGTCGGGAAACCCAGCCGCTCCAGCAGATCGCGGACGGTGGGGTTGATGCGCCCGGACGGCTGGCTTCCGGCGCTGAAGCCGCGGAACCGGCCCTTGCCCTCCCGGTTCAGCAGGCATTCCGCCATGACGCTGCGGGCGCTGTTGTGCGTGCAGAGGAACAGCACGTTGTAGACGCGGTTCTCGGCCATTCTTCGCTCCGGTTTTGGGTCTCAGCAGCCGCAGCGCGGCGCCGCGGTCTTTTCGCCATTGGCCGCTTCCGGCGTCGGCGCGCAGACCGGAATGCAGGCGCCGGCATTGACCGGCCGGCCGCAGCAGTTCTCCGACAGGAAGCCGAGGATGCCGCTCATCCGCTCGAAATCGGCCGAATAGATCAGCGACCGGCTCTCCCGCCGCTGCAGGATCAGCCCGGCATTGGTCAGCGCTGATAGGTGGAAGGACAGGGTGGCCGGCGCCACCGCCAGCGCCTCCGCAATCGATCCGGCGGCGCGGCCCTCCGGTCCGGCTTCCACCAGCAGGCGGAAGATGTCCAGCCGTGTCTCCTGTGCCAGCGCCGCCAGCCCGGTCAGGACATCCTTCTTTTCCATGACGCCACCCATAAATTCGATGATTCCACAATCATCGAAATGACAGCCTGCTCCTCAGCTGTCAACGTTATTTCGATGGATATCGAAATATGCTGCTATGGCCTGCCGCTCGATGCCGCCTGCCGGAAAAACCAAAGGCCCCCGCAGCGGTGCCGGCGGAGGCCTTGGTGTAAAGAGCTTGTTCCGACGGAAGGTCAGAAGCCGATGATGCCCGTCATCCAGAGCAGGATTACGATAATTCCGGGAACGCCCAGAAGCCAAAGCAGGATAGGCATGCGTTTCCTCCATATTCAGATGGTCAGGCTGCAAGAGCACTGCTCTTCGATGCTGCTGAATTAACGGAGTGACTTGCCGATCTGTTCCCTCGTCCCTCCTGCTGAGATCACGGTTCGCGAAAAATTTTGTCGGTACCGCCGATGGCATCGCCCGTGATTGCATCACAGCGACGGCGAAAAAGGCCTTCAATCCTCCAGCAGCGACCGCTCTGCGGCGATGATCGACACCAGGGCGTCCATCACCGCGCGCACCCGTGCCGACCGCCGGAGATCGTTGTGCACCAGCAGCCACAGTTCGCGCGGCTGCGCCGGCGGAAGGCCCGCGGCCGGAACCGCCTGGACCAAGACTGCATCCATCCGACCGAGGAAATGCGGAATCGCGGCGATGCCGATGCCTGCCGCGGCCGCGGCGCGCAGGCTCATCAGATCGTTGGCGCGGAAGACGAAGGGGCGCCGGCCGGCCACCTGCCGCAGCCAGCGCTGCTGCGGCACATGGTCCATGCTGTCGTCATAGCCGATGAATTCCCAATCGGCCTCGTCGCGGCCGTCGAGATAATCCCGCGTCGCATAGAGCCCGTATCCCATCGCGCCGATGCGGCGGGCGACCAGCCCATCGTCCTCCGGCCGTTGCAGGCGCAGCGCGAGGTCGGCCTCCCGCCGGGTCAGGCTGACCGCACGGACGTCGCCGACCAGTTCCACCACCAGCTTGGGCAGCGTCCGCCGCAGGCCGGCCAGCCGCGGGGCGAGGAAACTGCTGGAGAAGGCCGGCGGGGCCGACAGGCGCACCACACCGGCCGGCTCGCCCGGCTGGCCGCGGGCATGGCGCTCCACCGCCAGCACCCCGTCCTCCACCCGGCGGGCCAGGACTGCGAACTCCTCTGCTTCCGCGGTCGGGGCATAGCCGCGCGGCAGCCGGTCGAACAGGCGCACGCCAAGGTCGGCTTCCAGCGCCGCCACCCGGCGGGCGACGGTGGAGTGGTCCACCCCCAGCTTCCGCGCCGTTGCCGACAGGCTGCCGCTGTCCGCCAGCGCGAGGAAGACGCGCAGGTCATCCCAGTTCATCGGCCCATTCCATCGGTCACCGCATCTCTGCGCAAAAACACCCAGGACTTGGGCGACTTTGCCGAATTTCAGTGCGCTTCGCCACAGATTAGCCTCCGCTCCATCGCAACGATCAACGGAGACAGCCGATATGATCCGCTCAATCCAGATGGCCGGGCCGGGCGGCGCCGAGGTGATGCAGCCCACCCTCATCGACCTGCCGGCCCCGCGCGAGGGCGAGATCCGCCTGCGCCATGCCGCCGCCGGGGTCAATTTCGTCGACATCTACCACCGCACCGGCCTCTATCCGCTGCCGGCCTATCCCGCGACGCTCGGGGTCGAGGGCGCCGGCATGGTGGAGGCGGTCGGACCGGGGGTAGAGGGGCTTGCCGTCGGCGACCGCGTCGCCTGGGCCGGGCTGCCGGCCGGCGGTTACGCCGAGGCACGCCTGCTGACCGCCGACCGTGCGGTGCGTCTGCCCAATGGGGTGGAGCCGGTGGCCGCCTCGTCGCTGCTGCTGCGCGGCATCACTGTTCACATGCTGCTCAACCGGGTCTGCCCGGTTGGGCCGGGCAGCACGATCCTGGTGCATGCCGCCGCCGGCGGGCTTGGCCTTCTGCTGACCCAATGGGCGAAGAGCCTGGGCGCCACCGTCATCGGCACGGTCGGCAGCGCCGCCAAGGCGGAAACCGCCCGCGCCCATGGGCTCGACCATGCGATCCTGTATCGGGACGAGGATTTCGTCGCCGCCGTGCGTGACCTGACCGGCGGGCACGGCGCCGATGTCGCGGTGGACGGCATCGGCGGCGACACGCTGCGCCGGACCTTCGACGCGGTGCGGCTGTTCGGCACCGTGGCCAGCGTCGGTCAGGCCGGCGGGCCGGTCGCCCCGCTCGAACTGGCCGAACTGGGACCGCGCCGCTCGCTCTGCCTCGCCCGGCCCAGCGTGTTCGCCTACATGGCCGATCCAGCCACCTACCGCGCCGCCGCCGGGGAGGTGCTGGCCCGTGTCGCCGCAGGCCTGACCGCCGGTCCGGTGACCTGCCTGCCGCTCGATGCCGCGGCGGAGGCCCATCGCGCGCTGGAGGGGCGGGACACCAGCGGCACCCTGGTCCTTACGCCCGATTGAGTCGCGCCGCCGGGACCAGCCACTTCTCCATGGCGTAATTGTGGATCGGCACATCGCCGATCCTGAGATCCCGGCGGGCCAGCAGGGTGAAGCCGCGGCGCAGCAGGAAGGGACGGGCGGCCTCGCTCGCCTCCACATGCAGGCGGGGGTGGCCGAGCGCCAGGGCGCGCGCCTCCAGCACGTCGACCAGCGCCGACATCACGCCGCGGCCGGCCGCCTCCGGCGCGCAATAGAGGAAGTTGATGTGGCCGTCGGTCTCGACGTCGCTGAAGGCCACCGGCCGGTCGTCCCCGTCCACCGCGACCAGGGCGACGCGGCCGTCGCCATAGGCTTCCCGAACCCGCTCCACCGTCGGCGCCCGGGCGGCCCAGGCCTCCACCTGCTCGGCGCTGTAGAAGCGCGGGCCGATGCCGCGGACGGAGCGGGCATAAAGCTGCGCCAGGACGGGGGCGTCCGACGGCCGATAATCCCTGATCCTCATCTGTTCCATTTCCTGGCCCATCTTTCGGCCCGTTCTTCAGGCGGTCATTTCACTGGCGCCAGCCGCAAGACCGCGCCGTCCGCGGCATCGGTGATGACATAGAGGGCGTCGTCGGGACCCTGTGCCACATCGCGGATGCGCGCGTCGAGCGGAATGCGCTCGACTTCCTTCGCACCGGTCCCATCGATGGCGACGCGCACCAGCCCCTTGGCGCTGAGGCCGCCGATCAGGGCGCTGCCCTGCCAGTCGCGGAACAGCCCGCCGGTGTAGAAGGCCATGCCCGACGGCGAGATCACAGGCGTCCAGTGGATCACCGCGTCGGTGAATTCCTTGCGGGTCGGCGGGTCGGGGATGTCGCGGCCGTCGTAATGCTTGCCCCAGCTGACCAGCGGCCAGCCGTAATTCCTGCCGGCTTCCGGCCGGTTCAGTTCGTCGCCGCCCATCGGACCCATCTCGGCGATCCACAGCGCTCCGCTGCGCGGGTCGATGGCCGCCGCCTCGATGTTGCGATGGCCGTAGGACCAGACGGCGCCCGCCGTCGTCCCCTCACCGGCGAACGGATTGTCCTTCGGCAGCGAGCCGTCGCGGTTCAGCCGGACCACCTTGCCCAGCGTGTTGTCGCGGGCCTGCGCCGGATCGAACTTGTAGCGCTCGCCCAGCGTCAGGAAGAGGTGGCCGTCGGGCGCGAAGGCGATGCGGGTGCCGAAATGGTTGCCGCCGTCCACCTTGGGCGACTGGCGGAAGATGACGTGCAAGTCCTCGATGCCGCGTTCGCCCAGCGTGCCACGCGCGAGCGCCGTGCCTGCGGTGCCGCCGTCTCCCGGCTCGGCATAGGCGAGGTAGATGACGCGGTTGCGGGCGAAGTCGGGATCGACGGCCACGTCCATCAATCCGCCCTGGCCCTGGTTGAAGACTTTCGGCGTCCCGGCCAGCGGGGAGGAGAGCGAGCCGTCGCGCGCCATGATGCGCAGCCGCCCCGGCTTTTCCGTCACCAGCGCCCGGCCGTCGGGGAGGAAATCGATGCCCCAGGGCCGTTCCAGCCCGCCGGCGACGCGGCTGACCGCCACCGGCCCGGCGCTGGTGCGGACGGTCTTCACCGTCTGGGCATTGCCCGCCTGTTGTGCCTGCGCCGGGGCGAGCGGAATGGCGAGGACGGCAATCAGGGCGGCGATTGGAGCGGTGTCCGACAGGGTCAGGGTGCGGCGCATCACGATCCTCCGGTTTTTCGGGATTGGCCTTGCAGATGGGGGTGCGGGGCCGGCGGCCAAGGCCGGCTCCCCCGAAAGACTCCCCCGCCGGTATGGCCGACCGGAGCCTGGACGCAATTCGTCACATGATTGTGTGCATACCCGGGTCATCCGATTTCACATGCCGGTTGTTACCGTTCCGTTGCGGCGTTCGGAGCAGGGAACGGGGTATGGAAGACTTTTTTCGCCGGCTGTCGTCCAGCCTCCCACGCGCCGCTTGGGCACAATATGGGATCACGCTGCTGCTGGTCGGGCTGACGGCGCTGGTGCGCCATGCGCTCGATCCGCTGCTGTTCAAATACCCGTTCCTGCTCTTCATCCCGACCATCTTCGTCGTCGCCCTGCTGTTCGACCGCGGGTCGGGCTATCTGGCGGTTGCGCTGTCGGGTCTGTGTTCGGCCTGGCTCTTCATGAAGCCGGAGGGGATGCTGTGGATCGCCGAGCCGGGCGACCGGCTGGCCTTCCTCATCTATATGATCCTTGGTTTCGGCATTGCCGGCGGCGCCCATGCCCTGCGCCGGGCGAACGAGCGGCTGCGCGAGTATTCGGACCGGCTGGCCGCCGCCAATGCGGAAAAGGATCTGATGCTGCATGAGATCCACCACCGGATCCGCAACGACCTGCAACAGATCTGCGCCCAGCTGACGCTCGCCGCCCACAAGGCGGGGGCGGGGCAGGACATCGTCAGCGGCACCATCGAGCGGATCGGCGTGCTGGCCCGCGTTTATGTCCGGCTGCGCCGGGTGGAAGGCGTCAACATCGTCAGTTCGAAGGATTTCCTGGAAAGTCTGGTCGAGGACATCCAGCTCGGCGTCGTCGGGGTGCAGCCGGTGGCGATCAGCGCCGAGGTGGACGATGCCGATCTCGACATGGGGGTCGCGGTGGCGGTCGGCACCATCGCCAACGAACTGGTCACCAACGCGCTGAAATACGCCTTCCCCGACGGCCGGGCCGGCCGCATCGAGCTGAGCTTCCGCAAGGAGGCGACCGGGTGCGTGCTGTGTGTCTGCGACGACGGGGTCGGCATCCTGTCCGACCGGCCGCAGGGAACCGGGCTGGGCGGCCGGATCATCCAGCAGCTTGCCCTGCAACTGCGCGGCAGCCTCGACATCGAGCCGCGGCCGGAGCGCGGCGTGAAGACGACCCTGCGCTTTCCCTGCTGCCAGGTGACGGCTCTTCCGGGCGACGGCCCCGCCGCCTCATGAAAAAACAAGCGGCGCCGGCGCGGGGAAGGGTGATTTCCCGCGACCGGTTAATCTGCATCAACGCAAACGTCCTCCCCGTCGCGTTAGACTGGCCGGCGTGAAGCACAGCGCCGGCCGCGGGCCGTTTGCGATGTTCGCGCCAAACCGGTCCGGGACCGGCGGCCACCATAATGGGAGGACGCCATGGTCATGATGAAAGCGGCGGTGTTCGTCGAACCGGGCCGCATCGTGCTGGACGACAAGCCGGTCCCCGACGTCGGGCCGCTCGACGCGCTGATCCGCATCACCACGACGACGATCTGCGGCACCGACATCCACATCCTGAAGGGCGAATATCCGGTTGCCCGCGGCCTGACCATCGGCCATGAGCCGGTCGGCATCATCGAGAGGCTGGGCTCCGCCGTCACCGGCTACCGGGAGGGGCAGCGGGTGATCGCCGGGGCCATCACCCCCAGCGGCCACAGCAACGCCTGCCTGTGCGGCTGCCATTCCCAGGACGGCGCCGGCACCCGGCATGGCTGGAAGCCGCTGGGTGGCTGGCGCTTCGGCAACAGCATCGACGGCTCCCAGGCCGAATACCTGCTGGTCCCGGACGCGATGGTCAACCTCGCTCCCGTGCCCGACGGGCTGACGGACGAGGAGGTGCTGATGTGCCCCGACATCATGTCCACCGGCTTCGCCGGGGCGGAGCGCGGCAACATCCGCATCGGCGACACGGTGGTGGTGTTCGCGCAAGGCCCCATCGGCCTGTGCGCCACCGCAGGCGCCAGGCTGAAGGGCGCCACCACCATCATCGCCGTCGACACCGTGCCGGTGCGGCTGGAGATGGCGCGGCGGATGGGGGCCGACCATGCGGTGGATTTCCGCCAAGCCGATCCGGTGGAAGAGATAATGCGGCTGACCGACGGCCGCGGCGTCGATGTCGCCATCGAGGCGCTGGGCACCCAGGCGACCTTCGAGGCGGCGCTGCGCGTGCTGCGGCCGGGCGGCACCCTGTCCAGCCTCGGCGTCTATTCCAGCGACCTGCGCCTGCCGCTGGGGCCGTTCGCCGCCGGTCTCGGCGACCACACCATCGTCACCTCGCTCTGCCCCGGCGGCAAGGAGCGGATGCGCCGGCTGATGGGCGTCGTCGCCTCCGGCCGTGTCGACCTCAAGCCGCTGGTCACCCACCGCTTCCCGCTGGAGCGGATCGAGGACGCCTACGATCTGTTCGGCCACCAGCGCGACGGCGTGCTGAAGGTGGCGATCACGCCCTGATGCCCGCCCCGATGCGCACATGAAAAGAAGCCCCCCTCCCATGCGGAAGAGGGGCTTTCCAAGGTCACGCGCAACACCAGAGAAGGAGAGACGACACGCGAGGAAAGCAGAGGCTTACTTCGCCAGATCGACGGCTTCGGCCAGACGCTTCACCGCCTCCTGCGAGGTCATGGTGGAGTTGAAGTGGGCCGTCACCACGTCGAGGAAGGCGCCGCGCACGGCACCGGGGACCGCCATCTCGTGGGCCATCGAGGGCACGGCGCTGTTGGTGTCGATGGCGGTCTTCAGATCGTCCATCGACTTGACGGCGCATTCGTCGAAGCTGTCGCGCGCCATGTCCTGGCGGGCGGGAATGGAGCCCTTCAGCACGTTGAAGGTCTCCTGGAACTTCTTGCCCAGGATCAGCTTGGCTAGCAGCTTCTGGCCGGCGGTGCGGTCGGCGTTGGCCGAGCTGAACATGACGAAGCTGTCGGAATTGACGATGTAGCCGAACTGCCCCGGCACATGGGCGCAGACGAAGTCCTTGCCCGCCACCTTGCCGGCAGCGGTCAGCTCGCCCTTTTCCCAGTCGCCCATGATCTGCATGGCGGCCTGGCCGTTCATCAGCAGGCCGGCTGCAAGGTTCCATTCGCGGCCGGGGAAGCCGTCATCGACATAGCCGCGCAGCCTGCGCATCTGGTCGAACACCTTGACCATGGTGTCGCTGGTCAGCGCCTTGGCGTCCAGCTCCACCAGCGCCTTGCGGTAGAAGTCTGGACCGCCGAGGCCGAGGGTGACGTCCTCGAACAGGGCGCCTTCCTGCCAAGGCTGCCCGCCATGGGCCAGCGGGATGATGCCGGCGGCCTTCAGCTTGTCGGCGGCGGCGTTGAACTCGTCCCAGGTCTTCGGGATGACGACGCCGGCCTTCTGCATGACCTGCGGGTTCACCCACATCCAGTTGACGCGGTGGATGTTCACCGGCACGGCGTAGTAATGGCCCTTGTAGGTCACCACGTCGCGGATCTGCGGCGGCAGGATGGCGTCCCAGTTCTCCGCCTTGGCGACCTCGTCCAGCGTCGCCAGCTTGCCCTGCGCCGCCCAGTCCTTGATGTTCGGACCCTTCAGCTGCACGGCATTCGGCGGGTCGCCGGCCAGCACGCGGGAGCGCAGCACGGTGCTGGCCGCGTCGCCGCCGCCGCCCGCCACCGGCGCGTCGATCCACTTGCCGCCTGCCGCCTCGAAATCCTGGCGCAGCGCGCCCGCCGCCTTCGATTCGCCGCCGGACGTCCAGTAATGCAGAACCTCCACCGCCGGCTCGGCCTTGGCGGGCGCGGCCATGAGGGCGCCGGCCATGATGGTCGCCAGGGCAATCATGCTGGTCGCGGTCATGCCGAGGATGGATTTGCTGAGAGACGGCATTTTGGACATTTCCCCCTGTTCCCTGTCTTCGTTCGGTTTTCCTGCCGGCCCCGGCTGTCCACCGTCCGGCCGCTGGAGGAACTCTATCCCGCGTGCAATTCGGCGCCCGGATTATTTGGTAACAACGCCTTATCACGGCCGCGCCGCTGTTACGCAACCGTTACAAAACGGCCCGCGCGGCGCACTGTACCCGGACCGGCGGGGGAGGCTACACTCGGGCCCAACGAACAAGAAAGCCCCCCTCCGCGGGGCAGGGAACGGAAGAGGGAAGGGACGCCATGGAGCGCGCGCGCCATCTCCTGGTCGTGGACGACGATCCCGAGATCCGGGACATGCTGCATGATTTCCTGGTGAAGAGCGGCTTCCGCGTCTCCACCGCCGGCGACGGGCGCGAGATGGCGCGGGTGCTGGCGCAATGGCCGGTCGATCTCATCGTGCTCGACGTCATGCTGCCGGGGGAGGACGGGACAAGCCTGTGCCGCTCGCTGCGCGCCAAATCCGAAACCCCGGTCATCATGCTGACCGCCATGGGCAGCGAGGTCGACCGCATCGTCGGGCTGGAGGTCGGCGCCGACGATTATCTGGTCAAGCCCTTCAGCGCGCGCGAACTGCTGGCCCGCATCCGCGCCATCCTGCGCCGCTGCGGCGGGCCGGAGCCGGTGCGTGAACGGCCGCGCGTGCTGGGCTTCGCCGGCTGGTCGCTCGACCAGGGGCGGCGGGAGCTGCGCACGCCGGACCGGGTTGTGGTCCATCTCAGCCAGGGTGAATACGCCCTGCTCGGCACGCTGCTGGAACGCGCCCCCCAGGTGGTGGAGCGCACCGAGCTGCTGGAGAAGCACCGCGGCGACACCTCGATCCCCTTCGACCGCAGCATCGACATCCAGATCAGCCGCCTGCGCCGCAAGCTGGAGGAGGGGCCGGGCGGTTCCGGGTTGATCAAGACGGTGCGCGGCATCGGCTATCAGTTCACCGCGACGGTGGTGGACCAGGGCGAAGCCGCCTCTTCCGGACTGAGCCGTGGCGCTTGAGCGCCTGCTGCCGGTTCACCTGCGCGCCGCCCGGCTCCGCCACCGCATCCTGGCGGCGATGGTGGCGCTGCTGGTGCTGACCCATGGCGGGGCGCTGGTCGGCATGCAGCTGGTCGACGACCGTGCGCGGGAGCTGCTGACCGCCCACCGGCTGGGACCAGCGATGGCAGCGGCGGTGGAGGCGGCCGACCGCGCGCTGTTGGACGGCATCGCCGCCGGGCCGGCGCTGGCGCTGAGCGGGCTGCCCGACCTGTCGGTGTCCTGGCAGGGTCCCGGCACGCCGGCCGTGCCCGCCGGCTGGGTGCTGGAGGGGGTGGTCGACGCGCCGCGCCCGGTGTTCGTCGCCGTCCAGCGCGCCCTGCTGTCCGTCCATTCCGCCCGCGCCCAGACGCTGGCGGAATCCCTGTCCCTGGTGGCGGAGGACACGGCGGCCCAGCTGCGCGACGCCCGTGTCTATGTCCAGCTTGCCGGCGGCGGCTGGCTGGAGTTCGCCAGCCAGCGCTTCTGGCGGCCGCGGACCACGCCGTTCGAGATGGTGCTGGCCGGTCTGGCGGCCTTCGGTCTGGCGCTGGGACTGCTGCTGTGGCTGCCCGGCCGGCTGGTCCGCCCGCTGGAATCGCTGGCCGAGCAGGCGACCCGCCCGCACGACCGCCTGCATCCCCGCCCGCTGCCGGAGGACGGGCCGGAGGAGGTCGCCTCGCTCGCCCGCGCCTTCAACCAGGCGCGCAATGCGCTCCGCGACCTGATGGAGGGGCGCACCCATCTGCTGGCGGCGATCAGCCACGATCTGCGCACCCCGGCGACGCGGCTGCGGCTGCGCGCCGAATATGTCGATGACGATGCGCTGCGTGCCAAGATGATGGCCGACATCGACGAGATGGCGGCGATGGTCACCGCGACGCTGGAGTTCCTCGGCGACGACGTGCTGCGCGAGGAGGTCGAGGTGGTTGCCTTCGCCAGCCTGTTGCAGAGCCTGTGCGACGACTATGCCGACACCGGCTCGCCGGTGACCTACCACGAGCCGCCGCCGCTCCAGTTCGCCGCCGTCCGCACCATCTTCGGCGGCGGGATGGAGCGCAGCGACCGTTTCGAGCAGGCCCGCCAGCTTCGCCTTGCCGGCCGCCCGTCCAGCCTGCGCCGCGCCTTCGCCAACCTGATCGACAATGCCATCAAGTACGGCGAGCGCGCCACCGTCTCCGTCGATGCCGACGCGGTCGAGATCGTCGTCGACGTCTGCGACGAGGGGCCGGGCATCCCGGAGGCGGAGATCGCCAACGTCTTCAAGCCCTTCGTCCGGCTGGAAGGCTCCCGCAACCGCAAGACCGGCGGCAGCGGTCTCGGCCTGTCCATCGTGAAGTCCATCGTCGAGGCCCACCAGGGCCGCATCGAGCTGAGCAACCGCGCCAGCGGCGGCTTGCGGGTGCGGGTGACCCTGCCTCGGATGTTGTGAGGGGATGCCGACCATCGCCCTCTCCCGCCCCGGGAGAGGGAATGAAGTGCGGTGCTTCTTGATCAGTATCGCAATCACCGGCACCATAATATTTAAGCGGATAGGGGAAAGCACATGGCCGAGCCCGTCCACGCAGTAGATGCCTCTGTACCGGTGCCGGAAATGGCGGGGAACGAAGAAGAGAATCCGCATACCCTGCAATGGCTGGCACAGAACCGGGAGGCCATCCGCTCGTCCAACAGCTATGTCGAAGTCTACGGCCTCCCGTTGGCAAAGAATCGGCTTTACTGATTACAAACCGACCACCCCCAACTCACTTGTCCCAAGCCGGCGCCAGCCCCGCCGGGCTGACGATCCGCCCGTTCGGTTGCGCCAGCGTCGCAATCGCGGCCATGTCCCCATCGTCCAGCGCGAAGTCGAACACTGCGAAATTCTCCGGCACCCGCTCCGGCTTGGCAGTCTTCGACAGCACGATGTGGCCCAGCTGGATCAGCCAGCGCAGCGTCACCTGGGCCGCCGTCTTGCCGTGTTTGGCGCCGATCCGCTGCAACTCCGCATCGCGCGGCACTTTACCGTCGGCCATGGCGTAATAGGCGGTGATCGCCACGCCGAGATCCCTGGCCGCCGCCGCCATCGCGCTCTGGTCGAGATAGGGATGGACCTCGATCTGGTTGGTGACGATGGGGGCCTGGCTGCGCTCGACCGACTCCCGCAGCTGGGCGATGTTCTGGTTGCTGACGCCGATAAAGCGGGTCTTGCCGGCGGCCTGCACCGCGTTCAGCATCTCGATCTGGTCGGCGATGGCGACCTGATCGGCCGGCCAGTGCAGCAGCAGCAGATCGACCCGGTCGACCTTCAGCTTCTCCAGGCTTTCATCGACCGACGCGGCGAACAGATCGGGGCTGTATTTGTCGACCCAGACCTTGGTGGTCAGGAACAGCTCGTCGCGGCGGGCGCCTGCGGCTTGCAGGGCACGGCCGAGGGCGCCTTCGTTGCGGTAGATCTGCGCGGTGTCGAAATGGCGGAAACCGGCTTCGAGCGCCGCCGGCACCACCCGCTCGACCTCCTCGTCCGACATGCGGAAAACGCCGAAGCCCAGCGCGGGAATCTCGGCGCCATTCGCTTTCACGGTCTGCATCCTGTTCTCTCTCCTAACCGGCGCCGTAGCGCGTCACTTCGCTTGGGAACGAGACATAGGGCGGGAGAGGCCGTCCGCAAACCGCCTCTCCCGCCCAATCACCTGTGAACCGAATTCCCAAATCGAGGTCAACGAAGCGTCACATCAGCTTGTCGAGCGTGATCGGCAGGTCGCGGATGCGCTTGCCGGTGGCGTTGTAGACGGCGTTGGCGACCGCGGCGCCGACGCCGGTGATGCCGATTTCGCCGATGCCGCGGGCGCCCATCGGCGCCTGCGGGTCGGGGATGTCGGTGTAGAGGATTTCGATGGCGGGAATGTCCATCTGCACCGGCACGTGATAGTCGGCGAGCGAGGCGTTGACGATGCGGCCGGTGCGCGGGTCGAAGTTGGTCTCCTCGGTCAGCACCAGCCCGATCCCCATGATGATGCCGCCCTTGAACTGGCTGGTCGCCGTCTTGGCGTTCAGGATGCGGCCGGCGTCGAAGGAGCCGAGGAAGCGCGAGACGCGGACCTCGCCGGTGATCTCGCTGACCCGGACCTCGCAGAACTGCGCGCCGTAGGAATGCATCGAGAAGGCTTCCATCTCCGCCGGCGGCGGCGCTTCGGCCTCGCAGACCAGCTCGCCGCGTCCCGACCGGCGCAGGATCGACTCGTAGCTTTCGAAGCGTGCGGCATCGTCACGGTGGCCGATGCCGCCGTCCCGCGTCTCGACATCGGCCAGCGACAGGCCGGCCAGCGGCGAATCGTTGCCGGCGAGCTTCAGCAGTTCCTCGACGAAGACTTCCGTCGCGGCGATGACGGCACCGCCGATGGAGGCGGTCTGCGTCGAGCCGCCGGCGATCACCCCGCGCGGCAGGGTCGTGTCGCCATACTCGAAACTGACCTGGGCAAGCGGCACGCCGAGCCGGGCGGCGATGTGCTGGACCTGCGCCGTCGCCGTGCCCATCCCCATGTCGTGCACCGCGGTCGAGACGGTGACCTGACCGCCGGCCGTCAGCCTGATCCGCGCCGCACCGCCGGGGAAGCGGTGGTAGGGGTAGGTCGCCGTGGCGCAGCCCATGCCGATCAGCCATTCGCCGTCCCGCTGCCGGCGCGGCGTCGCGCTGCGGCGGTTCCAACCGAACCGTTCCGCGCCCTTGTCGTAGGCGTCGATCAGGTGGCGGGCGGAAAAGGGCTTGCCGCTGGTCGGATCTTTCTCCGGCTCGATGCGCCGGCGCAGCTCGATGGGATCGAGGCCGAGTTTTTCGGCCAGCTCGTCGATGGCGCATTCCAGCGCGAAGGTGCCGACGGACTCGCCGGGTGCCCGCATGAAGGTGTTCGCCAGCATGTCCATGTCGGCGACCTCCTGGGCCAGCCGGATGGTCTTGGCGGCATAGAGGTGGCGGGCCGGGAAGGTGAACTGCTCGGGGCAGGAGTTATGCGCGGTCATCGCGGCGATGCCGGTGTGGATCAGCGCGTCGAGCCTGCCGTCGGCGCCGGCGCCGAGCGCCACCCGCTGTTCCGTCAGCGTGCGGCCGCCGACGATGCGGAACACCCCCTCTCGCGACAGCATGATGCGCACCGGCCGGCCGGCGAGCTTGGCGGCGGCGCAGGCGAGGATCTGGTGGTCCCACAGGCATTTGCCGCCGAAACCGCCGCCGACATAGGGGGAGGAGACGCGAACCTTGTCCGCCTCCAGCCCGAAGATGTCGGCCAGCTGCCCGGCGGTCAGGTCGAGCAACTGGCTGGCGTCATGCACCCGCAGTTCGTCGCCGGTCCAGGCGACGGTCGCGGCGTGCAGTTCGATGGCGTTGTGGTTGTGACGCGGCGTCCGGTAGATTTGGTCCACCTGCACCGCCGCACCTTTCAGCGCCGCCTCGGCATTGCCGATCTCGACCACCGGCGGCTGGCCCAGGAGGTTGTCGAGCTGGCGCGGCGTCTTCCTGGCCTCGTCGAACGAGGTCACCGCCGGCAGCGGCGCATAGTCGGCCGTCACCAGCGAGGCGGCATGGTCGGCCTGCTCCTGCGTCTCGGCGAGGACGACGGCGATGGGCTGGCCGTTCCAATGGATCTCGTCGTCCTGCATGACCGGCAGGTCGCTCGCCCCGGCGGCGGTTGGCGACGACATCATCAGCGACGGCGCCTTCATCCGCGGCGCGTTGCGGTGGGTCATGACCAGCACGACGCCGGGCGCCGCTTCGGCCGCCGCGGTGTCGAGCGCCACGATCCGCCCGCGCGCGACGGTGCTGAAGGCGAGTGCGGCGTAGCAGAGCCCCTCATAGGGGAACTCGGCGGCGAAGCGCGCCTTGCCCTGGACCTTCAGCGGCCCTTCGATGCGCGAGACCGGCTGGCCTAGCGCGCCTTCCCCCTGCGCCCCATGCTTGCGGAGCAACGGATCCTGCGTGACCGCCGGCTGCCAGCGGCCGGGCCGGGAAGCGGCGGCGTCGGATTGCGCGCTCATGCCTCGTCTCCTGTCAGGTCGCCGAGGACGGCGACGATGGTCCGTTTCGCCAGCTCGATCTTGAAGGCATTGTCGCGAAGCCCGGTCGCGGCGGCGAGTTCCGCCTCCGCGGCGGCGCGGAAGCTTTCCGGCGTGGCCGGCCGGCCCTTCAGCGCGGCTTCGGCCGCCAAAGCCCGCCACGGCTTGTGGGCGACACCGCCGAGCGCCAGCCGCACGTCGCGCACCGTCCCGTCCTCGGCGAGATCGAGGGCGGCGGCGACCGAGACCAGCGCGAAGGCATAGCTCGCGCGGTCGCGCACCTTGCGGTAGGTCGAGCGGCGGGCGAAGGGCAGGGCCGGGAGTTCGACCGCGGTGATCAGCTCTCCCGGCTTCAGCTCCGTCTCGATGTCCGGCCGATCGCCGGGCAGGCGGTGCAAATCGAGAAGCGCGATGCTGCGCGGTCCCGCCGGCCCGTCCAGATGCACCATCGCGTCGAGGGCTGCCAGCGCCACGCACATGTCGGACGGATGGGTGGCGACGCAGGCCGGCGAGGCGCCGAGGATGGCGTGGTAGCGGTTGAAGCCGTCGCGCGCGTCGCAGCCGGCCCCCGGCTGGCGTTTGTTGCAGGCCGCCGCCGTATCGTAGAAATAGCGGCAGCGCGTGCGTTGCAGGATGTTGCCGCCGACCGTCGCCATGTTGCGGATCTGGGCGCTGGCCCCGGCGAGGATCGCGCGGGCCAGCAGCGGATACTGCGTGCGGACATGCGCATCCGCGGCCAGCGCGGTGTTGGTCGCCGCCGCCCCGATCAGCAGGCCGCCGCCGGCGCGCGGCTCGATGTCGTTCGGCAGGCCGGTGACGTCGACCAGTATCTCCGGCCGCTCGACCGTCTCACGCATCAGATCGACCAGATTGGTGCCGCCGCCGAGATAGCGTGCCGCGGCGTTGCCCTTCGCCAGTCCGATGGCGGCCGGCGCGTCCGAGGCCCGTTCATAGGTGAAGGGGTTCATGGCCGTGCCCCCTCCTGAGGTTTGGCCTGTGCCCGGGAGGCCGGCGTCTTGACCAGCGTTTCGGAAATGGCCTCGATGATGCCGTTGTAGGCGCCGCAGCGGCAGAGGTTGCCGCTCATGCGTTCACGCAGTTCCCTCTCGTCGATGGCGACGCTGTCCGCCGACAGGTCGGCGGTGACGACGCTCGGGATGTTGCGTTCGATCTCGCTTGCCATGCCGACGGCGGAACAGAGCTGGCCCGGCGTGCAATAGCCGCACTGGAAGCCGTCATGCTCGACGAAGGCCTGCTGCAACGGATGCAGGGCGCCGTCGCTGCCCAGCCCTTCGACGGTGGTGATGCTGCGGCCCTGGTACTGGACCGCCAGCGCCAGACAGGAATTGATGCGTTCGCCGTCGACCAGCACGGTACAGGCGCCGCAGGCGCCCTGGTCGCATCCCTTCTTGGTGCCGGTGAAACCCAGACTGTTGCGGAGGAGGTCGAGCAGCGAGCTGCGGATGTCCGCCTCGACCTCGACGCTTTGCCCATTGATGGTAAAGTTCATCAGCGCATTCCCCATGTCGGAACGGGTCCTGCCCGACGGCAGACCACGGCCGGCCCCCCCGCCTTGCGGGCGGATTGAGCCGGCCTGTTAACCGTCAACGGCGCTGGAAATCACGCTGGTCGGGGAAAAATCCCTTCTCTCCCCCCGGGGAGAGGGAACCTATAGCCGTTCAGATCCGCTGTTCGGACTTCGGGTCGAACAGGTTCGCCCGCGCCATGTCGATCATGAAGTCGGCGGTTTCGCCCTCGGCCACCCGGTCGCTCGGCTTGATGCGGGCGACCACCTCATGGCCGTTCAGCTCGACATAGGTGATGGTGTCGGCCCCGGTCGGCTCCAGCACGTTGACGCCGCAGGCGACCTTCACCAGCGCCGGGTTGCCGGCGGCGGTCGCCGGGTCGTAGCAGGTGATGGCCTCCGGACGGATGCCCAGGATCACCTCCTGTCCCAGCCAGTGACCGGCCTGTTCCGGCGCCTGGAACAGCGGCAGGAAGCCGCTGCGCTCGCGCCCGACGCTGACGCCCAGCCGGTCGCCCTCGGCCGACAGGGTGCCGCGCACGAAGTTCATGGTGGGGGAGCCGATGAAGCTCGCCACATACATGTTGGCCGGCCGCTCATAGACCTCCTGCGGCGGGGCGAACTGCTGGACGACGCCCTCCTTCATGATGGCGATGCGGCTGGCCAGCGTCATCGCCTCGATCTGGTCGTGGGTGACGTAGACCACCGTGGTGCCGAGCCGCTGGTGCAGCTTCTTGATCTCGGTGCGCATGTCGACGCGCAGCTTGGCGTCCAGGTTGGACAGCGGCTCGTCGAACAGAAACACCTTGGGGTCGCGGACCAGGGCGCGGCCCATGGCGACGCGCTGGCGCTGGCCGCCCGACAGCTGCGCCGGCTTGCGGTCGAGCAGATGCTCGATCTGAAGCAGCTTGGCGACACGGCGGACGGCGCCCTCGCGCTCCGGCTTGGCCTGCCCGCGCATCTCCAGCGAGAAGCCGATGTTCCGCGCCACCGTCATGTTGGGATAGAGCGCGTAGGACTGGAACACCATGGCGATGTCGCGGTCCTTTGGGTGGACCTCGTTGACCACGCGCTGGTCGATGCGGATCTCGCCGGCGCTGATCGTCTCCAGGCCGGCGATCATGTTGAGCAGGGTGGATTTCCCGCAGCCCGAGGGGCCGAGCAGGACGAGGAATTCGCCGTCCGTCAGGTCCAGGTCGATGCCCTTCAGGACCTCGACGCTGCCATACTGCTTGCGGACATTGTTGATGCTGAGAGTCGCCATCGGAAGATCACCCCTTGACGGAGCCAGCGGTCAGACCGCGGATGAAGTATTTCCCGGCGAGCACATAGACGACGAGGGTGGGCAGGCCGGCGATCATCGCCGCCGCCATGTCGACGTTGTACTGCTTCACGCCGGTGGTGGTGTTGACGAGGTTGTTCAGCGCGACCGTCACCGGCTGGGCGCCGCCCGCCGCGAAGGACGCCCCGAACAGGAAGTCGTTCCAGATCTGGGTGAACTGCCAGATGATCGTCACCACCAGGATCGGCAGCGACAGCGGCAGCATGATCTTGGTGAAGATCTGGAAGAAGCCGGCGCCGTCGATGGTCGCGGCCTTCACCAGATCGTCGGGGATGCTGACGTAGTAATTGCGGAAGAACAAAGTGGTGAAGGCGAGCCCGAACACCACATGGACCAGAATCAGCCCGCCGGCGCTGCCGGCCAGCCCGAGGAAGCCCAGCGTCTGCGCCATCGGCAGCAGGATCACCTGCGACGGCAGGAAGCTGCCGAACAGGATCATGCCGAAGACGACGTTGGCGCCGCGGAACCGCCACTTGGTCAGGGCATAGCCGTTCAGCGCTCCGAAGAAGGTCGAGATGATCACCGCCGGCCCGACGATGACCAGGGAGTTGAGGAAATAGGGCGCCATGCCGCGGCAGTCGGCGCCGATGCAGGCGCGGTTCCAGGCATAGCTCCAGGCATCCAGGCTGAAGTCGCGCGGCAGCGACAGGAGCGACCCGGTGCGGATTTCCTCCGGGCTCTTGAAGGAGGTGGCGATCATCAGCAGCAGCGGCAGCAGGTAATAGGCCGCGAACAGCAGGAGGATCAGGTACAGGCCCCAGCGGGCGATGCGGGCGCCGGTGCCCTGCGCCGGCGGCAGGGCGGAGGTCAGGCTAGACACGCTTGCCTCCCTTCAGTTCGGAATAGAGGTAGGGCACGATGATCGCCACCACGGTCGCCAGCATCATCAGCGCGCTGGCCGACCCGATGGCGATCTGGTTGCGGCGGAAGGTCATCTCGTACATGAAGGTCGCCGGCAGGTCGGACGCATAGCCGGGACCGCCGCCGGTCAGCGCCACCACGAGGTCGTAGCTCTTGACCGCGAGGTGGGCGAGGATGACGAAGGCGCTCATGAACACCGGCCGGACCGACGGCAGGACGATGCCCCAATAGATGCGCGGCAGGCTGGCGCCGTCGAGATAGGCGGCCTTGATGATCTCCTGATCGACGCCCCGCAGCGCCGCCAGGAACAGTGCCATGACGAAGCCGGAGCTTTGCCAGACCGCGGCGATCACCAGCGTGTAGACGGCGGTGTCCTGCTGGACGATCCAGTCGAAGGTGAAGCCGGGAAAGCCGAGGTCGCGGACGAACTGCTGCACGCCGATGCCCGGATTGAGGATCCATTTCCAGGCGGTGCCGGTGACGATGAAGCTGAGCGCCATCGGGTAGAGATAGATGGTGCGTAAGGCCCCTTCGCCGCGGATGCGCTGGTCGAGCAGCACCGCCAGCAGGATACCGACGATCAGGCTGATGCCGATGAACAGCCCGCCGAAGATCAGTAGATTCTCGATGGCGACGTACCAGCGCTCGATCCGCCACAGCTTGGAGAAGGCGTCGGCGCCGACCAGTTCGTAGGACGGCAGCATCTTCGAATTGGTGAAGCTGATATAGACCGTCCAGGCGATGAAGCCGTAGACGAACAGCAGGATCGCCGCGAAGGACGGGGCGACCACCAGCTTCGACAGATGCCGCTGCGCCAGCGCGCGCAGCCCGCCCGCCTTGGGCGGGGTGGCGCTGCCGGGGGCCACCTCTTCTCCGGCTGCCGGCCGGTAGGATGGGGTCTGCAAGGTCATGGTGCGAGCCTCGTCGGCTTCTGGGCCGGCTTTCGGGCCGGCCTCGCACACGGATGCAGGTCGCGCATGTCGGTTCCCTCCCGTGACGCGGTGCTGTTGGACCGTTGCAAGACGGTCGTTCGCTTGGCGGTCACTGTACGCTGCCGATGATGGGCGGGGCGGACAATTTGGTAACGCGGCGCTTTCCCGGCGCCCGTGTTGTTACGTGGCTGTTACACAGAGGCCCGCCGGCCGGGTAGGGACGATGCTATGCCGATGCGGGCGCTGTTGCGCCGGGGCCAGGCGGACGCCATGGTCTGTCGGATAAGCCTTTTGCGAAGAGGACCCAAGACGATGAACAGCCTGTCGGTCGGTCTGCTGGGATTCGGCCTTGCCGGGTCGGTGTTCCACGCCCCGCTGATCCGGAGCGAACCGCGCCTGCGCCTGACGGCGGTCGCCAGCTCGCGCATCGACGACATCCGCCGCAGCGCACCGGGGGCTATGGCGACGACGGCCGAGGCGGTGATCGCCGACCCAGGCATCGACCTCGTGGTGATCGCCACCCCCAACACCAGCCACGCTCCCCTGGCCCGCGAGGCCCTGCTGGCCGGCAAGCATGTGGTGATCGACAAGCCGATGGCGACCACCGCGGCGGAGGCCGGCGAACTGATCGATCTGGCCAAGCGGCAGGGACGGCTGCTGACCGTCTTCCACAACCGGCGCTGGGACAACGACTTCCTGACCCTGCGTGCCTGCCTGGAGGCGGGCGAGGTCGGCCGCCCCTATCACTACGAGGCGCATTACGACCGCTTCCGTCCGCAGATCAAGCAGGGCTGGCGCGAACGGACGCTGCCCGGCTCGGGCGTGCTGTTCGACCTCGGCGCCCACCTGATCGATCAGGCGGTGACCCTGTTCGGCATGCCCGACCGCATCCTCGCCGATGTTGGCGCCCAGCGGCCGGACGCTGAGGTCGACGACTGGTTCCACATCGTGCTGGGCTATGGGCCGATGCGGGCGATCCTGCATTGCGGAACGGTGGTCTGCCGGCCGGGTCCGCGCTTCCAGCTGCATGGCGACGGCGGCAGCTTCCTCAAGCACGGCATGGACGGGCAGGAGGCGGCGCTCCGCGACGGCCGCCTGCCGACCGAAGCCGGCTGGGGCCTGGACGATCCCGAGAACCACGCCCTGCTGGTCCGGGCCGACGGGACGGAACGCCGGGTGGAGACGTTGCGCGGCGACTACCCTGCCTTCTACCGTGGTGTTGCCGCCGCCATCCTCGACAACGCTCCGCCGCCGGTGACCGCCGGGCAGGCGCGCGACGTGCTGAGCGTGCTGGAGGCGGTGCGCAAGGCGGCGGGACTGCCGGCTTGATGGACCTCCAACTCCGGCCCTAACTCCGCCCCCTCAACTCCGCCAGGGCACCACGCCCGGCGGCAGGCGGCGGCCGAACCTGCCGGCGGCGAGCATCGCGGCCAGCACCACCAGGATGGCGATGACGCCAAGGGCGGCGCCCAGCGTCGGGCTGCCGCCTTCCTCCAGCGCATAGACGACGACGCCCAGCGTCTCGCGCCCCTGCGACCACAGCAGGATGGAGACGGTCAGCTCGTTGAAGGCGGTCAGGAAGACCAGCAGCCCGCCGGCCGCCGCCGCCGGGGCGACCAGCGGCGCCACCACCGTCACCAGCCGCCGCAGCGGCCCGGCGCCCAGCGCGCGGGCCGCCTCCTCCACCGTCGGGTCGAGCGCGGCGCAGGCCGCCTGCACTGGCCGCAGCGCCAGCGGCAGGAAGCGGACCAGATAGGCCGCCAGGATGATCCACAGCGTGCCGTACAGGCTGACGCCCAGTCCCGGCAGCGGTTTCAGGAACAGCAGGATGCAGCCGATGCCCAGCACCACCCCCGGCACGGCGTGCGGCAGTTCCACCAGCACGCCGACCGCCCGCGCGATCCGCCCGCTGCCGCCGGACAGCGCCATGGCATGGGCCAGCGGCACCGCCAGCAGGGCGAGCAGCGCCGCCGCCGATCCCGACAGCAGCAGCGAATTGGCGAAGGCCCGCCCGACCTGATCGAGCGCCAGCACCTCGCGGTAATGGGCCAGCGTCAGCGTGCTAAAACCGATGGGCAGCCCATAGACGCTGACGAGGCTGGTCGCCAGCAATGCCGTCAGCGGTGCCGCGACCAGCAGAGCCAGCACGCCCCAGGCCAACAGTTCCACCGGCGCGCGGGCCGTCCCGAGCGGCAGCTCGGCCAACGGCCGGGCGCCGCCGGGCAGGCGGCTGGCGATGCGCGCCTGCAGGATGGTCTGGAGGGCGATGCCCAGGCAGGCAACAATGCCGATCAGCGCCGCCAGCACCGCCACCTCCGGCAGGGCCGACGGTCCGAAGCCGGCCAGCCGCCGATAGATCAACGTCGGCAGCATCGGAATGCCGGCCGGTACGCCGAGCAGCGCCGGCACCCCGAAATTTCCCAGCGCCGCGACGAAGGCCATGGCGAGCCCGGCGACCAGCCCCGGCAGGCAGAGCGGCAGCACCACGCCGCGCACCGCCCGCCACGGTCCGGCCCCGGACGCCCGCGCCGCTTCCAGTACGTCGCCGGGGATGGCGCGCAGCGCCGCGCGCAGGGCGAGGAAGACCAGCGGCGCATGCTCGATCCCCATCACCAGAATCATGCCGGCGGACGACTGCACCGGGTTCGCCGTGCCGACCGGGGGAGCCAGCCCCAGCGGCTTCAGGATCGGGCTGCCAGAGCCGGCGAGATGGGTCCAGGCCATCGCCACGATCTGTGGCGGGATCATCAGCGGCAGGATCAGGGCGAAGCTCATCGCCGTGCGGGCGCGCAGGTTGGTCAGCCCGATCAGCAGGGCGAACGGCCCGCCGATCAGCGCCGCCGCCAGCGTGGCACCGGCGGCGATGGCGATGCTGTTGGTGGTGGCCCGCCACGTGGTGGGGGAGTTTAGTACGCGGCCCAGCACCGTGGCGTCACCGGCCTCCCACAGCAGGCGCAGGACCGGCAGCAGCACCAGCAGCCCGACGAGCAAGGGCCAGCCGGGGAAGGTGTGGAAAGCGCCTTTCCCCACTCTTCGACCAACCGGGGCAATCCCCCTCTCCCCCCCGGGGAGAGGGTCGGGGTGAGGGGGATGCACAGCGTGGATTTTCACAGACGGATCGGAGTACGCGATTCTTGAAGCTCCTCGCAACGCGCCCCCCTCACCCTAACCCTCTCCCCGCTTTCGGCGGACCATAGGTCCGCCTGTCGCGTCAGCGCAAACGAAGTTTGCGCGTGAGCGGGGGGGAGAGGGGAACCTTCCCATTTCGCATCAACCCACTCACCCGCCGAACAGATCGGCGAAGGCGCGCTTGTTGGTCTCGTCCTCGGCCAACGCCTTGGCGGGGTCGTAGGGCAGCAGCGTGATGCCGGCCGGGTCGGGGAAGCCCGGCGGCGGGTTCACCCCCGGCAGCGCCGGCAGGAAGCCCTGGGCCGAGGCCAGCTCCTGCCCCTCGCGGCTCAGCAGGAAGTCGATGAACGCCTTCGCCGCCGCCGGGTTCTTCGCGGTGCTGAGGATCGCCACCGGCTCGCTGACCGCGCTGACGCCTTCCTTGGGGAAGACGAAGGCGACGGGTGCGCCCTTCAAATGTTCACGGATCGGCAGGTAATCGACGATCATGCCATAGAGCTTCGCCCCGCCGGCCACGTCCTTCAGGATGCCGCCGTTGCCCTTGGCCGCGGTGACGCCGTTGCGCTGCAACGCCTCGTAATAGGCCATGCCCAGCGCCGGCTGCGCCTTGATCGACGCCATGTGGATGGCGGCGGCGCCCGAATAGAGCGGGCTCGGCATCACCGTGGTGCCCTTGGCCTCCGGCTTCAGCAGATCCTGCCAGGAGGTCGGCTTCATCGGGGCGGCGGTGTTGTAGACGATGCCGGTGGTGATCAGCTTGGTGCCGAACCAATAGCCCTGCGCATCGTGCGTGCCGGGGCGGAAGCCGGCGACCGGGGCGCCCTCATAGGGTTGCAGCCGCTTCTCCGCCTTCAGCGATTCCATCGTTACCGCGTCGGCGATCAGCAGCAGGTCCGGCTGCGGCGCCCCGGCGGTGAACTCGGCGCGCAGCTTGTTCATCAGTTCCGTGGTGCCGTTGCGGATCCACTCCACCTCGACGCCGGGGTTCTTCGCCTTGAAGGCCTCCACCGTCTGGCGGGCGTCCGGCTCCAGCTGCGAGGTGTAGAGCACCAGCTTGCCGGTGGCGCCGTCAGCCAGCGCCGCCTGGGAAATGGCGCCATGACCGAGCGCCAGCGTCAGGACCGCGGCGAAGGTGGCGAGAAACGCCTTCATCTCTGTCGTCTCCGTTGGATCGGGAGCCTTGTCCTACGCGATACCGATGACAGGCGCGTGACAATGGACGGAAAGGCCCAAATCAATCAATAGGGGCTGGCAATAGGGGCTAGTCGATCAGCTTTCCGTCCTTGAAGAAGGGATAGGGGCCGTCATAGTCGCCGATCGCGGCGGTGTGGCTGACCACCCCGGTGTCGGCGCGCCACATGTGGATCTGATAGCCCGGCGGCTCCATCACGAAGGCCGACGGCGCGTCGTCGCGCAGGTCGAGCGCCACCTGATGCGCGGTGGAGGGGGCGGTCGAGGCGATGGTGCCGGCCCAGCGCACCTGGATCGGCCGGTGCAGATGGCCGCACAGCACCCGCTCGACTTGGCTATGGCGGCGCACCACCGTGGCCATGTCCGCCGCCCCGCTCAGTCCCAGCCGGTCCATATGGCCGATGCCGGTATCGAAGGGCGGGTGGTGCTGGAAGATAATGGTCGGCCGGTCGGGCTGTTCGGCCAGCCGCGAGTCGAGCCAGCCGAGCCGCTCGGCGCAGACCTCGCCGGCGCCGGATCCCGGCAGGACGGTGTCCATCGCGATCAGCCGCACTGGCCACTCCTCCACCGTGTAATGGAAGAACGGGCTGCCGCCCACCCGCGCCGCCAGGTCGGGAAAGGCTTTGGCGAGACCGGCGCGCTCGTCATGGTTGCCGGGCACTGCGAAGAGCGGAATGTCGAGCGGCCGCAGCAGGTCAAGCAGCCGCTCATACTCCTCCGCATCGCCGGCATCGACAAGGTCGCCGGTGGCGAGGATGAAGTCGGGGCGCGGGGTGAGCGCCAGGACGGCGGCGACGGCGCGCTCCAGGAAGGGGGCGGTGTCGACGCGCCGGTAGGCGAGGCGGCCTAGCGGCTTGATGTGGGTATCGGTGATCTGGACGATGATCATGGGGAGCCTCTCGGGGGGCTTGAGTGTTCGTTCGGGGGCGTTACGGAACCGCCAGCACCCGTGCCGGATCGACGCGCAGCCACACCCGGTCGCCGCGTCCCAGTTCGCTGCGCCCGGCGGCATCCACCGTCAGCGCCGGCCCGTCCGCCGGCTCCACCACCAGCCGGGTGCGGTCGCCCAGGAACACCGCGGCGGCGACGGTGCCGCCCAGATGCCCGTCGGCCTCGCCGGCCAGCGCCAGATCCTCCGGCCGGACCAGCAGCTCAACCGCGCCCTCCGGCCCGCTCCAGGGCAGCGTCGCCGATCCGATGGACAGCGTCCCGCCACGCACCGTGCCGCCCAGCCGGTTCATCGTGCCGATGAAGTCGGCGACGAAGCCGTCCGCCGGCTGGTAGTAGATCTCGCGCGGCGTGCCCACCTGCGCCACCCGTCCCTTGGCCATCACGACGATGCGGTCGCCCAGCGCCATCGCCTCGCCCTGGTCGTGGGTGACATAGACGGCGGTGATGCCCAGCCCGCGCAGCAGCCGGTCGATCTCCAGCCGCAGACTGTCGCGCAGCTTGGCGTCCAGCGCCGTCAGCGGCTCGTCCAGCAGAAGCACGCGCGGCCGCACCACCAGGGCGCGGGCCAGCGCCACCCGCTGCCGCTGCCCCCCCGACAGCTGGTCGATCCGCCGCCCGGCGAACTCGCCGAGATGCATCAGATCCAGCATCTCCTCCACCCGGCGCCCGCGGTCGGCGCGGGCAACTTTGCGCACCTTCAGCCCGTAGGCGACATTCTCCGCCACCGTCATGTTGGGGAACAGGGCGTAGCTCTGGAACACCATGCCGACATTGCGCCGCTCGATGGGAAGCGCTGTGACGTCCTCCTCGCCGAACAGCACGCGGCCCCCCGGATCGGGGCTTTCCAGCCCGGCGATGATGCGCAGCGTCGTGGTCTTGCCGCAGCCGGAGGGGCCGAGGAAGACGATGGTCTCGCCGCCGCGGATGGTCAGATCCAGCGGCTCCAGCGCGCGGGCGCCGCCGGCGAAGGTCTTGCCGCAGCGCTCCAGGCGGATCGGCACGGCGTCGAGATGGAAGCTGTTCTGCATCACGCTGTCTGGCATTGTGGAAAAGACCTCAAACGGACGGACGGCCGCGCCTGGACAGACCCTGCATCAGGATCAGGCTCGGCACAATCATCAGGAAGAAGACGAGGGTGTAGGCGCTGCCGATCTCGATCCGCAGCGAGGCATAGCTGTCGGCCAGCCCGACCGGCAGGGTCTTGGTCAGCGGTGTGTGCAGCAGCCAGGTCAGGTTGAATTCCCCAACCGACAGGGTCAGCACCATCAGCGACCCGGCCAGGATGCCGGATCGGCAGTTGGGCAGCACCACCGTGGCGAAGCGGCGCAGGAAGCCGGCGCCGAGGCTGGCCGCCCCCTCCTCCAGCGTCGTCAGGTCGATGGAGCCCATCACCGCCAGCACGGCGCGCACCATGAAGGGCAGGGTGAACAGCACATGGCCGATCAGGATGAACAGCCAGCTGCTGCGCAGGTCCCCCACGCCGCCATAGGTGACGATCAGCGCCAGCGCGGTGGCGAGACCGGGGATGGCGACCGGCATCATCAGCATCTCCTCCACCAGCCGGGCGATCCGGCCGGGGCGCCGTGCCAGCGCATAAGCCGCCGGAACGCCCAGGACCAGCGTGCAGGCCAGACAGGCGAAGGCGATCTGCAGGGACAGCAGGATCGTGCCGGAATAGACCCGCAGAACCTCCTCGACCCAGCGCAGGGTCAGGCCGCTCTTCAGGCCGACGAAGTAGTTGGCGGTCAGCCCGGCCAGCATCGACATCGCCATCGGCACGGTCAGCAGGGCGCAGACCAGCTGGGTGAAGCCCAGTTGCAGCCAGAATCCCCAGCCGCGGCGGTTGGAAAGACTGTGCATCGCCTCACCCCGCCGCGGCGACGGAGGTGCCGGCGACGCTGCGCGCCACCGCCAGCGCGGCCCAGGTGATGAGGCCGAGCAGGACGCTGAGCGCCGCCGCCGCGGCGATGTTCGCCTGAAGCGTGAATTCGGTGTAGATCGTCATCGGCAGCACATTGATCCGGGTGGCGAGCGTGAAGGCGGTGCCGAACGCGCCCATCGAGGTGGCGAAGCACAGCGCACCGGCCGAGATCAGCGCCGGTTTCAGCGCCGGCAGGATGACGTCGGCCACCACGCGCCAGGAGGATGCGCCCAGCGAGCGCGCCGCCTCCTCCAGCCGCGGGTCCAGCTTCTCCGCCGCCGCCATCACCGTCAGGATGACGCGCGGGATCGAGAAATAGACGTAGCCGAGGAACAGACCGGCCATCGAATAGGCGAAGACCAGCTTGCCCACCCCCAGCGCCTGGGTGATTGTGCCGATCAGCCCCTGCCGCCCGGCCAGCATGATGACCATGAAGCCGATGACCACGCCAGGAAAGGCCAGCGGGAAGGTCATCAGCGCCACCAGCAGGGCATGGCCGGGAAAGCGGTTTCGCACCAGGAACAGCCCGGCGACGGTCGACACCGCCAGCGTCACCAAAGTCACCCCGGCCGACAGCGCCAGCGTGGAGATCAGGCTGTCGAGATGGCTGGGATCGGCCAGCGTGGTCAGGTAGGCCGACCACCCCGCCGTCCCGCCGGCACCGATCAGGATCAGCCGGACCAGCGGCAGCAGGAAGAAGGCGGCGAACACCGCCGCCGCCGGCGCCAGCAGGGCCGCCAGCCGCAGCGGTTCGCCCACCCACCCCGGCCGGGCCGGCGGACGCGCCGCCGGCCGGTGGGGAAGGGGGGTATCCTGCACGCAGGCGCTCACTTCACCTCCGCCTGATAGCGGTCCATGAAGCCCTTCTGCGCCTCGGCCATGCGCACCAGATCGACCGGACGGGCGCGGGCATAATCGGCGGCCGGCAGGAACTTGGCCGCGGTTTCCGCCGACATGGCCTCGGCGCGCACCGGGCGCATGAAGGCGTTGGCCCACAGGGTCTGGCCCTTGTCGGACAGCACATAGTCCAGCACCTTCTTCCCGTTCTCCGGGTTCGGGCCGTTCTTGACCAGCGCCATCACATAGGGAACCGACACCGTGCCTTCCGTCGGGATGACGAAGGCGACCGGCGCCTTGTCGGTGTATTTGGCGCGGTAGGCGTTGAAGTCGTAGTCGATCAGGATCGGAATCTCGCCCGACAGCACGCGGGCGTAGGAGGTCTGCTTCGGCACGATGGGCTGGTTCTTCTGCAAATCCCTGAACCAGCCGACCGCCTTGTCGAAGCTGCCGTAATCGCCGCCCAGCGCCAGATTGACCGCCACCGCGCCGACATAGCCGACGGCGGCACTGGTCGGGTCGAGATAGCCGACCATGCCCGCATAATCGGGCTTCAGCAGATCGGCCCAGCTCTGCGGCACCGGCTTGCCGCCCAGCGCCTCGGTGTTGACGAAGAAACCCAGCGTGCCGCTGTGGATGGCGAACCAGTTGCCGTCGGCGTCCTTCATCCCGTCGGGGATGTCGGCCCAGCCCGCCGGCTTGTAGGGGGTGACGATGCCAGCATCCTTGGCCTGGATGCCGACCGGCCCGCCGAGATAGGCGACGTCGGCCACCGGCTTGTCCTTTTCCGCCAGCATGGCGGCCATCGCCTGGCCCGAGTTCTTGTTGTCGAACGGCACGGCGATGCCGAGATCGGCCTTGATCGCCTTCAGCTGCGACGCCCAGTCCGCCCATTCCGGCGGGCAGTTGTAGCAGATTGCGACCGGCTCCGCGGCTGCGGCGGGCGTCACCACTGTGGTCAGGGCGGCGGCCAGCGCGGCAGCGCCGAGAAGGAGCGGCTTCAACATGATTGCGTGTGTCTCCGTTCGGAAAGCGCTTAGGAGGATGTCGATGGCGCCGGGCCGAGCGATTCGCCCGGCCGCAGGGTGAAGGGCAGCATCACGGCGCGGCCCTGCAACTCGCCGGAAAAGCCGGTGCGCAGGCATTCGAAGGCGGTGGCGCCCATGGCGCGGGCCGGTTGCACCAGGGTGGCGAGGCTTGGCGCCATCAACCGCCCGACCTCGATGCCGTCGAAGCCGCAGACCGACACGTCGTCCGGCACCGACTGGCCGAGGTCGCGCAGCGCCCGGATGGTGGCGAGCGCCAGCATGTCGTTGGAGGCGAAGAAGGCCGTCGGCCGTTCCGGCCCCTCCAGATGGGGGGCCAGCCGGTGGGCCAGCCGCAGCTCGTTGAAATCGACCTCAACCACCGGCCCCGGCGGCAGCCCGGCATCGTCGAGCGCCGCCAGCCAGCCGGCATGGCGCCGGCGCGAGCGGTCGGACTGGCGGAAGCGCCCGGCGATCATGCCGATGCGCCGGTGGCCGAGTGCCGCCATCCGCTCCACCACCGCGCGGGCGGCCGCGACATTGTCGACCGACACATGGGCGCGCGGCACCCGTTCCGGCTGGTTGTAGGCCAGCACATAGGGCAGCCGCACCTCGTCCAGCGTGTCGAGCGACCCGCTGCGGTCGGCATCGGCGACTGTCAGCACCAGCCCTTCCACCCGGTTGGACAGCAGCCCCTCGATGGCGCGCACCTCCCGCCCCGGATCGTAGTCGGTGGAGGCGATCAGCACGCTGTAACCGGCCTCCGCCGCCGCGTCCTGGATGCCGGCGACGCTTTCGGCGAAGACGGGATTGGTCAGCGACGGCACCAGCACGCCGACGGTGCGGGTGCGCGCCGCCTTCAGGTTGCGGCCGATGGTGCTGGGGCGGAAGGACAGGTCGGAGGCGGCGGCGCGCACCTTCTCCATGGTTGCCGGCGTGGCGTTGCCGCTGCCGTTGAGGACGCGCGACACGGTGGCGATGGACACCCCGGCGCGCGCCGCCACGTCGCGGATCGTCGCCACGCGGTCCATCGCGCGCCCATCCGCCATCCGTCCATCGCCCGCCCGCATCCCGCCCCGCACCATCCGCCACCCGTATTCCCGGCTGTTGTTTCCGGCGCCGGCCGATCCGGCGCGGGTGCAGAGTGGCGGCGCTGTGTTGCAATCGCATGACGCCGTGAAAACGGTTTCGTGAAGAATGGAAACGTTTCCATCGCTGCGGATCGGCAGAAGCGGTGCGCTGTGAAGGCAGTGGTCGAGGGGCTGACGCAAGCGTCTGCAAGCCGTCGAAAAATCTGCGATTTTTGTGTTTGCGTCCCCGAATGGCTTGGGCTATGTTGCGCCTCCACCAGCGATGGACCCGTAGCTCAGCTGGATAGAGCGCTGCCCTCCGAAGGCAGAGGTCATGAGTTCGAATCTCGTCGGGTCCGCCATCCTCTTGTGGAAGCCTTGGTATCCCTAAGTTTTGTTGTGGAGCAAGGCATTTCGCGATAATTCGAGCGATAGTTTTACGCTTGAATTGGAGGGGTGGGGCTTGGCTGGCGACCGCTATATCACTCGCTCACACAATACCTTTTTGTTTCAAATGAGCGTTCCGGCAGACTGCCAAACGGTGGTTGGGAAGAAGCTCGTTCGAAAGTCACTCAAGACTGGCGACCGCCGAATCGCTGCGCAACGCGCGCGCCCGCTAATTGATCATTGGCATCACGAGTTTGACCGCATCCGGGGCCGGGAGATGGCATTGGCTGAAGCCGCCCCCCTTCTGCAGAAGTTGGGTTTCAACGAATCTCTGACGGAGGAGAACGTCCGATGTTTCGCCCGAGTGGTGGAACACGAGGCGCATTGGCGATTCAAGATACAGGCTGGCAAGCTTCGATCTCTGGGAATTGAAGTCGACGTCGATGGCGCGCTCCGTCCACTCCGTGCCGAGCAAGAGGGTAGGCTATCCCAGATCCGCGAGGCGGTTGCATTGGTGACCGGTGAGAACCCGCCGGCGAAGCCACGCATCAAGTCGGCCATGGATGATCTTTTTGATCGCTGGAAAAGAGAGGCGCGACCCACACCGAACTCTGTACGCGAATGCGAATATTCAGTACGTCGCTTTCGTGAGATGTTCAGCAATGTCGAGATTAATTCCATAACCAAGCCAATGGTTAGGCAATTCCGTGATGCCATGCTGGAAGTACCAACCAGAATTAATAATGAAGAATCGGCAATGTCGTTGCCTAAGTTGCTTGAAAAGTACCACGGTAAGGACGTGGATCGGTCGTCTGTTGCGTCAGCGCGTAAACGGCTAAGCTTTCTGAAGACCCTGCTTACCACTGCTGTAGACGCTGGCATCATCGAAGAAAGCCCAGCAGACGGCGTGAAAATCAAGGACGATGGCGCCAAACCTGACCAAGCTCGTCGAGCATTTACTTATGCTGAGCTGGAGTTGATCGTTCGCAGGTTGGCTGAAAAGGATGACACTTTCCGATGGGTGACTATCTTGGGTATTACGACAGGTTGTCGGCTTGGAGAGATCGCACAGCTGACGGTCAATGACGTTCAGTCTGAGGATGGAGTGACGTTTCTGTCTATCAATGCCGCCGACGGAAAGTCGATTAAAACCGCGTCGTCAGTTCGTCGAGTGCCTTTGCATCCTGATATTAAGCAGAGCTTCATCGATTTCATCAAAAAGAGAAAAGATCGAATCTTCCCAGATATTCAGCCAAGCGCTAACGATAATATTTCTGATTTAATTTCTAAGCGGTGGAATCACTGGCGGAAGAATATTGGATTCAATGAAAAGGGCCTGTGCTTCCACTCTCTTCGTCATAGCTTCAAGGACCGATGCCGAGAAGCCGGGATAGCCGAAGAAATCCACGACGCCCTGACCGGACACAGCGGCGGAGGAATCGGCCGGCGGTATGGCGGGCGCCCGCCGCTCCGCGTCCTGGCCGATGCGGTGGCGAAGCTGCGGTTCCCAGCGGCCTCCGTCTCATCTGCCCAGTAAAGCGAAACCCCAGGAGAGGCACGGCAGCCTGTCCTGGGGCTCTCTAGTGCGGTGGGCGCGTACCTTGCGGCAGAGGGGCTTCACCGCCAAATTGATTGACCCTGCCCCAGGGCGACCGCGGTGCACGCGGCTTGACTCCGAAAAGACGCTGGCCGGGGACTTACTGAGCCAGCAAGTGCTTATCACGCTGGCGCAAATAGTCAAGCTGCCGCCATGAACGCTGGGGCAACGTGCCCCAAATGAAACTGTTCCCGTAACTTTCCAGCCTCCTCATGCCGCGCCGTTTGGCGCCACCCATCCACGCGCCTTCGGAATGCCGTTCCAGTGCTCTGATGAATGATCCGGGCTAGTCAAGCCAGAGAGCGACGCCGCCAGCGGCGGGATCAGCGAACAAGCCTTGACGCCATAAAGTGCGCGAGTCAAAATTTTAGGCATTTGAAAAATTATGAACATAGGATGGCCCGGTCGTGAAGATTTTCTGGACATGGCAATCCGATACCCCCGGTCCTACGGGGCGATTTCTCATCAAAGGCGCGCTCAAGGACGCCATTGAACTGCTGAAGTCGGACACGGAGATCACCGAACCAACGCAGCAAGACAATCGTGATGAGATGCACCTCGACCATGACCGCCAGAATGTCTTGGGCAGTCCAGATCTCGCCGCTCTTATTATGGAGAAGATTGCCGAGTCGACTGTGGTGGTTGCAGATGTCACACCTGTTGGTTTTGCAATCGCAAAGCCGGGCGACGATCAAGCCGAAAAACCGCCGAAACCAAAGTCGATGATCAACTCAAATGTAGCAATTGAGGTTGGCTTCGCGCTGGGAAAGCACGGAGACGAATGTCTAGTGATGGTCGTTAATGCTCATTACGCCGGAGGAAAGAAGGAATTTAAACACGAATCGCTTCCGTTTGATCTTAGGCATAAAGCCGGGGCGGTAATATACGATTTGCCTCCAGATGCGGACAGTGAAGCGATTAAAGGGCAAAGAAAACAATTGGCGAAGGAGTTTAAAGACATTTTGAAAGCATACCTGTCAAATCCGCCTCGTCGTAAAAACGTGCGTGAGCCAAGGTTGGCTCTGTCAGTTCTCGACCATGAGGAGGCTAGCGTCAGCCAGTTGATCCTTCCATTACGCCGAATTCGTCGATTTACAGAAGAGGAACTAAGGGATCTGGTTGCTCTGGTATCAGAACGCTATCCAATGCATGATTTTCGTATGAAAGATGATATTGGCTTAAATAAAAGAAACGAAATTCAATCTCATATTGATAGGTTGAACAAATTTCACAGACTATTTGATAGTCATTATCCGCAAGCGCCTGCTGATGTTACGCCGGAAAGAATTAAGCATTATCAAGAAGTAGAATATCCTGCATATTTGAAGGATATCGAGAAATATTTTATGGTTGCGAATGATAGATTGGCAATTGATTGTTTTGCTCATAAAGTAACGTTAGCCTTGGATAATCAAGGAAATGCTCCTGCTGATGGTGTGTTGTTGAGCTTTGAGGTTACTGGAGATGTTTCGATTTCACTTTATGAAAATGAGAATAAAGATATTTATATTAATAATGGATTATTTCCACTGCCAAGTCCGCCGTCGCCCCCCAAACCTGAGGCAAGGAATGTCGGGGTACCATTAGGGTTTTCGTCGTTGGCTCGGAGCTTTGAATCACCATTCGTGCTCCCTGGGAGAATGGGCCGGGATCAACGTGATCCGTTGGCATTTTATTGGCGTCAGAGCCTAACCGATGGAGATGGTAAGTCGGCGGAACTTGAGTGCGAAGACTTCCGGGCGGGAAAAAAGGATCGGACGTATTTGTGGCTGATCCCGGAAATCAAAATTGGAGATTTGACCAGTGGTCAAGAAATTGGGCGCTTTATCGCACGTGCTGAAGCGCGTAACGCTGACGTCGTCGAAATTGACGTTCCTATAGTGGTTAGTATTGCCGAATCACATGACATTCTTGCTGAGATAGTTGCAAGAGGAGGCGATGAGGCCACTATAGAAATACTTCGCACCGTTTTTGGTTATGCGGACTCCAAGCAAAAACGGCCGGAATAGAGCGGTGGAGATATAATGAAGTAGGATTTATATTATTCCGCGATCGGAGGGTGTGTAGAGATATTTGCTAGATTTGCGTTGTGGCAGAAGTCCGTGTCTCTTTCTTCCGCCGATGCTGTAGAGAAGGACGCCATATCCAATAATCTCCAACCCTAGTGTGTATGACCGCCTGTGCCCGATGTGCGGTGGGCGTAACGCGTTCTTTGGGTTCGGGCCGCCGGGCGCCGATGTCGGGGTACGCTGCTACTACCTGCGGCATCGGGGGAATGGAAAGCGGTGGTGGGCCAGCATGCGCGGGGCGTTGGGCCCGGAGTAAGGTGCGGTGCGCATGAACAAGTGAACAGGGCCGGGCGCATAGTTCCAGCCTGTTGCGTTGTTGGATGCCGCGCTTAGCATCCGTCATTTCCGGAGCCTTACCCCGGCCCCTTCGCCGTTCTCCGCGATGAACAGCACGCCGGCCGCTTCCATGGCGGCCTGAATCGCCTGCAGGTTGGCAGCAATTGGCGTCCGTCGACCCTTCTCGAAGTCCCGAACAGTGCTCAAGCCGACGCCGGCGGCGTCGGCAAGCTGCTGCTGGCTCAAATCGAGAAGCCCGCGAGCGGCGCGGCTTTGTTCTGGCGTAATCATGGGTCGATGATCGAATGATCGTCGGAAGGCGTCAACTTTTTTCGTTGACCAGAGCCAATGTCAACGAATATCGTTGACACATGAAGACGGTGCCAGGGCACGCCACCACGTGAGCCGCACCGGCCAACCGAATCGACATTGCCGCCGAAGGACGCCGAATCATGACCGATTCACGCGACGCCACCCTCATGCCGAATCGCAGGACCGTATTGACCGCCGCGGTCCTGCCGCTGATACCCGCCCCGTCTACTGCCCAGGAGACTCGAAGCGATCAGGCGATAGCCGAGCTACGCGGCCAGTCAAGCGCCGCACAGGCCCGTGCCGAGGTCCGCCGGCTCGCCCTGGAGGTTGCCGGGGCTGCCGATGGGGCGGAGCAGGGGGATCCTGAGTGGCTCCACGAGATTGCCGCATCCGATGGGGCGGACACGGCTGTTAGCGATCATATCCACACCCTGGAGCGCACGCCCGCTGTCGGGCTGGCTGGAGCCATAGCCAAGCTCGAATTCGCGGTTGCCGATGGGTTTGGCAAGTCTGTGCCGCTGGCGCGCTCGGCACTCGACGACCTGAGAAGGATGGCGACGGGCGGATATCCTTGGAAATAAAGTAGTAATTTTTGGGATCTTTCTACCACTATTGGTAAATAAACAAAACATCAAAAACCCTGTGTAAACACAGGCGTTTCTAGCTCTGCGAAAAAGAGTTGGTCCATCCATTTTGATAGGGAACTGCGACGTTACCAAAATTGTGGGTACTTGCTGTATGGATAATTCTCACGCATCTTCACTTCAGTTTCACCGACGATGTCAGGGGAAAGGGATGTCAGCCAGCTTACGGAAAGATCTCTTCACCAAGGAAGAGATCGTGAAGCAAGGATTGGTTTCTTCCATTCCGACGCTTTATCGGCTCATCAAGCAGAACAAGTTTCCATTCGGTACCAAAGTCGGCAAAAAGCGTTTCTGGCATCGCCAAGACATTGAAGCGCTTTTCGTAAAACCGAAGTCCTGAGCGACCATAAAACTCAAAAATCTGCGGATCTGCCAACACGCCATTTCGGCGTGAACGCCCGATACTTGCCTAGAGGAGAACAACATGCAGGCTTCTGCTCAGACAGCTTTAGAGGTCCCCTCCCTGGACGGCATCGGCGGGGTGCTGGCGGACTGGATGACGGCAACCGCACCGGTGGCCTGGGCGCCCGATCTGTCCATGCTGGCCGCTGTGTCAGCGCTTGGCGCGCTGTACGCCGGCCGCTACGTCAGCGATGGCCGCATCAGCACGCAGATCTACGTAATGGGTTCTGCGCGCGACAGCATGGTCCTGAGCCACATCGCGACAGCGACGCACAGCATCAACGCGGCGATCCCCAGCCGCTGGCCGGACCGCGCCAATCTGGAGGTGTGTCGACACCTGGATCAAGATGCCTGGAAAGACTGGCTTCTCTGCGGTCGCACCTGCGCACGGGCATTCGTCGAGTGGTCGCCGATCCACGGGCGTGATTCAGTGCTGTGTCTGGCGGATGACGGCAATATGCAATCTCTCGTGGCCTACGCCCGGCAGGACACCATGCACGGCGTAATGGTACGCGACTTGCTGGGGCGATTTGTCTTCGTCCCCGCCACCTGCGACCGCGCGAAGCGCGCACACTTTGCTCCCGCCGCTATGCCGCCGGATATCGCGCGCCTGCTACGAGATCACGACCGACAGGCGCGCGGCGGAGTGGTGCGCTCCGGCACCAACGCGTCAGACGCCTTTTCCGACGCGCGGCAGGCTTGGCGTGGTGCCGGAGCGCTGTGGGATCACGCCGAAACAAACGCGCTGAAGTTGGCCATGATCAGCGCCATTTCTGCCGATCCGATCCACCCCATCATGCGCCAGGACGATGCCGATTTCGGCATCCACATCATCTCGCGTGGGATCGGGGCGCTCGCCGCGCTCATCGAGCGATGATTCAACCGCATCAGCACCAGGGATCAAGCATGTCCGTCCCTCCGACCCAACCCGTCGACACCATCACCATCCTCGAATGCACGGAAGACCATCGGGCCACCAAGCGCATCCGGCTTGGGCCGGGCGCCACCGGCACGGTGATCGACGGCTACGATGCCGGGACGTGGTTCATGGCTCGCGAGGTGCCGGTCAGCAACTTCGACGATCTGGCCGCGCTGCTGCAGGAGCACAGCGCCAACCCGAAGGCCTTCGTGATCCGCGGGGCGTCGAGCGGCGCGTGGAGCCTGGAGTTCCCGGTGCGGCGCACCAGCATCAGCAAGCCCATGCAGCCGGCGGCGTTTCGTGCCCAACCGCGCCGCTGGCTGGCTATCGATATGGACAAGGTGCCCATGCCGGCCGGGACCGATCCGGTCAGCGATCCGGACGACGCCATCGAATACCTGCGCGGCCAGCTGCCCGACGAGTTCCAGGAGGCCAGTTGCTGGTGGCAGTTCACCAGTGGCCAGGGCTTCAAGGGCGACACGCTGAACTCGCGGCTCTGGTTCTGGCTGGACCGGCCGCTGAACGACGTCCAGCTGCGCACCTGGGCGCGTGAGCAGGATCACATCGACGCGGCGCTCTACAACGCGGCCGAGCCCCACTACATCGCGGCACCGATCCTGGGTCCGGGCGTGCGCGATCCGTTGCCCCGCCGGTCGGGCGTCTATCGCGGCGAGACGGACGCCGTTTCGCTGCGCCTGCCGGAGCGCGAGGAGATGGCGGCCCGTGAGTGGACGCGCCAGCTGGCGGCCGACGGCGGCACGGAGGTCGCGCTGCACGAGGTGGTCGACTATCTCAACGCCATCCCGAACGATGATCTGGGCTATGACGAGTGGCTGTCGGTCGGGGCCAAGGTGAAGGCCGCGGTGGGTGACGCCGGCGAGGATGCTTTCGCGGAGTGGTCGGCCCGGTCCCGGAAGAACGACGACGACGTGGCGCGCCGCAAATACCGCAGCCTGCAGGGTGGGGGCTCGCCGCTGGCGCTGTACCTGATGGCGCGCGATCACGGCTACAGCTTCGACCACATCTTCGATCTCGGTGCGATCCGCGTGAACGCGCTGAACCGCGCCGACCGGAACCGGGGCGCGGCACTGATCACCGTGCCGGCTGGTGCCGGTGCGGCGGATGACGAAGATTGGACGATGGAGGATCCAGCGCCGTCGGCTTGGGTGCCGCCGGCGAATGACGCATCCATGCCGCCGGCCGGCGCTCCGCCGCTCAGCCCGCCACCAGCCGAGGCGGAGGAGGGCGATCCCGTCTTGCCGCCGGTGTGCTACGACCTGGGCGGCATCGGCGGCCTGATGGTGGATTGGATCAACCGTACGGCGCGCAAGCCCCAGCCCGAACTTGCCATCCTGAACGTGCTGGCGGCTCTCGGCGCGGTGTACGGCCGGCGGTACAAGACGGACACCGAGATCCGCACCAACCTGTTCACGCTGGGCATGGTGCAGACGGGCGCCGGCAAAGACCACAGCCGAAAGCTGATTACCAAGCTGTTCATGTCCGCCGGGCTGAGTCGACTGTTAGCCGGAGACGATGTCTTCAGCGGTAGCGGGCTGCATCGCGTGCTGGTGGAGCGCCCAAGCTGCCTTGCGCAGTGGGACGAATTTGACGAGTTGTTGCAGCGGGTCGCCACGGAAAAGCAAAGCAGCGGCATCAAGAAGAAGCTCTTAACCGCATACAGTTCGTCCAGCGGTGCCATGCTGGGGGCGGAGTATGCCGATGCCAAAATCGCGCGCGTCGACGTGATGGAGCCGCATCTCAATCTGTATTGCACCGCCACACCTGACGGCGTGTTCAACACCCTGTCCAGCAAATCCGTGGTCGATGGATTCCTTAACCGCTTTATCGTGGTTACGGCCCGCCGCGCGGCGCGACAAGTCAAGATCGCGGATTCAACGCCACCCGATTGGCTTGTGGATGAGATGAAGCGCCACGCCGACGTGAGGCCGGAGGGAGGCGGCAATCTGTCTGGCGTCATGACGACGCGGGCCGACATCGCGCCGCGATACGTCGTGGTGACCACCGACCCAGCCGCAGCCGAGATGCTCGACGACGCCGAAGATTGGCAGGATGAACATCTGTCCGGGGCGGATCCGGCTCGGGACCTGTTCGGCCGTCTGCGTGAGAATGCGAACAAGGTGGCGGCCATTCGCGCCATCAGCCGCGATCCAGCCGCGCCGCGCATCACGGCGGAGGATGCGGCCTACGGTCTGGCGCTGGTGGGGCACTCCGCCGAGCGGCTTGCGGAACACGTCAAGCAGCGCGTTGCCGACGGGCCTCGTGAGGCGCTTGTTAAAAAGGTGCGACGCCTGATCGAGAGCGCTGGTTCGGACGGGCTTTCCATGTCGGAATTTACAAAGCGGATGTGTGATGTTGACCCGCGGGTTCGTCGCGGGATCTTAGACGATCTCGTAGCGGCCGGAGATGTCGCGGAGACCATCACGCGCAGTGGGGGGAAAGGACGGCCAAAGACGGTCTTGAGGGCTGTGGCGTAGCCTGAGCTGAACGACGACCCATTTCCATTTTCCACCCCCATTATCTTCGGATCAAAAATTAGGCCAGATTCGCGAGTGATTGCTGGGGTTTTGCGGTGTGGCGATTTTCTTCATTTTTTTCGGATGGTCCATGGGGTGGGGCGCCGTCTCTGGGGGCGGGGGCGGGGGCGGGGGCGGGGTGGAGAGGGGAAGGGGGATACCGGAAGAAAAGAAGAAAATAAGAGAGTTTATAAAAAACCTATATACTACAACGGTTTGCGACGCCGATTTTCTTCGGATTTTGGTCCCGAAGAAATCCGCTACAAATCCGGAAATTGGATGCCAAGCTATCATTGTCCGCCCGCCTGGAGGAGTCCGCGGCGGGTTTCTGGTTCTCATGCCCGAAAGAATGGCCGGTAGCATTTTTGCCCGCAATGCGAACTATGCCTGTTCGGCGATTGCGTGACGCTGGAGTACATACACAGTTGGATCCAATGGTGTCACTGTCGTGCCCAAAAGCAAGTTCACTTTCCGCAACATCGCCCTGACAGTGCTGTGGCGGGCTTTACGCTATCTATACTTCTGAGCAAGTACGCCCGCCCGGCCTGCCGCCAGTTCAGTACGGAACTGGTGGCGTCCGCTTTGGCGGAGATCGTGCGATAGGTCAAACGCAACGGACAGCAGCGCCGTGTCACCCGGACATCGGAGGAGTCTGGCTCACCAATACCTCATAATATCTCAATTGAGGCGGGGAAAACGCGAGCGCCGCCATAGTTTCATAAACGGACGGCCTATGCTATAATAGGTAATCCATACCACTGGCATTCTATGCGGAGGCGTGCATTTATGATTAGACATATACATATCGGCTGGTCAGCATATTTTTATGTGAGAACGAAACAGTTCAGCAACGATACCATTGAGAGTCTATTCTCCGAACTTCCCAAAACCGTTCAAAATGCAGGGGACTGCATTATTCGAGACGTGCGCAAAGATCAGGATGGGCGAACATATTCGGCAATATGCTTCTCCTATGATCGCCTACCTACGTTTCTTTCTGAGGAAGCGGAGTTAGTAGACCGTGTTCATGGATACATGCTGATTGTTGAGCATGAGGATCTCATCGCAATTCACAGATCTGGACTGGAAATACCCCGACTTTTAAGAATGAATGGTTGAGGCAAGTAGGAAGCAGCGCTGTGGAGCGTGCGATTGCAAAAGCCGATGCCAAATTCGAGTCCATGCGAATGCGTTCGATGTCGATCTCTAAGCAAGCGGTCCGCATGAAGACGTTAGAAGCTGACGATCTTGAAAATGCAATGCCAATGGGTAGCGCAAGCCGGTATGTGGGGCAGCGCTATAGGGTCAGACGCGGAAGCACCCGTTACACGGCATCGCCGACCACTGGTCGCATCAGTCAGAACTCAGATCGCGCTGGATACATTGCCGCAATTAACTGGTCTGTTGAAGTAATGGCTGAACTCACTAATGGCACTGGCACAGTTGCTCAATTTATCGAGAGTTTTGCCCGCCCCACGGATCTTTCTTCGCTAGCAAACACCGTAAATCCGACGAATCTATCAATCAACATCCCGGAAATCGCTGACCGCGTATTCTCAGATCCTCCTCTTATAAAACTAATGGCAAAGGTAAAGCCTAAAGAATTCCGCGAACTTACAGTTGAAGAGCGCTACGAATTCCTCAAGACGATTGATCAGGAATTTTGGATTGAAGGTCCTCGCGATAATCTCCAAATCCTTGATGCTCCCGGCGGCGCCAAGATTGGAAGTCTAAACTGGGGGAAAAATCGAATTGGGCTTTCAACATTCGCGACAAATAAAACTGAGAGCATCTATGTAGCTAAGGGAGACCAAAATATTGATGAAACTCAACCAACTGCCCTCAAAATGTACCTTGATCGCGAAAACTTGTACATTGTCCTATTTGACGACGTGAGCATAGCCTATTTGAATGGCGAATTGTTTCAAGATAAAGCAATGCACGATGGTGGCGCTTTATTTCTTAGCCACCTCATTCCAGAGAATTGCTTGCAAACCGCGTCAAGCGAAAAGGGAAATTTCCGAGCTAACCAGAAAAAATTTTCCCCAAACTCTGTTTTTGGACAATTAGTAAATACGATTTCTGCAAATGACGACATTATTATCTGTGATGATCTTGGAGATGAATGGGCAGATTTCATAGGTGTGAACACGAAAAGTGCACCACCGATGATTACATTCTATCATGCTAAGCACGGGGACCTATCATTGGGAGCGTCTGCATTTCACATCAGTGTAAGTCAAGCGGAGAAGAACCTCGGCCGTCTAGCTTCTTCACCCGCGGCCATGATCGCCAAGTTTGCTGGGTGGATGGCGAGGCCTTATGCGAATGATAAGAAAGTAACATCAATTGCGCGCCTGATTCGTGGTGGTCAGAGAGTTGATATCGAGCAAAAAATCGAGAAACTGCGCAACTCTCCAGAACTGGTACGACGCGTATCGATTGTTACGTCTTCCTTGAGCAAAAAGGATGTTGAGGACGCATTCACTAGCATTAAGAATGGCGGACGCCCAAGCGCACATTTCGTTCAACTATATTGGCTATTAAGTTCATTCTTCTCTGCATGCGCTGAAGTAGGGGCTGCCGGTTACGTTGTCTGTCAACCTTAACTGATTGTGTGCATGAGTTAGGTAAGAGTGCCTTCTGCTTTTGGATCTTGGCGGCTGCTTTAGACCATTTCCAACATGCGGACCGAGAACCTTGCTTTGCATACCACCTAATCTTCAACCTGACGGCATGCAGGATAACCGCGGAGGCTGCCTTTTTACATTGAACAGCTTGCTTGGCATCTGCTTGCGGACCGTCAACAAGAGCGCCGGAAAACTGCGCCGCTCAGCGGTTATGGTTTCAGGAAGGTACGCTCCAGCCAAACCCGCCCGGTCATCGGACTGTGGCGGGTTTTTCCTGAATGTATCGCCTCAACGCAGAAATCGTTGCGCTTCACCTGTTTTCGGTAATGAGGGCATCTGCGCTCCGGCGGGCAGTACCGCGGACCGGCCCGGCGGGGAGGCGGCGAGGCAGGACACCGGGCCGCGCTGCCACCCCCTACCCACGCAGCTTTGCTGCGGTGGGCATCGTCGTTTTCTGGAGCTTCGCCGCGATGGACAACATTCCGCTCCCTGACGTCGGCGACACGCTCGCCCGCATCGCCATCCTGTCGCCAACTGCTCAGGTCGCTGCGGTCGTCACGCTTGGCTGCATCGCGGTAGCATGGATCTGGACCCGCCGGCCGCAACCCGGCCCCGGAAACGAGACCTTCCAACTCGTCATCACCAGCATGACCGAGCAGGCGAAGGCCACAAATGCCCTGGCCGAGCAGGTCGAGCGGGTGGTGGAGCAAAATGCTGCGATCCTCGCCCGCTTGCAGGTGGGCTGACCCCATGGCTCGTCTCCGCTCCCTTCGCTCACCGTTGGCCATTCTGGATACCCGCACCGGCAAGGCCCTGGCACCCGTGGTGTCGGAGCAGGACCGCAAGCGCCGCCACGACGAGACCCGCGGGTCGGCCCGTCAGCGTGGCTATGACCGTGACTGGGAGAAGCTGCGGGATGCGGTGGTGATCGAACGCGGGTGCCGATGCGAGGCGTGCGGCACCATCGTGGTGCTGCGCAAGCGGGAGGCCACAGCCACCACCCCCGTGGCTGAGGTCGACCATGTCGAGAGCATCATCGACCGGCCCGACCTGCGTCTGGAACGCTCGAACCTGCGGGTGCTGTGCAAGCCCTGCCACTCGGGGCGGACGGCCAGGGATCAGGGGTTCGCGCGTGGCTGACCCACCACCCCGACTGGCACGCCCCTTGCATTGAGGGGTAGGGGGTGTCGAAAGTCTGGGGGGCGGCCGACCGGGGGACCGCGCCTCCCCCCATTCAGAGTTTTTTCCCCTCCAAATGAATTTGAGGTGCGCACTTTGCGGTGCGCACGACCCGCCATGGCGAAACGCAAAAACATCGATTGGGCAGCGATTGAGGCCGCTTTTCGGGCCGGAAAGCTGTCAAATCGCCAGATTGCAGAGCGTTTCGAGGTATCGGAAAGCGCTATCCGGAGCCGCGCGAACAAGGAAAAATGGGTGCGCACTGCGCACGAAAGTGCGCATCAAAGTGCGCACTTGCCGGTGCAGGAAATCCTGCCGCCCAACGACCAGATGGCGCGGCCGTTGCACCCCGCCGAGTGCCGGGAACACGTCGAACACGCCCGCGATATCGCCGGCCGGATGCTGGACGAACTCGACGCCGTCACGGCGCATGTCGGCGAGCTGGAGCAGCTGATCGAGGTCGAGACTGCCGACGACGAGAACGGCCGGCGCCGTGCCGCGATGCTGAAGGCCATCTCTCTGCCGGCCCGATCCATGACGCTGAAGACCATCGTGCAGGCCCTGGCGGTGGCCAAGGAGGTTGCCGGCGTCGGGATCGGCGGCGGCAAGAAGGAAGAGGCCAAGGCCAAGGCGCAGGAAGCCGCCAAGCCCGGCAACAAGTTCGCTCCCCCGGCGCCGCCGCGCCTCGCCGTCGACAACACGAAGGGCTGACGCATGCAGTGGACCACCGCATGCCCCGACTGGGAACGGCGCATCGTCGCTGGCGAGTCGTTGATCCCGTGCCCGCCGCTGTTCGCGGCCGAGGCCGAGGCGGCGCTGAAGATCTTCCGCGCGTTGAAGCTCGTCGACGTTCCCGGCAGCCCGACGATGGAGGAGGCGTGCCGGCAATTCGTGTTCGACTTCGTCGGTGCGGTGTTCGGCGCCTACGACGCGGACACCGGCCGGCGGCTGATCAACGAGTTCCTGCTGCTGATCAGCAAGAAGAACAGCAAGTCGACCATCGCCGCCGGGATCATGGTCACGGCGCTGCTGCGCAACTGGCGGCAGAATGCCGAGTTCATCATCATCGCGCCCACCATCAAGATCGCCCAGAACTCCGCCGATCCGGCCATGGCCATGATCGGCGCCGATCCGGAGCTGTTCGAGATCCTCAAGCCGATCCCGCATCTCAAGACCATCGAGCACCGGACGACCGGGGCGACGCTCAGGATCCTCGCGGCCGACAGCGACGTCGTCACCGGCAACAAGGCCACCGGGGTGCTGATCGACGAGTTGCACGTCTTCGGCACGCGGGCGAACGCCGAGGCGATGCTGCGCGAGGCCCGCGGCGGATTGACCTCCAGGAAAGAGGGCTTCGTCATCGCCCTGTCCACCCAGGGGGAGGAGCCGCCGGCCGGCGTCTTCAAGCAGTGGCTGGCCCGCTTCCGCGACATCCGCGACGGCAAGCTCCGGGCGCCGAAGTCGCTGGGAGTGCTCTACGAGTTCCCCAAGGCGATGTTGGAAGCCAAGGCGCATCTCCGGCCGGAAAACTTCTACGTCACCAACCCCAACATGGGGGCGTCGGTCGACGAGGAGTTCCTGCTCGACGAGTATGCCAAGGCCCAGCTGGGCGGCGAGGGTTCCGTCCGCGGCTTTCTGTCGAAGCACTTGAACGTCGAAGTCGGCTTGAACATGGGCTCCGACCGTTGGGCGGGTGCCGACTTCTGGGAGGTCTGCGGCGAAGAGGGCCTGACGCTCGAGGCGATCCTCGCCCGCTGCGAAGTGGTGGTGGTCGGGATCGACGGCGGCGGGCTGGACGACCTGCTGGGCTTGGCCGTGCTGGGGCGCTGCCGGGAAACCCGGCGCTGGCTGATGTGGCACCGCGCGTGGGCGCACCGGATCGTGCTGGAGCGCCGGAAGGAGATCGCGCCGCGCCTGCTCGACTTCGAGAAGGACGGCGACCTGACCATCGTCGACGATCCCGCCCAGGCGGTGGTGGAGCTGGCCGACATCGTCATGCAGGTCGAGCAGGCCGAGCTGCTGGCCGAACAGGGCATCGGTGTCGACGCCGCCGGCATCGGCGAGATCGTCGACGAACTGACCGGACGCGGCATTGCATTGGAGCGGATCATCGGCATCAGCCAGGGCTGGAAGCTGAACGGCGCGATCAAGACGGCCGAGCGCCGGCTGGCATCGAAGACCGCGGCGCATGGCGGCCGGCCGATGATGGCGTGGTGCGTCGGCAATGCCCGCATCGTCCAGCAGGGCAACGCCATCTCGATCACCAAGCAGGTCAGCGGCTCGGCGAAGATCGACCCGCTGATGAGCAGCTTCAACGCCGTGGCGCTGATGGCGACCAACCCGTCTGCCAAGGGCCCGGTGACGGCAGCCAGCATCTTCGGAGGAGTGGTGTGATGTGGCCTTTCAGCCGGAAGGAAAGCCGCTCCGAGCCGACGTTCGACCAGTGGCAGAACATCCCGTTCTTCGGTTACGGCCCGACCTCGGCCGGCGTGACGGTGACGGCGGAGAACCCGATCACCCACCACACGGTGTTCTCCTGCATCAACGTCATCGCCGAGGGCGTGGCGATGCTGCCGCTCAACCTCTACCGCGAGCGCGGGCCAAACCGGAAACCGGCGACCGATCACCCGCTGTATGAGCTGCTGCTGACCAGCCCATGCCCCCACATGACCGCCTTTGCGTTCTGGAAGCTGGTCCTGTTCGAGAAGCTGCACTACGGCAACCACTACAGCCTGAAGGTGCCGAACGACAATGGCGTGCTGACCGAGCTGCATCCGGTCGAAAACGGCTGCGTTCAGCCTTTCTGGTACCGCGACCCAATCGACAAGAAACGGCGTCGGGCCTACCGCATCGGCACTCCGGACGGTGCGCAGGCGGTGTTTCTCGAAGACGAAGTGTTCCACGTCCAGAACCTGCCCATCCTGCGCGGGCCGGACTATGGCCTGAAGGGCGTCTCGGTCTGGCAGCACTATCAGGCCGAGACGATGGGCGGGGCGCTGGCCACCAATGAGTTCGCCAACGCCTCCTTTGCCAACGGCGCCAGCCTGTCGGGGATGATCAGCGTCAACGCCCCCCTGAACTCCGAACAGGGCCGCGAGGCGCGCAAGCTAGTGCAGGAAACCTATGCCGGCGCCTCGAAGGCCGGAAAGATCGGGGTGTTCGGCAACGACGCCAAGTTCTTCCCCATGAGCATGGATGCCCAGAAGTCGCAGCTTCTGGAGTCGCGGAAGTTCGACCGTTCGGTGATCGCCGGCATCCTGCGCGTGACGGCGCACCTGATCAACGATCTGGAGCGCGGCACCTTCTCCAACGTCGAGCACCTGGACCTCGCCCATTACAAGCACTGCCTGACGCCGCATCTCACCGACCTGTGCCAGACGGTGGCGAAAGACCTTCTGACCCCGGAAGAGCGGCGAACGATCTATGCCGAGCACGATCCCACGCTCCTGCTGATGGGCGACCAGAAAACGTTGGGCGAGGTGTTGGAAAAGGCCGTCCAGAACGGCCGGATGACGCCGAACGAGGCCCGCGCCGTCACCAATCTGCCGCCGCTGCCGGGTGGCGACGAGCTGTACATCAACTCCGCCTCCGTCCCCCTGCGTCTCGCGGCGGCGGGGAAGCCGGAGCCTCCCACCGACCAGCCGGCCAAGAAGGAAAACGCCGATGCCGCTACTGCTTGACCAGGACGGCGAGACGCCGGCCGAGTTCGAATTGCGCTGGGCGACCGACGCCGAGCTTCGCGCAGTGGACGATCAGACCCGCCGCCTGACCGGCTATGCCGCGACCTTCAACACGCCGACGAAGATCCGCTCTTGGTCCGGCGAGTTCGACGAGGTGATCGACGTTGGCGCCTTCGGCGAGACCCTGCGCAGCGGCGCCGACGTCCGCCTGCTGGTCGAGCACGATCCCCGCTCGCTGCTGGCCCGGACCTCGGCCGGCAACCTGACCCTGGGCGAGGATGCCAAGGGGCTGCGCTACGAAGTGACCTTGCCAGATACACAGCTCGGGCGGGACACCTACGAGCAGGTGCGGGTCGGCAACTACAAAGGCATGTCCTTCGGCTTCCGGCCGATGAAAACCCGCACTCAGTACGACGACAAGGGCAAGCTGCGCTCGGTCGCGCTCCAGACCGTGGAGCTGCGCGAGATCACCATCACCAGCATGCCCGCCTATCCCAAAACCAGCGTGGCCATGCGCTCGCTGTTCACCCGGTCGGAAGCTCCGGCCGATCCCCTGGCGCTCCGTCTTCGCCTCGCGAAGCTGCGGGGCTGACCCGGACCACACCGGCGCCGCGCGCCATATCACCACGAGGATCACCATGAAGCGTCATCGTCTGACGACGGCGTTCGCTGCGCTGTGCCTGCTGCTGGCCGGCGTCGCCGCCATCGACCTGCTCCCTGCCGCCGCGTTTGCCGCCAGCGGCATCGCCCACACCAGCTTTCCCCATTTCGGCGATGCCGGCGGGCTGCTGTCCATCGTCGCCCTGGGCGGCTTCACCCTGAACGAGCTGAAGCAGAAGCGATCCAAGCTGATCGAGGAGATGGAAGCCCTGGCCAAGGGCGAGCTGACCGACGAAACCCGCTCGGCCTTCGACGCCAAGGAGACCGAGCTGGCCAAGCTGGACGAAGACATCAAGCGGGCGGAGCGGATGGAGAATGTCCGCCGCTCCGCCGCTGCATCCCAGGCACCGGCGGACAACCAAGCCGGCGGCCTCATCGAGGAAAGGGCCGCACAGCACCCGGTGGCGCCGCAGGTGGTGCCGCAGCGGGACATCGGCGAGGAGTTCGGCGGATTCGTCCGTTCCTTCGCCATGTCGCAGTTCACGCTCCGCAACTCCGGCACCTTCGTCCCGCCGGCCAGCATCGCCAAGGACCTCTATGGCGAGCGCCATCCGGTCACCGAGGCCGCGACCCGCGCCCAGACCCTCAACGACAACGCGGCGGGCGGCTTCACCGTGCCGCAGAACTATGCGGCTGGTGTGATCCGCCTCTTCGGACCGAATACGGTGGTGCGCAAGCGTGCCCAGGTCGTGCCCGGCAACGCCAGCTATCTGAAGGGCAAGACCGGCGCCTCGGTCGGCTATGTCGGCGAGAACGAACAGGGCCAGACGACCGGCGTCACCTGGGGCCTGATCGACATGAAGGAGAAGGACATCTCCGCCATCCTGCCGATCAGCAAGAAGCTGCTGCGCAACACGGCGTTCGGGGTGGAGGCCTACTGCCGTGATGAACTGAGCCGCGCGGCCGGCGAGTTCGAGGACCTGCAGTACCTCCGCGCCGACGGTACCGGCAAGAAGGTGAAGGGTTATCTCTACGCCATCCCCGGACCCAACAAGATCGCCGCCATCAACAAGGCGGAGCCGACGGCGGCCGAGGTGCGCAAGGACCTGACCAAGGTTCTGCTGAAGCTGGCTGAAGCCAACGTCACCATGATCAACCCGGCGTGGCTGATGGCGCCGCGCACGCTGATGTTCCTGCAGAACCTCTACACCCCCGGCGGTGAGAACTTGGCGTTCCCGACGTTGCAGGGCGAGAACCCGACGCTGATGGGTTATCCGGTGGACACCACCACCCAAATCCCCGTGAACCTGGGAGGCGGGAACAACGAGTCGGAAATCTTCTTCGGCTCGCACGGTCACGCGATGATCGGCGACAGCGTGACGATGACGCTGTCGACCTCCGATCAGGCGTCCTTCGTGGATGCCGGCGGTGCGCAGGTCAACCTGTGGGCCCAGGGCATGCTCGGCATCAAGCTGGACATGAGCCACGACTTCGCCCTGCGCTACGAGCAGGCCTTCGCCATGCTGACCGCGGTGAAGTGGGGCGCCGCCTGACCATCGATTGAAGGGGCGCCTGGGGGCGCCCTTTCACCTTTTCGGACAACCTGACGGGAGACGCCCCGATGTTCACCCCCGCTTTCGGTCGCGACGACGCGGCCCTGATGACCCCGGTCTATGCCAAGGCCGAATACGACCTGACCGCCGGTGCCGGCACCGACAATGTGGAGCAGACCTGCGCCGCGCTTGATCTGCGCGACCAGTTCGGCACCAAGCGGTTCGGCAGCCTGACGGCGGTGCTTGCCGCCACCGCTGCCCTGTCCGCCGCTGCGACCCTGATCGTCACCGGCATCTTCGAACACTCGGCCGATGGCGTGACCTATACCGAGATCGGCACCGATGAGACGATGCTGACCCTCAACGGCGGAGTCGGCGGTACGCTGACCGGTTCGGCCGTGCTGGGCTGCAACCTCGCCGAGGCCGAGCGCTTCGTCCGGTTCAAGTTCAAGCCGGACCTGTCCGCCGCCAACACCGACACGGCCAAGGTCGAGACGGTCTATCTGCTGACCAGCCCGACCGAAATCTGATCGGGAAGAGGGGGCGGCATCGCCCCCTCGCTTCGGAGTGCCCAGCATGTCCGTTGTGACCCTGGACGAAGCGAAGGCCCATCTGCGCGTCGACGGCGCCGATGAGGACGCCGACATCGCGCTGAAGCTGGCGGCGGCCGAGGATGCCGCCGTGCAGCACCTCAACCGATCGGTGCCCTGGACGGATGCCGACGGCGCCGCGGTGCCGGTCCCGCCGTCGGTGAAGGTCGCCATCCTGCTGATCCTCGGCGACCTCTACGCCGTCCGCGAAGGTGCCGTCATCGGCGCCACCCACGCCGTCAACCCGACGGTCGAGCGGCTGCTCGCCCCCTATCGCAGGATCTCCTTCGCATGAAGCCGCTGCTGATCCTGGGCTATGCCGCCTGCCTGTTCGACGATCTGGCGGCGCTGGGGCCCATCGATGCCGATCTGCTGGCCGTCAACCGCGCCGGGCTGGTGGTCGGCGCGCTGGACCATTGGGTGTCGCTCCACCCCGACCAGCTGGCCGGCTTCGCCGCCGCGCGGGCTGCCGCTGGCCTCGTCGGCGGCTTCACCACCTGGGCGCCCGATCCGGGCCCCGGCATCGACCGGGTGACGACGGACGTCGAGCGTTTCGGCACCTCCAGCCTCTATGCCATCCGGATCGCCCTGCACAAGCTGGGCTACCGGCGGGCGATCCTGGCCGGCGTGCCGCTGGACGATGCCCAGCCCTATGCCGACGGCTCGCCGATCCCGCGGCGCCTGGGCGGACACCGCATCGCTTGGCACCATGCCGTTGCGGAGATGGATGGCCGGGTGCGCTCGCTGTCGGGCTGGACCCGCTCCTTGCTGGGCGCTCCGTCGCCCGCATGGTGGGCGGCATGATCGGCGCCGGCGAACTGGACCAGCGCGTACGGATCGAACAGCCGGCCGACACCCCCGATGGGCGCGGCGGCGTCACGAAGGGCTGGGCCGAACTGGCGACCGTGTGGGCAAAGGTCCGGCCTATCGCTGGCCGGGAGCGTGCCGCCGCCGGCCAGATCGAGGCGGCGGCGACCTATCGCGTCGTCATCCGCCGCCGGACCGACGTCACGACCGACTGCCGGATCCTCTGGCAGGGCAGGACGATGAACATCCGCTTCGTGCCGGCCAGCGGATCGCGCGCCATGTGGACCGTCATCGACTGCGATGCCGGCGTTCCGACCTGACCGGAGACCACCCATGGCCCGTCAACGCAGCCGCGTCAAAGGCGCGGCGAAGCTTCAGCGCGTCCTGCGCCAGCTGCCGGACGAAGTGACCGGCGAGGTGAAGGAGGCGGTTGCCGAGAGCGCCTTCGCCCTCTTCGCCGACGCCTACCGCGCGATGCCCAAGCCGGGCGCCGGCCATCCCTATGCCGACGGCACGCTGATGCGGAAGTTCCAGGTGAAGTTCACCAAGGGCGGCTTGGCCGCGCGCATCGGATCGTGGGGCAAGGGCCGCGCCGCCCACATCCATCTCGTCGAGTTCGGCGCCGCGCCGCACGACATCCCGATGCCCGACGGCGGCGTGATCCACCATCCCGGCGCCCCGGCCCAGCCCTTCCTGTTCCCGGCCTACGAGGCCAACCGCAACGGGGCGATCAAGCGGGTGCGGGTGGCGGTCAATCGGGCTCTGGGGCGGGTGGTCGCCGCCGGGAAGGGGGCGGAATGAGCGCCGCCGCCGACACCTTGCAGGCGGCGCTCTATGCCCGCCTGTCCGCCGCCCTGGCTCCGGTGCCGGTCTTCGACGGTGCCCCGGCCGGCCAGCCCTATCCCTACGCCACTATCGGCGACGTCAGCGCTTCCGACGGCCCGCTGGTTGACGTGGAGGCCGAACAGCATCTGGTCACCGTCCATGTCTGGTCCAACCAGGGCGGCTATGCCGAGACCAACACGCTGCTGGCCGCCATCAAGGCGGCCCTGCACGACCGCCCGCTGACCGTCGCCGGCTTCGAGCCGGTGCGCCCGGTCTACCGCAGTTCCACCGCCTTCACCCAACCCGACGGCGTCATCCGCCACGGGGTCATCCAGTTCCGGGCGCTGACCGTTCGCCCGTGATCCCGGCGGCGCCTGCCGTCATCCACCCACAATGAGGGTTACCATGAGCGTCCAATCCACGATTGGCACGAAGCTGTATGTCGGCACCAAGGCGAGCAGCCTGACCGCCGACACCTACCTGCGCGTCGGCAAGGTGGAGAACTTCGGCGAGTTCGGCGACGAGGCCGAGGTCATCAAGTTCAACGCCACCGACGAGGGCAAGGTCTACAAGGCAAAGGGCATCGTCGATCCCGGCGCGATGCAGCTGACCATCGCCGACATCGAGGACGATCCCGCCCGCGAGCGCCTGGAAGCGGCGATGATCGACCCCAACGCCTACAACTTCTACCTGGAAAAGAACGACGTCGACCGTGACGCCACCACCGGCCTGCCGCTGGCCGGCCATCACGGCACCCGCTTCTATTTCCGTGCCCTGGTGACCTCCACCCGCCGCGTGCCCGGCGGCTCCAGCGACACCTGGAAGCGCACGCTGAAGCTGGAACTGGTCGAGAGCTACACCCCGGTGCCGAAGGGCAGCAGCTAAGCCCAAGGCCCGCGCGTGCGAGGCCGGCGGCGTGTCAGGGCGCCGCCGGCCTTTTTTCTGCCTGCCCTGACACCCCGTTTCCCCTGACATTCGAGGACACCCGTCATGAGCACCACCCCGAAGTATGCCCGCGGCGTCGCCATCGTCACCGTCAACGGCGCCGACGTCCCCCTGGTCTGCACCCCGCGCGCCGCCGGCATCATCTCCAAGGTCACCGGCGGCCTGCAGAACGCGCTGAACAGCCTGATCGCCGTCGAGTACGAGACCGTGCTCGGCATCTACTGCGCCGGCAGCGGCAAGGCCCCGGCGGAGGCCGAACAGGAGCTGTTCGACTTCGGCATCACCCCGATGGCTCGGGTGCTCTACCAGTATGTGATGATGCTGCTGAATGGCGGCCGGACCGCGGAAGAGCGCGCGGCCGACGACGCGGCAGCGGCGGCCAAGCCGGGAAACGGCGACGCGGCGCCGACGGCCGACGCCGGCGAGCCCGCCGCTTCCTGACCTTCGAGGATTATCTCGACGATCTGGTCGAGCGCGTGCTGGGGGCCAAGGACTGGCCGCCGGACGTCGTGCTCGACACGCCGATTCCGCTGCTCGAGATCGCTTTGAAGGGAACGACGGCCTTCATCGTCGCAACCTCGCCCTTCGGCAAGCCGGCCGAAGAGGATGAGGACGAAGAGCCGGCCGATCCGGCCGAAGCCGCCGAAGAGTTCGTCTCGTTCCTGTCGCAGCGTTCCGCGGGAAGGCCGCCTCCGTAACCGGGCGGCCTTTCGTATTTCCAGGGGCACCCCATGGCTGAAGATCTGGCCGGCCTTTCGATCCCCATCGAGGCGTCCACCGCCCTGCTGCGCGAGCAGATGGAGGCGGCGGCGCAGGTCGTCGGCGGCACCACCGACCGCATCGACCGGTCGCTGTCGAAGGTCGACAAGGCCTTCGACCGCCTGGATCAGGCGTCGCGGGCGGTCAAGCGGGCCGTCGGCACCGTCCAGAAGGACATGGACACCGCCGCGGCCGGTGTCGGCACCGCGGCCGAGCGGATCAACCGCTCGCTGGGCATCATTGGGCAGGGCACCAACACCCGCTCGCGCGCGGCAGACATCGAGGCGTGGGGGCAGGAACTCGACCGGCTGGAAGCCAAGTTCGACCCGGTCACCACCGCGACCAAGCGGTACGAGGCCGAACTCGCCGATCTGCAGACCGCCCAGCGCGCGGGCATCGTCACCGGAGCCGCCTACGAGCAGCAGTTGCAGCGGATCACCGACAGCTACGATCCGGTGACGGTTGCCGCCCGCAAGCTGAAGGAAGCGGCGGAAAAGGAGGCGGCTGCCTTCCAGGCTCTGGAAGATCGGCTGGACTCCCATGGGGCAGCAACCCGGCGGCTGGCCGACGATCAGGCCAAGCTGGACAAGGCCTTGGCGGAAGGCCGCATCTCCAACGACCGCTACACCACCCTGTCGCGCGCTCTGCGCGACACCGGGACGGCGGGGGAGACGGCGGCCAAGGGGACCAAGCTCGCCGCCCATGAACTGACCAATCTGACCTACCAGTTGCAGGACGCGGCGGTGCAGCTGGCCGGCGGGCAGAACCCGCTGCTGATCATGATGCAGCAGGGTCCGCAGGCGACCGGCGCCGTCGGTGGTGTCGGCCGTGCCCTGTCGCTGCTGGCGTCGCCGGCCGGGCTGGCGACGCTTGGGATCGGTGCCGTCGCCGGCGCTTTCGCCCTGGTGGTGGCAGCGGGCGAGTCCTACCAGCGCAAGCTGGCGGAGGTCTCCACCGCCAATCGAATGATGGGTGGGCAGGTGGGGGCGACGGCCGACCAGCTTGAGCAGCTGGCCACCCGCGCCGCCGATGCCGGCCGCATTTCGGTGTCTGCCGCCCGCGATCAGGAAATCGCCTACATCCGCGCCGGCAAGATCGGCACGGAGTCGATGGAGAAGCTGATCGCGCTGTCGCGCGATTACGCCGCCGGCACCAAGCAGAGCGCCGAGGATGCGTCGGCCGACCTTGCCGGCATGTTCAAGGACCCGGTGGCAGCGGCGGAGAAGCTGCAGGCGTCCTACGGCATCCTGACCGCCAAGGAGATGGAGCATGTCCGTCAGCTGAAGGCGACCGGTCGGGAGGAAGAGGCCCGGGTGCTGGTTGCCGACAAGCTGGGCGTGCGGGTGCGCGGGCTGGCCGACAACACCACCACTTTCGCCCAGGCCTGGGAGCGGGTGGGCCGGGCGGTCTCGAATGCCTTCAACGCCGTCGGCGAAGCCGTGGCGCCGGAGACCAACGCCCAGGCGATCCGCCGGCTTGAGGCCGAACGGCAGCGGCTGATTGACGCTCGCAAGCTGGACCGCGCCCGCATCGAGGCCGAGACCGGCGGTGCCGCGGGCAGCGAGACCGTGCCGATTGACAGCCGACTGGCTGCGCCTGGGATGGGCAGCGCTGGCGACAAGCGATTGGTCGAGATCGACGCCGAACTGCCACAGCGCCGCGCGACGGAGGCCCGCGCCCGCGAGCAGGCGGCGATCCGCAAGAACAACCAGGACCGCGACCGGTTCGGGGTGGAGGCGGCGGAGATCACCCGCGCCGCCCGGCCGCTGGGTACCGAAATTCTTGACGTCACGGAAAAGGTGACGAAGCTCCGGCGCGCCTTCGGTCCGGACATGGCCGGGGCGACGGACGAGACCAAGCGCGCCCTGGCCGGTCTGGAAAACCAGCTGGCCGACCTGAACAAGGCGAGCAAGGACGGCGGTCTCGACGCCTACAAGCGGCGTCTGCAGGACGAGGCTAGCAAGCAGTCGACGGGCATGGTCGGCCCGGCGCGCGAGAAGTTCCTGGCCGAACGCCAGCGGGAAATCGACCTGATCGGCACCGCCACCTCAGCGACCGAGCGGAAAACCCAGGTCGACCAAGCCGGCGCCGCCGTCACCAACAATCAGGCGGCGGCCGTCGCCCAGCAGAACGCCCAGACCACGGCGGCGATCAGGGGGCAGGTCGCCGCCGCCGATGCCTACCGTGATTCTCTCGCTGCCGGGATCGAGGCGGACGCCCGCCGGCAGGCGCAAAGCGAGGCCGTCACCTCGGCCATCGATGTGGAGGCGCGCACCCGGCAGATCGTCGCGGAGAAGGCGGCCGACCAGGCGGTGTCGCTGGCCCAGACCACCAAGCAGCTGGACCTCGAGACCGAAGCCCAGCGTCAGGTGGTCGCCGCCACCGACGAGGGCGTTGCCGCCCGCATGGAGGCGGAGCGCAAGGCGCAGGTCACCAAGACGACATCGGAGGCCCTGGCGGCGGCGCAGGCGGCGGAGGCCACCGGCAATGTCGAACTGGCCAAGACGCTGCGCGACATCGCCGACGGCTACGACGAGGCCTCCAAGGCGGCGTCCGAACTGTCCAAGCTGGACGCGCTGAAGCAGTACAATCAGCAGCAGCGCGACGGGTTGGAACTGGCGCGCAAGGAAGCGTCGCTGGTCGGCAAGTCGGTCGATGACCGCACCCGGGCTCGGGCGGCTTATCAGGCCGAAGTTCAGATCCGGCAGAAGGGCATCGACGTCACCAAGGAGCTGTCGGCCGAGCAGCTGCAGGAGGTGGAGCGCACCCGCCAGCTGGCGGTGGAGACGGCGGACTGGCAGATCGCCACCCAGCACGCCGAAGCCGCGTGGCAGGGCGTGGGCGACGCCATCGACGAGTCGGTGGTGCGGCCCCTGGAAAGCGCGGTCGACGCCATCGTCAAGGGGCAGAGCGAGACGGTCAAATGGGGCAACCTGATCCGCGCCGCCCTGACCTCGCTGGCCGTCGACGCCGGCAAGATGGCGCTGGTCAACCCGGTGAAGAATGCTCTCGGGCTGGGCTCCTATTCGCCGTCTTTGTGGGATCTGCAGATTGCCGGCGGCAGCGGTCAGGCGGGCCAGGGCGGCAACGGTCTGACCGGCCAGCTGACCAACGCGGGGCTTTCCCAGGCCGGCAGCTGGGCGATGGACAAGCTGGGCATCAGCGGCGGCATGAGCGGCCTGATGGACACCCAGCTGTGGGCCGGCACCTCCGGTATCGCGCCCGGCTATGTCGACGTCGTCGGTTCGGAGGCCATCGCCAATTCGGCGGCGGCGACCGGTGGCGGTGCGACGCTTGGCGGCGTCCTTGCCGCGGGCGGCGCCGGTGCGCTGGGCGGCGGGATCGTCGGCGGCGCCCTGGGGACCGCAACCAACTCGAAGGCCGTCGGCGGCATCAGCGGCGCCGTCGCCGGTGCCGGTGCCGGCTATCTCTCGACCCTCATCGGCCTGTCATCAGTGGCCGGGCCGGTCGGCGCCGCCATTGGTGCTGCGGTCGGGCTGATCATGGGCATGATCGGGACGCAGAAGGCGACCGTCGGCCCCAACAGCTCCGGCAACATCGTCCTGAACGGCAAGGGCGGCCTGAAGACCGATACGGCCCTGGCGGACAACGGCGCCGATGCCGGCCAGATGCAGCAGGTGACCAACGCCGTCGCCGGTGCCATGAACACGGTGCTGACCGGTATCGGCGCCAAGGTCACCGGCGGCGACGGGCTGAACACCGGCCTGATCCAACAGTTCGCCAAGGACGGCAAGTGGTATGTCACCCCGGCCGTGGGGGACAAGGCGGGGCAGAAGAGCGAGTTCACTTCGCAGGACGAGGCCATCGTCTTCTACATGCGCGAGAGCCTGAAAGGGCTGATCGGAACCGGGCAGCTGACCGGTGCCAACGCGGATGTGCAGAAGGCGCTGACCACGTCCAAGGCGACCAAGGCTGAGGATCTCGCCACCGATCTGAGCTTCGCTGCCGACTTCCGCCAGCAGATCGACGCCATGAATGCGGCGCTCGATCCGGTAACTAACCAGATCAAGACCTACACGGCCAATGCCAAGGAGCTGGGCGAGCAGGTCAAGACCTCGATCACCGACTGGCGCGACAAGGCCAGCGAATTGGGGCTGGCCACCGAGACCGAACTGACCGCCGCCGCCCGCAAGGGCATCACCGCCATGATGGGGCTCGGCCCGGCGGTGGAACCGCTGCGCGGCGTCGCTGCCGTGACCAAGCAGGCGGAGATTGAGTTCGAGGCCTTCCGGCCGGCCCTGATGTCGCTGGGCTACACCGCGGCGGAGGTGACCGACCTCGCCACCCAGTACACCGCCAAGCTGGTGAAGGCGCGGGACGATGCCGTCGCGCTGACCCAGCGCCAGGGGGCTGCCGCCCTCGCCGGGCTGACCGACCCGCTCGCCAAAACCAGCGCCCTGGACAGGCTCGACGGGCTGGGGCTCGACCGCAAGAACTCCGTCATCGCCGGGCTGGCCAACGCCATCGACGGTGTCGAAGCGGCGGCCAAGCGCGGGACGCTGACCCTGTCGGACGAGCGGCAGGCTTTCGCGCTCCTGGATCGGCAGCTCGATGCCGGCTACCTGACCGCCGATCAGTACACCACCATGGTGGGGTATCTGACGCAGGCATGGCAGGACAGCGGGCAGGTGGCGCAGGCGCTCGCCTCCTTCCAGTCCGATCTGGCGAGCCGGACGCAGACGGCGCTGGGCAACAGCCGCGGTGCCGGGCTGCTGACCCTGGACGCCCAGCAGGCCAAGCAGCTGAAGGACGCCCGGGATGCCGGGTACGATGTCAGCCAGCTGATCCAAGTGCAGGCGACCGAGCGCGGCCAGAAGGCCTTCGATCTGGCGCAGGCAGACGTTCTGGCCGCCTACGATCAGCAGGTCAGCGCGACCCAGGACCTGATCACCAAGCTGCAGGATGGTGCGGTCGCTGCGGCCAAGGTGGCGGACCAGTTCATCAAGGCGCGCAACAGCCTCGCCATCTCCGACGACGCGCCGATCAGCCCGGGCGAGAAGCAGGCGGAAGCGGCGCGGCAGTGGAAAGATGCCCTGGCCATCGTCCGGTCGGACAGCGCGACCGAGAGTGAAAAGACCGATGCCCGGGCGGTGCTGACCCAGATCGGCCCGACCCTGGTCAGCATCGAAAAGGCCAACTCCGCCGGCACCTCCCGCACTTGGTACGACACCGTGATGCAGGTGTTCGGCGAGTTGGGCGACAAGACGGCTTTGGGCGTCGACACCGCCGACCAGCAGCTTGAGGCGGCGCAGGACACGCTGAAGGAGTTGCAGCAGGGGCGCAAGGACGCCGCCGCGGTGGGGCAGAAGCAATACGGTGCCCTGACCGACCTCAACAGCATCATGCAGCAGTCCTACGTGCTCTGGCAGGCGCAGCTGTCGGCGCTCCAGGCCAGCACCGGCGGCACGGCCGGCACCGGCGGCACGGCCGGCACGGCACCGACCTACATCGACAGCAGCTTGGCCGGCAAGCGGGCCCGGCTGGAAGCCTTCAGCAATGCCGAGATCGAGCAGAACTTCGGCGGCTTCGCCGACATCATCGCCGCCCGCGCCGAAGACCCAACCTTCAATTTGGCATGGTGATTCAAGAACTTCGGCATCGGCGAGGTGTTGGCCGGCACCCGCAAGATCCCCGGCTTCGCCACCGGTGGCGGGCATGCCGGCGGGTTGCGCATCGTCGGTGAACATGGTCCCGAACTCGAGGCCACCGGCCCGGCCCGCATCTGGACCGCCGATCAGATCGCAACCGCAATGGCCGCCGCGCGTGGCGAGTTCGGTCCCACCGTCGTCGGCTTCCTGCCGGCGGCGCTGGGCGGCGGGAACGGCATGGCCACGCTGGTCAAGGCGGTGGAGGCCGTGGGCGGGCGGATCGACCGCCTGTCCGGCCAGATCGAAACTTTCGCCCGGGCCGGCGCCCAGCAGGCGGACGCCATCGGCACCGACACCGTCCGCACCCTCGACCGCATTCAGGCCGAGCTGCAGGACCTCCCCGTCCGGATCGCAGGAGCAAGCTGAGATGAAACTCCGCCTCTATGAGCTGTCGACCCATCATTGGGCCGACGGGCACACGCACGTCTGGTATCTGTGCGCCGGCTCCAAGGGCTACCAGTCCTGGCCCAGCGACACGCCGGCATCGGTGACGTGGCTGCCGCTGGTCGGGCAGTGGGCATCTGTGCTGGTACAGGCGGCCGGCGGCGAGGGAGGCAGCGCGCCCAAGCGGGACGATCTGTCTCTGATCAACGTCCGGGCGGCCGACACCCTGCCGCGCTACGCCAATGTCTGGGACGCCACCGCCGGCCTGTGGCTGCGGGTGCCGCTGGGCGTGCGGCCGCTCAACCCGCTGCTGACCGACTATGCCATCCAGACCATCACCGAAAAGGAGGTGGACGAGGCCGCCCCCTATGCGAGCGCCGTGACGGTGTGGACCGCTCGGGCCGGGCTGCCGGCGCCGGACGGGCGCACCGGCATCAAGGTGCCGCTCTACGACCGCCAAGCCGACTTCGACGATCCCGTCCAGACCGAGCGCTACAAGGGCACCGGCGGGCTGGAAGGGCCGGCGGAGCTGAAGGACGTGCTGAAGGAGGCACCGATCGGTCACTGCCCGCTGGCGGCCCCGACCTATCTCGGCATCATCGACGGCCTGCATGTCTGGTCCGTCGGCGGCGGCCGGGCAATCCAGGCGGTGCCGCGGGCGTGGTCGCTGGCGGTACCGGTCCTGCCGACCAGCGGCACCCCGACGGCCGGCCAGTTCCGCGTCGACCTCGCCACCGGTCTGATCCGCACCGCGGTGAAGTATGACGACTTCCGGGTGGAGGTGCAGGGCCGGCTCTTCGGCGGGGCGTGGAAGCGCCGGATCGGCGAGACGGTGGCGGCGCTCGCCCTCGAGGCCGGGCTGGCCAGCACGGTGGACATCGCCGGCATGGACAGCACGCCGCGCACCGTCGGCGTCTATCTGCCGGCCGGCGACGGCCGCAGCCACAAGGACGTCTACGACAAGTTGGTCGGCTCGGTTGCGCGCGGGCGCTGGTACATCGGCCTGTCCGATCAGCTGGTGGTGACGCGGTTGCCGCGCGGCGCCGTCGCCACCTCGTCCCGCTCCTACAGCACCGCCGACGGCTCCACCCCGGGCGCGAAGCCGCTGACCCGCTCCAACACGCCGCCGGCGAAGCAGGTGGTGCTGCGCTATGCCGAGAACCCCAACCCGGTGACGCAGACCGCCTTTGATGCCACCGACTCGGCGAATGTCACGCTGTGGACCAAGCAGTGGCGGGAGGTTGCCGGCGAGACGGACCCAGGGATCGTCGCGGCCTATGGCAAGGGCGCCAAGGTGGCGACGGTGGAGACCGCCTTGACGGTGGCGGCCGAAGCGGCGGCCGAGCTGTCCGAATGGCAGGCGGAGAAGCAGGACCCGCCGCAGTCCTACGAGGTGAAGGTCCGCGACGGCGCACCCGGGCTGTGGATCGGCGACGGCTTCACCGTCACCGACGACATCGCCGGGTTCGAGACCGGCGCCACGCTGGTCTGCACCGGCAGGACCAACCGCGACCGCGGCGGCGGCGCCACCCTTTACGGGGAGCGCTGACCATGGCCGGGTTCTTCGCCGACACCAACGAGCTGGGGAACGGGCCGGTCAACCCCTGCACGCTGACCAGCCCGGGCACCGGCTGGGCGAGCACCGCGCCGCTGACCTCGATCCTGACCACGCCGCTCGAAGAGCGGGCGGTGACGACCCGGCTCGGCACCGCCGCCAACCCGGTGGTGATCGAGATGGAATGGCTGTACCCGGTGGACATCGCCTATGCCGGCCTGCTGCATCTCAACCTCTGGCAGGAATCGTTCTTCCGGATGGAAGCCTTCCTGGACAGCGGCCGGACGCAGAAGGTGGCCGATACCCGGATGCCGAACGGCCGCGACCGGCGGGTGATCCCCGGGCTCTACGATCCCAAGACGCTGCAGCCCGGCTACAGCAGTTGGCTGCGCGGCGGCCTGCCCAACGAGGACTTCCGGCGCTACACCACCAACATCCACGCCAACGTCGACCTCTGCCGCGCCCGGGTGATCCGCTGGAGCCTGTGGGGCGGCGCCTACAAGCCCGACGGCACCGATGACACGGTGTACCGGCTGGGGCTGGGCTGGGCCGGCAACGGCCTGTCCGTCACCCGGCATGCGCCGGGCTCGAGCGACGGGGTGAAGCCCAACACCGAGCTGATCGAGCAACCGGGCGGCTATGTCTGGGCCGAGCCGGGCCTGCGCAAGCGCACCGCGGTGATCGATCTGGCGGCGATCCAGCCGACGCTGCGCGACAAGCTGTTCGCCGCCGCCCATCGCGCCGGCAACGAAAAGCCCATCGTCTGGCTGCCCAACGTGGCCAGTCCGGAAGCCTGCTTCTGGTACGGCGGCCTGTTCCGGCTGGTCGGCGATTACCAGCACAAATACCTGCCGCCGATCTGGGCGGCCTTAACCCTTAACCTGCTGGAGTGGCGGGAATGAGCCTGTTTTCCGACGCGCTGGACCGGCTGAAGAAGTACAATCTCGGCCCGTTCAGCCTTGCGTCCAACCCCTTCGGCCTGACCGGCGCCGGCGGGCCGGACACCAACTTCGAGCCGATGCTGGGCGACGTGGTGACGGCCAGCCAAGCGACGGCGGACAACGCCACCGGTGCTGCTGGCAGCGCATCGGCTGCCGCTGGCTCTGCCACCGCCGCTGCCGGGAGCGCCACGACCGCCAGCACGAAGGCCGGGGAAGCGGCAGCGTCCGCCACCGCGGCGGCCGGCAGCGCGACGGCAGCCAGTGGCAGCGCGACCGCTGCTGCGGGGAGCGCCGGTACGGCGGCGGGCAGCGCAACCGTGGCGGCCGGCAGCGCCACAGCAGCCGACCAATATGCATCGGCAGCCGGCGGGGCTGCGCCGGCCGTCCGCATGAGTTGGGACGCCGGGACAAGCGCTGCGGATCCTGGGGCTGGGAAGGTCCGCGTCAACAACCCGACCGTCGCCAGCATCACCGCGATCCACATATCGGAGAGCGACGCAGCGGCTGTGAACCTGTCGGCCGTGTTCACGGCGTGGGGTGGGTCGACCAACCCGGTTAAGGGCCGGCTGCGCATCGGCCACCGCCTCAACCTCCTCAAGTGGATCGAGGCGGACGTTACCGCAGCCGTCGATAACGGCTCCTGGTGGACGATCACCGTTTCCAATCCGACCGGGCCGGGCAGCTTTGCAGCCAATGACGTGGTGGCGGTGGGCTTCAGCCGGGCCGGCGACATGCCGACCAGCTTTCCGGCCGGCACGACGGCTGCTCCGGGTTGGGCGGTCGCTGGCGACAGCAACACCGGCATTGCCCAGGTCGGTGGTGCCGACACCGCATCCCTGGTCGCAGGTGGGGTGGAGGCGCTACGGGTCAGCGGTACACAGACCAAAATCTATGGAGTTCTCACCGCGCAGGGCACGATCAACACGTCGTTTGGGGCAGTTGGTGCATTGTCGGGCGCCGAGTTGGAACATGCGGCCCTGTTCAATCTCGTGGGTAATCCTGGCGCGTATAATGGCGACTCATTGCGCGTCCGCAACCGGCGGCTGACAGATGGTTCTGATTGGACTGCCGTTTGTTGGGATCTTTACCGCAAGATCGATTCGAGCACTCACGGCTTCCTGCGCTTCGGTGGCACGTCGACCTCGCGGATTGCTCTCGGTTTTAACGGGACCGAGCGAGTGGTCGTGCCGCAATCCGGCGCGGTCACCATTGACGGGAATACGGTCTATCATTCGGGCAATTTTACCGCCGGTGCTGCATCCTTCCCGACGCTTCCCAAATCCGTCGCCTACACAGTCAATGCGTCAGACGCCGGCAAGCTGATCGTCGCGACCGGCACATGGCCGCTCGGTTTGCCTGCCGCAGCCAGTCTGCCCAACGGCTTCGCGGTCCCGGTCATCAATGCCGGCGGGGGTATGATCACCATCGATCCGAACGGTTCTGAAACCGTCAACGGCGCCCTGACGCTGACGCTCACGTCAATGCAATCCGTAATCCTCGTGACGGACAACTCCGCTTGGTATGCAATCGGTGGCAATGGCTTGGTGTCGTCTCAGATGTTCAGCACGACGGCCAAGAGCACGACGGCTTCCTTGAGCAACAACAACCTGACGGTTACCTTCACGTCGCCAAGTGGTTGGGTAGCCGCCAGGGCTGTAAACGCAATCCCTGTCGGGAAATTCTACTTCGAATTTCTTTGTGTCAGTGGCGGTTCGGATGCCGCCGTCTGCGTTGTGGACAGCGCATTCACCAACTTCGAAAGCCAGCCGACGCAGACGGCGGCCTACCGCAGCGGTAACGGCAACAAGCAGAACTCCGGCGGCGCAACCGCTTACGGCTCCACATGGACGGCGGGGAACGTGCTCGGCATTGGCATCGATAATACGGGGCCGGGAAGCATCTGGTTCCGAAGGGATGGGGTGTGGCAGGGGTCCGGCGATCCGGCAGCAGGGACAAACCCCGCATTTACGGGCCTGTCTGGCGCGCTTTACCCAGCGGTTGGAACGTCCAACTCTGCCGTTTTCATCGGTCGGTTCAAGGCTGCCGACCTTTCCGGCTCTATCCCCGCCGGCTTCAGCACTCAGCTCTGATAGGTGACGCATGGACATTTTCGAGACGGTGCCGCCCTTCGACGCACGGACCCACCGGCAGGCGGACACCTACACCGAAACGCTGGAGCTGGAGCATCAGCGCACCCGGCGCACCTGGGACGTGGAACCGATCCCGCTGGACGAGGTGAAGGCCACCCGCAAGGCCGCCGCGACCGATCTGCGATGGCAGAAAGAGACCGGCGGCATCGTCATCGCTGGCGTGCCGGTGGCAACCGATGACCGATCCAAGATGCTGATCCTGGGCAAGCGGGCGCAAGCGCAGACCGACCCGACCGCAATATTCCGGTGGAAGGCCGCATCCGGTGAATGGGTCGACCTGACCGGCGCGCAGATCATCGCCATCGCCGACGCGGTGGGTGATCACGTCCAGGCTTGCTTCGACCGGGAAGGCGCAATCCACGACCTGATCGACGCCGCTCCGGATGCCGCCGCCGTGCTGGCCGTGGACATCTCCGCCGGCTGGCCCGACTGACGCCGCGACAACACTCCAACCCCTGACCGCCCCCGGCCGCTGCAAGCGGCCTTTTCCATGCCTGGAGACCTGAACCATGGTGACGCTCACCACCGAAACCGTCATCGACAACATCCTCCGCCGGGAGGGCTGGCCGCGCTACACCGACCGGTCCAGCGACCGCGGCGGCCCGACGAAGGGCGGCATCACGCTGGAGACGCTGGCCAGCTGGCGGAAGCGCCCGGTCACGGCGACCGACGTCGCTGCGCTGGACGAGGCCGAGGTGCGAGCGATCTACCGCGCCCGCTACATCGAAGAGCCGGGCTTCGCCGGCATCACCGACGGCGCGCTCCGCGCCCTGGTAATCGACAGCGGCGTGAACCACGGTCCGACACGCGCCGGGACGTGGTTGCAGGATGCGGTGAACGATCTGGCCGGCCGGCCGCTTCTGAAGGTGGACGGCGCCGTCGGTCCGAAGACGCTGGCCGCCGTCAATGGCAGCGACGCGGCCGGGCTGTGGCGCTCGGTCTTCGTGGCCCGGATGTGCTTCTATGGCCAGATCATCACCGGAGACGCGCGGAAGCGCGGGCGGACTGAGGACGACGCGCTGAACGCCGCCGGCTGGCTCAACCGGTTGGCCGAGTTCATGGAGGCGTAGCGGGCATTGAGGCCAAGGCGTACCACCGCCACCGTCATTGGCGCGGCTGATGACTTGGCCTGCCTCCACCGAGGTGCCGCGCCGTCTGCGTCTATTTGTAGGCAACCACATGCAGCGACGTGGCGATCTTCTTCATCTTAACGGAGACCGCCGAATAATCACCCTGCCGGTTCGAGCAGGTGATGCACTGCGGCAGAGCCTGTGGCTTCTTGATTGCTTTCCCGATCATCTTGAAAAGCGTCTGTGCATAATGGGTGTTGAATTCGCGCGGTGGATAATGGTCCGCGGTATAAGCCGTATCCTTCCCAGATGGCGCGTCACTGCCGCAGATGTGGCACTTTACCCCGGCCAGATTGGTCCACACGCCCTGTGCGGCCAGCGTTTTCGGGCTGCTGGTGCGAACCGTGTTATTGCATGGCCCACCCATGATCATTCGCTGAGCGCTGGTCGTGTTCAGGAGGATCGCAACATCCATGGGATTTTTGTTCAGTTTCTTGATGAGGCCCGGCTGTTTGCGGCAGCAGTCATAACAGGAAGGGTGGAGGCTATAATTTTTCTCCTGGAGGTTGGTGCCGAATCGAGCATTCACCGCCGCCAGGGCTGCCGCGGAGAGTTTGACGGGAGGAATATGGTCAGCCACCCAACTCGCCGCTCCGTTGTCCGACATCTTCGCACCGCAGGTCCAACATCCGTGTTTGTTGCCCAGCAGTTGGACTTTGATACCGGCTGAACTGTCGCTTTTGATAGGCTGGATGCCTTGTTTGGAGTTGAGCAATGTGCCGTGTTTGTGCGTTACACCGCGCAAGGACAACATGCGCCAAAATTTCTCGATAGATTCCTCGTGTTTTTCCGCCACCTTGTTGCCAAGGGTGAGCTGAATTTTAAAATAAATAACGGGATCACATTTTCCGGGCTTGTAAATACCACTTGGATCTTTTTGTGAATTTTCAATCTGTTCTTCAATGTATTTTCTTATGATGTCTCTGTCTTTTATAAATGCCATGATGATGGTTCCGCCGAGTTTTCGCAAGGAGCTGTCGCGAGTAGCCAGCTGCTTAGAGCCTTGTCGCTCTACGCCAACCACGTTCTTCACTACAGCTGATCGTAGTGGAAATGGCACTACTATCAATCTGCACTCGGTCCAAATTGATAGCAGGTCGCGCTCTAGTCAATCCGAATCCAGAGTTTTCGTCCCATCAAACCCCACCCACGGCCTGCCGTTACCGGCGGGCCGGTTTCATGCCCGGAGGAATTCCATGGCTGTCGCTATCCCGCTCATCACCGCCCTGACGCCCGTCATCGCAGACCTGATCGACAAGATCCCCGACCCCGACGCGAAGGGCACCGCTGCGGCGAACGCCCAACTGGTCGCCATGCTTCAGGCCGGCGATTATGCGCAGCTCGCCGTCAACACCGCCGAGGCCGCCAACCCGTCGCTGTTCGTCTCCGGCTGGCGGCCGGCTGGGTCTGCGTCCTTGGTCTGCTGGTCCAGACCGTCGGCTATCCGCTGATGGGCTGGGCGTTGTCGATCTGGTCGCCCGGCACGCCCATGCCACAGATCGACACCGACACGTTGATGGGGCTGCTGGTGCCGTTGCTCGGGCTGGGGGCGTACCGGACCTTCGAAAAGTTGAAAGGAGTGGCGCGGTGATCCCACCGCTGTGATCAGGTGGCACCTTCTTCGACCGGTCGATGGCGCCTTTCCTTGAGATCGCGGATGTCGTCAAGGAGCGAGGCCGGAGGCGGTCGGCATCCGCAAGCCTGGGAGTGTTCCAGGTGCCATTCGACGCGCTGCTGTCGGGTCGCCTTCGCTGGCATTGGATGGGCTTCGTGCCAGTTTCTGTTCATGGATGCCCCTCTGGGATGCAGAGCAATTATGCCCGTCGATAGGGGCGGCTTCCATTGGCTCCAGGCATGCCGCATATCATGCCGCAGGTCATCCTCCGTCCCTGGGACATGGCTTCGAGAGGCCGGGAGCGACCGCGCCGTCCGTCCGGTTCTGAAGGTCGATGGGCGGTCGATCGCCGGTACCTTCCCGCCCGCATCTCCAGGCAGCCAGCTTCGTCCCGCGCTCAACCCTTCAGGCAGCTTGCCATGAACGCCTTCCGATCCTCTCCAGTTTTCCCGGCCGCGTCGGTGTTGCACTTCTTCATCTTGTCCTGCTGAGCCGTCAACGGCTTGGCGGGTTCGGCGGCTGCGGCGGGCTTGTTCGAGAGGCAGCTGCTCATGAATGTCTTGCGCTCGTCGCCTTTCAGGCTCTTGGCGGTCGCATCGGCATTGCAGGTCTTCATTTTCTCCTGCTGCGCGGTCGCCGCGGTTGACGCGCCGGAACTGGCGGCGAGCGTCACAACCATCGCAGCAGCTGCAATCACGTACCTCAGCATCTTTATATTCTCCCAGGCAGGCTGCCTCGCACGAGGCATGTCGCGGTTGTATGAGGATGGCACGGCCGAAGGCCAAGCGCCAACGGGCGCATCGGCGTAGTGGATGCAGATTGATGTCCGGCCCAGCCGAGGCCGCCTGCCCTTCGGCTTTGCGGCCCCGGCGGGAGCAAAGGCTCGATCAGTACCCACAGGGTGAGGGAGACGAAAGGTGCTGCTATACCCCTCCCGATAGGCAATGCTCCTCTTTGTTAGAGAGGGCTTGGGGCGTTGATCAGAACATGGAAACATTCTTCCACTATAAGTATTTCTCAATTTTCCTAACAACTTTATCTACGCCTTGATATATTTCGACAGCCGCTATAACCTCGTTTGTATATCCTGCGTAAGTTTTTGAACCTAAAACAATTATAGGACGAATCCACTCCTCAACAAACGACTTGTTTTTATCTAGCCCCTTAACAATTTCTATCATTTTTGACAAATGATCACGGGCTTCAACCAGGAATTCACTTGTAGTTATGACTTGCTTGATCATTGCGTCCACGCTAAGTTCTATTTTTTTCATATCATCCAACAAATCCAATGATTTGTTAGACTTCGCTAATTTAGAAACATTTTCTTGCCAACTTGCAAGCCTTCTAACCTCCGACTTAAGATTACCATTTTCTTTGTCAATTTTATTTACTTTAGAGATCGCGGATTTGATGTTTACCTTAATTGATTCCAATTCTCCGGCAAACTGATTAATATATTCTCCTAGCCGATTTTCGATCAATGGGTTTTCTTTGTGTTTATTTTTCTCCTCAATGTAGTTTTCGATTTGTTTTTGAACATCCTCCAATGATTTTCCGGTTTCTTTCTGCCATCGAGCTAATTCGGTTGCTAGCTTCTTCACAGTAAAGATAGCCGAAAAGCCAGTAACAGCAGTCTGTCTAAGCGCTTCCGGAATGGTAACTCCTGAAGCGGTCGAAAGCCAAACTGCGACAAGAGTGATCGCACTCTTGGTGAGAGACGCAACGCCCTTAAGAAGTTCGCATGTGAACGCAATTTTCACATTTGTAATTGAAGCGTTTTTTTGTTTTACAGATTTATAAAATTTTACCGGTATGTTTTTAACTACCAGTTCAGTATGAGCTTTGTGGGCTGACACTAATTTTGAGATCTCCAGAGAAAGATTAGAAGTTCTATTTTTGAATTCGGTACCATCTGGGTTAAGCCCTGCTTTGCAAATATCGTCGATTTCTTTTGATAAATCGTCCCATAATTCTTTTACGTATTTTTGTAGATCAGTTAGTTCCTTTGTTACTTCTTCTTGTATTTCTTCCAAGAAGCGATCATTAATACCCACTGCATCAACGGAGTGAGTGAAGATTGCGTATCTTTCTTCTTTTGAAGTAGGCGGTTTCATATATTTAGTGGCGCTGACATTCTTATAGAGATCAATTTCTACAGTAAAAGTATGAGAAATAGGATTATCAATCGCACGTTGAAGAGTGTTTATAACTTCAATTGTGGCATGGGAAACAAGAGCTTTTTGTTTCGATACAAATTGCGCCAATCTACTTATAAATTCTTCGCTCCCAACCAAATCCTTATATGTACATCCATCTGGCAAGGATGATGCTGACTTTAATTGAGATATTTTTTCTTGAATTTTTCCAACACTCCAATCTAGTGATGAAAGTATATTACTGTACTCTCCTAGGTTTTCCATGTTTTCAAGATTATGGATGTTATCCCCAGGAGCAATTTTACGAAGCATGGTCAAATTATTTGAAATCTCAAAATCAGATAACACTTTTGGTCTAATCGATTTCCATGTATTTGCGTCCAATTTTCCAGATGAACCGAGATGAACAATCTTATTTTTTTGATTTATAAGCTCGATCGCATTTCTGGCATTATTTTTATATCCAGTAGAAATAGTCTTCCAGTTATTTAGGAATGATATAACGCTTTCAATTTCTTTCTTCTCAGAATTTATCTTAGATTTGCTAAGGTGCGCCGAAAGATTTTTAATTACTGTAGAAATGTCATTTTGAAGATTATCTACCGCTGCAATAAGATTCTTTAACTCGCTTTCGCCATTAGCTCGACGCAAAGCATCATCAACTTCAATGTATGATTTTTCAAATTGAGCAATAATTCGAGGCATCATTATCTTCGTTGCATTATCAGCGCTGCTCGCAATCTTTTCCCAATTCGTTTTTCTAATTACGTTCGGCATTTTTATACTCCGATGTTTTCAATTTTACTGGCGATTGTATATTTACCATGAAAAAGATTAATCCTATATGAATCGAGTAAAACATGTCTTTAATGTTTAGCTACCGGCCAAATTACCCCACCCACGCGGACGCAGGACTATGAAGACCCGGGATAAAATGTTAAATTGAAATGCAGTGGTTTTGATTATAATGACTTAGTTATGCGAAGATAATTTAAAGTGCCAATCGCATTTCATCTAAGGTTGAGGGGAATCAACACCTTCAGCGCGTCTACATGAGGCTTTGTTAGACACTTCTAGTCCTCCGTCGCCGATTGCTATGACCGACCGAGCAACTCATCAGCCGTGACCCAAGCCCCAGCCGCGCCAACCACCTCGTCAACCCACCGCTGTGTGGCCTCCCGGTCCAGGTAGTGGACGCCGGGGATGCCGTCCCCGACAATCACGCGGCGGCCGTCGTCATGCTCGGCGAAGGTCGCTCGCCCGTCAGGACGATCAATTCGGGACTGGCGGTAAGGTGGCGGTGACATTGGACCCTCAAGCTGGGTTGATGGGTTCGACTAAGTCGGCCCGGTCATTTCGCACGTTGCCCACATCCCGGTGGACCGGCCATAGCCGCGTCTGGTCTGCCGGGTACGGGCGCATCAGCGCCACAAGATCGGCGGGACCCACTTCCTCCTCACCGAGCCATGCTGCCCAGGTGGTGGGAGGCAGGATCACCGGCATGCGGTCATGGACCTCGCGGGTGACGTCGTTCGCCTCGGTGGTCACAATGGTGAAGGTGTGGAGCCACTCGTCGGTCGATGGGTCCTTCCAGCCTTCCCAGAGCCCAGCGAAGGCGTCCGGCTTCTCGTTGCTGGTGGTGCCGATGGCAAAGGGTTGCTTGGCCTTACCCTCGGTCTTCCACTCATAAAAGTTGTCGAAAGGGATCAGGCACCGGCGCTTCTTGAATGCCGACCGGAAGGACGGCTTGTCCGGCACCGACTCGGCGCGGGCGTTGATCATCCGAGCCGCACCGGTGGAGTCCTTGGACCACACCGGCACCAAACCCCAGCGGAGCAGCGCGAGTGTGCGCTCCTTCGTCTCCGGATGGGTCCGGATCACAGGCAGCATCTGCAACGGCGCCGCGTTGTAGCGCGGGCCGAACTCGGGGATCTGGCCAACCACGCCGAATCGGGTGGCGATCTGGTCGGTCGGGCTGTGGATGGCAAATCGTCCGCACATGCAGCCAGGATGATCGTCCGGGTATGCCGCGTCAACCCGACCACCCGGCTTAACGACAGCCCACCCACGCCGCCGGCAGAACGGGCAGGGCAGCACATCGCGCAGCTCGGCCAGCCGGACATCCGGCCCCAACCGCTGCATGGCGTCGACTACGTCCACCTCCCACCGCCGCCGGCAGGCTCCGCAGATCGCGGCTAGCTGGCTGCGCACCGCCATCAGGTCGCCCACCCGGCCGCCAAAGCGCGACAAAGGGACGGATGACTTCCATGAGGCCTGCCCGGTTTGGGCGCAGCGGGCGCACCTCATTTCGTTGACAGCGTCTTTCAGGAAAGCATGCGGCCCTAGGCGCCCCATCAGCTCCGCGCCGTCGATCTCCTGCTCATTGTTGCACCGATGGCACAGCCGCACGGCCTCCACCGTCTGTCGGAGCAGATCGCGGAGGCGGAGGGTAGGCAGCAGCACAACGGAGCCTTGGGGACGCATTTGTTCTCCATACGTTCTTTTGTATGGAAACCGAGCTTCGCGGTTCGGTCAATCCGCCATTTGTGGCGGATGCGACGTACGGTCGCGCCGCTGCTACCGGCGCGCGTGAAGAACTTCATAGATGCATCCCGATGACGTGCCTACAACCGCATGCATTCAATATCGGGGGCGACGATGATTTGCCGGGCGATGAAGATCAATGGCCGTAGAACCAGCGTGCGGCTGGAGCGGGGCTTCTGGGATGCGCTGGACGACATGGCGCGACGCCGTGGACTGGATATCGCGATCCTGGTGTCGGAGGTCGATCAGGTCCGCGGAGATCGCCCGCTTGTCAGGGCTCTGAGGGTGGCGTCCGTCTCATACTTCCGCGAGTTTCTCAACAGAGCAACGGACGTTGGCGCGGCCAGAGCTGTCCAATCTGAAGAGTGGGCAGATCTGCTTGAAGAAACTACACAGACAGTGTTCGTGGGAGGTTGAAGGTGGGTTGTGTATAAACAGCTAACTAGAGGCTGACGGTTTTTCGAAATACTCAAATTCCAAGAAAGGTTCTGGTTTTCAGCATGTGCGAATAATTATGCACGGCAAAATAGAAATATCTTCTAAATGATTGGTTTGCATCTTTCCAAAAAAATTCATCTGTTCTGGAAGAAATCATCCTTTCAACCCACTGTTCTTTTGAAACAGACGTGCTTTGAGTTATTTGGAAATCGCCAGAGAAGCTTTCCGTCATATATTCGATAAGATCATTGCTTGATTTTAATGTGAGAGGGTTTCTGTTGTTGCTGAGCTTCCTAACGCAGAATGCAGATACAATGCACATATAGAGCAGCGTAAGGAGATCGTTGTCCATGCAGTCATAGAAAAATTTAACCCACCTAAGTGAATCGCCATTTCCCGCGCAAAGCGGGGAGATTGCTAGGTACATATCTTTGCGAAAGTAGGAAACGATCTGATCGGCGATAAATTTATCTATCCCATATTTTCCAAGTTCTGAAAGAGTGTATTCCTGAAGTCTCTTGCTTATCTCGTCTGCCATCCAATAGGCAGTTTCAAGGGATGGGATATTTTCATTTGGGTGCATTATCGTGCTCTCAATAACTATATCGGCTGGAGAAATCTTCAGGGCATTTTAGCTGCTGTCAGGCGTCCGAAGACCCCAGCCATCGGTTAGGCATTCCCTGAGAACATTCAGCATAGCATGCCGCGGTCCGGTGCTGGAGAGCGCTGAGCGGCTGGCCCGTATCTATCCCGTCGGCGCGGACAGCATGGGGGGCATTGGGGCGCCCAGGTTCGACAAGGCGCCGGCGGCTGGTGATCGCGCGGGGTGGCTGACCTTACACCCTAGGAGAAACGGTCGACCGCAAGAAATAGCGCCACCAACGTCAATAGCATGGTTGCCGCGACCATCCACTTGATGATGCGCAACTGGGCAATAGCTTGGTCGATGTGCGGGGTCGTCATGGATAGGCACCGGCTGGCGGCGGATAGCGTGCTGGGGGAGCAGATGCCTTTGCGGGCCCCTCTCATACGTCCTGATCGTTACCCAGCTTCCAACAGGCTACACGCCGGTCGTGCCCTGTTCAACTTCATCCGCCATCCGCTCCACCTCCTGGATTACGTCCCAGAATCGGCGCACAGCGAGATCGTGCTGTGCGCTGGGAGGCTGGCCGTATGAACGGTTCACCGCCACGTCCGGCCAGAGCGCGGCCAGCTTCGCCGCAATGCCGCGCATACCAGCCGCGGGTATGCTGAACAGACCCGCCTCCAGATCCGCACGCTTGTCGTTGTGGTCGTCTTCTAGCTCCGCATAGGGCTGGCTACTGGCAACCAGTTCGTCGTGGTGGCGCTCGTTCGCCACGAGCTGCGAGAAGACGGCGGAGATCCTGGTATCGGTTGTCATTTTCTTCCTCTACTCGTTACAGGGTTGCAACGCTAAGGGCAGGTGCCTGCTGCCTCGCGCCGTTACTGTATGAAAATGGGGTTTAAATGTTAGAAAGTGGTAACTCGCTCTTTCTTGACGGTCAACCAAAAAAGGGTAGTCTGACCCCAAAATCATACAGAGGCGGGATCGACATGTTTGCGTTGCGAGGAGAGCAAATCCGGGCCGGGCGGGCGCTGAAGCGGTGGAGCCGTAAGCAGCTGGCGCAGGAGGCCAGCCGCTTCCACCCGGTCTCGGAGGAGACCATTCGGGACTGGGAAGGCATCGACGGGGTGATCAACGCCACAACCGCCCGGGCCAATGCCGTGGTGCGTGCCTTCGATGAAGCCGGAGTCGAATTGCTCAATCACGGCGCCCCTGGTGCCCGGTTGCGAGCGGTTGAGCAATCGTGATGCGGAGACAACGCCAGATCAATTGAATAAGGCCGATCTTAAGTACAAACGGGACTATTTGTCGCGATCTCGGGGACTATTGCGATTATCATGGAGAATATCATTGTCTTGATTGACAATTTTATTCGCTCATCTGTACGTCTTGCGGCGACAATAGATGTGGGGGATCGAGTTGCAGCAAGGCAACATCACTAGATGTTTGAACACTTACCATGAGCTTAAGAAAGTTGGCTACATTGCGCCATCACAGTCTGTTGGCATTCAGCAAAAAATAGATAGCGCTGCGGCATTATGCCTTGAGGTTGCTCTATCATATGATGTCGAAACTTTAGATGACGTTAGGGAACTACTTATGTTTTGCTACAGTGTTAAGCCATCTCTCTTTTCCGGTAGCTCTCCAGTGAGCCGAGCGCTGTGGCTTGCCCTTTTCGGCAAGAGTAAGTGAGGGCAGCGGGCGGGACAGGGCTGCACCGTCACGGGATCCGTTCCACCTCGAAGCGCACCCATCCCTTTATGCCGTAAGAAAGCTAGGCAGGGCGCCGGTCAAGTGCCGGCCCGATTCGGCTCATTGCTCGGCTTTCGTGGGTCGCGCAGCCATTTGTCAGCCGCGCTTAACGATGTTCGTATGGCATAGGAATGCGATAGGGACCGCGATAGAACCCGTGGGGGTGAGCGATTTAAGTTGTTGATTTTGTTCGTTAATATTCTCTCAAGTTCGAATCTCGTCGGGTCCGCCATGAATTCAAGGGCTTAGCCGTATCAACGGCTAGGCCCTTTTCGTTTTTTCCTCATCTTCTTCCCTCAACGGTCGTCCCGCACCTGGGCGTGGTTGATCAGCGCCACCAGCCCGACGCCGCCCAACACATTGCCGATCAGCGACGGCAACAGGAAGCCGAAGGCATAGCGGTCCCAGCCGATCTCGCCGGACATGGCGGCGAAGGACACCTCCACCGATCCCGCGACGACATGGGCGAATTTGCCGAGCGCGATCAGCCAGGTCAGCGCGACGATGACGAAGAAGCGCGCCTGTCCGACCGACGGCGTGATCCAGACCAGCAGGGCGATCAGCCAGCCGGCCAGCAACCCGTGCAGGGTCGTCGTCATGAAATCGGACCGCGCGGCGGTGGTCCCCAGCTCGACGAAGGCGGCGCGCAGAGGCGGGGAGAAGGCCTCCGTCTCCACGGCGAAGGCGGAGAACAGCAGGGTGCCGACGATGTTGGCGGCGAAGACCAGCGCCCACAGCCGCACCACCGCCATCAGGGTGCCGGCCGACCAGCGGTGCAGCAGCGGCAGGATCACCGTCAGCGTGTTCTCGGTGAACAGCTGCTGACGGCCGAGGATGACGATCAGGAAGCCGAAGCAATAGCCGAAGCTGGCGATCAGCGGCCGCCAGGGCTCGTCCGGCAGGTGGGTGGTCAGCAACGCCTCGCCCACCATGGAAAAACCCATCGACAGCCCGGCCGCCAGACCGGACCACAGAAGGGCGGAGGTGGACCGCTTCAGCTCCTCCTGGCCCTCCAGCCGGATCGCTTCGTGCAGGATCAGGGCCGGCGGATTGGACCGCTCCTTGATCTCCGCCCGCTCATCCTGGTTCAGGCCGGTGTCGCTGGCGTCGGGCAAGGGCGGTGTCCTGGCAGGGTGTGTGCCCTTTCCAGAACAGCTGTCGTCGGAAGGCGTTGCGGAGTGCGATGCGATCCGGGGCCTTATTCGGCCGCGCCGGCTTCCGCCAGCAGCGGCGGAGTGTGCTCCTCGTCGACGAAGCGCCCGCGGATCGCCACCATGACGTCGAGCCTGTCGAGGAACACCGTCACCAGTTCGGGATCGAAGTGGCGGCCGGCCTGCTCCCGCATGAAGCTGACGACTTTCTCCAGCGGCCAGGCCTCCTTGTAGGGGCGGGCGGACAGCAGGGCGTCGAACACGTCGGCGATGGCGACGATGCGGCCGGACAGCGGGATTTCGGTGCCGCGCAGGCCGGCGGGATAGCCGGTGCCGTCCCATTTCTCGTGATGCGTCCCGGCGATCTCGGCGGCGAGGTCGAGCAGGGGCAGCCCGCTGCCGGCCAGCAGCCGCTGCCCGATGCTGGCGTGCCGGCGCATGATCACCCATTCCTCAGGCTCGAGCCGGCCGGCCTTCAGCAGCACCTGGTCGGGGACGCCGATCTTACCGATGTCGTGCAGGGGGGCCGCCTCCAGCACCTGCGCGGCATAGTTGGCGGTGCAGCCGGCGGCGAGCGCCAGCTGATGGGAGATCTGCGCCATGCGCGCGACATGCTGGCCGGTCTCGTTGTCGCGGAATTCGCCGGCGCTGCACAGGCGGCGGATGATCTCGCGCTGGTTCGCCTGCAACTGCAGGCGGGCAGCCTCCAGCTCCAGGTTGGCGATGCGCAGGGCGGCGGCCTCGCGCGCGGACGCGGCGGAAACCCGGCGATCGGCCATGGCCGAGACCACCGCCAGCAGCAGAAGGCCGAAGGTCGCCACCGCCACCACCGCGGCCAGGGGGCCGCTCGACACCCCGTCCCCCAAGTTGCCGTCCGCCGCCATCAGCGTGGGATCGACCTGCACCACCAGGGCGGCCATGCCGGTGTAATGCATGCCGCAGACGGCCACCGCCATCACCAGGGCGGCCAGCGTGCGTTCCAGCGGGCGGTGGATGCGGGTCGCCAGCCACAGCCCCGCGGCGGCCGCGGCGGCGGCGATGGCGACCGACAGGCTCCACAGGGCGGGATCGTAGGCGATGCGGGCCGGCAGCACCATCGCCGCCATGCCGAGATAATGCATCGTCGCCACGCCGAGCCCGACGATGACGCCGGCCGCGGCGATGGTGGCGGGGGAGCGGCGGCGCTGGATGATGCGGAAACCGACGGCGACGAAGGCGACCGAGGTCACCAGCGACAGCAGGGTCTTCACCGGGTCGTAGGTGATCGGCGTGTCGATGGTCAGCGCCAGCATGCCGATGAAATGCATCGCCCAGATGCCGCCGCCAAGCGCCGCCGCGGCGCAGCCCTGCCACAACATGCGGGCGACGCCGTCCGTCCGGTGCATCCGCTCCGCCATGTCCAGCGCGGAGTAGGAGGCGAAGGCGGCGACGGCGTAGGACAGGGCCACCAGCCAATGGTCGTGGGAGAACGGCAGGCCGGACGCCGTCGTGAAGCACAGTCCGGCCAGTTGGATCGACATCCGCCACACTCCTGAAAACACCCGACCGCCGCCGACCCTCGCGCCGCCGATCTTCGTTATAACCCATCCCACCGGTTGGGCTTCAAGAAGCGGGAAACCCCGACTCCGACAGTCGGGAGTCGAGTGGCGCCGGTCAATGCTCGGCAGTTAGCTAAAAAGCTATCTTTGTTTGGCCGGTGTCAAGAGCATAGGAGTCGATAGAACGCCAGGCCGAAGCACTGTGCGTTTGGTACTCCGCCAAGCCTCCGATTGTTCGAAAAGGAAGCTTGGCGGTCGGCGGAAGGTAAGATGCGGTCAGGCGTCGGCGAAGGCCATCGGCTGACGGGCACGGGCCTCACGTTCGCGCTCCGGGCGGCTCGGCGCTTCGACCCAGGCGATTCGTAGGATATTGGTCGATCCCGGCATGCCGAACGGCACGCCGGCGGTGATGACCAGCCGCTGCCCCTCCTCGGCCAGCCCATGCACAAAGGCCAGCCGCGCCGCCTTGTGCACCATGTCGGAGAAGCTCTGGACATCCTCCGTCAGCACGGCGTGGACGCCATAGGCCAGCACCATCCGGCGGGCGATGGCGGCGCTCTCGGTCAGGCAGAGGATCGGCACCTCCGGCCGCTCGCGCGCCGCCCGCAGCGTGGTGGAGCCGCTGGTGGTGTAGGTGGCGATGGCCGCCGCCTTCACCGTATGGGCGACCTGACGGGCGGCGGCGGTGATGGCGTCCGATTCCGTCTGTTCCGGGTCGGCATGCTGCGCATCCATCAGGCCGCGGTAGAGCGGGTCGCCCTCCACCCGCCGGGCGATGCGGTCCATGATCGACACGGCTTCGACCGGATAGTCGCCTGACGCGGTCTCGGCCGACAGCATGACGGCATCGGCGCCGTCGAACACCGCGGTGGCGACGTCGGACGCCTCGGCCCGGGTCGGGGCGGGGGCGGAGATCATCGATTCCAGCATCTGGGTGGCGACGATCACCGGCTTGCCGGCCGAACGGGCGGCGCGAATGATCCGCTTCTGGATCGACGGCACGTCCTCCGGCGGCATCTCCACGCCCAGGTCGCCGCGCGCCACCATGACGCCGTCCGACATCTCGACGATGCGGTCGAGATGCTGGATCGCCTGCGGCTTCTCCAGCTTCGACAGCAGGGCGGCCCGGCCGGCGATCAGCTTGCGCGCCTCCGCCACGTCCTCCGGCCGCTGGACGAAGCTCAGCGCCACCCAATCCACCCCCTGGTCGAGGGCGAAGTCCAGGTCGGCGCGGTCCTTGGGCGTCAGCGGCGACAGCGGCAGCACGACGCCCGGCACGTTGACGCCCTTGCGGTCCGACAGCTTCGTGCCGGACACCACCACCGTCTCGGCGAAATCGGCGCCGCAGGCGGTCACCCGCAGCCGCACCTTGCCGTCGTCCAGCAGCAGTTCGGCATCCGGCACCAGGGCGGCGAAGATCTCCGGATGGGGCATGCCGACGCGGCGGGCGTCACCCGGCTCGGCCAGCAGGTCGAGGCAGAAGGGCTGGCCGGCGGTCAGCGTCACCGGCCCGTCGGCGAAGCGGCCCAGCCGCAGCTTCGGCCCCTGGAGGTCGGCCATGATGGCGATGGGACGGCCGGTCTCCTCCTCCAGCGCGCGGATGGCGCGGACGCGTTCGCCATGGTCCTGGTGGCTGCCATGGCTGAAATTCAGGCGGAAGACATCGACGCCGGCCTCGAACAGGCGGCGGATCATCTCGGGCGAGGAGGAGGACGGACCCAGCGTGGCGACGACTTTCGTCTGCCGGTAACGGCGGATCGGCTTGGCGATGCTCATGACGTAACGGACTCCGAGGGAGGATTGTGGGCGGCCGTGCAGGTCGGCCGGGGCCAGGGACGGGGGCGGGCGGCGTGGCGCCGCCTCAGGCGACCCCGAACCGGTAGACGATGGACCCGGCGGACCATTGGCCGGGACGCAGCACGGTCGAGGGGAAGGAAGGCCAAAGGGAGGGGAGGTTGACGGCGTTGGGGAATTTCGACGGTTCGGCGCAGAAGGCGCTGTGTTTGGTGTAGAGCGTGCCGCCCTTGCCGACGTCCCGCGGGGTTTTTCCCTCCAGGAAATTGCCGGTGTAGAGTTGCAGGCCGGGTTCGGTGGACAGCACCTCCAGCGTCCGGCCGCTGGCCGGGTGGAGGAAGCGGGCGTGGAGGACAGGCGCCGCGCCGGTCGCCGGCCTGTCGATCACGTAATGCAGGTCGTAGCCCTTGCCGAGCGCCAGCATGCGGTCGTCGGCGTCGATGCGGGCGCCCAGCGCCGCCGGGATGCGGAAATCGTGCGGCGTGCCGGTGACCTCCACCATCTCGCCGGTCGGCACCCCGGTATCGCCGAGCGCCAGATAGCGGCCGGCCTGGATGGTGGCGACATGGTCGAGGATCGGCGATCCCAGATCGCCCGACAGGTTGAAGAAGGTGTGGTCGGTGAAGTTGGCGATGGTGGTCTTGTCGGCTGCCACCGCGGTCCAGGCGATGGTCAGGGCGTTGTCGTCGCCGACCGTGTAGACCAGCCGCAGCGGCAGGGTGCCGGGAAAGCCCTCCTCGCCATCCGCGAAGACATAGGTCAGCTCCAGGCTGGCCTCGTCGAGCTGCCGGGCGTCGAAGACCCGGAAGCGCGAGCCGCGCTGGCCGCCATGCAGGGTGTTGGGCGGGCTGTTGACCGCGGCCTGATGGGCGACGCCGTCCAGGATGAAGCGCCCGTCGGGGATGCGCCCGCAATAACGCCCGATGAAGGAGCCCATCGACGCCTGCCCGCCCATCGCGCCCCCGATCCCGTCATAGCCCTGGACCACGTCGCCCACCACGCCGTCGCGGTCGGGGACCAGGATCTGCTCGATCTTGGCGCCGTAATTGGTGATGCGCGCCACCATGCCGCGCCCGTTGCGCAGGGTGAACAGGTCCACCGGCTTGCCGTCGATGGTGGCGGAGTAATTCTCTCGCTTGAGGTCGGTCGCCATGGTCAGGCATCCCTGTGGAAGAGGTTAGCAGAAACCGAGAAGCAGCAGCCCCAGGATCACCACCACGCGCAGGAGCAGCGCCGTCTCCAAGGGATCCGCGGTCATGGCTCGGCCTCACCGGATAACTCATGGGATTATTATACTAATATATTAGCGCTGAAGGCAAACCTGATCCGGTGCCGGACGCGGTTGTGGACAGTATGCCGCAGTATTCCGGTTAAGGCCGTGGCCGTGGCTGTGACGGGGCGGCCAATCGGGTGTGCGGCCTCAGGCGTGCCGCATCGTCACCACCAGCACGTCCCGGAAAGCCGGGCGCGCCGGATCGGTCGGCTCGACCGGCGTCACGCCGTGGAACACCCGGGCGTCGTCCACCACCGCGGATTCCTGCGGATGGCGCAGGGTGAAGCTGCCGAGCGGCCGGCCGGCAAGGTCATGGATGCTGGTCGTGCCGCTGGAGACGTTCTCGCGCCGGACCAGCATCACCAGCACCCAGTCGACGCCGTCGCGGTGCATGCCTTCCGGGGTGGGCCGTCCGGCTTCGCCGGCACGGGCTTCGATGCGGAACTGATGGACCTCGGTGTGCCAGACCTCCGGCCTGGTGCCGGCGGGGGTGAGCGGGTCGAACAGCGCGAAACAGGTCTTCAGGATCGCGTCCAGGGCGGGATGGCTCGCGACCGCCTCGGTGATCGGCTCGAACCAGCGTTCCAGGCCGCCATTCAGCGGGTTGTAATCGCGGCTCTGGTAATGGGGCTGGTGCGGCTTGCGCCTGATCTCCCCGGCCGACACCGCGAAGGCGGCGTGGCGCCGGCGCCGGTAGCGCCCGCCGTCCGCCATGTAGGTGTCGAGCCCCAGGTCGTTCCAGCTGGCGCTGAACCCCTCCCAGTCCCGCAGCCCGGCGTCGTCGAGCAATCCCTGCATTGCGTCCGCCGCGACGAAGGAGAAGCCGTCCGCCGCCACAGCGTCACGAACCGCGCGAAGATCATCGGTCATCTGGCCTGTCCGCTTTCAAAAGCGTTTTTGTGCCCGCACCCTACCACAACGCCCGCGGCCCCTCCTCATCCCGCACCCGCCGGCAGACGCAACACAGCCTGCTCAGCGGCGAGGGGACTGGTCGAACCGATAACGGGCAACCGATGTCGTCCGAACCCGGATCCCGCAAGCGCACCGGCATCGTCGGCGGTTTCCGAAAAAACAAATAGACGGCACGTTCTAAAACATCCATTCTAATTGGCATGGTCAGAACCGCACTGTTTTCCGAAGCCGACTTCATCGACGCCGCGATGGCGCTTGTCGCCGAAGGCGGCCCCAACGCCGCGACCATGCAGGGGATCGCCCGGCGGGTCGGGGCTCCGACGGGATCGATCTATCATCGCTTCGAGTCGCGCGCGGCCATTCTCGGCATCGCCTGGAACACCGCCTACGCCTCCTTCGTCGATGCCCTCGCTCCGCTGCTTTGCCAGGGTCGCCCGCGCGAGGCGGCGCTGGCGATCCTGCCGTGGTCGAGGGAGAACGGCCATCGCGCCCGCTTCCTGCTGCTCAACGAGCCGGTCGCCCTGTTCGAGGACAGCCCGCCCCCCGCACCGCAGAGGGCGAGGCTCGAGGAGCTGGAAAGCGGGTTCGACGACGCCTTCCGGGCCTGCGTCGCGGCCTGCGGAGACGGAACGTGCGACGAGGAGCGGTTGGCGCGGGCCAAGTTCCTGATCTTCGACGCGCCAATCGCCATCCTCCGCCCCCACCTCTCCCGCGGCGCGGCGCTGCCGCCCTATGTCGAGCGGATGATCGCCGACCTCCACGCCGGCATGCCGATTGCCACCGGCTGGGCGGCCTCTTCCCAGCCTCCTCTCCCCCAGACTTCCTCTGCCATGAACCGGGCCGACCG
>NZ_CP170463.1:0-127500 GCF_042604625.1 Azospirillum sp. A29
GTGCAGTTCACGCGTCTCCGCCTGTCGGGCTTCAAGTCTTTCGTCGATGCCACCGATCTGGTCATCGAACCCGGCATGACCGGCATCGTCGGTCCCAACGGCTGCGGCAAGTCCAATCTGGTGGAGGCGCTGCGCTGGGTGATGGGCGAGACCTCGGCCAAGCGCATGCGCGGCGACGACATGGACGATGTCATCTTCGGCGGCACCTCCAGCCGGCCGGCGCGCAATCTGGGCGAAGTGACGCTGGCGGTCGACAACCGGTCGCGCACGGCGCCCGCCGGTTTCAACGAGCATGACGAGCTTGAGATCACCCGCCGGATCGAGCGCGGGTCCGGCTCCGACTACCGCATCAACGGCAAGCTGGTGCGGGCGCGCGACGTCCAGCTGCTGTTTGCCGACAATGCCTCAGGCGCCGGTTCGCCGGCCCTGGTCAGCCAGGGCAAGGTGGCGCAGATCATCTCCGCCAAGCCGCAGGACCGCCGCGCCCTGCTGGAGGAGGCCGCCGGCATCACCGGCCTGCATTCCCGCCGGCATGAGGCCGAGCTGCGGCTGAAGGCGGCGGAGACCAACCTGACCCGCCTCGACGACGTGATCGGGGCGATGGACACCCAGCTGCAAAGCCTGAAGAAGCAGGCGCGGCAGGCATCCCGCTACCGCAACCTGTCCGACCAGATCCGCAGGGCGGAGGCGGTTCTGTGGCATTTGCGCTGGCTCGCCGCCCAGGAGGAGCGCGCCCGCGCCCATGCCGCCTTCGAAGCATCCGAGGCCGAGGTGCGCGACCGCATGCTGGCGGTCAACCAGCTGGCCGCCCGCCGGACCGAGGCCGCCGCCGGCCTGCCCGCGAAGCGCCAGGACGAGGCGCGGGCCGCCTCCGCCCTGCAACGGCTGGTGATCGCCCGCGAACAGCTGGACGCCGAGGAGAAGCGCGTCGCCGACCAGCAGCGCGCGCTGGAGGCGCGGCTGCGCCAGATCGCCGGCGACCTCGGCCGCGAGGAGGCGCTGGCCGCCGATGCCGGCGACGCGCTGGCCCGGCTGATGGCCGAGCGCGACCGGCTGATCGAGGCGCAGGCCGACGAGGAGATGCTGGAGGACGCCGCCGGCGAGGCTCTGGCCGAAGCGCGCGAGCAGGTCGATGCGCTCGACCGCGAATTGACCCGGCTGACCGAGGCGGTCGCCACCGACGAGGCCCGCCGCGCCGCCACCCAGCGTCAGGCCGCCGAACTGGAGACCCGCGCGGCCGGCCTCGCCAAGCGGCTGGCCGAGCAGCAGGCCCAGCGCGCGGCGCTGGAGGCGGAGATCGCCGCCCGCGCCGACCTGTCGGAGGCCGAACTGGCGGTCGAACTGGCGGAACAGCGGCTGGAGCAGGCCCGCGACGCCGCCGAAGCCGCCGAACAGGCGAAGGCGGAGGCCGAACCGGCCCAGTCCCGCGCCCGCGAGGCGCTGTCCGCCGCCGACAGCGCCCGCGCCCGGCTGCGCGCCGAGGAACGCGCGCTGGCCGAACTGCTGGAGGCCGGTGCCGGCGGGCAGTTCCCGCCGCTGGTCGATGCGGTGACGGTGTCGCCCGGCTATGAGGGGGCGCTGGCCGCCGCGCTCGGCGATGCGCTGACCGCGCCACTGGACACGGCGGCGCCGGTGCATTGGCGCATGCTTCCCGCCTATGAGGCGGCAGCGCCGCTGCCGGCCGGCGCCGTGCCGCTGTCGAACCATGTGCAGGGTCCGCCTGCCGCCGGCCGCGCGCTCGCCCACATCGCGGTGGTCGCCGACGCCGGCCATGGTGCGGCCCTGGCGGCGACGCTGGCACCCGGACAGGTGCTGGTCAGCCGCGACGGCGGGGCTTGGCGCTGGGACGGGCTGACCGTGCAGGCCGGCGCCCCGACCGCTGCCGCCATCCGCCTGAAGCAGCGCAACCGGCTGGCCGAACTGCGCGGCGAGCTGGAGCTTGCCGAGGAACAGGTCGAGCTGGCGCGCGAGGCGCTGGAGGCCGCCAAGCGGACGGTCGAGGAAGCGGCCCAGGCCGACCGCCGCGCCCGCGACGCCGTGCGCGACGGCTTCGCCGCGCTGAACGCCGCCCGCGACCGCCATGCCAAGCTGGCGCGCGAGGCCGACGCCGCATCCACCCGCCTCGCCGCGCTGGCGGAGGCGGTGGAACGGCTCGCCGCCGAGGAGGGCGAGGCCGCCGCCCGCCGCGACGAGGTGCTGGAACTGCTGGAGCAGCTGCCCGACCCGCGCGAAGGGCGGGAGCAGGTCAACGACCGGCGCACCGCCCTGGCCGAGCGCCGCGCCGTCCTGGCCGAGCGGCAGAACGCGCTGGACCGGCTGACCCGCGAGGCCCAGGCCCGGCGCCAGCGCCTTGCCGCCATCCAGTCGGAAACCGCCTCCTGGGACACCCGCTCCGCCGGGGCCGGCGGCCGCGTCGCCGAGCTGCGCCAGCGCGCCGCGGAGGCGGAGGGCGAGATCGCCCTGCAGGCCGGCCGCCCGGCCGAGATCGCGGCGGAGCGCCAGGAGCTTCTCGACCGCATCGCCCTGGCCGAGCGCGACCGCAAGCGCGCCGCCGATGCGCTGGCCGAGGCCGAATCCCGGCTGGCCGGGACCGAACAGGCGCTGCATGATGCCGAAGCGGCGCTGGCCGATGGGCGCGAGGCGCGCGCCCGCGCCGAAGCCGCGGTGTCCGCGGCGCTCCAGCAGGAACGCACCCTGACGGAGCGCATCGCCGAACGGCTGGACTGCCGGCCGGAGGACACCCGTGCCGCCGCCGACCTCGACCCTGCCGAACCGATGCCCGATGCGGGTGCGGTGGAAGCGCGGCTCGACAAGCTGACGCGCGAGCGCGAGAACATGGGACCGGTCAATTTGCGCGCGGAGATCGAGGCGGAGGAGCTGGACGCCCAGATCGGCGGCCTGAACGGCGAGCGCGAGGATCTGACCGCCGCCATCGCCCGCCTGCGCCAGGGCATTTCCAGTCTGAACCGCGAGGCGCGCGAGCGGCTGGTCGCCAGCTTCGACGTGGTCAACCGCGACTTCCAGGAGCTGTTCACCCGCCTGTTCGGCGGCGGCAAGGCCTATCTGGAGCTGGTCAACGCCGAGGACCCGCTGAATGCCGGGCTGGAGATCTACGCCAGCCCGCCGGGCAAGAAGCTACAGGTGCTCTCGCTGCTGTCGGGCGGCGAGCAGGCGCTGACGGCCTTGTCGCTGCTGTTCGCCGTCTTCCGGTCGAACCCGGCGCCGATCTGCGTGCTGGACGAGGTCGACGCCCCGCTGGACGAGGCGAATGTCGGCCGCTTCTGCGATCTGGTCGAGGACATCGCTCGGCAGGGCGACACCCGCTTCCTGATCATCACCCACCACCGCCTGACCATGGCCCGCGTCGACCGCCTGTTCGGCGTGACGATGGTGGAACGCGGCGTGTCGCAGCTGGTCAGCGTCGATCTGAGCCGGGCGGAGGAACTGCGGGGGGTGGCGTAAAGGAGGAGGGTCGGCGGTGGCCGCCCGCGCTCATCCCCCCCGCTTCCACACCGTCGTCTCGATGTAGCGGCTCGCCAGGAAGCGGTAGGTCTGCTTCTGCAACGCCTCCACCTTGGGCGAGCGCTCCATCGAGATGTCGTCCCAGCCGCGCAGCAAATCTTCCCACTCCAGCAGCTTGGCGCGCAGATCGTCGCGGATCTTGCGGATGAACTGGATGGTGGGATGGAAGTTGCGCAGCGCGCCGACGATGTCGCCGGTCTGGGCGTCGGCCTGATCGAAGATCATGTCGTATTCGCGCACCGGCTTACGGATCAGCCCCTGCATCCGGTTCAGCTCGCTGCAGAAGGTGCGGTCGGTGCGGTAGATGGTGGCGAGCTTGCCCATCGCCTGCTCGATGCGGCGGATGTGCCGGAAGCGGTCGCGCAGCGCCTCGATGTAGGACAGTTCCTGCGCCAGATCGTCGATGCGGTCGGTCAAATACTGTTCAGGATTGTTGGTCAGCTTCAGCCGCTCGGCGATCTTGGCGAAGGCCGCCTTCATCTTCTCGTGCGTCTGCGGATCGTCCAGCAGCTGCTCCAGCTGCGACTGGTCGGAAACGATGATCTCGTTGCCGGAGAAGGAGGAGACGATCTGCATGGTCAGCCGCCCCTTGGCAGCGATGCGGTGCTTGTCTTCCACCGACCAGGAGGCGCGGCCGTCCAGCAGCTCGCCGGGAATTTCCTCGCCCGGCCGGATCTGCTTCACGAAGGCCAGCCCCTGTTCGATGACCTCCAGCAGGCGGGCGTCGTGGGTGCCGTCCTCGATCTGGAAGGATTCCATCAGGGTGGGGAAGGCCAGCGCCACCTTCAGATCGCCCAGCAGCATGTTCAGCACGGGATCCTTGCTGTTCGGATCCTGGCAGAAGAAGGCGCCGGGCAGGCTGAAGACCTTGTGCTGGAAATCGAAATGCGTGTCCCGCATCGGTTGGACCAGGACATTCTCCTGCGCCGCCTTCTCGGCGATGGCAGCGTCTGGGGCGGCGTCCTTGCCCGGTGCGGCATCCGAAGAGGGAGGAGTCTCGTCGCTGCTGGAGATGTCGGTCATCGGAGGGGGCGATACTCGGCGGAGGAAGGAGGTGGATGGGGGAGGCCAATGGATTGCTTCCCCAGCCTACAGCAGATCGCGCAGACGGAACCACATCATTGCGAGGACCAGCGCCGGGGTGCGGAAGCGCCGTCCGCCGGGGAAGGGGGTGTGGGGGACGCGGGTGAACACGTCGAAGCGCCCGGCGGTGCCGCTCACCGTCTCCGCCATCAGCCGCCCGGCCATGCCGGCCAGCGCCACGCCATGGCCGGAATAGCCGTGGGCATAGAGCGTGGTGGGCGACAGCCGGCCCAGATGCGGCATGCGGTTCATGGTGATGGCGACCCGCCCGCCCCAGAAATAATCGACGCGGGCGTCCTTCAGATCCGGATAGATCGCCAGCATCTTCATCCGCATCGCCTGCTTCAGCCCCGGCCCGTCGACGCCCGAATAGCTGACGCCGCCGCCGAACAGCAGCCGGTGGTCGGCGGAGCGGCGGAAGTAATCCAGCGAGAACTTCATGTCCGACACCGCGATGTTGGTCGGCAGCAGGGTCCGCGCCCGCTCCTCGCCCAGCGGTTCGGTGGCGATCATGTAGGTCGCGACCGGCATGATGGTGCGGTCCAGCGCCGGGGCCAGCCCGCCGAGATAGGCGTTGCCGGCCAGGATCAGGTGCCTGGCCGTCACCCGCCCGCGCTCGGTGCGGACCCAGGGCTTTGCCCCGCTGTCCATGGCCAGCGCGCGGCTGTTCTCGAAGATGCGAACCCCGGCGGCATCGGCGGCGCGGGCGAGGCCCAGCGCGTAGTTCAGCGGGTGCAGGTGGCCGCTGCCCTCGTCCAGCAGGCCGCCGATGTAGGCGTCGCTGCCGACATGGGCGCGGATGCCGGCGCGGTCCAGCCGCTGCACCCGGTCATAGCCGTACCCGTCGCGCATCTCGCGTTCCAGCGCCGCCACATCCTGCATGTGGCGCGGCTTCAGCGCGGCATAGGCGAAGCCCCAGGTCAGGTCGCAGGCGATGGCGTGGCGTTCCACCCGCCCGGCCAGCTGGGCCTTCGCCTCCTCGCCGAACTCCCACAGGCGGCGGGCATCCTCCTTGCCGACCCAGCCCTCGATGGTCGCCATCGGCTTGTTGTAGCCGGTGATGATCTGTCCGCCGTTGCGGCCCGAAGCCCCCCAGCCGCACTGCTCCGCCTCCAGCAGAACGACGTCGAAGCCGCGCTCCGCCAGTTCCAGCGCCGCGGTCAGGCCGGTGTAGCCGCCGCCGACGATGCAGACGTCGCAGGCGGCCTCTCCTTCCAGGGAGGGGCGGTCTGCACGGGGAGCGGCGGAGGCCGCGTACCAGCTGTTCAGGTAGGAGGCTTTCGGCATGGCCGCAGTTAAGTCCGAGCCGACGGGGGAGGTCAACGGAAAGGCGGATATTTCACCGAACCGTCATGCGGAACCCTCTGGCGCGTTCCGCCGGAACGGCGTCATAGTGTCGCTGTCGTCCACAGCACGGAGGGGGCTGCCCATAGTCCGGAGCGGTCCGCCATACCCATGGGTTTTATGGAAGACTTCATCAAGAAGAACCGCATTACCGAAGTCGAATGTCTTGTGCCCGACATGTCGGGCATCGCGCGGGGAAAGATCGTTCCCGCCGAAAAATTCCTCCGCATCCTGCGCGACCGCGGCCTGCGCCTGCCCGAGGCGATCTTCGTCCAGACCGTGACCGGTGAATTCCCCGACGACGAAGACATCACCTCGGACGAGAATTCCGACATCTACATGATTCCGGACGAACGGACGATCCGCTTCGTCCCCTGGTACAATGAGCCGACGGCCCAGGTCATCACCGACTGCGTCTATGCCGACGGCCGGCCGGTGGACGTGTCGCCCCGCCATGTGCTGAAGCGCGTGCTGTCGCTCTACGAGGAGCGCGGCTGGAAGCCGCTGGTGGCGCCGGAGCTGGAGTTCTTCCTGGTCCAGGTCAACAAGGACCCCGATTACCCGCTGGTGCCGCCGGTCGGGCGCAACGGCCGGATGGAGAGCGGGCGGCAGGCCTTCGGCATCGACGCCGTCAACGAATTCGACCCGATCTTCGAGGCGGTCTATGATTTCTGCGAGAAGCAGGACATCGACATCGACACGCTGACCCACGAGGCCGGCGCCGCCCAGATCGAGATCAACTTCAACCACGGCGACGCGCTGGAACTGGCCGACCAGGCCTTCCTGTTCAAGCGCACGGCGCGCGAGGCGGCGATCCGCCACCAGATCTACGCCACCTTTATGGCGAAGCCGATGCAGGGCGAACCCGGCAGCGCCATGCACATCCACCAGTCGGTGGTGGATACCGTCAACGGCCGCAACCTGTTCTCCAACCCCGACGGCACCGACAGCGACCTGTTCATGGCGCACATCGCCGGGTTGCAGAAATACCTGCCCTACGTGATGCCGCTGCTGGCGCCCAACGTCAACAGCTACCGCCGGCTGGTGCCGAACTCCGATGCGCCGATCAACGTGCATTGGGGCCGCGACAACCGCACCACCGGCCTGCGCGTTCCCGTCTCCCAGCCCGACGCCCGCCGGGTGGAGAACCGGGTGGCCGGCGCCGACGCCAACCCCTATCTCGCCATCGCCGCATCGCTCGCCTGCGGCTATGTCGGCATGACCCAGGGGCTGGAGCCGAACGACCCGATCAAGGGATCGGCCTACCGCCTCGCCTTCACCCTGCCGCGCCACCAGTCGGAAGCGCTGACCAAGTTCAACGCCTGCAAGCCGCTGAAGGAAATCCTCGGCGAGCGCTTCATCGACGCCGTCACCTGCGTGAAGCAGACGGAATATGAGGCCTACAACCGGGTCATCAGCTCGTGGGAGCGGGAAAACCTGCTGCTGAACGTCTGATTGGACTCCAGGGTAACGAGCTAAGGGGCTGCCGGCGGGGACATCCACCGGCAGCCCCTTTACGTTTTTGGTTCCCTGCTCCTGCGCCGCTCCCGCTCGACGGCGTCCGTCCGCTCCGTAGCGGGTCGCGCCGGCGGACTCGCCATTCGTGTGCCGTTCCGCCCCGGACATTCGAAAGTTCGGCCCGAAAGCCCGTCCCGTCCGCGCCCTCCACCGCCCGTCCTACCCCGAGCGGTGCGATCCCTCTCGCCGGCCGGGCGCCGGGCGCGGTGCTCTGCCACCGCCGTGCAGCCCGATTTTGGCGGACACGCTTAAAAACGCAAGGCCGCCGTTCATCCCTTTATGGCCGGCGGCACACGTAATCGAAGACTTTCAAAGCAAAACCGCAGTGTATTTTCGACCCTGTGAGGAGAGGCAGGGGAAGATGCGGTCGCCATGCGGCGGATTGGCGCCGGTTGGGCGCTGCAGCACTTTGTTATCTCCTTTGAAAATAGTCAAGGCACGGAGCCGTAGCTTCCGCGGACATGGCATTCCCGCCGCCGCGGCACGCCTTCGATTGTCCTGGCCGATTGTCCCGCCCGGGCGGGTGAGCCGGAGCCGGGGCCGTGTCGCGACAAAAGTGATGGGCAACCGATGGATGGCCAAGCATGAGCATGCAACCTGCGATCCCGTCCCTTCGAACAGGCCTGCGAAGCGTTGGCTGGGTTCAGCGCAGCGTCATCCTGGCGTCGCTGTTCATCGTGCTGACGACCGGGCTGCTGGGGCTGGCGCTGCACCGTGGCGGCCATGCCAGCAACCTGACCGACATCCAGAACCTGTTCGTGCTGGAGAACCCCGACCTGATCCCGGTCGACAGCTGGGACCCGATGATCGCCGCGCTCGACTGGCTGCATGAACGGCCGGGCGAGAATGTCTATGACGGCGTGTTCTTCAAGCAACACATCAAGTTCCAGTATCCGGTGACCTCGCTGCTGCCGCTGGAGGCGATGAAGGCGCTGGGGGTGCTAAACCTCGTGGCGTTCGAGCGGGTCAACCTGCTGTTCGTGCTGGCGACTGCGGCCGGCATGGCGATCCTGGTGCTGGAGATGGCGGCGCGGCTGCGCCTGCCCGGCGCGCGGGACGACCGGCTGACTCAGGTGCTGCTGGGCGGCTTCGGCTTCGTTGCCACCCTGTGCTTCTATCCGGTGCTGAAGGCCTTCTCGCTGGGGCAGGTGCAGGTCTGGCTCAACGCCGCCTTCGTCTTCGCCTGCATCGCCCTGCTGCGCGACCGGCGGGTGCTGTGCGGAGCCCTGCTCGGCGCATCGACCCTGATGAAGCCGCAGATGTCGCTGTTCCTCGCCTGGGCGGCGCTCCGCGGCGACTGGCGGATGGCGGCGGGCTGGGCGGCGATCGTGGTGCCGGGCGTGGCGCTGGCGACCTTGTTCTACGGCTTTGCGCCGATGATCGATTACCTCGATGTCCTGCTGTTCATCGGCCGCCACGGCGAGAGCTATCACGTCAACCAGACCGTCAACGGGCTGGTCAACCGCCTGCTGCACAACGGCAACAATCTGGAGTGGTCGGCGGAGGCCTTCGCCCCCTATCACCCGGCGGTCCATATCGCCACGCAGGTTTCCGGCCTCGCCTTCGTCGGCTTCGGCCTGCTGTGGCGGCGGCGCGACCGCGGGGCCGAGCGGATCCTGGCCTTCGTCGTCGCCGGCATCTGCTTCACCGTCGGTTCGCCGGTCGCCTGGGTGCATCATTACGGCATCCTGCTGCCGGCCTTCGCGCTCGCCTTCCTGATGCTGCTGGAGCCCGGGCTGCGGCGCCCGGCCGGGGCGGCCGCACTGCTGGCGGTGGCCTATTTCCTGGCCGGCAACGTCCTGTTCTGGCCGGTCAACGCACTGGCTGACACCCCGCTGAACGTCCTGCAATCCTACCTGTTATTCGCCACCCTGATGCTGCTGGGCCTGATCCCGGTGCTGGCCGGCCGGCACGACCGTGCCGCCGCGGCCCTGTGGGGCGACCTGGGAACGGCCGGGCGCGGCCATGCTCCAACGGCGGAGGAGGCCGCGCCGTCCGTCGTCGCGCTCCCGCGTGCCGCTGCCGAGACGCCGGTCCCGCCCCCCGCCGCCGAGGAGCCGCCGCTGTTCGTCGATCTCGACGGCACGCTGCTGAGGACCGACCTTCTCTATGAGTCCCTGTTCGGCCTTATAAAGGCGCAGCCCTGGGCGGCGCTGCTGGTGCCGGTCTGGCTGGCCGGCGGCAAGGCGCGGCTGAAGGCGGAGCTGGCCCGCCGGGTGGAGATCGACCCGGCCGGCCTGATCTACAACCCCGCCGTCCTGCAACGGCTGGAGGCGGAGCGCAAGAGCGGCCGGCGGCTGGTGCTGGCGACCGCCGCCCACCACCGCTATGCCGACGCCATCGCCCGTCACCTTGGCCTGTTCGATCAGGTGCTGTCCAGCAGCGACGGGCTGAACCTGAAGAGCGAGCGCAAGCTGGAAGCCATCCGGGCGCAGGTGCCGTCCGGCATCTTCGACTACATGGGCAATGACGAGGCCGATTATGCCGTCTGGCGCGCCGCCCGCCGCGGCATCGCGGTGGACGCCGCGGCCGGGGTGGTTCGCCACGCCGCCACCCTGTGCCCGCTGGAAACCATTGCCACTCCGCGCCGGCCGCGCCTGCTGCTGATCCTGAAGGCGCTGCGCCTGCACCAGTGGCTGAAGAACCTGCTGGTCTTCGTGCCGCTGGTGGCCGGCCAGAAGCTGGGGGAGGTCGGGCCGACCCTCCAGGCCATTGCCGCCTTCTTCGCCTTCGGGCTGTGCGCGTCGAGCATCTATGTGCTGAATGACCTGCTGGACCTGCCGGCCGACCGCCGCCACCCGCGCAAGCGCCGCCGTCCCTTCGCGGCCGGCGACCTGCCGCTCGACCTCGGCCTGTCGCTGATCCCCGGCCTGCTGCTGGCCAGCCTCGTCCTGTCGCTGGTGGCGCTGCCGCCGCTGTTCCTGGCGGCGCTGGCGACCTATGCCGCCTCGTCGCTGTTCTACAACCTGTTCGCCAAGAACCGGGTGATCTGGGACGTGATGCTGCTGGCCGGGCTCTATTCGCTGCGGGTGCTGGGCGGCGCCACGGCGACGGCCATCGTCCCATCCTTCTGGCTGCTCGCCTTCTCGATGTTCCTGTTCCTCAGCCTCGCCATGGTGAAGCGCTATTCGGAAATGGACAGCATGCTGAAGCTCGGGCTGGGGCAGGCGGAGGGCAGGGGCTATGTGACCGCCGACATGCCGGTGCTGCAATCCATCGGCGTGTCGGCCGGCTTCCTCTCGGTGCTGGTGATGGCGCTCTACATCAACAGCCCGGAGGTTGGGCGCGTCTATGACCAGCCGCAGGCGCTGTGGATCATCTGTCCGCTGCTGCTCTTCTGGATCGGGCGGGTGTGGCTGCAAACCCACCGTGGGCTGATGCATGACGACCCGGTGGTGTTCGCCGCCCGCGACAAGTGGAGCATCGCCATCGGGCTGGTCTGCGGCGTCGCGCTGATCCTCGGTCGGGCGTGAGTCGTCACCCTCCATCCTTCCGTCATCCTTCCGGAGTCGCCATGCCAATCGCCGTCGTCGGACTGATCCTGCTGAGCGTCACCCTGTCCGCCATCGCGCAGATTTCCCTGAAGATCGGCATGTCCAGCCCCGCGGTGTCGACCGCGCTGGCAGGGGGCGGGGCGGGGCGGATCGCCCTGTCGGTGGTCGCCACGCCGCACATCCTGACCGGTCTGGCCTGCTACGGGCTGGGCATGGTGGTGTGGTTGGCGGTCCTGGCGAAGGTCGACGTTTCCATGGCCTATCCCTTCGTCGGGCTGGGCTTCCTGGTCACGCTGGCGCTCGGCATGCTGCTGCTGGGGGAGACCATCAGCATGACCCGCCTGATCGGCACGCTGCTGGTGGTGCTGGGCGTGGTGCTGACGGCGCAGAGTTAAGGCGCCGTAAACCAAGCCATAGAGCCGGCTGCAAAACAGGAAGGCGTCGTGACAATAGTCGCGGCGCCTTCTTTTGCATTGCACCAATATCCTTGGCACGCGACTGTCTGTATGCCATTGAATACCATGATATGATGACGAGTTTCGTCACAGTATCTTTCAATTTGAAAATGGAATGACACGATTCGGGTATTGACCGGAAAAGAATGGTGGGTATAACTGACGGCATATTCGCGAGCACAAATACCAGGGCACGCAATTTTAAAGACGGGCGACCCGGGTTCCGGCCAGCAGGCCGTTATCTGGGGAAAGGGTTTCCTTTGCCGGCCGCGACACGCCCTTGCGGGTTCTCCGGAACCCCTGGGGTCGCGGCCGGTCGCCATTTGCCAGCCCCAGGGCCCGGAGGGGCGGCCGCGCCGCCCGGTGGCCAATTCTCCGGTGGCGATTCGCAGCGTTGGAGCCGGGTCTTCGCCCCGACCGGCCCGCTGCGACATTCGGTGTGTAGACGATTGATTGTGCATGGCTTCGCGGAGATGGCCGTCGCCTGCAAACCAGTCCCGCAAACCAGCCTCCGACCACGACCCAAACCGTTGACAACATGCCCGGGCGTGGGTGCAATAGCGCCCGCGAGCCGGGCCAGCCGTTGGGATGTGGCGGTGCCCGCAACACACACGAACAGGTCGGGGCAAATCATGAAAAAAATCGCTCTCAGCCTCATCGGCGCGGTCGCCGCGATCGCCATTGCCGGCCCGGCGATGGCCCAGGCCAAGAAGCCGGTCAACATCTACATCTGGAACGATTATCTGGGTGAAACGACCCTCGCCGACTTCACCAAGGCCACGGGCGCTGAGACGAAGGTCGACCTGTACGACAGCCTGGAACTGCTGGAGCAGAAGGTGCTCGTCGGCAAGTCCGGCTATGACGTGATCGTGCCGACCGCGGAGCCGACCCTGTCGCGCCTGATCCAGGCCAAGGTCGTGGGCCCGCTCGACAAGTCGAAGATCCCCAACTACAAGAACCTCGACCCGAAGGTCCTGAAGCTGCTGGAGAATTCGGATCCCGGCAACAAGTACGCCGTGCCCTATCTCGGCGGCACCGTCGGCATCGCAATTATCCCGGAAAAGATTAAGGCCGTCGCCCCCGACGTGGCGCTCGACAGCTGGGACCTGATCTTCAAGCCGGAAGTGGCGAAGAAGGTTGCGGCCTGCGGCATCACCGTGATGGATTCGGCCATCGACGTCATCCCGTCGGTGCTGAACTATCTCGGCCTCGACCCGAACTCCGAGAAGAAGGAGGATCTGGACAAGGTCGAGAAGACGCTGATGGCGGTCCGCCCCTACATCAAGCGCTTCGTCACGGGTGAGAACATCAACATCCTCGCCGGCGGCGACGCCTGCGTCGTGATGGCCTACAACGGCGACGCCATCCAGGGCGCCGCCCGCGCCGCCGAGGCCAAGAGCGCCAAGGTCGAATACGTCACGCCGAAGGAAGGCGTGCAGGTCTGGTGGGACACGCTGGCGGTTCCGGCCGACGCGCCGAACAAGGACGGCGCCTACGAGTACATCAACTTCGTGCTCGACCCGGCCAACATGGCGAACATCTCCAACAAGGTCAGCTACGCCAACGCGGTGCCGGCCTCGCTGGCGACGGTCGCCGACGACATCAAGTCGAACCCCGGCATCTTCCTGCCGGCCGACAGCAAGCTGAAGCTGTTCTCGCTGAAGCAGATCAAGCAGGCCACCGACCGCGCCCGCACCCGCGTGTGGACCAAGGTCAAGACCGGCAAGTAAGCCGGGCCCCCTTAAGAAGCGCCCCCATAGCGCTGGCCCGCCCCGGCCGATCCCCAGCGATGGGGAGCGGCCGGGGCGTTGTCATGAAAGAGGAAACCGGATGGCCGGTCAGCCGATTCGCAAGCCCACCCGCCTGGAACCGTGGCAGGACGCGGGCCAGACTCCCTATGTCCGCATCGAGAAGGTGACGAAGACCTTCGGCGATTTCGTCGCCGTGGACGAGGTCAGCCTGTCGATCTACCGCAACGAGTTCTTTGCCCTGCTGGGCGGCTCCGGCTCGGGCAAGACGACGCTGCTGCGCATGCTGGCGGGGTTCGAACAGCCGACCGAGGGCAAGATCTACATCGACGGCGTCGACATGGCCGGCATCCCGCCTTATGAGCGGCCGGTCAACATGATGTTCCAGTCCTACGCTCTGTTCCCGCACATGACGGTGGAGCAGAACGTCGCCTTCGGCCTGAAGCAGGACGGGGTGGCGAAGGCGGAGATCCGCGACCGCGTGACCGAGATGCTGGGGATGGTCCAGCTCTCGGCCTTCGGCAAGCGCCGCCCGCACCAGCTGTCCGGCGGCCAGCGCCAGCGCGTGGCGCTCGCCCGCTCGCTGGTCAAGCGGCCGAAGCTGCTGCTGCTGGACGAGCCGTTGGGCGCGCTCGACAAGAAGCTGCGCGAGCGCACGCAGTTCGAGCTGGTCAACATCCAGGAAAAGCTGGGCGTCACCTTCATCGTCGTGACCCACGACCAAGAAGAGGCGATGACCATGTCCTCGCGCATCGCCGTGATGAACCACGGCGTGATTGCGCAGGTCGGCACGCCGACAGAGATCTACGAATACCCGCACAACCGGTTCGTGGCCGAGTTCATCGGCTCGATCAACATGTTCGACGGCCGCGTCGTCTCGACCGAAGGCGATCAGGTTCTGGTCGAGTCGGAGGAGGCCGGCTGCGAGCTGCTGATCGCTCATGCCACCCCGGCGCCGGCCGGCTCGCCCGTCTCCGTCGCCATCCGGCCGGAGAAGATCGCCCTGTCGAAGGAGCCGCCGGCGGGTAGTGACGGCAGGAACACGAGCATCGGCATCGTGCGCGAGATCGCCTATCTCGGCGACGTGTCGATCTATCTGGTGCAACTGCCGACCGGCAAGACGGTGCGCGTCACCGCCCCCAACATCACCCGCCGCACCGAAATGCCGATCACCTGGGAGGACGAGGTGACCCTGACCTGGCGTCCCTTCGCCGGCGTGGTGTTGACCCAATGAGGACGGTCGTCTCCGTCCTCGTTTCCGGGCTCAGCCGGATCGGGCTGTGGGGCCGCGGCGTGGTCGTCGCCATCCCCTATCTGTGGCTGCTGCTGTTCTTCATGGTGCCCTTCCTGATCGTCTTCGGCATCAGCTTCTCCGAATCGATCATCGCCCAGCCGCCCTATTCGTCGCTGGTGGACTGGTTGACCGACGAGGACGCCGGCACCTCCAAGCTGCAGATCCTGCTGAACATCAGCAACTATTTCCGGCTGGGCGGGGACGACCTCTACATCCTCGCCTACCTGAATTCGCTGCGCATCGCGGCGGTGACCACGCTGATGTGCCTCGCCATCGGCTATCCCATGGCCTATGCCATCGCCAAGGCCGATCCGGCCCGGCGCGGGCCGCTGATGATGCTGGTGATCCTGCCCTTCTGGACCAGCTTCCTGATCCGCATCTATGCCTGGATCGGCATCCTCAAGGGCAATGGCGTCATCAGCAATCTGCTGGAATGGGTGGGCATCACCAGCGGGCCGGTGGAGATCCTCTATTCCGACTGGGCCGTCTATATCGGCATGACCTACTGCTATCTGCCCTTCATGGTCCTGCCGCTCTATTCGACGCTGGAGAAGATGGACCCCAGCCTGCTGGAGGCGGCGGCCGACCTCGGCTCCCGTCCGTTCAAGTCCTTCCTATCGATCACGCTGCCGCTGTCGCTGCCCGGCATCATTGCCGGCTCGCTGCTGGTCTTCATTCCGGCGGTGGGCGAGTTTGTGACGCCGGAGCTGCTGGGCGGCCCGGACACGCTGATGATCGGCCGCGTGCTGTGGAACGAGTTCTTCGCCAACCGCGACTGGCCGGTGGCGTCGGCGGTGGCCATCGCGCTGCTGCTGGTCCTGGTGGTGCCGATCATGATCTTCCAGCATGTTCAGGGCAAACAGGCGGAGGCCGGGCAATGAAACGGTTCGGGTTCCTGTCCTGGGCGCTGCTGTTCGGCTATGCCTTCCTCTATGTCCCCATCGCGCTGCTGGTCGTCTTCAGCTTCAACGAGTCGCGGCTGGTGACGGTGTGGAGCGGCTTTTCGACCAAATGGTATGCCGAGCTGCTCCACAACGATGCGCTGCTGGATGCGGCCTTCCTGTCCTTCCAGGTGGCGGCGGTGTCGGCGACGCTGTCGGTGCTGCTGGGCACCTGCGCCGGGCTGGCGCTGACCCGCTTCGGGCGGTTCCGCGGCCGTACCCTGTTCGGCGGCATGATCACCGCCCCGCTGGTCATGCCGGAGGTCATCACCGGCCTGTCGCTTCTGCTGCTGTTCGTGGCAATGGAGCAATGGCTGGGCTGGCCCGATGGGCGCGGCGTCACCACCATCACCATCGCCCACACCACCTTCACCATGTCCTATGTCGCCGTGGTCATCCAGTCGCGGCTGGCCGGCATGGACGGCAGCCTGGAAGAGGCGGCGATGGATCTGGGCGCCCGCCCGGCCAAGGTGTTCTTCGTCATCACCCTGCCGCTGATCGCCCCGGCGCTGGTGGCCGGCTGGCTGCTGGCCTTCACCCTGTCGCTGGACGACGTGGTGGTGGCGAGCTTCGTCTCCGGCCCCGGATCGACGACGCTGCCGATGGTGATCTTCTCCAGCGTGAAGTTCGGCATCAGCCCACAGATCAACGCGTTGGCAACGCTGATGGTTCTGGTGGTGGCGACCGGCATCTTCGTCGCCAGCATCGTCATGGCCCGCCAGGAACGGCAGCGCAAACGCGACGAACAGATGGCGATCCAGAACGGCTGATCCGGAGCGGCTGACCGGCTTTTTTGAAGCGTTCCGCAGACCCACCCATCCGCGCGCAGCAGACCTCTGCCGCCGCGGATGGCAATTGCCCGTTTCTTTTGCTATGTTGATGTCATCGTCAACAGCGAAAGAGGTCGTGCCATGCGCGCGCTCCTGTGGTTCCCTTTGTTGAGACTTGGATTTTTCAGTCCCGTTTCCACTGCCTATGCGACCACCCGTTCGGTCACCGCCCGCCGCGCCCTGCGCCCGCCGTCCGGCCTCTAGCCGGACCTCATGCCGGCTCCCTTTCCCGGCATGCCGACGCGACGTCCTTCCGCGTCTTTTTTAAAATCCCTTCGTCGCAAGGCCCCTCTGCACGACGCCCCTTGGCCATAAGGCCAAGCACCCGTTGCGGTGGACGCGATTGCCAAAGGCGCGCTCCCGTGGTTAGGGTGGATGGGGATGAAAAATGTCCCGGTCCCTTGCGGCCCGCCGAGCGTTGTTTCGGTGTTGTGGCTGCGACGGGCAGAGGACTTTGAAAAAGGGTAGAGGGATCGACGCATGACGACACCGAACGCCCCGATGCCGACGGGTGAAGGGACGGGTCAAGGCTTCCGCATGCCCGGTGAGTGGGCTCGCCACAGCGGATGCTGGATGGCATGGCCGTGCCGGCCGGAAACTTGGCCTGAGGGTGCCTTCGATGCCGCGTGCGACGCCTACGCCGAGGTCGCGCAGGCCATCTCCCGCTTCGAGCCGGTGACGATGGTGTGCGACCCGGCGGACGTGGCGGAAGCCTCGCTCGCCTGCGGCCCCGGCATCCAGATCCTGCCGCTGCCGATCAGCGATTCCTGGATTCGCGACACCGGCCCCAGCTTCGTCATCGACGGCAAGGGCGGGCTGGCCGGCGTCCATTGGGGCTTCAACGCCTGGGGCGGCAATTACCAGGGCAGCGACAAGGACCAGCAGGTCGGCCGCCTGATCCTCGACCATCTCAAGCTCCCCTGCATTTCCGCCCCGCTGGTGATGGAGGGCGGCTCCTTCCATGTCGACGGGGAGGGGACGCTGATCACCACCGAACAGTGCCTGCTGAACCCCAACCGCAATCCCGGCCTGTCGCGCGAGGAGATCGAGCAGCAGTTGAAGGACCATCTCGGCGTCGAGACGGTTATCTGGCTGGGGCAGGGCTATCAGGACGACGAGACCGACGGCCACATCGACGAGATTGCGCTGTTCGTGCGTCCCGGCGTGGTGATGGCGATCACCACCGACGATCCCGGCGACGCCAATTTCAAGATCTTCCAGGACAATCTCGACCGGCTGAAGCGCGCCCGCGACGCGAAGGGCCGCGAACTGGAGGTCATCACCATCCAGCAGCCCGCCCGCCGCGACCTGAACGGCGTGCGCCTGACCCTGTCCTACACCAACCTCTACATCGCCAACGGCGGCATCGTCATGCCGGCCTTCGAGGATCCGGCCGACGACGAGGCGTTCCGCGTCGTCCGCAAGGCCTTCCCCGACCGCGAGGTGGTGCAGATCGCAGCACTCGACATCGTCCGCGGCGGCGGCGGCATCCACTGCATCACCCAGCAGCAGCCGCTTCCCTGACGGGCCCAATCATCGTTTGGCGACCCTCGCCGCCGTGACGGGGCAGGCGAGGGAACGTGCCGGCGCGGCCGGTGTTCATGTCGGGCATTCTCCCTTCCGGAAAGCCCGACGATCATGGCCGAGGACACCGCCCGCCGGCTGCTGGCACGCCCAATTGCGGTGACGAAGGCCGCTCCTCCCGTCTCCACCCAGACGATCCTGCTGATCATCACGCTGATCGTGGTGACGCTGTATCTGGCGGCGGACATCCTGATGCCCATCGCACTGGCGGTGCTGCTCAGCTTCGTGCTGACGCCCATCGTCACCCGGCTGGAGCGCTGGCGTCTCGGCCGCGTGCCGTCGGTGCTGGCGGTGGTGGCGCTGCTGTTCCTCGGCATCATCGGTTTCGGTGCCGTGGTGGGCAGCCAGCTGGGCGATCTGGCCGACAATCTGCCGACCTACCAGCGCAACATCCACACCAAGATCGAGTCCCTGCGCAGTGCCACCGCATCGGCCGGCGACCGCGGCGCGCTGAAGCAGGCGACGGACGCATTCCGCGACCTGCAACAGGAGATCGAGCGCGCCACCGCCGGTGCCGCCCCAAACCAACTGCCCGGCGCCGGCCCGGCGCCGCAGGCCGGTGCGCCGGCGCACCGCGAACCGGTCCCGGTGCGCATCGACCAGTCAGATACCGGCGTCTTCGATCTGGTCAGCCGGGTGCTCGGCCCGGCGATGACGCCGATCGCCACCGCCGGCATGGTGCTGGTCTTCACCATCTTCATGCTGTTGCAGCGGGAGGATCTACGCGACCGCATGATCCGGCTGGTGGGCTCGGGCGATCTCAGCCGGACGACGGAGGCGATGAACGACGCCGGCGAGCGGGTCAGCCGCTATCTGCTGATGCAGGTGGTGGTGAATGTCACCTACGGGCTGCCCATCGGCGTCGGGCTCTGGCTGCTCGGCGTGCCGAACCCGCTGCTGTGGGGGTTGCTGGCGACGGTGCTGCGCTTCATCCCCTTCCTCGGGCCGGTGATCGCCTCGGCCTTTCCCATCCTGCTGTCCTTTGCGGTCGATACCGGCTGGACTCTGCCGCTGCTGTGCATCGCCCTGTTCGTGGCGGTGGAGCTGTTCTCCAACAATGTGGTGGAGCCCTGGCTCTATGGAACGGCGACCGGCTTGTCCTCGCTTGCCATCATCGTCGCGGCGGTGGTGTGGACGACGCTGTGGGGGCCGATCGGCCTCTTGCTGGCGACGCCGCTGACCGTCTGCCTCGTGGTGCTCGGCCGCCATGTGCCGCAGCTGCATTTCCTGGAGGTGATGCTCGGCGACCGCCCGGTCCTGCCCGACGAGGCGAAGATCTACCAGCGCCTGCTGGCCCGCGATCCGGTGGAGGCGACCGAGCTTGCCGAGGAGCGGCTCGGCAAATGCACTCCGGTGGAACTGGCCGACGGGCTTCTGCTGCCCGCCCTGTCGCTGGCCGAGCAGGAGCGCCAGCGCGGCTCCCTCAACCCGGACGGGCGGCAGGCGGTGGCCGAGGGCATGGCGGGCCTGCTGGATGAGCTGGCCGATGCGACGACGCCCGCCGACAATGCGCCGCGCGTGCTCTGCGTCGGAGCCCGCAACAATCTGGACGAGGCGGCGGCCGGGCTTCTCGCCTATCTGCTGGTGGGACGCGGCATCCATGCCGATGTCGTGCCCTGCGAGAAGGCATCGACCCGCGCCATCGCCAGCCTCGGCACCACGGGGGTGGATGCGGTGGTGCTGTCCTCGCTCAACCCGACGGCGCTTGGCCATTGCCGGCGGATGATGCGCCGCCTGCGGATGCATTTCGGTCCGCGCGTGCCGATCCTGCTCTGCCTGTGGAGCGCCCATCCGGAATCCGAGGTGCCGGAGCGGGCGAGTGCCGAGACCGACGCCAATCTGGTCGCCACTGGCATGGCCGGGGCGCTGGCGCAACTGGAGGAACTGAACATCGGTGCCACCCCGGTGCCAGACACGGTTACCGAAGCAGCGCCTTCCACGACTTAAGCGGCTGCCGCCCAGCGGTTGCGTCCGGCGCGCTTGGCGACGTAGAGCGCGTCGTCGGCCGCCTGGATGCAGGCGTCGGCGGTCTGCCCCTGGCGATAGGATGCAATGCCAAGGCTCAACGTCACCGTGATGCTGCTGTCCTGGTGGACGAAGGGATGATGGGCGATGAGCTGCCGCAGCTTTTCCGCGACCGTTTCGGCCTGGATCTGATCGCTGCCGGGCAACAGGATCAGGAATTCCTCTCCGCCCCAACGGGCGCACAGGTCGTGCAGGCGCAGGTTCCGGCGCAGCAGGCCGGCGGTCTCCACCAGCACATGGTCGCCGGCGGCATGGCCGAAGGCGTCGTTCACGTCCTTGAAATGGTCGATGTCCAGCATGATCAGGGCGAAGCCGCTGCCGTTGCGGCTGATGCGGCACAGCTCCGCCTCCAGCCGCTCGATCATCTGGCGGCGGTTCGGCAGATCGGTCAGCGGGTCGGTCTGCGATGCGGCGTGGAGCGTGCGCGCCATCTGGCGGGTGTCGGTCTGCATGCGGTCGCTGATCTTGGCGATCTTGGTCAGCTGCCGCATCAGCTTCATGTGGTCGTTGGCGAGCGCGCGGAACTCCTGCATCAGCGGATGGTCGGCATAATCCTCGTTCGCCGCGAGGCGGGCGACCCAATCCTGAAGCTTCTGTTCCTGCACCATCATGCCCATCGTTCCCCGCCGCAAGGCCCAGCGCCTGGGCAAGCCCGTTACCGTCGCGTCGCCGGAATTGCCGACCTCGGAGTCGGCAGTCCCTGTCATGACGACGTCTCCGGTACCGGAACCGCCGCCGAAGCTGCTGCCGGAGCCGCCGTGGGCGTCGTTGCCCGTGCGACCGGCAGCCGGACGGTGAAGGCCGAGCCCTGGCCCGGCTCGCTCGCCACCGAGATGCCGCCGCCGTGGGTATCCACGATGCAGCGGGCAAGGTGGAGGCCAAGCCCGGCCCCGGTCGTCCCCGCCGCGTTGGACGCACGGAAATACTTGTCGAACAGCCGAGCCGCGTCGGCGGCGTTGACGCCGATCCCCTGGTCCGCGATCCGCACCGTGACCTGACCGCCAGGGCCTCCACAGGGGCTGCCGGCGGCGCCGTCGCCGACCGAGAGGTCGAGGCGGATCGTGCCCCCGTTCGGCGAGTACTTGACAGCGTTTTCCATCAGGTTGGAAAACACAACGGCCAAAAGGTCGCGGTCGCCGGGAATCGGCACCGGACGGTCGAGGCCGTGAAGTTCGAAGCGGTGGCCGGTGGCGGTCCCTGCCATCTCGCCCGCCAGCGCGGTCAGCATCGCCGCAAGGTCGAAGGCCACCGGCCGTGCCGCCGCGGTGCCCAGCCGGTCGTTGGTCAGGCAGCGTTCGATCAGGTGCAGCATCCGCTGGACCGCGTTGCGAATCTTGCCGACCCGCGGCATCGCCGAAACCGGCAGCTTCGGCTCCAGCTCCAGCATTTGCGAGGCGCTGTCGATGATCGCCAGCGGCGTGCGGAATTCGTGGCTGACCATCAGCACGAACTGCCGCTGCTGGCGCGCCATCTCCTTGGTCTCGGTCTGGAGACGGTCACTGATCTTGGCGATCTTGCGGAACTGGCGCAAAAGCTTGCCGTGCCGCTCCGCCAGCGTCTGGAATTCCGCCAGCAGCGGGTTGCCGGCATTGGCCGGATCCTCGGCCAGCCGCTGAACCCACTGACGCAGTTCCTGTTCCTGCGACCGCATCGTCATCCCGGATGTTCAGTGTGCCGTCAATGGGCCAGAATTTCGAACGGCAGCGACACGTCCTCGGCGAACTCCTCCGCCATGTCGAGCGCGCGGTCGTTGTCGCTGTCGTAATGCCAGCGCACCGACACCGTCTGACCCTTCTGGTGGGCGCCGTCCAGCATCTCCAGCACGTCGATCATGCATTTGATGCTGCTGGTGTTGAGGTAGCTCAGCCCGATGTCCAGCACCACCGCCGGGGCGGGGGCCTTCAGATAATCCTCCAGCCAGTTGAACACCGGCGCGTAGAAATCGAAGGAGTTCTCCGGATAGGATTCGCCTTCGATGCGCAGCAGCCCGGCCGCCGGATCGAAATCGATCAGGGGAGAGCAGGAGGTTGCCTCGATCCGCAAACTGTCCATTATGTGAATTCCGTGATTTCTTATAGCTGCACTTCAAGGCTGAAGAAGAAATAGGTGTCATCCACCGCGCGCAACGAATATTCCAGCGGCCGGGTGGCCTTGCGCGCCATGTCGATCAGGCCCAGCCCGGCGCCGCTGGCGCCCGCCTCGCGCGGCTTGCGCGACTGTTCCTTGTAGACCGCCTTCAGGCCGGCCTTGTCCAGGCCGCGCAGCTTCTCCAGCATCGCCGACAGGCCGGGGACGTCGTCCGCCTCGACCAAATTGCCGGAGCTGACGACGTAATGGTCGTCCTCCTTGCCGATCACCACGATGCCGCTGTTGGCCGGGATCGGCCGGCCCAGCGCTTCCCGCGATGCCGTGTAGTTGCGGACATTCTGCGCCTGCTCCACATAGACGGAGAAGACGTCCATGATCGCCGACTTTTCGATCCGCTCATTTTCCAGATGGTTGCGGACCGCCTTGCCCAGCTCTTCGATGACGCTGTGGCTGAAGGGGCCGCTGAAGCAGATCAGCAGCTTCTGCCGCGACAGCAGCTCCTGAAGGTTGAAGAGTTCGTTGCCTTTCATCGTACCTTGACGACCTGCCTTACGGGTGAACGGGGTGGGATGAGGATGCGCCGGCCGGGGGCGCCGCCGCAACGGCCGGGTTTGCGGCCGGCGAAACGGTGAAGCCGACCAGGGTGATGTCGTCGCGCTGCGCCCGCTCTCCCTGATGCTCGGCCAGGGCCTGCGCGAAGGCGGCCCGGCGCTCCGTCATCGGGATGGCGTCATGCTCCAGCAGCATCGCGGTGAAGCGGCGGTTGCCGAAGCCGAAGCCGCGGGTGCCGCCGGCCTGATCGAGGAAGCCGTCGGTGGTCAGGTAGAAGCTGCGGTCCGGAGCCAGTTCCACCCGGTGGATGGTGAAGCGGTGGCCGCTGTCGGACCGGCGATAGCCCAGGCTCTGCGCATCGCCCTTCACTTCGCCGACGGTGCCGCCGGCTGTGCCGGCATTGGGACTGTTGCCGGCAGCGGAGTCGACGATGTGCAGGCCGATCCGGCCGCCGGCGAACAGCAGGTCGCCCTTGTCCGGCCGCACCAGGCACAACCCGATGTCCAGGCCGTTGTCGAAGCGCGGGTTGTCGCGCCCGCGGGCCAATGCCGCGCGCACCATGCGGTTCAGCCCGCCCAGGATCGCCGCCGGATCGCTGTCCGGGATTTCCGACAGTACATGGTCCAGGATGGCCGACACCGTCATCGTCATGAAGGCGCCCGGCACGCCATGGCCGGAACAGTCGGCGACGCCGATCAGGAAGCGGCCGTCCTCCAACTCGCGGAAGATGTGGAAATCGCCGCCCACCACGTCGCGCGGACGCCACAGCACGCAGACGCCGTCGAGGTGCCGCGCCATCTCCCGCTCGTCGGGCAGGATGGCGGATTGCAGGAGGCTGGCATACTGGATGCTGTCCATCACCTGCCGGTTTACGACCGCCAGCTGCTCGTTGGACTGGCGCAGCTCCTCCGTCCGTTCGGCGACGCGATGTTCGAGCCGCTCGGTATAGCCGTGGACGGTTTCCGCCATATGGTTGAAGGCGACGGTCAGCTGGCCGATCTCGTCGGCGCGGGTGTTGCGCAGACGGACGCGGTAGTCGCCGGCGGCGATGGCGCCGGCGGAGCGCGTCAGCCGGGCGAGCGGCGCCAGCACCAGCCGGTTCAGCAGGATGCTGATCATGCCGATGACGGCGAGCAGCGAGAAGAAGACCAAGCCGGCCATCGGCGCCAGCGCGGTCATGGTGGCGCTTTCCGCCTCCTCCAGCGAATAGGTCATGCGCAGCAGGCCGACCATCGTGCGCTCGCCGTTGCCGCCGGACATGACGATCTGCTTTTCGACGGTCGTCAGCTCGGCCCGGCCGGCCGGCCGCTCCAGCGCCACCAGCGGCTCGCCATGGCCGCCGCGGCCGCCGGACGCCGCCCACACCTTCACGCTGCGCACCGCCGGGTCCTCGGCCAACAGGCCGCGGATCATCGCCTCCACCGCGCGGGTGTCGAATTCCCACACCGCCTGCCCCATGGCTGATGCCTGGAGCGTGCCGACCAGGGTCGCGCGGTGGGTCAGCGCCTCCCTCTGCTGGCGGCCGACCAGGACGGAGGAGACGCCCATGGCGATCAGCCCGACCAGCAGGGTGCAGCCGACGATCATCAGGATGACGCGCGTCAGCAGCGACGACCCGCCGGAACGGACCGTCTCGTCGCCCGACCCCTGGGGGCCGGCGCCGCGCAGCGTATAGGATTCGGTGTCGTCCCATCCCGTGACGCTCATCCACATCCTCCTGACCCGGCCGATCGGGCGTTCCGTGTTCATGGCGGGTTTCAATTCAGCCGCGGTCCTGGTTTCCAAGTCCGCGATAGTCCCAGGCGCATCAGTAAATCCACCCTCGCGTGCAGCATGCCGACAGTCATCGAACCGGCCGGCGGACATGATGCATGTGGCGGATGAGCTTACCCTTAGCACAACGGGATTAATCAGTCCTGAAATAACATTCGGCACCGGTTTCATACAGTGTCGGAACGTCCGGGGAAATGAGAACAATCGGAAACTGGTGGAGACCATTTCCGTCCAATTGCGACGAAGTGTAACAACGGCACGGCCAACCGGCTGAGGCCTTTGGGGGACAGTGGTTTTTCCCGTGGACGGCCGCGTCCTCGGCCGTGCTACCTTCGGATACAGTTGCTTGTGGCAAGAGCCGGCGGCTGGAGCTGTCTTCTGGGGAGAGCGAAGGATGGCGTTTGGTGTTCGTGCGTTCTTTGTCCCGCGGATCGTTCCAGCCAGACTTGCCGCCGCCGGCGGGGCCGTTCTTGCCGCATTGGCCGCGACGGCGCTGCCCGCCGCCGCGCGTCCGGTGACCGTGCTGGCGCCGGAACTGCCGCCGATGATGAGCGCCGACGGCACCGGGCGCGAGGCCAGCATCATCACCGAGACGCTGGCCGCCTGCGGGCATGAGGCGCATTTCAAGGTTGTCCCCTTCGGCCGCCACTGGAACGACTATCGCGACAGCGTCCGGGGAAGTGCGCAGGCTGGCGGCCAAACGGGAGGGCAGGTCGACGCCGTTTCCACCGTCCCGGCGGGCATGGAGATGCCTGGGGCCCGCTCCGCCCCCTACATCCTCTACCAGAACGGCGCCTCCGTGCTGAAGAGCAGCGGCCTGACCGTGCAGTCGCTGGCCGATCTGGCGGGCAAGCGCGTCATCACCTTTTCCGGCGCGCCGGACGTGCTGCCGGGGCTGCGCGCCGCGATCCCGAGCTTCGGCGATTTCCGCGAACGCGCCGACCAGATGGTGCATTCCAACCTGCTGTTCGCCGGGCGGGTCGACGCGGTTCTGGCCGACGGCCTGATCTTCGCCGAATACAACCGCCAGCTTCAGGAAAAGGCGAAGGCGGCCGGCGGACTGCCTTTCGACCCGGCCCAGCCGGTGCAGTTCTCCGCCATCTTCCCGCCCACCGCCTACAGCATGGTGTTCCGCGACGAACAGCTGCGTGCCGACTTCGACCGCTGCCTTGCGGAGATGAAGGGGAAGGGCCGCCTCGATGCCATCGACCGCGAGTGGGTGGGCCGCTATTCAGCGACGGTCGGCGACCGCTACCTGTCCCAAAGGTAAGATGCTGGAACCGGATTTGCGGGACCGGGGTTTATCCCATCCGTCCGATATGGTTTGCGTAACCGCTTCGGGCGTTTAATATAACTTCATACGAATGTGAATGGGGGCGTGAGGCGTCGTGGCCCGGATCATTGTGGTCGAGGACGAAGCCGACCTTCGTGACGATCTTGTCGAATATCTCGACCGCTGCGGGTTCGAGGTTGGGGGTGCGTCGCGCGGCGCGGAGCTGGACCGCCTGCTGGAGGCAGGCCCGGCGGATGTGATCGTGCTCGACATCAATCTGCCGGACGAGGATGGCTTCTCGGTCGCCCGCCGTGTCCGCGCCAGCTCTTCGGCCGCCATCATCATGCTGACGGCGCGATCCGGGCTGATCGACCGTGTCATCGGGCTGGAGCTGGGCGCCGACGTCTATCTGGTCAAGCCGGTCGATTTCCGCGAGGTGGAGGCGCAGATCAAGGCGTTGATGCGCCGGATGCAGAAGGGCGCCGCACCGCAATCGGCTGCGGAGCCATCGGCGGGGATGCCGGTGGCCGGCCCGACTCCCGCCCCCGCTCACGCCCCTGCGGACTCGCGCAAGGTCTGGGTGTTCGACGACATCGAATGGCGCATCCAGCCGCCGACCGGCTCCGCCGTGCCGCTGACCGCGACGGAGTACAAGTTTCTCTCGCTGCTGGTCGCCGCCCCCGGCGAAGCGGTCAGCCGCCAGGACATTTCCATCACCCTGACCGGCCGCGATTGGGACCCCTACAGCCGCTCCATCGATTCCCTGGTCCGCCGTCTGCGCATCAAGGTGGAGGAGCGCAGCGGCTGCGCCCTGCCGGTCCAGGCGGTGCATGGCGTCGGCTATGCCTTCGTCGGTCCGGTGGTGACCAGCGCGGTGGAGGACAGCGCCGACTGAAACCACGCTGCCGGCGGTGCGCTGCCGGCGGCGAGGGGCGTCGGCGGCGGGTCTCTACCCCGGTCTCGGCACTCGACTCCCGGCCCTCCTTCGGCGATGGTAGCGCCCGCAAGGAAGGGACGAGAGACCACCATGACAGATGCCACCGCCGCCTCCGAGAACACCCCCGCCACCGGCAGCCCCGCTTCGGGCGGCACCAATCCGGGCGGTGACGGCAGCGGCCTGTATCTGGTCGACGGCTCCGGCTTCATCTTCCGCGCCTTCCACGCGCTGCCAATGCTGACGCGGCCGGACGGCACGCCGGTCAACGCGGTGCTGGGCTTCTCCAACATGCTGCTGAAGCTGCTGGCCGATGCCAAGGCGGAAGCCGTGGCGGTGGTCTTCGACAGCAAGCGGCTGAATTTCCGCAACGAATTCTACCCTGACTACAAGGCCCACCGCCCGGAGCCGCCGGAGGAGCTGAAGCCGCAGTTCGCCTTGATCCGCGAGGCGACCGAGGCCTTCTGCCTGCCCTGCCTGGAGCTGGAGGGCTTCGAGGCCGACGACCTGATCGCCACCTACGCCCGTCTGGCGCAGGAGGCCGGGCGGCCGGTCACCATCGTGTCGTCGGACAAGGACCTGATGCAGCTGGTCCGCCCCGGCGTCGGCATGTTCGACCCGATGAAGAACAAGGCGATCGGGCCCGACGAGGTGTTCGAGAAGTTCGGCGTCCCGCCGGAGAAGGTGGTGGACGTCCAGGCGCTGGCCGGCGACAGCGTCGACAACGTTCCCGGCGTTCCCGGCATCGGCGTGAAGACCGCCGCCCAGCTGATCACCGAGTATGGCGACCTGGAAGCCCTGCTGGCCAATGCCGAGAAGATCAAGCAGCCGGCCCGCCGCCAGAAGCTGATCGAGTTCGCCGATCTGGCCCGCGTCTCCCGCCGTCTGGTCCTGCTCGACGATCAGGTGCCGCCGCCCAAGCCGCTGGACGATCTGCGGGTGCGCGAGCCCGACCACCAGCGGCTGATCGACTTCCTGCGCGCCCAGGGCTTCCGCAGCATCGTCTCCCGCGTCGAGATGGAGATGCAGAAGGACGGCCGCATCGCCGACGGCGCCAGCGGTTCGCTGCCGGCTCCCGGCTCCATGCCCACCCCCGCCGCGAAGTCTCCGGCGACGGCCGAAAGCCCGGCCGCGGAGGACCGCCCGGCCCGCAAGACGGTGCTGAACGTCCCGGAGGTGCGCTACGAGCTGGTGCAGGACGCCGACGCGCTGCGCCGCTGGGTCGAGCGGGCGCGCGAGACCGGCGTGCTGTCGGTCGATACCGAGACCGACAGCCTGACGCCCGCCACCGCCACGCTGGTCGGCGTCTCGCTGTCGACCGAGCCGGGCATCGCCTGCTACATCCCGCTCGCCCACAAGGCGGAGGGAGCGGCGGCGGCCGGCCAGCTCGACTTCGAAGCCCCGACGCCGCCCAAGCAGATTCCGACCGACGAGGCGATGGCGATTCTGAAGGACGTGCTGGAGGACCGGTCGGTCCTGAAGATCGGCCACAACTTCAAGTTCGACCACCAGCTGTTCGCCCGCAACGGCATCGCGGTGTCGCCGGTCGACGACAGCATGCTGATCTCCTATGTGCTGGAGGGCGGGTCGCACGGCCACGGCATGGACGAGCTGGCGGAACTGCACCTCGCCTACACGCCGATCCCCTTCAAGGAGGTCTGCGGCACCGGCAAGAACCAGATCACCTTCGACCGCGTGCCGTTGGACAAGGCGCTGGCCTATGCCGCTGAGGACGCCGACATCACGCTACGGCTGTGGACGCTGCTGAAGCCGCGGCTGGTCGACGACCGCATGGTCACCGTCTACGAGACGTTGGACCGCCCGCTGGTCCCGGTGGTGGCGGACATGGAGCGGGCCGGCGTCCACATCGACAAGAAGGCGCTGTCCGACCTGTCGCAGAGCCTGTCGCTCCGCCTCGCCGAGATCGAGAAGGACGTCCATGCGCTGGCCGGCCAGAGCTTCAACATCGGCTCGCCCAAGCAGCTGGGCGAGATCCTGTTCGACACTCTCAAGCTCGGCACCGGCAAGAAGGGCAAGACCGGCGCCTATTCCACCGACAGCAGCGTGCTGGAGGAACTGGCGGAGCAGGGCCACACCATCGCCCAGCGCGTGCTCGACTGGCGTCAGCTCGCCAAGCTGAAGAGCACCTACACCGACGCGTTGCAGGAGAAGATCTCGCCGGTCACCGGCCGCGTCCACACCGCCTTTGCGCTGGCGGCGACCAACACCGGCCGCCTGTCCTCGACCGACCCGAACCTGCAGAACATCCCGGTGCGGACGGAGGAGGGCAAGAAGATCCGCCGCGCCTTCGTGGCATCCCCCGGCTGCAAGCTGCTGAGCGTCGATTACTCGCAGATCGAGCTGCGTCTGGTGGCGGAGATGGCGAACATCCAGGCGTTGAAGGACGCCTTCCGCGACGGGCTGGACATTCACGCCGCCACCGCCGCCCAGGTCTTCGGCATCCCGCTGGAACAGATGACGCCGGACATCCGCCGCAAGGCCAAGGCGATCAACTTCGGCATCATCTACGGCATCTCCGGCTTCGGGCTGGGCCGCCAGCTCGGCATCGCGCCGGGAGAAGCCAACGCCTTCATCAAGACCTATCTGGAGCGCTTCCACGAGCTGAAGGTGTGGATGGAGGCGACCAAGGCCTTCGCCCGCCAGCATGGCTATGTGGCGACCCTGTTCGGCCGCCGCTGCTACATGCCCGGCATCCAGGAGAAGAACGCCGCCCGCCGCGCCTTCGCCGAGCGTCAGGCGATCAACGCCCCGATCCAGGGCACCGCCGCCGACATCATGAAGCGGGCGATGAACCGCATGCCGGGCGCCCTGGCCGCCGCGGGCAGCAATGCCCGGATGCTGCTGCAAGTGCACGACGAACTGCTGTTCGAAGTGCCGGAAGCGGAGGCCGAGGACGCCGCGCGGATCGTGCGCGAGGTGATGGAGGGGGCGGCGACGCTGGGTGTGCCGCTGGTGGCGGAAGCGGGGATCGGCGACAATTGGGAAGAGGCGCACTGAGGGAGCGTTCGGTTCCCTCTCCCGGGGCGGGAGAGGGAATTTCAGGTTCCCGCCCCCTACGCCACGATCCGCACCGGCACGCCCTTCGCGGCGGGCGTCTTCGACGCCTCGTCGTGGTACCACAGCGGAATCAGCGGGTTCATCTCCGGATAGTACGCCCCGACGCAGCCGCGCGGCAGCTGGAAGGGCGTCACCGTCAGCCCGCCCACCCGGCGGTCGACATCGTCGCCGGCATCGCTCGCCAGCGCCACCACCTGGCCCTCGCGCAAACCGGCCGCGGCGATGTCGAGCGGATTCATCAGCAGAACGTCGCGGGTGCCCTCGATGCCGCGCAGGCGGTCGGAGTAGCCGTAGATCGTCGTGTTGAACTGGTCGTTCGACCGCATGGTCATCAGCCGCCAGCGGCCCGGCGCATCCTCGAAGCCGATGGCGCGCAGGCGGCCCGGCGGGGTGAAGTGGGCCTTGCCGGACTCCGTCTTCCAGATCCGCTCGCGCGCCGGGTTGCCGCGGTAGAAGCCGCCGGGGGTGAAGACCCGCTCGTTGAAATGGTGGAACTGGTCGGGATAGGTCGCCTCGATCAGGGCGCGGATGCGGCGGTAATCGGCCACCCACGCGTCCCAGGTCACCTTCGGATTCGGCGGCAGGGTCGCCTTGGCCATGCCGGCGACGATGGCGACCTCCGATTTCAGATGCGGGCTGGCCGGCGTGTTGTTGCCGAGCGAGCCGTGGATGCAGCTCAGGCTGTCCTCCATCGTCACCGCCTGCGCGCCGCTCTCCTGCATATCCTCCTCCGACCGGCCGAGGCAGGGCAGCAGGTAGGCGACCTCGCCGTTGATCAGGTGGCTGCGGTTCAGCTTGGTCGCGATTTGCACGGTCAGGCGCATCCGCGTCCAGGCCGCCTCCATCCGCTCGCGCTCGGGGATGGCGCGGACGAAGTTGCCGCCGAGCCCGATGAAGGCCTTCACCTCGCCCGACAGGATCTTCTCGCAGGCCTTGACGGTGTTCAGCCCTTCCTTGCGCGGCGGTTCGAAGCCGAACTGTTCGGCCAGCCGGTCGAGCGGCACCAGCTCCGGCTTCTCGGAGATGCCGACGGTGCGCTGGCCCTGGACGTTGGAATGGCCGCGCACCGGCGAGATGCCGGCGCCGTCGCGGCCGATGTTGCCCTTCAGCAGCCACAGATTGACCAGCGCCGCCAGCGTCTCCGATCCGCGCACCTGCTGGGTCAGGCCCATGCCGTACATGGCGATGGAGCGGTCCGCCTCGATGTAGATGTCGGCGGCTTCCTTCAGATCCGCGCGGGTCAGGCCGGATTCCTCCTCGATCTCCTCCCAGCCGATGGCGTCGATCCGCGCTTTCATCTCAGTGAGGCCGGCGGTGTGCTGGGCGATGAAGTCGTGATCGAGGACGTGCTTGCCGTCCGCCTTCCGCTCCTCCTCGGCCGCCAGCACATGCTTGATCATGCCGGTGATCGCGGCGATGTCGCCGCCGGCCTTCACCTGGAAATACAGGGTGGAGATTTGGGTTTCCTTGCCGGTCAGCATCTCCAGCGGGCTTTGCGGGTTGCGGAAGCTTTCCAGCCCCTTTTCCCGCACGGGGTTGAAGGTGACGATCTTCGCCCCGCGCTTCACCGCGTCCTGCAACGGATGCAGCAGGCGGGGACTGTTCGACCCGGTGTTCTGGCCGAAGAAGAAGATGGCGTTGCAACTGTCGAAGTCGTCGAGCACGCAGGTGCCGACCGGCGAGCCGATCACCGTCTTCAGCCCGACCGAGGTCGTCTCGTGGCACATGTTGGAGCTGTCGGGCAGATTGTTGTGCCCATAGAGCCGCGCGAACAGCGCGTAGAGATAGGAGGTTTCCAGGCTGGCGCGGCCCGAGGCGTAGAACACCGCCTGCTCCGGATCGATGGCGCGCAGCTCCGCGCCGATGGCGGCGAAGGCCTCGTCCCAGCCGCAGGGCACATAGCGGTCGCCGGCCCGGTCATAGCGCATCGGGTGGGTCAGCCGCCCCTGCTGCTCCAGATCGTAATCCTTCCAGCCCTTCAGCTCCGTGACCGTGTGCTCGGCGAAGAAGTCGGGGGTGCAGCGCCGGCTGGTCAATTCCCAGATCGTCGCCTTGGCACCATTCTCGCAGAACTCGAAGGTGTGGGGCTTGGCCGGCTTGGCCCAGGCGCAGGACACGCACATGAAGCCGCCGGGCTTGTTCTGCCGGCGCAGCGTGTCGAGCACGGCAGGAGTCGGCCGTTCCTCCCCCATGATGCGGGCCATCGACCCAACCGATCCCCAGCCACCGGCCGGACCGTCGTAATGCGGGGTGTCCTTGTCGTCCGACAGTCCGTCGATGCTCATGGGGCGATACTCTGGGGGGTGGTCTTGCGACATTTCGGGGGCAGGCTCCTGGGGCCGGAACTTAGGTTCCGAAAGGATCCAACCCGCCGGATGCCATCCGGTTCCGGCGGCCGGCCATCCGGTCGGCACCAGCGCTCCGATCACCGCTTCTTCTGGGAGCTGGCGTTCCGAACCTCCGGCTTGGACAGCACGGCGCGCAGCAGCTCGGCGTTCTTGCGGGCCTCCTGCTTCTGGCTGTCCCAATTGGCGGCGATCAGGTCCTGGCCGCGTTCGCGGGCATAGGCGCCCAGGCGCTGGAACAGCTCCACCCGCTCCTCGTGGGTCCGCAGGGCGACCCACAGGGCCGTTTCCATCGCTTCGGCCTGGGCCGCCTCCATGCTGTCGGGGCTGTAGGCATGACCGACATGGCAGCGGAAGCGCAGGACCGGTCCGTCATGAATCTCGCTCAGGCCGCCGCCGCATTCCGGGCAGGACAGGGTGGTCGGCAAGCCGCCCGCTTGGATGTCTTCGGACACAGCTGTGAACTCCTGCTCGGCGATCCGCGCCTCGGTGGCGACATCGAACGGCACGGGTGGGCTCGGTGGCGCCGGTTCGGCGGCCAGCCGGGACAGCAGGGCCGGCATATGGTCGAGCGGCAGGACGTGATCGGCCTCTCCGTTGTCGATGGCGCTTTGCGGCATTCCCGGCCATTCGGCATCGCCCGGATCCTGGACGACGCCGATGCCGCCGCAGCGGCGGATCGCCCGCAGGCCGGACGTGCCGTCGTCCAGGGTGCCCGACAGCACGACGCCGACGACGCGGCTGCCGAAGGCGACCCCGGCCGAGCGGAACAGCGGGTCCACCGCCGGCCGGGTCCGGTTCTCCCGCGGGCCGCGGCGGACCAGCACCCGGTCGCGGTGGACCAGCAGATGGTGGTCGGGCGGCGCGACATGGATGTGACCGTGGCGGATCGGTTCGCCATCGACGGGATGGAAGGCCGGCAGCCAGCCGGTCCGGTCGAGCAACTGCGGCAGGACGCTGCGGGCATTGGGCGTGATGTGGAGAACGACGAACACCGTCGGCGCCCACCCCTTCGGCATCGCGCCGAACAGGCGGGTGAGGGCGCTCAGACCGCCGGCCGATGCACCGATGGCGATGAGGTCGCGATTCTCCATGAAACCAGAACAGGTCCGCAGCTCCGGCGTTTCACGATTGGCTGAATAATTCCCCTGTTCCTTCCAGCACTTCCCGGGAGGGGCGTAGGTCTCCGCGCCGCTTGAGCCGGGGGCGGGCGGGCGATTATGCTGTCCCCCACACCGTCATGACGCAGACTGATGACCAAGAAGACCGACGATCCCGAAAGCGATTTCAACAATCTGATCCGTCACATCCAGGAAAGCCGTGGCATCGATTTCCGCGGCTACAAACGCACGAGCCTGGAGCGGCGTATCCGTCGGCGGATGGAGGAGGTCGGCTGCGACGGCTTTGCCGCCTACCACGCCTTTCTGGAAGCCCATCCGCAGGAATTCGTCGATCTTCTGAACACCGTCCTCATCAACGTTACCTCTTTCTTCCGCGACGACGAGGCGTGGGAGGTGATGCGGCGGGAGGTCGTTCCCCGCATTTTGGAGCGCAAGGGCGACAAGGCGCCGATCCGGATCTGGAGCGTCGGCTGCGCATCGGGCGAGGAACCCTATTCGCTGGCGATGATGTTTGCCGAGGCGCTGGGGACGGCAGAGTTCTGCCAACGCGTCAAGATCTACGCCACCGACCTGGACGATGCGGCGCTGAACACCGCGCGACATGCCACCTATGGGCCGCGCGATGTGGAATCGGTGCCGGAGCCGCTGCTGGAACGCTATTTCGAGCGCATCGGCAATCATTACGTGTTCCAGCGCGACCTGCGCAAATGCGTGATCTTCGGCCGCCACAATGTGGTCAGCGACGCGCCGATCTCCCGCATCGACCTGCTGATCTGCCGCAACCTGCTGATCTATCTGGAGGCCGACACCCAGGGCGTCGTCCTGCCGCGGCTGCATTACGCCCTGGTCAATGACGGTTTCCTGTTCCTGGGCAAGGCGGAAACCCAGTTGGCCCGGTCGCGCATGTTCGAACCGGTCGACCTGAAAAGCCGCATCTTCGCCAAGGTGCCGCAGGAATGGCGGCGGAGCGCCGGCGGAAGCCTGTCGCTGGCCAACGACGCCGGCAGTCCCCGCGTCAACCAGCAGGTGCGGCTGCTGGAAAGCATCGTCGACGGCAGCTCCACCGGCTATCTGGCGGTGAATGCCGAAGGGGTGCTGGTCTTCGCCAACACCCATGCCCGCCGCCTGTTCGATGTCGAGGAAAGCGACATCGGCCGCCCATTCCAAGACCTCACCATCTCCTACCGCCCGACCGAGCTGCGCAGCCGGATCGAGGAGGTGCGCAATTCCGGCCGTATGGTCCGCATCGAACACCAGCCCTTCACCCGGCCGGGGGCCGAGCCGGTCCGCCTGACCATCGAGGTGGCGCCGCTCTACAGCCGCGACGGCAAGGCCTTCGCCACGCTGCTCAGCTTCTTCGACACCAGCCGCATCTATCTGCTGCAACAGGAGATCGAGGCGGCGCAGGAAAGCCTGGAAACCACCATCGAGGAACTCCAGTCCTCCAACGAGGAGCTGGAGACGACCAACGAGGAACTCCAGTCCACCAACGAAGAGCTGGAAACGACCAACGAGGAACTCCAGTCCACCAACGAGGAACTGGAGACGATGAACGAGGAGCTGCGCTCCACCAACGAAGAGCTGGAGGTCGCCAATGAGGAGATGCGCCGGCAGAGCGAGGAGGCGGGCGAGTATCGCCTCTATTCCGAGTCGATCCTGCGCAGCATCGACGTCGGCATCATCGTTCTGGACGACAACCTCACCGTCCAGTCCTGGAACCGCTGGAGCGAGAATGTCTGGGGCCTGCGCAACGAGGAAGTGATGGGCGAGGTGTTCCTGGACCTCGACATCGGCCTGCCGGTTCAGCGCCTGCGCCGTCCGCTGCACGACATCCTGACGACGCAGGCGGCGGTTGAGCCGGTGGAGATAACGGTGATGGACCGCCGTGGCCGGCGCATCGCCTGCCGCATCCGCCTGTCGCCGCTGCTCTATGACACCCGGCTGGCGCGCGGCGTGGTGCTGATCATCGAGGATGTGACGGAGCGGGCACGGTCCGACGCGTTCGCCGAATATCTCGGGCGCATCATCGGGGAGTCGCTGAACGAGGTCTATTTCATCGATCCCGCCACCTTCAGCTTCCAGCTGGTCAACAAGGGGGCGGAGCTGAAGCTGGGCTATTCCCTGGAGTCGCTGCGCCAGATCGCCCTGCACGACCTGATGCCGGACATCGACGCCCTCGCCTTCACCCGGCTGGTGGGGCCGCTGCTGTCCGGTGAAAAGGCCGAGATCGTGTTCGAAACGACCATCGAGGCCCCCGACCAGACGCTGCGTCCGATGGAAATCTGCATGCAGTATTTCGCGGAGGAACAGCCGCCGATCCTCGTCGCCTTGGCTCATGACGTGACGGAACGGCAGCGGATCGGTCTCGACGACAGCCGTGCGGAGGTTGTCGGCAGCTGATCGTCGGGCCGGTTTGCGTGATGGGGACGAAAAGAGAGCCCAAACGGGTTTGTTTGCGAACGACGGTATCAGGGCTGGTGATGCCCCGATACTCAATTTCCGTCATGGTGATCGCTCTAAAGAAACTGTCCGGAACAGCGGCTGACCTTGACAGTTCAGATAGTGAACTTACTGCTGTTCTGCCCTGGCGACTTGATGCAACGTGGCGCGTTGGTGGTACTGGCGGGGGTTGGATGGAATGTCCGATGACCATGGATTCAAAATTGCGGGGACCGTGGGTGCCGGCATGAAGCCCAAGCCGCTGGTCGTGCAGCCCCTGTGGGACCATATGGACCATGCCGTCATCGCTACCGACAGCCGGCTCGATGCTCCGGGGCCGACCATCCTCTATGTCAACCGGGCCTTCACCACCCTGACCGGCTACCGGGCGGACGAGGCCATCGGCCGCTCCCCACGCTTCCTGCACTGCCACCGCACCGATCCCGCCGTGGTTGCGACCATCCGGCGTGATTTGCAGCAAGGCGGTGCGGCCCGTGTTTCCCTGGTCAACCGGCGCAAGGATGGCAGCGACTATCTGTGCAGCCTCGTCATCACGCCGCTGGTCGGGGTGCGCGGCGAAACCGAGCATTTCATCTGCGTGGCGGAGGCCCTGAAGGAAGACCGGACGCCCGACGCGCTGATGCGCCTGTCGGCCGAGCTGGAGCAGGCACAGACGCTGATCGAGGATCTGGAGCGGCGTCAAATCGACGCTGATGAACTGATCGACCGCCGATCTCGCGAATTGGCGATCATGACGGAGCGCTACCGCGACTCCCTGACGCAGCTGGATGCAATTCAGGAGAGGTTGGCCATCCGCGAGAACGCGCTGGAACGCCGTGGCAGGGACTTCGAACGCTCGGACTTCGAACTGAACACGTCATTGGAAGTGCTGCGGGCGATGGACGAGGAACTGCGCGCCACGCTGGAGCAGGTGGAGGAGTCCAACATCCAGCTGGCCCGCGCCAACGAGGAGCTGCGCCGCCTCCAGGCCGCCGATGCCGACAAGCTGCAGCTTCTGGCGTCGGCCAGCCACGATCTGCGTCAGCCGGTGATGTCGATGGGGCTGTTCCTCGATGTCCTGCGCAGCCGGCTGGGTGAGGCGGAGCGACCGATCATAGGCGGACTGCTGGCGGCACACCTGTCGATCCGCACCTTGCTGGAAGGCATGCTGGACACCGCAAGGCTCGACGCTGGCGTGATAGAGCCGATGATCGAGCCGTTGCCGGTCGCGACGATGCTGGAAATCATCCATGGCGAGTTCATGCCGCAAGCCGAAATGCGCGGCCTGCGCCTTCGCTTTGTGCCCAGCACCGCAATGGTGGTCAGCGACCCCCAGCTGCTGGAGCGCATCCTGCGTAACCTCGTCGCCAACGCGCTGAAATACACGACGTCCGGCAAAATCCTGCTGGGCTGCCGGCGCTGCGGCGACCACCTGCGCATCGAGGTGTGGGACACCGGCCCCGGTATCCCGGAGCACAGTCAGAAGGAAATCTTCGAGGAGTTCCGGCAGCTCGACAACCCGAGCCGTGACCAGAAGCGCGGCGTCGGGCTGGGGTTGGCAATCGTCTCGCGGCTCGCCGGCCGGCTCGGCCACGCGGTTAGCCTGCGCTCCTGGCCGGACCGTGGATCGGTCTTTTCGGTCACGGTTCCACTTGCCGAACGTAAAAGGCGCAAACGCCACCGTTGATGCTGCGGCATGCCACCTTCGGTTTGGAGTGCGGCTATCCCCATGCACCCCTAGGGGTGCCGATGGAGCCGTTTATTCCGATGCCGGATTGGCCCTAAGGTTGCGGCGTGGCGCTGCGTCTCCATAGGAAGCGGCACTTTAGACGAGCAAAGGAGAACAAACGTGGACCATCACGTGCAGCATGCTCACGACTCCGCAAAGTTGGATCAGGTGTCCGACCGTCGTGGCTTGACAAGCGCTACCCTCAAGTTCCTGATTGTCGACGACCATGCCCTGGTCCGCTACGGTCTGTCGCTGGCTCTGCGACAGCGCTACGAGAATGTTGCGATCATTGAGGCGGGATCGCTGGCTGACGCCATGCGCAAGGCACGCTCGGAACCGGCGCTTACCGCCATTCTCTACGATCTTCAGATGGGCGATGCCGACGAGCACAGCGGTCTGGCTGAGATGCTGGAGGCGGCGGGCGACGTGCCGGTGATCGTGGTTTCGGGGGTGACCGACGGTAACGTGATCGCGTCCTGCATCCGCGCCGGCGCCCGCGGTTTCGTCCACAAGGGATGCGAGGGCACGGTGCTCGACCAGGCGTTGCCGATCGTGCTGGAAGGCGGCATCTTCGCCCCGGCGCCGCCGGCCGTGCGCGGCGGCACGCCGATCCGCATCCCGCTTTCGACCTCCGCGACGCCTGTCCACAGCGAAAGCGACGCCGTCAACAGTCTGACCGAGCGTCAGCGCGAGGTGCTTCGCCTGCTGCTGGAAGGCCAGTCGAACAAGGAGATCGCCCGGGCGCTGGGCGTGCTGGAGGGCACCATCAAGGTCCATCTGCGCACGGTGATGCAGCGGCTGGGCGTCCGCAACCGCACCCAGCTGGCGCTCGCCACCATGAAGTCGGGGATCAAGCTGTCGTCCTGATCCGGTAAAGGGTGGCGGTCTATTGCGGTGTCGGGCCGATGCCGCGCTGCTGGGCGGCGTCCAGCAGGCTGACGAGTTCGCCCGACACCCACCAGCGGCAGCGGCGGCGCTCCTCTGTCGCGACGGTCACGACCCGCTCGATCAGCCTGCTTTCCCCGGCGTTCAGTTCACGGCCATCGCGCAGGGCCCGCTCGGCGATGCCCAGCAGGGTCTTGTCGATGGCCGTAACCTCGATGGGGTAGCCGGCCTCCTCCGCCAGTTCGCACAGGTCCGCCATTGTGGACAGCGCGTCTTCCCGGCCATAGGCGCCGATCTGGCGGAACAGGGCGGCCAGATGCTCCCCGATTGCCGTCAGCCAGGGGTTGGTCGAGGCGGCGATGCCGCGGCGGCGCAGCCGGTGATTGAAACCGTTGATGAAGCGCACCGGGTCGATCAGCGGCCGGGCCGAGGTGCTGGCGTTCAGCGTCAGCAGCCGGTGGCTCAGCACCGGCACCACCTCGCCTTCGACCAGCCCGGTCACCCGGCCGACGGCGGCCGAGACCGCCGCCCAGTTGCGCCCGCCGCGCTCGACGCCGAAGCCCTGCAACGCGTCGTACCAGCGGAAGGCACGCTCCTGCAGACGGTCCACCGTCTCGCCCGCCGTCAGCTGCGGCGGGGCAGGGCGGCCGAGATGCAGATCCTCCAGCTTCTGGCGCAGGCATTGCCAGCCGAACTGCACATGGCCGACCGCGGCCTCCACCAATGCCGGGCTGGGCGACATGCCATGGAGCGCCAGCGCCTGATCGGGATCGCGCGACCCGTTGATCAGGGCCAGCGCATAGTGCATTGCGCCGTCGGGCGAGCCGTGCTCCGCCATCTCCGACACGGCGTGTAGGATGCCGATGGTTTCGCGCGGGCGGACCATGCCCTTCCACATCGGCGCATGCTCCAGCATGGAATCCAGCATCGCCAGATCGCTCATCGACAGCGGCGCCACCCCCGCCAGCCCGCGCTTGCGCAGCAGCGTCAGCCGTTCGGAGTTGGCGGTGGCCAGCAGCGGCCCGGCCACGCCGCGCTGGCGCAGGACGGTCAGCGAGCGAACGCGAAGCTCTTCCGCCCAATCCGCCGCGGCGGGGGAGGCGAGGACCCGGTCCAGCGGATGCTCGCTGGCACGGGTGGCGATGTCGGACTGCACCCGGCCGGCCAATTCGCGCAGGTGCGGCAGCAGCGCGAACCACCAGGCGCTGGCGTCAACCACATGCATGCAGCCGGGTGGCCGGCTTTCCGCCAGCATCAGCTGGTCGGTGCGCAGCATCACCGGATCGAACCAGCCGGTCCAGATGCGGCGCGCATGTTCGGTGCGCGGGCCGTTCAACATGGCGACGATCAGCCGGCCGACTTCCACCGTCATCTGGTCGTCTTCCAGATGCCCAGCCTGCACCAGTTCGAACAGCTTGGATTTCTGCGCCCGGTCCAGCGGAGCCAGAATCGCCTTCACCTTGTCCAGGCTGACGGCAGCCGGATCGGGTTCGACCGCACGGAGCGGAGCGGTCTGAAGGGAGGCGCTGCGGTTGGGGCGGCCGGCCATTGGCGTTCACGGGCGCTGCTGAATCGCGGCAATTTTAGGTACTGGCACGAATGATTGCTACTGGTATGTCGTGACATATTCTGTCGAGCTGTGTCGGAGCCGTTTCTTGCAGCACCTCCGCAACCTTGGCCAATAGACCGACACAATTGAAACGAGATGCATCAAATGCATTCAAAATTTATTTCATTTAAGCGCTAAATGGTCTCTTCACACACGTGTGCCGTACACTCATTATGGGGCCAGGCATCGCCTCCAGCATCAAGGCGCTTAAATGGTTTCGCAGCAGATCGCCGACACCGCTCCCAGGTTGTTCAAAGTCATGACCCAGGTCGACTCCCGCAAGGTTGAGCAGGTCGGGCCCGAGCAGGCGGCAGACGATTTCGTCGCCCGTCTCGCCGCGGCCGGCCTGTCGGCCGATGAGCGGGCCGAGGCCTACGAGGCGGCGCTGAAGCAGCTGATGGGCCACCTGATCCGGCAGGAAGGCTGGCTCGCCGAGGAATTCACCGCGGTCGCCCGGTCGCTCGGCGCCTACTGACCCTTTACGCCGTTCCCACGCCGGCCGCCCGTCCAGCCAGGACCGGCGGCCTTTTTGCGTTTGTGGAGTGTGTGCAGAGGGTGGCCGCCATCCCCTCTCTCCGGTGGGAAGAGGGGATGGCCGATTTCCTTACCGCTCGTTGAAGCTGTCGGACAGGGCGAAGTAGATCGGCTTCAGCAGATATTCCAGCAGCGACCGCTCGCCGGTGGGCAGTTCCACCTGGGTGGTCATGCCGGGAAGAACCGGGTGCTGGACGTCGTCGCGGCCGACATGGTTGCGGCTAAGCGCCACCACCGCCTTGTAGTAGGGGCGGTGCTGCTCGTCCAGGAAGGTGGAGGCCGAGATGCGCAGCAGCTTGCCGGTGATGGCGCCATAGCGGGCGAAATCGTAGGTCAGAACCTTGACCGTCGCCTCCTGCCCGACTTGGAGATGGCCGACGTCGCGCGGGGTGACGTGAGCCTCCACCGTCATTTCATGGTCGACCGGGACGACCTGCATCAGCACGCCGCCTTCCGGCACCACCGCGCCGATGGTGTTGACCCGCAGATCCTGCACCAGCCCGCGCACCGGCGACAGCACGGTCAAACGCTGGGCACGGTCGTCGAGCTTGGCGCGGGCCTCGCGCAGCTGGGCGATCTCGGCGGTGACGGTGCCCATCTCGGTCACGGCGTCCTGCGACAGCTTGGCCGACTGGTCGAGGATGCGGTTGCCGGCCTCGGTGATCGCCTGGCCGGTGGCGATGATCTGACCCTCGATCCGCCGCTGCTCGCCCATCAGGCGCGACTGCTCGCGCTGGGTTTCCAGCGATTGCAGCTTCGATGACAGGCCCATCGATTCCAGCTTGTTGCGGATGTCGACCGATCCCGTGATGAAGGTGATCTGGTCCTTGATGTTGGCCAGCTGCCCCTCATACAGCGCCAGTTCCGCCTCGCGCTGCGACACCTGGGCGCGCAGAACGGCGATGGCGGTGTCGCGGGCCTGCCGCTGAGTGTCGTAGATCAGGGTCTGGTCGGCGACCTGCGACTCCGTCTGCGGCGTGTCGGGGCCGGAGACGCGGGCGAAATCGGGGGCCCGCCCGGCGGCGAAGGCGCGCAGCCGCTCCGCCCGCAGTTCCAGCGTCAGCAGGCGGGCGTTCATCTGCTCGCGCTCCGCCTGGACCTGCTTGGGATCGAAGACGAGCAGCGGCTGGCCGGCCTCCACCAGATCGCCTTCCTTGATCAGGATGGACGACACGATGCCGCCTTCCAGATGCTGGACGACCTGGGCGTTGCCGGACGGCACCACCTGCCCGGCGGTGACGACAGCCTCCTTGACCGGCATCAGCGTGGCCCAGGTCAGCAGGGCCGCCATCAGCAGGACCAGCACGAGGATGGTGGCGCGGACCAGCGACAGCGTCGCATCGTCGGCGCTGAGCGATTTGCCGGTGGGGCGGGCGAGGTCTGAAGCGGCCATCTTGCGGTTCACACGGGACTGGAGGAAAGAGCGGAAGGCGTCAGCGCCCGATCAGCGCTGGGGTGTGGCGGCGACGCCGGGCGGGCGTTGCAGCCCGATCCCACCCAGCAGCGCCCCGGCGATGCCGTTGGCGACGCTGTTGCCGCCGCCAGGGCCGCCATTGGGGCCGGTGCCGGGACCGACCGGACGGGGGCCGGGCAGGCCGCCGGCCGGGGCGGCGGGGCCGATCATGCCGGCATCCATGGTCAGCACCGTGTCGGCCAGCGTCAGGTGGCTCGGCCGGTGGGTGACCAGGAAGATGGTGCTGTGGCCGCGCAGGGCGGCCAGCGCCGCGTGCAGCGCCTTGTCGCCCTCGAAGTCCAGCCGGCTCGCCGGCTCGTCCAGCAGCAGGATGCGCGGACGGCGGATGTAGGCGCGGGCCAGACAGATCTTCTGGGTCAGGCTGGGCGACAGGCGCAGCGACTGGTTGTCGCCGATGCGGGTGTCCAGCCCGCGCGGCAGCGCCTCCACCTCGTCCAGCGCGCCGGCCAGCGACAGCGCCCAGCGCAGCTCGGCCTCGTCGGCGGTCTGGTCGGCGAAGCGGAGGTTCTGCGCGATGGTGCCGTAGAACAGCGAGCTCGCCTGCGGCACATAGCCGATGGACTTGCGCAGATCGACCGGATCCATCTGGCGGATGTCGACGCCGTCGACCCGCACATTGCCGGCCTGCGGCGCGTACAGCCCCAGCATCACCTTCAGCAGCGACGACTTGCCGGCGCCGTCCGGCCCGACGATGGCGACGATCTGCCCCGGCTTGACGTTGAACGTCACGCCGACCAGCGCCGGATCGGCATCGTTGCGGTAGCGCAGCGACACGCGGGAGAAGGACACCTCGCCCTTCAGCTTGCGCGGCTGCAAGGTGGCGCAGCGCGGCTCGCGCTCCGGCCGGATGCTCATCAGGCCGTTGATCTGGCGGGCATTGGCGCGCAGCTGCTCGATGCGCGGCAGCATGGAGACGGCGGTCTGCAAAGGCACCATCACCCGCCACAGCAGCATCATCGACGCCATCAGCGCGCCCGGCGTCATCGTGCCGGCGAAGACCTGGAGGGCACCGACGCCGACGGTGGCCAATCCTGCCACCGGCACCACCAGCCCGGCCAGCGCCGCATGGGTCGCCGACAGGTTGGCGGCGGTGTGGCCCGACCGCGCAGTGCGGGCCGACAGCCGGTCATAGCGGTCGCGCCAGTGGGCCAGCCCGCCGATGGCGCGCAGGGCCGGCATCTTGGCGACCATCTCGACGAAGAATTCCTGCCGCTCGGTGTCGGCCCGCGCGGTGGTGCCGGTGCGGGCGCGTACCAGCGGGTGGACGGCGGCGCCGATGGCGGCGGTGACCAGAACGGCGGCCAGCGGGACCAGAGCCAGCGGCCCGCCCAGAACCGCCATCACGCCCAGATAGAACAGGGCGAAGGGCACGTCGAACAGCGCCGCCACCTGCCCCTGGCTGATGAAATCGCGGATCGACTCCAGATCCTTCACCCGGGCGATCTGCGTGCCGATGGCCGCCCGTTCGCTCATCCCCACCGGCAGCATCAGGATGCGGTCGATGGTGGCGTTGCTGACGGTGCGGGCGATGCGCGACCCGGCATGGGCCAGCGCCTGGCCGCGGATCTGGCGCAGGGCGAAGTCGCCGGCGATGACCAGGAAGGCGCCGACGGCGATGGTCGCCAGCGTGTCGAACGACCCGGTGCCGATCACCTTGTCATAGATCGCCATGGTGAAGAGCGGGGCGGCGACCGATAGCAGGTTGATGACGGCACTCAGCCCCAGCACCGCCCACAGCAGCGGGAAATAGGCGTGGATGACCGAGCCGACCCAGTTCTGGTTCCCGGCGCCGGAGGCGGCCTCCCGCGGCGTGAAGACGTAGGCCGTGCCCTTGCCGTAGTTCAGCGTCACCGTTTCGCGCGACCGGCCGCTGAAGGCGGTGACGCCGTCGGCGTCGGCGGACAGCAGCGTGTAGATGCCGCCGTCGCGGGCGCGGAACAGGCAGGGCATCAGCGACGATTCCGGCCGGCCGAGGTCGAAGCGCAGGCTGCGCCCCTCGAAATGCAGGCGCTGGAACACGTCGCACAGCTCCTCCACCGTCTGCACCTCGGAGAAGTGGGGCAGGGCTTCGGCCAGCGTCTGCGGCGCGCCGCGCCAGCCGAGCGCGTCGAGCAGCGGCACCATGCAGGCGCCGACGGCCGACGCCTCGGCCAGCCGGCGGCGCAGGATGTCGCCGTCGTCATGGGCGGCGCGGATCGGCTCCGCATCGGCGCCGGCCTCGGCAACCGGTGCCGGGGCGCTGGAGACGGCAGCCACCAGGGCCGGCTGTCCGCCGATGGCTTCGACGGCCGGGTTGCGGGCCACCGCATGGCCGTCGACGATCTGCACCACCCGGTCGGCCAGCGACAGCAGCGACGGGCGGCTGCTGACCAGCAGGATGGTGACGCTGCCGCGCAGCTCGTCGAGCGCGCGGCGGAACGCCTTGTCGGACTCGACGTCGAGCGAGGAGTTCGGCTCGTCCAGCAGCAGGACGGCCGGCTCGCGGACCAGCGCGCGGGCAAGGCAGATCATCTGGCGGGCGCCGCGGGGCAGCGCCTCCTGCGAGGCGTCGCCGACGATGGTCTCGTAGCCCTGCGGCAGGCTGGCGATGCGGCGGTCGAGGCCAAGGCGCCGGCAGACCTCCATCGCCAGATCGGCCCGGCTGGGGTCGAACAGCGTCAGGTTTTGCAGGATGGTGCCTTTGAACAGCTCCGGATGCTCGCCGACATAGACGACGCCGCCGATGCCGATCATGGCGTCGGCCCCGGTCAAGGTGCGCACGCCGACCCGGACCTCGCCGGACCGCGGCCGCAGCACGCCCAGGATCAGGCGCAGCAGCGTCGTCTTGCCCGAACTGTTGGTCGCCACCACGCCCAGGAACTCGCCCGGCCCGACGCTGAGCGACAGGCCGCTCAGGATCTCCGGCCCGCGGTCGTAGGCGAAGCTGACCTTGTCCATCTCGATGGAGCCGGGGGCCAGCGGTGTGGCGACCGCACCGTCCGCCTCGGGGCTTCCATCCCTGGCGACCGGAGCCGCGGTGCCGTCCGATCCGACCTCCAGCAGGACATGGCCGATGCGGCGCAGCGCCAGCGACACCGACTGGTAGCGCACCCAGCGGTCGAACAGCGCCTGCACCGGCTGCACGCAGCGCCCCGCCAGCATCGAGCAGGCGGTGAGCACGCCGGTGGTCATCGCGCCGTCGATCACCGACACGCTGCCCAGCAGAACCACCAGCATCATCGTCGCCTGCGCCAGCGTGCCGGCAACGACGGAGGCGGTGCCGCTGAGCCGGGCGACGGTGAAGTCCTCCTCGCTGCAACCCTGTTGCAGGCGCTCGTGGCGGCGCAGCAGGCCGGCCTCTGTCCCCAGGCCCTTCACGGTGTGGACGCCGCCCAGCACCTCGCTGATGAAGTTCAGGCGCCGCTCCTCCAGCGTGTGGCGGCTTTCCAGCGCCCGGCGCATCCGCCGGCCCAGCACGGCGCCGACGATCAGGAACAGGCCCAGCACCGCCACCGGGATCGCCGCCAGCCAGCCGGCCAGCAAGGCGATCAGGCCCAGGTAGAGAACGGCGAAGGGGATGTCGATGGCCGACTGCAGCGCCTGGCCCGAATAGAATTCCCGCACCAGCTTGATGGCGCGGTAGACCTCGAAATGGGTGCCGATGCCCTGCTGGGAAAAGGCGTTGAGCGGCATGTGCATCAGCCGGTCGATCAGCGACGCGCTCGACTGGTGCTCGATCCTCGCCCCCATCCAGGTGGTCAGCGCCGAGCGCGCGACCCGCAGGATCGCCTCCATCACCGCCGCCGCTCCGCAGCCGATGCCGAGCAGAAGCATGGTGCCGTAGGATTCGTTCGGCAGGATGCGGTCGTAGACGTGCAGCAGCGTGACCGGCAGGGCCAGTCCGAAGATGTTCAGGGCGAAGGATGCGAGGATCAGCATCCCCCGGTCGCGGCGCGGGCCCAGCATGCCGGACAGCAGACGCCGCGCAGCCTTCTCGGCCGCCCGGTTGCTGTCGGCCCGATCCCGGTCGGCCGAAGCTTTGGCCGAGTCGGCGGACGATGTGGTGCGGGAGGTGGGCTGAGGGGCGGGCTGCAAGCGGATCGACCTGTTCACGGAGTTAACCGGGCGCTAATCAACACCATAATTGCTAGTGATAGGTAAATCCGCGAATAGCAACAAAAGGCAACCGAGTGACAAAGCGCTTCGCGCGCGGCCCTTCGGAGCTTCCGCGAAATCGGTAAAACCCAACGGTTGCAAGGGATTTCGTTGCACCCAGGCGGTCCCCTCAGGGTGGCGGTGACGAGCGGTTCAGCATCCAACCTGTTGAAACTCATCACAGGATGTTTCTTATCACAAGCAAGTTGGAGCGCTAGAACCTAGGATCGTGACGTGTGGTGCGGTGCGATTTTGCACCCGACTTATGGAGCGGTCCGATGGCTGAGGAAGCGGTTCAGGGTAAGGTCCCGGCGGTCGATGATCGTCAGATCCTGGACGATCTGACCCTTCTCCAGCAGGTCGACGGCACCCGCCTGGGCGGCGTCATCCATGAGGCAAGCTCGGTACAGCTTCAACGGCCCGACGATACGCTGGGCTATGTCCAGACCGACTATCGTGGCGCCGAGGATCTGATGGTGGGCGGCGCGGTGCAGACCGGTACCGTCGTCGGCGAATCGGTGGCGGTCGCCGCCGACCAGGCGGTGAACGCTCTGCTGCTGAACGGCGACGTTCTGCGCACCGATGGCACCCGCGGATCCGGCCCGACCGGTCCCGAAGGCTCCGGCCCGGCGGACGGGGAGGGCCGCGGGGCCGCCGGCAAGACGGCGGAGCGGGCGGAACTGCTATCGGCCGCGCGCACGACCTCGGCCTACGACCCGCTCGAGGCTGCGGCGTCGGACATCCCGATGCCCGGGACGCCCGACCAAGTGATCGACAACGGGGTGGTTCCCGCCGCCGAGGGCGTGACCTTCCTGCAGGCCGCCGCGGTGGTCGCCCCCACCGTCGCCGCTCCCTCGACGCCGGCCCTGGCACCGGTGTCCGACACGCCCAGCCTGACGGTGAACGGGGTGTCCGGTGACGAGGACACCGCCATTGCCCTGAACATCGCTGCCGCCCTGACCGACACCGGCGGGACGGAGGTGCTGACGGTCACCCTGGCCGGCATTCCGGACGGCGCGGTTCTGCGCGACGCCTCCGGCGCGGCGCTGACGGTGGTCAACGGCAGCATCGTGCTGACCGCATCGCAGATCCCCGGCCTGACGCTGACCCCGCCGGCCAACAGCGGCGACAGCTTCAGCCTGACCGTGACGGCCACCAGCACCGACGGCACCGCCGCGCCCAACAGCGTCACCACCACGCTGCCGGTCACGGTCAACCCGGTGTCCGACACGCCGACGCTCGGCGTCTCGGCCGTCACCGGTGCCGAGGATACGGCGATTCCGCTGACGATCAGCCCGGCCCTGACCGACACCGACGGGTCGGAGACGCTGACGGTCACCATCGCCGGCATTCCGACCGGCGCGGTCCTGACCAATGCGGCCGGCGAGGTGCTGACCGTTTCCGGCGGCTCGATCACCCTGACGCCGGGCCAGCTGGCGGGGCTGGCGATCACCCCGCCGCTGAACAGCGACGCCGATTTCACGCTCACCGTCACGGCGACCAGCCGCGACGGCAGCGCCGCGCCGGCCAGCACCAGCCTGCCGCTGGTGGTCACGGTGAACCCGGTGACAGATACCCCGACGCTGAGCGTCAGTGCTGCGACCGGCAACGAAGACTCCGCGATCCCGCTGACGATCACCCCGGCGCTGACCGATACCGACGGGTCGGAGACGCTGAGCATCACGATCAGCGGCATCCCCGCCGGTGCCAGCCTCGCCAATGCGGCCGGCGACACGCTGTCGATCAGCAACGGTGCGGTCACGCTGACGCCCGGCCAGCTGGCGGGCCTCCGGATCACGCCGCCGGCCAACAGCGACGCCGACTTCACCCTGACCGTCACCACGACCGCGCAGGACGGCACCGCCGCGCCGGTGAGCGTCAGCGCTCCGCTGGCCGTTACGGTAAACCCGGTGACCGACACGCCGACTCTGTCGGTCACCGCGGCGAGCGGCAACGAAGATACGGCCATTCCGCTGGTCATCTCGCCGGCCCTGACGGACACCGACGGCTCGGAATCGCTGAGCATCACGATCAGCGGCATTCCCGTCGGCGCGAGCCTGAAGAACAGTGCGGGCGACACGCTGACCATCGGCAACGGTTCGATCACGCTGTCGCCGAGCCAGCTGGCCGGCCTGACGATCACGCCGCCGGCCAACAGCGACGTGGATTTCACCCTGACCGTCACCGCCACCGCGCGGGACGGCGGCGCCGATGCGGTCAGCGTCAGCGCTCCTCTGGTGGTCACGGTGACCCCGGTCACCGACACGCCGACGCTGAGCGTTACTGCCGCCACCGGCAGCGAAGACACGGCTATCCCGCTGACGATCAGCCCGGCGCTGACCGATCTGGACGGGTCGGAGACGCTGACGATCACGATCAGCGGCATTCCGACAGGTGCGGTGCTGACCAACACGGCTGGCGATCCGCTGACCATTTCCGGCGGGTCGATCACGCTGACGCCGGGTCAGCTGGCGGGCCTGGCGATCACCCCGCCGACAAACAGCGATGCGGATTTCTCGCTCACCGTCACCGCGACGGCCAAGGACGGCGTCGCCGATCCGGTTTCGGTGACGCAGACCCTGGCGGTGACCGTCAACCCGGTGACCGACACCCCGACCCTGTCCGTGTCCGCCGCCCGTGGCGATGAAGACACCGCGATCCCGCTGACGATCAACCCGGCGCTGACCGATACCGATGGGTCTGAGACGCTGACAATCACCATCGCCGGCGTTCCGGCCGGTGCAACGCTGAGCGCCGGCACCTCGGTCACCGAGCAGAACGGCACCACCACCTGGACGCTGACGCCTCAGCAGCTTGCTGGGTTGAAGATCACGCCGCCATCGAACAGCGACGTGGATTTCGACCTGACCGTCACCGCGATTGCCAAGGATGGTAGCGCGCCGGTGGCGACGACGAGCCAGACCCTGCACGTCATCGTCGATCCGGTCACCGATACCCCGACGCTGAGCGTCTCCGCCGCGAGCGGCAACGAAGACACGGCGATTGCGCTGGCGATCAGCCCGGCGCTGACCGACACCGACGGGTCGGAAACGCTGACGATCACCATCAGCGGCATCCCGGCGGGTGCGACGCTCGCCAATACGCTGAACGGGACGCTGACGCTCAGCAACGGCTCGATCACGCTGACCCCCGACCAACTGGCCGGCCTGAAGATCACGCCGCCGCTCAATAGCGACGACGACTTCACCCTGACCGTCACCGCCACTGCCAAGGATGGCGTCGCCACTCCGGTCAGCGTCAGCGCACCGCTCGCGGTCACGGTGAACCCGGTGACCGACACCCCGACGCTGAGCGTCACTGCCGCGAGCGGCAGCGAAGACACCGCGATCCCGCTGACAATCACCCCAGCGCTGACCGACCTGGACGGGTCGGAAACGCTGACGATCACCATAGCCGGCATCCCCGCCGGTGCAGTGCTGACCAACACGGCAGGCGACCTGCTGACCATTTCCGGCGGGTCCGTCACCCTGACGCCGGGCCAGCTTGCCGGCCTGACGATCACGCCGCCGCACAACAGCGACGATGATTTCACCCTGACCGTTACCGCCACGGCCAAGGATGGCGTTGCCAACCCGGTTTCGGTGACGCAGACCCTGACGGTGACCGTCAATCCGGTTACCGACACCCCGACTCTGTCCGTGTCCGCCGCCCGTGGCGATGAAGACACCGCGATCCCGCTGACGATCAACCCGGCGCTGACCGACACCGACGGGTCGGAAACGCTGACGATCACCGTCGCCGGCGTTCCGGCCGGGGCGACGCTCAGCGCCGGCACCTCGGTGACTGAGCAGGACGGCACCACCACTTGGACGCTGACGCCTCAGCAGCTGGCCGGGTTGAAGATTACGCCGCCTGCCAACAGCGACGTGGATTTCGACCTGACGGTCACGGCCATTGCCAAGGATGGCACTGCGCCGGTCGCGACGACGAGCCAGACCCTGCACGTCACCGTCGACCCGGTGACCGACACGCCGACGCTGAGCGTCACCGCGGCGAGCGGCAACGAAGACACCGCGATCCCGCTGACGATCACCCCGGCGCTGACGGATCTGGACGGGTCGGAAACGCTGACGATCACGATCAGCGGCATTCCGGCCGGCGCCAGTCTCAGCAACACGGCCGGCAATACGCTGACCATCAGCAACGGCTCGATCACGCTGACGCCGGACCAGCTTGCCGGTCTGAAGATCACGCCGCCGCTGAACAGCGATGCTGACTTCACGCTCACCGTCACCGCGACCGCCAAGGACGGCGTCGCCAACCCGGTTTCGGTCAGCCAGACCCTGCCGGTGACCGTCAGCCCGGTGTCGGATACTCCTTCGCTGAGCGTCACGGCGGCGACGGGCAACGAGGACACCGCGATTGCGCTGTCGATCACGCCGGCACTGACCGACACCGACGGGTCGGAGGTGCTGACGGTTACCATCAGCGGTATTCCGGCCGGAGCGACGCTCGTCAATACGCTGAACGGCACGCTGACCGTTACCAACGGCTCGATCACGCTGACGCCCGACCAGCTCGCCGGGCTGAAGGTCACGCCGCCGGTGAACAGCGACGACGACTTCACCCTCACCGTCACCGCGACCTCGAAGGACGGGAGCGCCGCGCCGGCCAGCACCAGTGCGCCGCTGCTGGTGACCGTCAACCCGGTGTCGGACACCCCGACCCTGTCCGTATCCGCCGCCCGCGGTGAAGAAGACACCGCCATTCCGCTGACGATCAGCCCGGCGCTGACCGACACCGATGGATCGGAGACGCTGACGATCACCATCGCCGGCGTTCCGGCCGGTGCAACGCTGAGCGCCGGCACCTCGGTCACCGAGCAGAACGGCACCACCACCTGGACGCTGACGCCTCAGCAGCTTGCCGGTCTGAAAATCACGCCGCCGGCCAACAGCGACGTGGATTTCGACCTGACGGTCACGGCCATCGCCAAGGACGGCAGCGCGCCGGTGGCGACGGCGACGGAGACCCTGCACGTCACGGTCGATCCGGTCACCGATACCCCGACGCTGAGCGTCACCGCGGCGAGCGGCAACGAAGACACCGCGATCCCGCTGGCGATCACCCCGGCGCTGACCGATCTGGACGGGTCGGAGGTGCTGACGATCACCATCAGCGGCATCCCGGCGGGTGCGACGCTCGCCAACACGCTGAATGGATCGCTGATGGTCAGCAACGGCTCGATCACGCTGAACCCCGACCAGCTTGCCGGCCTGAAGATCACGCCGCCGCACAACAGCGACGATGATTTCACCCTGACCGTTACCGCCACGGCCAAGGATGGCGTTGCCAACCCGGTTTCGGTGACGCAGACCCTGGCGGTGACCGTCAATCCGGTTACCGACACCCCGACTCTGTCCGTATCCGCCACCCGTGGCGATGAAGACACCGCCATCCCGCTGACGATCAGCCCGGCACTGACCGACACCGATGGGTCGGAGACGCTGACGATCACCGTCGCCGGCGTTCCGGCCGGGGCGACGCTCAGCGCCGGCACCTCGGTCACCGAGCAGAACGGCACCACCACTTGGACGCTGACGCCTCAGCAGCTTGCCGGTCTGAAGATCACGCCGCCATCGAACAGCGACGTGGATTTCGACCTGACGGTCACGGCCATCGCCAAGGATGGCGGCGCGCCGGTCGCGACGACGAGCCAGACCCTGCACGTCACCGTCGATCCGGTCACCGATACCCCGACGCTGAGCGTCACCGCGGCGAGCGGCAACGAAGACACGGCGATTGCACTGGCGATCACTCCGGCGCTGACCGATCTGGACGGGTCGGAGGTGCTGACGATCACCATCAGCGGCATCCCGGCGGGTGCGACGCTCGCCAACACGCTGAATGGATCGCTGATGGTCAGCAACGGCTCGATCACGCTGAACCCCGACCAGTTGGCCGGTCTCAAGATCACGCCGCCGCTGAACAGCGACGATGACTTCACCCTGACCGTCACGGCGACCGCCAAGGATGGCGTTGCCACTCCGGTCAGCGTCAGCGCACCGCTGGCGGTCACTGTCAATCCGGTGACCGACACGCCGACGCTGAGCGTGACCGCGGCGACCGGCAACGAAGACACGGCGATCCCGCTGACCATCAACCCGGCCCTGACCGACACCGACGGGTCGGAGGTGCTGACGATCACCATCAGCGGCATTCCGGCCGGTGCGACCCTTGCCAACACGCTGAACGGCACGCTGACGGTCAGCAACGGCTCGATCACGCTCAATCCCGACCAGCTTGCCGGGTTGAAGATCACGCCTCCGCTGAACAGCGACGACGATTTCACCCTGACCGTCACGGCGACCGCCAAGGACGGCAGCGCGCCGGTCGCGACGACGACGCAGACCCTGCACGTCACGGTCGATCCGGTCACCGATACCCCGACGCTGAGCGTCACCGCGGCGAGCGGCAACGAAGACACGGCGATTGCGCTGGCGATCACCCCGGCGCTGACCGATCTGGACGGGTCGGAAACGCTGACGATCACCGTCAGCGGCATCCCGGCGGGTGCGACGCTCGCCAATACGCTGAACGGGACGCTGACGCTCAGCAACGGCTCGATCACGCTGAACCCCGACCAGCTTGCCGGCCTGAAGATCACACCGCCGCTGAACAGCGACGGCACCTTCACCCTGTCCGTCACGGCGACGGCCAAGGACGGTGTTGCCGACCCGGTTTCGGTGACCCAGTCGCTGCCGGTGACCGTCACCCCGGTGACCGACACCCCGACCCTGTCGGTTTCGGCTGCTCGTGGCGATGAAGACACCGCCATCCTGCTGAGGATCAGCCCGGCGCTAACCGACACCGACGGCTCGGAGACTCTGACCATCCGGATTTCCGGCGTTCCGGCCGGAGCGACGCTGAGCGCCGGCACTTCGGTCACGGAAAGCAATGGCACGACGACCTGGACGCTGACGCCCCAGCAGCTTGCCGGTCTGAAGATCACGCCGCCGTCGAACAGCGACGTGGACTTCGACCTGACCGTCACCGCGATTGCGCAGGACCGCAGCGCGCCGGTGGCGACTGCGACGGAGACCCTGCACGTCACGGTCGATCCGGTGACCGACACGCCGACGCTGAGCGTCACGGCGGCGACCGGCAACGAAGACACGGCGATTGCGCTGGCGATCACCCCGGCGCTGACCGATACCGACGGCTCGGAAACCCTGACGATCACGATCAGCGGCATCCCAGCCGGTGCGACGCTCGTCAACACGCTGAACGGCACGCTGACTGTCAGCAACGGCTCGATCACGCTCAATCCCGACCAGCTTGCCGGGTTGAAGATCACGCCTCCGCTGAACAGCGACGACGATTTCACCCTGACCGTCACGGCGACCGCCAAGGACGGTGTCGCCGCTCCGGTCAGCGTCAGCGCGCCGCTGGTGGTCACCGTCAATCCGGTGTCGGATACCCCGACCCTGTCCGTGTCCGCCGCCCGCGGCGATGAAGACACCGCCATCCCGCTGACGATCAGCCCGGCGCTGACCGACACCGATGGCTCGGAGACGCTGAGCATCCGGATTTCCGGCGTTCCGGCCGGGGCGGCGCTGAGCGCCGGCACCTACGTCACGGAAAGCAACGGCACCACCACCTGGACCCTGACGAAGGACCAGCTTGCCGGCCTGAAGATCACGCCGCCGCACAACAGCGACGTGGATTTCGATCTGACGGTCACGGCAATCGCCAAGGACGGCAGCGCGCCGGTGGCGACGACGAGCCAGACCCTGCATGTCACCGTCGATCCGATCACCGACACGCCGACGCTGAGTGTCACCGCCGCGACGGGCAATGAGGACACGGCGATCCCGCTGGCGATCAGCCCGGCGCTGACCGACACCGACGGATCGGAAACCCTGACGATCACCATCAGCGGCATCCCGGCCGGTGCGATCCTCGCCAACACGCTGAATGGGACGCTGACGGTCAGCAACGGTTCGATCACGCTGAACCCCAATCAGCTTGCCGGCCTCAAGATCACGCCGCCGCTGAACAGCGACGACGACTTCACCCTGACCGTCACCGCGACCGCCAAGGACGGTGTCGCCGATGCGGTCAGCGTGACCCAGACCCTGCCGGTCACCGTCAACCCGGTGTCCGACGCGCCGACGCTGAGCGTTACCGCCGTCACCGGCAACGAAGACACCGCCATTCCGCTGACGATCACCCCGGCGCTGGTCGACACCGACGGGTCTGAGGTGCTGACGATCCGCATCAGCGGCATTCCGGCCGGTGCGACGCTGGTCAACACGCTGAACGGCACGCTGACGGTCACCAACGGCTCGATCACGCTCAATCCCGACCAGCTCGCCGGGCTGAAGATCACGCCGCCGCTGAACAGCGACGACGACTTTACCCTGTCGGTGACTGCCGTTTCCAAGGACCGCGGTGCTGCCGAGGCGACCACGACCCTGCCGCTGGCGGTCACCGTCAACCCGGTGACCGACACCCCGACGCTGAGCGTCACCGCGGCGAGCGGCAACGAAGACACCGCCATCGCGCTGGACATCAGGTCGGCCCTGACCGATCTGGACGGGTCGGAGAGCCTGAGCATCAAGATCACCGGCGTTCCCGCCGGGGCGACGCTCAGCGCCGGCAGCTACGTCACGGAAAGCAACGGCACCACCAGCTGGACCCTGACCCAGGCCCAGCTGGCCAACCTGAAGATCACCCCGAAGGCCGACAGCGACGTCGATTTCACCCTGACCGTCACCGCGACGGCGACGGACCGCGGCCTGTCCCCCGTCTCGGTGCAGACGACCCTGGCCGTCACCGTCATCGCCGTGGCCGACAAGCCGACGGTCACCGTCACGCCGATCTCCTACGATCTGGCGGTCGGGCAGAACGACACGCTGACCGGCACCGCCGGCAACGACACGCTGTCGGGCGGTGCCGGCAACGACACCATCCTGGGCGGTGCCGGCGACGACGTGATCTATGGCGATGGCAGCGGCACCTTCACCGTCGCCCTGTCGATCACCCCCGCCGTGACCGACCGCGACGGGTCGGAATACATCTCCAAGGTGACGATCTCCGGCGTTCCGGCCGGGGCGACGCTCAGCGCCGGCACCCTCAACGCCGACGGCACCTGGACCCTGACCCAGGCCCAGCTGTCCGGGCTGACGCTGACCGCAAAGGAAGGCGATACCACCCACCCGATCACCCTCACCGTCGTCTCGACCTCGACGGAGCTGGAGAACGGCAGCACCGCCGACAGCGACCCGCGGACGCTGACCGTCAGCTTCGGCAACACGCCGAAGGGCAACGACAGCCTGGACGGCGGCGACGGCAACGACACCATCGTCGGCGGGGCCGGCAACGACACCCTGATCGGCGGGCTGGGCGACGACAGCCTGGACGGTGGCGACGACAACGACCTGCTGGCCGGCGGCCCCGGCAATGACACCATCGACGGCGGGGCCGGCAACGACACCGTCACCTATGCCGGCTCGGCGACCGCGGTGAACGCCAATCTCGCGACCGGGGTCGGCACCGGCGAGGGCACCGACGTGCTCCGCAATCTGGAGAACGTCACCGGTTCGGCCTTCGACGACGTCATCACCGGCGACGGCGGCGCCAACATCCTGCTCGGCGGCGGTGGCAACGACACCATCACCGGCGGGGCCGGGACCGACACCATTCATGGCGGGTCGGGCGACGACCTGTCGATCTTCACCGTCGGCACCGACGGCGGCACCGCGTCCGCTCCGGAGCTGCAGGACGGCGATGCCGGCATCGACACTTTCCGGGTGATGCTGACCACCGCCCAGCTGTCGAACGCATCGATCCTGGCCGACCTGCGCACCCTGCGCGACCGGATCGAGACGGCTGCGGCCGACCCCAACGCCGCGACCAAGGACACCGATGTCGCCAACGCCGCCACCCTGACGGCGCTGGGCATCAAGCTGGCCGATTTCGAGAAGCTGGAGCTGTATGTCGACGGCCGGCCGGTCGATGTCCGCACCGCGCTGAACTATGCCCCGACGGCAACGGCGGCGACCGCCACCACCACGGAAGACAACGCCATTTCCGGCCGGCTGGCGGCGACCGATCAGGACACCACCAACCACCGCACCGACGAAACGATGACCTTCAAGGGGCCCGGCGACAACGGCCAGCCGGTGCGCCTGGCGCACGGGACCCTGGTGGTGAACGCCGACGGCACCTTCACCTACACGCCGGACGCCGATTTCAGCGGCACGGAGACCTTCTCTTTCACCGTCACCGATGGTTATGGCGGCACCTCCACCGCCACGCAGACCGTCAAGGTGACGCCGGTTGCCGACTCCATCACGCTGACCACGCTGAACGCGCGCGGCAACGAGGATGCGGCCGGCGGCATCGCCATCGCCCCCACCATCACGCTCAGCGACGTCGATTCCGCCAGCCCGGAGGCGGTGGAGACGGTCACGCTGACCATGTCGGCCTCGCAGCTGGATGTCGCCGGTGCCAAGCTTTACCTGAACGGCACGGAGCTGACGCGCAGCGGCACGGGGACCTACAGCTGGACGATCCCGACCAGCGCCCTGGTGGCCGGCGGATCGGCCGGAACCTGGACGGTGTCCGGCCTGAAGATCGTCACCAGCCGCAACTCCGACGCCGATCTCACCTACACCCTGACGGTCGGGACCATCGACAGCACCAACGCCGGCACGGTGCGCGGCAGCAAGTCGGCGACCGGCACCATCACCGTCGATGCGGTGGCCGATGCGCCGACCGTGACCGCCGCCGCCGCGGCGACGGACGAGGACACCTCGGTCGCGCTGAAGATCACCCCGGCGCTGACCGACACCGACGGGTCTGAGAGCATCGGCTACGTCACCATTTCCGGCGTGCCGGCGGGGGCGAGCCTCAATCTCGGCACGGTCCTGAGCACCCAGGGCGACGGCAGCACCAGCTGGAAGGTCAACGCGGCCGATCTGGCGAGCCTGCGTCTGACCCCGCCGCACGACTTCTCCGGCACCATCACCCTCAGCGTCGTCGCTACCTCGGTGGAGCGCGAGAACAGCTCGACCGCCGATTCCGCGCCGGCGACCCTGACGGTGACCGTCACCGGCGTGGCCGACGCCCCCATCGTCATCCCCGCGGCGGCGACGGGCTTTGAGGACACCGCCATCCCGCTGTCCATCGATGCCCACCTGTCCGACGTGACGGGCGAGACGCTGGACCACATCACCATCACCAACCTGCCGGAAGGGGCGACGCTGTCCGCCGGCATCCACAATGCCGACGGCAGCTGGACGCTGACCCCGGCGCAGCTGACCGGCCTGACCTTCACCCCGCCGCCGAACTATTCCGGCACGCTGACGCTGAAGATCACCGCCACCTCGGTGGAAGGGGCGACCACCGCCACCTCGGCGCAGCAGTCGCTGACGGTGACCGTCACCGCCGTCGCCGACACGCCGGTCCTGTCGGCCTCCGACGCGGTGGGGCGCGAGGACACCGCCATCCCGCTGTCGGTGGTCGCCGCCCTGACCGACCGCGACGGGTCGGAAAGCCTCAGCATCCTCGTCGGCGGCGTGCCGGCGGGCGCCACGCTGAACCATGGCCATTACGATGCGACGCTGGGCAAATGGGTGTTGACCCAGGCCGACCTGTCCGGCCTGACCATCACCCCGTCGGCCAACTCCAACACCGGCTTCAACTTGACCTTCACCGCGCGGGCGACGGAAGGCTCCAACGGCGCCTTCGCCGACGCGGCGGCGGTGTCCGTCCATGTCGAGGTGCAGGGCGTGGCCGACGTGGTCACGCCGAACGGCACGCTGACCGCCCGCGGCGACGAGGACACGGCGATCAACCTGAAGCTCGGCGACCTGGTGATGACCGACAATGACGGGTCGGAGCGCCTGTCGCTGGTCGTCAGCAACCTGCCGTCGGGCTCCTGGCTGTCGCTGGCGGCCGGGCACGAGAGCGGTCTGGTCTATCTCGGCAACGGCCGCTGGTCGGTCGATGCGGAGTACCGCAACGAACTGACCCTGACGACGAAGAAGGACTTCTCCGGCACCATCACGCTGAAGGTGGACGTCATCACCACCGACAGCAACGGCGCGCCGATCGTCACCGTGAACGGCGTGACCTCCGGCGGGATGCTGAAGGACACCCGCGACCTGACGGTCACCGTCGATCCCAAGGCGGACGAGCCGGTCGTCTCGATCGGCGCCAGCGGGCTGGAGGATGCCGTCGGCGGCATTCCGCTGACCATCTCCGCCCTGACCGGCGACAGCGACGGGTCGGAGCACATCTCCTCCATCGTCATCTCGGGCCTGCCGGCCGGGGTGACGCTGACCAGCACCGATGCCGGCGCGCTGACCGCGAATGCCGACGGCAGCTGGACGGTCGATCCGGCGAAGCTCGGCAACCTGCGCCTGATCGTGCCGGCCAACAACGCCGACGATTTCACCATCACCGTCAAGGTGACGGCGATGGACGGCACCGACACCCTGACCAGGACCTACACCCCGACCGTCACCATCACCGCGGTGGCCGATGCGCCGGTGTCGCATGCCGCCGACGGCTCGGCGGTGCCCTACCATGTCGACGACCAGTCGACGACCGGCGTGCCGGACGGGCTGGTGCTGAACCTGAACGCCTTCCTGGCCGACACCGACGGGTCGGAAAAGCTGGCGGTCACCATCGGCGGCGTGCCGAAGGGCACGGTGCTGTCGCGCGGCATCGACAACGGCAACGGCACCTGGACGCTGACGGCGGAGGACTATACCGCGGCGCTGGCCGAGGGCGGCCTGAAGCTGACCGTCAAGGATGCGAACGCCACCGGCATCACCCACACGGTGGCCGGCAGCGTCGACACCGCCAGCGTCACGCTGACGGTCAACCCCTACAGCATCGAGAGCGAGGGCGACCGCAACACCAGCGTGTCAGACAGCTTCGTGCTGAGCTGGACCACCACGGCCTCCTCGGGCGGCGGTTCCACCGATCCGGGCAATGGCGGCAACACCGGCGGCGGCACCAGCCCGCCTCCGCCTCCGCCGCCCCCTCCGCCGCCTCCGCCCCCGCCCCCGGTGCTGGACCCCAGCGTCGGCAGCGACCGGCCGCATGCCGTGACCACCGCCGAGGATACGTCGGTCGCGCTCGGCCTGAAGGACGGGCTGGCGAACTGGCAGGACGTCTCCACCGTCACCCTGTCGGGCATCCCGACCGGCGCCAGCCTGACCAACACGGCCGGCGACACGCTGACCGTCACCGGCGGCTCGATCACGCTGACCAAGGCGCAGCTGGACGGCCTGAAGCTGACCCCGGCGGTGAACAGCGATGCCGATTTCACCCTCTCCATCGACGTGGTGTCGGGCAGCAGCAACGCCCACACCACGCTGACACAGGCCGTGACCGTCACCGCCGTCGCCGACAGCCCGCTGCTGACCGTGCAGACGGCGTCCGGCAACGAGGACACCGCCATCGCGCTGGACGTCACCGCCGCGCTGGCCGACACCGACGGGTCGGAAACGCTCGCCAGCATCATCATCGAAGGGGTGCCGGCCGGTGCCTCGCTGTCGGCCGGCTATCTCGACTCCACCACCGGGCGCTGGGTGCTGACGCCGGGTCAGCTGGCCGGGCTGAAATTCACCCCGCCGCACGATGCCAGCGGCACCTTCCAGCTGACGGTGACGGCGGTTTCGCGCGAAACCAGCAACGCCGACCGGGCGACGACGACCAAGACGCTGACCGTCGAGGTGGCGCCGGTCAGCGACGCCCCGGCCATTTCCGTCAGCGCCGCCACGGCGCTGGAGGACCATGCCGCCAACCTGTCCATCGACGCCGCGGTCACCGATCTGGTCGGCACCGGCGAGGTGATCACCGCCCTGCGGGTGACGGTTCCGGCCGGCTTCACCCTGTCGGGCGGTGCGTCGCTCGGCAACGGCGTCTACGATCTGACCGGCCTGTCGGCCAGCGACCGCGCGGCCCTGAAGCTGACGCCGCCCGCCAACTATGCCGGCACGGTGACGCTGACCGTGGAGGCGGCCGCCCAGGACGGTACGGCGGCCCCCGCTTGGTCGACCAAGAGTTTCTCTGTCACCTACACCGCGGTCGCCGACGCGCCGAACGTCACGGTCCATGACACGACGGGGGACGAGGACACCGCCATCGCCCTGAACCTGTCGGCCAGCCTTGTCGACACCGACGGGTCGGAGACGATGGCGGTCATCCTGTCGGGCCTGCCGGCCGGTGCTGTGCTGAACCATGGCTCCAACAACGGCGACGGATCCTGGACCCTGAAACCGTCGGAGCTTGCCGGCCTGACCGTCACGCCGCCGCGCAACTATTCGGGCGGCATGGACCTGACGCTGACCGCCACCAGCCTGGAAAGCTCCAACAAGGACACGGCGAGCACCACCGCCACCATCCACATCGACGTGACGGCGGTCGCCGATGCGCCGACCGTCATCGTCGCCAACGCCTCGGGCAGTGAGGACACCGCCATCGCGCTGAACCTGACGGCGGCGCTGGTCGACACCGACGGGTCGGAGACCATGGCCATCGTGCTGTCCGGCCTGCCGGCCGGTGCGGTGCTGATCGATGCCAACGGCACCACTCTGACGCCCACCGCCGGTTCGGTCGCGCTGACCGCCGCCCAGCTGTCCGGGCTGAAGCTGATGCCGCCGGCCAATGCCGGCACCGACTTCAACCTGACCCTGACCGCGACGACGACGGAAGCCTCCACCGGCGCCACCGCCACCACCAGCCAGCTGTTCCGGGTCAGCGTCGATCCGGTCGCCGACCAGCCCATCGTCACCTGGGCGCCGCTGAACGGCACCGAGGACACGGCCGTGCCGCTGAACCTCTCGGTGGCGCTGTATGACACCGACGGGTCGGAGCGGCTGGGGCTGCTGACGATTGCCGGCGTGCCGACGGGCGCGCTGCTGTCGGCCGGAACGAAGAACGCCGACGGCAGCTGGACACTGACGCCGGCCCAGCTCACCGGCCTGACCCTGACCCCGCCCGCCAACAGCGATGCGGCGATCACCCTGACCGTCACCGCCGTCAGCATCGAGTCCACCGGCAGCACGGCGACCAGAACCGTCACCGTGCCGATCACCCTGGCCGCGGTGTCCGACACCCCGACCCTGACCGTGTCCGCCGCGACGGGCAATGAAGACACGGCCATCGCGCTGACGATCAACCCGGCACTGACCGACACCGACGGGTCGGAGACGCTGACGATCACCATCAGCGGCATCCCGGCCGGGGCCAGCCTGAGCAACAGCGCCGGCAACACGCTGACCATCAGCAACGGCTCGATCACCCTGACCCCGGCGCAGCTTGCCGGGCTGAAGATCACGCCGCCGCTGAACCGCGACGACGACTTCACCCTGACCGTCACGGCCATCGCCACCGACGGCACGGCGGCACCGGCCAGCACCAGCGCCCCGCTGCTGGTCACGGTGAATCCGGTCACCGATACGCCGACTCTGAGCGTCACGCCCGCGACCGGCAACGAAGACACGCCCATCGCCCTGACCATCACGCCGGCCCTGACCGATCTGGACGGCTCGGAGACGCTGACGATCACCATCAGCGGCATCCCGACCGGCGCCACGCTGAGCAACAGCGCCGGCAACACGCTGACGGTCAGTAATGGCTCGATCACCCTGACGCCGGACAAGCTGGCCGGGCTGGCGATCAAGCCGCCGTCGAACAGCGACGCCGACTTCAACCTGACCGTCACCGCCACCGCCAAGGATGGCAGCGCCGCTGCGGTGTCGGTGTCCTCGACGCTCGCGGTAACGGTCAACCCGGTGTCCGACGCCCCGACCCTGACGGTGTCGGCGGCGACGGGCAACGAGGACGCGGCGATCCCGCTGTCGATCACGTCGGCCCTGACCGACACGTCGGAGGTGCTGAGCATCACCATCGCCGGCATCCCGGCCGGGGCCAAGCTGACCAACAGCGCCGGCAACACCCTGACGATCAGCAACGGCTCGATCACCCTGACGCCGGCCCAGCTGACCGGGCTGAAGATCACGCCGCCGCTGAACGACGACGCCGACTTCACCCTGACCGTCACCGCGACCTCGACCGACGGCAGCGCCGCTCCCGCCTCCACCGTGGCGCAGCTGGCGGTTACGGTCCTGCCGGTTTCCGACACGCCCACTCTGCTGGTCAACCCGGCGACGGTGGCGGAGGACGGCACGGTCGCCCTGTCGATCACCCCGGCCCTGACCGACCTGTCGGAAACGCTGAGCGTCACCATCGCCAACATCCCGACCGGCGCCCACCTGTCGAACACGGCGGGCGACGCGCTGACGGTCAGCAACGGCTCGATCACCCTGACGCCGGCCCAGCTGGCCGGCCTGTCGATCACGCCGCCCCACGACAGCGGCAGCAGCTTCACCCTGTCGGTCACCGCCATCTCGACCGACGGCACCGCCACGCCGGCCAGCCTGTCGCGCTCGCTCGCGGTGACGGTGACGCCGATCGCCGACACCCCGACGCTGACCACCCCGGCCGTTCATGGGTCGGAGGACACGGCGATCCCGCTGACCATCACCGCCGCCTCCACCGACACCGACGGGTCGGAGACGGTGACGGTGCGGATCGCCGGCATGCCGGCGGGTGCCAGCCTGAACCACGGCACGCACAACAGCGACGGCAGCTGGACCCTCAGCGCGGCCGACCTGACCGGCCTGACCTACACCCCGCCGGCCGACGCCAACGGCACCGTCACCCTGTCGGTCACCGCGACCGCCCAGGACGGGGCCAGCACCGCGGCGGTCACCCAGACCCTGGCGGTGACCGTCGATCCGGTGAACGACAAGCCGACGCTGGCCGCCGCCCACCCCACCACCGTGATCGCCGCCGGTGCGACCGACCATCCGGCCGTGGTGTCCGATGCGACGATCACCGATGTGGACAGCAGCGTCATGTCCGGCATGTCGATCCGCATCGCCGCCGGGTCGCAGACCGGCGACACGCTGAACCTCGACAGCCTGACCATCGCGACCGATCCGTCGACCGGGCGCAAGACGGTGGCCGGCACCGGGATCGAAGTCAGCTGGGACGATGCCAACCACCAGCTGTCGCTGTCCGGCACGGCCTCCACCGCGACCTACACCGACATCCTCCACCATCTGGCCCTGACGCCCAACGGCAGCGGCGCCCGCACGCTGGAGGTGACGGTCAGCGACGATCAGGGGCTGTCCAGCGACCCGCTGGCGGTGCAGGTGCTGGTCTCGAACAGCGCGACGATGACCGGCAGCACGGGTGCGGACATCCTGCATGCCGGCAGCAGCACCACCAGCATGTCCGGCGGGGCCGGCGACGATCTGTTCATCTTCGCCCCGCGCGGCGGCGACCTGACCATCAACGGCGGGGCGGGCTGGACCGACGTGGTGGAGGTCGGCGCCTTCGTCGCCAATGCCGGCACCAACTGGATGCAGCAGCTGGACGGGCATGCCTACACGGCGGATCCGTCAGGCCACGGCCTGACCTTCACCCAGGAGACGACCGTCACGCTGGAGGACCAGAACCATCACCAGCTGGTGCTGCAGAACATCGAGCGGCTGACGTTCTGATGGGATGGGGCGGAATGGCGGGGCAGGGGCAGAAGAGGCGGCAGGCGGGGTCAGGCGACCGGCGCGCCGTCCGTCTTCTCCCCTTCGGCTTCGCCTTCGCCGCTGCCCGTCTGCATGTGGGTGATGATCCGCTTCATCAACCGGCCCAGCATCGCCCGTTCGTTGGCCGCCATGGCGGCAATGGGCGGGCTCAGCGACTGGCGCAGGGGGTCGCGCTCCAGCAGGATCCGGCCGTCATCGGTCAGGTCGAACAGCCAGCCGCGCTTGAATCCGGGGTGCGGGCGCCGGGTCAGCAGCCCCTTGTCCACCAGGGTGGAGACGGTGCGCGACACCGGTGCCAAGTGGATTTTCTGGAACCGCGCCAGTGCGGTCAGGGTGCGGGCCGGCTCCGGCGCGTCATGGAAATAGCGCAGCGCCACCCATTGGGCCGGGAAAAGCCCATCGGTGAAGCTGATGCCATAGACAAGCCGGCTGACTTGGTCCAGCAAGGTGACCAGATCGTCGTCGGTCGACGGGTTGTCGCCATCCTCCGGCCTTTCCGACACGCGCTTTTCTCCCTCCCGACACTGCACCGAGCCAACCGGCGGCAAGCTTGGCGGTGGACTGTAGCGAAGTCAACGCGCCAGCGGAAGCGGCAGTCTTCGCGTCTGCGTGGTGAAAGTGCCGCGACGATTCGCGTGGATTATCGTTGAGGGAAATCCATTGCCGTCCGCGGCAAAAGCTTGGCGAAAGCAGCCGGCCCGCCCCATCTGTGGTCCAACCACCACAAATCGCGGATACTGGACATGACCGGCACCCCCCGTCTGACCAACGCCTTCCTGTTCGACCTCGACGGCACGCTGACCGACACGGTCTACCAGCATGTGCTGGCCTGGAAGGAGGCATTGGACGAGGAGGGCATCGCCCTGTCGGTCTGGCGCATCCACCGCAAGATCGGCATGAGCGGCGGGCTGTTCACCAACATGCTGCTGCGCGAAACCGGTCTCGGCGCCGACCAGGCTCTTCTCGACCGGCTGCGCCACCGCCATGCGCAGGCCTACAGGCGGCTGGCTCCCGGCGTGGTTCCGCTGCCGGGTGCCCGCGCGCTGCTGGACACGCTGACGGAGCTGAAGATTCCCTGGGCCATCGCCACCAGCGGCCGGATGGAGACGGCGCGGCCGGCGCTGGAGAAGCTGGGCGTCGATCCCTCGAAGGCCGCGGTCGTCACCCGTGACGAAGTCGAATATGCCAAGCCGGATCCCGACCTGTTCCTGGCCGCCGCCGCGCGCATCGGCGTGGACATCGCCAGCGCCTTCGTGGTCGGCGACAGCATCTGGGACATGATCGCCGCCAAGCGGGCACGGGCGCTGGGGATCGGTCTGCTGTCCGGCGGCTATGGCCGGGAGGAGCTGGAACGCTCCGGCGCGCTGCGCGTCTATGAGGACCCGGCCGACATGCTCGATCATCTGGACGAAGTTGGCGGACGCCGCGGGCTGGCGCAGTAAAACTACGTTGTGGGTAAGTATCCTGCCCAAACGATGAAATCGGAGCGCTGCGAGTTGTTGCCGTATTACGGATTATGCACAGTCACAGCGCTGTGATGCAGTGCAACATGATCATGCAGGACATGCGGTAACGGTGCGTTTCACAGGGGCGGAGCGGTGGCAGCATGGGTTTACCGATGATGGTGACGCCGCTCCCCGACGCCCCGATCATCGAACCCCCCGATCAGGAGCAGCCGCATGCCCGCCCATCAGTTCACTGGCCGCCACACCGTCGCCCGCGCCCTGGTCGCCTCCGCCTTCGCGCTGGCTTCGCTGCTGTCCGTCGCGGCGGCGGCGGCCGTCACCGCCACGCCGGAACGCCCGGTCCCTCCGACCGCCATCGACAGCCAGTCCTTCCTGTTCAACTGACCGCCGTCTCCAGACCGGGCATTCTCTGATCGGATGGGCAAAAAAAAGCCGCCGGAAAACCGGCGGCTTTGAAGTCCGAGAGGAACGTCCAACAAGTTGTGCCGGGTCAACCCACGGCGCATCCAGCGGTACAGGACTAATATATTAATATCTCATCGGTCTGGCAAGCGGCTTTCCTTCTTACGCTCGTATTTTTTATCCAGTATCACCGGAACGAAAACGCCCCCCGGCGGTGAGCCGGAGGGCGTCTCGATCACAGTGAAGGGGCGTTTCAGGGACGGGCGGACCGTCAGTCGGCGCCGGCCGTGGCGTTCGGGACGGCGGCGGCGGACTTCGGACCGCGCTGGCCCAGCACCAGGGCGATGATGGCGAAGGCGGCGAGATCGAACACGGTCAGGCAGGCGAACAGCGGCTCGTACCCGATGGTGGTGGCGAGCTGGCCGATCATCAGCGAGAAGATCATGCCGCCCAAGTAGCCGGCCATGCCGCCGAAACCGGTCGCCGTGGCGACGTCCTGCTTTTCGAAGGTGTCGGTGACCAGGGCATAGAGCAGGCTCGACAGCATCTGGTGGGCGAAGGCGCCGAGGGAGAACAGGAAGATCGCGGCGATCGGGCTGACGGTGAAGCTGATCAGCGCCGGGCCGATCATGCAGACCGCACCCACGCCGACGCCGGCGATGCGGGAATTGACCAGCGACATCTTGAAGCGCTTCACGAAGAAGGGCGACAGGTAACCGCTGAGGATGCAGCCGATGTCACCGGCCAGGAACGGCAGCCAGGCGAACAGGGCGAACTGCTTGATGTCCATGCCGCGGGTGGAGACCATGTACAGCGGGATCCAGAAGCTGAAGGTCTGCCAGGCCGGCTCGGTCAGGAAACGGGCGGCGGCGATGCTCCAGAACTTGCCCTTGCCGAGCACGCGCTTCATCGACGGCTTCGGCAGCTCGACCTGTTCCTGGCCGTCCAGGATATAGGCGTGCTCTTCCTTGGTCAGGCGCGGATGGTTCTCCGGGTTGCGGTACAGCATGTACCACAGGGCCGACATGCCGACACCCAGCAGACCGGTCACGAGGAAGGCTTCCTGCCAGCCATAGGTCAGCGACAGCCAGATGACGAAGGGCGGGGCGATCATCGCGCCGATGGAGCTGCCGGTGTTGAACCAGCCGGTGGCGATGGAGCGTTCCTTGGCCGGGAACCACAGGGTGGAGGTCTTGACGCCCGACGGCATGGCCGCCGCTTCGCTGACGCCCAGCAGGCCGCGGAAGAAGGCCATCGACTGCCAGCTGCCGGCCAGCGCGTGCATGGCGGCGGCGATGCCCCAGACGCCGGCGAACATCGCATAACCCAGCTTCAGCCCGATCAGGTCGGTGATGTAGCCGGCGACCGGCTGCATCAGGCTGTAGCAGAGTTGGAAGGCGCTGACGATGAAGGAATACTGCTCGGTCGTGAAGTGGAGCTGCTCCTTGAGCGTCGGCGCCAGGATGCCCAGAGTGTTGCGGTCGATGTAGTTGACCACGGTGCCCAGCATCATCAGGGCAAGGATTTGCCACCGCAAACCACGGATCTTGTTCATCTTTTCCTCACATGCCTGCCACGGCAGGCGCCGGTGCGCACGTACAGGCCCTTCTGGCGGCGGTCCTCGGGCGGGACGCCTGGCCGGCGGGTGTTCGGTGCCGGGCGAATGGGTCGCTTCCGCTCTGCTTCAAGAGGGGCGGGAGCATCGCTGACGGAGTTATATTAATATATCAGTGTTGGGTGCAAGCGGTTTTCCGGTGCCGCCTTCGGCTCTTGCGAAAATGTCGCACTCCAATGATGCGATGCGCTGATTTCTTCGCAGTCGCAGCAAAAATCCGCCCGTTTCCCGAGAACGGTTACTTGCTGCAATGCAATATTATTGAAGGTTGAAAGGCCTGTTTTGCTGTTCGGATTTTAAAGGCGGGCCGGTCTGTCCGGTTCATCCGCCTGTAGGAAGCCACAGCATCGGCTCGCCATAAATGACCTGGATCAACGGGCTATGCGCCGTTTCCATCCTGCCGGCAAGGGGGGAGGGCCGCCATGCCGCTGCCATCTCTGCGGAAACGCTCGGTCCTTGCCAATTGCTGCAGTGCGACAATCTGGGGCCTTCCTTGCAAAAGTAATATATCAGACAGTTGTGCAGCGCAGAGCAGCGGTACCCGGAAATTCCGCGCCGGACTGACCGACGTCAATGTGTCCGACCCGCTTCGGAACGACCATTCGCCCTGGTCGACCGCCGTTTTCTGCCGCAATCCGCGCCGGCTTTTGAAAGACCCGCCGGCCCCGTCATCGAAGACGCCCCCTCGGGAGACGACTGTCGCCAGCACAAAGGATTTTTCCGGCATGACCCAAAGCCCGACCTCCACCGCCCCCATCAGGTCCGCCTCTTCCGTCCGCATCATGGCCCGCATCATGGACGGCAACGAGGCGGCGGCCTCCGTGGCCTATCGCGCCAGCGACGTCATCGCGATCTACCCGATCACGCCGTCCTCACCGATGGGGGAATTCGCCGACGAATGGTCGGCGGCGCGCCGTCCCAACCTGTGGGGCAGCGTGCCGCAGGTGGTGGAGATGCAGTCGGAGGGCGGGGCGGCCGGAGCGGTCCATGGCGCCTTGCAGGCCGGCGCGCTGGCGACGACCTTCACCGCCTCGCAGGGCCTGCTGCTGATGATCCCCAACATGTACAAGATCGCCGGAGAGCTGACGCCCTTCTGCATGCATGTGGCGGCGCGCACGCTGGCGACCCACGCGCTGTCGATCTTCGGCGACCATTCCGACGTGATGGCCTGCCGTCAGACCGGCTTCGCCATGCTGGCCTCGGCCAACGTGCAGGAGGCGCAGGATCTGGCGCTCGTCGCCCATGCCGCCACCTTGCGGGCGCGGGTGCCCTTCCTGCATTTCTTCGACGGCTTCCGCACCTCGCACGAGTTCAACTGCATCGAGCCGCTGGCGGACGACGATCTGCGCGCCCTGATCGACGACCGTTGCGTCGATGCCCACCGCCGCCGCGGCCTGACGCCGGACCATCCGGTCGTGCGCGGCACGGCGCAGAATCCCGACGTGTTCTTCCAGGCGCGCGAGGCCGCCAACCCCTGGTACGACGCCTGCCCGGCCATCGTGCAGGAGATGATGGACCGGCTCGCCGCCCGCACCGGGCGGGCCTACCGCCTGTTCGACTATCACGGCCATCCGCAGGCGGAGCGGGTGGTGGTGGTCATGGGATCGGGTGCCGAGACCTGCAACGGCACGGTCGACCGGTTGCTGGAGCAGGGGGAGCGCGTCGGCTGCCTGATCGTCCGCCTGTTCCGTCCCTTCGCCATCGCCGATTTCGTGTCGGCCCTGCCGGCGACGGTGCGGCGCATCGCGGTCCTCGACCGCACCAAGGAGCCCGGTGCCGTCGCCGATCCGCTCTATCTCGACGTGGTCGCCGCCCTGGCCGAAGCCCGCGCCACCGATACGGCTGCCATCGATCCGGTGGTGATTGCCGGCCGCTACGGCCTGTCGTCCAAGGAATTCACCCCCGCCATGGCGAAGGCGGTGTTCGACGAGCTTGGCCGCGACCGTCCGAAACGCCGCTTCACCATCGGCATCACCGACGACGTCACCCACCATTCGATTCCCTGGGATGCGGACTGGGCCGTGGAGGAGCCGGGCGTGTCCCGTGCCGTCTTCTTCGGCCTCGGCGCCGACGGCACGGTGGGCGCCAACAAGAACTCGCTGAAGATCATCCAGTCGCGCAGCGGCGGCCACGCCCAGGCCTATTTCGTCTATGACAGCCGCAAGTCCGGCTCGACCACCGTGTCGCACCTGCGCTTTTCCAAGGAGCCGATCCGCGCGCCCTACCTGATCGGGCAGGCCCAGTTCGTCGCCTGCCACCATCTGCCGCTGATGGAGCGAGTGGAGGTGGCGGAGATGGCCGCCCCCGGCGCCACCCTCCTGCTGAACGCCCCCGGCACGCCGCAGCAGGTGTGGGATGCCCTGCCGGCCGAGGTCCAGCGGCTCTGCATCGAGCGCAGGCTGTCCCTGCACGCCATCGATGCCGGCGCCGTCGCGCGGGAGGCCGGGCTCGGCCGCCGCGTCAACACCATCATGCAGACCTGCTTCTTCGCCCTGTCGAACGTCATGCCGGTCGAGGACGCCATCGCCGAGATCAAGGCGGCGATCGCCAAGACCTATTCCCGCCGCGGCGAGGAGGTGGTGGCGCGCAACATCGCCGCCGTCGATCAGGCGCTGGCCCATCTGCATCCCGTCCCGGTGCCCGACCATGTCACTGCCGACCATGTCCGCCCAGCCCCGGTGCCGGAGACCGCTCCCAACTTCGTCAAGCGCGTCACCGCCATGATGATCGCTGGCCATGGCGACCGGCTGCCGGTGTCCGCCTTCCCGGTCGACGGCACCTGGCCGACCGGCACCTCGAAATATGAGCGCCGCAACATCGCGGCGGAGGCGCCGGGCTGGAACGCCGATATCTGCATCGAGTGCAACAAGTGCGTGCTGGTCTGCCCGCATGCCGCCATCCGCGCCACCGTGGTGCCGGAGTCGGCGCTGGCCGGCGCCCCGGCCGGTTTCGAGACCATCCCCTACAAGGGCCGCGAGTTCCCCGGCGGCCGTTACCGCCTGCAAGCCTCTCCCGCTGACTGCACCGGCTGCACGCTCTGCGTTGCCGCCTGTCCGGTGGAAGACAAGGCGGGTTCCGGCCGCAAGGCGTTGGAGATGCGCCCGATCCAGGCGCTTGCCGGCCAGCAGGAGGCCTTCGACTTCTTCCGCAGCCTGCCCGCCATCCCGCGCGAATCGGTGCCGGTCACCGTCAAGCACAGCCAGCTTCTGGAGCCGCTGTTCGAGTTCTCCGGCGCCTGCGCCGGCTGCGGCGAGACCCCCTACATCAAGATGCTGACCCAGCTGTTCGGCGACCGCATGGTGATGGCGAACGCCACCGGCTGCTCGTCGATCTATGGCGGCAACCTGCCGACCACCCCCTACACCACCGACGCCAGCGGCCACGGCCCGGCCTGGGCCAACTCGCTGTTCGAGGACAATGCGGAGTTCGGTCTCGGCCTGCGCGTCGCCATCGACGGGATGGCCGAACAGGCGCGCGACGCGTTGGCGCTGCTGTCGGCCCAACTGGAGCCCGGCCTCGTCACGGCATTGCTGGAGGCCGGGCAGACCGACGCCGCCGGCATCGCCGCCCAGCGCGCCCATGTCGCCACGCTGAGGACGCAGCTCGCCCCGCTGAAGGACCCGCTGGCCCGCCGGCTGGAACAGCTGGCCGACTATCTGGTCCGCAAATGCGTGTGGATCGTCGGCGGCGACGGCTGGGCCTACGACATCGGCTATGGCGGTCTTGACCATGCGCTGGCGTCGGGCCGCGACATCAACATCCTGGTGATGGATACGGAGGTCTATTCCAACACCGGCGGCCAGCAGTCCAAGGCGACGCCCATCGGCGCCTCGGCCAAGTTCGCCACCGCCGGCCGGTCGGCGGCCAAGAAGGATCTGGGGCTGATGGCGATGGCCTACGACCATGTCTATGTCGCCCGCACCGCCTTCGGCGCCCGCGACAGCCACACGCTGAACGCCCTGACGGAGGCCGAAGCCTACCGCGGCCCGTCGCTGGTGTTGGCCTACAGCCATTGCGTCGCCCACGGCTTCGAGCTGTCGCATGGGCTGGAGCACCAGAAGCTGGCGGTGGACAGCGGCCACTGGTCGCTCTACCGCCGCGACCCGCGCCGGCTGGCCGAGAGCAAGACCGCACTGCAACTGGACAGCGGCGCCCCATCGGCCGGTCTTGCCGCCTTCATGGCCGGCGAGTCCCGCTTCAGCGCGGTGGAGCGCGCCAACCCCGAGCGCTTCCATGCCTTGCTGGACGAGGCCGAAGCCGAGATCCGCCGCAAGCGCCACCTGTTCGAGCATATGGCGGGGTTCAAGGAGTAAGGGGGACTTCCTCTCCCCTGGGGGGAGAGGGGACTTCCGCCGAGGGTCGTCCTCTCCCCACCACAATGCCGCACCCTTTTCCCCTTGCTCGGCCCATTAATATATTAGTATATTGAACCTATCGCCCGTGCTTGCCCTCCTGGCGCCGGGCCCGGATTTTCAGCTCCCCTTAAGGATGCCCAGTCATGCGTTCCCTGACCCGTGACCAGCTTGCCGGCGGCGCGTTCGACGTCGCTCACACCGACGGCGCTCCGACCCTGCCCGTGACCATTCTTCAGGTGGGAGACGGCAATTTCCTGCGCGGCTTCGTCGATTGGATGGTCGATGTCGCCAACGGGCAGGGGCTGACCAATGCCGGCGTCGCCATCGCCCAGCCGCTGGACCAGGGCATCGCACCGCTGCTGAAGGCGCAGGACAACCTCTACACCGTCCTGCTGCGCGGCATCGAGAATGGGCAGGAGGTCGAATCCCGCCGCGTCGTCTCCTGCGTGTCGGAGGCGCTGAACCCCTATGCCGACTGGACACGGATGGTCGAGCTGGCCGTGTCGCCGGCGCTGCGCTTCTTCGTCTCTAACACCACCGAGGCCGGCATCGCCGACCGTGAGGACGCCTATGCGCCCGGCACCTGCCCGGACAGCTTCCCGGCCAAGGTCGCGGCCCTGCTGCACGCCCGCTACAAGGCGCTGGGCGGCACGGCCGACAGCGGTCTGGTCTTCCTGCCCTGCGAACTGATCGAGGCCAACGGCACCAACCTGAAGCGCATCGTCCTGGCCCATGCCAAGCGCTGGGGCCTGGATGCCGGCTTCGCCGACTGGATCGAGACGCACAACCACTTCCTGAACACGCTGGTCGACCGCATCGTCCCCGGCTATCCGAAGGACGAGGCCGCGGCCCTCAGCGCCAAGTGGGGCTATGAGGACAGGCTGGCCGTCGCCGCCGAGCCCTTCCATGTCTGGGTGATCGAGGGGCCGGCCCATCTGGCGGACGAGCTGCCGCTGCACAAGGCCGGCCTGAACGTGGTGTGGACCGACGATCTCCAGCCCTACCGCACCCGCAAGGTCCGCATCCTGAACGGCGCCCACACCGCCAGCGCGCTGGCCGCCTATTGCGCCGGGCTGGACACCGTCAAGTCGATGATGGACGACCCGACCGTCTCGGCCTACCTGAACAAGGTCATGTTCGAGGAGATCGTCCCCTACGTGCCCCTGCCGGAGGCCGAGCGGCAGGATTACGCCCGCACCATCATGGAGCGCTTCGGCAATCCCTATATCCGGCACGAGCTGATCTCGATCACGCTGAACTCGGTGTCGAAGTGGCAGGTGCGTGTCCTGCCCAGCCTGAAGGACGCGGTGGTCCGCAACGGCTCGGCCCCGGCGGGCCTGTCCTTCTCACTGGCGGCGCTGCTGCGCTTCTACCGCGGCGAGCTGGCCGGCGGCGCCTATGCCGGCAAGCGCGAGGCCGGGTCCTACCCGATCAGCGACAATGCCGAGGTGATCGCCGCCATGAGCGCCGCCTGGGCGGCCAACGGCAGCGATCCGAAGGCGCTGGTTGCCGCCATCCTGTCCGACGTCCGTCTGTGGAAGGAGGATCTGACCGCCGTCCCCGGTCTCGCCGCGCGGGTGGCCGACAGCCTCGCCGCCATCGAGGCGAAGGGCATGAAGGCGGCCATGGCCGATCTGGTCGCCGGCTGATCCGGCAGCTTTATTGTGGGAAAGCGGGGCGCGTCCATCGGGGCGCGCCCCGAAGGCATGACATCGATGACACCCCTTCTCAGCCGGCGCATCGCCGAACTGGAGCTTGACGCGGCCGTGCTGCGCCATCGCCTGTTGCATATCCCGCTCGCACTGCAAGAGGATTGCGGTCTGTGGGCAAGCCATAGGATCATCGGTCGCGAGGCGTTGAGCCTGTTCCGGGCGGTGCGCCAGGAGACGTGTGACAGCGGGGAGGATTGCGATCCGGCGCTCGGCCGGATCGAGGCCGCCTATCAGCTCGTTCACGACGCGATCCTGGCGCTGTCCGAACTGGCGCTCGCCAACCCGGACCATGGCGACATGGCCCATGCCGACCCGCCGACGCGGCACTGATGCGCCGCACCTGATGCGTGAGGAAGACAGACGATGCAGACGACCGAAACCAGGAAGCGGACACGCCGCGGCACCCAGCGGGTGACGATGACCGACGTGGCCACCGCCGCCGATGTGTCGGCCAGCACCGTCTCGCTCTATCTCCGCCGGCCGGAGGCGGTGTCCCGCCACCTTGCCGAACGCATCGCGCGCGTGATCGACGAGATGGGCTATGTGCCCAATCTGGTCGCCGGCAGCCTTGCCGCCGCGCGCAGCCGCACCGTTGGCGTCATCCTGCCGTCCATCCTGAATTCCTTCTTCGCAGAGACCTACAACACGCTTCAGGGCATGTTTCAGGCGGCGCATTACCAGACCCTGCTCGGCGTCAGCGAGTTCAGCCCGGAGGAGGAGGAAAGCCTGATCCGCGCCTTCCTCGCCTGGTCGCCGGCGGCGATGGTGGTGACCGGCTTCCACCACACCGAACGGACCCGCGCCATGCTGGCCTCCTGCGGCGTGCCGGTGGTGGAGATGTGGGACATGCCCGGCCACCCCGGCGAGGCGGTCAACATCAGCGTCGGCTTCTCGCATTTCGAGGTTGGCCGCATGCAGACCAGCCACCTCTACGACCAGGGCAGCCGCAAAGTCGCCTACATCGGCGCCGCCGCCCACCAGGATCTGCGCGTCCGCAGCCGCACCGACGGCTACGAGGCGGAGGTGATGCGCCGCGGCCTGCACGATCCCATCGACTTCACCGTTCCCGACGCCGCGACGACGGAAGTCGGGCGCTGGCTGATCGACGAGATCCTGACCCGCCATTCCGATATCGACGGCGTGGTCTGCTCCAACGACGCGCTGGCGCTGGGCGTGCTGTTCGAGGTCACCCGCCGCGACCTGAAGGTGCCGGACGATCTGGCGGTGGTGGGATTCGGCGACCTTCCCTTCAGCAGCTCCTGCCCGCCGCCGCTGACCACCGTCCGCCCGCCCCAGCGCGAAATCGGCCGCCTCAGCGCCACGCAGATCCTGGCGGCGCTCGACGGCGTCCGCGTCACGTCGAAGCACCACAATCTCGACTGCGAGCTGGTGGTCCGCGGCAGCACCCGGCCGGTGGTAAAGGGGCCGGTTGAAAAGCGCTAGCGTCCGCGCCTTGCCGTTTTCCGATTGCGAGTCATACCCTCGATTCCGGTTATGGCTTTCGGCGTAATCCCGCCGGGCCGCTCACTGGACGGGGGGCAGGGTGCATGCGGACGCAAGAACGGGACAACTCCGGCCGCTTTCTGAACCGTACCGGGAGTCTGCTCCGGCTGATGCCGGGCTTGGCGCTGATGCTGGCTCTAGCGATCCCAGTCTCCGATGCCGCAGCCGCCAAGCCCGACCGGCTGCAACGGCTGCTCGACCGCTTCCTCGCCGACGAGGAACTGGACGGCGGCATCCTGCTGGTGTCGGGTCCGGACGGGCGGCGGGTGGTGGTGTCCGGCATCGCCGACCGCAAGGGCGGGCGGGCGGTGACGGAGGACACCCGCTTCTATGTCGCCTCCGTCGGCAAGATGGCGACCGCCGCTGCCGTGCTGCAACAGGTGGAGGAGGGGCTGCTCTCGCTCGACCAGCCGGTGCGGGAGCTGGCTTCCGACCTGCCGCTGGACAGGATCGCCAACGCCAACCGGGCGCGTCTGGTCCATCTGCTCGACCACAGCTCGGGCATTCCCGATTACATCACCGATGAGTATGAGGAAGACGAGGCGGCCAGGCCGGAACGGCTGCCGCGCGACGGCACCCTGCTCGCCTATGCGGCGGGGGAGAAGGCGACCGGTCCGGTCGGGGGGCATTACGAATACTCCAACAGCAACTATGTCCTGCTCGGTCACATCGCATCGCGGCGCGACGGCGTTCCCTTCGCGCAGGTTCTGCGGAACCGGGTGCTGGAGCGGGCCGGGATGGCTTCGACCAGCGTCGGCGCCGATCCGCGCGACCGCAGCCTCGCCCATGGCTACACTGGGGAGGGCGACGTCAGCCGGCGGTCCTGGGCGGCGACCACCGGCGACGGGCCGCTGGTCACCACCGCCGGCGATCTGGAACGCTTCGTCTTCGCCCTGTTCCGCGACAACCGGCTGTTGGGGGCGGCGACGGTCCGCCGCATGCTGACCCCATCGGAGAATGAGGACGGGCAGGGGCTGGGTGTGGCGCTGTGGAAGGACCGCTGGGGACGCGGCGCCGGCCATGACGGGCGCTATGACGGGTTCGAGGCCGATGTGCGCTATTACCCCGGCCGCCGCACCGCGCTGATCTTCCTGACGAACGGCAACCAGCAGAGCGACGATGCCCTGCTGGATGCGGTTGCCGAGGAGGTTTTCGGCCCCTGATCCGGGTACAGTTGACGGAAATTATTATCAATAGGATAGTAAACATAGAAAAACACAATTTATAAAACAGGATGGACAGGCTCATGGCGCTCGGACTGCACGCTTCCCGCCGCAATTTCCTTGTCGGCGCCGGCCGGTTCGCCGGTGCCGCCGCCGCGGTCCGGCTGATGCCGGGCTCCGCCCTCGCGGCCGAGACCGGCGGGGCCTATTGCCCGCCGCCGTCGGCTTGGTCCGATCTGGCGAAGGGGGTGAAGGGCGGAGTGCTGCGGCCGGAGGATCCGTTCTTCGCCGATATCTGCCGGCCCAACAACCTGCGCTATGGCGCCACCCTTCCGGCCGGCATCGCCCGCTGTTCGCGGCCGGAGGATGTCCAGGCCTGCATCGCCTGGGTGAAGCAGCAGGCCATGCCCTTCGCCGTGCGCTCCGGCGGCCACAATTACGCCGGCTTCTCCACCACGCCCGGCCTGCTGATCGACATGACGCTGATGGCGGGGGCGGAGCCGGTGAAGGGATCCGACGGGCTGGTCCGGGTGCTGGGCGGTACGCTGAACTCCTACGTCTACAAGCAGATGGAGCGGCTGGGCCGCACCATCACCCATGGGCGCTGCGATTCGGTCGGTGCCGCCGGATTCCTGCTCGGCGGCGGCATCGGCTTCAACATGCGCAAGTTCGGCATGGCGTCCGATCTGCTGCGCGCGACGGAGCTGGTCAAGGCCGACGGCAGCCACGTGAACGCCAATGCGGACAGCGAATCCGCCCTCTATTGGGCCTGCCGCGGCGGTGCCGGCGGGAATTTCGGCATCAACACCTCCTTCACCCTGGAAACCCGCCCGGCGGAGCCGGTGACGGTGTTCAATCTGGTCTGGACCGGCAAGGATCTGCCGAAGATCCTGAAGCTCCTGCTGACCGAGCTGGCGGCGGCCCCCGACGAGTTCGGCAGCAAGATCAACGTCACCATCCCGAGCTGGCAGGAGCGTTGCGCCAACGTGCCGCTGAAGCTGTCGATCCTCGGCCAGCTGCACAAATCCAGAGTGACGCTGAAGGAAATCTTCAAGTCCACCTGGGAGTCGATCGACTGGAGCCAGTCCAAGCTTGAGGAAAATGTGCCCTACTGGACGGGGCAGGATTTCCTGACCGAAACCACCTTCCCCTATTACTACCAGGAAAAATCCAGCTACATGACGGCGGCGAACATCGGCGACGAGGCCATCGCCACGATGTTCGACTGGGCGGCCAGGATGCCCGCCACCTCGATGCCGGTCGCCTTCAAATTCTTCCAGGTCGGCGGCGCCATCAACCGCGTCGGCCCGACGGAGACCGCCTATGTCCACCGCGGCTACGACTGGCTGTTCTCGGTCGAGGCCAACTGGTGGCGGCCGACGGATTCGGTCCTGCTGATCGAGCAGGCGCTGGAGTGGCAACAACGCTTCTACGACGACGTGAACCGCCGGACCAGGGCCCAGGGAGCGTTCCAGAACTTCCCCGACCCGTCGCTCGCCGACTGGCAGCGGGCCTATTACGGCGAGAATCTCGCCAAGCTGGTCGAGGTGAAGAAGGCGGTCGACCCGGCCATGCTGTTCACCTTCGCCCAGGCGATCCGCCCGGCCTGAGCCTGCCGGGGCGGCACGGCCCCTCCATTTTCAGGGGGAGCGAAAAAGCGTGTCCGCCGTGTGGTCGATGAACGCGCGCAAGCGGGGTGAGACGAGGCGGTTGGACGGCCACAGAATGCTGAACTGTCCCTGATCGACCAAATGTGCGTCGAGCACGATGTGGAGCCGGCCGGCGTCCACATCGTCTCTTGCCAGAAAATCCGGCATGTAGGCGATTCCCAAACCGGCGGTCGCCGCTCCGCGCAAAGCCTCCATGTTGTTGCAGGTCAGTGGCGACGGACGGCGGAAGGGATCGACCCCGGCCGAATCCCTGAGCTGCCACGCCTGGATCTTGCCCGAGGTCGGAAAGCGGAACCGGAGGCAGTCATGCTCCTCCAGGTCGTGGGGACTTCGCGGAACGCCCTTCCGTTCCAGATAGGACGGGGAGGCGCAGAGGACGAAACGGAACGGCCCGAGGCGGCGCGACATCAGGCTTGAATCCGTCAGGGGACCGCTGCGGATCACCGCATCCAGCCCCTCTTCGACAACATCGATGATGCGATCGTTGAAGTCGATGTCGAGTTCGATATCGGGGTAACGGCGACGGAACCCGGGGATGACCGGCAGAAGGAAATGGTAGCCGATCGTCGGCACGCTCACCCGCAGCCTGCCGCGCGGGGTGACTGTCGCATTCGACAGCATCGTTTCGGCATCGCGAAGATCATCGAGAATGCGGCGGCAACGCTCATGGAAGGCCGCGCCCTCCTCCGTCAGCGAAACACGCCTCGTCGTGCGATGAAACAGTCGTGTACCGGCGCTCTCCTCCAACTTCGCGATGCTTTTGCCAATGGCGGAGGCGGAGATCCCAAGCTTGCGGCCGGCGGCCGCGAAGCTCAGATCTTCCGCTGCCTGCACGAAGGCGATAAGGCTGCTCAAGCTTTCCATTCCAACATATTAAGGAATTCAGCTCCGTAATCAATGAACCTCCGGGCCGTTTATCGCGGTGTCGTTCGGCGATAGGTCTGGCTGGCGGCTGCATCGGTGTCTGCGTCGCGCTCCCACCCCTGCGATGGAGACCCTTATATGTCGACTGTCCCGGCTGAAACTCCGACCGGCAAGATGCCGGTCCTGATGGCGGTCTGTCTGGCCGCGCTGGCCCTGCCGCTCGGCTTCGCCGGCGGAGCCGTCGCGACGCCGGCGATCGGCGGCGATCTTGGTGGCGGTCCTGCCGCACTGACTTGGATCACCAACGCATTCATGCTGACATTCGGCAGCTCGCTCATGGCGGCGGGAGCCTTGGCCGACCAGTTCGGCCGCAAGCGGCTGTTCATGATGGGCATCGTCGCATTCGCAAGCCTCTCGCTTGCGTTGAGTCTGGCGCCGTCGATCCTTGTTCTGGATCTTCTCCGCGCCGGGCAAGGCTTCGCGGCGGCTGCCGCGCTCGCGGGCGGAACGGCGGCACTCGCGCAGGAGTTCGAAGGCCAAGCGCGGACATGGGCCTTCAGCCTGCTCGGCACAACGTTCGGTATCGGGTTGGCCTTCGGCCCCCTTCTAGCCGGCGTCCTGATCGCCGCCTTCGGCTGGCGGGCGATATTCCTGTCGGGCACGATCATCGGCCTGCTCGCGCTGCTCCTCACCGTCGGGAGGTTGCGGGAAAGCCGGGATCCCGACGCGGTTGGCCTCGATCGTGCCGGCGCGCTCATCTTCACGGCGATGCTGGGCCTTTTCACCTATGGCGTGATCGAGGCCCCCGAGCTCGGCTGGACCCATCCGATCGTGATGACGTCGCTGGTGGGTTCGGCGGTGATGCTTGCCGCATTCATCCTTGTCGAAGCACGGTCCGACAGGCCGATGCTCGACCTGTCGCTTTTCCGCTATCCCCGCTTTGTCGGCGTGCAGGTTCTGCCGGTCGCCACCTGCTATTGCTATGTCGTCCTTCTCGTCCTGCTGCCGCTGCGCTTCATCGGCGTGGCCGGGCTCGGCGAGGTCGATGCCGGCCTGCTGCTCGTCGCCCTGTCCGCCCCGATGCTGGTCGTGCCTCTCGCGGCTTCGTACCTTGTCCGCTGGTTACCGGCTGGCATTCTTTCCGCTGCCGGCCTGCTGACGGCGGCGATCGGTGTGTTCTGGCTCGGCCGCGTCGATCCCGCGTCGGGCGGAATCGACGTGATCCTGCCGATGCTCGTCATCGGCATCGGCACCGGCCTGCCATGGGGATTGATGGACGGGCTTTCCGTCAGCGTCGTTCCCAAGGAGCGCGCAGGCATGGCAACCGGGATTTTCAGCACGACACGGGTGGCCGGAGAAGGGATCGCGCTGGCGATCGTGAATGCCGTCCTCGCCGCGCTTGCCAAGGCCCAGTTGGCCGCCACCGCCCCGCAACATGGGCAGGATGTGTCGCAGGCTGCCCAAAGGCTGGCGATAGGCGATGTCCGGGGAGCATCGTCAATCCTGCCCACCCTGACCGTATCGGAGATCCACGAAAGCTATGCGGTCGCCTTCCGGCATTTGAGCATGATGCTCGTCACCATCACCGTGCTGTCGGCCCTTGTCATCCTCGTCCTGCTCGGCCGGCGCGCTTCGCAGGTCGAAAATGCCGACGAGGAGGATTTCCCCGACCGCCAACCGGCGAGGAGAGCCGAAGTCTGACGGTCCGGATGTGCTCCGGATCTTTCCAGGGCGGACATGATGCCGTGCCGCCGGGAGTCCTCGTGTCGATGGCGTTTTCGAAAGGGGCTCAGTCGGCCCGCAGCCCCTGCGCCTGGAACTGTTTGCGCACCCGCTCCACCAGCTCGCGCGACGGCGGTTCGGTGTCGGTCAGCATGTATTTGCGCCCCAACGCCTTCCATTTGTGCTCGCCCATCTTGTGGAAGGGCAGCACGTCGACCCGGTCGACCACGCCCAGCCCGGTGACGAACTCCGCCAGCCCGTCGATCTCGGCCGTGTTGTCTGTCAATCCGGGAACCAGCACATAGCGCAGCCAGATGCGCTTGTTCATCCCGGCCAGCCGTTCGGCGAACTCCAGCGTCGGGCGCAGCGGCACGCCGGTCAGGTGACGGTAGGTCTTTTCCGAAAAGGCCTTGATGTCGAGCAGGACCAAGTCGACGTCCTCCAGCAGATGGTCGTCGGCGTGGTTGCCGAGGAAGCCGGAGGTGTCGAGCGCGGTGTGCAGCCCCAGCGCCTTCGCCCCGCGCAGGATGGCGGCGGTGAATTCCGGCTGCACCAGCGGTTCGCCGCCGCTCAGCGTCAGCCCGCCATGGGCGCGCTTCAGGAAGGTGGCATAGAGCGCGATGTCGTCGAGGATTTCGGTCGAGGTCGTCCGCGTCCCGTCATGCATGTGTTGGGTGTCGGGATTGTGGCAGTAGAGGCAGCGCAATGGGCAGCCCGACATGAACAGCACGTAGCGGATTCCCGGCCCGTCGACGGTGCCGCCGGTCTCGACCGAATGGATCCAGCCGGAAACCGGCCCCAGACCGTTTGGAGCGCGGGGAAGGGGGGAAGCGTTCGTCATCTCAAAACGTCCGTTCGAAAACCTGTCGTCCACATGGGACCGCATTCCCGATCCGTCACCCCCGCGGAAAGCGGGGATGACGGGCCAGGGGCCTTGACCGTTGGACGAGCTGTCCGGACGGTCTTAGTGCTTGTCGTGGAACGTCCGGCTGATGACGTCGAGCTGCTGCTCGCGCGTCAGCTTGATGAAGTTCACGGCATAGCCGGACACCCGGATGGTCAGCTGCGGATACAGCTCCGGATGGTCCATGGCGTGCAGCAGCGTCTCGCGGTCGAAGACGTTGACGTTGATGTGGTGACCGCCCTGCGCGGCATAGCCGTCCAGCATGCCGACCAGATTGCTCACCCGCTCGTCTTCGGTCCGGCCGAGAGCGCCGGGGACGATGGTGAAGGTGTAGCTGATGCCGTCCTGCGCATGGGAATAGGGCAGCTTCGCCACGCTGGCCATCGACGCGATGGCGCCCTTCTTGTCCCGCCCGTGCATCGGGTTGGCGCCCGGCGCGAAGGGCTGGCCGGCCTTGCGGCCGTCCGGCGTGTTGCCGGTCTTCTTGCCATAGACCACGTTGGAGGTGATCGTCAGCACCGACTGGGTCGGCATGGCGTTCCGGTAGGGCTTCTGCTTGCGCAGCGCCGTCATGAAGCGCTCGACCGCCCAGATGGCGATGTCGTCGACCCGGGCGTCGTTGTTGCCGAAGGCCGGATAGTCGCCCTCGATCTCGAAGTCGGTGGCGAGACCCTTGGCGTCGCGGATGACCTTCACCTTGGCGTGCTTGATCGCCGACAGGCTGTCCGCCACCACGCTCAGGCCGGCGATGCCGCAGGCCATGGTGCGCAGGATGTCGCGGTCGTGGAGCGCCATCTCCATCCGCTCGTACATGTACTTGTCGTGCATGTAGTGGATGGCGTTCAGCGCGTTCATGTAGACCTTGGCCAGCCACTCCATCATCGGCTCGAAGCGGGCCATGACCTCGTCATAGTCCAGCACGTCGCCGGTGACCGGAGCGAAGGCCGGGCCGATCTGCTCGCCCGAAACCTCGTCCTTGCCGCCGTTGATGGCGTACATCAGCGTCTTGGCCAGGTTGGCGCGGGCGCCGAAGAACTGCATCTGCTTGCCGATGCGCATGGCCGAGACGCAGCAGGCGATGCCGTAATCGTCGCCCCAATAGCCGCGCATCAGGTCGTCGTTCTCGTACTGGACCGAGCAGGTCCTGATCGAGGTGTCGGCGCAGAAACGCTTAAAGCCGTCCGGCAGCTGTTCGGACCACAGGACCGTCAGGTTCGGCTCCGGCGCCGGGCCGAGGTTGTGCAGGGTCTGCAGCATGCGGAAGTTGGTCTTGCTGACCAGCGTCCGGCCGTCCAGCCCCATGCCGCCCAGGCATTCCGTCACCCAGGTCGGGTCGCCCGAGAACAGCTGGTCGTATTCCGGCGTGCGCAGGAAGCGGACCAGACGCAGCTTCATGACGAAATGGTCGATCATCTCCTGGGCTTCCGCCTCGGTGATGACGCCGTCGTTGAGGTCGCGCTCGATGTAGATGTCGAGGAAGCTGGACACCCGGCCCAGCGACATCGCCGCACCGTTGGCTTCCTTGACCGCCGCCAGATAGGCCAGATAGGTCCACTGCACCGCTTCCCGCGCGGTGGCGGCCGGACGCTTGACGTCGAAGCCGTAGGAGGCGGCCATCTGGACCAGCTCCTTCAGCGCACGGATCTGCTCGGAGATCTCCTCGCGCAGGCGCAGTACGTCCTCGTCGATCCGGCTGACTTCCAGCGAGGCCAGCTGGGCCTTCTTGTCCTTGATCAGGAAATCGGCGCCGTACAGCGCCAGCCGGCGATAGTCGCCGATGATGCGGCCGCGGCCATAGGCATCGGGCAGGCCGGTGATGACGCCGGACTTGCGGCAGCGCAGCATCTCGGGCGTGTAGACATCGAACACGCCGTCATTGTGCGTCTTGCGCAGGACCGGGAACACCTCCTCCAGCTTCGGCGACGGGGTATAGCCGTAGGCCTCCAGCCCGGTCTTGACCATGCGCCAGCCGCCGAACGGCATGATCGCGCGCTTCAGCGGCTTGTCGGTCTGCAGGCCGACGATCACTTCCAGCTCGCGGTCGATATAGCCGGCGGCGTGCGAGGTGATCGAGGCGAAGACTTCGGTGTCGGCGTCCAGAACGCCGCCCTTGGCGGCGCGTTCCTGCTTCAGCAGGTCGGTGACCTTGGCGAACAGCGCGGTGGTGCGGGCGGTGGGACCGGCGACGAAGCCCGCGTCCCCTTCATAGGGGGTCAGGTTGCGCTGGATGAAATCGCGGACGTCGACCGAGCGGCGCCAGACGCCCGGGGCGAAGCCGCGCCAGGGGTCGGCGGCGGACTGCTGCTCCGTGGCCTGGGCAAGTCCGTCCATCAGCAGGGTGTCCATGATGACTCCTCAGAGATATAGCCGTCGGCGCGGGTCAATGGCCGTGTCGGCGGTCTCGTGGTGCCCGCGAACCGCGCGGGACGATTGGAAGCGTAGGCGCAATCGGCGCCGGATTCGTTGATACACGTCATATTTTCAGACCGGGCGCGGGGCGGCCGGTGCGGTGACCGATGCCGTGCGTTGCGCCCGCTCTGTAGTTTTACTACATACTCCCGGACGGGCTTCCGGACAAGGCGGACAGTCCCGGCATTTTGTCGCAGGGCAGGGCTGGAGCGGTTGGAAACGCTTGGAAAGGGCAGGCCGCGCCCGCGACGGAATCGGTCGTTCGCAGCGCTGTATATGTAGCTTTGCTACATGTGCTAGGCTGACCCACAATCAGAAGGGAGAGCCCCCCACATGCTGGCGAGAATCGCCGCCGTCCGCGACCAGATCCGTCCGTCGGAACGCAAGCTGGCCGACTATGCGATGGCCCATCCGGGCGACGTGATCAACCTGTCCATGGCCGAACTGGCCGACCGGGTCGGGGTTAGCGAGCCGACGGTGGCGCGCTTCTGCGCGGCGCTTGGCTGCCGCGGTTTCCGCGAGTTCAAGATCAAGCTGGCGCAGGACATCGCCGGCGGCATGCCGTTCCTGCATCAGGACCTGTCGGTGGGCGGGGAGCCGGACGCGGATGGCAATGTTCCAGGGGGTGTGCCGGGAGCGGTGCTGGCCGGCAAGCTGTTCGACCGCACCATCGCCACGCTGATGCAGGTGCGCAACAACCTGTCGGCCGACGCGGTGGACCGCGCCGCCGACGTGCTGGCCGCGGCCCGCCGGATCGAGTTCTACGGCTCCGGCAACTCCGGCACGGTGGCGGAGGACATCCAGCGCAAGTTCTTCCGGCTGGGCATGCCGACCGTCGCCTACACCGACTCCCACGTCTATTTCGCCTCGGCCCTGACCCTGGCAAAGGGCGATGCCGTGGTCGCGGTGTCCAGCACCGGCCGCACCCGCGACATCCTCGACGCCGTGCAGAATGCCCGCAAGGCCGGGGCCGACGTGGTGGCGCTGACCCGATCCGGTTCGCCGCTCGCCGACATGGCGACGGTCAGCCTCGTCGCCGATGTGGCCGACGATTTCGACATCCACTCGCCGATGACCGTGCGCATCGCCCATCTGGTGCTGGGCGACATCCTGTCCATCGCCGTGGCCCTGCGCATGGGCGACACGCTTCAGGAACGGTTGAAGCGCCACGACCGTGCGGTGGATGCCCATGTGTCGGAGGGCGCGTCGGCAACGTTGTCCGGGCGGCAGGGGGATAGTTAAGACAGGTCAGAGGTTTTTGCGGACTGGAACCGCAATTCGGCCCCTTCGACAAAAACCCCGAAAAAGGATGAAAGTCCTATAAACTGCGGCAGGTTGAACTCGTTCAAGGAGGCCCGCCATGCCGTTCGACAGTCAGACCGCCGATTGGGCCGGTTCGCCCGAGCGGATGGAACAACGGCCGGAGGACTGTCTCACGCTGTTCCACCGTCCCGGCGGGGCCCTGTCGCAACCGGGGGCAGAACGCGATAGGAAGCGGTGCGACATGGAACAACAGCCGGGAAACTGTTCCACGCCGTTCCACCGTCCCGGCAGGCGTCCGTCCCGGATGGACCGCGGCCTGAGGGTGGAACGGATGCCAGGACCCTGTTCCACGCCGTTCCATCTCCATGCCCCCCCGGATGGCTAATCCATCACCTGCCCGGCAGCTTCGCCCCTTCGCGGGCATAGATCTGGATCGGCCGGCAATCCTCGTCGAGCGTGACCACCAGCGAGCCCGGCTGGTCCTTCAGATACACCCAGGCGTCCCAGCGGACGATCTTGTCGCGGTATTCGTCGCGATAGATGCCGTAATTCACGCCGCGCACATTGCTGGCAGGCAGGCCCACGCCGGTCAGCACCGCGGCGGTCTGCGGGTTGCAGTCGTTGGTCACGTTGCTGTTGATGATGGAAAGCAGCGCCGGATCGGGCTGTGCCACCGGCGGGGGCGAAAGGGTGGAGGCGCAGGCGGAGACCAGCATGGTCAGCGCACCGGCCGCAGCGAAAGCCGCGAAGTTCGGCGTTTTCATGGGGAAGGCACCATCCGTTTTCTTCGTCTTTCTGGAAATATGGGTGCGGTTGCGCTGGCGTCGATTGCACGTTCGGCAAGTCTCCTGCGTCACGTTCGCCGACCTGCCGCCATCGCGGCGCGCGCCTCTTGCCTGCCGCCCGCCTTTGGCGCAAGAGGGGGGCGAGAAAGTCCCTGCACCGTTCACGCTGTGGAGTTCAAAGCCCCATGACGATTGACCAGACCGCCGCCGATCAAGCCGCCGCCTTCACCCCCACCTGCGACCTGTTCGACCGCTTCAAGGACGAAGCCCGCTATGTCCTGCCGGGCTTCCGCGACTTCGGCGCCGTCACCCGCTTCACCGGTCCGGTCGTCACCGTGAAGTGCCTGGAGGACAATTCCCGCGTCAAGGAGCTGCTGGCAACCCCCGGCGCCGGCCGCGTTCTGGTGGTGGACGGCGCCGGCAGCCTGCGTTGCGCCCTGATGGGCGACATGATCGCCGCGTCGGCGGTGAAGAACGGCTGGGCCGGGGTGGTGATCTGGGGTTGCGTTCGCGACGTGACGGAGCTGGCGGCCCTGCCGCTCGGCATCAAGGCGCTGGCCTCGATCCCGCGGGCCTCCACCCGCCGCGACCAGGGGCTGGTGGACGTGGCCGTCGAACTGCCGGGCGCGGCGGTGCGCCCCGGCGACATCCTGTTCGCCGACGAGGACGGCATCGTGCTGCTGGCACCGGAGCAGGCGGCCGCGCTGAAGTAAAGCGGGGACGACGAAGTGGTCATACCAAGCGCCGGTAATACCAGTGCAAAAAGAATGGCAGCTTCGTCCTGTCCGCTTCACGTAAGCGGGGCGCCCCCTTGCACTTTCACTTTAGCAGGCATATAAACCCGACCTGAGTTCAAGCGGGCCGTCTCACGGTTCCCATCCAAGGGCCGGCCTTTCATTTATGAGGAACCCTGCCGTGCTCGAAGCCTATCGCCAGCACGCGGCCGAACGTGCCGCCCTCGGAATCCCGGCTCTGCCCCTGACCGCGAAGCAGACGTCGGAGCTGATCGACCTGCTGAAGGCCCCGCCGGCGGGTGAGGAGGCCTTCCTCCTCGACCTCATCACCCACCGCGTTCCGGCCGGCGTCGACGATGCCGCCCGCGTCAAGGCCGGCTTCCTGGCCGCCGTCGCCAAGGGCGCCGACAGCTCGCCGCTGATCTCCAAGGTCAAGGCCACCGAACTGCTGGGCACCATGCTCGGCGGCTTCAACGTCCAGCCGATGATCGACCTGCTGTCGGATGCCGAGTGCGGCACCGCCGCCGCGGAAGGCCTGAAGAAGACCCTGCTGGTCTTCGACTTCTTCCACGACGTCAAGGAGCTGGCCGACAAGGGCAACGCCAACGCCAAGTCAGTGCTGCAGTCCTGGGCCGATGCCGAGTGGTTCACCTCGCGTCCGGAAGTCCCGGCGTCGATGACGCTGACCGTCTTCAAGGTGTCGGGCGAGACCAACACCGACGACCTGTCGCCGGCCCCCGACGCCTGGAGCCGTCCGGACATCCCGCTGCACGCGCTTGCCATGCTGAAGAACCCGCGTCCGGGCATCGACGCCGACGAGCCGGGCCAGCGCGGCCCGACGAAGCAGCTGGAAGCGCTGAAGCAGAAGGGCAACCTGATCGCCTATGTCGGCGACGTGGTCGGCACCGGCTCCTCGCGCAAGTCCGCCACCAACTCGGTGCTGTGGTTCACCGGCGAGGACATCCCGTTCGTCCCGAACAAGCGCTTCGGCGGCGTCTGCCTCGGCACCAAGATCGCCCCGATCTTCTTCAACACCATGGAAGACGCCGGCGCCCTGCCCATCGAACTCGACGTCAACAAGATGGAGATGGGCGACGTCATCGAGCTGCGCCCCTATGAGGGCAAGGCGCTGAAGAATGGCGAGGTCATCGCCGAATTCACCGTGCGCTCCGAGGTGATCTTCGACGAGGTACGTGCCGGCGGCCGCATCCCGCTGATCATCGGCCGCGGCCTGACCGCCCGTGCCCGCGAGGCGCTCGGCCTGCCGGCGTCGGAGCTGTTCCGCCAGCCGGCCTCCCCGGCCGACACGGGCAAGGGCTACACGCTGGCCCAGAAGATGGTCGGCCGCGCCTGCGGCCTGCCGGAAGGCAAGGGCGTGCGTCCGGGCACCTATTGCGAGCCGAAGATGACGACGGTGGGGTCGCAGGACACCACCGGCCCGATGACCCGCGACGAGCTGAAGGACCTAGCCTGCCTGGGCTTCTCGGCCGATCTGGTGATGCAGTCCTTCTGCCACACCGCCGCCTATCCGAAGCTGGTGGACGTCAAGACCCACCACGAGCTGCCGGACTTCATCTCCACCCGCGGTGGCGTGGCGCTGCGTCCGGGCGACGGCGTCATCCATTCCTGGCTGAACCGCCTGCTGCTGCCGGACACCGTCGGCACCGGCGGCGACAGCCACACCCGCTTCCCGATCGGCATCAGCTTCCCGGCCGGCTCCGGTCTGGTCGCCTTTGCCGCCGCCACCGGCGTCATGCCGCTGGACATGCCGGAATCGGTCCTGGTCCGCTTCAAGGGCGAGATGCAGCCGGGCGTCACCCTGCGTGACCTCGTCAACGCCATCCCGCTCTACGCGATCAAGGCCGGCCTGCTGACGGTCGAGAAGAAGGGCAAGAAGAACATCTTCTCCGGCCGCGTGCTGGAGATCGAAGGTCTGCCGGAACTGAAGGTCGAGCAGGCGTTCGAGCTGACCGATGCCTCGGCCGAGCGCTCGGCGGCGGGCTGCACCGTGCTCCTGAACAAGGAGCCGATCATCGAGTACATGACCTCCAACATCACGCTGATGAAGTGGATGATCGCCAACGGGTACGCCGATGCGCGCACCCTGGAGCGCCGCATCAAGGCGATGGAGGCGTGGATCGCCGATCCGCAGCTGCTGCGTCCGGATGCCGACGCCGACTATGCCGCGGTGATCGAGATCGATCTGGCCGACATCAAGGAGCCGATCCTGGCCTGCCCGAACGATCCGGACGACGTGAAGACGCTGTCCGAGGTCGCCGGCGACAAGATCGACGAGGTGTTCATCGGTTCCTGCATGACCAACATCGGCCACTTCCGCGCCGCCGGTAAGATCCTGAACGGGAATTCGGATATCCCGACCCGCCTGTGGATCGCCCCGCCGACGAAGATGGACGCGATGATGCTGACCGAGGAAGGCTACTACGCCACCCTCGGCAAGGCCGGCGCCCGCATGGAAATGCCGGGCTGCTCGCTTTGCATGGGCAACCAGGCGCAAGTCCGCAAGGGCTCGACCGCCGTCTCGACCTCGACCCGCAACTTCCCGAACCGTCTGGGCATCGACACCCGCGTCTACCTATCGTCGGCCGAACTGGCCGCCGTCGCGGCGCTGCTGGGCAAGATCCCGACCACCGAGGAGTATCTGGCCCAGGTCGGCGTGGTGAACAAGTCCGCCGCCGACATCTACCGCTACATGAACTTCGACCAGATCCCGGCCTTCCAGGAAGTCGCGGACAAGGTCGCCGTTCCGGCCTGATAGCCGCAGGCAGCGGTCGGTAAAGGAAACCCCCGCCGGAGCGATCCGGCGGGGGTTTTTCTTGCCGGCATCGAAATGAGGCCGAGGTCAGGGCGCGCAGTAGGCGCTGCGGTCCTCCGCGCGGGCCGGCTTTTCCAGATAAATTCCCTGCCGTGGGATGGCGATCCTGTCGAATTCGTCTGCCAGTTGGTGCAAGGCTGCGCGCATCTCGGCTCCCTGCATCGGCTCGCCATGGCCGGTGATCACCAGGTCCGGTTCCAGGGCCGCCAGTCGGGCGACCGACTCCCGCGCCTTGTCCCATTCGACGGTGAAATACATCGGCGGTCCGTGCATCTCCGCCCGCTGCACCGCAACGGCATAGGCCGATTCCTGGCCCGTGGTGACGAAGGCGTCGCCGACGATCATCGAGCGGTCCTGCTCCCGCCAGAAAGAGACATGGCCGACGCTGTGCCCCGGTGTGTGGATCCAGCGCCAACCCGGCATTTCCGGCACCGACCCGTCGTTGGGCAAAGCATGCAGGCGCGATCCGACATCCACCGGCTTGCGCGGGTAGAAGCGGGCCATCGCCGCCATCGCTCCGCCGCCGACCGACGGGTCGCCGGGCGGGTAGGCGGCCTGACCGTTCAGATAGGGGTGCTCCAGCGGGTGGGCGTAGACCGGGGCGTCCCATTCCTCCGCCAGATCCTCCAGAACCCCGACATGGTCGAAATGGCCGTGGGTCAGGACGATGGCAGCGGGTCTGGCATCGCGGCCGAACCGTTCCGCCGCGGCGGCGCGGATGAAGCCCTTGGTGCCCATCAACCCGGCATCGATCAGCACCCAGCCGCGGTCGCCGGCTCCCGGCGGTCCCCAGAACACCACATTGACGATGCCAAGCCGCCGATAGGCGAGGTCGGGCGCGATCTCGTGCGTGTGGTCGTTGCGCAGTGCGTCGAGCGCCGGATCGATCGCGCTGCTGTCCTCCGACAATGGAATCTGCGAGGCCATGGCTGTCCATCTCCCACCTGTGTCCTTCGACAACAGCACGGAGCGGCGCTCGTCCTGTTTTTCCGGCTTCGCCTCTCCGTCCCTGTGGCTGCCACTCACCGGTCCATGGACTGTCCGGCAAGTATCGTTGATGATCATCTCAAATAGTGGCGAAGCTGGCGATGGCGGCGAACGGTCGCGGTTTCCGTCGGAGCGCTGCGAAACCCATGATCGCGCTTTTAAAATCCTGTCGTATCGGTCAGAAAAGGAAACATGCCGTGGCCGGCGGATATGGTCCGGCACAAAATGGTCATCCTGGGAGAACCAATCATGCGTCTCACCGTCCTTTCCTTCGTCAGCGCGACGGCGCTGCTGGCCGGCTTCGGCACGGCGCAGGCCGACATCGTGATCGGCCTGGGCACGGCGACGACCGGCCCGGTCGCAGCGCTGGGCGAGCAGTCGGTGTACGGAGCCAAGCAGGCGGTCGCGGACATCAACGCCAAGGGCGGCGTGCTGGGGCAGAAGCTGGTGCTGAAGGTGGGCGACGATGCCTGTGACCCGCGTCAGGCGGTTGCCGTCGCCAACCAGTTCGTGCGCGAGAAAGTGACGGCGGTGGTCGGCCATCTCTGCTCCGGCGCCAGCATCCCGGCGGCCGACGTCTACCAGGAAGAAGGCGTGGTGATGGTCACCCCGACCGCCACCAACCCGCTGCTGACCGCCAAGGGCCATCCGAACATTTTCCGCGTCTGTGGCCGTGACGACCAGCAGGGCGTGGTTGCCGGCACCTATCTGGCCCAGACCTTCAAGGGCAAGAACGTCGCGGTGCTGGACGACAAGCAGGCCTACGGCAAGGGACTGGCCGACGTCGTGGTGGAGACGCTGGAGAAGGCCGGCAGCAAGGTCGCCTATCGCGGGTCGGTCACGGCGGGTGAGAAGGACTTCTCTGCCCTGATCACCAGCCTGAAGGACAAGAACATCGATGCCGTTTACTATGGCGGCTACCATCCGGAACTGGGCCTGATCGTCCGTCAGGCGCAGGAACAGGGAATGAAGCCGCAGTTCATCGCCGGCGACGGCCTGAACAACCAGGAATACTGGTCGATCACCGGCCCGGCCGGCGAGGGCACGCTGTACACCGACAGCGCGTCGGCGGCCAGCGATCCGAAGGCGCAGGAGCTGATCGCCTCCTTCAAAAAGGCCGGCCTGCCGGAACCGGGCAACTTCGCCTTCTACAGCTATGCCGCGGTCCAGGTGATCGCCGAGGGCCTGCAAAAGGCCGGCAGCACGGACAGCGGCAAGCTGGCGAAGACCCTGCATTCCGGCAGCTATGACACGGTCGTCGGTTCGGTGGAATTCGACAAGAAGGGCGACATCACCAAGCCGAACTATGTCATGTATGTCTGGAACAACGGCCAGCCCAAAATGGTGGCCCAGAAGTAACCAGAGCAGGAAGCCGGCTCACCGTCATGCGTGAGCCGGCTCTTCCATTTCTATAATTTCGGGCTTTTTCATGTATTTTGTGATGAAGTCTTCGACCGGCATTGGGCGGTCGAAGTAATAACCCTGGAAAACTGCGCAGCCACGATCCTCAAGAAAGTCCCGTTCGGCCGCGGTTTCCACCCCTTCCGCCACCACCTTCAGGCCGAGACGGCTGGCAATCGACAGCATCGTTTCCACCAGAACCGCATTGTGGCTGTTGCTGTCGACATCCTGGACGAAGGAGCGGTCGATCTTGATTTCCCGCACCGGCAACCGCTTCAGGTAGGACAGCGACGAGAAGCCGGTGCCGAAATCGTCCAGCGAGAAGGAGATGCCGAGAGCCGCAAGCTCCGACATCTTGGCGGCGGTGTCGGCGCAGTCGCCGACCGCGATGCCCTCGGTGATCTCCAGCGTCAGGCGGCGCGGGTCGGTCCGGGTGGCGCGCAGTGCGGCAATGACACCGGCGCAGAAGTTCGGCTGACGGAACTGGCGCGGGCTGATGTTGACCGACAGGTGGCAGTCGCTGCCGGCATCGGCCAGCCGGCGAAGCACATGGCAGGCCTCCATCAGGACCCAATCGCCGATCGGCAGAATCAGGCCGGATTCCTCTGCCTCCGCGATGAAGGCGCCGGGGGCGACGAAACCGCGTTGCGGATGCTGCCAGCGGATCAGCGCTTCCGCCGCCACCAGCGTGCCATCGGCGCTGGTCTGCGGTTGCAGGAACAGGGTGAAGTCCCCGGCATCGACCGCCTTGCGCAAATCCTGGAGCAGCAGCAGGCGGGCCTGGGCCTCGATCAGCATGGCCGGGTCATAGTCGCGGATGGTGTTCCGCCCGCCGTCCTTGGCGGCATACATGGCGGTGTCGGCCTGCTTCAGCAGATCCTCGACCGACTCGTCCGGCGTCTTGGGGAAGACGGTCAGGCCGATGCTGGCGAAGATGCTGTGCTCGCAGCAGTCGAGCTGGAAGGGTTGGGCCACCGCCAGCCGGAGCTTTTCCGCCACCCTAGAGGCGATGGCGGTCGCCTCCTCCAGCGTGGTGCCAATGTCGGGCAGCAGGATGACGAACTCGTCCCCGCTCAGCCGGCAGACCAGATCGCCCTTGCGCAGGGTGGCGTTGAGCCGCGCCGCCAGTTCGCGCAGCAGCATGTCGCCGACCATATGGCCGCGGGCGTCGTTCAGCCCCTTGAAATCGTCCAGATCGAGGAACATCAGCGCACCGCAGCGCGCGCCCAGCCGGGCCGCCCGCAGATGGACGTCGAGATGCTCCATCAGCAGGCGGCGGTTCGGCAGGTTGGTGAGCGGGTCATAGAAGGCGAGATTTTCGATCTGCCGCTCCGCCTGCTTCCGTTCGGTGACGTCGATCACCACGGTCAGATAGCCGCGAACCGCACCGCCGCTGTCGCGCAGCACGCTGGTGACGGTGGAAATCGAGATGCGGGCGCCGTTCCTGCGCACTCCGGTCCATTCGCCGCGCTCGGGCCGGCCGCTGCACCGGGTGTGGGCGACCAGCGCCGCGAAATCCGCCTTGACCGGACGGTCGAGTTCGATGGACAGCCCGTCGGCGTGGGCGCGCAGTTCGTCCGGGTCATAGAGGCGCGGCAGGTCGGCGCTGCCGATCATCTCCGCCGCCGGGTAGCCGAAGATGCGCTCTGCCTCGCGGTTGAAAACACGGACGACGCCGTCCAGCGTGGTGGCGATGATGCCGCAGGCGGCGCTTTCGAGGATTCCGGTGTTCAGCGACAGGCTGTCCTTCAACGCCTCGCGGCTGGCGTAGGTCTCGGTCACATCCTGGAAGACCATGACGACACCGTGCAGCGTGCCGTCCCGGTCGCGGATGGGCGAGGCCATGTCGGCGATGTGGCTGCGGGTTCCGTCGCATGCCACCAGAACGGTGTGGTTGGCGAGGCCGACCATGTCGCCGTTCTTCAGCACCTGCTCGACCGGCACCGGCACCCGCCGCCCCGTCTCCGCATTCTCGATGTCGAACACCTCGGTCACCGGCCGGCCGGCGGCCTCGCCCAGGGTCCAACCGGTCAGCCGTTCCGCCACCGGGTTCATCAGGCTGACGCGTCCGGCGGTGTCGGTGACGATTAGCCCGTCGCCGATGGACAGCAGGGTGACGCGGGCCTGCTCCTTTTCCCGCCAGAGGTCGCGTTCCGACTGGTGCAGGGCGTCATAGGGGTGATGCACCGCGGTGACGAACACCGCGCGGTACAGATACCAATAGCCGATGACCTTGTAGACGTGCCCGGCCATGTTCGCGAGGTCGTGGACGTTGAGATAAAGCGTGAAGCACAGTTCGCTGATCGCGATGGCGATGGCGGCGATCACCATGCGGCGGACGTCGAGCATGCGGGCCGCGCGCCGGCGGCGGTGGAAGATCACTGCGGCCCCGACATAGAGAAGGACCAGCAGATATTCAGCCGCGACCTTCAGCGGCGTCAGCCCTTTCCCGTCCACATAGGTGCGCGGCAGCAGGTCGGGGTGCCACAGGACCGCCCAGAAGATCGCGGCGCTCGACAGCAGCACCCCGCCGACCAGCGGATAGCGCAGGGCCGCCGGGTTCGCCGCTCCGACCTTCCAGGGAAGGACGGCCGCCGTCAGCAGGGCCAGCGCCGCCATCAGCCGGGCGCCGAGCCAGAAGGCGATGGCCTTTTCCGGGCCGGCCGGCGTCACGAAGTCAGGCATGCCGGCAAAGGACAGCAGATGCCCGAAATCGAGCAGCGCCACGCCGAGGAAGCAGGTGGACAGCACCAGCAGGGCTGGTGGGGTGTCGTCGTTCCGGGAGTGCCAGCCGATGGCGAAGATCAGGGTGGCGACGGCGATGGCGAAGGTTTCGAAGAAGGTGTGCAGCGGCAGGTAATCGGCCAGTTCCACCGACCCCGGAACACGGGCGCCCTGAAGCACGAGCAGGAAGGGAACGGAGAGGGTAACGAGCGTGCCGATGGCACCAGGAGTCCTGGCACGGCCTTGCACCGTCCCCGTCTGCTTTGGGACTGTTGCAGTCATTTCGCTCCCCCCGGCCACTGGGTCGGTCCCCCGGTCCGCGGACCTTATACCTCTTATGCCTATATTAGGGCTTAACGGCATTAGGCAGCCATACGCGGACAACCCTTACCGAACCGGACGTTTGGAACACCGTGAAACAGATTTCGGAAGCTGTTCCACTGTCCAGTGCGTCCGAGGCGTGTGGAGGTCGCGATGGACTTGCGGAGAACGTGCATGGCGGCTTCTCCAAAACGAGGGAGGCGTGCGCATTTTATCCCATCGGTCGGGCCGCATGTGGGCGCTTGGAAAAAACGGACATCAAGGCTTTGAAGCGTATGAGAGATTTGCGGATTCGGCGTTCCCGGTCCGGCATGGCGCGGTCATAAGGGACGGCGCGTCAGGTTGATTGCCCCGCGCTGCTGCCAACCTCTATCCTCGACCGGGTCGGGCCCGTCGACCACGCCGGAAAGGAATGCCGCATGTTCATCGCGATGAACCGTTTCAAGGTCCGCCATGGGGCGGAGCAGGAGTTCGAGGAGGTCTGGCTGAACCGCGAAGTGCATCTGCACAGGGTGCCGGGCTTCGTCGAGTTCCACATGCTGCGGGGGCCCGACCGGGACGATCACCGGCTCTATTCCTCCCACACGGTTTGGGAGTCCGAAGGCGCCTTTCAGGACTGGACGCGGTCGGAAGCCTTCCGCAACGCCCATGGCAATGCCGGTGCCCGCAAGCCGCTTTATGTCGGGCCGCCGGAGTTCGAGGGATTCGAGGTCATCCAGACCGTGCCGCGCGATCCGAACGCCTGAACGATACGAACCTCAATCCTCGGGAGGAAGACCCATGCTGGACCTGGTGATCGAGCAGCGCCGCAAAAGCCTTGGCGGTTTCGAAGTGGGGCGGGTTCTGCCCTTCGTCGAGCGGCGGATGGTCGGCCCCTTCGTCTTCTTCGACCATATGGGGCCGGTCGATTTCCAGCCGGGCCTTCCCCGCGACGTCGACGTGCGTCCCCACCCGCACATCGGCCTGTCCACCGTGACCTACCTGTTCGAGGGCGAGATCATGCACCGCGACAGCGTGGGCTCCGAACAGCCGATCCGGCCGGGTGAGGTGAACTGGATGACCGCCGGCCGCGGCATTACCCACTCCGAACGCTTCGAGCGTGCCCGGATGGAGGGCGGGACGATGCACGGCATCCAGGCCTGGGTCGCCCTGCCGGAAGCGGACGAGGAGACCGACCCGGCCTTCGCCCATTACGGCACCGGCGACCTGCCGGTCTTCGAGGACGGCGGCGTGCGCGGCCGGCTGGTGGCGGGCGAGGCGTTCGGGGCCAAGGCGGGGGTGAAGACCCATTCCCCGCTGTTCTACATCCATTGGGACCTCGCCCCCGGCGCCCGCGTCGCCTTGCCGGAGGACGGATGGCAGCGCGCGGCCTATGTGGTTGCGGGAAGCGTGGAGGTGGAGGGGCAGCTGTTCGAGGCGGGGCGGATGATCGTCTTCGCCCCCGGCCATCCGGCGGAGCTGACCGCCGCCACCCAGTCCATCGTCATGGCGGTCGGCGGTGAACCGCTGGGGCAGCGCTACATCGACTGGAATTTCGTGTCGTCCCGCAAGGAGCGGATCGAGCAGGCCAAGGCGGACTGGCGGGCCGGGCGGATGAAGCTGCCGGATCTCGACAACGGCGAGTTCATCCCGTTGCCGGAGATGCCGAAGCCGCCGGCGAATCCGATGTCGTGAGGGAGCTTACCCTCTCGATTCTCCCTCTCCCCCTGGGGAGAGGGTCGGGGTGAGGGGGATGCGTGGGCTGGATTCTGTAGGGAGCGGGGGGGGGGCTGGATGCTTGAGAATCATCGCCGCGCGACCCCCTCACCCTAACCCTCTCCCCAGGGGGGAGAGGGGACTTTGGAGCGTGGGAGAGAGCGCTTTTCCCCCGTCCTCTTAAGGCCAGTCAGACGTGGAAGCTCTCGCCGCAGCCGCAACGGCCCTTTTCGTTGGGGTTCTTGAAGACGAAGCCGGTCTGGAACTTGTCGTCGACATAGTCCATCTCGCTGCCGATCAGGAACATGACGGCGGCCGGGTCGATCAGGATGGTGACGCCCTTGTCCTCCACCACCTCGTCGAACTTCATCTTCTCCTTGGCATACTGAACGTCGTAGCTGAGGCCGGAGCAGCCGCGCGCCTTCACGCCGATGCGCAGGCCGACCATGTCGTCGGTGGCCTTGGACATCAGCGCCTTGACGCGCTCCGCGGCGGCGTCGGTGATCGTGAGCGCCTTGGGCAGGGGGCGGGCCATGGTGACGGTCTCCTAATGCGGCTCAGAACATATCCAGTTGCAGGCGGGCTTCCTCGGACATCATGCCCTGGTGCCACGGGGGCTCCCACACCAGCTCGATCTTGACCTCGTTGACGTCCTCGACGCCCAGCACGGCCTGACGGACCTGCTCGGGCAGTTCGCCGGCCACCGGACACATGGGGCTGGTCAGCGTCATATCAATCTCGACATTGCGCTGACCATCCATGTCCACACGGTAGATCAGCCCCAGTTCCCAGATGTCGACCGGGATCTCGGGATCGTAGCAGGTCTTGATGGCCGCCACGACGCGATCCATGATCTCCTCCCGCGGGTCGTAACCCTCGGGCGGCTGGGGCATCGGGGCGAATTCCGACTTGGCTTCGGCGGTTTCGGCAGCAGTCTCGGCGGTGGTCTGCGCCTTCAACTGCGCCTCGGCTTCGGCCGGATTGGGAGCCATCGGGCGCTGGGTCAGGGCTTCATCGGGCATTTCGATCCCCTTCCGTCAAAACTGGTCGCTGGAGGCCGAAGCCTCACCATGGAGTGCCGCGTTCATGGCGTGCCAGGCCAGCGTCGCGCACTTCACCCGCACCGGGAACTGGCGCACGCCCGACATCACCATCAGCTTTTCCATCGTCTCGTCGTCGACACCTTCGGGGATATCGGGCTCGTCCTGGGTGCATAGCTCGTGGAAGGCGTGGAACAGCGTTTCCGCCTCCGCCGCCGTCTTGCCATGCACCAGCTCCGTCATCATCGAGGCGCTGGCGGTTGAGATGGCACAGCCGCGGCCCTGGAAGGCCACATCGTCCACCACCCCGTCCTTCAGGGTCAGATAGACCATGAAGCGGTCGCCGCACATCGGATTCTCGCCCTTCGCCTCGCGGTTGGCGTCGTCGGGATGGCGGAAGTTGCGGGGATGCTTGCCGTGGTCCAGGATCACTTCCTGATACAGCTCGCGCAGATCGTCCATCATGCTCCGAAGAACTCCTTGACCGCCTGGATGGATTGGACGAGGGCGTCGGCTTCCTCCCGGGTGTTGTAGAGGCCGAAGGAGGCGCGGACGGTCGGTCCGACGCCGAACCGCTCGGCCAGCGGCTCGGCGCAATGGCGGCCGACGCGCACGGCGACGCCATACTGGTCGACGATGGTGCCGACGTCGTGCGGGTGCACGCCCTCCAGCGCGAAGGAGACGATCGGCCCCTTGTCGGGCGCGGTGCCGACGATGCGCAGGCCGTCGATCTGCGACAGCTGCTGGGTGGCGTATTGCAGCAGATCGTGCTCGTGCGCGGCGATGGCGTCGCGGCCGAGAGCCTCGACATAATCGACGGCGGCACCCAGCCCGATCACCTCGGTGATCGGCGGCGTGCCGGCCTCGAAGCGCGACGGCGGCGCCTTGAAGGTGGTGCCTTCGAAGCTGACGCTCTCGATCATGTCGCCGCCGCCCTGGTAGGGGGGCATCTTCTTCAGGAGGTCGTACTTGCCGTACAGCACGCCGAGGCCGGTCGGGCCGTAGAGCTTGTGCGCGGTGAAGACGTAGAAGTCGGCATCGATGTCCTGCACGTCGACCGTGCCGTGCACCACTGCCTGACTGCCGTCGAACAGCACCGGGACGCCACGCTCATGCGCCAGCGTCGCGATGGTCTTGGCCGGGGTGACGGTGCCCAGCACGTTGGAGCAGTGGGTGATCGCCACCAGCTTGGTGCGGTCGGACAGCAGGCTGCGATAGGCATCCATGTCGAGGACGCCGTCCTCGTCGCAGGGCACGACCTTGATGACGATCTTCTTCTCGGCCTGGAGCAGCTGCCACGGAACGATGTTCGCGTGATGCTCCATGATCGACAGGATGACCTCGTCGCCTTCGGTCAGGAAGGTCCGGCCATAGCTGCTGGCTACGAGGTTGATCGCTTCGGTCGAGCTGCGGGTGAAGACGATGCAGCGGTCGTTCGGCGCATTCAGGAAGCGCGCGACCTTGGTGCGCACCGCCTCGAACTGGTCGGTCGCGGTCTGCGACAGGAAATGGACGCCGCGGTGGATGTTGGAATAATCCTCCTCCAGGAAGCGGGTCATGGCCTGGATGACCTGACGCGGCTTCTGGGCGGATGCCCCGCTGTCCAGATAGACCAGCGGCTTGCCGGGCTTTCCCTTCCTGGCGTGGACGCTGCGGGCGAGGATCGGGAAATCCTCCCGCACCCGCTGCACGTCGTAGGCTTGGTTCAGGATGGCATCGGACATGGTTACTTCTGCTCCTCCAGCCAGCCGGCCACGATCCCCTGGAAGGCGTCGCGGATCGACTCTTCAGCGATTTCCTCAAGGGATTCCGACAGGAAGGCGCCGACCAGCAGGCCCTGGGCGGTGTCGCGGTCGATGCCGCGGGCGCGCAGGTAGAACAGCGCGTCGTCGTCCAGTTCGCCCGCCGTGCAGCCGTGGCTGCACTTCACGTCGTCGGCGTGGATTTCCAGTTCCGGCTTGCTGTCGATCTCGGCCCCGTCCGACAGCAGCAGGGCGCGGTTCAGCTGGTAGCCGTCGGTCTTCTGCGCGCCGGGGCAGACGGTGATCTTGCCCTGGAACACCGCGCGCGCGGTGTCGTCGATGACGCCCTTGTAGACCTCGCGGCTGGTGCCGTTCGGCTGGGCGTGGACGATCAGCGTGGTGGTGTCGGCATGCTGGCTGCCGCGGACCAGATAGCCGCCGCTGACATGCGTCCGCGCGTCGGTGCCGTCCAGCCGGCTGACCACCTCGTTGCGCGACAGCTTCGCACCCGTGGTCAGGATGAAGTTGTCGTAGCATCCGCCGGTCGCCACCGTCGCCGCGATGTGCGACAGGTGGATGGCGCCGCCGCCGTCACGCTGCGACTTGTAATGGTGCAGCGTGGCGCCTTCGCCGACGAAGACCTCGGTGACATAGTTGGACAGCGTGGTGCCAGCACCGCGGCCGACATGATGTTCGACCACCACCGCCTTGGAGCCAGCCTCCGCGATCAGCAGGCTGCGCGGGTGGCAGGTGGTCGCCTGCGCCTCCGACCCGACGGAGACGAAGACCAGCTCGATGGGGCGTTCGACCTGGACGCCGGCCGGCACATGCAGGACGGCACCGTCGGCAAGGTAGGCGCTGTTCAGCGCCACCAGGGGGCGGTCGTCCGCCGCGGCGAGGCGGCCGATATGGTCGGCCAGCAGGCCGGAATGGGTGGTCAGCGCGGCGTCGAGGCTCAGCAGATCGACACGCGGCGGCAGCCCGTCGACCGACGACAGGTCGGCGCGGAAACGGCCGTCGACGAAGACCAGACGCGGACCGTCCTGCCCCTCGGCCCGCACCGTCGGCAGAAAATCGATCACGGCGGCGGCGGGGGCAGCCGGCTGGAAATTCGTCTTGGCGAGGTCGCGCAGGTTGGTGTAGCGCCAGCTCTCGTTCCTGATCGTCGGCAGGCCGACGGCGGCGAAGCGCTCGCGGCCGGCGGCGCGAAGCTCGGTCAGCCAGGACAGGCCGCTGCCGGGCAGGCCGGCACCCACCTCGTCGAGCGGCGCCAGGAAGGCCGGCGCCGTCGCCGGATCGGCGCCGCGCGTCGAGTAGGTCATCGGGTGAAGGGGGGAGTGGTGGGCCGTCATCACGCCGCCTCGCTCGCGCCGAAGTCGCGGTAGCCGTTCTTCTCCAGCTCCAGCGCCAGTTCCTTGCCGCCCGACTTCACGATGCGGCCGGCGGCCAGCACATGGACATGGTCGGGAATGATGTAATCGAGCAGGCGCTGGTAGTGGGTGATGACCAGCATCGAGCGCTCCGGCGAGCGCAGCGCGTTGACGCCCTCGGCGACGATCTTCAGCGCGTCGATGTCGAGGCCGCTGTCGGTCTCGTCGAGGATGGCGAATTTCGGTTCCAGCACCGCCATCTGCAGCGTCTCGTTGCGCTTCTTCTCGCCGCCGGAGAAGCCGACATTTACAGCGCGCTTCAGCATCTCGTCGCTCATGCTGAGCGCCTTGGTCTTCTCGCGGATCAGCTTGAGGAACTGCATGGCGTCGAGTTCCTTCTCGCCGCGATGCTTGCGGATGGCGTTGATCGCCGTCTTGAGGAAGGTGGTGTTGCCGACGCCGGGGATTTCCACCGGATACTGGAAGGCCAGGAAGACGCCCTCGGCGGCCCGCTCCTCCGGCTCCATCGCCAACAAGTCCTTGCCGTAATAGGTGACCGAACCTTCCGTGACCTCGTAGCCGTCGCGGCCGGCCAGCACGTAGGACATGGTGCTCTTGCCGGCGCCGTTCGGCCCCATGATGGCATGGACCTCGCCCGGGCGGATGGTCAGGTCGACGCCCTTGAGGATTTCCTTGCCGTCCACGGTGGCGTGCAGGTTCTTGATTTCGATCATCGTCTTCGCCTCGTTGTCTTCTTCAGGCCGCCGGCACGCCGTCCGGTCTTCACGTTCTCGTCGGTGGGTGGGACGTGTCCTTAGCCCACGCTGCCTTCCAGGCTGATGCCCACCAGCTTCTGCGCCTCCACGGCGAATTCCATCGGGAGTTCCTTCAGGACCTCCTTGCAGAAGCCGTTGACGATCAGGGACACCGCGTCCTCTTCCGAGATGCCGCGCTGGCGGCAGTAGAAGAGCTGGTCCTCGCTGATCTTCGCTGTCGTCGCCTCATGCTCGATGCGGGCGGAGCGGTTGCGGCTCTCGATGTAGGGGACGGTGTGGGCGCCGCACTGGTCGCCGATCAGCAGGCTGTCGCACTGGGTGTGGTTGCGCGCACCCTCCGCCCTGGGCAGGATCTTCACCAGGCCGCGGTAGGTCTGCTGAGCCTTGCCGGCCGAGATGCCCTTCGACACGATTGTGCTGCGGGTGTTCTTGCCGATGTGGATCATCTTGGTGCCGGTGTCGGCCTGCTGGAAGTTGTTGGTGATGGCGACCGAATAGAACTCGCCCACCGAATTGTCGCCTTGCAGGATGCAGCTCGGATACTTCCAGGTGATCGCCGAGCCGGTCTCGACCTGCGTCCAGGAGATCTTGGAATTTTTGCCGCGGCAGGCGCCGCGCTTGGTGACGAAGTTGTAGATGCCGCCGACGCCTTCGGCATTGCCGGGGTACCAGTTCTGGACAGTCGAATACTTGATCGTCGCGTCGTCCATCGCCACCAGCTCGACCACCGCGGCGTGCAGCTGGTTCTCGTCGCGCTGGGGTGCCGTGCAGCCTTCCAGATAGCTGACATAGGCGCCCTCGTCGGCGATGATCAGCGTCCGCTCGAACTGGCCGGTGTTGGCCTGGTTGATGCGGAAGTAGGTCGACAGCTCCATCGGGCAGCGCACGCCCTTGGGGATGTAGACGAAGCTGCCGTCGGTGAAGACCGCGCAGTTCAGCGTCGCATAATAGTTGTCGGTGTAGGGCACCACCGAGCCGAGATACTTCTTCACCAGCTCCGGGTGCTTCTGCACCGCCTCGGAGATCGCGCAGAAGATGATGCCCATCTCCTCCAGCTTCGCCTTGAAGGTGGTGGCGACCGACACGCTGTCGAACACGGCGTCCACGGCGATGGCCGGGCTCTTGCCCTCCGACCCCTCGACGCCGGCCAGGATCTCCTGCTCACGCAGCGGGATGCCCAGCTTCTCGTAGGTCTTCAGCAGTTCGGGATCGACCTCGTCCAGCGACTTCGGACCGGCCTTCTTCTTCGGCGCCGCATAGTAATGCGCGTCCTGATAGTCGATGGGCGGGAAGCTGACGGCGGCCCACTGCGGCTCCTCCATCGTCTGCCAGACGCGGAACGCCTTCAGGCGCCACTCCAGCAGCCACTCCGGCTCCTCCTTCTTGGCGGAGATGAAGCGGACGATGTCCTCGTTCAGGCCCTTCGGCGCGACGTCGGCCTCGATGTCGGTCGTGAAGCCGTACTTGTACTTCTGCTCCGTGACGGCGCGGACCTGCTCGACGGTTTCCGGTTGGGCGGCCATGGCTTTGCCTCGTCCTTCTCAAGAATGCTGTTCGGTGCGCGCCGTTCAGTGCGCAGGGCGGGCCGGCTGGGCGGCTGTGGAATTAGTTGTGGCTGCCGGAGCCGGGAAGGTGATCGTGACCATCATGTCGGCCAGCGACACCTCCTCCAGCGCGCCGCGGATGGCGCGGTTCACCTTTTCCCAACCGCCGCGCATGGGGCAAAGTTGCTCCACTCCGCATTGGCTGTCGGCGCCGTCGACGCAGGCGGTCAGCGCGATGGGACCGTCGAGCGCCGTGATGATTTCCGCGATGGAGATTGCATCGGCCGGCCGGCTCAGCGCATAACCGCCGGCAGCACCCCGTTGCGAGGTGGTGAGCCCGGCAGGCGTCATCGCCTTCATCAGCTTGGCGACGGTGGGGGCGGGAACGCCGGTGCGGTCGGCAAGATGGGCGACGGTATGGACCGTGCCGACCTGGCGCGCCATCTCGCTCAGCACGACGATGGCATAGTCGGTCAGCTTGCTCAGCCGGATCATGCCCGCACCCCGTTTCACCCCGGTTTCGAATACAGGACCAATTTAGTCCTGATTGCTCCGGGGGGCAAGGGGCGTTTGTCGATAAAAGTGCAGGGTTTCCGCGGCTTTCGCGGGTTTGCATGGCTGATGTGCCGGCAATACCCGTCAACGCCGCTCGGTTATAGCGTCGCGATTGTCCCCACGCTACAGCGAAGCCGCAGGTCAGGGGACGGGATGCGGCGGTTTGCCGCAGGGTGGCGAAAGAGAGACCTCCAATGCGGAAAACCCCGCGCCGGGAGCGGCGCGGGGTCGGTCCTGTGGTGATGGAAGCGGCGGTCAGCCGGGCTTCTTCACTTCCTCGCGGGCGGCGTTGGTGGCTTCGGTGACGACGTCGCGGACGTCTTCCTTGGCCGACTCGACCACCGTCTGGGCGGCCGCCTGGGCGGCGCGGGTGCCGCGGTCCAGCGCGTCCATGGCGATGGCCTTGGCCCGCTCGGTCGCCTCGTCGGCATAATCGCCGACCCACTGCTTCTCATAGCGGGTGCCGGGCAGGGCGGCGCCGATGGCCGCACCCAGCGCCACGCCCATGGCGCCGGCGACGATGGGATGATCCTCGACGAGGTCCCAGAAGCCGGTCGACATGTCGTGCGCACGATGGCGCAGATGGTCGGTCGACGGGGCCATCGAGGACAGCCGCGACACACCGCGGCTGACATAACCCTGCGACTGGCGCTGGGTATGAAGGTCGCCCCGGCCAGACCCATGGTCATTGTCCGAGCCGCCCACCATGCCGCTGACGGTGCCGGATGCGCTATCATAGGCCGAGCTGGCGGCGTTGCGGACGCTTTCGCCGGCGTCGCTCAGCGTTTCACGGGCATAGTCCACGGCGTCGCCCATGCGGTTTCGGGCGGAACGGACCGTGCTGGACCGGGCGATGCGGCGGTCGTAGCCGGTGCTGGACAGGGCCAGCCAGCCAAGCCCGATGCCGACCAGTGCCAGCGGAATCGGGTTGCTGGTGACGCTGTCAAGCACTGACCCTGAGGACTGGGACTGCCGGCGATTGTAATGGACGGTCTGGCCGCTTTCGTAACGGTCGGTCTGGTGCAGGTTGGCGCGCTGGGACGGAGTGTCCGGCGTCGACGGCGAATAGGTGTGCTTCATGGAATTCTCCATCAGGGATTGGGGAGACCACCGCGTCAGACTGTCGCGCAGACGGGATGTCCGGTCGCGCAGCGCATCGACGGTGCCGCCGATGCGCGCGCGGCTGGCGCGGATGTCGCCCTCAAGGGCGTCGAGATCCTTGGTTTGACGATCGTCGTCCGTCATCGGCCGGCCCCTCAGCGGGCAAGCTGGGATTTCGCCCAGCGCTTGTCCTCGTCCAGCGTGTTCATGGTGCGGCGGGGGCGGAGGTTGGCGGGGCTCAGCCGGTTCTTGCCGACGTAAGCCAGGATGCCGCCCACCGCCAGAACCACCACGCCGACGATCAGCGCGGACAGCCACGGGGCCAGGACGTTGGACAGGCCGAGAACCGCGGAGGCAAGCAGGACCAGGACGCCGGCGAAGGCGACTAGTCCGCCGACGGCGATGAAGGCCACGCCGCCGGCGGCCTCGGTGGCCTTGTCGGTCAGTTCGGCCTTCGCCAACGCGATCTCGGATCGGGCGAGGTTGGCGGATTCGCGGGCGAGATCGGCGAACAGGCCGGCGAGGGGCCGGTCCTGCCGCGGATCCCGCGGCTCGTCATAGCGGTTCTCGGCGGCGCTCATGGACGCTGACCCTGCGGCTTGGAGGTGGAGGAGGTGGCCCCGGCAGGGCCGCCCTGGCTACCGCCCTGGACGCTGCCGATTCCGGTGGTGCCCGAGTTCACGCCGCCGCCGGCGGCACCCGACACGCCGGCCGGCGCGCCGATGGTGCTGGTGCCGAGAGCGGTGTCCGCCGACGGCGAGGCGCCGTGGCCGGTGACCGAGGCCGGGGCGGTGGACAGCGGCATGCCGATGCGGCCGGCGGCCTGCTTCGGCTCACCCAGACGCTCCGACCCGCGTTCGGACTCCATGCGGCCGGCCAGATGGCCGGTGTTCACGCCGGACGAACCCGTCGTCGGGGTGTCGGCGCTGTGGGACGGGGTGCTGCGGCTGACGGACTCGCCGATGCCGCCAGCCATGCCGCGGCTGGGGGTGGCGCCGCGGTTCATGTCGCGATTGCGGTCGCGGCCGGTATCGCGACCGGCGTCGTAGGAGGCGCCGCGGGCGGTGCGCACGGTCTGCGACGGGTGCGCATTGCCTCGAAGCGAAGTCGAGGCGCGGTGCATGCGGCGGTCGTTGGAGCTTTTGAGGAAGCGCGCAGCGAGGAAGCCGACGGCGAAGGCGGCGCCGATGAACACCTCGGGCTGGCGGCGGGCGAAGCCCTCGACCTCGCCGACGATGTCGTCGACCGAGGCGTCGCGCAGCATGTCGGCGACACGCTCGACGCGGCTGGCCGCCTGCTCGGCGTAATCGGCGACCACGCCGCCATTTTCCTCATTCAGCTGCTCGGCGGCCTTGTGCAGGGCCTGGGCGACGCCGCCCAACTGGTCGGCGGCGCGGCCGGTCTGCTGTTCCAGCAGCGAGCGGATACGGCCCTGGGCGTTGCCCAGCGTCTCGCGCCCGGTGGACATCACGTCGTCGGCCGCGCGGTTGACGGTCTTCTTCATCTCATCGACGCTGCCGCCGATGCTGGAGCTGCCGGCAGCGAAATTTCCGGTCGGCGAGCTTCCAGCGGTTGAACTTCCGGTGGTGGAGCCGGTCGGGGTCGGTCCGCCGGTGCCGGTCATGTCGCGGTTCGGCATCTTGTCTTTCCTCCTCGGGGATTCCGGTAGTCCGTGGCTCCGCGCCTGCGGTATCGAACCGCCCGTTGCGGAAGCGGGTGTCGGGAAGTGAAACACCGCCCAAGCCTTCGGGGTTCCACGCAGGCACCGCGCGAAATGGACAGTTTCTTCGATTGTGCTAAACTTTGCCGCGAACAAGTTGGTTCGGCCGGACCGGGGGGTGGCGGCATGAGCGTCTTCAGCGTGGTGGCCGACGGTCAGGCCGGACTTTTCCGCCTGCAGCAAGCGAAGAAGCCGTGGGAGAAGGAGCTGCAGGCCAAGGACGCCCACGGCCAGCTCGCCCACAAGTCGGAGCGCGCACAGGCGCTGACCCAGGCCGCCGCCAAATGGCAGAGCGACCATGCCAGCGCCCAGGCGGCGCTGGAGGAGGCGAGGCGGGTCGGCGGGCCCAAGCAGGCGGCTGCCGCGCGGCTTGAGCAGGTCGAACGCAAGATCGAGCAATTGAAGCTGGCGATGCGCTTTGCCCAGGGCGATCCGCAGAAGCTGGCGACGCTGGCGCGGGAGGCGGCGCTGCTGGCGCGCGAGGCCGGGCGCGCCGCCAAGGAATATGGCGCCGGCATCAAGGCCGCGGCGGAGTTGGGGCTGCCGGGTGACAGCAGCGCCGCCACCGGCGGCGGCACGATGCTGTCGTCGGAGACGACGATCACCCGCACCACCACCAGCCTGACCCTGCAACAGACCGAAGTGACGCTGACCATCGGCATCTCGACGGGGGAGGGGGCGTCGGCTGCCGCCGGTTCCGCGGAGAGCGCCGCCGACTTGATGGCGGCCGATGCCAGCGCCGATGCGGACGCCCAGTCCACGGGCGCGGCGGAGATGCGGGACGGTAAACTGCCCGCCGATATCGCCCGCATGGTGGAGGATGTGCTGTCGGGCCTGGGCAACGGTGGGATGACCGCGGCCAGCCCGTCTGGCTCCGATCCGTCAGGGGCAGATCCGTCCGCTGCCGGCCAGCCGGCCGATGGCCACTCCGCTGCCGGCCAGGCCGCCGCTCCGACGGCCGGCCCCGGCGGGCGGAGCGCGATGATCCAGCAGCTGATGGCCGACAACGCCACGAAGATGTCGCGCTATCGCGAGGCCGACACCTTCGGCCAGCGGGTGGAGGGGGTGCTCGCCACCTCCAAGCGCATCATCGGTGAGGCGAAGGCCGCCAACATGCTGGACGAGTCGGAAAAACGGCGGCGCGAACGGCGGGAAGGCTTCAAGGCCGACGACAAGATGGTCGAAGCCGCCCAGAAGGAGGTCAACGCCCTGCGCGTTGCAGCACTCGGGTCCAGCAAGGAACTCGGGCAGGCGCTCGGCGGCAGCGCGGAGGGGGCGGAGGTTCCGACCCTGTCGACCGCCGCCGCCTCGGCTGCCCAGCCCGCCCCCCAATCGGCTGCGGTGCTGAATCTGCTGGCGTGAGCGCGGCCGGTCCGGTGCCGGCCGCCTGCTACCATTTCTCCATACGCTGCGGTGCGACATTGTGTTGACCGGCTCGCGCGGAAGACGCGATAACCGATGACAAAGACTCCCGGAGAGGAGTCTGCGAACCGAGCGCAAGAGAATGGGACACGCAACGAGATGAGCAACTGGATCCGCCGTGGCGGCCTCGAAATCGCCCGCCCGCTGTACGACTTCATCAATGACGAGGCGCTGCCGGGGACCGGTGTCGACGCCGACCGTCTCTGGAGCGGCCTCGACCAGCTCCTGCACGATCTGGCGCCGCGCAACAAGGCTCTGCTGGACAAGCGCGACAGCCTGCAGGCGCAGATCGACGGCTGGCACACCGCCCGCCGCGGTAAGATCTTCGATCAGGCCGAATACGAGTCCTTCCTGCGCGAGATCGGCTATCTGGTGCCGGAGGGCGGCGACTTCGCCGTCGGCACCGGCAACGTCGATCCGGAGATCGCCTATCTCGCCGGCCCGCAGCTGGTGGTGCCGATCACCAATGCCCGCTATGCCCTGAACGCCGCCAACGCGCGCTGGGGCAGCCTGTACGACGCGCTGTACGGCACCGACGCCATCCCCGGCACCCCGGCGGCCGGCGGCTATGACGCCGCCCGCGGCGCGCAGGTGATCGCCTGGGCCCGCAAGTTCCTCGACGAGAGCGTTCCACTGGCCGACGGCAGCCATGCCGACGCCGCCGGCTATGCGGTCGAGGGCGAGGCGCTGGCGGTGACGCTGAAGGACGGGCGCAAGACCGGCCTGAAGGACAAGGCCGCCTTCGTCGGCTGGCAGGGCGAGGCGTCGGCGCCGTCGGCGGTGCTGCTGGTCCAGAACGGCACCCACATCGAAATCCGCATCGACCGCAGCAGCGTGATCGGCAAGGACGATGCCGCCGGCGTCGCCGACGTCGTGCTGGAAGCCGCGCTGTCGACCATCCAGGACTGCGAGGATTCGGTCGCCGCCGTGGATGCGGAGGACAAGGTCGTCGCCTACCGCAACTGGCTGGGCCTGATGAAGGGCACGCTGGAGGCCAGCTTCCCCAAGGGCGACAAGACCGTCGTCCGCAAGCTGAATCCCGACCGCGTCTACACCACGCCGACCGGCAGCGTCACCCTGCATGGCCGCAGCCTGCTGCTGGTCCGCAACGTCGGCCATCTGATGACCATCGACATGGTCAAGCTGTCCGACGGCAGCGAGGCGCCGGAAGGCATCCTCGACGGCGTCTTCACCTCGCTGATCGCGCTGCACGACTTGAAGGCTGAGGGTGGGCTGCGCAACAGCCGCGCCGGCTCGGTCTACATCGTGAAGCCGAAGATGCATGGGCCGGAGGAGGTCGCCTTCGCCGACGAGCTGTTCGGCCGCGTCGAGGATCTGCTGGGCATCGCCCGCAACACCCTCAAGGTCGGCATCATGGACGAGGAGCGCCGCACCAGCGTCAATCTCAAGGAGTGCATCCGCGCCGCCAAGGACCGGGTGGTGTTCATCAACACCGGCTTCCTGGACCGCACCGGTGACGAGATCCACACCTCGATGGAGGCCGGCCCGGTCGTCCGCAAGGCGGCGATGAAGGCCACCAAGTGGATCTCAGCCTATGAGGACAACAATGTCGATGTCGGGCTGCGCGCCGGTCTGAAGGGCCGCGCCCAGATCGGCAAGGGCATGTGGGCGATGCCCGACCTGATGGCCGACATGCTGGTCGCCAAGATCGGCCATCCGAAGGCCGGCGCCAACACCGCCTGGGTGCCGTCGCCGACCGCCGCCACCCTGCACGCCACCCACTATCACGCGGTGAATGTGGCCGAGGTGCAGGACCAGCTGGCCAAGCGGCAGGCCGCCGCCCTGTCCGACATCCTGACCATCCCGCTCGCCGACCGTCCCAACTGGTCGGAGGACGAGGTCCGGCAGGAACTGGAGAACAACGCCCAGGGCATCCTCGGCTATGTGGTGCGCTGGATCGACCAGGGCGTCGGCTGCTCCAAGGTGCCGGACATCCACGATGTCGGGCTGATGGAAGACCGCGCCACCCTGCGCATCTCCAGCCAGCACATCGCCAACTGGCTGCATCACGGCATCTGCACCGAGGCCCAGGTGATGGAGGTCATGAAGCGCATGGCCGCCGTCGTCGACAAGCAGAATGCCGGCGACCCGCTGTACAAGCCGATGGCCGGCAACTTCGACGGCAGCATCGCCTTCCAGGCCGCCTGCGATCTGGTGTTCAAGGGCCGCGTCCAGCCGAACGGCTACACCGAGCCGGTCCTGCATGCGCGTCGCCGTCAGGTGAAGGCGGCCGGTTGAGGTCGGTCTTCGCTGCGGGGGGCATCGCTCCCCGCAGCATTTATTCCGAGTGGCCGATGCCCAGCACCCGCACCGCCACCTGCTTGGTGTAGGGGCTGGCGGCGAAATACTCGTAGCGCACCGCGTTCTCCGCGACGAATTCCTGGAACGCCCGGTACTCGTCGTCGCGCCAGCTGCGGTTGCCGATATACTCGTCGAAGACGACGATCGTTCCCGGACGCACCCGGTCCGCCAGCGCGGTCAGCACGGTGCGGGCCGAGGCGTAGATGTCGCTGTCGACATTGACAAAGCGCACCGGCCCCGGATGGGCTGACAGGAACGGCGGCAGGCTCTCCTCGAACCAGCCGACATGAAGGCGGGCGTTGTCGCGCACCGGCGGCAGCTGGCTGCCGGTGGTCAGCACGCCGCGGGGAGAGTTGACCCATCCCTCCGGCAGGCCCTCGAACGAATCGAAGCCGTGGACCTCCTGGCCTGCGGCGTCGGCGATGTGGTCGAGCGAGGTGCCGCGCCGTACGCCGAACTCCAGCACCAGTCCGGGGGTGGTTGCGCATGCGACCGCGTGACGCAACAGCCGGCCGCTGTTGCCGAACAGCCGGAAGTCGGCGGAGAGCTTCGGCAGCAGCGCCTTGACCCCGTTGGGCAGCGGGCGGCGCTTCGGGTTGTCGCCGACCTCCGCCGCCTCCACCGCGTCGGCCTCGGCATCGCGGCCGAGCAGCCGCAGGGTGGCGGCGAGATAGCCCCAGTATTTGCCGGCGGCGCCGCCGCAGCGGGTGGCGCGGCGCAGGCGGCGCAGGGCCTCGTCGGGGCCATGATCGTGCAGGGCCTGGGCATGGCTGCCGAACCATGCCGCGGCATGTTCGGGATCGTCGGCCAGCAGCGCGTCGAAATGGGCCAGCGCCTCCCCGTCGCGCCCGAGATAGGCGGCGGCCGTGGCAGCCTCGAAGCGGATGTCGAGGGAAAGGTCGCCGGCGGCCAACGCCTCGCGCGTCACGGCAATCGCGTCGCTGTAGCGGGCGTCGCGGCGCAAGGCTCCGGCCAGCGCCGCCGTCAGATCGGGGCGTCCGGGGGCAACGCGCAGCGCGCGTTCCAGCCAAGTAACGGCGGGGAAGGGGGCGTTGTCGGCCTGATGGGCCTTGGCGAGCATGGCCAGCCGGTCGGCGTCTCCGGGGCTGTCGGCCAGCACCCGGCGCAGGCAGGCGACGGCGGCGGCCGGACCGCGATGGCCGAGATGGGCCAGCCCCAGCAGATGGAGCCGCTCGATCCCGGAGGACGCGGGTGCGCCGCGAAGCAGGCGCAGGGCGGGGCGGTAACGGCGCGCGTCGATCAGGGCGCGCGCCTCGTCCAGTACGGTATCAGCGGTCAAAATGACTCGTCGTCAGGGCAGCCTGCGGAAGGTCCAGACCGACGCCGGGGGCAGGTTCCGGGCGATCCAGGCATGGCGCCGCGGCTTCAACCGCAGCCGCCGGATCAATTCCGGATTGACCGGGGCGAAGGGACCGTAGGTGAATTGCACGAAAACGCCGTCGGGCGCCAGCACGGAAAAGGCGCCGCGCACGATCCGTGCCTGCACCGACAGCGGCATGGCGATCAGCGGCAGGCCGGAAACCACAGCGTCGCAGCTCTCCCAGCCATGGGCCTGGACGATGCGGTGAACCCGCGTCGCGTCGCCGCGCACCACCGTGGCGCTGGGGTGCAGCATCGACAGATGGTCGGCGAAGGCGGGATCGAGTTCCACCATCAGCAGATTGTCGGGCGTGACGCCATGGGCCAGCAGCGCCGAGGTGACCGGACCGGTGCCCGGCCCCAGCTCCACCACCCGCCGTGTGGGGCTGCACTGGGCGGCTTTCGCCATCGTCCGGCACAGTTCAGGTCCACTTGGAGTTACCGACGCGACCTTCAGTGGTGAGCGAATCCAGCGCTCGACAAAAAGCTTGCGCTCAGCAAGTGACATCGACCGACCTCCCAACAGACGCCCGATAAAATCCTCGGCTCTGCATAACCCCTTTCTACTAAGTTACGTTTCATTGCGCCAGCCGAATGGATTTTGAACGATCGTTTAACAAAACGATTAAACTTGTGTGTCTGTTTGTTAACAGTTCGCCAATAGGATTGTATGTGTACGGCGCCATGGCAGGCTGCTCCATCGGTCGGGAACCATCCCGCGGGACGGAGCGGCCGCTTGTTGCGCCAGTAAGCCGGGCCAACCGGCACCTTGGACTGTACGGGAGGAGCACAACCTTGAATAGATTGCTTCTGCGCCACAAGATTCCCGGCGCGGTGGTCGGATCGGCGGTGCTGACGGCGCTGCTGCTCGGCAGCTTCGCCTATTCCGCGGCCACCGACCGTCTGCGCACCGCGGCACAGGACAAGCTGGTGGCGCTGGCGGATGCCCGCGCCGCCAGCGTCCAGTCCTATCTGGAAGGGTTGGAGGGCGACATCGTCCTCACCGCCAACACACGGTCGATGCGGGACGCGGCGGTGGCGCTGGGCAACGGCTGGCGGATCGAGGGCGACCGCGGCGACCCCGGCACCCTCCTGCGCAAGCGCTATGTCGACGACAACCCCAACCCGCCGGCCGAGCGCTACAAGATGGAGAAGCCGGAGGGCAGCACCATGTACGACATGGCGCATCTGCGGCTCCATTCCTGGATGACCGACCTGATGCTGCGCCGCGGGCTGGCCGACGTCCTGCTGCTGTCGCCGGATGGAACGGTGCTCTACAGCGCCGCGAAGGGCGGCGACTTCGGCAAGCCGGCCGCCGACGGTCCGCTTGCCGCGCTGGCCGACTCGGTGAAGCGCGATCCCAAGCCGGACGAGGCGCGGGCCGCCGATTTCAGCGCCTATGCGCCGGCCGGCGGCGCCCCCTCGGCCTTCCTTGCCACCCCGGTGGCGCTGCGCCAGCCGGACGGCAGCGTGCAGATGCTGGTGACCCTGGTTTTCCGCATCGAGCCGGGCGGGCTCGACCGCATCATGCGCGCCACCGGCGGCATGGGGGACAGTGGCGACACCTTCCTAGTCGGCGAGGACGGCAAGCTGCGCAGCACGCCGCGATTCGCGACGGGGCCGGCAGTGCAGAAGCCCTATGAGGGCGGCGCCATGGGCGTCATCAAAAGCGATCCCGACCACACCGGCGTGGTCGAGGCGACCAACATCTCCGGCGACGGTCCCGCTCTGACCGCCTACCGACCGATGACGCACAACGGCATCCAGTGGCTGGTGCTGGCGGAGGCCGGCGTTGACGAGATTCTGGCGCCGGTCAGGTCGATGCGCGACAACATGATCGGCGCCGGGGCCGCTCTGCTGCTGGTCATCTGCCTGGGCGGCATTCTGTTCGCCCGCGGCATCACCCGCCCGCTGTCGTCGATGTGCGACGCCATGCAGCGGCTGGCCCAGGGCGAGCGTGCGCTGGCCGTGCCGGCGCAGGAGCGCCATGACGAGATCGGCCGGATGGCTGGGGCCATGCAGATCTTCAAGGAGGCGCTGATCAAGGCCGACGACCTTCATGCCGAACAGGAGCGGGTCCGCGCGTTGCGCGAGGAACGCACACGCCAGCTGGAACGGGTCACCGACGGCTTCGATGCTCGGGTCGGCGGCATCGTCCGTGCGGTGGCCAGCGCCGCCGGCGGGCTGGAGGTGACGGCCAGATCGATGAGCGACGGCGCCGACCGCACGCTGCACGAGGCGACCAGCGTCGCGGCGGCGGCCGACCAGACGGCGAGCAATGTCGGGACGGTGGCGTCGGCGGCCAACCAGCTGCGCGCCTCCATCGGCGACATCGGCCGCCACATCGAGGAGTCGGGCCGCATCACCCAGGCCGCCATCGGCGCCGCCGCGCAGGCTGGTGAAACCATGCGCGCCGTGGTGGAGACCGCCGGCCGCATCGGCACGGTCGTTCAGCTGATCCACGACATCGCGGCGCAGACCAACCTGCTGGCGCTCAACGCCACCATCGAAGCGGCACGGGCCGGGGAGGCGGGGAAGGGCTTCGCCGTCGTCGCTAACGAGGTCAAGCATCTGGCCGCGCAGACCGCCAAGGCCACCGACGAGATCGGCAGCCAGATCGGCACCATGCAGTCGGTGACGGACGGCGCCGCAGCCTCCATCGGCCAGATCGCGACGGTGATCGAGGACATGGGCCGCATCTCCAGCATCGTCGCCGGAGCCATCGAGGAGCAGGGCACGGCGACGATGGACATCGCCGCCAACGCCGAACAGGCGGCCAAGGCGACGCAATCGGTCACCGCGATCATCGACGGGGTGGCGCGGTCCGCCGACACGACCAAGACGGTTGCCGGCGAGGTGCTGGTCTCGTCGCAGGATCTGACCCGGCAGGCCGGGCATCTCAAGGCGGAGATCGAACGCTTCCTGACCGACATCAAGGCCGCTTGAGGGACCGGCCCTGCCGGCGGCAGCGAAGCCGGCAGGGCCTGTTCTCCTTTTCTTCTCATTGTGCCGTTGACAGAGCCGCAACGGCCGGGGCACCGTTGCGGAGCCGGAAGGACCGGGAACCAGGGGACCAGACCAGGACATGCCGACGCTCGCACCCGATCACTCGGATCTGTTCGACGATACGGGAAAGCCGCCCCGGCTGCTGGAACTCGACGTCGCCAGGATCATGCGCAACCCGAGCATGCCGCGCCGCCATTTCGATCCGCAGGAAATGCAGGGGCTGGCCGACTCGATTGCGCATTACGGGCTGAAGCAGCCGGTGCTGGTGCAGGAGGTGGTGGGCGGCCACCGTCTGGTTGCCGGAGAGCGGCGGCTGCGGGCGCACGAGATGCTGGGGCTAGCGACCATTTACGCGCTGGTCACCTCCGGCAACCCGGACGAGCTGACGCTGGTGGAGAATGTGCAGCGCGTCGACCTGGACGCGCTGGAACTGGCGGAGGCGCTGGCGCGGCTGATCGACCGCTTCGGCTACACCCAGGAACAGCTGGGCCGCATCATCGGCAAGAGCCAGAGCAACGTCAGCCACACATTGCGGCTGAACAGCCTGCCGGAGACGATCAAGCGGGAATATGCCGCCGCCCACCATGACGTGTCCCGCTCCACCTTGATCGAGATCGCCTGGATCAAGGATCTGGACGAACAGATCGCCCTGTGGGAGCAGGTGAAGGCTGGCGACGGGACGGTCCAGGCGGCGCGCAGCCGCAAGGACGCCGCCAAGGAACCGTCGCTGCGCACCATGTCGGCGGTCGGCCGCTTCCTCGACGCGTTGCGCCGCGCGACCGCCCGGCTGGGCGATCCGCGCGAGCACCGCGCCTATGTCGACGACATGCAGCGGCGTGAGCTGATCAGCCTGCGCCGGCGCATCGACCTGCTGCTGGGCGACGATCCGGCGGTGGATTGAGAGAGCGCTGCCGGTTCAGTCGTTCAGGAAGGGATTGTACAGCCGCTCCTCGCCGAAGTTCGACATCGGGCCGTGGCCGGGGATGAAGGCGATGTCGTCGCCGTAGGGGAACAGCTTGTCGCGGATCGAGGCGATCAGGTCGCCGTGGTTCCCCTTGGGAAAGTCGGTGCGGCCGACCGAGCCCTGGAACAGCACGTCGCCGACGATGGCGAGCTTCGACGGCACATGGACGAACACCACGTGGCCGGGGGTGTGGCCGGGGCAGTGGCGCACCTCCAGCGTCTGGTTGCCGACGGTCACCGTGTCGCCCTCCTCCAGCCAGCGGCCGGGGGTGAAGGAGCGCACGGGCGGGAAGCCGAACATCTGGCTCTGCATCGGCATGCCGTCGATCCAGAACTGGTCGTCGCGGTGCGGACCCTCGATGGGCAGCGACAGCTTGTCGGCCAGATCGGCGACGGCGCCGGCATGGTCGATGTGTCCGTGGGTGACGAGGATCTTCTCCAGCGTCACGCCCTTCGCCTTCACCGCGGCCAGGATGCGGTCCAGGTCGCCGCCGGGATCGATGGCGGCCCCCTTCATCGTCTCGGGGCACCAGAGCACCGTGCAGTTCTGCTGGAACGGGGTGACCGGAACGATGGCGTACTGCATGGCCTGACCTTCGGTTCTGCGGGAAAATAGCGGAATGATCCTATGGGCAGGGTGACCTTAACGCGCCCGCGACGGCTGCCGCAAACCATTCACGCGTCAATTCGATTCCGATTTTTCACGATCCGATCTAAGGTCCGCTGGTTCCGGCCGCAAATTGCGCCTTTGGGTGGAATAGCGGACCGGTACGAAATGTTAACCACCGAAGCTTTAGATCGGGGCGGACCACCCAACCGCCGCCGCAATAATACGGATTCCGCCGGAATGCTGTCGCAGAAAGCCAAATACGCGTTGCGTGCCCTGATCATGCTGGCGGAGAAGGACAATGGCGACCTGATCCTGATCGCCGACATCGCGGAGCGCGAGAACATCCCGCGCAAGTTCCTCGAAGCGATCCTGGTCGAGTTGCGCAAGGAAGGCATTCTGTTCGCCAAGCGCGGCAAGAGCGGCGGCTACCGGCTTGCCCGCCCGGCCGCGGAGATCACCTTCGGCGAGGTGATCCGGCTGATCGACGGGCATCTGGCGCCGATTCCCTGCGCCAGCAAGGCGTCCTTCCGGCCGTGCGAGGACTGCATCGACACCGCGACCTGCTCGGTCCGCTGGCTGATGGTCCAGGTCCGCGACGCCACCGCCGCCGTGCTGGACAATCAGACACTGGCCGATGCTCTGCGCCACCGCCAGTCCACCGGCACCATCGCGGCCAACTTCGACATCTGATGCTTCCCGCTCCGCAGTTCCCCGCAGTTCCAAGGCCGCCGCTGAAATCGCATTTGAGGCGGCGGCCGGCCGCCCTTATGGTTGGGCAACTGCAGGATTGGGAGGAATGAGCATGTCCGACGAAAAGGTTGCCGTCATCACCGCCGGCGGCAGCGGTATGGGTGCGGCCTCGGCGCGCCGGCTGGCGGCCGACGGGTTCAAGGTCGCGATCCTGTCCTCCTCCGGCAAGGGCGAGGCGCTGGCCGCGGAACTGGGCGGTATCGGGGTGACGGGGTCGAACCAGTCGAACGACGACCTGAAGCGGCTGGTCGATGCCGCGATGGGGCGCTGGGGCCGCATCGACGCGCTGGTCAACAGCGCCGGCCACGGTCCGCGCGGCGCCCTGCTGGAGATCAGCGACGAGGACTGGCACCGCGGCATCGAGGTCTATTTCCTCAACGTCGTGCGGGCGGTCCGGCTGGTGGCGCCGATCATGGTCGGGCAGAAGGCCGGCTCCATCGTCAACATCTCCACCGCCTGGGCGTTCGAGCCGAGCGCCATGTTCCCGACCTCCGCCGTCGCGCGGGCCGGCTTGGCCGCCTACACCAAGATCTTCGCCGAGCAGTATGCGGCGGAGAATGTGCGGATGAACAACGTCCTGCCGGGCTGGATCGACAGCCTGCCCGCGACCGAGGAGCGGCGCCAGAGCGTGCCGATGCAGCGCTATGGCAGCAGCGAGGAGATTGCCGCCACGGTGGCCTTCCTGGCCTCGCCGGGCGCCGGCTACATCACCGGCCAGAACATCCGGGTCGACGGCGGGCTGACGCGGTCGGTTTGACCGGGGCGGCCTGACCTGAGGCCGCGGATACGAAAAAGGGCCGGCGAAGCGCCGGCCCTTTTTCTTGGGGAGAACCTCCCGCCAGATCAATCGGCGAAGGGGTCCGTCATCAGGATGGTGTCGTCGCGTTCCGGGCTGGTCGACAGCAGGGCGACCGGGGCCTGGATCAGCTCCTCGATGTGGCGGACATACTTGACCGCCTGGGCCGGCAGCTCCGCCCACGAACGGGCGCCGCGGGTGGTGTCCTTCCAGCCTTCGAAGGTCTCGTAGATCGGCTCGACACGGGCCTGGGCACCGGCGTTGGACGGGTAATAGTCCAGTTCCTTGCCGTCCAGACGGTAGCCGACGCAGACCTTGATCTCGTCGAAGCCGTCCAGCACGTCCAGCTTGGTCAGGGCGATGCCGTCGATGCCGCCGGTCTTGATCGCCTGGCGGACCATGACGGCGTCGAACCAGCCGCAGCGGCGCTTGCGCCCGGTGACCACGCCGAACTCCTTGCCCTTCTGGCCGATCAGCTCGCCGATCTCGTCCAGCAGCTCGGTCGGGAAGGGACCGGAGCCGACGCGGGTGGTGTAGGCCTTGCAGATGCCCAGCACATAGCCGACGGCGCGCGGACCCATGCCGCTGCCGGCGGCGGCGTTGCCGGCCACCGTGTTGGACGAGGTGACGTACGGGTAGGTGCCGTGGTCGATGTCCAGCATCGTGCCCTGGGCGCCTTCGAACAGGATGCGCTTGCCGGCGCGGCGCAGCTCGTCCAGCTGCTTCCAGACGACGGCGGCGTAGGGCAGGACCTGCGGGGCGATCTCGCGCAGCGGCTCCAGGATTTCAGCCGGGGTCATCTCCGGCGCGCCCAGCGCGCGGAACAGCGCGTTGTGGTGGGCGAGCAGGGCGTCGACCTTCTCCACCAGAACGGCGTCGTCGGTCAGGTCGCACAGGCGGATGGCGCGGCGGGCGACCTTGTCCTCATAGGCCGGGCCGATGCCGCGGCCGGTGGTGCCGATCTTGCCGGCGCCCTTGGCCTCTTCCCGCGCCTTGTCGAGTGCGCTGTGCACCGGCAGGATCAGCGGCACGTTCTCGGCGACGATCAGGTTTTCCGGGTTGACGGTGACGCCCTTTTCCTTGATCGCGTTGACTTCGCGGATGAAGGCCCAGGGGTCGAAGACGACGCCGTTGCCGATGACCGACAGCTTGCTCTGGCGCACCACGCCGGACGGCAGCAGGCTCAGCTTGTATTCGACGCCGTTGATCACCAGCGTGTGGCCGGCGTTGTGACCGCCCTGGAAGCGCACCACCACATCGGCCCGGCTGGACAGCCAGTCGACGATCTTGCCCTTGCCCTCGTCGCCCCACTGGGCGCCGACCACCGCAACGTTGGCCATCTCTCGTCTCCGCAAAACTTCAAAAAGGAACCGCTCAGCCTCCCGATCCACCGCAGGGTACCATCCGCGCGGCGTGGGGGCCCGTTCACCCTGAACCCAACTCGCTTGAACCCAACTTCTTTGAACGCAAGTCGTTTGAACCCAGGGTCATCCGACCGGCTTGACGTCCCCGCCTACCAGCCAATGGCCGCAGTGGAGCCGTCTGGCTTCCGCGGCCGCATCGGCCACCGGGGCAAGCCCGGCGACCGTCACCCATCCGTCGGCCCGCAGCCTGCGCGCCGTTTCCCAGCCGCTGCCATGCGGCACGTAGACCCGGCCCGGCGCCTTGGCCGCCGGGACCGCGCGCAGCAGCGTATCCATATACAGCGTGAAGCCGGTCGCTGGCTCCCCGCGGTCATCGCCCTGGGCGCCGGCGCGGTAGCGCCCGCCCTGGCCCAGCTCGCCCGCGGCGCGGGAGAACAGGGTGAAGCTGAGGCCGGTCTGGTATTCGAAGCCGCGATGCTCCACCAGATCGATGGTCACCGTCAGGTCCGGCATCGCCGCGCGCAGCAGGGCCAGCGTGTCGGTCAGCCGGCGGCGATCCTTCTCGGCACCCTCCGGCAGCGGCAGGGCGGCCAGCGCCTGCATGGCGCGGTCGGCCGGACCGGACGCGCTCATCAGCGTTTCCAGCAGCGAGGCGGCGGGGCCGCCGACGGCAGCCACGGCGGCCGAGTCCTTGCGGTCCAGCGCGGCGCGCAGCTGCCGGATCTCGTCCTCGCCCAGCCCGAGGCCGGCGCAGATGCGCGACACCATGGTCGGTACGCAGAGATCGACCGACAGGTGCGGCACGCCGATGGCGGTCAGCGCCTGGACGGCGAGCAGGACCACCTCGGCATCGGCCTCGGCCTCCAGCGCGCCGATCAGCTCGACGCCGACCTGGGTGAACTGGCGTTCGGGGCGCAGCTGCGATCCCTTCACCCGCAGCACCTGCCCGGCGTAGCACAGGCGCAGCGGCCGGGCCTCGTTCTTCAGGCGGGTGGTGGCGATGCGGGCGATCTGCGGGGTGATGTCGGCGCGGACCGCCATCATCCGCTGCGAATGCGGGTCCATCAGCCGGAAGGTCTGCTTGGACATCGCGGCACCGGGGCCGGAGAGCAGGTTCTCTTCGAACTCGACCAGCGGCGGATCGACGCGGCGATAGCCCTGCGCGGCGAATTCCGCCAGCAGGCGTTCGACGGCGGCCGCCTCATGCGCCGCTTCGGACGGCAGCACGTCGTGCAGTCCGGCGGGAAGCAGGGCGGAGCTCAGTGCGTCGGCGGGCATGACCAGCGTGTCTCGTTGCAGGCAGGGAAAGGGATGCCGCGGCTGATGTCGGGCACACGGGGCGGGCTAATACCCGACCCCCGCGCCGCATGCAAACGGAAAAGCCCCGCACCGTGGCGGTATCTCCCCTGCGCGTGCGAATCCGCAAGGCTATGGCCGGACAAAATGTCGCTGCCGGCGGCGGTCGGGGCAAATGCGCAGGCGGGCGGGGCTGGAGGGTGGGGGTGGTCCTGGTGGGCGGCGGATCAGCCGGCGTCGGCGGGGCCCGCGTCCCCGTCCGTGTCCTCATCGTCGGGAGGCAGGGCAAAGCCGTTGCCCGGCGCCATCGGCGAGACGACGGCGAAGCTGCTGCCGTCGTTCTTCGGACGCAGCACGGTCAGCGGCGTGCCGACCACCAGGAAATGGATGATCTCGGCGATGTTGGTGGCGTGGTCGCCGATGCGTTCCAGATTCTTCGCCATGAACAGCAGATGCGTGCAGGGCGTGATGTTGCGCGGATCCTCCATCATGTAGGTGAGGACCTCGCGGAACAGGCTGGTGTAGAGGTCGTCCAGCTCCTCGTCGCGCTCCCAGGCGGCGATGGCCTTGTCGACGTCGCGCTCGATATAGGCGTCGAGCACCTCCTTCAGGATCGCCTCGACCAGCCGGCCCATGCGCGGGATGCCGGCCGCCGGCCGCACCACCGGCACCTGGGCCAGGGCCAGCGACCGTTTGGCGACGTTGGCGGCATAATCGCCGATGCGCTCCAGATCGGCCGAGACCTTCAGGGCCGAGACGATCTCGCGCAGGTCCTGGGCCATCGGCTGGCGCAGCGCCAGCAGCCGCACCGCCTCCGCGTCGATGTCGCGCTCGTAGGCGTCGAGCCGCGCGTCGGCCTGCATCACCTGGGAGGCCAGCCCGACGTCGCGGCGGGTCACCGCCTTCACTGCGGCTTCCACCTGGGCTTCCGCCACGCCGCCCATCTGGGTGACGAGGTTGGACAGACGCTGCAATTCCTGCGCGAAGGAGCGGACGATGTGTTCGGTACCCATGTTCGGTCGCGACGCTCCAATGATGTCCGCCCCATCCGGCGGGACCCGGAAGGCCGCCACGCGCGGGAGGTGTATATTAGCCGGTGGTCATGACGGCGTTGTGGCGGGAATATTTCACTTCCTTGACAATAGGATGTCGCCGGGATGGCGGGAATTTACCGGCGGCATCGCTGTGACCGGGGGCCGCGGCGGCGTATTGGATTTGAAGTACCCCGGTAACTTCGATAAAGGGAACGGCAGCTATAGTGATGCCGTCCGTAGGGGGTACAGCCCCCTGCACTGACCGGGAGGCCGTTTTTCCATGTCCGTCGCGTTCCAGATACCCGTTCGCTCCGCCGTCACCGCAACTCTGCTTCTGCTGGCGGCATCGCCGCTGGCGCTCGCCGCGGATCCGGCCCTGACCCCGGCCCCGGCCGCACCCACCGCATTGGTTGAGGATGTGTCGGACGGCGTCGACGGCGTGCAGCCGATGGATTACCTGGGGGCAGGCCGCACGCTCACGTTGAAGGCCGGGCAGACGCTGACGCTGAGCTATCTGGAATCCTGCGTCAACGAGACGATCACCGGCGGTTCGGTGACGGTCGGTGCCCGCGAATCGGCGGTGCAGGGCGGCAGCATCGACCGCCACACGCTGCCCTGCGACGGCGGCAAGCTGCTGCTGGCCTCCAACGAGGCGGGCAAGGCGGGGGTGACCGTCTTCCGCAGCGCGCCCATCGCCCTGCCGGGCATGAATGCGCCGCTGCCGAAGCCGGACCTGACCCTGTTCAAGACCCATCCGGTGCTGATCCTGTCGGCGCCCGGCCCGGTCACCATCGACCGGCTGGACGTGCAGGGCATCGCCCTGAGCACGGTCAACGTCCCCGGAACCACGCTGGACACCGCCAAGAGCGGCGCCGGGCTGGAACCGGGCGGGCTCTACAAGATCTCCGCCGTGCAGAAGTCCTTCGTCGTGAAGATCGACGAGAAGGCGGCGGCCGGCGGCGGTCCGGCGCTCGGCCGGCTGATCCGTTTCTGAGCGGCGGGCGCGGCCGTTGAACGCGATGAGGCTGCCCCGGCGCGTCCGGCTTCTCCTGCTCGGCGCGGTGGCGCCGGCGGTCGCATCGCTTCTGGTGCTGGCGGCCTCGTCCATGCTGCAGGGGCCGTCGATCGACAGCCTCTATTGGCTGCGGGAGCGGGTGCATGGCCCGCGGCCGGCCCCCGACCCCTCGCCGGTGGTGGTGGTCGGCATCGACGAGGAGACCTACCGCCGCCCGCCCTTCGCCGGCACGCCGCAGGCGCTGTGGGGGCCGCGGCTGGGCACCGTCCTCGGCGCCATGCTGGATGGCGGGGCTGCGGCCATCGGCCTCGACCTTGTCTACCCGACCTCGGTCGAGACGCTGATCCCGGGCTTCGAGCGCGATTACCTGCTGACGCTCCGCCGCGGCGGCAAGGAGGGGCGGCTGGTGCTGGCCAAGGTGCAGCATCAGAGCGACCCGCTGATGCCCTACCGCGGCTATATGATCGCCGCCGGAGTGAACAACGTCCGCTCGGTCAATCTGGTTGAGGATGCCGACGGCGTGCTGCGCCGGGTTCCGCTGACGCTGTCCGTTGCCGGACCCGACGGCCAGCCGAAGGCCGAGCCCGGCATGGCGGTCGAGGTCGCCTCCCGCGCGCTGAAGGCGCCGCTGGAGCGCGGCGCCGACGGCTCCGCCACGCTGGCCGGCTACCGGGTGCCGGGCGGGGAGGGCAACCGGCTGCTGGTCAACCACGCCACGGCGGCCGGGGCGATCCCGACCTATTCGCTGGCCGACCTCCATGCCTGCGCCGAAGCCGGCAAGACCGACTTCTTCGCCAGGCACTTCAAGGGCAAGGCGGTGATGGTCGGCACCGTGCTGGATGTCGAGGACCGCAAGCTCTCCTCCAACCGCTGGGTCACCAAGCCGGAGGGGATGAACCTTCCCGACCGCTGCGCCCTGCCGGTGATGAGCGAGCTGTATGTCGCCGGCCGCACCCGCGACAGCATTCCCGGCGTCTACATCCACGCCGCCGCCATCTCCAACCTGATCGCGCACGATGCGCTGGAGGAGACCGGCCCGGCCGCCGCCGCGTCCCTGGTCCTGCTGCTCGCCGGGCTGGCTGCCGTGGTGACGCTGGCGACCCGGCCGGCGGTGGCCGCGGCCGGGCTGCTCCTGCTGCTGGCGGGGTGGAGCGGGGTGGCGGTGCAGGCGTTCCAGGGCGGGCTGGTGCTGCCCTACCTCCAGGCGGCGCTGGCGGCGCTTCTGGTCTTCCCGCTGGCGCTCGGCTTCCGCTTCGCCGTGCTCGACCGCGACCAGCGGCACATCCGCAACGCCTTCAAGCTCTACCTGCCGGGCTCGCTGATCGACGACATGATCGCGTCGGGCCAGTCGCCCAGCCTGGGCGGGGAGGAGCGCGACCTGTCCATCCTGTTCTGCGACATCGCCGGCTTCACCAGGATGTCGGAGGGGATGGAGCCGGAAGCGCTGGTCGCCGTGCTGAACCGCTATTTCACGGTGATGACCGACATCATCGAGGCGCATGGCGGCTTCGTCGACAAATACATCGGCGATGCCGTGCTGGCGGTGTTCGGCGCCCCCTATGCCATCGACAACCATGCCCGCGCCGCGGTGTCGGCCGCGCTGGCGATGCGTCAGGCGATGGCGGACGACCCGACCCTGCTGGCGACGGCCAGCGGGCGCGGTTCCAACCGCACCGGCATCGCCACCGGTCCGGCGCTGATCGGCAACATCGGCTCGCCACGCCGCTTCAACTACACGGTGATGGGCGACACGGTGAATCTGGCCTCCCGGCTGGAGGGCGCCAACAAATACTACAACTCCGTGCTGATGGTCAGCGGCGAGACCGTGCGCCACCATGGCGACCCGGAGGCCTTCCGCGCGCTCGACATCGTGCAGGTCGTCGGCCGCGGCGAGCCGGTCGAGGTGTTCGAGCCGCTATCCGAGGCCCGCCGTGCCGATCCCGAGGACCGCGCCCAGCGCGCAGCCTACGCCGCTGCGCTGGAGCACTGGCGTGCCGGCCGGTTCGAGGCCGCCGCCGCCGGCTTCCGCGCGCTGGTGGCCGCCGACGGCGCCGCGCTGGCGATGCTGCACAAGGCGGAAAAGCGCGTCGGACAGCCGGCCGGTCCGGACTGGGCCGGCGTGACCGCCCTCACCGACAAATAGCCTTGCGACGAAGAGCCGTGTCCCGAACCGCCCCCTCCGCCATGTCGATGTCCATGTCCGCGCCCCGGCGTCTCGTCCGCCTGTCCGTCCTCCTGTTGGTGGGGGTTGCCGGTCCATTGCCGGCGCTGGCCCAGGCGGTTCCCCCGCTACTGCCGCCCTCGCTCGACCCCAATCGGCTGGAGCAGCGCTTCGAACGTCCGCCCGTGCCGCAATCCTCGCCGGAAATCGAGATGCCGGCGCCGGAGAAGGCACCGCCGCCGCGCGATGCCGAACGCATCACCCTGACGCTGACCGAGATCCGCATCGACGGCAACAGCGTCTATGACGGCGACAGCCTATCCGCCCTGTGGCGCGACAAGCTGGGCAAGCCGGTGACTCTGGCCGATCTCTACGCCATCCGTGACGCCATCACCGCGCGCTACCGCAACGACGGCTATGTGCTGTCCCAGGCGGTGGTGCCGGCCCAGCGCATCCGCGATGGCGTCGTCCGCCTGCAGGTGGTGGAGGGCTACGTCGACGAGGTGGTCGTCCAGGGCGAGGCAAAGGACCGGCTCGGCCTGCTGCGGCGGATGGGGGAGAAGATCAAGGCCTCCCGTCCGCTGCGCATGGCGGACATGGAGCGCTATGTCCTGCTGGCCGACGATCTGCCCGGCGTGGCGGTGAAGACGGTGCTGGAGGCATCGCCCGACACCGCGGGCGCCTCGCGCCTGACCCTGGTGCTGGAGCGCACGCCCTTCAACGGCTTCCTGTCGCTCGACAACCGCGGCACCCGCTCCATCGGTCCGATGCAGCTGACCGGCGTCGCCACCGTCGAGGACCAGTTCGGCCTGTTCGAGCGGACCACCGCCCAGGGCATCGTCACCCCGCAGATCCGCGAGCTGCGCTTCTTCGACGTCGGGCAGCTGGTGCCGGTGGATGCCGAGGGCACGACGGTGGAATATGGCGTCCGCCGCTCCTGGTCGCAGCCCGGCGACAGCGTGCGGCCGCTCGACCTCGACAGCCTGACCACCTCCGGCCGGGTGGCGGTGTCGCATCCCTTCATCCGCAGCCGGGCGGAGACCCTGCGCGCCGGCCTCAGCGTCACCATCCGCGACAGCCGCACCGACGTGCTGGGCGATAAGCTGTCGCAGGATCGGCTGCGCATCGTCGCCGCCAATGTCTCCTACGATTTCGCCGACGGCTGGGGCGGGTCGAACCTGCTGACGGCCGAGCTGTCCAAGGGCCTCGACATCCTGAATGCCACGGAATCCGGCAGCGCCAACCTGACCCGCAGCGGCGGGCGCAGCGATTTCCGCAAGCTGCTGCTGTCGGCTCAGCGCAACCAGCCCTTGACCGACCAGCTGATCCTCGCCCTCTCCGGCGAGGCGCAATACAGCCCGGACCAGCTGCTGTCGTCGGAGGAATACGGCTTGGGCGGCAAGCAGTACGGCCGCGCCTTCGACCCCTCGGAAATCACCGGCGACAGCGGCTTCGCCGGCCGGGCGGAACTGCAATACATCCTTCCGGTCCAGGAGGACGGGCTGGATTACGCGGTCGCCTATGGCTTCGGCGATTATGGGGCGGTGTACAATTACGAAGGCGGCACGCGCCATGGCCGCCGGTCCCTCGCCTCGACCGGCGTCGGCCTGCGCTTCGGCGTTTTCCAGCGCATCGACGCCAGCGTTGAACTGGCCAAGCCTTTCATCACCACGCCGTTCAGCACGCAGGACCGCGCCCCGCGGGCTTTCTTCACGCTCTCGACCAGATTCTGAGGCGACGCGCTTGTGAAGCGGCCGGGTCGCAACCCCATGCACAGCGACCGCCGCGCGGCCGGCCTGTTACGGCCAACCGGCGGCGGCAAGCGCCTGCGAAGGCGGTATCGTCAGATCAGCTCGACCCGCTGGGCGACCGGCGCATCCTCCGACCCGACGGCCAGATAGCGCACATCCTCGCCGTCGGCGACGATGTCCAGGCCGGACTGGCGCAGGGTGGCGCGGTCGAAATAGACGGTGGCGCCATCTTCCCACGGCTCGATCAGGCCGGACTGACTGTCCAGATTGTACCAGCGCACCGTGCCGTAGGCCATCGTGACCGGCCCTGCCGGTTCGGACTGGCGCTCGCGCCGTTCTCGTTGCGGCTTCGGCGGACGGGCAAAGCCCTCGCCGCCATCCTCAGGCTGCGGGCCCTGTCCGGCGGCCTGACCTGCCGGCTGACCCATAGGCTGGCCCATCGGCTGGGATGCCGAGGCGGCGGCGCGCGGCGGGCGCTGGTTGCGGGCCCGCGGGGCGGGCGGGGTTTCCGGCGGCGTGGCGGAGTGAATGGCGACGACCTGGGGCCCCTTGGCGCCCTGGGCCAGATCGCAGACGACCGTCGTGCCCTCGACCGGGTTGGGCAGGGAGGCGGCGGCCAGGACCGAAGCGTGCAAGAAAGCCTCGCCGGAGCCATCGGCAAGGCGGACGAACCCAAAACCCTTTTCCGGCTTGAACCACTTTACCGTCGCGGTGACGTTCGTCGCGGTGACGTTCTTCAACTCTTCGCTCAAGACAGGTCCCTTTCACGTCCTGTAGCCGGGGGAGGGGCGGCCCTGACGCTGAACTGGGCGCGGCACCGCTGTATGACCAAGAACAAGACCCCGGCGCCTGCCAGCTTATCATAAAATTCCAGAAAATGACCAGTCCAGTGATGCCCTGTAACGCGGCGGCGACTGCCGGCATCATTTGCCGGCCGGGCGATGCACGTAATGCACGAATCCGGATGACGAGGGCTTGTCCATGGAGAAGGTTCAGTTTCACAATTAATGCCGGATCACATTGTCACCAATTCGTGGCTATTCATCGCGTCGCGTAATACCGTTCTTGCAGAGTCCACCTGTCCATCAGAGGTACTAAGGCCGTAAATAAAATTTTAACTAAAAAATTCGACTCATGCCTCCATCAGAACGGAGGAATGACTTATGACGACCACCGACCAGGCCGCTTTTTTCGTGTCCGCCAAGGGCAATGACAGCTGGTCCGGGCGGCTCGCCGCTCCCAACGCCGCCGGCACCGACGGTCCCTTCGCCAGCCTCGAGAAGGCGCGGGACGCGATGCGGGCGAGCGATGTCGACACCACCTATGTCCGTGGCGGCACCTATCGCCTGGACAAGACTCTGACACTCGACTCCCACGACGACGGCCACAGCTTCCTCGCCTACGGGAACGAGACGCCGGTCCTCAGCGGTGGGGAGCGGGTGACCGGCTTCACCTATGAAGGCAAAGGCCTTTATTCCGCCAAGCTTGCGTCGGCCAACGGCCTGGATGTCAGCATCGGCGGCGTGCGCCAGCATGCGGCGCAGACCGGCGACTTCGATCCCGCCGAGGCGGCCACCAGCGGCTGGCATGTGCTGAAGGCCAACTCGACCGGCGCCAGCAAGACCAGCTTCAACTTTTCGAACGGCGACATCCCGTTGGGCCTGAAGCCCCATGACGGTCTGGTCGTCCAGACATTCGATACGGAACGACTGAGGGACGACATCTCGCATGTGAAGTCGATCGACCAGTATCACCACACGGTGACGCTCGACGACGCGGCCTCCTATGCGTTGCGCACCGGCGGCACCTATCGGGTGATGAACGACGCCTCGTTGATCCGCGACGCCGGTG
>NZ_CP170463.1:135000-542500 GCF_042604625.1 Azospirillum sp. A29
TCGTGGCGCTCCCATGGAGTACTTGGCCCATAGTGCATCCCTCAAGTCCTGCACGTAGGATGCACCATCAAATGCCGGGACTAAACATCTAACCAGAGTGAAGACCATCGCTCCGCTCGGCAGATGCCGAAGTTCCTGCCCTCCCGGCCAACAGCTTGGCTGTCGCGACGGCTAGCTGATTCTGAGTATACGGCTTGGCAAGACGCGGCAGGTCGGCGATGACGCCCTCCGGCAGGTCGGCGTACCCCGTCGCCAGCAACACCGGCAGGTCCGGGACCATGATACGGGCCGCCTCCGCAAGCTCAACACCAGTCATCCCTGGCATCGCATAGTCCGTCAGCAGCAAATCGACCGCCTGGACGCTGCGCAGAAGTTCCAGGGCTTCGCTCCCCGAACTCGCTTCGATGACTGTGTGCCCAAGGTCGGCCAGCATATCGACAGTGCTCATGGCAATCAGCGCGTCATCGTCGACCACGAGGACAACGGCGGGAGACACGTCGGCCACCGTGGTCGTCGGCAACTCGGCCGCCTGGGCCGGTGTCGTCGCCTTTGGCAACCACAGCTCCACCAGCGCCCCCTGGCCTGGAACGCTCGACAGCCGGAACGCGCCGCCGGACTGCACCGCCAGACCATGGACCATCGACAACCCCAGCCCGGTGCCTTTGCCGATGCCCTTGGTCGAGAAGAACGGCTCGATCGCCCGCGCCAGCGTTTCCTCATCCATCCCGGTGCCGGTGTCCCGCACGCTCACGTGCGGATAGAAGCCCGGCGGCAGTCCCGAAGTGACGGGGGCTGGCGCCTCGTCCACGGTCACGGTGAGCGTGCCGCCGTCGGGCATGGCATCGCGGGCATTCACGGCAAGATTCAGGATCGCCAGTTCGAGCTGGTTGGGATCGATCAGCGCCGGCGCCGTCGCAGGGGGGGCGTCGATGCGGATGACGACGCGTGGGCCGACCGAACGCTCCAACAGCGTTTTCATGCCGGCCAGCAGCCCGGCAAGGTCCACTGCCTGCGGCTGCAGATCCTGGCGACGGGCGAAAGCCAGAAGCCTTTGGGTCAGTGTCGCTCCGCGTTGGGCCCCCTGCATGGCGCCATCGAACAGGCGTTCCGTCGTCGGATCGGCGGGCAGGCGTTTGCGCAGCAATTCCAGATTGCCGAGCACCGCCATCAGCAGATTGTTGAAGTCGTGTGCCACACCGCCGGTGAGCTGGCCGAGCGTCTCCAGCTTCTGCGTCTGGCGCAGTTGCTCTTCGGCGCGTTCGCGGTCGCGGATCTCGTCGCGAAGCTGGTCCAGCGTCGCCTTCAATTCGCGGGTGCGTTCCTGCACCTTGGATTCCAGCGTCTCCGTAAGCCGCCGAAGCGCCTCCTGCGCCGCCTTCTGGTCGGTGATGTCGACAATGACGGCGAGCGCTCCGGCTGCCTTGCCGGTAGAATCCCGCACAGGCAGGCCGCTGACACGGGTCCAGACCGGCTGACCGCCGGCGGGACGATGGATGAACTCGATGCCGGTGACGGTCTCGCCGCGCAGTGCACACGCTCCGGGATAGCGATCGCCTGACAGACGGTGGCCATTCGCGTCGTAGGCAATCCAACTCTCCTCACCTTCCGGCTGCCGGGAGGGAATGACATCGTTCGGAAGAAAGCTCCGGAAGGCCGGATTGGACAACAAGGTCCGGCCGTTGCGGTCCATTAGGTTCACCCCCACCGGCAGGTGCTCCACCAGTGTTTCGAAGCGTGCCCGTTCGTCGGCGAGATCCGCCAGCAGACGCTCGCGCTCCACCAGCCTCGCCCTCGCCTCGTATTGCCGGCGCCGGCCGCGCAGGCAGGTCCGCACGACGCTGATCATGGTAGTCGGGTGGAAGGGGCGCTCCACGAAGGTGACGTTGCCAAGCAGTTCGGTCAGGCGCGCGGCCTCCGGCGTGCGCTCGGCACCGTCGCCCCGCAGTGTGAGCAGGATGACGGGAAGGTCCGACCATGGCGGCTGCGCACCGATCCAGGCGACGAGACCCTGGAGATCGGCGGTGCGCACCGCCTCCTCCGCCAGGATGAGCAGACCGGCTCCATCTCCCAGCGCCGTGCAAAGTGCCGGCAGGTCGGGACAGGCGTGCGCGGCGATCCCGACCTCGCCCAGCAAGGCCGAAGCAACGGTGGCATCACGTCCACGCGGCGCCAGGATCAGCGCGCGCTCCATGATGGCGGATTCGCTCAAGCCGGATCGTCCTGCATCAGAGGTCCGCCTTGGCCGACATAGATTGGCACGCCGCGCAGCACCCCCTGGAACGCATCCAGCGGCGGCCCCAGGCTGATGCCGCTGCCGTTGACCCGGTACTCGCGGATCGTGTCCTCGTGCGGGCCGGCGCGCTTCTTGATCACCGAGATCGCCCGCCGGACACGGCCCAGCGCCTCGAAATAGCGCAGCAGCACGACGGTATCGGCCAGATAGGTGACGTCGACCGGCGCCTGCATGTCACCGATCAGGCCATGCTGCGCGATGGTGAGGAAGGTCGTCACGCCCTGGCGGTTCAGGTACAGGAGCAATTCATGAAGATGCAGGACCAGAAGCTGCTCTTCCGGCATAGCCGCCTGATAGCCGTTGAGGCTGTCGATCACCACGGTGCGGATCTGGTGATCGTCGACGCAGGCGCGAACCCGATGGGTGAACTCGCCAGGCGCCAATTCCGCCGCATCCACCTGCTCGATGATCAGACTACCGCTATCCCGCATGGCTTCGAGATCGAAGCCCATCGCCCTGGTCCGGGCGAACAGCAGGCCAAGCTCCTCGTCGAACACGAACAACGCCGCCCGCTCCCCCCGTGCGACGGCGGCCACCGTGAACTGAAGTGCCAGCAGCGACTTTCCGGTACCGGCCGGGCCGATGATCAGGGTGCTCGATCCACGCTCCATGCCGCCGCCCAGCAGCGTATCGAGTTCGGCGATGCCGCTGACCAAACGTTCCCCCGAAAAACCGGTTCGATGTTCGGCGGCGATCAGCCGGGGGAACACCTGGAAGCCACCGGTGGTGATCGTGCAGTCGTGGTAGCCGCCGCGATAGGCCTGCCCACGGTATTTCAGCACCCGCAAGCGCCGCCGCTCCGCGCCGTAGGCCGGCGTCAGCATCTCCAGACGGATCACGCCGTGCGCGATGCTGTGGACCGTTTTGTCCATCGTGTCGGTGGTCAGATCGTCGAGCAGCAGCACGGTGGCGCCGTGCCGGGCGAAATAATGTTTGAGGGCGAGGATCTGGCGCCGATATCGCAACGAGCTTTGCGCCAGCAGCCGGATCTCCGACAGGCTGTCGAGAACGATCCGCATCGGCTTGCTGCGCCCGATCGCCTCGAACATCAGCTTGGTCGTCTCGCCGAGCTCGAGATCGGAGGAGTAAAGCAGACTTTGCTGGTGCGCCTCGTCGAGCAGGCTCTCCGGCGGAACCAGTTCGAACACCGTGATCGCCTCGTTGAGCGTCCAATTATGGGCGGCTGCAGCGTCGCGAAGTTCACCTTCGGTTTCCGACAGGGTGATGTAGAGCCCGGTTTCACCGGCCGCTGCGCCGTCCAGCAGGAACTGCAGGGCAATGGTGGTCTTGCCGGTACCGGGGCTTCCCTCGAGCAGGAAGACACGGTCACGGGCAAGACCGCCGGCGAGGATGTCGTCAAGACCGGTAACACCGGTTCTCGCCTTGGGCGGCAGTTCAGCGGGAGCGGGCATGGTGGGCAAGGATATCCGTCTTGAGGGTGTCGGGCAGTGCATGCGCCGGAATGCGGTCCAAGGTTTCGGCAAGGGCACGCTGCGCATGCCACAGGTCATGCGCCAGTTGAACGTCGAGCCAGAAATGGGTGGATCTGCCGCAGAGCCGGGCCAGCCGGGCAGCCATCTCGGGCGTGACAGCGGCGGTACCTGCGAGTACGCGGTGGAGTGTCTGGCGGGCAATCGCCAGCTCCTGAGCGGCCTGGGTCACCGTCAGCCGAAGCTTCCGCAACACGTGGTTACCCAGCACGGCGCCGGGATGGGGTGGAGGATCAGTAGAGAGAGGTAATTCTGTGGACATCGATTCCGACCGGAACACATGACCACCGAAATGTAACGCAACGCGCGACAGAGCACCGCTTTCCTATCGTCATTGACCCTTTGGCATAGAGTCTACGAAAACGCGCTGCTGATCGGTGTTCCAGCTGGCGCCCATTCTGTTGTTTTGACTGTCCGTGAAACCGCCGACTTACGGCCATTCGGCCTCTTCGTGTGTCCAATCCAAGTTAACGTGACAATGCCCCCTTCAACGCTGCCTTTTCAGGCGTCGGTGGGCGAGCGGATCAGCTTGTCCGATTCAATTAAGACCGTGCTCGCGATCACCTTGAAGAGATGGCTGGCCTGATGCTCATCACCGCAATGGCCGAGCGGAAGAACACCTCGACAGCAGCCTGGTCGCGGGCTTCGCTGAGATAGACGTCGACCAGCTTGCCGTCGCTGTCGATGGCGCGGTAGAGGTACTGCCAGCGCCCGCCGACCTTCGGATACGTCTCATCCACGTACCAACTGTGGCCGATCTTGCCCGTCCGTCGCAGGCGGAGGGCATTGGTGAGCAACGGCGCCAGTTCGGTCTCCCGGTCACGCACCGCCTCGTGCGAGAAGACCAAGCCGCGCCGGAGCAGGATCTCGGCCAGATCACGCAGGCTCAGCTTGAACCGGAGCCGCCACAGCACGATCAGAAAAACGACGTCGGAAGGCAGCCGCAGGCGGTTCAGCGCCGAGCCGGTGCGCTCGTTGAAACCGCGTCCCCATTCTCGGCAGCGGAAGCGGCGGTAGCGGTGGGCCGTCCCATCCGAACGCTCCGTCGTCCTGCTCGAGTGGCAGTGTGGGCAGCGCCACCTCCAGAGTGGAGGTGATCCTCTACGTCAGCCCCGCGGCGCCGGGCAAGCAGGCCCGAAGGCTGACGGAACCGCACCAACACCACGACGACCGGCTCACTGCGGAAATGTCAGGCATATCCGGAAAAGTCCCGGCTGCGGGCGCGATGCCTCGGCCCGGCCGCCATGGCGGACCATGATCGTCTTGACGATCGCCAATCCCAGCCCGTGGGACTCGGTGGCGACGCTGCGTGCGGGATCGGCGCGGTAAAAGCGGTCGAACAGGCGCCCCATCTCATCGTCGTTCAAAGAGCTTCCCCGGTTCTCAACAATGATGCGGGCGTGCTTTTCCTCGACCGTCCCCACCAGCCGCACGACCTCGTCCCCGGCGCCATGGCGGACGGCATTCACCACCAGATTGCTGATGGCGCGACGGCAAAGGTCGGGGTTGGCGCAGACCGTCCCCGCCGCCTCGATCGCGAAGCGGATGCCACGCTCCGCTGCCGGTCCCTCGAAGTAGTCGGCGATTTTCCGGAGTTCCATCGCCAGCGACAGATCCTGGCGTTCCAGCGGCGCGCTGGCATTGTCGGCACGGGCGAGGAACAGCAGATTTTCGCTCAGCCGGTGCAGCCGGTCCAACTCCTCCAGGTTTGATTCCAGAATTTGCTGATAGTCGTCGATGGTCCGTGGCTGGGCCAGCGCCACCTGGGTCTGACCGATCAGGATGCCCAGGGGCGTGCGAATCTCGTGGGCAAGGTCGGCGGAGAATTGCGACAGATGGCGGTAACCGGAGGCGAGCCGGTCGAGCATCGCGTTGATCGCTCCGGCCAGGGCGCGCAATTCTCCCGGCGCGGTGGCGACGTCAAAGCGCAGGTCGAGCTTGCCAGGGGCGATGTCCGCCGCCCGAGCCGCCATGGTGCGTACCGGCCGCAGCCCGTGCCGGAGCGCTGCGAAGGCCAGCGCCGACCCGACCAGCAGGGCAACCAGCGTGGCGACCACGATGCGCGCCCGGTAGGCGTTGAGCATCTGCCGTTCGCCGGCCATCGGATGCCCGCCGAGGATTTGGATGAGTCGCCCATCCTCCACCGCCTGTGTCTGCGCCCAGGCCCAGACGATCGGCACGCTATTGGGCAGGGTCGTGCGCAGGGAACCGCTTTCCCCGGCGTTCGCCATCCCGGCCGCCACCCCGGAGGGTGCTTCAGGAGGGGGGAGCGTGGGCAGCGGCAGACCATCGGGATTGACCGCCGTCAGCACGGTGCCGTCGATTTCCCGGAACACCAGGACATCGCGCTCGGCGCCCAGCATGTTGGCGATCAGCAACGGCCGGTCCCGCAGTTCTGTCACGGTGTACATCTCACGGATCAGCCGGGAGAAATGATCGAGCCGGCTGGCGAGAAGGATTTCCACCCGGCGGTCCATCGCCGACTTCACCGACTGGTAGAAATAGGTCCCGAGCATCACGGTGACCGAGCAGAGGATGAGCGCGCTGAGCACCGCCGCGCGCACGGTCAGTGAAAGGCCGGTCAGCGAGATGCCGGGCCGGCGGCGGCGTGGCGGTGCGGCGGACTCTGTCATGGTTCTGCCCGCAGGCTGTAGCCGGCGCCGCGGATGGTGGCGATCAGCTTGCGTTCGAAGGGGCCGTCGATCTTGGCGCGCAGCCGCTTGACGGCGACATCGACGACATTGGTGTCGCTGTCGAAATTCATGTCCCAGACCTCCGAGGCGATCTGCGTGCGTGTCAGCACTTCGCCTTCACGCCGCAACAGCAGGTGCAGCAGCAGGAATTCCTTGTTGGTCAGGGCGATCTCGACACCGCCGCGGGTCACCCGCCGGCGCACCAGGTCGAGCCGCAGGTCGGCGACCTCGAAGACCTCCGTCTCGCGCGCGGCACCGCGCCGCAGGATGGTGCGGATGCGCAGTTCCAACTCGACGAAGGAGAAGGGCTTGACCAGATAGTCGTCGGCGCCGAGCCGCAGGCCGCGGATGCGGTCGCTCACCTCGTCACGGGCCGACAGGACGATCACCGGCACGTCGCGCTTGGCCCGGAGCTGCTGGATCACGTCCCACCCGGTGAGACCGGGAAGCATGATGTCGAGGACGACCAGCTCGTAATCCTGGTCGAGCGCCATATAGAGGCCGTCCACGCCGTTGCGCGCCAGATCCACGTTGTAGCCATGCTCGCGCAGGCCCTTTCTCAGATAATCCCCAGTCTTGGCGTCGTCTTCGATGATGAGGATGCTCACGCCCGCCCCCTGTTTTGCCGATCTTGCCGGAATCCGGCGGTCTCGGCACTGACCGTGCCATGACAAGAATGTCATGATCGGGTCATCCCGCTGGCCTCCTTCCCCTTTATCCTCGCCCCCCATATCCGTCGAGGGTTTGAGAGGACAGACACGTTATGCGGACCCCTTGGAAAAGCGCCGTGACCGGTGCCGTCTCGGTGATGATGGTCACACTGACGCTCACCGCCGTGACCGGCGATGCCGCCGCCCAGCAGCAGCCCCAGCAGCAGATGACGACCCGGTTGCGCGGCGTCATCACCGCCGTGACCGCCGACCGGCTGGAAATCCGGACGCGCGACGGCAAGGAGGTTCCGGTGGCCGTCACCGCCGGCACCCGCGTCGCGTCGATCGAACTGACCGGCCTCGACGCGATCAAGCCCGACAGCTACATCGGCACGGCGGCGGCACCCCAGCCGGACGGCACGCTGAAGGCGCTGGAAGTCCACGTCTTCCCGCCCGCGATGCGCGGCGCCGGCGACGGCTCCCGCCCCTGGGACTTGCAGCCGAACAGCGTGATGACCAACGGCGCCATCGGCAGCATTGTCGGGACCGATGGCCGGGTCGTCACCGTCAAGTATCAGAATGGCGAGAAGAAAGTGGTCATTCCGCCGGACGTTCCGGTCGTCAACATCGTTCCGGCCGACCCGTCGCTGTTCGTGGCGGGTGCCAAGGTCGTGGTGCAGGCCGCCAAGGGCAACGACGGCACGCTGTCCGCCCTGTCGGTCAGCGTCGGCAAGGATGGCATCACCCCACCGATGTGAGCGGCGAGCGATGCCCGGCACCCCCCACATGTCCGATCCTTCGCCGTCCGATCATCCGCCGCCAAGACAGCCGTTGATCTTGCGGGCCACCCACTGGATCAACGTGCCGGCGATGGCCGGCATGGTGATGAGCGGGCTGGGCATCCACAACGCCCACCCGATCCTGCCCTGGCCGGTTCCGGCCTGGGCGACGCTCGGCGGCTGGCTCGGCGGTTCGACGGTCTGGCATTTCGCGGTGATGTGGCTGCTGGTCGCCAACGGGGCGGTCTACCTCGCCTATGGGCTGGCGAGCGGGCATCTGCGCCGCCGTCTTACGCCGCTGCGGCTGGGCGACGGGCTGCACGATCTGCGGCTCGCCCTTGCCTTACGGCTGCGGCACGAGCCCGGCCGCTACAACAATATCCAGAAGGCCCTCTATATCGGGGTTCTTCTCGCCGGCGTCCTGATGGTGGCTTCCGGCCTCGCCATCTGGAAGCCGGTCCAGTTCGCCGGCCTGACCGCCCTGTTCGGCGGCTTTGCCGCGGCGCGCGTCGTTCATTTTCTCGGCATGGCCGGCATCCTCGCCTTCCTTCTTCTCCACGTGGTCATGGTGGCGATCGTTCCGGCGACCCTGCCGCCGATGATCCTGGGGCGTGCTCGCGGGCGGCGTAGAAAAACAGTCGGGGGCAAAGACGATGAATGATCGCAAAGTACAGGAGCCGGCGGCCGGGCGCCGCGACGGCGTGCGCATCGATCCGGCGGATCACCGCAGCGGGCTGCGGCGGCTGGAGCGACGGCTGTTCCTGCGTTCGTCGCTGTCGCTTGGCGCCGTCGCCCTGCTGTCGGGCTGCACGCTTCAGGACGGCGACACGGTTGACCGGATGTTGTGGGCGATGTCGCGCTGGAACGACCGCGTCCAGGCCTGGCTGTTCGATCCCGACCGGATGGCCCCCACCTATGGCATGGCCGACCTGACCACCCCCTTTCCCTTCAACGCCTATTACCCGATCGACAGCGTGCCGGAGATCGACGGGTCGGATTTCCGGCTGGCCGTCTCCGGTCTGGTCGGCGACCGCCGGTCCTGGAGCCTGGAGGACCTGCGGCGCCTGCCACAGGAGAGCCAGATCACCCGCCACATCTGCATCGAGGGTTGGAGCGCCATCGGTCAGTGGAGCGGCGTGCCTTTCCGCAGCTTTCTGCAGCGGGTCGGCGCCGATCCGACCGCGAAATATGTCGGCTTCAAATGCGCCGACCGCTATTACACCAGCCTCGATATGCCGACCGCCCTGCACCCGCAAACCCAGCTCACCCTTGATTTCGGAACGGTGGATTTCACGATGGCGGAGCTGCCGCCGGAATACGGCTATCCGCTGAAGCTGCGGGTGCCGACCAAGCTCGGCTTCAAGAATCCCAAGCACATCGTCGAGATCTTTGTGACCAACGACAACCCGGGCGGCTATTGGGAGGATCAGGGATACAACTGGTTCAGCGGCCTGTGACGGGGGAACCGCGCCGGACTCGCCGGAGGTTGATTTGATTGAGGTGTATTGGTCCATTCCTCAACGAAGAACGCGTGTTCGGTAAAGGCCAGGGTCCGGACTCATAACCAGTATGCGACGGTTGCGGCGATTTGGACGGCGGCCATAAAGTTTGTGGCGGACCGGTCGTAAGGACGCCTTGCGGTCGTTTCGACCTGGAGGTCGACGGGTCGCTGCCGGTCGAGGCGGCGCATGCGCTGTCCTCGCGGCTGGAGGATTCGATCCGGGAGGATCTGGGCACGGACATCAAGGTCAAAAGCCATATCGAGCCGTTGCAGGAGAATGGCCTGACCGGGGTGGACGCCGAACCCGATCTGCTGCGGGCCATCGGGGCGCATCTCTCCGCATCCCTTCCGATGGCCGGTCCGTTGCGGGACGTCCACAATCTGCGGGTTCGCCGCAGCGCCGCCGGTCTGGTCGTGACCTTCCACAGCCATGTGGCGCCCGGCACCACCGTGGTGGCGGTGCACGATGCAATCGACGCCCTGGAACGCGACCTGCGCAGCCGCTGGCCGGACATCGTCCGGGTCATCGGCCATTCCGAACCCGATCACGATGAACGGCCTGTGCCCGGCAAACCGCAGTCCGAGAAGGCGGCGGGTGCAGCGTGATCGGACCGTTCTGAATCCGCAGAGGCAGCCGGGCATCCGGAACGCGGCCCAGCCCCGTCAATCGTCGTCCGGCGGCACCGGGATCATGGAGCGGAACTGGTCCTTGGCGTCCTCGTCGCTCAGCGCCGGGGCGGCATTGGGGTCGTCCGGCGGGTCTATTACATGGATGAGGGATGGAACTGCCAGCGTCACGCCCAGCACCACCGCCTGTCGCGGAACATCAGGGTGAAGGTGGTGGCACCGGCGAACAGGGCGAACAGCGCGCCGGTCACCACCATGGTGTCGTGCAGCCTCGCCTTCATCGCGCTGCGGTCCAGCGACCGGCTGACGAGGCCGAAGACGAGCAGCGCCACCGCTCCCATCGCCGCCGCTCAACTCCATTGGCCTATGGACGACGGGGCGACGAGCCCCCATCGTCTTGGGCCGACACATGTCCACCATCCGGAGCGATCATGCGGCCCGGTCGTGCCAAACCATTTCGCCCCCGGCTTGCCGTGCTTTGGCTGAGCTTCGGGCTCTTTCCTGGAGTCTGTGCCACACAGCCCGTTGCCCAGCCCATTGCTGCGGCGGAGGAGTCGGTCGTCGATTCGGTCGGGCGTCGGGTCGCCCTGCCGCCCCGCGTCGAGCGGGTGTTTCCCGCCGGTCCGCCTGCCTCGGTCATCGTCTACATGCTGGCGCCCGACAAGCTGCTGGGCTGGACCCGCGCCATCAGTCCTCCGGAGCGTCCGTTCCTGCCGGAAGGATTCGCCGATCTACCGGAACTGGGGCGGCTGACCGGGCGCGGCAACACCGTCAACCTGGAAGCGGTCGTCGGCGCCCGGCCGGACATCGTCCTCGACATCGGCAGCACGGCTCCGACCTTCGTGTCGCTCGCGGATCGCGTTCAGGAGCAGACCGGCGTGCCGACCGTGCTGATCGACGGGCGGCTGGCAGAATCGGCCGGGACCTTCCGGACCGTGGGCAGGCTGCTCGGCGTACCGGAGCATGGGGAAAGGCTGGCCCGCTACGCCGAGGAAACGCTGGCCGAGGTGCGCCGGCGCATGGAGAGCATTCCCGCGGACCGGCGGCTGAAGGTCTATATGGCGCGGGGACCGCGCGGGTTGCAGACCGGCATCCGCGGCTCGATCAATGTCGAGGCGCTCGACGTCGCCGGGGTGCGCAACGTCGCTGCCGAAGCGCTGGGCGACGGCGGCATCGTCAATGTCTCCATGGAGCAGGTGCTGGCGTGGCAGCCCGATGCCATCGTCACCATCGACCCCGGCTTTTACGACAGCGTGTGGACCGACCCGCTGTGGCAGGGCGTCAAGGCGGTGCGCGAACGGCGTGTCTACCTGTCGCCGGGACTGCCCTTCACTTGGGTCGATTCACCGCCCTCCGCCAACCGGCTGCTCGGTCTCCGCTGGCTCGGCAAGGTGTTGTACCCTGACCTTTTCCCGGAAGACCTGCGTGAGGAGACGCGACGCTTCTATGCCCTCTTCTACCACCGAGCACCGGACGACCGGCAGATCGACGACCTCCTCGCCGGTTCGCGCCCGCCGGGGTGAGCTGCCTTTCGCCCTGGTGCTGGGGGGTGTTGCCGCCATGCTGCTGGCGGCTGTATTCGTCGCCTTCCATGTCGGCGCCTTCCCCGTGTCGCCGGGCGAGATCGCGGCACTCCTGTGGGCGAAGGCGACGGGAGCTTCGATGAATGTCCCGCGCACGGTGGAGACGGTGATCTGGGAAATCCGCGGGCCGCGCGTGCTCGCCGCCATGCTGATCGGCGCCGGGCTCGCCGCGTCGGGGGCCGCCTATCAGGGGCTGTTCCGCAACCCGCTGGTCTCGCCGGACATATTGGGCGTCTCGTCCGGGGCAGCGCTGGGCGCGGCGCTCGGCATCTTCGCCTCGCTTCCGGTGATCGCCATCCAGGGGCTTGCCTTCGCCGGGGGGCTGGTGGCGGTGGCGGCGGTCTATGGGCTCGCCTCCGTCGTGCGCGGGCGGGATCCGGTGCTGGTCCTTGTGCTGGGCGGGGTGGTCATCGGCGCCCTGCTGGGATCGGGTGTCGCCCTGCTCAAGTATCTTGCCGATCCGTACAACCAGCTGCCGGCCATCACCTTCTGGCTGCTCGGCAGCCTGTCGGCGGTCAACCGCGCCGATCTTGCCGCACTGGCGCCGCCGGTGGCGGTGGCGCTGGTTCCGCTGGTGCTGCTGCGCTGGCGGCTGGATGTGATGACGCTGGGCGATGAGGAGGCCACCTCGCTCGGCGTGTCGGTGCGCATCGTCCGTGCCGTGGTCATCGCGGCAGCGACGCTGATGACCGCCGCCGCCGTTTCCGTCGCCGGCATCGTCGGCTGGGTGGGGCTGCTGGTGCCGCATCTCGCCCGGCTGATGGTCGGGCCGGCGTTCGTGCGCCTGCTGCCCACCGCCGTGCTGCTGGGGGCGGCCTATCTGCTGGCGGTGGACACGCTGGCGCGCGGGATCGGCCGGGTCGAGCTGCCGCTGGGGGTCTTGACCGCGGTGATCGGCACGCCGGTGTTCCTCTGGCTGCTGGCCTTCGGCCGCCGGGGCTGGTCATGAGCGCACGGCTTGCCGTCGAGGATCTGGCCTTCGGCCATGGCGAGCGGACCATCGGCGCCGCCGTCGGGTTCGCCGTGGCGGCCGGGCAGGTTCTCTGTCTGCTCGGCCCCAACGGTGGCGGCAAGACGACGCTGTTCAAGACGATCCTCGGCCTGCTTCCCCCGCATGGCGGCCGCATCCTGGTCGATGGCGAGGATGTCGGCGGCTGGAACCCGCGCCGCCGCGCGCTGGCCTTCGGCTATGTGCCGCAGGCCGGCGCCGGGCAGTTTCCCTTCAGCGTCGGCGAGATGGTTCTGATGGGCCGCACCGCCCACCGCGGCCCGTTCGCCGCCCCGTCCGCCGGCGACCATGATGCCGCCGGGGCTGCGCTGGACCGTCTCGGGATCGCCCATCTGGCCGGGCGGGACTGGCTGCGCATCAGCGGCGGCGAGCGGCAGCTGGCGCTGATCGCCCGGGCGCTGGCCCAGGCGCCGCGCGTGCTGGTGCTGGACGAACCGACCGCCAGCCTCGATTTCGGCAACCAGCTGCGGGTGCTGGAGCAGGTGCGCCGGCTGGCCGACGAGGGAGGTCTTGCGGTCGTCTTCTCCACCCACCATCCCGAGCATGCCTTCGCCGTCGCCGACAGCGTGGCCCTGCTGCACGACGGCCGGCTCGCCCGTTTCGGCCCGCCGGCGGACGTGATCACCGCGGAGATGATGCGCGAGGTCTATGGTGCGGAGGTGGATGTGCTGCCGGTCGGCGATGCCGGCATGCGCGTGTGCGTGCCCCGTGGTCTGCACCGCAGGGTGTGACGGGCAGGGGACGCCCGGTTCCGGCGATCGGACCGGGCGGAATGCCGAGGGGTCAGAAGGTCATCGAGAAGGCCAGCTCCGCCGAGCGCGGACGGCCGAGCACCCAGCTGCCGGTGCTTCCGGTCACGGCATAGACCTCGTCGAACAGGTTGAAGGCGCGCAGGCTGAACTTGGTGTTGTCGGTCGGCCGGTAATCCAGCCCGGCATTGACCACCGTGTAGGAGGGCCGGATGCTGGTGTTGGCGGCGTCGGCGTAGGTCTTGCCGACATATTGCACGCCGGCCCGCACCTCCCAGCCCGGCAGGAAGGCCCAGTTCGCCCAGACATTGGCGGTGCGCTCCGGCACGCCGGTCGGCACGTTGCCGGCGTAGGACACGGCGCGGCCCGACACCGTCTGGGTGAAGTCGTCATATTTCGCCCGCAGCAGCGCGCCGTTCATGTCCACCCGCACGCCTTCCCACAGGCCAAGCGACAGGGACGCCTCCAGCCCGCGCGAGGATTGCTGCCCGACCTGCACCGTCACCGCCGGCTGGTTGGGGTCGGTGGTCAGCAGTTTGTCCTTGACGATGCGGTAGGCGGCCAGCGTCCACTCGCCATGCCCTTCGAGGAAGGATTGCTTGACGCCGATCTCGATCTGCCGGCCGGTGGACAGATCGAAGTCCTTCTGCGTCGGCGACAGCGAGATCAGATTGCCGACCGGGTCGACCGCGGTGGCGTACTGGCCGTAGAGGGCCAGACCGGGAACGACCTCGTACACCGCGCCGGTCCGCCAGCTGGTGGCCCGGAAGTCCTTGGTATAGGCGGTTCCCGCCACCAGATCCCAGCGCTCGACGGTGGGGGCGTCGTAGCGGATGCCGCCGACCAGCGACAGCTGCGGCGTCACCGCCAGCCGGTCCTCGGCGAATAGGGAATATTGGCGGGTGCGCGACCGGCTGCGCGGGGAGGTGCCGGCGCTGTTGAGGAACAGGCCGGGTGCCGGGTCGAACGGATCGACGGTGCTGGACCCGCCATAGGGCGAATTGTTGGTGTGCTTGAATTCGATCCGGTTCAGGTCGAAGCCGCCGACCAACTCGTTCTTCATGCCGAAGACGCTGTTGCGCCAGGTCGCGTCGAAGCGGTCGCCGACCTGCCGCTGGTCGTGGTAGATCTCGATGTAGCTGCTGCGCTGGATGCCCCGGGTGGCGGCATTCCAGGCGTAGCTCTCCACATCCTTCCAGTGGCGGCGGCTGGTCAGGTGGTAGGCGGTGTTGCGCAGGGTCAGCGCGTCTGATACTGCCCATTCGGTCTTCAGCTGGGTCCAGTTGTCGCGATAGCGGATGTCGCTGTCGGCCACGTTGAAGTTGCGGTGCCGCAGCGCGCGGTCGAGGCTGCCCGCGATCAGCGGTGTTCCGAAATACTCCTGCGGCTGCTGGTCGCCATAGTCGTTGGACAGGGTGACGGCGAGATCCGGTGTCGCCTGGAGCTTGACCGCGCCGGACAGCGCGAGAGTCTTCGTGTCGCCGCGATCCACCCAGCCGTTGGAGCGGTTGCCGCTGGCGTCCAGCCGGTAGGACAGCTTTTCCCCAACCGGACCGCCGCTGCCGAAGGCGGCGCGCCGGGTGCCGTCGGTGCCGATGGCGACCGTCGCCTCGTTGCGGAGATCGGTGGTCGGGCGCTTGGGCACCACATTGACCACGCCGCCGATGGCGCCCTCGCCATAGAGGACGGAGGCCGGACCGCGCAGCACCTCGATGCGTTCGGCCGACCAGGCGTCGAACGGGAAGGTGACGGTGCCCGACCCGACATAGAGCCGCGTCCCGTCATAAAGCTGCATCACCGAGCCGTGGCCGGCGAAGCCGCGCGTCGCCAGCGACGATCCGCCGTTGCCGGGAGCCGCCAGCGAGGTGAAGCCGGTGGCGTTCTGGGTGACGGCCTCCGTCACGCTGGTCTGGCCGCGGTCGCGGATGGTCCGGCCATCGATCACCTCGACGCTGGCCGGGGTTTCCAGCGGCGTCAGGCCGAGGCGGCTGCCGCCGGTGTTCGACCGGTCGAGCACCAGCCCGGCGGCAGCGTCCGCCGCCCGGCCGGTGACGGTGACAGGGTTCAGCGTGACCGGCGGTTCGGATTCGGCCGCTCCGGCCGCCGCGGGGCCGAAGGATGCGGCGACCAGGAGCAGCGTCGCCAGCGAACCGGAGCGCTGGCGATTGTGCCGGCCGGAGATGATGCGGGAAGGATGAGCGGGAAGCATGGACAATTCCTCAGGATGGAAAAAGACGAGAGACGGCATTCCGCGAAGTCGGTGCTTCGCGGCTGATGGGAGTGCGGGGTGCTGGATGGACGGCGCCGTTCGGTTGAGATGGAAAAACCGGACGGCTGGAGATCAGGGAGGCCGGATCACCCCATCGGGTCGTCCTCCGCCCGCTCCGCCGGGCGATTGCGGTGGAGGATGTCGGCGGCGGGCGGGGCGTCGGACAGCAGGTGGCTGGCGACGATGCGGTCGATCTTCGCGGGCGTCAGGTCGCCGTACCAGACGGCGTCGGGCTGGACGACCAGCAGCGGTCCGCGGTTGCAGGGATAGAGGCAGCTCGTCCGCGCGCACATCGCCCGGCGCGGACCGGCGTTCAGGGCGCGGTGCCCTTTCATCGCCGCGCGCAGATGCTGGTACAGCGGCTCGGCACCGCGATGCAGGCAGCGGGCGCCGACACAGACGAAGAGCTGCCGGCCATGTTCGGGGATGGCCGACCAGCCGGGTTTGCCGAGGCTGGGCTCTGTTTTGCGGACATCCTGTGCAGGGGCGTCCGTCGGCTCGCCGGCGATGGAGTTGAGGGCGATGCGGTCGAGGGCGGCGGGCAGGTCGAGTGCGCTTTCCACCGGCGGCGCCAGCCGGATGGCCATCGCGGTGCCGGCCATCGCGGTGCTGGTCGCCGTGGCCCAATGGTTGAGCGCGCCCGGCAGCCATGCCGACAGGCTGGGATCGGCCGGAACCATGGCGGGAATGACCAGGGCCTCGGTCACGCCGTCCCGCTCCAGATCCGCAAGCACGCCGGGCAATGCGGGGCCGGACAGGTCGGCATGGGCGGTCGCCACCGTGACGGCTTCGCCGCGCGCCGCGTGCCGGGCGGCCAAAGCCGATGCGAGCGCTTTCAGGTTCTGCCCATGGTCGAATGAGGCGCGCCCGTAGAGGACGATGGCGCGCCTGGATGGCGGGTTCGCCGGGAATTGCGTCATGGCGTGCCTCTCCGCCGCATCAGCCACAGGAAGAAGGTACCGCCGACCAGTGCCGTGACGATGCCGACCGGAATCTCGCGCGGGGCGAACAGGGACCGGGCGACGACGTCCACCCACAGCAGGAGCAGCGCCCCGCCCAGCGCTGCCACCGGCAGCAGCGCTCGCAGATGCCCGCCGACCAGAATCCGCGCGATGTGGGGCACCACCAGCCCGACGAAGCCGATGCCGCCGCAGGCCGACACCAGCGCCCCGGTCATCAGGGCGGTGACGAGGAAAAGCTCCAGCCGCAGGCGGCCCGGATCGGTGCCGAGCGAGCGGGCCGCGTCGTCGCCCAGGGCCAGCGTGTTGACGGTCTCCGCCCGCAGCCACAGCCACAGCAGCCCGCCGACGACCAGACCCGCCGGGACGGGCAGCACGCTCCAGCGCGCGGTGCCGAAGCCGCCCATCATCCAGAACAACGCGGCGTCGGCGCCGCGATCCGTCGCCATGACGATCAGAACATTGGTGACGGCGTGCAGGATGAAGGCGACCGCGACACCGGTCAGCACCAGCCTTTCGCCGGTCACCACGCCGTCGCGCCCGCGTGCCGCGGCGAAGACAATCAGCATCGCCGCGAGCGCACCGAAGAAGGCGGCGACCGGCAGACCCAGCATTCCGGCGACCGCGCCGGCATAGAGCAGAACGGTCACCGCCCCCACCGAGGCGCCGGCCGACACGCCGAACAGATAGGGGTCGGCCAGCGGGTTGCGCGTCAGCACCTGAAGCACCGCCCCCACCGCCGCCAGTCCGGCGCCGGCCAGCGCGCTCAGCAGCACGCGCGGCACCCGCAATTCCCAGACGATGTTGCGCTCGGCCCGACTGGCGTCGGCGGGAGCGGCCAGTGCCGGCCACAGCTCGTGCATGACGACCGCCCAGACTTTGGGAATGGGGACGCGGGCGGCGCCGAAGCCGACGGCGGCCACCGCGGACACGGTCAGCGCGGCGGCCAGCAGCAACGACAGGCCCAGCAGGCGGGAGCGGTTCATGGCGTGAAGCGCTCCGGGTGCAGGGTCCGCGCCATCCGCTCCAGCGCCTCGACATTGCGGGTGGAGGGCGTCTGCTCGGCATAGGTCAGCACAATGAACTGCCGTTTGCGCACGGCCTCGACGTCGGCCAGCTGCGGTGCCGAGGTCAGATGGCGGATGGCGTCCTCGGCCGGGATCCGGTGGGCGCTGACGATGATCCATTGCGGATCGCGCCGCACCATCTCCTCCCAGCTCACCCGGACATAGCTGTCGGGGATGTCGTCGAAGATGTTGCGCCCGCCGGCCAGCTCCATCAGCAGGCTGGTCATCCCTTCGCGCCCGACCGACAAGGGGGCCGCGTCGGTGTGGCACTGATCGCAATACATTACGCGCGGCCGGTCGGCGACGGCGCCGACACGCTCGGTGACGGCGGCGACCCGGCGGCGGAAATCGGCGACCATGGCTTCGGCACGCTCCGTCACGCCGAAGATGACGCCCAGCGCCAGCAGATCGGCATAAAGCGTGTCCATGCCGATCGGCTCGCGCGGGCCGATGCGGATGCAGCTTTCCCGCAGCGTGTAGGTCGCCACGCCCATCTCCGACAGCCGGGCCGGGGTGAGGCCGCGCGCCTCGTTGAAGCCATAGCTCCAGCCGGCGAACAGGAAGTCGGGATTGACCGACAGTACCGCCTCCAGCGTCGGCGAGCGGTCGGGCAGCCGGGGCAGCGCCGCGACCACGCCCGGCGGAGCGATCAGCCGGTGCTCCACCCCCTCGATGCCGGAAACGGCGACCAGCCGGTCGGCGAGGCCGAGGTCCAGCATGGTCTGGGTCATGTTGGTGTCGTGGACCATCGGCCGCTTCGGCGCCGCGGCGAAGCGGGCGGTCTCGAAGCAGTTGGCGGCCTCGACCGGGTAGGATTGGGCGAGGGCGCCGCCGGCTTGTAGGGTGAGGGCCAAGGTCAGGGCAAAAGGCGGAACGCCGCGGAGAATGCGTCTCATCGTGGTGACTCCGTCAGGGGCGACAGGTCGATGCGCAGCCGGCCGTCATCGGGGCGGCGGTCCACCGCCGCGGCGACGCGGTAGACGGCGGTCAGCCGGTCGGGGGTCAGTGCGTCCTCCGGCGCGGCATCGGCCTGGAGCCGTCCGTCGGCCAGCAGCAGAATGCGGTCGCACCAGCGTGCCGCCAGCTCGATGTCGTGCAGCGTCGCCACCACGGTGATGCCGAGCGAGCGCACGAGATCGAGCACGGCGAAGCGGTGGTGGATATCCAGGTGGTTGGTCGGTTCGTCGAGCAGCAGGATGCGCGGGCGCTGGGCCAGGGCGCGGGCGATCATCACCCGCTGGCGTTCGCCGCCCGACAGCTGTTCGACCGCCCGCACGGCCAGCCCGGACAGCTCCAAGCGGTCCAGGGCGTCCTCGACGATGGCGCGGTCCTCCGCCCCGGCCCCGGCGAAAGGGGAGCGGCGGTGGGCCAGCCGTCCCATGCCGACCACGTCACGCACGGTGAGGCCGAGCGCGGCGGTGGAATCCTGCGCCTGGAGCGCCAGCCGGCGGGCCAGTTCGACCGGCCGCAGGGCGCGCGGATCGTCGCCGTCGATGAGGACCCGGCCGGCGGACGGGGGTTGCAGGCCGGCGAGACAGCGCAGCAGCGTGGTCTTGCCCGAGCCGTTGGGCCCGAGAATGCCGAGGATTTCACCGCCGGGAACCGAAAAGCCGATGTCCGACAGGACCATGCGGCCGGCGAGCCGGCAGCCCAGCCGCTCCACCGCGATGGCGGGGGGAGGGGCCGATGCCTCTGTGGGGAAGGGCGCTGACGCCATCCGTGCTTCCTGTCTTTGCGGACGGGGAGGCATGGCGGACGTCTTGCGGAGCACGCGGCGCGACCGGAGCGGAGTCCGGGCACACGCATGGCAAGCGTTCCACCGGGACACCCCGCCCGAGGACGTTTCGTTGTGGTGCTGGCAGGTCTCCTGGCTTGCGGGTCGTCGCCGTTCCGTCGGGCCTTCCCAGCGCCGATGGGCGCCAGTGGCTTGAAATGACGGTACGGCTCGCCGCTCACAGTTGCGGGGGCAGCCCCGGCCTTACCGCACTTCCCTTCGCAGGGTCGGCGGCTCACCGGGTTCCCTCTTAGCTTCCGGCGGCGAACCGCCGGAAGAACCAGAACCGGGATCATTCATGAGCGACGCGGCGCCCCCGGTCAAGCTTTGCGAACGAACGAGAGCATCGGAGAGTTCACATCAGAAATGCAATGTTATAACGTTACATATCGTGTCGTCGTACGACCTGCAAGGAGAAGTTCGCCGTCGGATCTTGGCGTCGGATCTGGGCGTCCGATCTGGGGCCTGCGGGAAAATGCCGCTGATCCCGACTGCGGCACTTCGGCTAATGTGCCGCACCCAATGCGTGCGGTTGCACGTGCGATGGATTGATGCACGGATCGGCATGAACGCGACCCAGGACAGACTGCGACCCACGCGACGGGCCGGCCTTGCGGCCGGTGCGATTGCGCTGCTGTTGCAGGTCGTCGCCTGGGCCTGGATGCCCGCCGTCATCGCATCCGCCACTGCGGCCGAGAGCAGCCGGATCGTTATCTGCACGCCGGATGGGTTCAAGACCGTGGTTATGGACGACCACGGAATGGCAGGCGATCCGGCAGGCGACGAGAGCGATTCGGCGAAGAACGATTCGGGCCAAAGCGGTTTGGGCCAAGGCGATCTGCTCCAAGGCGATCTGCTGATGTCCGGCGGTTCCTGTCCGCTCTGTCCGCTGATCGGCGGATTGGCGCTGCCGCCGCCGGATCTGCGGATGACGCGCGCGTCGGTCGGACGCCACAGCCCCGAAGCGTTGCCCGGCGACGTGATTGCCGCCGGCTGGTTCCTCTCCACCCTCCAGGCCCGCGCGCCACCGGTCTGAGGCCGGAATTGTGGGATCGCCGCGCGGGATCTCCGTGCGTCGATCCGCCCTTGCCGACCTTCCCTGTTCGCAGCCTTGCACATCCTTCGCGCCGATGGCGTGGGGCCGTGTTCGGCTGGCCTCAGATCGAGATAAATCATGACGTTGCGTTTCGCCGCGGCCGGCGCCCTGCGCGCCGCCCTGCTGTCCGGTGCAGCCCTCACCGCACTGTTCCCCGCCGCCGTGTCCGCCCAGATTGTTCCGCCGCTTGCCCAATCGCTTCCGGCGATCTCCGTGATCGCAGGCCCGGACGATGCCCTGGCCGCCGGCACCGCCCTGGGCGGGGATGGGCTGGCCGCCCGTCGGCCCGCCACCGGAGACGTCGCGGCCCTGCTGCGCGGCCTGCCCGGCGTCAGCCTCTATGGCAATGGCGGCGTGTCGAGCTTGCCGGCGCTGAACGGGCTGGGCGCCGACCGCGTCAATGTGTTGGTCGACGGCGCGCCTGTCGCCCCCGCCTGCCCCAACCAGATGAACCCGGCGCTGTCCACCATCACGCCGACGCGCCTGTCCAAAATCGAAGTGCTGGCTGGGATCACGCCGGTCAGCGCCGGCGGCGACAGCATCGCCGGCACCATCGCCGCCGAAAGCGCGCCTCCGGTCTTCGCTCCGGCGGGCGAGGCGGTGCATACCGAGGGCAAACTGTCGGCCTCCTACCGGTCCAACGGCCGCGGCGTGACGGGGGCCGCCGAGGCGTCCATCGCCACCGACAGCCTCAGCCTGGGCTACAGCGGATCCTGGAGCCGGGCCGGGAACTACAAGGCCGGCGACGGCCAAGCCGTCCGCTCGACCCTCTACAACGTGCAGGACAATGCGGTGACGTTCGGGGCGCGGCGCGACGGGCATCAGGTCACGCTGCAGGGCGGCATCCAGACCATGCCCTACCAGGGCTTTCCCACCCAGCGCATGGATCTGACCGATAACCGCACCGCCTTCCTGAACGGCCGGTACGAAGGGGCCTTCGACTGGGGAACTCTCGACGCCCGCGCCAACTGGCGGCGGACGCGGCACACCATGAATTTCCTGGAGGACAAGGGCGGCAGCGCCGGCGGCGGCATGCCGATGGACACGCTGACCACCGACGCCGGCTATTCGGTCAATGCGACGCTGCCGCTGTCGGCGCGCGATACCCTGCGCGTCGGCAACGAGTTTCGCCACACCCGTCTCGACGATTGGTGGGACCCCGTGGCCGGCAGCAGCATGATGAGTCCGCTGACCTACTGGAACGTCAAGGACGGCACCCGCAACCGCCTCGGCACCTTCGCCGAGTGGGAGGCGACTTGGTCGCCGGCCTGGACGACGCTGCTCGGCGTGCGCAATGACGTGGTGTGGATGGACACCGGCGCGGTGCAGCCCTATTTCTGGCAGAACAGCCTGGGTATGGGCATGGGGGGCATGATGCCGATGGCCAACCCGGATGCGGCCGATGCGCGCGCCTTCAACGCCCGCGGCCGTGGCCGCACCGACGTCAATCTTGATGCGACGGCCCTGGTCCGCTACACCCCCTCCGACACCAGCGCGATCGAAGCCGGTTATGCCCGCAAGACCCGCTCGCCGAACCTCTACGAGCGCTACGCCTGGGGCACCGGCGGGATGTCGAGCATCATGAACGGCTGGTTCGGCGACGCCAACGGCTATGTCGGCAACCCCGACCTCAAGCCGGAGATCGCCAACATCATCAGCACCACCCTGTCGCTGCACGATGCCGCCCGCAAATTCTGGGAGGTCAAGCTGACCCCCTATTACACCTATGTGCAGGATTTCATCGACGTCGAGCGGATCGGCACGCTGAGCAACGGCTTCGTCAAGCTGCGCTTCGCCAACCATGACGCCATCCTGGTCGGCGCCAACCTGTCGGCGGCGGCCGGGCTGTACGAGGATGACAGGATCGGCTCCTTCCGCCTGTCCGGCGTGGTCGGCTGGGTGCACGGCCGTAACCTCGACACCGGCGACGCGCTCTATCACATCATGCCGCTGAACGCCCTGCTGACGATGGAACACCGGCTGGGTGGCTGGAACAGTGCCGTCGAGTTGCAGGCGACCGCCCGCAAGGACCGGGTGGAAGCGGCGCGCAACGAACCGAAGACACCCAGCTATGCGCTGGTCAATCTGCGGACGGGATACGAGTGGGGCAACGTCCGGGTCGATGCCGGCGTCGAGAACCTGTTCGACCGGCGGTATTATTTGCCGTTGGGCGGTGTCGACTATGCCGATTTCCGGGCGGGGGGAAGCCGGGGCACGGTCGGCGCACTGCCGGGGGCGGGGCGGTCCTTCATCGCCGGCATGACGGTGAAGTTCTAAGGCGGACCGTCCGTCGCACCGCGCCTCACCCCGTCGAAGGTCCGCCCCATGCCCGAGCACCGGACGATTGCCCCCTCGCGCCGTCTTGCCGCGGAGACGGCACCCGTTCCATCGACCGCCCGGACCCCGGCGGCGCGGTGGAGCCTGCCGCTTTCGCTTGCCTTGCACGCGGGGGTGATCGCCCTTGCGGTCGGTCTGCATGCACCGCCGGCTCCCCAGCCGGCGGTGGTTGCGGTGGAGCTTTCCTTCGTCGCGGCTGCGGCGGAACCACCGTCGCCGTCGGTGCCGGTTGCGGAAAGCATCATGGACGCGGAGGACGGTGCCCGGCCGGAGCCGGTTCCGGACCCTCCGTCCGAGCCGCCGCGGCAGCCGGAACCGGAGCCGCCGCCCGACACCGGCGACGCCACTACGGAATCGCCTCCCGATGCCCCGATGCCGCCGGTCGCCGACACACCGGTCGCGGAGCCGTCCGCGCCGGTTCCGGCGGAGCCGCTCAAGGAGGAAACGCCGCCGCCCATCCGGCCGCCCATTCCAGCACGCCGGCCATCGCCCGGCCTCCAGCAGCGTACCCCGTCTCCCGCCAGGGCTCTGCCGGCGGCAATCCTCCCGACGGACAGGCCCAGACGCGTCGCGGAGCCGGCGATGCAGGCGTCATCCGCACCGGCGACCCAACCATCCGCGCCGGCGGCGGTTTCGGCGCCATCCTCGGACCCGCCGGCTAACTCCGACAGGCAGTCGGCCGATTACTTCGGCACGATCCAGGCAAGGCTGGCCCGTCACAAAATCTATCCGCAGGCCGCGCGCCTGAGGCGGGAGGAAGGCACCGTGCTGGTCCGCTTCACCATCGTCGCCGACGGCACCATAACGGGCTGGGCGGTCGTCCAGGGATCGGGGCACGGCAGCCTCGATCAGGCCGCGGAAGAGATGATCCAGCGGGCGTCGCCGCTTCCGCCGATCCCTGCCGGGATGGGCCGCGCCCAGATCGACATCACGCTTCCCATTCGCTACGCGCTGCAATGAGCGCTTGCCGCCTGAGTTGCTCCGATGCCTCGCCGATCCCCCCGATTACCGCGACAGGGCGGCGCGCCCGGCGCCGGTCAGGAGCATGTCGTTCTGCGGGGCATGGACGCGGGCGCACAGGACATCGCGGTGATGGCGCTCCAGCGGGTTGTCGCGCGACAGGCCGGGATTGCCGGTGATCTCCAGCGCTCGCGCCACCGCGTCGATGGCGTTGTTGGTCACGGTGTATTTCACCAGCAGGGCGTCGCTCTGCGACGGCGGCGTGCCGCCGTCCACCGCCGCCGACAGGGAGCGCAGGAGGATGCGGTTGGTCAGCAGAAGCGCCTCGATCCCGCCCAGAGCCTCTTGCAGGCGGGGGACGGTGGCGAGCGATGCACCGTTCAGCCCCGTCGGCTTGCGGGCGTGCAGGAAGCCGACCAGCCAGTCACGGGCGGAGCGGGCGATGCCGTCATAGACGCCGCTGAACAGGGCAGCCATCCAGGCGGTGGCGACCGCGTCGGGGGCGGCCCAGCCGGCGGGAGGGCGCAATTCGCCGGCATGATCGTCGGGGACGAAGACGTCGTGGAACACCACCTCGTGGCTGCCGCTCGCCCGCATGCCGATGTGGTTCCAGGTCTCCCGCACCTCGATCCCCTGTTCGGCGAGGCCGGTGCCGCGCGGGACCACCCAGGTGCCTACCAGCGGTTCCGCATCGTCGGTGCGGGCCCAGACGCCGAGCCATGACAGGGCCGGAATGCCGGTGGAGTAGATCTTGGTGCCCGAGAGGCGCCAGCCGCCCGGCACCTTGCGCGCTACCGTCGCCGGCAGCCCGCCGCGGTGCGGCGTGCCCAGTTCCGGCTCCACCCGCAGGATGTTGATCAGCGCGCCGTCGGTCGCGGCGGAGCGGGCGATGCGCTCGCGCAGCGCCTCCGGCCAGGCGGAGCCGCGCCAGAGCTGGTTGTGGATGACATATTGCAGCACCAGGACCAGCGCGGTGGACGGCTCGCCGGCGGCGATCCCGTTCACCACCGCCAGCGCATCGCGCAGCCCGCCGCCCTTTCCGCCTGCCGCCTCTGGTGTGACCAGCGCCGGAAGGCCGAACGATGCCAGCCGCTCGAAATTCTCGAAGGGGAAGCTGGCCGCGGCGTCATGCTCCGCGGCGCGCGTCGCGAACTCCGCCGACAGGGCGGCGATCAGCGACGGGTCGGACGCCGGGGCCGGGGCGGTCCCGGCGAACGGAGAGGCCGGAAAGGGCAGGTCATCGAAGGGCATGGCAGGCAATCCCGCTACAAAGGAGCCGGTTCAGGCGAGGTCGACGGTGATGCGCCCGGCGAAGCGCTGGCTGTCGGTGGAGCGCTTGATGACCGACACGCTCTTCAGTTCGTCGGTGTAGAGCGCCAGCTGCTGGCGCAACTCGTCGCCGATGGGGGTGACGTTGTGGGCATGGCTGCGCAGCATCGCTTCCAGCTCCTCCACCGGGAATTTCGGGGCGAAGGGGGCATAGGCCGCGGCGGCGGCGCGCAGGTCGGCGTAGGCGGCGTGCTGCGCCTCGATCAGGGCGGCGGTCAGTGCCTTGGCCGCCGGGCGGTTGTCGCGCAGCAGGCTGCCGCGCACGCCGACGAGGCAGCAGGTGCGGGTGGCGAACTCGCCGCAGACGTTGTTGGTGATCTCCACCATCTGCGGGTTCTTGGTCTGGCTCCAGACCAGCGGGTCGCCGTCGGCGATGGCGTGGATTTCGCCCTTCTCCACCGCCAGCCCAAGCAGGTCGGCCGGGAACTGGCGCCATTCGACGTCCTTGTTGGGATCGAGACCGAACTTGGTCAGCACGACCGAGAAGAAGTTCTTCGACGGGCTGGCCATGTCGCTGACGCCGATCACCTTGCCCGGCAGGTCAAGCACGGTCTTCACCCCCGCCGCCTTGGCCCCGAATAACCGCATGCAGCCGCCATGCAGCCCGGCGGAGATCTTGACGTCGAAACCCTGCTCCAGCGGCTTCAGCCAGCGCAGCGCCATACCGACGCCGGCATCGGCCTTGCCGGTGGCGATGGCCTCCAGCAGCTGATCGGTGGAGCCGGTGAAGTTGACCAGCTCGACCTCCAGCCCGTGCTTCTTGAACAGGTCGAGCTGGAAGGCCAGCGGCACGGCGGAGAAGCAGACGGCCCCCGCGTTCCACGACAGGCGCAGCGGTTCCGCCGCCACCGCCCGGCGGCGCAGGACGAACGGAGCGGCGAGGGTGACGGCGCCGGCGGCGATCAGGCCGCGGCGGGACAGGGGGCGGGCCAAGGGGCGGGAAAGGGCAGGGGCCGGATTCGCGGTCATTGGTCTTGTGCTTTCGCGAAAGGTGGGACGGGACAGTGTCAGTCGAGCAGGTCGGGTTCGGCCGCCACGATCCAGTCCCACAGCGGGTGGAAGTTGTAGGCGCCGCCCTGGTGGGTGCCGACCTGGGAGCGGGTCAGCAGCGCGGTCTCATGGTCGATGGGCTGGGGCCGGCCGGCGGCCTCGGCCAGCAACTGGGTGTGGGCGGCGTTGTCGGCGCTGATGAACCACCATGCGGCGGCCTCGACGCTGGGGCCGACGGTCAGCAGGCCGTGGTTCTTCAGGATCGCCAGCTTCCGGTCGCCCAGCGCCTCCACCAGCCGCCGGCCTTCGCCTTCGGTCAGGACGACGCCGGAATAGGGATCGAAGATCACCTGATCCTCGTAGAATGCGGCCGCATCCTGGCTCAGCGGCGCGAGCGGCTGGCCGAGCGCCGACCATGCCTTGCCGTAGGTCGAATGGGTGTGGGCGGCGGCCACCACGTCGGGAAGCGCCCGGTGGATGGCGGAATGGATGGTGAAGCCGGCCTGGTTGATGGCGCGGTCGCCTTGCAGGATGGTGCCGTCGCCGTCGACCAGATGCAGGTCCGACACCCGGATGGTGCGGAAATGCTGGCCCAGCGGGTTGATCCAGAAGCGGTCGGGATGCTCGGGATCGCGGGCGGTGACATGGCCGGCCAGACCCTGGTCGAAGCCGTAGCGGCCGAACAGGCGGAAGGTGGCGGCGAGCCGCTGCTTGCGGTGCTGCCGCTCCTCCTCGACGCTGGTGTAGCTGACCGGATCGACCGGCGGCCAGAACTTGCGCCTTTCGGATCCAAGGGGTCTGGGCTGGATGTGGGTCATCAGGCGGGGCTCCGTTACAAAAGGGTCAGTAGCCGATGCCGGCGTCCACCACGTCGCGCAGCGGTTCGCCGCGCGCGTAGGCGTCGAGGTTGGCGAGGATGCGGTCGGCCAGCCGCCGGTCGAAGTCCGGGGCGGACCATGAGACATGCGGCGTCATCCGGATCGCGGGATGGCGGTAGAAGGGATGGCCGGCGGGCAACGGCTCGGGGTCGGTCACGTCGAGCGTGGCGTTTGCGACCCGGCCGCGGTCGATGGCGGCGAGCAGGGCGTCCTGATCGACCAGCGCGCCGCGGGCGACGTTGACCAGATGCAGCCCCGGCTTGGCATGCGCCAGCAGGTCTGCGCTCACCAGCCCGCGGGTGGCGGCGGTCAGCGGCAGGGCCAGCACCAGATGGTCGCTGACCGCCGCCAGCTCCTCCAGCCGGTCGAACGGCTCCACGCCCGCTTCCGGTTCGGCCCAGCCGGAGCGGCGCACCGCCCCGACGGTCATCCCGAAAGCGAGCGCTCGCTCGGTCACCGCCCGGCCGATGGCGCCGAAGCCGGCCAGCCCCAGCCGCTTGCCGGACAGGCTGCCCAGCGTCTCGCGCCGCCAGTCCTCCGGTCCGGTGAGGCGGATGGCGTCCCACCGCTTCTCGACGCTCAGGATCGCCGTCATCACGTAATCGGCGATGGCGACCGCCGATACGCCACGGGCGCAGGTGACGACCGGGGCGCCGTCGAGCAGCCAGGGCGGGTAGAAATCCATGCCCGTGGAGGCCGACTGGATCCAGCGCAAGCCGTTGCCCCAGCCGGGGGGAGGGGCAGCGGGAGCCGCCTCCCACCCGATCAGCGGACGGGTCAGCAGGACCTCAACGTCGGCCGGCAGGTCCCAGGGGGCGTGGCCGGCCCGATGGTCCAGCACCGTGGGGCGCGAGGGGTGGGCGGCGATCCGCTCTCCCACCGCGGGGCCCAACTGGTTGAGGATGACCGGGGAGCGGATCGCCACCTTGCGGTCACTCCGCCGCGACGGCCTGGGCGCGCTGGCGTTCGGCCACCAGCTGGCGGACGCGCGGCAGCAGGTCGCGGCCATAGGCGATGGCGTCGGGCAGCGGGTCGAAGCCGCGGATCAGGAAGGTGGAGACGCCGAGGTCGTAATAGTCGAGCAGGGCGTCGGCGACCTGATCCGGCGTGCCGACCAGCGAGGTGGAGTTGCCCTTCGCCCCGGTCAGGGAGGCGATGGCGGTCCACAGGCGCTTGTCGTGACGGTGGCCCTTGTCGGCGATGGCGAGCAGGCGACGGGCGCCTTCGTTGTTCGGCAGATCGCCGCGGGTGAAGCCGGTCTTCTCCAGCAGCGCCTTGGCCTTTTCGTAAATGCTCTCGGCCTTGGCCCAGGCGGCGTCCTCGGTCTCCGCCAGGATCGGGCGCAGCGACAGGCTGAAGGCCGGCTGCGGACGGCCAGCCTTGGCGACGGCGGCGCGCACGCGGGCCAGCAGCTCGCGCACCTGATCGTGGGTCTCCCCCCACACCGCATAAGTGTCGGCATGGCGTCCCGCCACCTCGACGGCCGCGGCGGAGGCGCCGGCGATCCACACCGGGATGCCCGACGCGTTGTAGGGCTTCACCTGCGAGAAGGCCTTCTCGACCTGATAAAAGCGGCCCTGATAGTCGAAGGGCTTGTCGCTGGTCCATTCGGCGCGGACGATGTCGAGGAATTCCGACGTGCGGGCATAGCGGTCGTCCTTGTCGTCCACGATGTTGCCGTCGCGGGCAAGCTCGCTGCGCTCGGCGCCGGTGATGACGTTGATGGCGACGCGGCCGCGGCTCAGCTGGTCGAGCGTGGCGAGCTGGCGGGCGAGGATGGTCGGCGCCTGGAAGCCGGGGCGGTGGGCGATCAGCACGCCCAGCCGGTCGGTGACGCTGGTGATGTGCTGGCTGACCTGGAGGCTGTCCGGTGCATCTGCGTGGAAGGCCTGGAGCACGGAGTCGAACCCGCCCAGTTCATGGGCCTTGGCGACCGTCTCGATGTAGTCGCGGTCCACCACCGGACCCTGGCGCGGGATGATCTCCGACGCATTGTGGTTGCCGACGAAGCCGACGAAGCGGAGCGGGTGGGCGGAAGAGGTCTGGGTGGCGGTCATGGCGGCGTTCCTCTTTTTGCGTGGCCGGAGTCGGGAAAGGGATTTTCGTGGCCTGCCCGTCAGCTGAGCGGACGCGACAGGATGTCGGTGAAGCGGCGGTCGAAAGCCGGGGCGATGTCGATGCGCTTGGGCAGCACGCCCAACTGGTGGAAGGTGTCGGCGACGTTCTGGGCGGACGCGACGTCGGCATCGGCGATCGGCGCCAGATCGCGCTGGCGGGAATTCTTGCGCAGGATTTCCAGGTCGGTTTCGACCGGCACGCCGATGGCGGCGGAATGGACCTGCGCCCAGCGCTCCAGATTGGCGGCGCGCCAGGCGAAGGCGCGGCGCAGCCGCAGGAAATAGTCGCCGATGGCGGCGGACTTGCCCGGATCGGCCAGCGCGTCGGGCGAGGCGAGATACAGGTAGTTGCCCGACAGGTAGCCGTTGGAGGTGACGAGGACCCGCGCCCCCTTCTTGATGGCGAAGGGCACCGAGTAGCCGTAGATCGCCCAGGCATCGAGCGCGCCCTGCTCGAAGGCGGCCTGTCCCTCCGACGGGGTCAGGCTGATCGCCTGGATGTCGGTGAAACGCAGGCCGGCTTCGCCCAGCATCTTGGCGAGATAGTACTGGGTGGTGGTGGCGCGGACATAGCCGACGCGCTTCCCCTTGAGGTCGGCGACCGACTGGATCGGGCTGCCGGGCGGCACCAGCACCACTTGCCAGTTCACGTCGTCCTTGACCACGGCGACGATGGACAGGCGGGCGCCGGCGGCGATGCCGAAAGCGGGCGGGATCTCGCTGCTGGAGCCGACGTCGATGGAGCCGGCATTGATCGCCTCGACGATTAGGTTGCCCGACGCGAATTCGGCGAACTGCGACCGGAAGCTGGACCCGGCATTGCCGGACGCGTCCAGCGCCAGCCCGTCCAGCGCCTTGTAGTCGGCGACGCGCAGGACGGTTTCGGAGGCCGGGCCGGAGGCGGCCTGCGAAAGGCTGGGCAGGGCGCCCAGCGCCAGGGCGCCGCAGGCTCCGCGCAACAGGCTGCGGCGGCCGAACGGGGTGGAGGGGAGGCGGACAAAATCGGTCGTCATGGCGGCGGGTCCGTCGGCGTCGAGGGTCAGAGGCTGGGCGCAGCGGCGGCACCGGCGGGCAGGCCGTAGCCGCCGGGTCTTGCACCGGCTGCCTGGGCGCCGCTTGTCCTGGTGTCGGCTGCCGTGGCGTCGGTGCGCTGCGGGTCCCGTGCGGCCAGATGCTCCTCGTCGACGCCAAGCTCGGCCAGCAGGCGGGAGCGCAGCGCGATGAAGCCGGGGTCGCCATGGCGGCGCGGGCGGGCAAGCGGGATCGGGATGTCGGCGGCGATCTTGCCGTCGGCCATCACCACGGCGCGGTCTGCCAGCAACAGCGCCTCGTCCACGTCATGGGTCACCAGCAGGACGGCAGGGGCATGGGCGCGCCACAGGGTCTCCACCAGGCCCTGCATGCGCATCCGGGTCAGCGCGTCCAGCGCTGCGAAGGGCTCGTCGAGCAGCAGCAGGCGCGGTTCGCGGACCAGGGCGCGGGCCAGCGCCGCCCGCTGCGCCTCGCCGCCCGACAGGGTCAGCGGCCAAGCGCGGGCGCGGTGGGACAGTCCGACCTCCACCAGGGCCGCGAGGCCACGGGCTTCGGCATCCGGACGGCGCAGGCCCAGCGTGACGTTGCGCAGCACCCGCATCCAGGGCACCAGCCGCGGCTCCTGGAACACCACGGCGCGCTCCTCCGGCAGCTGCACGGTGCCCTCCGGCGCCGGGTCCAGCTTGGCCAGGGTGCGTAGCAGCGTGGACTTGCCGCAGCCGGACCGGCCGAGCAGTGCGGTGAAGGACCCCGGCTGAAGGTCGAGCGACAGGCCGTCCAGCACATTGCCGTTGCCGAAGTTGCGGACGAGGCCGCGGACGCTGACGACAGGCTTGCCGGTCGTGGACTGGGAGGCGGCGATGCGGGAAAGGGTGTGGCTCATGGAGGGTCACTCCTTGATGAAGGCCGGGCGCCAGACCAGCGCCGAGCGTTCGATGAAGCGGACGATCAGGTCGGCGAGCAGGCCGAGGATCGCGTAGACGATCAGGGCGACGATGATCACGTCGGTGCGCAGGAACTCCCGCGCCGTCATCGCCAGATAACCGATGCCGCTGGAGGCGTTGATCTGTTCGCCCACCACGAGGCTGAGCCACGCCACGCCGAGCGCATAGCGCAGGCCGGTCAGGAAGGCGGGCAGGGCGCCCGGCAGGATGACCTGGGCGATCAGCTCCCACCGCGTCAGGCCGAGGGTGGAGACGGCCTCCACCACCTTGGCGTCGACGGTGCGGATGCCGGCGAACAGGTTCAGGTAGATCGGGAAGGCGGTGCCGAGCGCGACGAGCGCGATCTTCGGCGTCTCGCCGATGCCGAACCACAGGATGAACAGCGGCACCAGCGCCAGATGGGGCAGGGTGCGCAGCATCTGCAGGAGCGCGTCCAGCGCATCCTCGCCCCGCCGCGACAGGCCGGCGATCAGCGCGCAGACGGTGCCGGCCGACACGCCGATGGCGAGCCCGGCGCTGACCCGGCCGAGCGAGACCAGCAGATGCACCGCCAGCTCGCCGCTGACCGTCAGGTCCCAGAAGGCAGTCAGGATCTGGCCGGGCGAGGGGATGGTGCGGGTGGAAATCCAGCCCAGCCCGACGCTGGTCTGCCACAACACCAGCAGCGCCAGCGGCACCGCACAGCGGCGCAGACCCGCCGGAAGCGTCCCTGCCGGACGCGTCCATCTCCGGGATCGGGTTCCCGTCCGTTGGGTCGCGGTGGCTGCCGTCATGATCCCTCCCGAGGCCGTTCGATTGCGGTGGCTACGGGAGAAAGCCTATTCCTATTGCGTGAATAGGAAAAACAAAAAACACAAACTACACTGTTGAGAAAAACTTAAGTAACGAAAATTTTTTGTTATTACTGTGCGCCCGCGTCGCGCAGGACCGCGGCCAGCGAGTCCGCCAGAATCCCGTGCAGACGATCGACCGCCGGGTTGGCGGCGGACGGCGCGCGATGCAGTTCCAGCGGGACCGAGCCCAGTTCCGGCAGGTCATGATGCGGCTCAAGGGGCGCCAGCGTGTCGGGCAGGCCCAGAGGCGTACGGATGGTGACGCCCAGCCCGGCCTCCACCGCCGCCCACAAGCCGGACAGGCTGGGGCTGGTGAAGGTGATGCGCCACGGGCGCCCGCCGCCGTCCAGCCGCTCGATACCATGCTGGCGGAACATGCAGGGCGCGTCGAGCAGGGCCAGCGGCAGAGGGCTGTCCCGGTCGGCACGGAAGCCGTCTGGTGCCACCCAGGCCACCGGCAGATGGGCCAGAGTGGCCGCTCCGGTCGTCGTCTTTGCAGAATCGCCGCCGATCTCGCCGAAAGCGAGGGCGAGATCGAGCGCCCCTTGCGCCACCCGCTCGCGCAACTCGCGCCCGCGGCCGACCTGGGCCTCGACATGGATGCGGGGATGGGCGCGGTGGAAGGAGCCGAGCACGGATGGCAGCCAACGTTCCGCCAGATCCTGGGGAAAGCCGACCCGCACGGTGCCGTCCATCGCCCGGCCGCGGGCGGCGGACAGGGCCTCGTCGTTGAGCGCGACGATGCGTCGGGCATAGCCCAGCAGTAGGTCGCCGGCATCGGTCAGCGCCACCGTGCGGCCGGCCTTGCGGAACAGCGGCTGGCCGACCTGCTCCTCCAGCTTCTTCATCTGCAGGCTGATCGCCGATTGGGTCCGGCCCAGCCGTTCGGCGGCGCGGGCGAAGCCACCATGCTCCATGGCGATCACCAGCGCCCGCAGCACGTCCATGTCGAGGTTGGTCGGAAGCATCGCCATCCCGCATCGCCTTCCTGCGGTTCGCCGTCGTCAGGCCGGCAGCGCGCTGTTGAAGCCGGGATCGAAGATCGCCGCCGCGTCCAGCCGCTTGGGAATGATGCCGAACTCGCGCCAGACGTCGGATGTCGCCTGCTGGTCGGCGATGACCGAGGCGTCGATGGCGACCGGCCGCGCCCGCTCGACGCCGAAGGTGTGACGGGCGATGGCGGGATCGACGCCGACCGTCCTGGCCCAGATGCCGGCATAGGCGTCGCTGTTCTCAAGGGCCCACAGCCGGGCGGCGGCGAAGCGGCGGATCAGGGCGGTCAACGCCTCGCGCTTGGTGGCGATGGCTTCCAAAGTGGCGGACTGATAGGACAGGCCGCTCATCAGGCCGGTGCCGGTAACGACCGCGCGGGCACCGTCCACCAGCAGCGCCTGCGACACATAGATGCCCCAGGTCGACCACGCGTCGATGGAGCCGGCGGCCAGCGCCGACTTGGCATCCGACGGCAGCAGGAAGGCGATCTTCACGTCGTCCGGCTTCAACCCGTTCGCCTTCAGCGCCGCCAGCACGAGGTAATGGCCGATGGAGCCGCGCCCGGTGCCGATGGTCTTGCCCTTCAGGTCGGCGACGCTGCGGATGGGGGAAGAGCCCGGCACCAGGATGGTGGTGCTCTGCGGGTTGGAACGCACCGCGCCGATGATCTTGGCCGAGGTGCCGGCGGCCAGCGCGAAGGTGGTCGGCGCGTCGCCGGCATAGCCGACCTCGATGGCGCCGGCATTCAGCGCCTCCAACAGGGGGGCGGCGGCCGGGAACTGGCTCCATTCGATGCGGTAGGGCAGGTCGGCCAGAAGCCCGGCGGCCTCGATCACCGATTGGACGCCACCCTTCTGGTCGCCGACCTTCAGCACGGTGCCGGCGGGAATGGCAGCATTCGCCGGCCGCAGGGGCGCGAACCCGGCGGCGAGCGCGCCGACACCGAGGCCGAGAGCATGGCGGCGGGTGAGGGAGAACGGTCGATCAAGGCTCATGATGGTCTCCTGCGGAGCGTGGCTCCGGGATAAGGGAGGGCAGGGTCCGTGCCGCCAGCAGCGCGTCGGCCAGCTCGACGAAGCCGTCGCCGCCGGGGCCGCGCGTGATCCAGGCCGGCGGCCGGGGAATGTCGGACAGGAAGTCGATGACCGTGCTGACGCCGACGGAGGTCGGGAAATGGGCGAACATCGGCGCGTCGTTGACCGAATCGCCGGCATAGGCGACGGCCTCCGGTGCGGCGTCGATGTCGAGGCCGTGAACCTCGCGCATCACCCGGCGCGCCATGCCGAGCTTGTCGTAGCCGCCGAACCAGCCGAGCACCCACAGCGAATTGACAGTCACCTCCGCTCCGGCGTTGCGGAAGTGACGGACCAGCGCCGTTCGCAAGGCGGGATCGGAGGGCAGGCGGAAGGCGAGGCTGCACAGGCGGAAGGGCTGGTCGCTCGCCAGTTTCGCCTCGGGCAAAACGCCGTGGATGGCCTGCCGCAACCGCTCCAGCCGCCTTGCGGCCACCGTCCGCTCCTCCTCCCCGTGCCAATAGCGGCGCTCGACATCGCCATCGGCGGTACGGCGCAGGAACAGGCCGCCATTCTCGGCGATCACCCCGTCAACCGGCCACATGCGCGCCATCTGGTCGGCCCAGCCCGCGGGGGCGGCGGTGACCGGCAGCACCGGAATCCCGGCATCGCGCAGCCGCTCCAGGGCGTCGTAGGTGCGGACGGACAGGCGGCCCCGGTGGGTGAGGGTGTCGTCCATGTCGGTCAGGACGAAACGCACGCGGGCCAGGGCCTCCGCCGGTGCCTTCGCCAGCGGACGCAGGGCGGCGGTGACGGTCATGCGGCCACCGTCCGCCGTGGGTCCTGCCGACGGTCCGCCGGCACGGCGATCTGGGTGCGGTGCATGCGGCGGCGCTGGTCGTCGGGGAAGGGGTCGCGGCGGTGCATGGTCCAGCGGTTGTCCCACATCACCAGGTCGCCGACGCGCCAGCGGTGGTGCCAGGCAAGCTCCGGGCGCACCGCCGCCGCCCAGATTTCATCCAGCAGCGCCTCGCTCTCCGCCACGGACAGGCCGGGAATGTGCGCATGGGGACGGCGACCCAGCAGCAATGCCCTGGCGCCCGTCACCGGGTGGGCGATGACCAGCGGATGCACCGTGCCGGGCGAGGTGGCGACATCGGTGGGCGTGGCGAAACCCTGACGCAGATAGCCGCCGCTGTTGGTGGTGCTGTCATGCTTGATCGACAGACCCTCCACCCGCCGTTTCAGCGCTTCCGGCAAGGCGTCAAAGGCGGCGAACATGCTGAGGAAACCGGTATCGCCGCCCTCCGCCGGCACCTCCAGCGCATAGAGGCTGCTGGCATAGGGAGGCGTCTCCAGATAGGTCATGTCGGCGTGCCACACCGACTCTCCCGCCCCCAGCGCGCCGATGGGCCGGCCATTCTCCGTGATGTTGGAGATGACGTAGACCTCCTCATGGCCCGGCGCATGCAGCCGGCCGTTCTCGGTGATCGGCGCCTTGTCGAGCGGACCGAAATGGCCGGAAACGCGGATGAGGTCGGCGTCCGACAGGGTCTGGCCGCGGAAGACCAGCACCAGATGGCGGTCCAGCGCGCCGGCCAGGGCCGTCGCCGTCGCCGGGCGGAGCGGTTGCGACAGGTCGAGGCCGCGGATCTCGGCGCCCAGTGTGGGCGAGACCGGATGGATGGTGAAATCGGTGTCTGGCATGGCGGGACCTCAGCTGCCGGCGCGGTCGTGGATATCGGCGAAGAACAGGTCGCGCCAGTCGGCCGGCCGGTTGCGGATGGAGCCGATGCGCGCCATGAAGTCGGTGAAAATGCCGATGCCGCGCGGGGTAAGATCGTAGGAGATCTCCGGATGAGCGATCATCGCCGCCACCTCCTCCGCGCCGAGCTTGGAGTTCTCGATGCGGATGTAGGCGCGCGCCGCCTCCTGCGGGTCGGCCTTGATCTGCGCCACGGCTTCCTCAAGCGCCGCCAGCACCGCTCTGGTCAGCTTCGGGTTGGCGTCGTGGAACGCGGTGGAGGTCCACAGCGCGCTGAAGGAGGCGGGGCCGCCCAGAACGTCGTAGCTGCTCAGCATCTTGTGGATCTTGGGATCGCGCAGCTGCTGGTCCTGGAAGGGCGGGCTGGTGAAATGGGCGGTGATCTCCGTCTTGCCGGACAGCAGGGCGGCGGTGCCGTCGGGGTGGGCCAGCGAGACGGTCTGGGGGTCCAGCTTCGCATGCTGGCCGGGACCGAAGGTCTTCTCCGCCGCGATCTGCAGCACGATGGCCTGATACGAGGCACGGACCGAGGGGACGACGATGCGGTCCTTCTCGGTGAAGTCCTTGAGGCTCTTCACCTCGGGCCGGTTGGTGTTGAGATAGGCCGGCTGGGCGTTCAGCGCCGCCAGCCCGCGCAGGTTGGCGTTCCCCTTCGTCTTATCCCAGGCGATGATGAAGGCCGGCACGCCGGCCGCGCCGAAATCGGCGTTGCCGGACAGGGTGGCTTCGGTGATCGTCGTCGGGTTGCCGAGCGGGGTGTAGCTGGCCTTCACCTCGCCCAGCCCGGCGGCGCGGGCCTGTTTTTCGACCAACCCCTTGTCCTGCATGACATAGAGCGGCAGATAGCCGAGGCCGAGATTGCGGGCGAAGTGAACCTCCGTCGCCTCGGCCCGCGCCACCTGCGGCATCGAGGCGGTGATCCCGCCGGCGAGAAGCAGCGCCGTGCCCAGCAGGATCCGCCGCCGAATGGAAAAGGGCTTGGTCATGAGCTGTCCCATCCGGTGCGTTAGATGACGTGGAAATTGTGGGCGCCGTCGCGCTTGAGCTGATCGACCAGTTCAAGCTCCCAATCGATGTAGCCCTGCATGGCGGCGGCGCTGTTGTCGGTGCCCTCGTAGGGGCGCTTGTAGACGTCGTCGGGTTCGCCCCCCAGCCGGTCGAGATCGGTGCTGAGCGGCAGTCCGGCGGTAACCCAGCCCTTGGTGCCGCCCGCCAGCAGAAGCGGACGCTGGCCGGCGGGGAAATCGGCGATGGCATAGCGGGTCAGCGTGCCGTCGCCGCAGGTCAGCACCGGCCGGACCCCCTTGGGCAGGCGGGCAATGGTGCCGGCCAGCCGGGCACGGGTGGAGAAGTGTGCACCCGGAATGTGGCCGGCGCGGTAGCGCGGGCTGCGGGTGATGTCGATCACCGCCGCTTCGCCATTCTCCAGCAAGGCCAGCAGGTCGCGCGGCGCTATGATCTCGGCGCTCACCTCCGGTTCCGGCGGCAGGCGGCGGCGGTCGGGGCCGCTCTCGCTGCCCAGGTCGGAGACGTCGCCCTCCAGCACATGGACCTCCCAGCCGAGCTGCGACAGCCAGGATGCGGTCATGTCGGCGCGCGGACCGCCACCGCCGGCGGGATCGTCGGCCAGGACGATGCGGGCGCCGCGCACCCCCACATACTCGTCGGTCGCCTGGACCAGCTGGCCGCCGGCAGCGTGGCGGAAGCCCGGCAGATGGCCGGCCTCGTATTCCTCCGGCGTGCGAACGTCGAAGAGATGGAGCGTCCGGCGCTCGTCGCCGCGGAAGCGGTCGAGCGTCCTCGCGTCGATCCGGCCGACGCCGGCCCGGTCGGCAACCGCCCGCGCCGCCCGGCGGCCGGCGGCGTCGCCCTCTGCCGAGACCTCCGGGAAGCGGCCCTCGCGCCCGCTGTCCAGCGTCAGCCCGGCCAGCGTCCAGCCGATGGTGCCGTTGCGCATGGCGGCGACCCGGTTGGGTATGCCCGCATTGACCAGGGACTGGGTGCCGATGATCGACCGCGTGCGGCCGGCGCAGTTGACCACCACCAGCGTCTCGGGGTCGGGGGCGATGTCGTGGACGCGCTTGACCAGTTCTGCCCCCGGCACGCTGATGCCGCCGGGGATCGACATGGTGCGGTATTCCTCGAAACGGCGGGCGTCGAGGATGACCAGATCGGCCTTGGCGTCGAGCAGCGCCTTGACCTCCGCCGCCGGCAGCGAGGGGGTGTGGCGATGATGCTCGACCCACTCGCCGAAGGCCTTGCTCGGCACGTTCACGTCCCGGTAGACCTCGAAGCCGGCGGCGATCCAGCCGGCCAAGCCACCCTCCAGCAGGGTCACGTCGCTGTAGCCCAGCGTCTGGAGCCGGCGGGCGGCCGGCTCGGCATAGCCCTCGCCATCGTCATAGACGGTGATCGGCACGTCGCGCCGCGGCAGCAGGTCGTAAGCGAGCAGCTCGACCCGGCTCAGCGGGACGGAGACGGCGAACAGCGGGTGGGACAGCGAATAGGGGCCTTCCTCCCGCGCGTCGAGCAGGGCGACCTCGTCGCGCTCGATCCAGGCGCGGCGGATGTCGGCGGGGCGGCGGGTGGCAAGCGGGGCGGCTGCGGTGACTGCTGCGGTCATGGCGGTGACGGATCCTCAGGCGGCGTGGGGGACGGGCTGCGAGCGGTCCCACAGGTTGGGCAGGGCGTTGTTGGCATAGCCGGAGATGAACGGCTTGCGCTGGCCGGTCAGCGGGTCGAACACCGACCGCCGGACGGCGCCGATGTTGCCGCCATAGACATGGATGCTGATGGATGGCCGGTCAGCCAGCGCGTTGGAGATCGCATGGACATCGCCGATGCGGGGCGACACCGCCTCGACCGACCCGGCCTTCAGGATTTCGGGCGGAGAGGCGACGGGCGGGCCGCCCAGCGGCTGGAGGTCGTAACGTTGCGACCGCTCCGCCCCGCGCAGGATGCCGACGAGGCCCCAGACGGTGTGGTCGTGAATCGGCGTCCGTTGCCCCGGTCCCCAGACGAAGCTGACGACGGAGAGGCGCTCGTACGGGTCGCAATGCAGCAGATATTGGCGGTAATGCACCGGGTCGGGCTGGGCATAGGCGTCGGGCAGCCAGTCGTCGACGGCGATCAGCCCGGCCAGCAGGGCACGGCCGGCATCGAGCACGGCCGCCTCGTCGTCGCCATGCCGCTCCACCAGCCGGGTGAAGTCGGCGATGAAACCGCGCAGGCGGGGAAGGTTCGGGGTGGCGGTATCGGGTGGGAGGTTGTCGGGCATGGTCGGGTGTCCTCACCAGGTCTCGGCAAGGCCGAGCAGTTCTAGGATGCGGTGGCGAAGCCCGGTCAGAACCGGATCGCCGCGGTGGCGGGGATAGGGACGGTCCACGGGCAGATCGGCCTTGATGCGGGCCGGGCGGCCGCTGAACACGATCACGCGGGTCGCCATGAACAGCGCCTCTTCGATGTCGTGGGTGACCAGCAGGCCGGTGAAGCCCGAACTGCGCCACAGATCGACCAGTTCGCTCTGCATGGCCAGCCGGGTCAGGCTGTCCAGCTTGCCCAGCGGTTCGTCGAGGATCAGCAGGCGCGGGTCGTTGACCAGCGCACGGGCCAGCGCCGCGCGCTGGGCCATGCCGCCCGACAACTGGTGCGGATAGGCCTTCTCGAAACCGGTCAGCCCGACCAGGGCCAACGCCTTGTCGATCCGATGGCCTTGCGAGCGCAGCAGGCCGCGCGCCTCCAGTCCCAGGGCGACATTGTCGCGGACGGTGCGCCAGGGATAGAGCGTCGGGTCCTGGAAGACGACGACGCGGGACGGGTCGGGACCGTCGATGGGGCGGCCATCGGCCAGGATGCTGCCGCGGCTGGGCGGTTCCAGTCCGGCGACCAGCCGCAGCAGGGTGGACTTGCCGCAGCCGCTCGGCCCCAGCAGGGCGACCAGTTCGCCCGGCTCGACCCGCAGTTCCACCCCGTCCAGCACCGGCAGCGGAGATCCATGCAGTTCGAAGCTGTGGCTGACCGCCTGCACGTCGATCGTCATTCCCGCCGTGCCGGTGTTTTCGAGCGCTACCATTTGAGCATTCCCTTCTGCCAGGCGAGCAGGCGGTCGCGGACGCGGAACAGCAGCGTCACCAGACCGGAGCAGAGCAGCGCCATCACCAGCAGGGCCGCATACATGTTGCCGTAGGCGGCCCAGCCCTGGGCCCATTGCAGGTACCAGCCGACCCCGGACTTCACGCCCAGCATCTCCGCCACCACCAGAACGGCGAAGGAGGCGCCCAGTCCCATGAACAGCCCGACGAAGACATGCGGCATCGCCGCCGGGACGGCGACCTTCAGCACCAGGAAGCGCGGGGAGGCGCCCAGCGTGCGGGCGATGTCGTAATAGGCGCTGTTGACCCCGGCCACGCCGGACCAGGTGAGGACGGTTACCGGCACGCCGCTGGCCAGCGCAATCAGGAAGACGCTGGCGCTCCAACTGGTCGGAAAGGCGAAGAAGGCGATGGGCAGCCATGCGGTGGCCGGCAGCGGACCGATCAGCCGCAGAACCGGGTGGACCCAATAGCCGACCGCACGCGACCAGCCGATGGCGACGCCGGTCACCACGCCGAGGATCGAACCCACGGCATAGCCGGTGACCAGCAGCCTCAGCGACGCGGCGAAGCAGTCGAGCAGCCGCGGCCAGTCATCGAGATAGACCTCCAGCAGCGCCTGCGGCGGGACGAAGAAGGGCCGCGGCAGCAGATTGAGCTTGGCGGTCAGGATTTCCCAGCCGGTGACGCCCAGCGCCAGGGCGATCAGCCAGGGAACGGACGCCGAGAGGCCGGCAATCGCAGATTCCAGCCGGCTGCGCGGCGCCGGGCGGACCGCCGCGGCCAGCAGGGCGGCCAGCACCAGCAGCCCGGCGGTGACCACCAGCAGGCTGGCGAACTCGCCGGTGCGTTCCCACTCCTGGGCGTCGGCGGCGTCGGGCCACAGGGCCGTCACCCCGGAGGCGGCGAACCACAGCAGGGCGGCGGCGGAAAACCGTAGGAGGAGGTTGGACGGCAGGCCGCCGCCGATTGGCAAGGCTCCGCCGTTGGCCGCCGGCAGGGCGGCGGCCGTGTCGTTCACGCTCATGATCGATCTCCCGTTCGGCCGGGAATTGTCGGCCGCTACGGCGTTGGGCTCAAAGGATCACCACCGCCTTCGACGCGTCCAGCCGCGGGGCGCGCGGGCGCGATGGCGGCCCGTCGGCATGGCCCAGAGCCACCAGCAGGTTGGTGCGCAGCCGGCCGTCGGCGAAGAACTCCGCATCGACCGCTTCGGCATCGAAGCCGGACATCGGCCCGGCATCCAGACCCAGCAGCCGGGCGGCCAGGATCAGGTAGCCGGCCTGGAGCGACCCGTTGCGGAAGGCCGTGGTCTCGGCCAGCGACGGCTCGTCGACGAACATCGGCGAGGGGTCGTAATGCGGGCTCAGCAGCGGCAGATGTTCGAAGAAGCGGCGGTCATAGGCGACGATGGCGATGGCGCCGGCCGCCAGCTTGGACTGGTTGCCGCGGCTCAATGCCGGGCGCAGCCGCTCCTTCGCCTCCAGCGTGGTCAGGAAGACGAAGCGCGCCGGGCTGCCGTTGAAGGCGGTCGGCGCCAGCCGGACCAGATCGTAGAGGCGATGCAGGGTCTCCACCGGGACCGGCCGGTCGGACCAGGATTGCGGCGTGCGGGCGTTGAGGAACAGGCGGTCGGTCGCCAGCGCAATGTGTTCGGGCGCGATGTCGTCGGGACGCTGTTCGGCGACGGGATTATGGGTGTCCGGCATGGGAGCGGGCTCCGTCAGGGGATTGGGTCACGACCACACATGCTGGCGGCGGTCGTCGATTCGCTTGGCCTTGTGGACGGCACGGGGCAGCGTGCCGGGGGCGAGCAGGGCAACCTCCGCCCCGACGCCGGTGGCGGCCTTCAGTTGGCGGCGCAGCCGGCCCCGCAGCTCTTCCAGATCGCCGTTGAAGCCCTGGGTGTGTTCCGCCTCGACCGTCAGGCGGTCCAGCCGCTCGACCCGGTCGAGCACCAGCCGGTATTCGCCGGTCAGCGCCGGGTCCTGGCGCACCACCGCCTCCACGTCGCCGGGGAACAGGTTGACGCCCTTGACGATCAGCATGTCGTCGAGCCGCCCATGCACGCCCTTCAGCCGCAGGGAGGTGCGGCCGCAGCGGCAGGGCTCCGTCGTCACCGACACGATGTCGCCGGTGCGGAAGCGGATGATCGGGCGGGCGCGCTTGCGCAGGGTGGTCAGCACCAGCTCGCCGCGCTCGCCCTCCGCCACCGGTTCGAGCGTTTCGGGATTCAGCACCTCGACCAGGATATGGTCCTCGGCCCAATGCAGCCCGTCCTTCTCCACGCACATGCCGGCGCAGGAGCCGAAGATGTCGGACAGGCCGTAATAGTCGTAGACCTCCGCCCCCCACAGCGCCTCGATCCGTTCGCGCGTCTCCGGGATCGAGCCGCCGGGCTCGCCCGCCACGAACAGGCGGCGGACGGCGAGATCGCGGGCCGGGTCGATGCCCTCGCGCTGGGCGGTCTCGCCGAGGTGCCAGGCGTAGGACGGCGTCGTCCACAGCGCCGTCGCCTTGAACTGGTTCAGCACCGCCAGCAGCCGTTCCGACGGCAGGGTGCCGGCATGGATGCTGAGCGCCCCCAGCTTCTGCGCGCCCAGCACGCAGGGGCCGCCGACGAACAGCGAGAAGTTCAGCGCATGGGCGTAGCGGTCGGTCGGGCGCAGGCCGCTCGACCAGAACTGCCGCGCCTCATAGTCGATCCACTCCTCGAAATCCTTGGCGGTGAAGGGCGAGGCGGTCGGCACCCCGGTCGATCCGCTGGAGGCGGAGATGTAGACGATCTCCCGTTCCGGCACGGCGACCAGATCGCCGAAGGGCGGCACCGCGACCTGGCGGTCGCGGATGGTCGCCTTGTCCAGGAAGGGGAAACGCCGCAGGTCGTCCAGCGTGTGCAGGTCCCCCGGTGACACCCCCTGCGCATCGAAGGCGGCGCGGTAGTAGGGCGAGCCATCGTAAGCGTGCCGCAGATGATCCTTCAGCAGGTCGAGCTGCAATTGCCGCCAGTCGGCACGGCTCTGGGTTTCCAGACCGGGCTGCCAGTATGCGTCATGGTCCTGAACCGCCACTTTTTCTTATCCTTCGAGAGTTTGGCGGCCGCTGCCGGCCGGATCAGGCCAGCGCCGCCAGCGATGCCAGGAGAATGGCCGAGATGATGCCGAGGCCGAGGGGAAGCAGGCCGCGGTCCGGAGGCTCATCGCCCCGGATTCCGTCTGCCGGGTCTGCCATCTGCCCGTCGGGCGGCAGGAGCGGCAGAACCAGCGTGCCCGAGGGGCAGAGGGACGCCATCACCATCCGGTCGAAATCACTCAAACCCTGCATGGCGCAACTCCTTGGTCAGATGGTTTGGGGGCGTGGCGCTTCCCACCGGTAGGCAGATATAACAGATGGAGTCTGTTTAAATATATTATTGTCTATAGGAAAGTGGGAAAAAACGTCGGGGTCAAGGGTCAGCTTCGTATCCGCCGATATTTTCAGCGGAAACGGTACCGCTCTTGTCCAGCCGATGGCGGGAAAATCCAGCGTCCCACTCGATCCGGTAGGCACCGCCGACGTTATTAAGCATCTGATTTTTGTATATATAAACTATTTCCCTGTAGAGATGTAGATTTTATGATGACAACGGCGCGAGCGTCGCTTTAAGGTTCACGGACATTCGGATTTCCGGCGCTCGCAGGCCGGCATTCACACCGTGACGGGGGAAACGACGATGAAGCCCATTCTGCCCACCCTCCTCTCTACCGCGCTGGCGGCGGTCGCCCCCTTTGCCGCCTCCACCGTCGCCGAAGCCGCGTCCGGCAAGGTCGTGGTCGGCTACCAGACCGACGCGCTGCCTTCCTCGGTCGCCATCGCCAACGGCGATTTCGCCAAGGCGACCGGCACCGAGATCGACTTCCGCAAATTCAACTCGGGCGCGGAGATCTTCGCCGCCATCGCCTCGGGCGACGTGCAGGTCGGCTATGTCGGCTCCAGCCCCTTCGCCGCCGCGGTCAGCCGCGGGCTGGACGTGAAGGCCTTCCATCTCGCGACCATCTCCGGCACCGACGAGGCGCTGGTGGTGCGCAACGGCTCCGGCATCGAAAAGCCGTCGGACCTGAAGGGCAAGAAGCTGGCGGCGGCTCCCGTCTCCACCGACCATTACCAGCTGCTCGCCGTGCTGAAGCAGGAGAAGCTGACGGAACGCGACGCCCAGGTCTTCGCCATCCCGCAGCCGGACATCGTCGCCGCCTGGAACCGCGGCGACCTGGAGGGCGCCTTCGTCTGGGATCCCGCCCTGACCGAGCTGAAGAAGACCGGCAAGGTGCTGCTGACCTCGCGCGAGGTGGCCGACCGTGGCGCCCCGACCTTCAGCGCCTGGGTGGCGACCGCCGCCTTCGCCAAGGACAATCCCGCCTTCCTCAAGGGCTTCGCCGGCACCATCGAGCGCTACAGCGCCTCCTTCCGCAACGACAAGGCGGCCTGGGGGCCGGATTCTGAGAATGCGAAGACGCTGGCGAAGCTGCTGGGCGGCACGCCCTCCGATCAAGCGTCGGCGCTGACCAACCTGTCGCTGGTCCCGGCGGAGGTGCAGGCCTCCACCGCCTGGCTGGCCGGCGGCGAGGGAAGCGGTGCGGGCAAGATCCTGAAGGACACGGCGGAGTTCCTGAAGGAGCAGAAGAAGATCACCACCGTGCTGCCCAGCTACGGCGGCTTCGTCACCGCCGATTACGTCAAGGACGTCCGCTAATTTAATCGCCGACAGGAGAGCGCCCATGCTCCAGGTCCGCAACGCCAGCATCTTCTTCTCTGCCCGTGACGGCCGGGTGGTCCATGCGCTGGACCGTGCATCGCTCGACATCGACGCCAACAGCATCGTCGTGGCGCTGGGGGCTTCGGGCTGCGGGAAGTCGACGCTGCTGAACGCCATCGCCGGCTTCCTGCCCCTGTCGGACGGATCGATCACGCTGGACGGCCAGCCGGTCGCCAGCCCCGGCGCCGACCGCGGCGTGGTGTTCCAGAAGGATACCCTGCTGCCCTGGAGCAGCGTCGCCGACAATGTGGCGCTCGGCCTGCGCTTCGCCGGGGTTCCCGCCAGGGAGCAGCGCGAACGGGCGGAGGAGCTGCTGGGACTGGTCGGGCTGGAAAGCTTCGCCGACGCTTCCCCGCACGAGCTGTCGGGCGGCATGCGTCAGCGCGTCGGCATCGCCCGCGCGCTGGCGACCGACCCGAAGATCCTGCTGATGGACGAGCCGTTCGGCGCGCTCGACAGCCTGACCCGCGAACAGATGCAGGAAATGCTGATCGACGTCTGGGCGCGCACCGGAAAACGCATCTTCTTCATCACCCATTCCATCGAGGAGGCGCTGTTCCTCGGCACCACGGTGGTGGTGATGTCGCCGCGGCCCGGCCGGATCGTCGCCCGTTTCGATCTGGATTTCGTCCGCCGCTTCGCCGCCGAGCGCGACGTGCGCGCCATCCTGTCGGCGCCGGAGTTCGCCGATCTCTATGACGAGATCCGGTCCCTGGTGCATCGCCCGCATGCCGAGGCGGAGTCCCGCCGGACGGTGCTGCAATGACCGACATCGCCCGTCCTGGCGACCAAGTCGTCGGCCCGGCGGCCCGGCCGAAGATCGTCCGGCTCCACCCCTTCGGGCTGGACGGCGCGCGCACCGGTCCGATCAGCCTCGCCACCGCCCTGCTGCTGCTGGCGGCATGGTTCCTGGTGACCCATTACCGGCTGGTGCCGCCGCTGTTCCTGCCGACCCCGCAGGAGGTGGCGACCCAGTTCCTGGCGGTCTTCGAGGATGGCTATGCCGGCGCCACCCTGTGGGAGCATGTGTCGGCCAGCCTGTTCCGTATCTTTTCGGCCGCCGTCATCGCCGCCTCGCTCGGCATCCCGCTGGGGCTGGCGATGGGGCTGAACCGTTGGGCCAAGGGGGTTTTCGACACGCCCATCGAGTTCTACTGGCCGCTGCCGCCGCTGGCCTATCTGCCGCTAATGATCATCTGGCTCGGCATCGGCGAGGTGTCGAAGATTGTCCTGCTGACTTTGGCGATGTTCGCGCCGGTCTGCCTGTCGGCGCAGGCCGGGGTGCGGGCGCTGCCGATCGAACGGGTGAACGCCGCGCTGTCGCTGGGCGCCAGCCGCTGGCAGCTGTTCCGCACCATCGTGCTGCCCAGCGCCCTGCCGGAGATCCTGACCGGCCTGCGCATCGGCATCGGCGTCGGCTGGAGCACGCTGGTCGCGGCGGAACTGATCGCCGCCACCCGCGGCATCGGCTTCATGATCATGTCCGCCTCGCATTTCCTCGCCACCGACGTGGTCTTCGTCGGCATCGGCATCATCGCGGTCTTCGCCTTCGCCTTTTCCTACGGAATGCGCCTGCTGGAAGCGTGGCTGGTGCCATGGAAGGGCAAGTCCTGAGGACGGCAGACCGCCGGAATTCCAGAAATCGCCATACAAAAAGATTGGGGAACCGCCATGCCAGACATCGCCTTGTCCGCCCTGACCGTCACGCCCGTCAGCCCCGCCATCGGCGCGCGAGTGGAGGGGATCGACCTCTCCCGCCCGCTGTCCGACAGCGAAGCGGCGGCTCTGGAGCGGGCGCTGGTCGCCCATCAGGTGCTGTTCTTCGAGAACCAGCCGCTGACGCCACAGGCGCAGCGCGACTTCGCCGCCCGTTTCGGCCAGCTGCACGTCCACCCGATCTATCCGAAGGTGCCCGAGCAGCCGGAGATCATGGTGCTGGACACCGGGCCGCACAACCCGACCGACAACGACGTCTGGCACACCGACGTCACCTGCATCGAAACGCCGCCGGCTATCGTCGCCCTGTCCGGCAAGCTGATTCCGCCCATCGGCGGCGACACGGTGTGGGCCAGCAACATCGCCGCCTACAACGGCCTGTCGGAGCCGATCCGCCGCCTGCTGGAGCCGCTGAAGGCGCTGCACGACTTCACCCGCTCCTTCCCGGAATGGCGGCACAACGGCGATCCCGAGACCCACGCCCGCTGGAAGACGGCGCGCGACAAGCATCCGGCCGTGGTGCATCCGGTCATCCGCACCCATCCGGTCAGCGGTGCCAAGGCCCTGTTCGTGAACGAGAACTTCACGTCCCGCATCGTCGGGCTGAGCGACCGGGAAAGCGCTGCGATCCTTGAGTTCCTGTACGACCACATCAGCCGCCCGGAATTCACCGTGCGCTGGCGCTGGAAAGAGGACGATCTGGTGCTGTGGGACAACCGGTCGACCCAGCATTACGCGGTGAACGACTATTCGCCGCACCGGCGCATCATGCACCGCGCCACCGTTCTGGGCGACCGGCCCTATTGAAGATTGGAGAGGAGGCGGTTCGAACCGCCTCCGCCAAATCCCGGCGCGGGTTCAGTCCGCGCCGGGTTCGCGCACGACATAGGTGTAGAAGCGGATCGACCCGTCGGGCTCCGTCTCGCGGTACAGGCCCTGGATCTCGTTGTCGAAGCCGGGGAAGCGGTTGGCGCCCTCTTGGAAGACCTGGAGATATTCGATCATCGGCCGGGCATGGTCGTCCAGCCGCTCGCCCGGCACGATGGTGGCGATGCCCGGCGGGTAGACGACCCACAGGGTGGTGGCGATCCGCCCGGCGATGCGGTCGATGGGCAGGTAATCCACGTCGTTGCGCACCAGATGCCGCACCGCTTCGCGCGGCGGCATCACCATCGCCGGCAGATGGTCGGGGCGGAACATGCGGCGCTGCAGGTCGTTGGTGCCGCGCTCGCGGTAATAGGCGTGCATCTCGGCGCACAGGTCCCGCAGCCGGCGGCCGGTGTAGCGGGCGGGGCGGCGGGCGACGAATTCCGGGATCACGTCCTCCAGCAGCGCATTGTCGTCGTGCAGCCGCTTGAACGCCACCAGGGCGCTCAGCAGCGTGCCGGCCTTGCTCGATTCCACGCCGGGCGTCAGCAGGAAGAGGATCGAGTTCAGGTCGTTCTTCTCCGGAACGATGCGGTTCTCGCGTAGATACTGCGCCACCACCGGCGCCGGGATGCCGTGGTCCTCATAGGCCCCGGTGCGGCGGTCGAAGCCGGGGGTGAGCAGGGTCAGCTTGTTGGGGTCGGTCATCGCATAGCCGGCCGCCACATGGCGGAAGCCGTGCCAGTCCGCCCCCGGCACGAATTCCCAATGCCGCACGTCGGAGGCCAGCGCGTCGGTCGGCACATCCTCCCACGCTGTCGTGGTGCCGCCGACCTCCACCCGGTCGGGCACGAAGGGGTCGAAGAACCAGCGGCGCGCCGGGTCGCTCTCGCGCTCGTCGAACTCGCGGCGGATGGCGCGCAGCTTCTTGCGCAGCTCGATGCCCAGCCGGATCGTGTCGTCCCACAGCACCTCGCCGGACCTGCCCTTCATCATCTGCGCGCCGACGTCGAGCGAGGCGAACAGCGGGTAGAAGGGCGATGTCGAGGCGTGCAGCAGGAAGGTCTCGTTGAATCGGCGATGTTCCACCCGGCGGCGCTGCCCCTTGATGTGGCTGTCCTTCACATGGATCTGCGAGGCCTGGGAGAAGCTCGCCAGCTGCTTGTGGGTGGACTGGGTGGCGATGATGCCGGGGTGGCCGTCATGCAGGCTGTCCAGCCCCATGGCGAAGCGGCCCTTGAACAGCGGGTGGAACTTCAGGAAACCGGCCCACGCCTCGTCGAAGAGGATGTAGTCGCAGAGATGGCCGATCTTCGCCAGGATGGTCTCGGCGCTGTAGATGGTGCCGTCGTAGCTGCATTGCTGGATCACCGCGGCGCGGAAGGGCCGCTCGCGCTTCCAGGCGTCCGGATCCTTGACCAGCGGGTTTTTACGGATCTTCTCGCGGATGCGTTCCTCGTCCAGCGCCTCGTGGTCGATGGGACCGATCAGGCCGTAGGGGTTGCGGTCGGTCTCCAGGAAAATCGGGATGCCGCCGCCGAGGAACAGCCCGCCATGGTGGGCGGCCTTGTGGTTGTTGCGGTCGAACAGGACGAGGTCGTCCTCCGCCACCAGCGCCGACAGGACGATCTTGTTGGAGGCAGAGGTGCCGTTGAGCACGAAGTAAGTGCGCTCGGCACCGAAGATCTTGGCGGCTTCCTTCTGCGCCTTCAGCGCCGGCCCCTCATGGACCAGCAGGTCGCCCATCTCCAGCACCGAGTTGTCGATGTCGTCGCGGAACACCGCCTCGCCCAGATGCTCGACGAAGATGCGGCCGATGGGGCTGCGGCTGTAGAAGATGCCGCCATTGTGGCCGGGGCAGGTCCACAGCTGGTTGCCTTCCTCGGCGTAATCCACCAGTTCGCCGAAGAAGGGCGTCTTCAGCGTCTCGGCATACTGCTTGAGGCGGGAGACGAGGTTCTTGGCGATGAATTCCGGCGTTTCCTCGGCCAAGAAGACATAGCCGTCGACCTGATTGAGCACATCGACCGGAATGTTCTCCAGCCGCTGGCGGCGGACCAGCAGGATGATCGGCATCTCCAGACCGCGCTTGCGCGCCAGCGCGATCAGCGAGGCCGGCTTGCCCTCCAGCCCGCGCTTGCCCCAATCGACGATCATGCAGCCGATGGCGGCGTCGGTGCGGATCGCCAGTTCGGCATCCTCGACGCGGCGCGTCCGCACCACCTCGAAGCCGATGCGCTCGACCTCGGCGACGATCTGCTGCACGCGCACGCCCTCCAGCTCGTCGGCATCGAAGGCCGGGGCACAGACGAGGAAGGAGAAGCGTCGAAAGAAATCCATGGGGGAACTCCGGGGGATGGAAGGCTGTCAGTCGCCGGCCTGGACGGTGCCGCCGCGATGGTCGTCGGGCAGCGCGCCGTCGGCGGGGCCGAGCGCGCGCTGGAGGAAGACGCTGTCGGTCCAGCGGCCGAATTTGAAACCGACCGAGCGCAGAACGCCGGCCTGCTCGAAGCCGCAGGACTCATGCAGGCGCAGCGACGGGGCGTTGGCGCTGTCGACCACGGCGACCATCTGCCGGCAGCCGGCGACGGTGCAGGCATCGACCAGCGCCGACAGGAGTTGGCGGCCGATCCCAAGGCCCTGGAAATCCTTGTGGACGTAGATCGAGTGTTCGACCGTGTAGCGGTAGGCCGGGCGCTTGCGGAAGGGGGCCGCATAGGCGTAGCCGGCGATGGCGCCGCTCAGGTCGGCCACCAGATGCGGCAGGCGGCGCTTCAGCATCGCCTTGCGCCGGCGCTTCAGCTCTTCCGGGTGCAGCGGCTCGATGTCGAAGGGGCCGAGGCCGTGCTGGATGTGGTAGCCGTAGATCTCCAGCATGGCCGGCACGTCCGCCTCGGTGGATTGGCGGATCACGGGATGCTGCGAGTCGGACCGGAGTCGGCCGACAGAGTCTTGGGTATGGCGGGTAAAATCGCAGGCGTCCATGTCGTGGGCGCCGGCGGCGGTCTCGGTCCTCACGGTCATGCCCCTGTCGAATGGTGACGCCCGCGCGTTGATGCCGCAAACGCGCGACAGGGTGATGACGGTTTCAAGACGGGCTTGTTGCAGTTGCTCCAAGCGCCCAAGGACGAGGTTGCGCCGCACGTCCGCCGGCGTATCCTGCCCGCCGGCCGGCCCCCCCGGCCGGCGAAGAGGCAATGGAAGGTTCGCCGGATATGGTAGTTCCAATCAAGCTCGATACCGGGACCGACCTGATCTGCGGTTACTTCCTCACCCCCGATGCGCCGCCGGTGCCGGTGTCCTTCGATGAGATCGACGCAGCGCAGCAGCGCAGCGGCGGCGTGCTGTGGCTGCACTTCAACCTTGCCTCGGCGCGGGCGCGCGACTGGCTGGACCGCAAGAGCGGGCTCGACGAGTTCGCCCGCGAGATCCTGTTGGACGCCAAGGACGACCGGACGCGGCTGGAGCCGTTCGACGACGGCTTCCTCGCCGTGCTGAGCGACATGCATTACGACTTCAAGTTCGAGCCGTCGGACATCGGCACCCTGCGCCTGTTCATGGACGAACGCCGCATCGTCAGCTGCCGGCGGCATCCGCTGAAGGCGATCGACCGCCTGCGCAAGTCCCTGCACGACCAGGGCTGCTACGGCAGCACCGCCGCCCTGATGGCCGAGTTGATCGACATGCTGGCCGACACGCTGGGAGAGGTGGTGACGCGGGCCGAAGCCGATCTGGACAAGGTGGAGGACACCGTGCTGGCCGAACGCTATCAGCTCGCCCGGCAGCGGCTGGGCCAGCTACGCCAGCTGATCGTCCGGCTGCGCCGCCATGTCTCGCCGCAGCGCGCGGCGCTGAGCCGGCTCGCCACCAGCGGGGTGCCCTGGATCGACGACGATGATCGTGCCCGCCTGGGTCATTCGGTCGAGAAATTCGCCGGGGTGCTCTACGACATCGAGGCGTTGCAGGACCGGGCCAAGGTTTTGCAGGACGAGCTTCTCGCTCGTGTCGCCGACCAGCAGAACCACAGCCTGCATGTGCTGGCGGTGGTGACCGTGATCTTCGCGCCGATGACCCTGATCTCGGGCATCTTCGGCATGAATGTGGCGGGGGTGCCGGGGGTCGGCGCCATCGAGGATCATGTCTCGCCGCACGCCTTCTGGTGGGTGATGCTGTCGATCCTGCTGTCCGGTCTCGCCATGCTGTTCTTCCTGCGCCCGCGCAAGTGAAACCGGAGCCTTCCGCGCGAGGCGGCCATTTCCTATTACGCAAAGCGGCAATCGGCTTTGAAAATCCAGTGCGGCATGGGAAAATACGGACACTTGGTTCGAACGGTGACGGGAGCGATGGGGATGGGGCAGCACAGCGCCGGGCGGTTGGTCGTCGGAATCACCGACCACATGATTCCGCCCCCCGATCTTGAAGCCGCCGTGCTGGACGGGTTTGCGGAGGTCGATTTTCTCGACTGCCGGCGGGAGGAGGATCTCGACCCGGACCGCCTCGCCCGCCTGGATGCCCTGCTCGTGTGGAGCACGCGCATCGGCCCTGCCACCGTCGAGCGGTTGAAGCGCTGCCGGATCGTCGTGCGGTTCGGCGTCGGCTATGACCGGGTCGATGTCGCGGCGCTGGAGGCCGCCGGGATTCCGTTCTGCAACAACCCCGATTACGGGACGGAGGAGGTCGCCGACCACGCCGTCGCCATGATCCTGTCGCTGCAACGCCGGTTGTGGGAGCATGATGCCCGCGCCCGCGGCTACACGATGACGTGGCAAGCGAACACCTTGACCCCGCTGCACCGGTCCAACGCCGCGACGGTCGGGGTGGTCGGGGTCGGGCGGATCGGCACCGCGGTGGTGAACCGGCTGAAGGGCTTCGGACACCGCATCCTGGGCTACGATCCGTTTCAGCCGGCCGGGCACGAGAAGGCGGTCGGCTATCGCCGCGTCCGCCGGCTGGAGGAGCTGCTCGCCGAATCCGACATCGTCACCTTCCACTGCCCGCTGAACGGCGAGACGCGCGGCCTGCTGAACGAGGCCACCCTGGCGGCGATGAAACCGGGCGCCATCCTGGTCAACACCGCGCGCGGCGAGCTGTTCGCCGGGCTGGTTCCGCTGGAGGCGGCCCTGCGCAGCGGCCGGCTCGCCGCCGTCGGGACCGACGTGCTGCCGGTCGAGCCGCCGGCCCCGCACCCGCTGCTGGATGCGTGGCGGGCGCGGGAGGACTGGCTCGCCGGGCGGCTGGTGGTGACGCCGCACAATGCCTTCCACTCCGATCAGGCGGCGGTGGAGATGCGGCGCAACGCGGCGGAGACGGTGCGGCTGTTCCTGGAGGACGGCGTCCTGCGGAACCGGATCACCGCCTGACCGGATGGGGCGGAGCGTGGGGCAGGAGGCGGAGCAGGGGGCGGGGCTGGGGCCGCCCCCCGTTCAGCCCTCCAGCAACGCCGGCACATCCAGCCCGAGCCCGCCGCCGATGCGGTACAGTGCCGCGACCGTGTCGGGGTCGAGCGCGATGCCGCGGTCCATCGCGGCCATGCGGTGCAGCGCCTCCGGTTCGCCGGGAATGCTGACGCCGTCGCTGCCGGGGGCGACGGGCGTGTCGGCGACATGGTCGAGCACGGCGTCGGTCAGGGTCTGCCATTCCGGCCCGGCGACCCGGTTGGGGTCGATGACGAAGGCCAGTGCGTTGTTGACCACCCGGCCCGGCCGCAGATTCTCCGGCAGGGCGGGCAGGCCGCCGGCCAGGGCACCCGCCAGAATTTCACAAGCCAGTGCCAGACCGTAGCCCTTATGGCCGCCGAAGGGCAGGATGGCGCCGGTCGGCTCGGTGAACATCACGGCCGGATCGCGCGTCGGCCGTCCGTCCGGGTCGAGCAGCAGGCCGTCCTCAACCTCCTTGCCCAGCGAGGCGGCGACCCGGCATTTGTTGGCGGCTATGGCGCTGGTGGCGAAATCGAGCAGGAAGGGCGCATAGCCCGGCGTGCCGGGAACGGCGATGCAGACCGGGTTGGTGCCCAGCCTCGGCCGGCCGCCGCCATGGGGCGCCGCCAGCGGCCGGCTGACCACATTGACGAAGAACAGGCCGATCAGCCCGGCGGCGATGCACTGCTCGCCATAGGAGCCGACGCGGCCGATATGGTGGGCGTTGCGCAGTGCCAGAATGCAGGCGCCGCCGGCCCTGGCCCGCTCGATGGCGAGGTCTGTAGCCTCTTTCGCGATCACCTGCCCATAGCCGACGTCGCCGTCCACCACCAGGAAGGGAGCCTCGTCGCGGACGATGCGGGCATGGCGGTTGGGTTGGAGATGGCCCAGTTCAAGGCTGCGGGCATAGACGGCGATCTGGCAGACTCCGTGGCTGGCATGGCCGCGGGCGTCGGCCTCAACCAGATTGGCGGCGACGGTGGCCGCCTCCTCCGCCGAGCTGCCGCTGTGGCGGAGGATGGCGTCGAGCGTCGCGACCAGCCGGTCCGGGCGGTAGCGGACTTCGCTCATCGGTCGGTTTCCTCGAAGAGCGAATAGTCGATGGGCTGGGTGCGGTCGAGCGTGCGGTGTACCGGCGGCAGCGGGTATTTCAGGCCGGTGGCGCAGTTGAACAGGACGGCGCGCTCCTCCTTGCCGACCTGGCCTTCGGCCAGAGCCTGCTTATAGGCGGCGTAGGTCGCAGCCCCTTCGGGACAGAGCAGGAAGCCTTCCTCCCGAGCCACCTCGTTCAACGCCGCCTGGATGGCGTCGTCGGGCACGGCGATGGCGAAGCCGCCGCTCTCGCGCACGGCGCGCAGGATCAGGAAATCGCCGACCGCCTGCGGCACGCGGATGCCGGACGCGATGGTGTGGGCGTCCTCCCAGCGCGGGGCATGCTCCTCCCCCTGTTCCCAGGCGCGGACCATCGGCGCGCAGCCTGCGGCCTGGACCGCCACCATGCGCGGACGCTTCGCGCCGATGAAGCCGATGGCCTCCAGCTCGGCGAAGGCCTTCCACATGCCGATCAGGCCGGTGCCGCCGCCGGTGGGATAGAAGATGACGTCCGGCACCTCCCAGCCCAGCTGCTCGGCAAGCTCCAGACCCATCGTCTTCTTGCCCTCGATCCGGTAGGGCTCCTTCAGGGTGGAGACGTCGAACCAGCCGACCTTCGCCTTGCCCTCGCCGACGATCTTCCCGCAATCGTCGATCAGGCCGTTGACGCGGTAGACGGTGGCACCTTGCAGTTCGATCTCCGACACGTTCACCTCCGGCGTGTCGGCCGGGCAGAAGATGGTGGTGCGGATGCCGGCACGGGTGGCGTAGGCGGCCAACGCCGCCCCGGCATTGCCGTTGGTCGGCATCGCCATGTGCTTGATGTTGAAGGCCTTCGCCATCGACACCGCCATCACCAGCCCGCGCGCCTTGAAGGAACCGGTCGGCAGCCGCCCCTCGTCCTTCACCAGCAGTTCCGCCGCACCCAGCCGCTTCGCCAGCCGGGGAAGCGGCACCAGCGGGGTCACCGCCTCGCCCAGGCTCACGATGTCCTCGACTTTGCGGACGGGCAGAAGTTCGCGGTAGCGCCACAAGTCCTGCGGGCGTTCGGACAGCGAGCTTTTGGTCAGCGCCTGCTTCACACCGTTCAGGTCGTAGCGGACCAGCAGCGGCTTGCCGGCGCGCGACAGGTTGTGGACGGTGTCGGCCTTGTACCGCTCGCCGGTATAGGCGCATTCCAGATGGGTGACGAAGGTCGGGCGCTCGACCGTCAGGTTGGAATCGAAGCGCACCGGGTTGATGTCTTGGAAAGCCATTTAGCGGACCATACCCCATTTGCGGACCGTGTGGACTTCGATCCAACGGAAGACGACATTCTCGACCAGGAGGCCGATCAGGATGACGGTGACGAGGCCGGCGAAGACCTTGTCGATGTAAAGCTCGTTGCGGTTCTGGAAGATGAACCAGCCGAGCCCGCCCTTGCCGGAGGACACGCCGAACACCAGCTCCGCCGCGATCAGCGTCCGCCAGGCGAAGGCCCAGCCGACCTTGAGGCCGGTGAGGATCGCCGGGAAGGCGGCGGGGATCAGCAGGGTGACGACATAGCGCAGGCCGCCCAGCCCGTAGTTCCGACCGGCCATCCGCAGCGTTTCCGACACCGAGGTGAAGCCGGCATGGGTGTTCAGCGCCAGCGGCCACAGCACGGCATGGACCAGCACGAAGATCAGGCTGACCTCGCCCAACCCGAACCACAGCATGGCGATGGGCAGCAATGCTATGGCCGGCAGCGGGTTGAACATCGAGGTCAGCGTCGACAGCAAATCGTTGCCGATGCGGGTGGAGACGGCGACGGTCGTCAGCAGCACGGCCAGCACCACCGCCATCGCATAGCCCTTCAGCAGCACCGCCAGCGAGGTCCAGGCCATCGACAGCAGATTGTCGCGGCGGATGCCGTCCCACAGCGCCGCCGCGGTGTCGGTGAAGGTCGGGAACATCAGCGGGTTGTTCTGCCAGACCGCCGCCGCCTGCCACAGCGCCGCGACCGCAGCCAGGACCAGCAGCCGGCGCAGCGCGGTGAAATTGCCGAGCCGCTCCCACAGGGACAGTGGGCGGGCGACATCGCCGATGGGGCCGGTGGCGGTGACGGTGCGCTCATACTCCGGGCGCAGCGGCGGCTCGCGCCGGCCGCCGGGGGGAAGGGGACGCGGGGAAAAGGACAGGTCGGTCACGCGTGGGCCCCCTTCACGCCGCCTTCGACATCCTCGGCGAACAGCATGGTGTGGATGCGGTTGGCGAGCGCCTGGAACTCCGCCCCGCCGACGGCGCCGTGGTCGTAGCCGTCGCAGTTGACCTCCGCCTTCACCTGCCCCGGATGGGGCGACAGCACCAGGATGCGCGATCCGACGACCAGCGCCTCCTCAATGGAATGGGTGACGAACAGCACGGTGAAGCGCAAATCGTCCCACAGCTGCAGCAGCTCCTCCTGCATCTTGCGCCGGGTCAGCGCGTCGAGCGCCGCGAAGGGCTCGTCCATCAGCAGGATGTCGGGCTCCATCGCCATGGCGCGGGCGATGGCGACGCGCTGCTTCATGCCACCCGACAGCATGTGCGGGTGGACATCGGCGAACTTGGTCAGGTTCACCCGGGCGATGCAGTCGAGCGCCTTTTCCTCCGCCTCCCGCCGCCTGGCCTTGCCGCTGGCCAGCAGGGGGAACATGACGTTCTCCTTGACCGTCTTCCAGGGCGGAAGCTGGTCGAATTCCTGGAAGACCATCATGCGGTCGGGGCCGGGCTTCGTCACCGTGCGGCCGTTCAGGCGGATCGCCCCCTCCACCGGCTGGAGGAAGCCGCCGACCGCCTTCAGCAGGGAGGATTTGCCGCAGCCCGACGGTCCCAGCAGGACGTAGCGTTCGGACTGGAACACCTGGAAATCGACGCGGTAGGTCGCGGTGACGAGGTGGCGGCGCGTCTTGTATTGCAGGGTGACGCCGGACACGTCGAGCAGCGGCCGTTCGGACAGGCCGTCGCTGTCGACGCTGTGCGGGTAGGTCAGCGCGTTCATCGCGTCAGCTCCCGGTGCCGTCATGCAGATCGTCGAAGAAGTAATCCTTCCACGAGGCCGGCTTGTTCTTGATCGCGCCGACCTTATGCATGAAATCGGCGAAGGCCTCCGTCCGGTTGGGCGTGACGGTGAAGCGGATGTCGGGGTCGTTCAGCAGGCGCAGGATGTAGGCCTTGTCCAGGCTGCCCTTGTTCTGCGCCAGATAGGCGTCCGCCGCCGCGTCGTGGTTGGCGTTGATCAGATCCATCGCTTCCCGGAGCGCATCGAGGAAGGCCCGGTAGGTCTTCGGGTTCTCGTCGCGGAAGGATTGCTTGCTCCAGATCAGGTTGAAGCTGTGCGCTCCGCCCAGCACGTCGTAGGAGCTGACGACCTTGTGGATCTTCGGATCGTCGAGCTGCTGGTATTGGAAGGGCGGGCCGGAGAGGTGGGCGGTGATGCCGCCGCTGCCCGACAGCAGTGCCGCCGTGGCATCGGGATGCGGCATCGACACGGTCAGCTTGTCGAGCGCATCGAACTTACCGGCGCCAAGCTCCTTCTCCACCGCCATTTGCAGGACACGGGCCTGCACCCCGACCTTCACCGCCGGCAGCGCGATCTTGTCCGCATCGGTGAAGTCCTTCAGCGTCTTGACCTTCGGGTTGTTGGTGGTCAGGAACAGCGGCATGTCGTTCAACGACGCGATGGCCTTGACGTTGGCGCTGCCCTTGGTGCGGTCCCAGATGGTCAGGAGCGGCCCGACCCCGGCGGACCCCAGATCGATGCTGCCGGACAGCAGCGCATCGTTCATCGCCGCGCCGCCGGACAGCTGGACCCAGTCCACCGTGACGTCGAGGCCAAGAGCCTTGCCGTGCTTCTCGATCAGCTGGTTGTGGCGCAGCACATGTAACGGCAGATAGCCCAGGCCATATTGCTCGGCGATCCGGATGCGCCCTTCGGCGGCCGCGGGCGTCGCGATGGCCGACGTCACCAGCAGCCCCATCACCGATGCGGCGACCGCCGCTAAGGCACGGCGGTTGAGGCGTCCTGACTGTCGCATGGCGATGCTCCCGTATGTCCATAAATCTACTAGAAAATATGGGAACATGATTCTGTTGCGCGGTCAACTGTGTAGAAACTTGTCGCGATTCCGCGGGAATAAACGCGACATGAATGGATTTTTCAGCGGAATGTGGCTGGCTCCCGCAATCAGGGTCGCGCCAAAAAGGCGCTCGAAGCTCATTTCCGGACGCACGGCGGGGCGTCGCCGTAAGCAATTTTAGTAAAATTCTCTTAATACCATTAAGGGAATATCATCTTAGGTAGAGAAGGTCGCCGCAACGGCAATTTATCTTGATTGCAACGCAACCGCTTTGCTATTTGGTGGTATTAAAGTTTCATACGCTCGTAATAAGACGTTCCGTACCGAGTAAGCGCGCGCAGATCGGGTGAGCGAACAGGCAATCCCTCCGGAGTTGTCCGTTCCCCATGACGTGTCCGCGGATTCGGGCCGGCGCCGGTATCCAGATCAGGAAACGAGGCATGCCGCGTCTGGTTGAGGACAGCGTGACTCCCGACACCGGATTGTCATGCCTTATCTTCATGTTGCGTCTGATGGGCCATCCCGCCGATCCGGAGCAGATCCGTCACGATCATGCCGTTCGTGGCCGGGCGATGGAGACGCTGGACATCCTGCGTGCCGCGAAGCGCTTCGGCCTGAAGGCGCGATCCGTCACCACAAGCTGGGATCGGCTGGCCGCCACGCCGTTGCCGGCCATCGCCAAGCGCCGTGACGGGCGTTACTTCATCATCGCCAAGATCGACTGCGACCGGGTGCTGATCCAAGACCCGCTCGAATCGAAGCCGTTGGCCCTGCCGCGCGCGGTGGTCGAACCGGCCTGGGCGGGCGAACTGGTGCTGATGGCGCGCCGGGCCGGGCTGGATCTGGCGCAGGTCCGTTTCGGCATCGGCTGGTTCGTGCCGGCGCTGCTGAAATACCGGCGGCTGTTTTCGGAAATCTTGCTCGCCTCCTTCATGCTGCAGGTGTTCGGGCTGATCAGCCCGCTGTTCTTCCAGGTCGTCGTCGACAAGGTGCTGGCCCACCGCAGCCTGACCACGCTGGACATCCTGGTCGTCGGCCTCGTCGTGGTCTCGCTGTTCGAAACGGTGCTGGGCGGACTGCGCAGCTATCTGTTCTCGCACACCACCAGCCGGGTCGACGTCACGCTGGGCGCCCGGCTGTTCGACCATCTGCTGGCGCTGCCGCTGCCCTATTTCCAGGCGCGCCGGGTCGGCGACAACGTGGCGCGGGTGCGCGAGCTGGACCGGATCCGCGATTTCCTGACCGGATCGGCCCTGACCCTGGTCATCGATCTGGTCTTCACTGTCGTCTTCCTGGCGGTGATGTGGTGGTACAGCCCGGCCCTGACCGGGATCGTGCTGGCGTCCCTGCCGGTCTATGCCGTGATCAGCCTTGCCGTCACCCCGGTCCTGCGGCGACGGCTGGAGGCCAAATTCGCCCTGGGGGCGGAGAACCAGGCCTTTCTGGTCGAGAGCATCTCCGGCATCGAGACGCTGAAGGCGATGGCGGTCGAACCCGAGATGCGCCGCCATTGGGAGGAGAGGCTGGCCGCCTATGTCGGCGCCGCCTTCCGCGCGACCAGCCTGGGGGTCGTCGCCGGCCAGGGCGTCCAACTCGTGTCGAAGCTGACCATGGCGGCCCTGCTCTATGTCGGTGCGCAGGAGGTGATCGACGGCGCGCTCACCATCGGCGCGCTGGTGGCGGTGAACATGCTGGCCGGCCGCGTGTCGTCGCCGGTGCTGCGGCTGGCCCAGCTGTGGAACGATTTCCAGCAGGCCCGCGTCTCCGTCGAAAGGCTGGCCGACATCCTCAACACCACACCGGAGCCGGCGGCCAAGCCGGGCCGGCTGCCGTTGCCCACCATCCGCGGCCGCATCCGCTTCGACCGGGTCGGCTTCCGCTATCGCCCCGATGCCTCACCCACCTTGCAGGGCATCGACCTGACGGTGGAGGCGGGGGAGACGGTCGGCATCGTCGGCTCGTCGGGATCGGGGAAAAGCACGCTGACCAAGCTGGTGCAGCGGCTCTATGTCCCGGAATCCGGCCGGGTGCTGATCGACGACGTGGATCTGTCGCTGGTGGACGTGGCGTGGCTGCGGCGGCAGATCGGCGTCGTCCTCCAGGAGAATGTGCTGTTCAACCGCTCGATCCGCGACAACATCGCGCTGGCCGATCCCGGCATGCCGATGGAGCGGATCGTCGAGGCGGCGCGGCTGGCCGGGGCGGACCGCTTCATCCTGGGCCTGCCGGAAGGCTACGACACGGTGATCGGCGAGCGCGGCTCCAGCCTGTCGGGCGGTCAGCGCCAGCGCGTCGCCATCGCCCGCGCGCTCGCCACCGATCCGCGCATTTTGATCTTCGACGAGGCGACCAGCGCGCTGGACGTCGAGAGCGAGGCGGCGATCCAGGCCAACATGCGCCGCATCTGCGACAACCGCACGGTGCTGATCGTCGCCCACCGGCTGTCCACCGTGCGCGGCTGCGACCGCATCGTCACGGTGGAGGAGGGGCGGATCGCCGAGCAGGGCACCCACGACGAGCTGATCCGGCTCGGCGGACGCTATGCGGCGCTGTGGTGGATGCAGGCGGGCGGACAGGCGGAGGTCGATCATGGCGTCGCCTGAGACCGCAGCCGAAGCGGCGCCGGCTCCCGGCGCTCCGGTCGCATCGCCCCCACAGCCACCATCCGCACCTCCTCCCGTGCCGCCCCGCCCTCGCCCGCGCCGCGGGCACGAGCTGGAATTCCTGCCGGCGGCACTGGAGGCGATGGACACGCCGCCGTCGCCCTTCGCCAGGGCGGTGTCGCTGCTGATCGTCGCCTTCGCCGTCATCGCCGTTGCCTGGGCCTGGATCGGCCACATCGACATCACCGCCGTCACCCGCGGGCGCCTCATTCCCAGCGATCGCAACAAGCTGGTGCAGACGCTGGAGCCCGGCATCGTCCGCGCCATCCGCGTCACCGAGGGGCAGCAGGTGGAGCAGGGGGCGGTCCTGCTGGAACTCGACCCCACAGACAGCGCGGCCGACGCCGGACGCGCCGAATGGGAACTGGCGGTGGCGGAGACCGAGGCGTCCCGCCTGCGGGCCGCGCTGGCCGACCGGCGCAGCTTCGACCCACCGCCGGCCGCCGACGCCGCGCTGGTGGCGCTCCAGCGCTCGATCCTTGTCAACCAGCTGACCGCCCGCGACGCGGCGCTCGATGCCATCGGCAGCCAGGAACGCCAGCGCCGGGCGGAAATCGCCGCATTGGCTGCCGAGAAGGCGCGGCTGGGCGCCACCCTGCCGCTGATCCGGGAGCAGGTGCAGGCCAAGCGGAACCTGTCCCAGCGCGGCTACAGCCCACGCTTCGACCTGCTGGAGCTGGAGAAGGAGCTTGCCGAGGTCGAATATGGCGCGGTCGCCGCGAAGAACCGCGAGGCCGAGGCCGAGGCGGCGCTGAAGGGGCTGGCGGACGAGAGGCGGCGGGTGACCGCGGAGTTCGACGGCAAGGCGATGGCCGATCTCGCCGATGCCGAAAAGCGTGCCGCCGCCTTGCGCCAGGAACTGACCAAGGCGGCACGGCGGCGGGAGCGGCAGCTTCTGACCGCGCCTGTCGGCGGGATGATCCAGCAGCTTGCCGTCCACACGGTTGGCGGCGTGGTCACAGCGGCGGAGCCGCTGATGGTGATCGTGCCGGCGAACCGCACCCTGATTGTCGAAGTGCAGGTGGAAAACAAGGACATCGGCTTCCTCCATCCCGGCATGCCGGCGGAAATCAAGGTCGATGCCTTCCCATTCACCCGTTACGGGCTGCTTCCCGGCACCGTCCTGTCGGTTTCGCACGATGTGATCCTGCCGCCCGACGGGGCGGCGGCACGCACCGGGGCGGCCGAGCCGGTGGCCACGGCCGAGCGGGACGGCCCCAAATTCTCCGCCCGCATCGCGCTGGAGCGCACCGCCATCCGCGGCGAGACCGGCGAGGACATCGCGCTGGCGCCCGGCATGGCAGTGACGGCGGAGGTGAAGACCGGCCGCCGCCGCGTCCTCGACTACCTGCTCTCCCCGGTGCTTGCCCACATCCACGAGGCGATGCGCGAGCGATAAGACCCAGGTCCTAAGTATCAAATCCTAAGCTCACTTCCTTTCTCCCGATCCGACCCACCAGCCGCGAGGCCCGGAGCAACCGGGCCGACATTTCCGGAGGACAAGCCGATGACCAGCACCGTGACCACCGACGGCGACGATCTGCTGACCGGTGACTGGCGCGCCGACACGCTGAGCGGCGGTGCCGGCAACGACACCCTGATCGGCGGCGACGGCAACGATTGGCTGGATGGCGGCGACGGCAACGACCGGCTGGATGGCGGAACCGGCAACAACAGCCTGTTCGGCGGTGCCGGCAATGACACGCTGCTGGGCGGCAGCAACAACGACACGCTGGATGGCGGCGCCGGCAACGATGTGATCTCCGGCGGGACCGGCAACGACCTGATCCGGGGTGGCGACGGTGCCGACAGCATTGATGGCGGGGAGAACGACGACAGCATCGACGGCGGCAGCGGCAACGACACCATCGTCGGCGGCGGCGGCCGTGACGTGGTGACTGCCGGCGACGGCGACGATCTGGTGACGGACGGCGCCGGGGTGTGGAGCGACGACCGCTTTGACGGCGGTGCCGGCAACGACACGCTGGAGGGGGGATACGGCAGCGACACCCTGATCGGCGGGGCGGGCAACGACCGGCTGACCGTCGGCGACGATTACAGCGGCGATTATCTCGACGGCGGCGACGGCGACGACACGCTGACCAGCGGGATGGGCGCCGACCGGCTGGCCGACGGCGCCGGGACCGACCTCGTCCGGGCCGGCGGCGGCGACGATCTGCTGGACCATGTCCTGTCGGATCAGGCGGGCAACGACACGCTGGACGGCGGTGCCGGCTATGACCGGCTGCGGGTGGCGCTGACCGCCGGTCAGGTGACCGCCGCCGTCGCGGCCGATCTCGTCCAACTGGCGGACTTTATCCGCCGCCATGGCGACGACGGCCAGAGCTTCACCGGTGAGGCGATCGGGCTTGTCGCCAACAACTGGAACGTGCTCGAGGTGACGGTGGACGGCCGGACGGTGGCGGTCGCCGATCTGGCCGGCATGGTCGTCGCGGCCCCCAACCGGGCCCCGGTCGCCGCCGATCAGGCGTTGAGCGGGACGGAGGATACGCCGGTCACCGGTTCGGTCGGCGCGGTCGATCCCGACGGCGACGCGTTGACCTATGGCGTCGGCGCCGGGCCGGGCCATGGCCGGCTGGTGCTGGAGGCCGACGGCCGCTTCACCTACCGGGCCGATGCCGACTACGCCGGCACCGACAGCTTCCGCATCGATGTGGCCGACGGCCGGGGCGGGGTAACCAGCCAGACGGTCACCGTCACGCTGGCCGGCGTCAACGACGCTCCGTCCGGCGTGATGCTCGACGGGGTCGCCGTTGCCGAGCATGCATCGGCCGGAACCGTCGTCGGCACCGCCCACGGCAGCGACCCCGATGGAGACACGCTGACCTACAGCCTGACCGACGATGCCGGCGGGCGCTTCGCGATCGATGCGGCGACCGGGGTGTTGTCCGTCGCCGCCGGGGCAGAGTTCGATTATGCACAGGCTCCCGCCCATGCGGTAACCGTCCGCGTCACCGATGCCGGGGGGCTCAGCACCGATCGCGTCTTCCACATCGGCGTCACCGCGGTCCGGAACGACGGTGCCGCCGACATCGACGGGCTGTCCCCGGCCGACGAGCAGGCGTTTGAGGCCGGCGAGGCGCAGGTCGGCGGCAACGACGCGCTGACGGGCGACTGGCGGGCGGAGACGCTCGATGGCGGTGCCGGGAACGACACGCTGGGCAGCGGCGGTGGGGGCGGCACGCTGCTGGGCGGGGCCGGCGATGACCTGCTGAACGGCGATTGGGGCGAAGACAGCCTGCGCGGCGGATCGGGTGCCGACACGCTGCGCGGCGGATCGCAGAGCGACCGGCTGTTCGGCGGCTCCGGGAACGATCTGCTGGACGGCGGCAGCGAGGACGACACGCTGGACGGCGGGACCGGCAACGACAGCCTGTCCGGCGGCAGCGGCGCCGACCTGCTTTATGGCGGCATGGGCGACGATCTGCTGGATGGCGGCACCGACGCCAACCGGCTCTATGGCGGCAGCGGCAACGACACGCTGCTGGGCGGCGACGTGAGCGACACGCTCGACGGCGGCAGCGGCGACGACGTCATCGGCGGCGGCACCGGGGCCGACGTCATCAGCGGCGGCGCCGGCAACGACAGCATCGACGGCGGCGAAAACGACGACAGCATAGAGGGCGGCAGCGGCAACGACACCATCATCGGCGGCGGTGGCCGCGACATCGTGCTGGCCGGCGACGGTGACGATCTGGTCAGCGACGGCGACGGCGTGTGGAGCGACGACCGCTTCGACGGCGGGGCGGGCAACGACACGCTGGACGGCGGCCTCGGCAGCGACACGCTGATCGGCGGGGCCGGCAACGACCGGCTGACGGTGGGCGCCGACTATACCGGCGATTACCTGGATGGCGGCGACGGTAACGATACGCTGGTCGGCGGGCTGGGTGCCGACACCCTGCTGGGCGGCGCCGGCAACGACGTGCTGAAGGGGGGCGGCGGCAACGATGTCCTCGACGGCGGCGACGGCATCGACATCGCCGATTACTCTGCCGAGACCGGCGCGATCTCCATCGATCTTGCGACCGGCGAGGTGCGCCACGGCGGCTGGATGGCCGACCGCGTGTCGGGCATCGAGACCATTCTGGCCGGTGGCGGTGCCGACACGCTGGCCGGCGACGGCGGCGACAACAGCCTGTCCGGCGGGGCCGGCGACGACAGCCTGTCGGGTGGAGCGGGGGACGACCTGCTGGACGGTGGCAGCGGTGCCGACTGGCTCGACGGCGGGGACGGCATCGACACCGCCACCTATGCGGCGTCCGGGGCGGGCGTGACCGTCGATCTGGCGGCCGGCACGGGTGCCGGCGGCGATGCCGAGGGCGACCGGTTGACCGGCATCGAGACTGTCGTCAGTTCCGCCCATGACGACCGGTTGACCGGCGACGCTGCCGCCAACCGCCTGGAGGGCGGCGACGGTGACGACCTGCTGGCCGGGGCCGGCGGCGCCGACACGCTGATCGGCGGCGAGGGGACCGACACTGCGGACTATTCCGCGTCCGAAGCCGGCGTGACGGTCGATCTCGCGGCCGGCACCGGCCTGGGTGGCGATGCCGAGGGAGATGTCCTGTCCGGCATCGAGAACCTGACCGGCTCGACCCGGGATGACCGGCTGACCGGCGACGGCGGGGCGAATGTGCTGGATGGCGGTGCCGGGGACGACACGCTGGCGGGGGCCGGCGGCGGCGACAGCCTGATCGGCGGCGACGGCATCGACACCGCCGATTACTCGGCTTCGGCCACCGGGGTGTCCGTCGATCTGGCGGCGGGCACGGCGGCCGGCGGTGATGCCGAGGGCGACGTTCTCTCGGACATCGAGAACCTGACCGGCTCGGATCACGACGATCTGCTGGTGGGCGATGCCAACGGCAACCTGCTCGACGGCCGCGGCGGCAACGACACGCTGATCGGGCTTGGCGGCGCGGACACGCTGATCGGCGGCGATGGCGTCGACCTTGCCGACTATTCGGCATCGGCCGACGGCGTGACCGTCGATCTGTCGAGCGGCACCGGCATTGGCGGCGACGCGGACGGCGACCGGCTGTCCGACATCGAGAATCTGACCGGCAGCGCCTTCGGCGACCGGCTTACCGGCGATGTCGGCGCCAACCGCCTCGACGGCGCCAGCGGTGACGACACGCTTGCCGGATTGGATGGCGCCGACACGCTGATCGGCGGCGACGGCATCGACCTCGCCGACTATTCGGCCTCCGGTGCGGGTGTGGCGGTCGATCTGGCGAGCGGTGCCGGGCTTGGCGGCGATGCCGAGGGCGACGTGCTGTCCGGGATCGAGAACCTGACCGGCTCCGACCATGACGACACGCTGACCGGCGACGGTGGCGCGAACCTGCTCGACGGCGGAACGGGCGACGATCTGCTGGCCGGTGGCGCCGGTTCCGACACGCTGCTCGGCGGCGAGGGGATGGACACCGCCGACTATGCCGCATCGGCCGGCGGTGTCGCCGTCGATCTGGCGGCAGGGACAGGCGCTGGCGGCGATGCCGAAGGCGACCTGCTGTCCGGCATCGAGAATGTCACCGGCTCGGCCGGCGCCGACCGTCTGACCGGCGATGCCGGTGCCAACCGGCTGGATGGCGGTGCCGGGGACGACTGGCTGTCCGCCGGTGCCGGAGCCGACACGCTGATCGGCGGCGACGGCATCGACAGCGCCGATTATGCGGCCTCTGCCGGTGGTGTCGCGGTGAACTTGGCCAGCGGCACCGGTTCGGGTGGCGACGCCGAGGGCGACGTGCTGTCCGGTATAGAGAACCTGTCCGGCTCCGACCATGACGACCGGCTGACCGGCGATGCGGCCGCCAACCGGCTCGACGGACGCGGCGGCAACGACACGCTCGTCGGGCTGGGCGGCGCCGATACGCTGATCGGCAGCGACGGCACCGACACCGCGGAGTATCTGGCCTCCGCCGCCGCGGTGAGCGTCAGCCTGGCGAGCGGCACCGGCAGCGGCGGCGACGCCCAGGGCGACCGGCTGAGCGGGATCGAAAACCTGACCGGCTCCGCCTTCGGCGACCGGCTGACCGGCGACGGCGGAGCCAACGTCCTGGATGGTGCCGGCGGCAACGACACGCTGGTGGGAGGGGCCGGGTCCGACACGCTGATCGGCGGGGCCGGCAGCGACACCGCCGACTATTCGGCGTCCGGCGCGGCGGTGACGGTCGATCTGTCGGCGGGCACCGGGCTCGGTGGCACGGCGGAGGGGGATGTGCTGATCGGGGTCGAGAACCTGTTCGGATCGACCCGTGCCGACCTGCTGACCGGCGATGCGCAGGACAACATCCTGCGCGGCGGCGCCGGTGCCGACACACTGATCGGCGGCGCCGGATCGGACAACGCCGACTACACCGGCTCGGCCGCCGGGGTGACCGTCAGCCTTGCCGATGGAACTGCAGCCGGCGGCGACGCCACGGGCGACGTGCTGTCGGGAATCGAGAATTTGACCGGTTCCGCCGCCGACGACCAACTGACCGGCGATGCCGGGGCCAACCGCCTGCGCGGCGGCAGCGGCAACGACACGCTGATCGGCGGGATCGGCGCCGACAGCCTGAGCGGCGGGGCGGGGATCGACACCGCCGACTATTCGGCGTCGGATGCCGCGGTGTCGGTCAATCTCGCCACCGGCATCGGTCGCGGCGGCCATGCCGAGGGCGACCGGCTCGACGGTGTGGAGAACCTGATCGGCACCGGCGGTGCCGACAGCCTGACCGGCGACGCCGCCGCCAACTATCTGGACGGCCGCGGCGGTGCGGACAGCCTGTCCGGCGGGGCGGGTGACGACACGCTGCGGGTGCTCGACGACGGCTTCGCCGGCATCGACGGCGGCAGCGGCTTCGACACCCTGCGCTTCGAGGGCGAGCGGCTGGTGGTGACCGGCGCCGATGCCGGCGGGGTCCATGGCGTCGAGATGATCGACCTCGGCCATCCGGGCCGCCAGACCCTGATCCTGAACGAGCAGGGCATCGTCGCCGACACCGGCGGGGCGCCGCTCTACGTCACCGGCGACCGCAACGATCTGGTGACCTTCAAGGAGTCCGGCTGGCGCCGCGGCGGCAGCCAGACCGTCGGTTCCGTGCTGTACAACCTGTACAGCCGCGGTGCGACCACGGTCTATGTGCAGGACGGCGTGCGGATGTTCGGCGACCTCGTGGTCACCGGCACCGCGGGGGACGACGTCCTGACCGCGCCGTCGGGCGCCGGCCATGTGGTGGTGTTCGGCGAAGGCGGCAACGACACGGTGCGGCTCGGTTCCGGCTTCCGGCATGAGATCGCGCATCTCGTGCGGATCGACGACGACCTGCACATCCTGTTCGACGCGCAGGGCGGCCCGGCCGGGGAAGATGGCTATGCCCGCGACCGCATCACCATCATGGGCCATTTCGCCCCGAACGGTGCCGCCGGAGCGGGGGACGGCAGCGTCCGTCAGATACAGTTCGCCGACGGCGTGGTCTGGCCGGTGTGGGGCGACGACCTGCTGCTGGGCAGCACCGGCGACGACACCATCGCCATCGAGCCCGGCTTCGCCGGCCACAGCCTGCATGCCAATGCCGGTGTGAACGTCATCCGCTTCGGCGCCGACGTGAGCGCCGACGATCTGCGCCTGTCGCGCAAGGGCGACGACCTGGAGATCCGCATCGCCGGCACCGACCGCTCGATCCTGCTCTTCAACCATTTCTCGGCCGAGGCGCTGGCCGGTGCCGGCAATGGCGGGGTGGAGGCCATCGAACTGGCCGACGGCAGCAGTTGGCGCGTGCGCGGCAACGACATCCGCATCGGCAGCGGCGGCGACGACCGCATGGTCTTCGGGCTCGATGGCGGGCAGACGATTCTCTACGGCAGCGCCGGTGCCGATACCATCGCCTTCGCGTCGAACATCGACCCCGACCGCATGCGGCTGACCCGCGAGGGTGACGACCTGCGCATCTCCTATGACGGCAGTGGCGCGTCCTGGCTGATCAAGCAGCAGTTCGACGGCAATGCCGACGGCTATCGGACCATCCGCTTCGGCGACGGCACCGAATGGTCCATCGACAACACCCGCCTGATCGCCGGCACAGCCGCCGACGAGCGGGTGGAGGTGGCGGCGGGCCTGGGTGAGCGTGTGCTCGCGACCGGCGGCGGCCACGACGGGCTGGTGCTGGGCGCCGGCATCCTTCCGTCGCAGGTGGCGCTGCGCCGGGACGGCGACAAGCTGGTCATCCAGATCGGCAATGCCGACGACCGGGTGGTGGTGCTCAACCACTTCAACGACGCGGGCGCCGGCAACGGCGTGCTGCGCAGCTTGACCTTCGCCGACGGGACGGTGTGGCCGCTGGACGGCGGGGCCGGATTCCGCATGGGCGGCGACACCGCCGACGTCTTCGCCTTCAAGCCGGGCGATAGGGCCGTCACGCTGTTCGCCGGCAAGGGCATCGACACGCTGAACGTCGCGTCCACCATCGGCGCCGACAAGCTGGGCTTCACCCGCCAGGGCGACGATCTGGTCATTTCGGTGAAGGGGTCGACGGACAAGGTCACCGTGCTGAACCATTTCGCCACCGGCTGGGGGGCGTCGCTGCTTGAGAATGTCTATGCCGGCGGGCGCTTCTGGAACCTGTCCGATCCCGCCCTGCTGATCGGCGGGGCCGGCGACGACAGCTACACCCTGACGGTCGGCGGCGGCGCCAAATCGATCCTGCCCGGCGGCGGCAACGACCAGATCGTCATCGGTCCCGGCATCGACAAGGCGAGCGTGACCATGCAGCGGGTGGGCGACGATCTGGTGATCGGCCTGCGCACGCTGCCCGACAAGCTGACCGTGCTGAACCACTTCTCCGGCGGAGCGAGCGGCGGCGTGCACACGCTGCGCTTCATCGACGGCGACACGTGGAACATCTGGGGCGCCAGCATCATGGTGGGGACCAGCGCCACCGACACCTTCACCGCCGCACCGGGCATCGGCCATGTGTCGCTCTTCCCCGGTGGCGGCAGCGACCGCCTGCGGCTGGGGACCGGCTTCGACAGCCTGGACACGCTGGTGCGCCGCGTCGGCGACGACCTTGAGATCGTCATGCGCGACGGCAGCGACACGGTCAAGGTGCTGAACCACTTCCTGAACAACGAGGCGCGCGACATCGCCTTCGCCGACGGCAAGATCTGGACGGTCGGCGGCCCCGGCGCCCGCATCGGAACGGACGGCGCCGATCGGTTCCTGCTGTCGCCAGGCTCCGGCGCCGTCGTCGTCTATGGCGGCGGCGGTCAGGGCGGTGGCGACCGCATCGAGGTGGCGCCCGGCATCGACCCGTCCACCGTCCGCCTGACCCGTGTCGGCAACGATCTGCGCGTCACCGCCGGTGCCGACAGCATGACCATCGTCAACCAGTTCGCCACCGGTGGCGTGGTGGCGATCCCCGAGATCGTCTTCTCCAACGGCGTCGTGTGGCCGATCATCGGCACCAACATCTTCATCAGCGGCGGCGGAGCGGAGACGATTCCCGCCGGTCCGATGTACATCTATCCCGGCGCGCCCGGCCAGCATCTGGCCATCGACGCCAATCCGGGCAAGACCCGCATCGTGCGCGTCGGCAACGACCTGCACCTGACCATCGTCGGCCAGCCGAACGAGATGGTCATCGTCAACCACTTCGCCATGAACGGCATCGGCGATCTGGTCTTCAACAACGGCACCACCTGGAACATCCAGGGCGGCAAGGTGCTGATCGGCGGCACCGGCCACGACCAGTTCGTGATCCAGCGCGGGATGGGCGACGTGATCGTCTATCCCGACAGCGCCGGCGACGACACCCTGCGCTTCGTCGACACGGTGGACGGATCCAAGATCCGGGTGGCGCGCATCGGCGACAATCTGCGCATCACCATCGACGGCACGGCGGATGCGCTGACCATCGTCAACCATTTCGCCGGCACGCCGATGGACTCGCTGACGCGCCCCGACGGTTCGGTGCTGCCGCTGACCGGTGACAATCTGTTGATCGGCGGCCAGGGCGGAACGGTCTTCCTGGTCGGTCCCGACAGCGGGTCGAAGACCATCTATGCCGAAGGCGGCGACCGCGTGGTGTTCGACGGCATCGACAGCACGGAGGTGCGGCTGATCCGTACCGGGTCCGACCTGCAGGTCTTCATCGACCGCACGCAGCAGGTGGTGACCGTCCTCAACTACTTCGGCGGCGTCGGCCAGCTGGACTTCTCCGACGGGCGGGTATTCGACCTCAATTCGCCCTACACGCTGATCGGCGGCGGGGGCGGCGACCGCTTCACCATCGGCAAGACCGGTCCGGCCACCCAGTTCATCCATGCCGGGGGCGGCGGCAGCCAGATCGTCTTTGGGCCGGATGTTTCCCCAGGCGACGTGACTCTGCGGCAGGACGGCGTCGATCTGGTGGTCGCCTTCATCGGCAGCGGACGTGTCGTGCGCGTCGTCAACCACTTCACCGCTCCCACCGATGGGTTGGCGCGCGGGTTGGACGCCATCACCTTCTCCGGCGGGCTGACGCTCAACCTGCAGGGCGACAGCGTGATGTTCGGCCAGCAGGGAACCGACGACTTCACCATCCTGCCCGGCCAGGGCCAGCGCTACCTCTTCCCCGGCGGCGGCAGCGACCGGCTGTATTTCGGTCCCGGCATCGACCCGGCGCTGGTGCGGATGGAGCGCGACGGCGTCAACCTGCACATCTTCACCGACGACGGCAGCGTCGACCTGACGGTGGTCAACCATTTCGGCCCCACCGGGTTGGCGGGCAGCGGGTCCGGCCTGTCCACCGTCCGTTACGACGACGGCCAGATCTGGGCGGTTGCCGGCAACGGGATTCTGATCGGCAGCCGCGGCAACAACAGTTTCAGCGTCGGTTCCGCCAGCGGCCCGGTGACGATCCATCCGGCGGGTGGCGACAACCGGTTGGTCTTCGGCGCCGGCATCCCGCCGGCCAACCTGCGCCTGGTGCGCGAGCATGACGATCTGCGCATCGTTTCGGCCGATGGCACGATCAACGTGCTGGTGTTCAACCATTTCCTGAACCAGCTCGATGAGATCAACTTCGCAGCTGGGATTCCGTGGGTGCTGGGGGCCGGCAACGTCTTCATCGGCGGCGACGGCCCGTCGGTCTTCCGCTTCGGCAGCATCGACACCGACCTGATCGTCTTCCCCGGCAGCGGCGACACGGTGGGCCTGCCCGACGGGCTGGACTGGAAGGACGTCGTGCTGACGCGGTCCGGCGGCGACCTGATCGTGCAGGTCCGCGCCACCGGCCGGCAGATCCGCATCGTCAACCATTTCTCGGCCAGCGACGGCACCAGTGGGCTGGCCGGGCTGACCTTCGCCGACGGCACCACCATGCCGTTGGGCGAACTGGCGATGCTGGGCGGCACCGGCGGCGACCTGCTGACCGGGGTGGCGACCGACGACCTGCTGCTGGGCCAGGACGGCGATGACCGGCTGAGCGGCGGCGGCGGCAACGACACGCTGATCGGCGGCATCGGCAACGACACGCTGGACGGCGGGACCGGCAACGACGTCTACGTCTACCGCATCGGCGACGGGCGCGATTACATCCTGGACAGCGCCGGGCTCGACCGCATCGAGTTCGGTCCCGGCATCGGCCGCGGCGATCTCTATTTCGCGCGGTTCGGCAACGACCTCTACATCCGCTTCCGCGGCCGGCCGACCGACGAGATCGTGGTGACCGGACGCTTCAACATGGCGGGCGACGGCACCTCCTTCGTGGAGCGGCTGGCCTTCGCCGACGGCACCAGCTTCGACCTGACCCGCACCGACATCGCGCTGGAGACGGTGGCGACCGCGGCGGCGGAGTATCTCCAGGGCTACAATGTCGGCGACCGGATCGAGGGGGCGGCCGGCAACGACACGATCCTCGGCTATGCCGGGAACGACACGCTGATCGGCGGTACCGGATCGGATTCCATCGATGGCGGTACGGGCGACGATCTGATCGACGGCCGCGACGACCCCGGCACCGACGGCGCGAGCGATGTGATCCAGGGCCGCGACGGCAACGACACCGTCCTGGGTGGCGGCGGTTCCGATGCTATCTTCGGCGGTACCGGCGACGACAGCCTGTCGGGCGGCGACGGCAACGACAGCATCGACGGCGAGGACGGTGATGACACCATCGACGGCGGGATCGGTGCCGACTCCATCCGTGGCGGCGGCGGCGACGACGTCTATGTCTACCGCGTCGGTGACGGGCGCGATACGGTCCAAGACAATGCCGGGCTCGACCGCATCGAGTTCGGTCCCGGCATCGGCCGCGGCGATCTCTATTTCGCCCGTTTCGGCAACGACCTCCACATCCGCTTCCGCGGGCGGTCCACCGACGAGATCGTTGTCACCGGCCGCTTCAACGGGGCAGGCGATGGTGCGTCCTTCGTGGAGCGGCTGGTCTTCGCCGACGGCACCGGTTTCGACCTGACCCGTACCGATATCGCGCTGGAGACCGATGCGACCAACGCCAGCGAGTATTTGCAAGGGTACAATGTCGGCGACTGGATCAACAGTCGGGGCGGCGACGACACCATCTTCGGCTATGGCGACGACGATACGCTGATCGGCGATACCGGCTGGGAGGTGATGTATGGCGGCGACGGCAATGACCTGATCGATAGCCGCGGCGATTCCGGTACCGATGGCCGTTTCGACCGCTCCTACGGCGAGGCCGGCAACGACACCATCCTCGGCGGCGGTGGCTCCGACGCCCTGTCCGGTGGAACCGGCGACGACAGCATCGAGGGCGGCGGCGGCAACGACAGCCTCTATGGCGATGAGGGAACCGATACCCTGTCCGGCGGCGACGGCGCCGACTTCCTTTCGGGGGGCGACGGCAATGACGGCCTGTCCGGCGGGGCAGGGGCCGACACGCTGGATGGCGGGGGCGGCAACGACCTGCTGGAGGGTGGCGACGGCGACGACAGCCTGCTGGCCGGCGATGGCGACGACACGCTGATTGGCGGCGGCGGCACCGACAGGCTGTTCACCGGAGCCGGCGACGACACGATCCGCTTCGACGGCGGGCGCGAGACCATCACCAACGAAGCCGGCGCCGACACGCTGGAGATCGGTGGCGGGCTGACGCGGGCCGACATATATTACGCCCGCTTCGGCAACGACCTGTATCTGCGTTTCCGCAACCGAAGCGACGAGGTGGTTCTGACCGGACGCTTCGACAAGGCCGGCGGCGGCGCGAGCTATGTCCAGACCGTGTTGTTCGCCAACGGCGACCGGGCGGACCTGTCCGATCCCGCGCTGGTTCTGGAAACGGTGGCGACCGAGTTCAACGAAACGCTGGAAGGCTATAACGCCAACGACACCATCAGCGGCCTTGGCGGCACCGACACCATCCTCGGCTATGGCGGCGACGATCTGCTGGATGGCGGGGCCGGTAATGACGTTCTGCTCGGCGGCACCGGCAACGACCGGCTGCTCGGCGGCGCCGGGGCCGACCGGCTCGAAGGTGGCGATGGCGACGACACGCTGGAGGGCGGCGACGATGCCGATCTCCATTATGGCGGTGCGGGCAACGACCTGATCGTCGGCGGGGCCGGGACCGACTACATGGAAGGCGGTGAGGGCGACGACCGCCTGTCCGGCGACACCGGCAACGACACGCTGTATGGCGATGCCGGCAACGACAGCATCCAGGGTGGTGATGGCGACGACTTCCTTTCGGGCGGCGACGGCGCCGACACGCTGGAAGGCGGGATGGGAGCCAACACCATCCTGACCGGCCTGGGCGACGACGTGATCCGCCATGCCGGCGGCCGGGACACCATCACCAACGAAGGCGGCAACGACGTCCTGGAAATCCGCAGCGGCCTGCGGCGGGAGGAGCTCTATTACGCCCGCTTCGGTAATGATCTCTATCTGCGCTTCCGCGGCGCGGCCGACGAGATCGTGCTGAAGAACCGCTTCAACGGCGCCGGGGATGGGGCGAGCTATGTCCAGACCCTGCTGTTCGCCGACGGGCAGCGGGCGGACCTGACCGACCCGACGCTGACGCTGGAGACGCTGGCGACCGCCGGTTCCGAAAAGCTGGAGGGCTACAATGTCGGCGACCTGATCCAGGGCGTCGGCGGCAACGACACGATCTATGGCTATGGCGGGAATGACACGCTGGATGGCGGGACCGGCAACGACCAGATCTACGGCGGATCGGGTGACGACACGCTGATCGGCGGGGCCGGTGACGACCGGCTGAACGGCGACGATGGCGACGACCTGCTGCAAGGCGGTGATGGCAACGACAGCCTGACCGGCGGGGCCGGCGATGACACCCTGATCGGCGGCGTGGGGGCCGACCAGCTCTATGGCGGCGACGGCAACGACCTGATCGACAACCGGGACGATACCGGCACCGGGGCGTCGCTGAACGTTGCCTATGGCGAAGCGGGCAATGACACCATCCTCGGCGGCGACGCGGCCGAGACCTTCTCCGGCGGGGATGGCGACGACCGGCTGGAGGGCAACGCCGGCAACGATTGGCTGGAGGGCAATGCGGGCAACGACAGCCTGCTGGGCGGGGTCGGCAACGACACGCTGTCCGGCGGGGCCGGCGACGACAGCCTGTCGGGCGGTACCGGTGACGACAGCATCCAGGGCGGCGATGGCGCCGACACACTGGAAGGCGAGGCGGGAACCAACACCATCCTGACCGGCCTGGGCGACGACGTGATCCGCCATGCCGGCGGCCGGGACACCATCACCAACGAAGGCGGCAACGACGTCCTGGAGATCCGCAGCGGCCTGTGGCGGGAGGACCTGTATTACGCCCGCTTCGGCAACGACCTCTATCTGCGCTTCCGCGGCGCGGCCGACGAGATCGTGCTGAAGAACCGCTTCAACGGCGCCGGGGATGGGGCGAGCTATGTCCAGACCCTGCTGTTCGCCGACGGGCAGCGGGCGGACCTGACCGACCCAACGCTGAAGCTGGAGACGCTGGCGACCGCCGGTTCCGAAAAGCTGGAGGGCTACAATGTCGGCGACCTTATCCAGGGCGTCGAGGGCAACGACAGCATCTACGGCTATGGCGGGAACGACACGCTGGAGGGTGGAGCCGGCAACGACCAGCTCTATGGCGGATCGGGCGACGATACGTTGAGCGGTGGGGTCGGTGCCGACCGCCTGGAAGGCGGTGACGGGCTCGATACGCTGGATGGCGGGGAGGGGGACGACACGCTCCATGGCGACGCCGGTGACGACACGCTGATCGGCGGGGCCGGCAACAACACGCTTTACGGCGGAACCGGGAACAACGTCATCCGCTTCGATGGCGGTCAGGACATCGTCTACAACACCGGCGGCAACGACCTCGTCGAACTGGATGCGTCCTTCGACAAGGCTGCGCTCTATTTCTCCCGCTTCAGCAACGATCTCTATGTGCGCTTCACCGGCCGCACCGACCAGATCATCGTCAAGGACCGCTTCAACGGTGCCGCCGACGGTGCTGCCTATGCCCAGACTCTGCGCTTCGCTGACGGATCGCTGGAGGATTTGACCCGTAAGGATCTGGTGATCCAGACGACCGGCGGGGCGGGAGGCGAGAAGCTGGAGGGCTACAACGTCGATGACAGCATCGATGGGCAGGGCGGCAACGATGCGATCTACGGCTATGGCGGCAACGACACGCTGACCGGTGGAACCGGCAACGACGATCTGCATGGCGGTGCCGGCCAGGACGTCGTCGATGGTGGAGACGGCAACGATCTCGCCTATGGCGGCGCTGGCGACGACAGCGTTTCCGGTGGAAGCGGCGAGGATCGCCTGTGGGGCGACGAGATTTCGACGACCGGAAACGAGGTGGTTCTCGTCCGCATCCGAATGGGTGCGCATTACATGCAGAAATGGCCGCTGACAACGATCTCTCTCGACGGAACGACGATTCTTTATCAGAGAATTACTGTCCCCTACTCCTACTCGGACGGACCGTTCATAGGTCAGGTTTCCGATTTCGTGTTTACGCTTCGGGACCGGTCTGCCGTGTCCAATCTTACGATTTCCGTTGCACGGGAGTCTGGCAACAATCCTCAGGACAGAGCTTGGGTCTTTGTCGCCGGGATTGAGATCAACGGCGTGCCTTTCCCTGGCACCGACGGCGTGTACTATCCGGATGGAACCACGCCCCTTCGCTGGATTTCCGAGGGCGCCAGCTATACGTGGGGTGTCGGGTCCGCCGCGCCGCCGCCATCGGCCAACGAACCCGCCGGCAATGACAGCCTGACCGGCGGCGACGGCAACGACGCGCTGGGCGGCGGCCTGGGCGACGACCGGCTGTCGGGTGACAGCGGCAACGACACCATCCTCGGCGGAGCGGGCAACGACACCATCCTGGGCGGTTCCGGTTCCGACGAGATGCATGGCGGTGCCGGCGACGACCTGATCGACAACCGTGACGATCCGAGCGCCGGCGGCATCAATGACGCATCCTATGGCGGCAGCGGCAACGACACCATCTATGGCGGTGGCGGGGTCGACGTGGCCTATGGCGGGGCGGGGGACGACCTGATCGACGGTGGCGGCGGCACCGACTATCTCTATGGCGAGGACGGCGCCGATTCCATTTTCGGTGGCGCCGGTGCCGATTACCTCTACGGTCAGGCCGGCAACGATACGCTGGACGGCGGGGCCGGCAACGACACCATCGACGGCGGGGCCGGCGACGACGTGATCCGCTTCACCTCCGGTGACGGTGTGGACAGCATCACCGGCGGCGGCGGCAACGATGTGCTGCTGCTGGGGGCGGGGCTGAGCCGGGAGCGGATGTACCTCTCGCGCATCGGCACCGACCTGCATCTGAACTTCCGCGATACCGGTGACCGCATCGTCCTGGCCGGCCGGTTCAGTGGCGAGGGCGACGGTGCGAATTTCGTGCAGACCGTGACGTTCGCCGATGGAAGCACCGTCGACCTGTCCGCCCAGACCATCGTGATGGAAACCTATGGGCAGTCGACCGCGGAAACCATTTACGGCTACAGGGCCAACGACACCATCGACGGTGCCGGCGGCAACGACACCCTGTACGGCTACGGCGGCGACGACCTGCTGATCGGCGGGGACGGCAACGATGCGCTGTATGGCGGAACTGGGGCCGACCGGCTGGACGGCGGCGCCGGTGCCGATTCCCTCGAAGGTGGGGACGGCGACGACCGCCTGTCCGGTGGCGCCGACAACGACACCCTGAATGGCGGTGCCGGCAACGACACGCTGTTTGGCGGGACAGGTGCCAACACCATCGACGGCGGTGTCGGCAATGACAGCATCGTCTACGAAGGCGGCGCCGATACCGTGACCGGCGGCGGCGGCAGTGACGAGTTGGTCTTCGGCGAAGGTTACAGCCAGGCCGGCCTCCGGCTGGAGCGGTACGGCAAGGATCTCCATCTGGTCTTCGACGATCTCGGCAAGCGGATCGTCGTCGCCAACCGCTTCAACGGCAATGGCGAGGGGGCGAACTATGTGCAGACCCTGCGCTTCGCCGATGGCGGAACGGTGGATCTGTCCAGAACCGACCTGTTCATCGCCACGCGCGACAGCGACGTTGGGCATGTGCTGGAAGGCTACAATGCCGGCGATGTGATCCGTGGCAACGGCGGCACCGACGCGATCTATGGCTATGGCGGCAACGACACGCTGTATGGCGGCACCGGTGCCGATGCCCTTTACGGCGGCGATGGCGACGACCTGATCGACAGCCGGGACGACACGGCCAGCGGCGACAGCGCTTATGGCGAGGCGGGCAACGACACGCTGTATGGCGGCGCCGCCAACGATGCGCTCTATGGCGGCGACGGCGACGACCTGATCGAGGGGAATGCCGGGAACGACTTCATCCGGGGCGATGCCGGCAGGGACAGCCTGCATGGCGGGGCTGGGGTCGACACCGTGTATGGCGGCGCCGACAACGACACCCTGTATGGTGACGACGGCAACGACGTCCTGTATGGCGACGCCGGAGACGACAGCCTTCTGGGTGGTGCGGGGGCCGACACGCTGTATGGCGGTGCCGGTGCCGACATCCTGTCGGGCGGAGACGATGCCGATTCACTCTACGGCGAGGACGGCAACGACACGCTGGCCGGCGGTGCCGGTGCCAACTGGATCGTCACCGGGGCTGGCGACGACCTCGTGCTTTACCAGGGCGGCGCCGACACGGTGACCGGCGGCGGCAACGACACGCTGTCCTTCGGTGAAGGCTACAGCAGCGACGATCTGCGGTTCGAGCGTTACGGCAACGACCTGCATGTCAGCTTCAACAGCAAGACCGACCGGATCGTCGTCGCCAACCGGTTCAGCGGTGCCGGCAACGGCACCAATTACCTGCAAACCCTGCTGTTCGCCGATGGAAGGACTGTCGATCTGAGCAATCCGGGCCTCATCATCGACACCTGGGACGATGCCGCGGCCCGCACGCTGGAAGGCTATGCCGCTTCGGACACCATCCATGGCGGTGGTGGCAACGACAGCATCTATGGCTATGGCGGCGACGACAGCCTGTATGGCGGGGCGGGAAGCGATCAGGTGTTCGGCGGCACCGGCAACGACCTGCTCGACAACAGCGATGACATCAACGGAAACGACACGCTTTCCGGCGACGATGGCGACGACACCCTGCGCGGCGGCGACGGCGGCGAAACCCTTTACGGCGGCACCGGCGACGATCTGCTCGACGGAGGTGCCGGCACCGACGCCCTGTCGGGTGGCGACGGCGCCGACACGCTGCTGGGCGGCACCGGCAACGACGCACTGGCGGGCAACAACAGTTCCGACGAACTGTATGGCGGCGACGGCATCGACACGCTCAACGGCGGTGCCGGCAACGATTTCCTCTATGGCGAGGCGGGCGACGACAGCATTCAGGGGGGCGACGGGGACGACGTCATCCAGGGCGGTGCCGGCAACGACCTTCTCTATGGCGAGGCGGGCAACGATACCATCCAGGGCGGTGCCGGCGACGACAACATCGACGGCGGCGCCGGCGACGATCTGGTGATCTACGACGGCGGCCGGGACACCATCATCGGCGGCGGCGGCAACGACACGCTGCTGTTCGGCGAGGGGTTTGCGGCCGACCAGCTTCAGATCGCGCGTTTCGACAACAATCTGGTGCTGAGCTTCCGCGACCGGCCGGAGCAGGTGGTCATCTCCAACCGCTTCAGCGGTGGGGGCGATGGCAGCAACTATCTGGAGACTGTCCGCTTCCAGGACGGGACGGAGGTGCGGCTGTCGGATCCCGCCCTGCGGCTGGAATTCAGCGGCGGCACCGGCAACGATGCGCTGTTCGGCTATGCGAACGGCGACCTGCTCGACGGACAGGGCGGCAACGACGTGCTGGCCGGCTATGCCGGCAACGACACGCTGATCGGCGGCACCGGCCGCGACGAACTGCATGGCGGCGATGGCGACGATCTGCTGGACAGCCGGGCCGACGTTGCCGGTTCCGGCGACTTCGACATCGCCTATGGCGAAGGCGGCAACGACACCCTGCTGGGCGGCGGCGGCAACGACAGCCTGTCGGGCGGTGAGGGCAACGACAGCCTGTCGGGCGGCGACGGCAGCGACGCTCTCTCGGGCGGCGACGGCAATGACATCATGGACGGCGGCGACGGCGCCGACGTGCTTGCCGGAGATGACGACGATGACCTGCTGACCGGCGGCGCCGGCGCCGATACGCTGGTGGGAGGCAACGGTCGGGATGTGCTGGAAGGCGGCGACGGCAACGACAGCCTGATCGGCGATGCCGGGTTGGGAGGCGCCTATGACATGTTCGAGCCTGCGACGACAGCCTTCACCCAGAACTACACCCGCAGCCTCGGATGGAGCATCGACGGCTACACTCCCCGGCTGCTCGGGGATGTGAATGGCGATGGCCGGGCCGATGTCGTCGGTTTCTCCAGCACCACGGTCCAAGTCTCTCTTGGGCAGAGTGACGGCACTTTCGGGCCGACCCTGCAAGCCTATAACGGATCCTTCACGGAAAGTTACGGCTGGCGCCTCCAGAGCGAAAACGTGCGTCAACTGGCCGACGTGAACGGTGACGGCCGGGCGGACATCGTCGGTTTCGGAAAAAATGAGGTGCTGATCGCCCTGGGCCAAGCGGACGGCACTTTTGCGCAGGCAAAAACAGCCTTGAGCGGTATCTTCACCAACAACAGCGGCTGGACCAGTGCGGAGCAATATCCCCGCCTGCTCGGCGATGTGAATGGCGATGGCCGGGCGGACATCGTCGGTTTTTCTGGCGGCGCCGTACTGACTGCCTTGGGACAGGCCGATGGGACCTTCGGCAGTGCACAGGTCGCTTACCAGGGCGGCTTCACGATCGGCACCGGTTGGTCGCAGGAATTTTATAATCCACGCCAGCTGGGAGATGTCGATGGCGATGGGATGACCGATATCATCGGTTTCGGGGACAATCGGGTCTATGTCGCCCGGGGCCGGGCCGACGGGACCTTCGCCCCGGCAATCGTTGCCAACGACGGCTCATTTTCCAGATACGCGGACTATCCGAATGCAAACCAAGTTCCTCGCCAAGTTGCCGACATCAACGGCGATGGACGTGCGGACATTGTCGGTTTCCATATGTCTGGATATTACGTATCGCTGGGTCAAGCGGACGGAACCTTCAGTCGGGTGTTCCGCGGTCGTAACGAGTTTGGATACGATTACTGGAACGCATACAGCACTATGCCGCGGGAACTGGCGGACGTTGATGGCAATGGAAGCGCCGACATCGTCGGTTTCGGCTCCTACAGCGTCATGGTGGCCCGGTCGGTGCTCAACGACGACACCTTGAGCGGCGGTGCCGGGGACGACACGCTGGTCGGCGGGCTGGGCGACGATGTCTACCGGTTCGGACGCGGGGACGGGCGCGACCGCATCGTCGAGAATAGCGGAGACATCGACCGTGACCGGCTGGTGTTCGACGCCGGCATCGATGCCCATCAGCTCTGGTTCACAAAGTCGGGCACCGATCTGGAGGTGCAGGTGGTCGGCACGGCCGACAAGGTGACCGTCGCCGGCTGGTACAGCGGTGCCGAGCATCATATGGACAGCATCGAGACAGCCGACGGAAGCGTGCTGCTGGACTCCATGGTGGACCGGCTGGTGCAGGCCATGGCAGGGTTCGCTCCGCCGGCGGCCGGCACGATGAGCATCGATCCCGATGCCTTCCCGCAGGTCGAAACCGCCATCACCGCCGCTTGGCGGTGAAAGGCCGCGGAGCAATGGGGGGAAGGGAGGGCATGGATCTCGGTCAGATCATCCGCAGTCACCAGCAGGGTGACCTGACACAGGCGGAGGCGGGATACCGCGCATTCCTGACGGCCATGCCCGGCCATCTCCAGGCACTCCAGATGCTGAGCCTGCTGCTGATGCAGACCCGCCGTCCCGCCGAGGCCGCCGACCATTTCCGTCAGGTGGCGGCGGCCCAGCCCGACAGCCCGGATCAGTGGGCCAATTATGCCACCCTGCTGCGCGGGGCCGGCCGGCCGGAGGATGCCGAATATACCTGCCGGCGGGCCCTGGCACTGGCGCCGGCCCATGTGGCGGGAGCCTACAATCTGGCGAATCTCCTCGCCGCCCCGCCGCCGGCCGGCACCGGATCGCCCCTGGAGTCGGCGGCCTGGTACCAGCGCATCCTGGCCGTGGCGCCCGACCACAAGCAGGCGCGGAACAATTTGGAGGTTCTGCGCCGCAAGGAGGCCGGCCGATTGGAGGTCGCCGCCCGCCGTGTTGTGGCGCTCGACCCGCAGTCGGTGCGCGGACATGATGCCCTCGCCCGGCTGCTCCAGTACCGCAGCGGGCTGCTGGACTGGACGCCGGGCAAGGCGATGACGCTCGATCTCGGTCTGGCGGTGAAGGCCTTCGATCATCTGCACCGGGTCCAGACGGTCCATCCCGACGAACCGGGCAGCCTGCGCCTGTGGCTGGCGCTGGCGCTCGACCTGTTTCAACTGGGTGCTCTGGACGACCGGCGGCTTTCATGGGCGGCACGGGCGGCGTGGCGGCGCCTGCGCGGCGATCCAACGGATGCCCTTGCCGCCTCGATTGTGGGCTATCACGTCTATCGCCGGGGACGCCTAACCCTTGCCTCGAAGCTGCAGATGAGATTCGCCGCCCGTTTTACGGATGCGGAACTGGACGGTGCCGGCGAACTCGGCTCCTGGTCGATGCTGCGGGCGGACGATGCGTTCTTCGAACGCTTGCCCCCGCTGGACAGCATCATCGCCCGGCTGCCGGACATGACCATCGTGGCGGATCTGCCGGAGGGCCGCGGCCCGGTCATCATGGTGAGCGGCGACGAGACCTATGTGCGCCGTTTCGGACCGGACCTTTTCCGGTCCATCGGCGAGCGCAGTCCCGGCGCGTCGGTCGTGCTGAACGTGGTTTCGCCGACGCCGTCGCTGCTGGGGATGCTGGGCGAATGGCGGCGGCTGTATCCGCTGTCCATCGGATTGTCGACCGAGCAGCCGGACTTCACCGCCTGGTCCCACGCGCAGCGCGTCACCTATTACGCCTGCGCGCGTTTCATCCGCGTCCAGCACTGGCACCGGCATCTTGGCCGGCCGCTGATCCTGGTCGATCTGGACGCCACCACCCGGAGCGATCTGCGGCTGCTTGCCAGCGATATGACCGGCTTCGATCTCGGCGTCCTGCACGACCGGCGCCGGCGTGGGCCGTTCCGCGAGGTTCCCGTCGGTTTCGTCTATTACAACGACACCCCACTCGCCGGGCAGTATCTGGCGACGGTGGCGGCCTACATCGGCCATTTCCTGCTGGAGGGCCGGCCGCAGTGGATGCTCGACCAGACGGCCCATCTGGCCGTGCTGGACTGGTTGGGCCGCCATCGGCCCGACCTGCGCATCCACCGCTACGACTTCCAGAATTTTCCCTACTGCGCCTTCATCGGCGAGAAATAGCGCCGGCGCCTCACGCCTGAACGCGGCTCCTCAGCGCACAGCGCGCGGCGGCGAGGTCCCAGGCGGCGCAGCCGACGCTCTTGAACAGGCGGGGCCTGTCGGTCAAGCCGGTGCCGTCCTGCGCGTTGGCCAGCGCATCGGCCAGCGAGCGTCCGCTCGTCCAGTCGAAGCCGGCCTGGATCAGGTCGCCGGCCTCATGGCGCGCGCCGGCCGGGTCGTCGATGAAGACGTCGCTGCCATGGATGGAGGTTGGACCGTACTCGGCCATCTCCGGCTTGAAGGCGCCGACGCCGACCAGCAGCCGGTCCGGCCGCGGTGCTTCGTCATAGACCGGCACGAGGCTGGTCGTCAGGGTGATGACGACGTCGACGGCGGGGTCCACCACCCCGGAGGCCGGACGAAGATCGATCCCCGCCACGCCGGAGGTCCGGCAGAAGGACTGGCAGGCCTCTTCCCGCCGGCCATGCACGTCGACCCGGATGCCGGGGTAGAGCGATGCCAGCGCCTCGACATGATACGCGGCCTGCTTGCCGGTGCCGAACAGCGCGACATGCTGCGCAGGGCGCTGGGCGAGCGTCCGGATCGCCAGCATCGACACGGCGGCGGTGCGGCGGCCGGTGACCGTCGGCCCGTCGAGGATCGCCAGCGGGGCTCCGGTGGCGCCGTCATAGGCGGCAACCACGCCATGGATGGTCGGCAGCCCGAGCGCTCCATTGCCAGGGCAGACGTTGACCAGTTTGTGGATGCCGACATCCCCGGCCGTCGCCGGCATGGACAGGAGGACGCCGTTCTGCGGCAGCGGCAGGACCTGCCGTTCCGGGCTGTGGATCCGGCCGGCGGCATAGTCGCGGGCAGCATCGGCGATGGCGTCGCACAGAGGAGCGAAAGGCAGGAGTTCGGCCGTTTCCGCGGGCGACAGCATGGACAGGGCGGCTGTGGTCAAGGCGGTGCTCTCCTTGCGACGGATGGGCGTCAGGGACCGTCACGCTATATGCAGCCCGGACGATGCGCCACAAAATTTTCGTATAAGAAAAATTCCCGCTGGCTATACTCTGTTGGCCGGCCGAGCCGGTTGCATCAAGTCGGGAAGACAGCGTGGGCGGATCATCACAGCGAACCGGCCGGGATGGGTCAGGGCCGAACGGTACGGCGGGCATGCTTGCGCCGACGCTGAAGCGCCTGCGGGCGGCCGCGCAGCTGACGCTTCAGCAACTGAGTGAGCGGTCAGGCGTCTCGATATCGACCCTGTCGAAGATCGAGAACGGACAGCTGTCGCCAACCTACGAGAAGATTGCCGCACTGGCCTCCGGCCTGGGGGTGGAGGTGGGGGTACTGTTCGGTCAGGTCGCGAAGCCGACCCCGCTGGGCCGCCGCAGCGTCACCAGGGCCGGTGGCGGCGCGGTGCACGAGACCGACCAGTACCGGTACGAGGCGGTGAATGCCGACCTGCCCGACAAGCGGTTCGTGCCGCTGGTGACCACGATCAAGGCACGCAGCATCCAGCAATTCGGCGAGCTTTCCCGCCATGATGGCGAGGAGTTCATCTATGTGCTGGAAGGCGAGGTGACGGTTCACAGCGATTACTACACGCCCCTGACCCTGTCCAAGGGCGATTCCTGCTATTTCGACAGCGCCATGGGGCATGCCTGCATCTCGGGTGGCGAGGGGGATGCGCGGGTTCTTTGGGTCTGCTCGCACACCTCACTCGCCTGATACATTGAGGCGGGCAGCACAGCGGAAAAGTTGCAGATCGGCGCAGGAGTTCCGTGACGACGCCGTAACAAGGAACAGACGCGGCCCCGGATGCCCCAGGATGCCGCTGACCAGTTCATTTGACGGAACGGCGACGACATGGACGGGAACGCGACACGGCGTACCGACGGATTGCTGCGCCTTGCGGTCCAGCACCACAATGCCGGACAGACCGAGCGGGCGGAGCGGTTCTATCGCGAGATCCTGCGGATCGACCCGACGCATGGCGACGCCGCCCATCTGCTGGGCCATATCGCCTTTCAGGATGGGCGGCGCACCGACGCCACCCGTCTGTTCGACACCGCCGCACGCTCCAAGGCGCTGGTCGGCTCCTATCATCTGGCATTGGGGCAGGCGCTGATGGAGGAGGGGCGGGTGACCGCGGCGCTTGCCAGCGCCCGCCGGGCTCTCGCCGTCAACCCGGACGACGCCGATGCGCTGTGCCTGCTGGGCGCCATCGCCGGCCGGCAGGCACGGTCGGTGCAGGCCCTGCGCTGCTACCGCGCGGCGGCCCGCCTGGTGCCGGGTGCGGCCGAGCCGCGGCTCGGCATGGGCCGCGCGCTGGAGGATCTGCGGCAGGCCGGTGCCGCCATCGGCTGCTACCGTCTGGCGGCGAGGCTGCGGCCGCAGGATGCCGCCACCCGGATCGCGCTGGCCAATGCATTGCGCCGCTGGGGCGCGGTGGCCGAGGCCGCCGCCGCGTATCGGGAAGCCATCGGGCTGGGGGCCGACACCGGATCGGTCTGGGCCAATCTGGGTGCCGCGCTCCAGGGAGCGGGCCGGCTGGCCGAGGCGGAAAGCGCCTATGGCGAAGCCTTGCGGCGCCAGCCCGACCACGCCGAGACACGCAACAATCTGGGTCTGCTGCTGCATGCGCTGGGCCGTCACGCAGAGGCGCGCGAGCGGTTCCGGACCGCACTGGCGCTCGATCCCTGCCATGTGCCGGCCCTCGTCAATCTCGGGCTGGCGGAGGCCGCGCTCGGGGAGTATGGCCGTGCCGAGCGCTGGCAGCGCCGTGCCATCGCCCGCGACCCCGGTCAGGTGGAAGCCTGGAACAATCTCGGCAACGCCTGCAGGGCGCAGGTGCGTCCGGTGGAGGCGGAAGCCTGCTGGAGGCGGGCGTTGGCGCTCAACCCCGCCTTTGCCGATGCGCTGGGCAATCTCGGCGCCGATCTCTCCGACCGCGAAGCCTTTGCTCCAGCGACCGTGCAGGTGCGCCGTGCCATCCGGTTGATGCCCGGTCATGCGCCTTTGCATGCCGTTCTGGCCTATGCGCTGAATGGCGCCCAACGGCCGGTCGAGGCCGATGCCGCCTGTCGCCGGGCACTGGCGCTGGCCCCGTCGCTTGCCGACCCGCTCTGCACCCTGGGACTGGCGGAGCAGCGGCAGGGCCGTGCCGATGCCGGCCGCTGGTTCGAGCGTGCGGTCGCCGCCACCCCCGGCCATGCCCTGGCCCGCTTCAACCGCGGCCTGCTGTCGCTGGAGCGCGGCGCGCTGAGCGCCGGCTGGGCCGACTACGCCTTCCGCTTCAAGGCCGGCCGGGTCCGCCCGGAACGGCGCTTCACCATTCCCGAATGGACGGGCGAGCCGCTGGCCGGCAAGCGGCTGTTCGTCTGGCGCGAGCAGGGGGTGGGCGACGAGTTCCTGTTCGCGTCCTGCTATCCCGACCTGATCAAGATGGCGGGGCATGTGGTGATCGAATGCGAACGCCGGCTGGTGCCGCTGTTCGCCCGCTCCTTCCCGAAGGCGACCTTGCGGGCCGAGCAGCCGCCCTGTGGGCTGATGGAAGCCGAGACGGTCGATTGCGACTATCACATCCCCGCCGGCTCGATCCCCCGTCTGCTGCGGGAACGGCTGTCGGCCTTCCCGACGCGGTCCTGCTGGCTGTTCGCCCAGGGTGGCCGCGTCGCCGACTGGCGCGAGCGGCTGGACGACGCCGGCGACGACCTGCGTGTCGGCATCAGCTGGCGCAGCCAGGTGATGACCGCCGACCGCCGCAACGCCTATCTGCCGCTGGATGCCTGGGGCTCGGTCTTCTCCGTGCCCGGCGTCACCTTCGTGAATTTGCAATATGACGAGTGCCAGCGCGAGATCCTGGCGGCGGAACGCCGGTTCGGGCAGCCGATCTATGGCTGGACCGGGCTCGACCTGCGTGACGATTTCGAAGAGACGGCGGCACTGGTCTCGACACTCGACCTCGTCATCGCGCCGGCGAATTCGGTGGCGGAGCTTGCCGGTGCGCTGGGTGTGCCGGTCTGGCGCTTCGGTCACCGCGACTGGACGCAGCTCGGCACCGCCCGGCGGCCCTGGTACCCGTCGATGCGCCTGTTCCAGCCGCTGGGCGGCCAGGGGCTGGAACAGGCGCTTGAGCGCATTGCAATGGAACTGCGTCGGGTGGCGGCGAACTGACGGCTATATCAGCCGGTTACATCAACCGGGGCGGCTGATCGCCATCCTCGTCGAAGCCGCGGTCGGACGGCGGCAGGCGGAAAGCCGCGGCAAATATGCGGTCGGCGAGACCGGGCGGCGGGCGGTCTTCGGAATGGCCCAGAGCCAGTTCCATCGCCACCATCTCGTCCAGCATTGCCTGCGCCTTGACCGAACGCAGAAGAAGGCGCCGCGCGTCCTTGGCCACGTCGGTCGGCCAGAGGGCGAGGTCGCCTCCATGACGATCGAGCCGATCGCGAAACTCCTCATCCGTCATCGAAGGAATCCCTGGCCGCCTGCGCACTGGCGCGCAGAAGCAGCCGGAGCTGCTGGCGCGCGCGTTTCAACAGCGACTCTACAGCACCTATGCTGATTTGCATAACGCTGGCGATGTCGGCGTTGCTTAAATTCTCGTAATAAAACAGGGTCACGGCCGCGCGCTGCTGCGGAGTCAGTCTGTCCTGAGCCTCCAGCAGCCGGGCGGCGACCTGCCGGCGATGGATGGTGCTGACCGCATCGGGCGCGCTGTCCGACGGCTCCGCCACGGTTTCCAGATCCTGGCCGACCGGCCGGCGCTTGTGGTCGATGCAGCGGTTCACCACCACCCGGTAGAGCCAGGTGGTAAAGCGGGCGCCGCCATCGTCGCTCCATTGGCTGCGGCGCTGCCAGACCTGGAGGAAGGCGTCCTGCACCACATCCTCCGCCTCCGCCTCGTTGCCGGTCAGGCGACGGGCCAGGGCGTAGGTGCGCTTCAGGTGGCGATGAACCAGCGTCCGGTAAGCCGTCTGGCTGCCGGAGCGGATTTGCGCCATCAGCGCTTCGTCGCTGTCCTCGTCCGCAGGGATGATGACGCCTGAGGTTGACCCCCGGCTCAGATCCCCGGACATGGAGCGCCCGGCACCGGAATCCTCGCAAGGACGGTCAAGCCGAGAGTCCGCCATTGGCATGATCCATCGTTCTCCCGACGACGGATGCATGCGGCCCTTTGGCCGTGGCACCGACGACAGTGGATGGCCCGCCGCGTTCTGCGGCAACGGCCTGCCAAGCCTTCAGCATGAAGGACGTCTGGCGGATGAGCGAGTCACAGGCCGCAACCGGATCCGTCCGGCTGGCGGCGGCGCCGGCCTGCGCGATCAGCCGGTGGTAGAACCGGCGAAGCGTCAGCGCGACATCCTCATTTTTGTCGAAAACCAGAATGGAATCAAGGCCCGCGAACACCATGACCGCGTTTCGGATCGCGGTGTGGTGCGCTTCGAACCGGCGGTCGGCGGCGGCGTCGCGGGCGGCGTGCAAATGGGTCATCGCCCGCTCGTACAGCCGCACCACCGCCGTCAGCGGCGGCACCGCGCTGTTGGCGACGGCATAGGCGTTCAGGGCCTTCGAATAGGCGGAATTGCGCATGGCGCCAAATCCTTATCGTTGGATGGACCTTGACCGGTGTCAGCTGTCGCTGCTGCTGTCCTTGTAGGTCAGCTGTTTCAGCAGCAGCGCCGCCTGTTCCGCCGCCGCCTCCAGCCTGCCGTAATAGGCGGTCAGGGTGCTGCGGTAGGTCTCGGCCTTGGTCTTGATGTCGGTGGACCGGCTTTCCAGCTCGGTGTCCCGGGTTTCCAGATCGTTGATGGCGGTGGCGAGGTCGCTGCCGTAGGTGGCCGACGCATCGTCGATGACGCCGAACAGCTTGTCGGCCAGCCCCTTCGAGAAGTCGATGTCCACGCTGCCGCTGTTGCCGGAATAGACCAGCACGATGCCTTCATAGGCCGAACCGGTCGCACCGATGATGCGGTTGCCGCTGACGGTGAACAGGCTGCTGTCGCCGCCGACCGATGCCGAGGCCAGCGTCCCGTCGTCTCCGCGTACGATGTCCAGCGTGAAGGACAGCGCCGAGGCGCTGCTGGTGTAGCGCAGCAGCGACATCTGGCTGGAGGACGAGGTCATGTTGAGGCCGAGCGACTGCTTGACCGCGTTGATGTCGCTGCTGAGGATGCTGTTCAGCGTGTCCTCGTCCAGCTCCAGCTCGTTGGAACTGTTGAAGCTGATGCCCAGAGAGGCCATCGACAGAACCGTGCCGTCGACGGTGGTGATGGAGGTGTTGAGCGCGCTGTTCACCGACCGCACGATCTGCCGCAGCAGGCTGTCGGAAAACAGCGTGGCGTCGCTGGAGGCGGTGCCGTCGCTGGTCGTCGCCTGCTGCGTCACCACGAAGTCGCGGTATTCGTTGTAGGCATCGACGAAGCCGGTGATCGCCGACTTGATGGAGGACAGGTCGGTCGACACCTCCATCGGGATCGCCGTGTCCGGGCTGGCGCTGTAGAGGGTCAGCGTCACGCCTTCGATGGCGTCGTCGATGGTGTTGGAACTGCGGGTGATGGTGACGCCGTCCACCTTCACGATTGCCTTCTGCACGGCGACCAGCTCGTTCTTGATGGCGCCGTCGCTGTCGGTCAGCCCGAGCGACGAGAGGACGCCATCGCCGCCGTCGGTCATGGAAATGGTCTGGCCGGTGTTGTTGGAGGTCAGGATCAGCTGATAGCTGCTGTCGCTGACCTGCACGATGCTGGCGGTGACGCCGCTGGTCGATTTGTTGGCGTTGATGGCGTCGCGCAGGTCGGTCAGGCTGTCGTCGCTGTCCATCGCGATGGTGACGGCGCTGCCGTCGGTCGCCTGGAGTGTGAAGCTGCCGGAATAGCCGAGCGCGTTTGTCTTGCTGGCGACGCCGTCTGCCGCGATCTTGTGCTTGGTGGCGAGCTGCTGCACCACGACCGAATAGGTGCCGACCTCCGTATCGTCGTCCACCGTGGCGCTGAACACGTCGTCGTCGCCGACATAGGCGGTCCGCTGACCGAACAGGTTGGAGGACGCGCCGGTGGAGACGCTGCGGTTGCGCAGCCCGTCGATGGCGTCGTTGACCGCCTGCAGCTTGTCCTGAAGGTCGGTGTAGGCGGTGATCTTCGCCTCGTTGGCGGTGATCTTGGTGTCGATGCGGTCGGCCTTGGCCAGCCGGGCATTCACCTTGGCCTCGATCAGCAGGGAATAGTCGATCCCGGTGCCGGAATCGCTGGAGGACAGCGCCGAATAGCCCGTCGTCGCGGCCGTGCTGGAGGTGGTGGAACTGACGGTGGTCATGGCAAGGCTCTCCCGGTTCCGGCCGCGGTGGGCGCGGCGGATGGCACGGCGATGCTGGGTTTTGCGGCGCTGACGATGGAAGGAAACGGCCGCCGGCGGGGCGTGCCCCACGAGTGTGTGAGGCTGTGCGGGACGCGGCACCCTTGCCCGGCGGCCTTGCGAACCGTCAGCGGAGAAGGGAGAGCAGATTCTCGGGCATCTGGTTCGCTTGGGACAGTACGGCGATGGCGGCCTGGGTCAGGACCTTCTCCGATGCCAGTTTGGACTGCTCCTCGGCCACGTCGACGTCCATGATCTTGGACTGGGCGGCCTCGGTGTTCTCGATGGTGGTGTCGATCATGTCGCTGCGGAATTCGAAGCGCGAGATCAGCGCGCCGACGTCGGCGCGGGCGTCCGACAGGGTGGTGACCGCGGTGTCGAGCGCCGTCAGGGCGGCGGCGGCGGTGGCGGAGGTGCCGACATCCAGCGTGTTGATGCCCAGCCCCGTCGTGGTGACGCCGGCGATCTGCACCGTAATGTTGTCGTTCGACGTGGTGCCGACGCGGAAGGAAACGCCGGTGGACCAATTGGTCGCGCCGTCGAGCAGGGATTCGTCGTTGAAGCGGGTGCCGGACGCGATGCCGTCGATTTCATCCTGCAACTGCTGGAACTCGGCGTCGAGGTAGGAACGCTCGTTGTCGGTGACCGAGCCGGACAGCGACTGCGTGGCGAGCGAGCGCATGCGCTGCACGATGTCGGAGATGCTGGACATGCCGCCATCGGCGGTCTGGAGGATCGACGATCCGTGCGAGGCGTTGGTGGCCGCCTGGTTCAGCACCGTGACGTCGGATTTCAGCGAGGTGCCGACGGCGAGACCGGCGGCATCGTCCGACGCCTTGGTGATGCGCGAACCGCTGGCGATCTTCGAGACCGAGTCCGACTGGTTGGTCGAGTTGATGTTGAGGTAACGAAGGGCCGAATTGGAAGCCGTGTTGGTCGAGATGACGGGCATGATGTGGTCTCCTGATCGAACCGGGCCGTTTCGGCGACCCTCACTGGGACTCACGGGGCAGGCGGCGAAAGCTGGCGGACTTTTTCGATGGGGTTAGCGCTTTTTTGCGGAGTCCCGACCCTCACAGATATTTGGACAGGTTGTTCTCTTCGAGGATCTTCATCAGGCTCATGGTCGCCTCCAGCGAGGCCTGGAGCTGCGACAGTCTGGTGGTGGATTCGGCCAGATCGACGCTGCGGATGTCCTCCACCTGGGTTTGCAGCACCAGCTGCTCGTCCACATGGCGGTCGATGGTGTTCTCCAGCGAGGAGCTGGCGGCACCCAGCTTGGCCTGCACGATCGACAGCCCGTCGGTGGCGTCGGAAGCGAGCTGCGTCGCCTCGGCCAGCAGATCGGTGTCGACCGGATCGGTCGACATGTTGGCGATCAGGCTGAAGGCGCGCAGGGCTTTTTCGAAAGCCGGCTGGTCGGCGGTGACGCCGTAGGACAGCACGAAATCGTCGGCGGCCTGGAAATGGGCGACGGTGGAATCGCCCTGGTAATAGCCGGTGTCGGCACTGGAGGGATAGGTCGCCGCGCTGTAGCTGTCGAGATCGACCGCCGGCTGGTCGGTGCGCCCGCCGGCGAACAGATAGCGGCCGTCCTGCCGGGTGTTGAGCAGCCCGCCGAGTTCCTCCATCAGCTGGCCGGCCTCCGCCACCACGCCTTCGACGCCGGCCGCATTGTTGCCTTGCAGGCCGGTGATCAGCGCGCTGAGGCGGGAGGTCAGGTCCGACATGCCGCCGACGGCGTCGTACATCGACTGGATGCGGCCGTTCACCACCTCGCCCTCGTCGATATACTGTTCCAGCCGGCGGTAATGGCTTTCGAGATTGACCAGCCGGCCGCTGTCTGAGGCGATGCCCTTGTAGTCGGTGGAGTTCAGCCCCGACGCCGAGCGGACCTGTTCCGCGGCCACCTTGGCCTCGGCCTTCATCATGTATTGGACGAGCGTGTTCTGATGGTTGTAGGTCGCGACCCGTTCCATCGCGGTCTCCTCTACTGGACCATGTCGAGCGCCGTGCTGAACATCTCCTGCAACGTCTTCATGACCGCGGCGGCGGCCTCGTAGGCGGATTGCAGGGTGGAGATCGCGGCGGTCTCCTCGTCGACATTCACGCCGCTCTGCGACGAGAAGGTCGATTCGAGGCTGCTGGTGTAGGTTTTCTGGCTGTCGTAGGCGGTGGATGCCTTGTCGGCGAGCGTCGCCGCCCCCTGGATCACCGCACCGGCATAGCCGGCGAAGCTCGTGCTGCGGGCGCTCAACGACCCGGCGGCATCGAAGTTGTAGCTGGCGGAAAAGGCCGCCGACAGCGCCTTCGCCACCGACCCCTCGCCACTGGTCAGCGCCGTGCCGGCAGCGGTCAGCCCGCTGGCGGAGGACAGGGCGCCGGTGGCGAGAAGGTTGCTGTCGCCGGCGATGCGGGTCGCCACCTTGATGTCGGAGGCCCCGGTACCGGTCAGCAGGTCGTTCAGGCCATAGGCGTCGGAGAAGGCGCCGGTCGTGCCATCGTTGGCGTCACCACCCAACGCGATGCCGTTGCCGGTGCCGGTGGCGGCGATGACCAGCTTGCCGTCGGCGGAGATCGAGGCCGAGGCGCTGCTCATCGTGTTGATGGCATCGACGACGTCCTGAAGGGTCGATTTGGTCGACAGGTCGATGTCCAGAACCTCCGCCGCCGTGCCGGAACTGTCGGTGACCGCGACGCGCAGCGTGCCACCGGTCACCTTCAGCGCGTCGCTGGCCGAGACGGTCTCCGTGCCGGTCAGGCTTTGCGGGGCTGGGTAGGAGGAGCCCTGGTTCTGGATGGCGTTCAGCCTGTCCATCAGGGTGGTCGCCAGCTCGTCCAGGCCGGCCTGCTGCGCCGGCAGGTCGGTGTCGCGCAGCTGAACCAGCGCGCCCAGCGAACCGCCGAGCGACGAGCCGGTGGCGTCCACCCCGTTCAGCATGATGCCGCCGAAGCCGCTGCTGCCGCCGGCACTGTAGACGGTGCTGGCGCTGACCGAGGCGGCCGGCGTGTAGGACAGCTCATGCACCTTGGTATCGAGCAGGGACTTGCCGGATGCGGTGGAGATGCGCATCAGCCCGCTGTCGTCGACCTGATAGGTGACGTCGATGGACTTGGACAGGCTCTTCAGCGCGGTGTTGCGCTGGTCCTCCAGGTCGGTGACGTTCTGGCCCAGCGCCTTTCCCTTCACGATCTGGTCGTTGAGGGAATCGATGCCGCTCAGCGTCTCGTTGATGGTATCGACGGTGGTGGCGATTTCGTCGTCGGCCTGGGCGCGCAGCGACTGGATGGACGAGGAGGTGTTGCGCAGCGTCTCCGCCAGATCCGACAGGTCCTGCACGGTTGCGGCCTTGGCGCTCTCGCTTTCGGGGGAGGTCGCCAGCGTGCCCAGCGTGTCGGCCAGCGCGTCGATCATCGACCCGATGTCGGTACCGCCGCTGTCGTCGTCGCTGACGCTGCCGAAGGCCGACTGCATCCGGTCGAGATAGCTGTCGCGGGTGTCGGTGTAGCCGAGGTCGGACTGGGCCGAGACGAGCGTCTTCATCAGATAGCGGTCGACGTTGCTGCTGACCGCGGTGACGTCGACGCTGGCGACGTTGACGCCGGTGTTGCGGGTGACGTTGGACGCGGTCTTGCGGGTGTAGCCGTCGGTGTCGGCATTGGCGACGTTGGAGGAGGCGACGGCGATCCTGACCTCGGACGTGCGCAGCGCCGATGAGGCGATGGAACTGGCGACGCGAAGCGACATTGCGGGCCTCCTTTCCGGCTTTCCGCGCTCAAATGGTCAGGCCGTCAGGCCGACGACATGGCCGGTGGTGCGCATCGCCACACGCGCGCCATAACGGGCGCCGGGGCCATAGGCGACGCCATAGACGCCGGCCGGTGCGGTGGACGCGGCGCGCAGGGCGGCGCCGATGGCGTTCTGGCGGGCGCGGTGGACCCTGATCTGCGCCTCCATCTCCCGCATGCGGGCGACCAGCGTCGGCAGGACCCGGTCAGCGGCGGCCTTGGCGGCGCCGCGCACGGCAGGGGCAACGCGCTTGCTGCGCGTCTGCGCCAGCGCATCGGTCAGCCGGTCCTTCCAGCTCCGCAGCAGCGTCTGCATGTCGCCCGCCGCCAGCAGCGCATCGCGCGGCCGTCCCTCGCGCACCGCCGCCTCGGCGCGCGTCGCAGCGCGGTCCAGTTCGGCGACGAAGGCCTCCAGCACCTCCACCGCATCGACGCGGAGGAAGATGGTCGGGGTTTCCGGCGTGCCGGTCTGGCCAGGGAACTGGGCGGGGGGCTGTACGGGAGCCTGGACCTTGGTCAGAACGGGCTTCGGCGGGGCCGGCTTGCGCAGGGTCTGCTTGAGCGCCATGGCGATAGCTCCGGGTATTGGATGTCTGGTTCCTGGATTTCTGTTTCCACGGCGTGTGGTGCGAAAACTGGCGGGGATTTTTGAAGGAAGCGTCGGCTTCGGTTGCCGGCTTCCCCTACCGCCGCGTCGCCATCGCCCGCCCATAGGCGCTCATCGCGGTATTGGCGACCCGGCCGCGGTAGATCCGGGCTCCCAGCGCCCGCTTCTCCACATCCAGCCCGTCGATCAGCGCGATCAGATCGTCGGCCATCGCCAGCCGTTCGGCCTGCGTGGCGGTCCTCGCCAGCAAGGCCCGCGCCTGGACCGTCAGCCGCCGGTGCTCCGTCAGCAGGGTCTCGGCGCAGGCGAAGCGTTCGTCGGGTGCGGCGGCCATGGCGTCAGCGCTTCATCGAAATCAGCGTGTCGATCATGTCCTGCGCCGTCGTCATCACCTTGGACGCGGCGGAATAGGCCTGCTGGGCGACGATCATCCGGCTGAACTCGTCGGTCAGCTCCACCGTGGAGCTTTCGAGCGAGCTGGCTTCGATCTCGCCGGCCTTGCCGTCGCCGGCGGTGCGCAGCTGGTAATTGCCGGACTCGTAGGTCTGGGTGAAGGTGGTTCCGCTCTCGCTCTCCAGCCCGTTGGAATTGGCAAAGGTCGCGATGGGGATCTGGTAGATCGCCCGCGTCTCGCCATTGTCGAAGCTGGCGCGCACCACGCCGCTGCTGTCGATGGTGGTCCCGGTCAGGGTGCCGGGCTCGTAGCCGTTGCCGGTGGCGGTCCAGTCGCCGATGGCGGCGGTGCTTTCGCCCGATGCGTATTGCGTCAGCCCGGTCGTGCTGTTGGCGCTGCCGAGCGACATCGTCACCGTGCTGTCGCCGGCGCCGGTGGTCCAGCCGCCGACCGAAAAGCCGATCGCCGAGGGATCGACGCTGGAGGTGGCGCCGCTGCTGTCGGTCTGGGTGGCGCTGGCGAGCGAGCCGTCGCTGTTGAAGGCGATGGAGATCGGGAAGCCGGAAATCGTCCCGGTCGTGGTCGTGCCGTCGGCCGAGCTGGTCGGGTCGGACGCGCTGAGCGACCATGCATTGTCGGCCGTCTTGCTCCAGGTCATCGTCACCGAGTGGCTGTTGCCCAGGGCGTCGAACAGTTCCACGTCGGTGGTGAAGCTGTCGCCGGTCGCGGCGTCGGACGGCAGGTTGGCCTCGATGTCGAGCGTCGAGGTCGCCTTGGGCGTGCCCTTGATGCTGGTCAGGTTGGTCGCCTGCAGGCTGTCGGTGGAGGTCTTGTTGCCGGCCTTGATGGTGCCGTCGTCGCCCACCGCCCAGCCATAGAGGTAATAGCCCTCCGAATTGACCAGATTGCCGTTGGAATCGGTGGAGAAGGAGCCGTTGCGGGTGAAGTAAGTGCCGCCGCTCGACGTCTTGTCCGACACGACGAAGAAGCCGTCGCCGTTGACCGCCATGTTGGTGGTGGTCGCCGAGGACTGGATTTCGCCCTGGCGGCTGACGCTGCGGGTGTTGGACGCGATGACGCCGCCGACCTGCTCGTCCACCGTGGTGGTCTTGTTGATGTAGGAGGTGAACTCCGTCACCGTCCCCTTGAAGCCGGTGGTGCTGGAATTGGCGATGTTGCTGGAGATGCTGGCGAGCGCCTTGCTCTGGGCGGTCAGCCCGGACGTGGCGCTGTACATTGCGCTGGTGAGGCTCATGGCGGCACCTGTCTTTCGAATTGTCCGGGGGAGGGGTCAGGAAACCGTCAGCACCTTGTCGGCCGACAGGCTGACGCCGCCGACGCTCAGCACCGCCGTGCCGGACGAGCTGTCCACGGCGGTCACGGTGCCCTTGAAGCGGGTGGCGGTATCGATGGCCTTGCCGTTGGCGTCGAGCGCGGCGACCGACAGGGTGTAGGTGCCGCTGCTGTAGCTCTTGCCGTTGGTGCCGACGCCGTCCCAGGTCACCTCGTGCGTGCCGGCGGCGGTGGCGGAGCTGACATCGCTGTAGACGGTGTTGCCGATTGAATCGGTGATGGTCAGCTTGACCGAGGACGCCGCGGAATCGAGATCGTATTCCCAGCTCGCCTCGCCGTCCTGCAATGGCGTGGTGGATCCCTCGGCCTCGACCGTCTTACCGTAGTAATTGACGGCGCCGCTGCCGGACCCGAGGGAGGATGACAGGGTGCTGCTGAGGTCGGACACCGTGCTGTTCAGCTCGTCGAGCTTATCGTTGATCGACATCTGCTGTTCCAGCCCGGACAGTTGGACGAGCTGGGTGGTGAAGGTGGTCGTGTCGACCGGGTTGGTCGGGTCCTGGACCTCGAGCTGCTTCATCAGCAGTGTCAGAAATGTCTGATAGCTGTCGGTCGCGCTCGTGGCTGACGAGCTGCTCGACGTGGACTTCGTCGACGTCGTTGACGTCGTTGCGCTGACGGAATCGACCAGCATCGCCTTCTCCACCCAATCGCGGCCCGTTCGCGGAATCCGGGCGGGATTTCGCGGCGGTTCAGGCCGATGGCTTTTCGGGATGGGCGGCGGGCTGGCGCCGCCCCGTTCGTTCTGTGGCTATCCACGGAACGGCGGGCGAAAGCTGGCGCAGTTTTTTCGGGAAAAATCCGGATCGACATAAAAAGCCCCGGCGGGACGGGTCCGGCCGGGGCGAAAAGGCAGTTGAGACGACGACGACTGCGGAAATAAAGCGGTTACGAAGGGACGGTTACGAGGCGTGGCGCAGATCGGCGGAACCGGGGGAGGTCGGCCGCCTGTGCGCCACGGTTGCGGGGAAGACCAGGACAGACGGGCGGCGGTCGGACACCAGAAGGGCATCCGCAGGCTCCCGCCCGTTCAACAGCCACTGGTAGGCGGCGGCGATGGCGACCCGGTCGCGTCCGTCCGCTGACAGCACGCGCAGGCCGGCAGCCATTTCCCTATTCGAACCGCTGCGGCGAACCGCATCGCACAGCGCATGGCCGAGCCGGAGGTCCGACACCAGAACCGCACTGTAACCGGCCTGTGCGACGACCGATGCCAGGGCTCCCAGATGGGACGGCGGCAAGGGGGAATTGCCGACCTCCCGCAGGTCCAGGAACAGATTGCGGCCGGTGCCGGCACCGGACAGCGCGTTGCGCAACGTCCCGAGCCAGACGGAGGGAGGAACGTCACGAAGGCCGCTGCAGGCGACGGCGTGGAGACCCCAGTCGGTGGCTGCGACGGTCATGTCCTTCATGCTTTTCCCCTTCGGTGTGGTCCGGGTTTCCTCGGGTCAGGTCCGCTCCGTCGATCCCATCGGCTGGGGGGCCGGTCGGGGGCAGCGGGGCATCCCTGTGGACAGAGTATAGGGGAGATTCCTAACAATCAGTAACGGAAACTAGTTTCCGGTTTGAAATCCACATTCCGGATTCACCATCCGAGGGCCCGGCCTTCGGCGGCGCATTGCAGGAGCAAAGCCGACGGCCGCCATTGCGGGCCGCCGATGTCGCGGTGGTAACGCAGGACCGCCTCGGCGATCTTGCCCAGCCCTTCCTGGTTGGCCCAGAACAGCAGGCCGCCGCGCCAGGACGGAAAGCCGTAGCCGTGCACCCAGATGGCGTCGATGTCGACCGGACGGGCGGCGATGCCTTCCTCCAGGATTTTGGCCGCCTCGTTCACCATCGCATAGAGGCAGCGTTCGCGGACCTCCCCGTCGCTGACCGGACGCGGGACGATGCCGCGACGGCGGCGGTCCTCCTCGATCACCGCCGCCACCTCCGGATCGGGGATCGGGGTACGGCTGCCGGGCTCGTAGCGGTAGACGCCGGCCGATGTCTTCTGGCCGTAGCGCCCACGCTCCGCCAGGGTGTCGAGCCAGTTGGGCGACTGCGCCTCCGGATCGCCGGCCTTGCGCCGCTCCTCGCGGATGCGCCAGCCGACATCGATCCCGGCAAGGTCGGTCATCGAGAAATGGCCGAGCGGAAAGCCGAACTCGGTCAGCACGCGGTCGACCTGCTCCGGGCTGGCACCTTCCTCGACCAGGGCCATCGACTCCCGGCCGCGCTGGTGCAGGATGCGGTTGCCGACGAAGCCGTAGCAGACGCCCACCGCCACGCCGACCTTGCCGATCCGGCGCGCCAGCCCCATCGCCGTCGCCAGCACCGTGTCGGAGGTCCTGGCCCCGCGCACCACCTCCAGCAGGCGCATGACGTTGGCTGGACTGAAGAAATGCATGCCGAGCACGTCCTGCGGCCGGCCGGTCGCCGCGGCGATGGCGTCCACGTCCAGCGTCGAGGTGTTGGTGGCGAGGATCGCCCCCGGCTTGCAGATCCGGTCCAGCGTCTGGAAGATCGCCTGCTTGACCTCCATGCTCTCGAAGGCCGCCTCCACCACCAGATCGGCGTCGGCCAGTTCGTCGTAGGACAGGGTGGGGTGGATCAGCGCCATCCGCTCGTCCAGCTGTGCCGCGGTCAGGCGGCCCTTGTGGAGGGTGGAGTCGTAATTGCGGCAGATGGCGGCGATGCCGCGGTCCAGCCCCTCCTGCGCGCTGTCGACCAGCACCACCGGAATGCCGGCATTGGCGAAGCACATGGCGATGCCGCCGCCCATGGTGCCGGCGCCGATCACGCCGACCTTGCGGATGTCGCGCGTCGGCGTGCCGGCCGGCAGGCCGGGGACCTTGGCCACCTCGCGCTCGGCGAAGAAGGCGTGGATCAGGCCGGCGCGCTGGGGCGAGTCCATGCAGGCGAGGAACAGCTCCCGCTCGCGCGCCGTCCCCTCGTCGAAGGGCAGGGTGACGGCGGCCTCGACCGCGTCGACGATGCGGTGGGGCGAGAACAGGTGCGGCAGGCGCTTGGCAAGTTCGGCCCGCTTCGCCGTGAACAGGGCGGGATCGGTGCCGGCGATGCGGTCGGTACGGGCACTGACCGGCTGCGGGCGGTTCCCGTCGGACAGAAGCCGCTCGGCGGCGCGCAGGCCGGCCTCCAGGGGGGAGGCGCCATCCTCCACCGCATCGACGAGGCCGAGGGCCAGCGCCTCTGCGGCACCCACCGGATCGCCGGACAGGATCAAGTCCAGCGCCCTGGCCGCCCCGACCAGCCGCGGTAGCCGTTGCGTACCACCGGCGCCCGGCAGCAGGCCCAGCTTGACCTCCGGCAGGCCGAGCTTCGCCGACTTCCACGCGACGCGGTGATGGCAGGCCAGCGCCACCTCCAGCCCGCCGCCCAGCGCCGTGCCATGGATGGCGGCGATCACCGGCTTGGTGGCCGCATCGAGGCGCGCCACCACCTCCGGCAGGGTCGGCGGGGCGGAGGGCTTGCCGAATTCCCGGATGTCTGCGCCGGCCATGTAGGTGCGGCCGGCACAGACGATCAGCAGTGCCTCCGCCCCGTCGTCAGCCAGCCCGGCGTCCAATGCCGAAACCAACCCGCTGCGCACGCCATGACCGACGGCGTTCACCGGCGGGTAATCGACGGTGATGACGCCGATGCGTCCCTGGCGCGCATACTGGACAGGATTGGGCGGAACCGCTTCAGTCTGGGCCGGCGACGGCATCGGCGCTCTCCGAAAAGCCAAAGGTCCGGGCCGATCCGATCACAGACGGCAGGAGGGATCGGAGGCCGGTGGACCGTCAGTCTAGCAGACAGTCCAGCCGAATCAAGTTTTCGGAATATAGTTTCTCTATACGGAATTTATTGGGCGAAACGGCGTCTGCGGGAACCGAACGGCGCGGTCGCGGGTTGGCACTCGCGTCGAAGGTCACTGGCTGGAGTTGGGTTATGGATTTGACGGGGAAGGTCGCGCTGGTCACCGGTGCGGGGTCCGGGATCGGCAAGGCGTCGGCGATACGCTTCGCCCAGTCCGGTGCCTCGGTCGGCGTGCTGAGCCACACCGCGGACGAGATCGCGAAGACCGCCGAGGAGATCCGTGCCGCCCGTGGACAGGCGATTCCCCTGACTGCGGATGTCGGCGACGACGCGGCGATGCAGCAGGCGGTCGAGCGGCTTGTGGAGGAGTTCGGGCGGCTCGACATTGTCTTCGCCAATGCCGGCATCAACGGCGTCTGGGCGCCCATCGACGACCTGACGCCGGACGAATGGGACCGTACGATCAACACCAACCTGCGCGGCACCTACCTGACGCTGCACCATGCGGTTCCGCACCTGAAGAAGGCCGGCGGCGGCTCGGTGATTGTCACCGCATCGATCAACGGCACGCGGGTGTTCAGCAACACCGGCGCCACCGCCTATTCCTGCACCAAGGCGGCGCAGCTCGCCATGGTGAAGATGCTGGCGCTGGAACTGGCGCCGAGCCGCATCCGCGTCAACGCTATCTGCCCCGGCATCATCGAAACGGACATTCCCGACAACACCAGGATGCGGAATATCGAATCGGTGAAGACCCCCATCGAGTATCCGCAGGGTAAGGTGCCCCTGACCGGCGGCAAGTCCGGCGACAGCTTCGACGTGGCGGAGCTTGCGCTGTTCCTGGCGTCGGACCGCGCGAAGCACATCACCGGCACTCCGGTCTGGATCGACGGGGCGGAATCCCTGATGGTCGGCTGACGATCCGCAATCCCGCGGCTCGACCGCAAAACCGAACAACCAAGGCGAAGGACATCATGAGCTTGCACGAGAAGGTGCGGAAGAACGAGGAACTCGGCCGTTATGAGCTGACGGTGGCCGGCTCGACCGCTCTGGTCACCTATGACATGCGTGATGGCAAGATCGCATTGACCCACACCGAGGTGCCGGGTGCCCTGACCGGCCAGGGGGTGGGGTCGGAACTGGCGAAGGGCACGCTGGACGACATCCGGGCGCAGGGCATGAAGGTGCTACCGATCTGCACCTTCATCGAGGCCTACATCAAGCGCCACTCGGAGTATCAGGACCTCGTCGGCTAAAGCGGATTGCCATCCTCGTCGAGGAAGATCAGATCGCCGTCCAGCAGGAAGAGGCAGATGCAGTCTTCCTCGCTGGCGCCGCGGGCGTAATGGTCGGTGCCGGCGACATAGTGGGCGACGTCGCCAAGCCCGTAGCTGCCATATTCGTCGCGGAAGGCGCCGCGCAGGACCAGCAGCAGTTCGTCCGCAGTGTGGCGGTGCGCTGGAACCGGGGCGCCCGAGGCCATGCGAAGAAGGCGGATCGTCGTGCCGGACAGGGCGCGCTCCCAGCCCGACAGCCAGACCCCCTTGGAGATCTCCCGCCAGGACCCGTCATCGGTCGGCGTGTCGATGGCGTCCGGCAGCCAGCTGCGCAGCGGTTCCGGCACCAGACTTCCGCATGTCCGGCCGGCTGTCAGCAGCTTGATGGGGGCGGACTCCGACGGCGTCCGCGCGGCGGTCAGCAGGCCGTCCATGCGGTCCAGCAGTGCATCCAGCCCATCGTGACCCGCGCAGGGCAGCTCTTCGAACCAGTTCCCGCACAAGGCTTCGTAAGATGCGACGCGCTGGCGGCAGTCCGGGCAATAGGCGAGGTGGGTCGCCACCAGCAGCGACTTCCCGGCCCGCTCCTGCCCGCTGGCATAGCCGATCAGAAGCTGGTCGTCCGGATGGTGGAACGGCACCGTCACGCCTTGTCCCTCATGCTGCGTTTCAGATGGCTGAGCGCGAGGCGCAGCCGGGTCTTGACCGTTCCCAAGGGCACCTCCGTGTCCTCGGCGATCTCCTCATGGGTCTGTTCGAGAAAATACGAACGGCGCAGCACCTCGGATTGGTTCGCCGCCAGAGTTTCGATCGCATCCTGAAGCTGGCGGCTGCTCTGGACCATCTGGGCGCTCTCCTCCGGGGTGGCGAGTGAGGCGGGGGTCATCGCCGGATCGTCCGGGTCGGGGGCGGGGCGCATCTCCTTGCGCAGGCTGTCGATGCGCCGGTTGCGGGCAATGGTGAACACCCAGGTGCCGACGGTCGCCTGGGCCGGATCGAAGCTGGCGGCCTTCAGCCAGACCGTCAGCATCACGTCCTGGACCAGTTCCTCTGCCGTGCTGCGGTCGGCGCCGAGCTTCAGGCAATAGTGCAGGATCTTCGGCGCGAAATGGCGGAACAACGCAGCGAAAGCCGTGCGGTCGCGATCCTGCGCCACCGCATGGACCAGCCCGCCGAACTGGTCGGCATCGGGCCTTCCTGCCCCGTCCTTGTCCAACGTCCCCGGCACGTGGGGCTCCCGCGAAAACGGCATTCAACCACCAGTCAGCATTCCTGCGGGCGGCAGCTTATCCTGAACTTCTTAACGGAGCATTCCCGAAAATCGTCGGTGTGCCATTGGTCCTTTGGGTGTGCTCTTAGCGTGCTCTCAGCGCGCTCATTGGATCTAGGGGTGAGACGGTGGGCGTGGTCTGCGGCAGGGGGCGGAAGGCGGCCTGCGCCTCGGCGGGCAGGGGCGGGCGCATGCGGGTCCGCCACAGGCCATAGAAGGTGGCGCATATCGCGCCGCCGGTGACGAAGCTGAAGAGCCCGGCCGGCCCGGTGGCGATCATCAATGCCGACGCCACCGGCGGGCCGATGATGGCGCCGACGGAATTGGCCAGGATCAGGCCGCCGCTGGCCGACACCATGTCCTCCCGCCGGACGTAATCGTTGGTGTGGGCGAGACAGACCGGATAGAGCGTGAAAGCCAGTCCGCCGAACAGCGGCGCCACCAGCATCAGCGCCAGCGGTTGGTCCAGCCGGGCGGCGGCGATCATGCCCAGGCTGGTCAGCGACAACGCGGCTGACAGGGCGATGATGACGCTGCGCCGGTCGAAGCGGTCCGACAATCGGCCGAGTGGCCATTGCAGCGCCATGCCGCCGAGGATCAGCGCCGACATGAACAGTGCGGTTCCCGACACGCCGAAGCTGGAGGAGGCGCCGAACACCGGGGCCAACCCATAGATCGACCCAGTGATCGCCCCGCTGATGAACACCCCCGCCACCCCCAGCGGCGAGCTTCGGTAAAGCCGCCCGATGCCGAAGGACGAGACGTTCGGCAATTGCGGCGGCGTTGTCCGCGTCAGGGCCACCGGCACCAGCGCCAGCGTCAGCAGGATCGACACGATCATGAACAGCCGCACGCCCGTCTCGTCGTCCAGGCGCAGCAACTGCTGCCCGACGCCGGAGGCGCCATAGAGCGTCACCATGTAGGCCGACAGCAGTTGCCCGCGGCTTTCGTTGGTGGCGGTGCCGTTGAGCCAGCTTTCGATGCACATGTAGAGACCGGCCATGCAGAACCCCTGTGTCAGGCGCAGCAGGGCCCAGAGCGGCGCATCGACGAACAGCGCGTGCGACAGTGCTGCGACCGACACGACGGAGGCGAAGGCGGAGAAGGCCCGGATATGGCCGACCCGGGTGATGATCCGATGCGCATAGAGCGATCCCAGGGTCAGCCCGCCATAATAGGCCGCGGTGATCATCCCCACCGCCGTCGCACCGGACGCCGTCGCCGACAGCCTCAGCCCGATCAGGGTCGACATGGCTCCGTTCGCCAGCATCAGAAAGGCGACGCCCAGCAGAAGCGAGGCGACCGAACGCACAACCGGTGGCATGCCCTAAATCCTCCGCCGCCGTCAGTGCGTCAGGGCCGGAAGGCCGGTTGGGGGCCGATGATGCATGGCGATGCTCCAAATCTCTGTTTGCGTGCGGTGATATGCGACCTGTCGCAAGGTCCAACAGCCAAGCCATGGATTCGGTCCGCCGCCGGGGCGGGGAGCAGAGATGCGCTCGGGGATGCACCTGGAGGAGTGAGTGACCGTTGGGTCAACCGGACCGTTGACAGGGCATACCGATCAGTAACATACCTTCCGTCAGGTAGAGATTCGGGAGACGCCAGGATGTCCGACACCGCGCCCGCCACCCCATCGCCGGTCCAACTCGTCCGCGAGGGGGCGGTGTCCTGGATCCGGTTGAACCGCCCCGGCGTGCTGAACGCGCTGGACGAGCCGACCGCCGCCGCCTTCCTCGACGCCTGCCGCAGCGTGGCGGAGGAGGGCGGGACGGGGCCGACGCGGGTGCTGGTGATCGCCGGCAATGGCCGCGGCTTCATGGCCGGCGGCGATGTCGGCCGCTTCGCCGAAGATCCCGCCGCCGCACCGGCGGTGGCCGGCGCCATCATTGCCCATTTGCATGAGGCGCTACGCGTACTCGACCGGCTGGACGTGCCGGTCCTGGCCTCCGTCCATGGGCCGGTGGCCGGGGCGGGGATGAGCCTCGCCAGCGCCGCCGACCTCTGCATCGCCGCCGACGATGCCAAATTCACCATGGCCTATGCCCGCATCGGCGCCACCCCCGACGGGTCGGGCAGCTTCCATCTGCCGCGTCTCGTCGGTCTGCGCCGCGCCATGGAGCTGGCGATGCTGTCCGACGTGATCGACGCGGCGGAGGCGCTACGGATCGGGCTGGTCAACCGGGTGGTGCCGGCGGCATCCCTGGCGGAGGAGACGGCCAAGCTGGCCGAACGGCTCGCCGCCGGACCAACCGTCGCCTATGCCGGCGTTCGCCACCTGATGCGCCAGTCCTTCGACCGGACGCTGGACCGGCAGCTGGACGCAGAGCGCGACCGCTTCCTCGCCACCGCCGCCACCAGCGACTTTATCGAAGGCGTCAGCGCCTTCATCGCCAAGCGCAGGCCGGATTTCACCGGCCGCTGACCGTCCCATTGTCCGAGAAGTGGACCGAACCATGCAGAACGACATCGTCATCGTCGGCGCCGCCCGCACCGCCATCGGCGGCTTCGGCGGCAGCCTCAAGGATGTACCGCTGACCCGGCTCGCCACCGTGGCGGTCAAGGCGGCGCTGGAGCGGTCCGGCGCCGCACCCGACTCCGTCGGCCATCTGGTGATGGGCAACGTCATCCCGACCGAGACCAACGACGCCTATCTCAGCCGCGTCGCCGCCATCGACGCCGGCATCCCCATCGGTACGCCCGCCTTCAACGTCAACCGGCTCTGCGGCTCCGGCCTTCAGGCCATCGTCTCGGCGGCGCAGTCCATCGCGCTCGGCGACTGCGACGTCGCCATCGGCGCCGGTGCGGAATCGATGAGCCGCGGCCCCTATTTCGTGCCGAGCGCCCGCTGGGGCAGCCGCTTGGGCGACGGGGCGCTGGTCGATTACATGAACGGCATCCTGCACGACCCCTGGCAGAAGATTCACATGGGGGTGACGGCGGAGAATGTCGCCGCCCGCTACGGCATCGACCGCGAGACGCAGGACGTCCTGGCGCTGGAAAGCCAGCGCCGTGCTGCCCACGCCATCGCCGAGGGCCGTTTCAAGGACCAGATCGTCCCGGTGGAGATCGCCTCGCGCAAGGGCACCATCGTCTTCGACACCGACGAGCATGTCCGCGGCGACGTCACCCCGGAAGGGTTGGCGAAGATGAAGCCGGTCTTCAAGAAGGACGGATCGGTAACTGCCGGCAACGCCTCCGGCCTGAATGACGGCGCCGCCGCGGTGGTGCTGGCCGATGCCCGCCGCGCCGCGGCGCTGGGGCTGAAGCCGCTGGCCCGTCTCGTCGGCTATGCCCATGCCGGCGTCGAGCCCGATTACATGGGCATCGGCCCGATCCCGGCGACCCGCAAGGTGCTGGAGCGGACCGGCCTGTCGGTCGGCGACCTCGACGTCATCGAATCCAACGAGGCTTTCGCGGCCCAGGCCTGTGCGGTGATCCGCGAGCTGGATTTCGACCCGGCCAAGGTGAACCCCAACGGTTCCGGCATCTCGCTTGGTCATCCGGTGGGGGCGACCGGCGCCATCATCACGGTGAAGGCGATCCACGAACTGCACCGCACCGGCGGCCGGTATGCCCTGGTGACCATGTGCATCGGCGGCGGCCAGGGCATCGCCGCCATCTTCGAGCGCGTCTGAGGGTTTGGGCAGGTACGGGCGGGATCGCTCGCCCGTACCAAAAGCTTTCCTCCGGTTTTTCATTGAACGATCAATCAAAATAAAATTGGCATCCCCCTGCGGCCAATTGCGCAACGGCGCTATCAAAATGCAGGTTTCGTGAACGCAGCTATCGACCGCGCCCCTCGTCTCGGGGCAATCTACGGCCCGATTGCCTTAACCCTGGTCTGTTGCGTTCCGGAAGCCTTGCCCATGACGACGATTCTGCCCACGCCCACCGGTTCGTCTTCGGCGACGATTGGACAGGTGCGTCTGGCGGTGCGCGGCCTGCGCAAGGTCTTTGCCGACGATCCCCGCCCGGCGCTGGAGATGCTGCGCCGCGGGGCGACCAAGGCGGAGGTCTTGCAGCGGCTGAACGTCAATGTCGGCGTCGCCGAGGCCAGCTTCGACATCCGGGCGGGCGAGATATTCGTCATCATGGGTCTGTCGGGGTCGGGCAAGTCGACCATCATTCGGCTGCTGAACCGCCTGATCGAACCGTCGGAGGGGGAAATCCGGCTCGACGGGCGCGACCTGACCGCGCTTCCCTACGCTGACCTCGTCGAGGTGCTGCGGCGGGACATGAGCATGGTCTTCCAGTCCTTCGCATTGCTGCCCAACCGCACCGCGCTGGAGAATGCCGCCTTCGGGCTGGAAGTTGCCGGGGTGAAGCGGGCCGAGCGGCGCAAGGCGGCGCTGGCCGCCCTGGAACGAGTCGGTCTGGCGGATTATGCCGACCGCTATCCGGACGAGCTGTCCGGCGGCATGCAGCAGCGGGTGGGGTTGGCCCGCGCTCTGGCGAAAAATCCGACGATCATGCTGATGGACGAGGCTTTCTCGGCGCTCGACCCGCTGATCCGCACCGACATGCAGGACGAGCTTCTGCGGCTCCAGCGCGAGGATGCCCGCACCATCGTCTTCATTTCCCACGATGCCGAGGAAGCGATGCGGATCGCCGACCGCATCGCGGTGATGGAGGATGGCCGGATCGCCCAGATCGGCACCCCGGCGGACATCCTGCGCGCGCCGGCCGACGAGTATGTCCGCGCCTTCTTCCGCGGCGTCGATGCCTCGCGCGTGCTGCGCGCCCGCGACCTTGCCCGGCCGCCCGACGACGGGACCGCGGGCGAGCCCGGACGGTTCCGTTATCGCACCGATGCGGCCGGCTGTTTCCGCGGCGTGCTGGCCGGCGACGGCGCATCGGCCCTGTTCGGGCTGGAGCCGGTGGCGGCCGATACACCGATCCATGCCCTGCTCGGCCGGGTTGCCGCAGCCCCTTGTCCGCTGCCGGTCGTTGAGCCGGACGGCCGGCTCGTCGGCGTGATTTCCCGTGCGGCGCTGCTGGCGGCGCTCGACCGCGGCGAGACCGCCGGGCGCGAGGTGCGGCATGGCTGACATCGCGCTGCTGGATATCGAGTGGCTGAACGAGACCATCGGCGGCGGCATCGCCCGCGGGGCCGAATGGCTGGTGACGACGATCCTCGACCATGGACAGCCGGCGCTGACGCTCATCGCCGCGACGGTGGACGGGTTGGGCGAGGCGTTGGACGGACTGCTGCTGGGGGTGCCGCCCTGGCTGCTGGCGCTGGTGCTGTCGGCGGTCGCGCTCTGGCGGGTCGGGCGTGCCTTCGCCCTGTTCACCCTGCTGTCGCTGGGCGGGATCTTCGTGATGGGGCTGTGGGAGCCGACGGTGTCGACGCTTGGGCTCGTTCTCGCCTCCACCGCGCTCAGCCTGATCGGCGGGGTGCCGCTCGGCATCTGGATGGCGCGCAGCAAGATCGCCGACGGGGTGGGCAAGACTCTGCTGGATCTGATGCAGACCATGCCGGCCTTCGTCTATCTGATCCCGGCGGTGCTGTTCTTCGGTCTGGGACGTGTGCCGGGCATCATCGCCACGGTGGTCTTCGCCATGCCGCCGGCGGTGCGGCTGACGGCGCTCGGCATCCGGCAGGTGCCGGTGGAACTGGTCGAGGCCGGGCGCGCCTTCGGCTGCCGCGACCATCAGCTCCTGTTCAAGATTCAACTGCCGAATGCCCTGCCGTCGATCATGGCCGGGGTGAACCAGACCATGATGATGGCGCTGTCGATGATCGTCGTCGCCTCGATGATCGGCGCCGGGGGGCTGGGCAACGTGGTGCTCCAGGGCATCCAGCGCCTGGACATCGGCCTCGGCGTGCAGAGCGGCTTGGCCGTGGTGCTGCTGGCCGTCGTGCTCGACCGAATCACGCAGAGCTTTGGCCGGGTGAGCGGTCGCGGTGCCGGCCGCCGCCGGGCCACCGCCGGGACTGCCGGACGGCGCTGGTGGCGGCGGTGAGGTCAGGCGTTCAGTTCGGAATCGAGGTAGCCCAGCGCCACCGCCCGGGCCGCGCTGCCGTCCATGGCGCCGGTCAGGGCGAAGCGCAGCCACAGCCCGTCGATCATCGCCGCCAGTCCGACGGCCACCCGCTCCGCCCGTTCCGGCGGCAGCAGAGGGCGCAGGGCATGCAGCAGGTTGGAATGCAGCCGGCGGGCATTGATCCGTTGCAGCCGGGCCAGCGCCGGGTTGTGAGGCGCCTGCGCCCAGAAGCCGAGCCAGGCCGCGACCACCCGCGGCTCGAACTGGCCGGGGGCGAAGTTGCAGTCGACGATCGCCTCCAGCCGGGCGCGCGGCGAATCGGCGGTCGCCAGCCGCTGGGTCGCGTCGTCGCGCAGCTGTTGCAGCATGCTGCGCATGGTCGCGGACAGCAGCTCGTCCTTGCCGCCGAAATAATGGTGGATGATGCCGGGCGAAACGCCGGCCCCCCGGCTGATCGTCTGGACCGTGGTGTCGGCCAGACCATGCTCGCCCATCGAGGTGATGGTGGCGTCGATCAACTGGCGGCGGCGGATCGGTTCCATTCCGACTTTGGGCATGGGGCTGGCAGTCTCCTGTCCTGTTTTGCCAAGGCGGTTCCACCGCCACCTTGGCCTGTACCGCAACAAATGCGCCATTTTCGCCGGTCCGTCGATGGCGAAATCGGCAGACCCGGTAACGCAGACCGGATGGACCGGACGGCAAAGCCCAAACAACAAGCCCAGACAGCAAGCCCGAACGACAAGAAAGAGGAGTTGAGGATATGAACGGATGGAAGGCTCTGGCCAAGGGGATCGCGGGTGCCGGCATCGCCGCGGTCGTGACGCTGGGCGCCGGCGGGGCGCTGGCCGCCGAACCGGCGTCCTGCAAGGCGGTGCGCTTCGGCGACGTCGGCTGGACCGACATCGCGGCGACGACGGCACTCGCCTCCGTCACGCTTGACGCGCTGGGCTATAAGCCGACCACCACCATGTCGTCGGTGCCGCTGGTCTACACCGGCCTGAAGACCAAGTCGCTGGACGTCTTCCTCGGCAACTGGATGCCGACGATGGAGCCCTTCGTGAAGCCGGTGCTGGAAGACGGCTCGGTCGAGGTGACGCGCGTCAATCTGGAAGGCGCCAAATACACGTTGGCCGTGCCGAAATACGCCGCCGAGGCCGGGTTGAAGACCTTCGCCGACATCGCGAAGTTCAAGGACAAGCTGAGCGGCAAGATCTACGGCATCGAGGCCGGCAACGACGGCAACCTGATCATCGACAAGATGCTGAAGGCCGACGCCTTCGGCCTGAAGGACTTCAAGCTGGTGGAGTCCAGCGAGGCCGGCATGCTGGCCGAGGTGAAGCGCGCGACGCGCAACAAGGGATGGGTGGTCTTCCTGGGCTGGGAACCGCACCCGATGAACAAGAGCTTCGAGCTGACCTATCTGGAGGGCGGCGACGACTGGTTCGGCCCCAACCTGGGCGGCGCAACCGTCAGCACCAACGTCCGCAAGGGCTATGGCGCCGAATGCCCGAATGTCGGCAAGCTGCTGTCCAACCTGTCCTTCACGCTGGCGATGGAAAACGCCGTGATGGACGACATCATGAACGGCAACAAGAAGCCGGACGCCGCCGCCAAGGCCTGGCTGAAGAAGAATCCCGATGTTTTGAAGAGCTGGCTGTCGGGCGTCACCACCATTGATGGCAAGGACGGTCTGGCTGCGGTGCAGGCCAAGCTCGGCGTCGCAACCAAGTCGTAACGGGCCAAGTTGTAAAGGGCATCGGATGGGGCGGGATGGAGCGGCGTTTCGCCCCATCCGGCCTATCGCTTTCTTTCCGGTGACTTTATCCCTTTGCCACAGTCCATTGCTCTGCTAAGGCCCATTAGGTCCTGAGTGCGGAGCGTTCGTGGCGGATCGCCATTCACCCTTTTCCGGGAGCCTGCCCCTCTCCCGGCACTCTTACCGGGCAGCCGGCGCGCGTGATCGCGCGGCGGGACGCGCATGAGGATTCGCTCGCGGATCGCGGTCGTCGGGGGCGTGCCGGTCATGGTCGCGGCGGTCATCGCGGTGGCCGGCGGGCTGCTGCTGGCCCGCAGCGAGCGGGTTTACGAATCGGCGGTGCTCGCGGGTTCGGTCTATCGCGACGTGCTGGCGGCGACCGCAGCCCGCATCGACTATCTTCAGGTTGCTCCCGCCGACCGTGCCAGCCGCGCCGACCGTTTCGAGAGCATGTCGGACTCCGCGGCGGCCGAGTTGCGCCAGCTGGACAAGGCCGGATCGGCCAACACCCACCGGGCGGAGGTGGAGCGTGCGACCGCCGTGCTGGCGCGCTATGTCGACCAGATGCGCAGTTTCATCCAGGTGACCGCCGCGAACGACTCCGCGGTGGCCGACATGGGGCTTCACGCCTCCACCCTGATGGCGCTGACCGACCGCGCCCGCGAACGCCAGCATGCCGCCAACGTCGATTCCCTCGGATCCCTGACGGAGGCCGACCGGCGCCTGCGGGACAGCCGCGACGTGGTCGACAGCGCCCATGAGCTGCGCGAGGCGATGCTGGATTTGCAGCGGGCGGAGGCCCAGCATGTCGCCGCCCTAGGGTTCGGGGTCGGGCTGTTCGGCAGTGGTCGCCCCCTGACCCTGGCCGATTTCCACATCGCCATCGACAGGCTGATTGGAACCGCCGACCGGTTGCAGTCGGCCTTGGATCGGACCGACCCGCTGGTCGATCGCTATCCGGCGAAACAGTCTGCCGCCCGCTATGCCGCCACGGTGGACGGATTGCAGGCCGCCGTCGCCGAACTGCGTGCGGCCCAGGCCGAACGCGACGCGGCATTGAGCCGCTTCGAAACGGCTGCGCAGGCTGTAGCGGGGCCGGGGGGCGACGATGCCGAGCGGCCGGCCATCAGCAGTCCCCTGGGCGAGCGGATGCTGGCCGAGCAGGTCATCCGCACGCTGCCGGTGGTGCGGGCGCTGGTGCTGACCGGAACGCTGAACCGCCAGCCCGACGTGACCTTCCTGTCCTCCATGCTGCCGTCCTTGCGTGCGCCGCTGGACGGGCTTTACCGGGTCCAGGCCCGGGCCGCCGCGGCCCAGCAGGCGCTCGAAGCTGCACAGCGCGCCGGGGCGGAAGCGGCATCCGCCATCGAGGCGCTGACCGCACGCATCCTGATGGTGAAGGCCACCGGCTACACCGCGATCCAGGACGAGGTGGTGCAGTTGATCGCCTACGCCATCCAGGCCAACGACACCGAGCAGGAGACGCAGAACGTCGCCGTCGTCGCCCTGCGTCTCGGCCGGCGGGCCGCCGACGCGGTGGCGGTGCGTGACGCGGAGGAGGCCGACCGCATCGTCGCCGATGCCGGTGCCCTGCTGGAGACGGTGCGCGGCCTTCCCATGTCGCCGCTGTTGCAGGACGAGGTGCTGTCGGCCATCCGCAACTGGCGGGACAGCCTGCGCCGCACCGCCGAGGGGCTGCGCCGCCTCAACCAGCTGCTGATCACCATGGACCGCGATGCCGGCGCGCTCGTGGAAACAGCAAGGCAGCTGGACGAGACCTTCCGGGACGAAGCCGCGCGCATCGGCGAGCTGCTGACCCGTATCCTGGTGATCGGGGCGACCATCGGCCTGCTGCTGGGCGGCGGTGCCGCGGCGGTGGTGGCGCGGTCGATCAGCCGGCCGGTGCTGCGCCTGCAAAAGCAGATGACCCGGCTGGCCGAGGACCCGCTGGCCGGCCCGATCGACGGCACGCGCCGCCAGGACGAATTCGGTGCGATGGCGCGTGCCGCCGCCTTCTTCATCCGTGAGATCGGCCTGCGCGAACAGGCGGCCCGGCAGGCGAAGGACCGCGCCGACCGCGCCCTGGAAGATCTGCGCCGCACCCAGGCCGACCTGATCCAGGCGGAAAAGATGGCGTCGCTGGGTGGCCTGGTTGCCGGCGTGGCGCACGAGATCAACACGCCGCTGGGCAACGCCCTGATGGGAGCCACCCACCTGGAGGATCGGCTGGCGATCCTGGCGCGGCAGGCGAGCGGGGGCAATCTGCGCCGCAGCGACTTCGCCGAGTTCCAGGAGACGGCGGACGAGATTGCCCGGCTGCTGGTGCTGAATCTCCAGCAGGCCTGCGAGCTGGTGCAGAGCTTCAAGCAGGTTGCCGCCGACCAGACCAGCGGCGAGGAGCGGCTTTTCCTGCTGAAGCCTTATCTGGAGGACCTGGCGACCAGCCTCAGCCCGTCCTGGCGCCGGGCGGGCCACAGCCTGCGGGTGGACTGTCCGGAAACCATCGAGATCGACGGTTTTCCGGGCGTTCTGGCACAGATCCTGACCAATCTCGTGATGAACTCCATCACTCACGCCTATCGCGAAGGACAGCGGGGGCAACTGCTGATTGCCGCCGCGGCCCAGGGCGCCGACATGGTGACGCTGGTCTACTCCGACGATGGCCGCGGGATTGCCCCCGCCGATCTGGGGCGGGTGTTCGATCCGTTCTTCACTACCCGACGCGGTGCGGGCAGCACCGGTCTCGGCCTGCACATTGTCTATAACCTCGTGGTCAATCGGCTCGGTGGAAAGATCGCGGTGGACAGTCTTCCCGATAGAGGCGTGCGGTTCACCATTCGCTTTCCACGAAGATTTGCCACTGATAACATGACGTTGGTCGCCGCAGTGCCAGCCTCGCAGGAGCAGTGAATGCCGTTGCCGCCAAAGACGTTGACGGGGATCCTTGCCAAGGGGGCGGCTGTTCTTTTCGGACTTGCGACGATGCCCGGCGCGGCGATGGCGGAGAAGTCTCTCGTCTACTGCACCGAAGGAAATCCGCAGAGCTTCAATGCGCAGCTCTCGACCTCCGGCACCACCGTGAATGCGGTCACACCGCTGTTCAACAATCTGGTTGAAATGGGGGCGGATGGGCAAATCACGGGCAGCGGGCTGGCCGAATCCTACACGATCTCGGCCGACGGCCTGATCTATAATTTCCATCTTCGCCGGAATGTCAACTTCCACTCCAACGAACTGTTTACCCCGAGCCGGCCGCTCAATGCCGATGACGTTCTGTTTACCTTCGAGCGGCAGTGGAACGTCGGCCATCCCTATCACAATGTCGGGCCGGCAACCTATGATTACTTCAAGGATATGGGGTTGCCGAGCCTGTTGAAATCGGTTGTGAAGTTGGATGACCATACAGTCCGCATCACCCTTGATCATCCGGAAGCGCCCTTCCTCGCCGATCTGGCGATGCCGTTCCTGTCGATCCAATCCGCCGAATATGCCGATTTCCTGATGAAGTCAGGCCGGCAGACGTCGTTCGACGAGATGCCCATCGGAACGGGACCGTTCCGGCTGGTGTCCTACCAGAAGGATGTGGCGATCCGTTACAAGGCCTTCGACGGCTATTGGCGCGGGCGCCAGCCGCTGGACAATCTGATCTACTCGATCACGCCGAATATTGCGGTCCGCTTGAACAAGCTGCGGTCGGGCGAATGCCACGTGATGATATTCCCCAACCCGGCCGAGTTGGGGAACATCGAGAAGGATCCGAATCTGGTGCTGGAACGGCAGGACGGGCGGAACGTCGCCTATATGGCGCTCAACACCCAAAAGCCGCCGCTCGACGATGTGCGGGTGAGGCGGGCGATCACGCTGGCGATCGACAAGCGCACCCTGGTCGATGCGGTCTATCAGAATGGCGGGATGCCGGCCAAGAACCCGATTCCGCCCGGTATGTGGTCCTACAATGACAGCATCGAGGATCACCCGTTCGATCCGGTCGAGGCGCGCCGTCTGCTGGTCGAGGCGGGGCATGCCGAAGGCTTCACCCTTGACCTGTGGTACCCGCCGGTGACGCGCCCCTACCTGCCCAACGGCAAGCGTGCCGCCGAGATGATCCGGGAGAATCTGGAACGCGTCGGGATCAAGCTGACCCTGAAAACCGAAAGCTGGGGCAACTATCGCCGGCAGGTGACCCAGGGCGAGCAGGACATGGTGCTCTACGGCTGGACCGGCGACAATGGCGATCCCGACAACTTCCTGTATTTCCTCCTGAATTGCGGGGCGGTGCGTCCGGGCGGCGCCAACATCGCAAGATGGTGCAATCCCGGTTTCGAAGAGCAGATCACCAAGGCCAAGGTGACCAGCGATGTCTCCCGCCGGACTGCCCATTACCGCACAGCCCAGCAGATCTTCCATCAGGAAGTCCCGTGGTTTCCCATTGCGAACTCGATCATCGTCGTCGCCCACCGCAAGGAGGTGAAAAACTACACGAACAACATTTTCAATCAGGATTTTTCAGGTGTCGACATCGAGGCCCGGTGAGCACAGGCTTATGCAACCTTCAACTGGGCAATTCCCGGCAGGTGACATGTCGCCCGACGATCTGATGTTCCAGGATGACGAAGCCGGCATGGCGCCGAACCGGCTGGCGACGACGGCTGTGCCATGGCCGGTGCTGGTGGTCGACGACGACGAGCAGGTGCATGCGATGACGCGCGTGCTGCTGAACGATTTCGAGTTCGAAGGCCGCCGCTTTACCATCGTCAGCGCCTTTTCCGCGGCGGAGGCGCGGACGATCCTGGCCGAGCGGCCGGACCTGCCCGTGGTCCTTCTCGACGTTGTGATGGAAACGCAGGATGCGGGCTTGCGTCTGGTCCATCACATCCGGCGCGATCTGGGCAACCGCCACATCCGCATCATCCTGCGCACCGGCCAGCCCGGACAGGCGCCGGAACGCGACGCCATCGTCGCCTATGACATCAACGACTATAAAAGCAAGGCGGAGCTGACCGCCCAGAAGCTGTTCACCAGTCTGGTCAGCGCCGTGCGCGGCTGGCGCGATCTGGTCACCATCGAGACGCTGAACCAATCGCTGGAGCATCGCGTCGCCGAACGCACGGCGCAGCTGGAACGGCAGACCGCCCTGGCCGAGGAGCAGCGCCGCTTCATCGAGAATCTGGTGGAACTGATGCCGAGCCCGGTCTGGTACAAGGATTCGGCCGGCCGCTATGCCCTATGCAACCGCGCTTTCCGCGAGCTGTTTCCGAACGCCGCCGACGAGGCCGAATGGTCATTTCAGGGGCAGGAACCTCCAGGCCAGGATCTCCCGGAACAGGCTCCGTCCGGTACGACGGCCTTTTCCTTCGAAACAAGCGTTGCCGGGCCGGACGGCGACGCGCGTGAACTGCTGGTGGTGAAGCGTCCGCTAAGCTCGCCGGACGGTGCCGCGACCGGCGTGATCGCCATCGCCACCGATATCACGGAGCGGCGGCGGATGGAACGCGAACTCCAGCGCCTCGCCATCACCGACCCGCTGAGCGGTGCCCACAACCGCCGGCATATTCTGGAGCTTTTGGAACGTCTGCTTTCCGGGCCGGACGTTGTCCCGGAGGGGCGTCAGGCCGCCGGCATGGCCTGCCTGATCATGCTCGACATCGACCATTTCAAGCGCATCAACGACGAGATGGGCCACGGCGCCGGCGATCTCGCGATTCGCCGGGTGGTCGAGGTGATCCGCGGCCAGATGCGCGCGACCGACCAGATCGGCCGCATCGGTGGAGAGGAATTCGCCATCCTGCTGCCGGACAGCTCGCGAGCCGATGGCGTTGTCATCGCGGAGCGGCTGCGCAGCGGCCTCGCCGCGTTGGCAATCGAGCTGTCGGATGGCCGGAACTTCCAGCTGACCGGAAGCTTCGGTCTGACCGAGGTGCGGACGCTGGGAGATACGGTGGAGAGCGTGCTGGGGCGGGCCGACCAGGCGCTTTACCGCGCCAAGGCGCTCGGGCGGAACCGGGTCGAGGTGATGTGAAGGGATGTATCGACCTGCGACAATTTGAACGATGACGGCTTGACCGCCGCTGCAACAACGGGTATCCAGATCCCATGAAGACCACCGACACCATGCGAATGCGAATTACCGGCCCGGCGCTCTGAAGCGTCGGAGAGTTGCCGTCTTCGTGTTCAATGGTCGTGTGGAGTGTGTGGCGTGTCGCTGCACCATGTGGTTCCCGGAGCCCTCAATCCGGTTCATGACAGGTCCAAGGCTCTGATCGCTGTTGCGGTGTCGTCTTATGACGTCCGGTTCGGCGAGCGAATGTGTGGCTCGGCGCGAATTATTCTCCCGGCCCGCTGAGGCGGTCCGGGGCACGCCCGACTTACCCAAAAATTCGTTTGCCGAGGATCTTCGCGATGTTCACCGCGCATGCCGATGCCGCGCGCACCCTTTCCGTCTGCGCTCCCCGTCACCGATCCCTTGAAGACCGCCTGCCGGCGTGGCTGCCCTTGTCGGCGGTGACCGACGCCGCCGAGCGGCTGTCCGGCCAGATCGTCCGCACGCCGCTGCTGCATGCGCCGACGCTGGTCCGGGACCTGTGGCTGAAGGCGGAGGTGTTCCAGGCCACCGGAGCCTTCAAGGAACGCGGCGCGCTGAACCGCCTGCTGCGGCTGACGGCACCGGAACGGGCCGGCGGCGTGGTGGCGATGTCGGCCGGCAACCATGCCCAGGGGGTGGCGCTGCATGCCGCCCGCCTGGGGGTGCGGGCCACCATCGTGATGCCGGAGACGGCCCCGCGCTGCAAGGTGGAGCGCACCGCGGAACTGGGTGCCGAGGTGGTGCTGCACGGCGCCACGGTCGGCGAGGCGAAGGGCAGGGCGCTGGAACTTGCGGCGGAACGCCGGCTGACCTTCCTCCATCCCTATGACGATCCCGACGTGATCGCCGGGCAGGGAACCGTCGGGCTGGAAATCCTGGCCGACCGGCCGGATGTCGACACGGTGGTGGTGCCGGTCGGCGGCGGCGGTCTGCTGGCCGGGGTGGCTGCCGCGGTAAAGGCGCAGAATCCGTGGGTGAGGGTGATCGGCGTGCGCCTTGCCCGGCGCGGCGGTCCGACGCTGGCCGACGGCATCAACGTCCATGCGCTGGGCAAGCTGCCCCAGGCAATCGTGGACACCCTTGTCGACCGGGTGGTCGAAGTGGAGGAGGCGGAGATCGCCGCGGCGATGAGGGCGCTTCACCGCTCCTTTGGCGTGGTGGCGGAGGGAGCCGGAGCTGCTGGGATCGCAGCGGTGCTCTGCGGACGGCTGGGACGGACCGGACGGACGGTGGCGGTTCTGTCCGGCCGCAATGTGGACAGCGACACTCTGGCGCGGACGCTGGCGGCGTGATGTTCCGCCATTTGCCAGGGTTCGGTCGCTTGGCCCCTCCCCATCCATTGCTGTCATCGCGGAACGCTGAAGGCAGCGTGAAGCGGCACCAAAGGACCGCCATCTCAACCATCCCCCCGCAAATCGCATATCTCGTCTCTTCACCGAAGCGAAGTATGGATAGGTCAGCAGAAATGACCTATATTGGTCGTCGCGTGTAAACACACAGGCGACACCGAGGGGTAGCTGGCATGACGAACAATTCCGCCTCGACTATTTCGTCATCCCCTGCGTTGGTCACTTATGAGCGCCCGAAGGCGGCGCACAGTGTCTTTGATAATTTGCAAGGACAACTGTTCGGTATCGTCATGACATCCTTCGGCATTGCCATTCTTCATGCCGCAGGTCTGGTCACCGGACAGGCGGCGGGGCTCGCCTTTGTGATTTCTTACGCAACCGGCGTCGATTTCGGAACTCTGTTCTTCCTGGTCAATCTGCCCTTCTATTTTCTTGCGCTGGCGCGCATCGGCGTCGGCTTTACGGTCAAGTCGCTGATCGCGGTGACCGGCATCGCCGTGCTGTCCGGCCTGCTGCCGACGATGATGAGCTTCAGCGCCATCAACCCCTATGTCGCGGCAGTGCTGGCCGGCTTCTGTGTCGGGATTGGCGTCATCGCCCTGTTCCGCCATGGCGCCAGCGGTGGCGGTGTCGGCATCCTCGCCTTTTACCTGCAGGAAAAGACCGGCTTCCGTGCCGGCTGGCTACAGTCGCTGTTCGATCTGGCGGTGTTCTCGGCCGCGGCCTTCGTGCTCGATTGGCCGGCGCTGCTGGCGTCCATCCTGGGGGCTGCGGTGCTGAACGCCTTCGTCGCCTTCAACCACCGCGCCGACTGGTACGTCGCCCGCTGAATGGAATGGGGCCGCCGGGCGAGGGGGCCGCTCTATTCGCGGCCCAGCACCCGGTCGACCACCGCGTCGGCCCATTCCCGCGACCGGAAGCTCGCCTTGGCCTCCACCGGGTCATAGACGCGCTCGACCCAATCCCAGAAGGCGATGGGGCGCTTCTGGTTGTAGGCGGCGTACAGCTCGAAGAAGTAGTCGAGGATGCCGGTCTTCGCCTGCTTGAAATGGCCGTACTTCCAGGACAGCTGCTTCATCGCCTGTTCGAGCGGCTGGCCTTCATGGGCGAACAGATACAGCGTCGACATGAAGCCGGCGCGGTCGGCGCCCGACTTGCAATGCATCAGCGCCGGATAGGTCATCGTCCTGAACAGTTCGCGCGCCTTCAGAAGGGTTTCCTTCTTCGGCATGTCGCGGGAGTTCACCGGGAAATCGACCAGTTCCAAGCCATGGGCGCGGCAGGCTTCCGCCTCCAGGATGTAGGAGGCGCAGTCGCGCGAGCCGCGCAAGTTCAGGATCGACTTCACCCCGTTGCGCGCCGCCGCCGCAATGTGCGAGGGCGAGGGCTGGCTCGCCCGGTACATGTTGGGGGAAATGCGATAGGTGTTGGAATAGATCAGCCGGAAACAGGCATGGTCGATGAACACGGCTTCCAGATGGCCGAGCGCGCGCTGCCATGGCGTCGCCATGCGGCTTCGGCTGCGCTTGATCGCATCGGCCAGCGCGGTGGTGGTGACCGCCCGCAGGGTGCTTTTCTTCGCCAACTCAAACCTTCCGACTCTGACGGAACGCCAACATAGGCATGGTCGGCGTTCCGTCAAGAACCCCATTGCGAGAAACGGGTCACGCCACCCTGTCTTGCAGCCGTACATACATGCCGTACTGGGCGGCCAGCGTCAGCACGATTTCCATGTACAGGTTGATCAGGCCGTTGGCGTAGAAAGCCGGACAGCCGGTGTAATGGCGTTCCCCCGCCATCGCGGTCGGCTCGATCAGGTCGGTGTTGAGCACGATCAGGTCCTTGTCCGGATCGTAGAGGAAGGCCGACTGGTCGGTGCGCAGCGGGTGGATGGCCTGATGGTCGTCGGCCTCGATCTTTCCCGCCGCCATGAACTGGCACAGCATGCCCAGGCTGCCCATCGCCAGCGGCAGCACCTGCTTCAGGCTGCGGCGGGCGAGGTCGTCATAGGCCGCGGCCTCCAGTCCCGGCCGCAGCAGCGGCGCCGCTTCCACCAGATTCCAGCAGACATGGAGCGCGGTGTGGCTGCCGGTCTTGGTGATCGACAGCATGTCGTAGCCGGACGGGCCGTGCAGCACCGACTTCTGCAATTCGCGGCCCAGCACATAGCCGGCGGCGGCCATGTCGGTGATGGTTCCCTCCGTCCGGCAGCGGTCCTCCTCCACCATCACCTTGATCGCCCAATCCTTGATGATGGCGTCGAGCAGGTGGCAGACGGAATCGCGCAGGAAGCCGACCATGCGGTCGGGATCGGCGGCGGCCATGCCGTCGGGGTCGGCGAAGTCCAGTCCGTGCGGCGACTCCGGCGGCGTGGACAGCCGCAGATGTCCGTCATCGTCCAGCGGCATGCGGGCGATGATGTGCTCCCGCAAATCGACATAGAGGAAGCCCAGCAGCGTATTGATCGCGACCTTCTCGAAATCCTCCTTGCGGGTGTCGGCATGGGCCGGGCAGTGGCCGGCCAGCGTCAGCAACTCCTCGCTGAGCAGATAGTTCGGGTCTTCGGCGATGCGGTGCAGGATGGGCGCGAGGTTGATCCTGGTCATCCCGGCTTCCTCATGCGCGCCGGCATAGGTCAGGGCGAAGTCGTTGGTGCGGGCCATCGGGCTCAGCCCTCCTGCAGGCGGTCGTAGACGGAGTAGTCGAGGGCCAGCCCGGCGACGATGTCGAGATACAGCTTGATCAGGTTGGTGGTGTAGAAGGCCGGGCAGCCGGTGTAATAGCGCTCGCCCGGCTTGGCGAAGGTGACGATGGGATCGGCGTTCAGCCGGATCAGCCCGTTGGCGTCCAGAATGAAGGCCTTCTGGTCTTTGGGCAGCCGGTGCACCGCCAAGCCGTCGGGCGGCTCGATCCCGCTTTCCTCCATGTAATGGACCAGCATGCCCAGGCTGGACATCGACAGCGGCACGATCTGCTTGAGGCTGCGGTGGACGAGGTCGTCGTAGAAGGCGGCGTCCTGTCCCGGCACCAGCAGCGGTGCGGCCTCCACCATCGCCCAGCAGATGTGGATGGCGGTGTGGCTGCCGGTCTTGGTGATCGACAGCATGTCGTATCCGGCGCGCTGGTAGAGCGGCGAATGTTCCAGCACCGTGCGCAGGACGAAGGTCGCCGCCGCCTCCAGCGAGATCTCGCCGGAGCCCTGGGAGCGGAAATACTCCTCCTCGCGCACCAGATCGACGGCCCAGCCGGTGATCAGCCCGTCCAGCAGATGGCAGGTGGCGTCGCGCAGGACCGAACAGAACACGTCCGGCGCCGCCGTAGCCATGGCGTCGCGGTCGGCCGGGTCCAGCCCGTGCGGCGAGCGCGGTGGGATGGGGAGCATCGGCCGCCCATCCGCATCGAAGGGCAGCTTGCCTGCGATGTGGTCGCGCAGCCGGCTGAACAGCAGGGCCAGCAGGCTGTTGACGGCCACCTTGTCGGCGTCGTCCTGCGGGATCGGGGCCGCCGCTTCCGCGGCGCCTTCGGTCTTGCCGGCGTGGAACGGGCATTGCCCGGCGCCATGGCGGAACTCCTGGCTGAACAGGAAATTCGGATCGGTCTGGACGCGTTGCAGTATGTGCGCGATCGACACCCGGCCCAGCCCGGCCTCGCCGTGGGCGGTGTTGAAGGTCTGGGCGAAGTCGTTAGAGCGGGCGGTCAGGGTGTCGGACATGCGGCGGCCTTCGGCGCGGATGTAGGGCGGACGGGCTACCCTAAAGGGAAAAGGCCGCCACACGCAACGGAGTGACGGCCCAGGGCACTATAATGTCCCGGCTGCTGCGTTATTTTGCCACGATCCTGCCGTCCACCGCCGGAGCCACCGTTTTCTTGGCCTCGACGTAGTTCATCACGATGGTTGCCAGCAGCACCGCGCCCGACGCATCGACGATGACTTTGGAGCGCGGGAAGGCGGCATAGCCGTCGCCGCCCTTCAGCATGTAATCGTTGGTGGCGACGCGGTAGGTCGCCTGCGGGTCCACCGGCTTGCCGCCGACCATGATCGAGGTCACCCGCCGCCCGGCCGGCGCCTTCGGGTCGTAGGTCATGGTCAGGCCGGAAACCTGCGGGAAGCGGCCGGCCTTCTCCTCCACCTTGCTGACGCCATGTTCTAGGGTGGAGATCAGATCCTGCCCCGACATTTCCACCAGCACGCCGACATTGCCGAAGGGCAGTTCGGCGAAGATGTCCTTGCGGGTCAGCCTGGACCCGGCGGGATGCAACGCGTCGGCGCGGATGCCGCCGCCGTTGGTGATGGCGATGTCGGCCTTCAGCGTGTCGCGCAGGGCGTCGGCGATCAGGTTGCCCATGCTGGCCTCGCGGCTGCGCACCACGTCCTTGCGGCTGTCTAGCTCCGTGGTCGTGGTGCCGATCACCGCCGCCAGATCGCTGTCGAGCCGCTTGGTGTAGCCCTCCACTACTGTCTCCACCTCCGGATCGGGAGCGACGCCGGCAGTGGTGACGAAGCGCCATTCGGTCGGGACGGTGGTGGTCGCCGGGCCCTTTCCGGCATCTTTCGTTTCGACCGCGAGTTTTACGACGCCGAGATACTGCGCGTCATGCCCGGCCTTCAGGATCAGGGTGGAACCCTCATAGAAGCTGATCGGGTCGTGGTCGTGGCCGCCCAGGATCAGGTCGATGCCCTTGACCTTGGACGCAAGTTCGCGGTCCTCCTCAATGGTCAGGTGGGTCAGCGCCACCACGACCGACGCCCCCTTCGCCCGCAACTCCTTCACCGTCGCCGCCGCCGTCTCCAGCACCGGCGGGAAGTCGAGGCTCGGCCCGGCGCTCGACAGGCGGGCGGTGTCGGGGGTGATCAGGCCGAGGAAGCCGACGGTGATGCCGTCGATGGTCCGGGTCCAGCTCGGCACCGTGCTGGCGAAGGCGGAGCCGTCGGCCGCCCGCACGTTGGTGCCGATCCATGGAAATTTCGATTCGGCCATGCGCTGCTTTAGCAGGTCGGGACCGAAGTCGAATTCATGGTTGCCGAAGGTCACCGCATCGACGCCGATGGCATTGAACAGCGCAATCATCTGCTCGCCCCGCGTCGTGCCGGACAGCAGGGACGGCGACAGGAAATCGCCGCCGACCGTGGTGATCGCATCGGGGGCAGCGGCGCGTTCGCGCTTCAGCAGGGTCATCAGCGGCCCGAACCCGCCCTGTCCCTTCACCGGCGCTATTTCATACACATCGTTGACGTGCAGGAAGGTCAGCGTGCCGTTTTGCGCCCAGGTGGGCAGGGCGGCGCCGAGCATGATGGCGAACAGCGGTGCGGCGACGAGACGGGTGCGGTACAGCATGAGGAACGGACCTCCGGCAGGAAACTTCGGACACTCTAGACCAGCTTTCCGCCCCCGCGCATAGCGGCTTTGCACATCGGCGCATGCGGCCGGGTAAGGCTGTGGCTTGAACTCTGCCCGCGACGGTCTCACAACTTCATGACAGCCTTACCAACGACGCGAGCCGAGCAGACCCATGCGCATTCTGGTCGTTCAGAACAGCCGTACCGCCCCCATCGGTCTGGTGGGCGATGCGCTGACCGACAACGGCGCCACCCTCGTTACCATCGCCGCCAACGAGGGGGAGGCGATCCCCGATAAGGATGGCTACGACGGACTGGTGGTGCTGGGCGGTCCGCAGGATGCCTGGGACGATGAGAAGGGGCCGCATTTCGGCCGGGTGATGGAGTCGATCCGCGACTTCACCGAGGCTGACCGGCCGGTAATGGGCATCTGCCTGGGCGCGCAGCTGGCGGCCCGCGCCTATGGCGCCAAGGTCTACCGCCACACCATTCCGGAACTGGGCATCCATCGTGTCAGCCTGACCGACGGGGCGCAGGACGACCCGCTGCTTGGCGGCTTCGGTCCCGAACTGAACCTCGCCCAGTGGCATTACGACACCTTCGAGTTTCCCGACGGCGCCGTGCCGCTGGCCTACAGCGAAGCCTGCGACCGTCAGGCCTTCCGCCTCGGCCGCGCCACCTATGCCTTCCAGTTCCACCCCGAGGCCACCGGCGACATCCTGCGCGGCTGGGCCTCGCGCATCCGGGAGGAGGCGCGGCAGAGCAATGCGGAGATGCTGCACGGGCTGGAAGACTCGATCGTCACCCAACTGCCCGTTGCGGAGCAATTCACCCGCGCTATGACGCGGCGCTGGCTGGATCTGGCGCGCTGACCGTTCCACTGCCGGCAGCCTCGGTGAAGCGGGCCAGCAGGTCCGGCGTATCGACGTCGTAGAGGATGCCGGCATCGTCGACCGGCACCTCGCACAGCCGGTCGGCATGCTGGCCGATCAGCCGCTTCGCCCCGGCATCGCCGCTCAGCGCCGCCATCTCCGTGAAGAAGGCACGGTCCCACAGCACCGGATTGCCCTGCTTGCCATGGGTGGTGGGGATGCAGATCGCGCGGCCTTCCAACGGGCTGTAGGCGGCGATCAGCCGATCGATTACGGCAGACGCCACCTGCGGCATGTCGCCCAGGCAGACGACCACCGCGTCCGATTCGCTCGGTACCGCCGCCAGCCCGGCGCGCAGCGAACTGCTGAGCCCCTCGGCGAAGGCGGGATTGTGAACGAAGGTGACGGGGCGGTCGGCCAGCGCCCGCGCCACGCTTTCCCCCTGATGGCCAGTGACCACGATGACGTTGGCCGCCTGCGAGGCCAGTGCGGCATCGACCGCGCGGGCGACCAGCGGCGCGCCGTTGACCTCTGCCAGCAGCTTGTTCGTCGGTCCCATGCGGCTGGAGCGGCCGGCGGCTAGCACCAGGGCGGTGACGCGCGGCGCTCGCGGCGTTTCCGCCGCCACGCCGGCGCGGGGCAGGGGGCGCGTCGGGATCTCGGCCAGCAGTCCGCCGACGCCCATCCGCATCACCTCGGCCCGGCTGGGCGGAATGCCGGCGGCGATGCGCTGCAACACCCAGTCGAAGCCGTTCAGCTTGGGTGAGCGCGCACAGCCCGGCAGCCCGAGCACCGGTTTGCCGTCGCGCCGCGCCAGCAGCAGCAGGTTGCCGGGATCGACCGGCATGCCGAAATGCTCCACCACGCCGCCGACCCGCTCGATGGCGGCGGGCAGCACGTCGCGGCGGTCGGTGATGGCGGAGGCGCCGGCGATCAGCAGCAGGTCGGAGACCGGTGCCCCGGCGATCTCTGCCGCCAGCGCCGCCTCGTCATGGGCACAGCGGGACTCGTGGATCAGGGTGCCGCCGAGACCCTCGACCCGTTCCCGCGTCACGGCGACGGTCTTGTCTAGGACGCTGTCCTTTACGCCGGGCAGACGCGTCTGGATCAGCGCCACCGACAGCGGGCGGTAGGGCAGGACTGCCAGCGGGGGCGGTCCATCCGTGGCGATCCGCTCCGCCCGCTCGACCGCGTCGGCGGGGGCGGCGAAGGGGATGATCTTGACGGTGGCCAGCATCTGTCCGGGCTCGACCGGGGCGAAGTCGGGCAGGGTGGCGATGGTGACGCTCTCGTCGATCTCGTTGATCGCGTCGATGCGGGACGGGGCGAGGCGCAGCAGGCCGCGCACTTCGGCGAACAGGTTGACCCGGCCGGTGAAGGCGGCGGCGACCTGGACGGCGCCGCCCGCCACTGCGGCGGCGATGCGGGTGGCGGCGGCATCCTCGCCGATGTCGCTGTCGGACAGCTTGGCGGCGATCACCTCGGCGATGCCGGCCTCGCCCAGGGCTGTGACGTCATCGGCCGACAGCCGGCGGCCCTTCTTGAAGGCGATGGAGCCCAGACGCAGCGAATGGGCGAGGATCGCGCCCTCGGCGTCGGACAGGAGAAGCGGGCCGAAGAACATGGGGGCTCCGGATGGGCGCGGTCGGTGTTCGCCGACGGATATGGCGACCGGGCCGGAGCGGGGCAATGGGCGGAAGGTGTTGTGGGTTGGGGGAGACGGCTATGGCTCCCCCAATCCGATCCTCAGACCTCAGCAGGGATGGTTCTCGCCCCGCCGCACGCAGGTGATCTGGCCCATGATCGCAATGGCGATCTCAGCCGGGGTTACGGCGCCGATCGACAGCCCGACCGGGCCGCGGATGCGCTTCACTTCGGCCTCGCTCAGTCCTTCGTCGCGCAGGCGGTCGAGGCGCAGGGCATGGGTGCGCTTGCTGCCCAGCGCGCCGACATAGAAGGCGGGAGACCGCAGGGCGGCGATCAGCGCCGGGTCGTCCAGCTTCGGGTCGTGCGTCAGCGTGACCACCGCGGTGCGGACGTCGGGCTTCAGCTCGGCCAGTGCCTCGTCCGGCCAAAGGTGGTTCAGCTTCACGCCGGGGAAGCGCGCCTCGGTCGCGAAGGCGCCGCGCGGGTCGATCACCGTCACGTCATAGCCGGTCAGCGCCGCCACCGGAGCCAGCGCCTGGGCGATGTGCACGGCGCCGACGATCAACAGCCGCATGGCCGGGTTGTGGACATGCACGAACAGCCGGAAGCCGTCCTCGTCCTGCGGATCGACCAGCATGCCGGAACGATCCTGGCGGATGCGCCGGCGCACCTCGTCCAGCAGGTCGGGCTCCAGCCCGAAGCTGCCATGCACAGTGTCTTCGAAAACAAGCGTCTGGAGGCCGCTGTTAAGATCGGTCACCAGGGCAGCCGGAATTGCGTCGGCCTTCGCCGCGAGCAGCCGGTCCAGAATTTCGCGTTTCATTCCACGGCCTCGACATAGACCTGTACCTGTCCGCCGCAGGCCAGCCCGACTTCCCAGGCCATTTCGTTGGTGATGCCGAAGGACAGCAGGCGCGGTTCGCCGTCCTCCATCGTCTTGGCCGCTTCATGCGCCACGGCGCTTTCGATGCAGCCGCCGGACACGGAGCCGGCCATGGATCCACGGTCGTCGACCGCCATCTGGCTGCCGACCGGCCGCGGCGAGGAGCCCCAGGTCGACACGACGGTCGCCAGGGCCACCCTGCGGCCGGCTGTCCGCCATGCGGCCGCCTGTTCCACGATGTTGTCCGCCATCAGGGTGTCGTTCATCTCGCCGCCTCCTTCAACCAGCGGCGCAAGCCCGGACTACGACGCGGACCGTCGGCCGACAAGGCGCCGGCCAGATCCGCGAGGCTGTTCAGGCTGTGGGCCGCACGAAAATCGTCCACATGCGGCAGCAACGCCCGGATGCCTGAGGATTTCGGCGCGAAGCCTTCCCAGCGCAACAAAGGATTCAGCCAGACGAGCCGCCGACAGCTTTTGTGCAACCGTTCGGCCTCTGCCGCAAGCCCTTCCCCTGCATCCCTGTCAAGCCCGTCGGTAATGAGAAGAACCACCGCACCCTGTCCCAACACTCTGCGCGCCCAGGTCCGGTTGAAGGCGTGCAGCGCGGTGCCGATCCTGGTGCCGCCCGACCAGTCGGCGACCGCCCCCGACACGGCGTCCAGCGCGACATCGACGTCCTTGTGCCGCAGATGGCGGGTGATGTTGGTCAGCCGCGTGCCGAAGACAAAGCTGTAGACCCGGTCGCGGTCGTTGGTGACCGCATGCATGAAATGCAGCAGCATCCGCGAATAACGGGTCATCGAACCGGAGATGTCGCACAGCACGACCAGCGGCGGCGGCCGGGTGCGGCGGCGCTTGCGGGCGAGGTCCGACAGATCGCCGCCGCTGCGCAGCATCCGCCGCAGCGTGGCGCGCGGGTCCACCCGCGGGCCCATCGGGTCGGGGCGGTGGCGCCGTGTGGTGACCTCCGCCAGCGGCAGGGAGAGACGGGTCAGCAGGCGCCTGGCCTGGGCCATCTCCTCCCCCGTCATCTTCTCGAAATCCTTGTCCTGAAGACGCTCGGCGGCGGAGACGGTGAAGGAGGCGTCGATCTCGATCTCCGTCTTTTCCGGCTCCTCCTGCTCGGTGGCGCTGCCGTGCAGGGCCTCGGCAAGGCGCTGCGCCATTTCCGGCTGGTCGGGCGGCGCCTCCGTCCGAACCTTCGGCAGCATCAGCGACATCATCTTCTTCAGGATGTCGGGGTTGCGCCAGAAGACGTGGAAGGCCTGGTCAAACAGCTCGCTCTGGTCGTGGCGGTTCACGAAGATGGCGTGCAGCGCCCAATAGAAGTCGGTGCGGTTCGACAGGCCGACCGCCTCCACCGCCTCCACCGCCTGCAACACCTTGCCCGGCCCGACCGGCAGGCCGGCGGCGCGCAGCGCGCGGGCGAAATGCATCAGGTTGAGGGTGAGGCGCCCGGCCGGAACGGGGTCCGTCATCATGCGCTCACCGCGCGGTGGTGGCGGCCAGCTCGGTCTTGACCTGGGTCAGGATGCGCGCCGCCTCGCTGCCCTGGATGCGGGCGATGTCGTCCTGGTATTTCAGCAGCGTGCCCAGCGTGTCGTTGATGACCGAGGGATCAAGTTCCAGCTGGTTCAGTTCCACCAACGCCTGAGCCCAGTCCAGCGTCTCGGCGACGCCCGGCGCCTTGTAGAGATCCAGGCCGCGCAGGGTCTGGACGAAGCCGACCACCTGGGCTGCCAGCCGGGCATCGGCCTGCGGCGCTTTGACCGACAGGATTTCCCGCTCGCGCGTCGCGTTCGGGTAATCGACCCAATGGTAGAAGCAGCGCCGTTTCAACGCGTCGTGGATCTCGCGCGTGCGGTTGGAGGTGAGGATGACGATGGGAGGCTCCGGCGCATGGACGGTGCCGAATTCCGGGATCGAGACCTGATAGTCGGACAGGATCTCCAGCAGATAGGCCTCGAACGGCTCGTCGGTGCGGTCCAGCTCGTCGATCAGCAGCACCGGCGGTCCGGCAAGGTCCGGTTCCAGCGCCTGGAGCAGCGGCCGCTTGACCAGAAAACGCTCGGAGAACAGGTCGGCGGCCAGCGAGTCGCGGTCCTGTCCGCCGGACGCCTCCGCCAGCCGGATCTCCATCATCTGGCGGGCGTAGTTCCACTCATAGACGGCCGACGAGGCGTCCAGCCCCTCGTAGCATTGCAGCCGCAGCAGCTTGCGGCCGAGCGTCGCCGACAGGACCTTGGCAATCTCCGTCTTGCCGACCCCGGCCTCGCCCTCCAGGAACAGCGGGCGCTTCAGTTTCAGGGCCAGGAAGAGTGCTGTCGCCAGCGAGCGGTCCGCGACGTAATTGCCACGGGTGAGAAGCGCCAGCGTGTCATCGACGGAGGCGGGGAGGGCTACGGTCATCGAGGGCCTTGGAAATGGACAGGAAATGCCCTCTCGCTCCCCTGGGGTAGGAGAGCGAGAGGGAGTTAAATCACCCCGTCGCTTCCACCGCGCGCTTCGCCATCACGGTGACGAGATGGGCACGGTAGTCGGCGCTGGCGTGGATGTCGGCGTTCAGGCCGTCGGCCTCCACCGACAGGCCGTTCAGCGCTTCGGCACGGAAGTCGGCGGCCAGCGCCGTCTCGAACGCCGTGGCGCGGAAGACGGAGCCGGCGGCGCCGGTCACCGCAACCCGCACTTCGGCACCGAACTTCGCGACGAAGACGCCGACGATGGCGTAGCGGCTGGCAGGGTTGCGGAACTTGGCGTAGGCCGCCTTGTCCGGCCGGGAGTAGCGGACCGACTTGAGGATCTCGCCCGGCTCCAGTGCGGTTTCGAACATGCCGGTGAAGAAATCGTCGCCGGAGATGGTCCGGCGGTCGGTGGTCACCGTGGCCTTGAGCGCCACCACGGCCGACGGGTAGTCGGCCGACGGATCGGCGTTGGCGATGGAGCCGCCCATCGTGCCCATGTTGCGGACCTGCCGGTCGCCGATGCCCTCGGCGAGGCTCGCCAGCGCCGGGATCACCCGCTTGACGAGGTCGGAATGGGCGACCTCCGCGTGACGGGTGAAGGCGCCGATCTCCAACCCTCCATCGGCCTCGCGGATGCCTTTCAGCTCCGGAATGGCGCCGAGGTCGATCAGGTCCGTCGGGCGGGCGAGGCGCTGTTTCAGCGTCGGCAACAGGGTCTGGCCGCCGCCCAGCAGTTTGGCCTCTTCCGCCTGGATGGCGGTCGCCGCGTCGGCAAGCGATGTCGGCCGTTGGTACGTGAACGCGTACATTCTCTAGCCTCCTTCTTCTTCGGCCGTCTTATTCCGCCGCCATCGCTGGGGCGGCGTCGCGGATGGTCCGCCAGACCTTCTCCGGCGTTGCCGGCATGTCCATGTGGGTGACGCCGTAGTCGGACAGCGCATCCACCACTGCATTCATCACGGCGGCGGCGGCGCCGATGGTCCCGGCCTCGCCGCAGCCCTTCACGCCCAGCGGATTGTGGGTGCAGGGCTGGTCCTCGTGGTAGCGCACGGTGAAGGATGGGACATCGTCCGCCCGCGGCATGCAATAGTCCATGTAGGAGCCGGTGACGAGCTGGCCCGACTCCTCGTCATAGACGCAGTTCTCGTAGAGCGCCTGTCCGATGCCCTGGACGAGGCCGCCATGCACCTGCCCCTCGACGATCAGCGGGTTGATGACGTTGCCGAAATCGTCCACCGCGGCGAAGCTGACGATGGTGGTGACGCCGGTGTCGGGATCGATCTCCACCTCGCAGACATGGCAGCCGTTGGGGTAGGTGAAGTTCTTCGGGTCGTAGAAGGCCTGCTCGTCCAGCCCCGGCTCCAGCTCGTCGAGCGGGAAGTTGTGCGGGACGTAGGCTTGCAGGGCGATGTCGCCGATGCCCAGGCTCTTGTCGGTGCCTGCGACGGTGAAGCGGCCCTCCTTCACCTCGATGTCGGTCTCGGCGGCCTCCAGCATGTGGGCGGCGATCTTCTTCGCCTTGCGCTCCACCTTGTCCATCGCCTTCACCAGGGCCGAGCCGCCGACCGCGAGCGAGCGTGAGCCGTAGGTGCCCATGCCAAACGGGATCTTGTTGGTGTCGCCGTGGACGATCTCGACATTCTCGATCGGGATGCCGAACCGCTCCGCCACGATCTGGGCGAAGGTGGTCTCATGGCCCTGGCCGTGGCTGTGAGAACCGGTGAAGACCGTCACCGAACCCGTTGGATGGAAACGGACTTCTGCGCATTCATAAAGTCCTGCGCGAGCACCGAGCGCACCGGCGACATTGCTGGGCGCGATGCCGCAGGCCTCGATGTAGGTCGCGAAACCGATGCCGCGCAGTTTGCCGCGCGCCTTCGAGTCCGCACGACGCTGCTGGAAGCCGGGGTAGTCGACCAGCGGCAAGGCGATGTCGAGATTCTTGGCGAAGTCGCCGGTGTCGTATTGCAGCGCCACCGGCGTCTGGTAGGGCATCGCCTCCTTCGGCACGAAGTTGCGGCGGCGGATCTCGGTCTTGTCCATGCCCATCACGCCGGCCGCGACATCCACCAGCCGCTCGATCAGGTAGCAGGCTTCCGGCCGGCCGGCACCTCGATAGGCATCGACGGGAGAGGTGTTGGTGAAGACCGCCTTCACCTCGGCATAGATCGCCGGGGTCTTGTACTGGCCGGCCAGCAGGGTGGCGTAGAGGTAGGTCGGGATCGATGGCGCGAAGGTCGACAGATAGGCGCCGAGATTGGCGAGCGTCGAGACGCGCAGCGCCAGGAAATTGCCGTCGGCATCCATCGCCAGTTCGGCGTGGCTGACATGGTCGCGGCCATGGGCGTCGGTCAGGAAGCTTTCCGAGCGGTCGGCGGTCCATTTCACCGGCCGCCCGACCTTGCGCGCCGCCCAGGTGACCACGGCCTCCTCGCCGTAATGGAAGATCTTCGATCCGAACCCGCCGCCGACGTCGGGTGCCACCACCCGCAGCTTGTGTTCGGGAATGCCAAGCACGAAGGCACCCATCAGCAGGCGGGTGACGTGCGGGTTCTGGCTGGTGGTGGTCAGGGTGTATTCGCCGCTGGACTGGTCGTATTCGCCCATCGCCGCCCGCGGTTCCATCGCGTTCGGCACCAGACGCTGGTTGACCAGATCGATCTTCGCGACATGGGCGGCGTTGGCGAAGGCGGCGTCCACCGCCGCGTTGTCGCCGAGATGCCAGTCGTAGCAGACATTGTCCGGCGCATCGTCATGGACCAGCGGCGCACCGCCGGCGACCGCGCGGGTGGAGGATCCCACCGCCGGCAGTTCCTCGTAATCGACCACCACCATCTCGGCGGCGTCGCGCGCCTGCTCGCGGGTCTCGGCGATCACCACCGCGACCGCATCGCCGACATAGCGCACGCGGTCGCGCGCCAATGGGTAATGCGGCGGCTCCTTCATCGGCGAGCCGTCCTTGGAATGGATCTGCCAGCCGCAGGGCAGGCTGCCGACCTTGTCGGCCTCCATGTCGGCCCCGGTCAGCACGGCGACCACGCCCGGCATCGCCGCCGCGTCCGTGAAGTCGATGCCCAGGATGCGGGCATGGGCGTAGGGCGAGCGCACATGGACCGCATGGGTCATGTTCAGGCGCTTGAAATCGTCGGTGTAATTGCCGCGGCCGGTCAGAAAACGCTGGTCTTCGCGCCGGCGCACCGAGGCGCCGATGCCATTGGGGTTCGCCATCTCGTGTTTCCTCCCACAGGAACGCTGAAGATGCGGAAATGCCTGATCTGCAATCTTTTCTGTTCTGGGCGTTTCGCCCTTATTCGGCCGCGACCGGCGTTGCCTGTGCCCCAGCCATCGCTTCGGCACCCGCCTTCACCGCCTTGACGATGTTGTGATAGCCGGTGCAGCGGCAGATGTTGCCTTCCAACCCCTCGCGGATTTCGGCTTCGGTCGGGCTAGGGTTCTCGCGGACCAGATCGACCGCGCTCATCACCATGCCCGGCGTGCAGAAGCCGCATTGCAGACCGTGATGCTCGCGGAAGGCGGCCTGCATCGGGTGCAGCGTGCCGTCGGACGCCGCCAGACCTTCGATGGTCAAGACATCCGCCCCGTTGGCCTGGATGGCCAGCGTGGTGCAGGATTTGACCGACCGGCCGTCGACATGAACGACGCAGGCGCCGCACTGGCTGGTGTCGCAGCCGACATGGGTGCCCGTCAGGCCAAGATGCTCGCGCAGGAAGGCGACGAGCAGTGTGCGCTCCTCCACCTCGCGCGAGACCGTCTTGCCATTGACGGTCATCGAAACGGTACAGGACATCGGTTTTCCTCCCGCTGGCTGAAGTCTGGCTTGCAGTCGTATGGCGTGCAGTTGGGACTTATCGCTGTCGATTGACGCGCCGTCGGCCGAAGCCGTGGTGGTGTCCGCTTCGGTCGGCGGTCTTGTGCCACAAGGATAGGGGGTGTCTGCCCTTCGAGGTCAAGGAGCCTGTGCATGGCTTGGCCGAAAGAATGGCATTGCAACCATCGTTATGTCGGATTGTACGTACTGGCGCGCAATTTTGTGGCGCGTTACAGTGGGTTGGGGCTGCCCACGCTCTGTGGGCCCAAAATAAATCCGCCCGGCAACGATCCGGGCACGGCAATGATGACGGGGAGTGCCACCATGAATCGCCCATCTGTGAAGCGTCGCGTCCTGGCCCTGTGCACGGCCGCGGGCTTCGGCATCGGTCTTGGTTTCGCCGCACTTCCGGCGCATGCGGAGGCCTTCATCACCGTTCTGACCGGCGGAACCAGCGGCGTCTATTACCCTCTGGGCGTGGCGCTTTCCAACGTGTATGGCAAGGCGCTTCCGGGGGCGAAGGTGACGGCGCAGGCGACCAAGGCGTCTGTCGAGAACCTGAACCTGCTCCAGGCCGGCCGCGGCGAGATCGGCTTCACGCTGGGCGATTCGCTGAGCGATGCCTGGAAGGGCAACGAGGAGGTCGGCTTCAAGCAGAAGCTGGACAAGCTGCGCACCATCGCCGCCATCTATCCCAACTACATCCAGGTCGTCGCCGCCAAGGAATCGGGCATCAGGACGCTGGCCGACCTGAAGGGCAAGCGGGTGTCGGTCGGCGCGCCGAAATCGGGGACGGAGCTGAACGCGCGGGCCATCTTCGGCGCCGCCGGACTTACCTACAAGGATTTCGCCAAGACCGAGTATCTGCCCTTCGGTGAGTCGGTCGATCTGATCAAGAACCGCCAGCTCGACGCGACCCTGATTTCCGCCGGCCTCGGCGTGGCGGCGATCAAGGATCTGTCCTCGTCCCAGGAGATCACCGTCGTCAGCATTCCGGCCGAGCTGGTGCAGAAGGTCGGCGATGCCGCCTACATCACCGAAACGATTCCGGCCGGCACCTATCCGGGCCAGACGGAGGCCGTGCCGACTGCCGCCGTGCGCAACCTGCTGGTCAGCCACTCCGGCGTGTCCGACGATGCGGCTTATGCGATGACGAAGACGCTGTTCGAGAATCTCGACGCGCTGGCCGCCGCCCATGTCGCCGCCAAGCAGATCAAGCTCGACCAGACCGCCACCCAGTCGCCGGTGCCGCTGCATCCGGGCGCCATCAAGTACTTCAAGGAAAAGGGCTTGATGTAAAAAACTGACGGGCGGAGAAGCCGTGGTGAGCGCAAACAAGAATCAGGCGGACTCCGAGATCCGCCAGGCCATCGACCGGGAAAATCCGGCGACGGTGGCCGCATTCGAAGGGTTCGACGGGCGGGCGGTCTTCGCCATCGCCGTCGCCTTCTCCGCCTTCCAGATCTGGACCGCCGCCTTCAACCCGGTTTCCACCATGGTGGTGCGGGCGGTCCATGTCGGTTTCCTGCTCCTGATGACCTTCACCCTGTTCGGCTTCCGCCAGACGGCGGAGCGCAGGCGGGTTCCCTGGTACGACTGGCTGCTGGGCCTGACCGCCTTCGCGGTCGGCCTCTATCATTACGTGTTCGAGGTCGACCTGATCCAGCGGGCGGGCGATCCCAATACCACCGACCTGATCGTCGGCACCGTCGCGGTGGCGCTGGTGTTCGAGGCGGCGCGGCGCATCATGGGGCTGGCGCTGCCGATCATGTGCGGCGTCTTCATCCCTTACGCCCTGTTCGGTCGCCATCTGCCTTTCGGGCTCGCCCACCGCGGTTACGACATCGATCAGGTGATCGACAATCTGTACCTGTCGACGGAGGGGCTTTACGGCACGCCGACCTTCGTGTCGGCCAGCTACATCTTCCTGTTCATCCTGTTCGGCGCCTTCCTTGAGCGCGCCGGCATGATCAAGCTGTTCAACGACGTGTCGCTCGGCCTCGTCGGCCATGCCAAGGGCGGACCCGCGAAGGTGGCGGTGATCTCGTCGGGCCTGATGGGCACCATCAACGGCTCGGGCGTCGCCAATGTCCTGACCACCGGGCAGTTCACCATCCCGCTGATGATGCGCTTCGGCTACCGCCCGGCCTTCGCCGGCGCTGTGGAGGCGACGGCCAGCATGGGCGGGCAGCTGATGCCGCCGGTGATGGGGGCGGCCGCCTTCATCATGGCGGAGACCATCGGCGTGCCCTACAGCGAGGTCGCCATCGCCGCGGCGATTCCCGCCATTCTCTATTTCGGCAGCGCCTTCTGGATGGTCCATCTGGAGGCGGGGATGCGCAACCTCGTCGGCCTGCCCAAGGACCAGTGCCCCAGCGCGCTTCGTGCCGTGATTGAGGGCTGGTACCTCATCCTGCCGCTGGCGGCGCTGATCTATCTGCTGTTCTCCGGCTTCACGCCGCTGTTCGCGGGTGTCATCGGCATCGCGGCGACGGCGGCGCTGATCCTCGGCACCACCATCGTCGGCACCATCGGGCCGATGGCGTTGCGCGTCGCCTTCTGGGTCGCGGTCGGGCTGGTCGCCGCCGGCCTGTGGAAGCTGGGGTTCCGGACGGAGCATCTGGCCTTCACCATGGTCGTGCTGCTGATTATCCCCTGCCTGCTGTTCAAGGGCGGCCGGCAGACTCTGGTGCTGGTGGTCAACAGCGTCGCCGACGGCGCCAAGAACGCGGTCGGTGTCGGCGTCGCCTGCGCCCTGGTCGGCGTGCTGATCGGCATGATGACGTTGACGGGGCTTGCCTCCAGCTTCGCCTCGACCATCGTCGACTGGTCGGGCGGCAATCTGCTGGCGGCGCTGGTTCTGACGATGATCGCCTGCATCGTGCTGGGCACCGGCCTGCCGACGACGGCAAACTACATCATCACAGCGTCCATTGCCGCGCCGGCCCTGCTGACCATGGGCGTGCCGCTGATCGTCAGCCACATGTTCGTCTTCTATTTCGGCATCATGGCCGACCTGACCCCGCCGGTCGCCCTGGCGGCGTTGGCGGCCTCGTCGATCTGCAAGGCCGACCATATGGAGATCGGCTGGATCGCGACGCGGGTGGCGATGGCGGGCTATGTCGTGCCCTTCATGGCCGTCTACGATCCGGCCCTGGTGTTGCAAGGCGAGAGCTGGCTGGCGGTGGGCTATGTGTTCGTCAAGGCCTGCGTCGCCATCGCCCTGTGGGGGGCCGCCACCATCGGCTTCTTCTGGACGCCGCTGTCGCCGGTCGCCCGTCTCTATGCTGCGGCGGCCTCCTTCCTGTTCATCGTGGCTCTGCCCCTGACGGACGAGGCCGCCTTCGTCATGACCGGCCTGTTCCTGTTGTGGCAGCACCGGCGCCGGAGCGTGCCGACCGCCGCCGCGGCGTGAGGTGAGCGGTCTCTGCCTGTTCGCCCTCGGCGGCGCGCTGCTGGCGTCGCTGCCGGGAGCGGCCTTCACCCTGTCCTGGACCCACTCCATCGAAAAAACGGAGTGGCAGGAACAGTGGAGCGTAGATACGGGGCGCTTGCGCTTGGTCGAGGCCCGCATCCGTGGCACCGGTGCTGGCATGGAGCCCGGCCCGGATGCCCGGATGACCGCGGATGGCTGGATGGCCTGGAGGCCGGACCTGCCGCCGCAGGACAGCGTCACGCTGGCGGCATCCGGATTCACCGCAGAGCATCGGCTGTGTGCGGGCGGTGACTGTCGGCCGCTCTCCGGCTGGACGGGGAGCATGGATCGGGCCATCACCTTGCGGGCCTGCCCATAGGACCGGCGCATACCCGCATACGAAAGTTCGTGTCGCTGCCGCCCCTTCCGGCTTGGCTTACGCTGCGTCAGTCCGCATACTCCCGTTCCTTTCGTCAGCCTATTTTCCGGACCGATGATCACTTCCCCAACGCTCCAACGGCGCCCATCCATCCTCCCGACCGTTCTCCCGGCCTATCTCTGGGGGGCACTCGCCGTCGTCGGCGTGCTGCTGGGCACGCATGGGGTGCAAGCCGCGGAGGTGGCGGCGGAGGTCGCCCATGCCGGCGTGCCGCATCTGGACGGGCGGTTGATGAGTGCGGCGTGGGTGGTGCCCTTCGCGGGGATCCTGCTGTCGATCGCGCTGTTCCCGCTGCTGGCGCCAATGGTCTGGCACCATCATTTCGGCAAGATTTCGGCTGCCTGGGCCCTGGCCTTCCTGCTTCCCTTCGCCGCGACCTTCGGGGTCGAGCTTGCCACCTACGAGCTGCTGCACACGGTCCTGCTGGAATACATCCCCTTCATCGTTCTGCTGACCGCGCTGTTCACGGTGGCGGGCGGCGTGCGGCTGGCAGGGTCGCTGGTGGGGACGCCGATGGCCAACACGGTCGGGCTAGCGCTGGGAACCGTGCTGGCCAGCCTGATGGGCACCACCGGCGCCTCGATGCTGCTGATCCGCCCGCTGCTGCGCGCGAACGAACATCGGCGCCACAAGGTCCACACGGTCGTCTTCTTCATCTTCCTGGTGTCGAATGTCGGCGGGTCGCTGACCCCGCTGGGCGACCCGCCGCTGTTCCTTGGCTTCCTGAAGGGCGTCGATTTCTTCTGGCCGACCGTGCATCTGCTGGCGCCGATGGCCTTCCTGTCGGGCCTGCTGCTCGCGATCTATTTCGCGCTCGATCTCTTCCTGCACACCCGCGATCCCGGCAAGCACCCGCTGATCGAGGGCGTGCACGAGCGCGAACCGATTCGCATCGAGGGCAGCGTCAACCTGCTGCTGCTGGTCGCCATCGTCGGCGCGGTGCTGCTCAGCGGCATCTGGCATCCGGGAACGGGTGTCACGCTGTACCATGTGCCGGTGCCGCTGGAGACCATCGTGTCGAACCTGCTGCTGCTGGGCATCACCGGCCTGTCGCTGGCTCTCACCAGCAAGCAGAGCCGCCGCCTGAACGGCTTCAGCTGGGGTCCGATCCTGGAGGTGGCGAAGCTGTTCGCCGCCATCTTCCTGACCATCATCCCCGCCATCGCCATCCTGCGGGCCGGCACCGACGGCGCGCTGGGCGCCATCATCTCGGCGGTGAACGAGGGCGGCAAGCCGAACCCCGCCGCCTATTTCTGGGCGGCCGGCATCCTGTCCAGCTTCCTCGACAATGCGCCGACCTACCTGATCTTCTTCAACACCGCCGGCGGCGACGCGAAGGTGCTGATGACGGATCTGTCGCTGACGCTGACCGCGATCTCGGCCGGTGCGGTGTTCATGGGTGCCAACAGCTATATCGGCAATGCTCCCAACTTCATGGTCAAGGCGATTGCTGAGGAGCGCGGCGTCGCCATGCCCAGCTTCTTCGGCTATATGGCCTGGTCCTTCGGCATCCTGGTGCCGCTGCTGGGACTGACCACATTGGTCTTCTTCCTGTAACGGTCCTCAATCTGTAACAGCCCGCAACGAAACCAATCGTCACCTCCGCCGTTAACCCGCACTGGGGCCGCCTTTCCGTCCGACATCGGACGGGTCTCGCGCGGCGTAACGCCTGGAGGGTGACGTGGTTTCGAAGGGTCTCGGCTGGAACACGGGTGCGGGCTTCAAGGCGGGGCGGCCGATGGCTGCGCCCAGGCAATCCTGCTCGGACCAAGTCCCATCGGCGGGGCAGGTTCCATCGGTCTGAGCGGCCGGAGCCTGCGCCATGAGCACGCAGACCAACCCCGGCCACCTCCACTCCCTGACCCCGCTGCGCGGCATTGCGGCCTTGTGGGTGGTGCTGTACCACTACAGCTTCCAATATTTTCCCAACCTGCACCCGGACAGCTACACGCATCTGGTGCAGAAAGGCTATCTGGCCGTCGATCTGTTCTTCATGCTCAGCGGCTTCGTGCTGACGCATGTCTATCACGGCACCTTCACCGACTCGGTCGGCGACAAATACTGGAGCTTCCTGCGGGCGCGCATTGCCCGACTTTATCCGCTGCATCTGGCGGTCCTGCTGCTGTTCGTGGCGACGGCGCTGGCCGTCCGCGCGGTGGAGTACGCCGCCACCGGCAGCTTCCCGGCAATCCCGCTGAAAGGGGCTGAATCGGTCTGGGCCCTGGTCGCCAACCTGTTCATGCTCCAGGGCCTTTATGCCAGCATGCTGAGCTGGAATTATCCGGCCTGGTCGATCAGCCTGGAGTTCATGGCCTATCTGGTCTTTCCCTTCGCGCTGCCCTGGGTCTGGCGGTCGAGCGGCCGGGCGCAGGCCCTGCTGGCGGTCGGCGCGCTGGCAACACTCTTCGCGCTGGCCTGGGCAACGCAGGACAATCTGAACCAGTGGGACGGGCCGCAGACCCTGCTGCGCTGCCTGCCTGAATTCCTGCTGGGCACCCTGCTCTACAGCGCCTTCCGCAGCGGGCTCGCCGCGTCTGTGCTGTCGAGCGACCTGACGATGGCCGGGGTGGTGGTGGCGATCCTGCTGCTTCTCCACACCGGCGGGCCGGACCTGCTGGCCGTGCCGCTGTTTGCCCTGCTGATCCTGGCGGCCGTCGCCAACCACGGCCGGGCAGCGGGGATGCTGAATGTCCGGCCGCTGGTCTGGTTGGGCGACGTGTCCTATTCGCTCTATCTGATCCACGGCTTCGTCGAATATGCCACCACGCGGATGCTGGGGCTGGGGCTCGGCATCCATGACCGCAAGGCGCTGCCGGGCAGCTGGTCGATGGCGCTCATGCTGGCGATGGTCACGGCCTGCCTGCTGATGGCCGGCCCGGCCTATCGCCGGATCGAGGTCGGCGGGCGCCGCCTGCTGCGGGGGGGGCCGCGCTTCGGCCGGCTGACGCTGGCGACGGCGGGCAGGCGGGTAGACTGAGGCCAAAAAAAAGCGCCCGGGGGCTGAGGCCGCCGGGCGCGAAGGCACAGTACGAAAGAGGATCATCAGCAGTGATGATGCAATCGGGAGATCGATTGTGGCGCCATCCTGTCACGGATGACACGCGCTCCCCTTGACCGCGGTCAAGCTTGAGCAAAAGAGTAGGGCATCAATCCCCCAGCGCCGGCTTCGGCAGCGCGCCGCTCAAGCCGTTGTCCTCCACCTCCTCCCTTTCCGGCCGGGGCACGCGGAACCATGCCGCGTAGAGCGCCGGCAGGAAGAAGATCGTCAGCACGGTCGCACCGGCCAGACCGCCCATGATGGCGACCGCCATCGGACCCCAGAACACGCTCTGCGTCAGCGGGATCATGGCGAGGATCGCCGCCGCTGCCGTCAAGGCGATGGGGCGGGCACGGCGCACCGTCGCCTCGACAATGCTCTCCCAGCGGGACCGGCCGCTGCGGATGTCCTGTTCGATCTGGTCGACCAGGATGACCGAGTTGCGCATGATGATGCCGGCCAGCGCGATCACACCCAGCATGGCGACGAAACCGAAGGGCAGCTTGAACAGCAGAAGCGAGGCGGTGACGCCGATCAGCCCCAGCGGAGCGGTCAGCAGGACCATGAACACGCGCGAGAAGCTCTGCAATTGCAGCATCAGCGTGGTGACCATGATCAGCAGCATTACCGGCATCATGGCATTGATCGAGTCCTGGCCCTTGGCGCTCTCCTCGATGGCGCCGCCCATGGTGATGGCGTAGCCGTCGGGCAGGGTGACGCGCAGGGCGTCGAACTGCCCGTTCAACTGGGTGCTGACCACCGGGGCCTGCAAGCCGCCGGTCACGTCGCCCTTGACCGTCATCGTCGTCTCGCGTGCCCGGCGCCACAGCACCGGTTCCTCCAGCTCGTAGCGCACGGTGGCGACCTGACTGAGCGGCACGGTGGTGCCGCGACCGGTGCGGATGTTCAGCTCCCCCAGGCGGGACAGGTCCATCCGCTCCTCAGGCGTGGTGCGCAGCAGGACGCCGATCAGTTCCGTGCCCTCGCGGTACTGAGTGACGGACATGCCGTTCAGCAGCAGTTCCAGGGCGTTGGACAGATCCTGCTTCGACACGCCCAGCGCGCGGGCCTTGGCGGTGTCGACCTCCAGCCGGATGCGCTTGGACAGTTCATCCCAATCCAGATGGACGTTGGCGGTGTTGGGGTGGGCGCGCATGGTGTCGCGCACCTGATAGGCGATCTTGCGAATGGTTGCCGGGTCTTCGCCGGTGACGCGGAACTGTACGGGGTAGCCGACCGGCGGGCCGTTCTCCAGGCGGCCGATGCGGACGCGGGCAGCCGGGAAGTCGGAGTCCAAAGTCGGCTCCAGCCGCTGCATGAAATGCTCGCGCTCCTCCAGCCCCTTGGTCATCACCATGAACTGGGCGAAGTTGGCGGTCTCCAGCTGCTGGTCGAGCGGCAGGTAGAAGCGCGGCGACCCGCCGCCGGTGTAGGCGACCCAGTAATCGACGTCCGGGTCCTTGGCCAGCACTGCTTCCATCCGCTTCACTTCGGCGGCCGTGGCTTCGAAGGAGGAGCCTTCGGCAAGCCGGACGTCGATCAACAGCTCCGGCCGGCTGGCCGACGGGAAGAACTGCTGCTGGACATGGCCGAAGCCGACGAGTGCGGTGACGAAGGCCGCCACCGTCACGCCGATGGTGATCCAGCGCGCCCGCACGCAGGCCTCGATCATTCCGCGCAGGATGCGGTAGGCGCGGGTGTCGTAGATGTCCAGCTCGTGTCCGTCCGGCACCACATGCTTGGGCTTGGGCAGCAGCAGCCAGCCGAGATAGGGGGTGAAGATCACCGCCACCACCCAGGACAGCAGCAGCGACAGCGCCACCACCCAGAAGATTGAATTGGTGTATTCGCCGGCGGCCGAGGCCGCGAATCCGACCGGCACGAAGCCGGCAGCGGTGACGATGGTGCCGCTCAGCATCGGGAAGGCGGTGGAGGTGTAGGCGAAGGCGCCGGCCTTCAGCCGGTCCCACCCTTGTTCCATCTTCACCACCATCATCTCCACCGCGATGATGGCGTCGTCGACCAGCAGGCCGAGCGCGATGATGAGGGCGCCCAGCGAGATGCGCTGCAGGTCGATGTGGAGAATCTGCATCGCCACCAGCGTCATCGCCAGCACCAGCGGCACCGCCAGCGCCACGACGATGCCGGTGCGCCAGCCCAGGCTGACGAGGCTGACCAGGATGACGATGCCCAGCGCCTCGGCCAGCGATTCCATGAATTCGCCGACGGAATGTTCGACCACCTTCGGCTGGTCGGCGACCTGCGCCACCTCCAGCCCGACCGGCAGTTCGGCGCGGACCTTCTCCATCGCCACGTCGAGCTGTTCGCCCAGCTTCAGGACGTTGCCGCCCTTCGCCATGACCACGCCGAGACCGATGGCGTCGCGACCGTTGTAGCGCAGGGTGTAGCGCCGCGGTTCGACATAGCCGCGCTTGACCTCCGCCACGTCGCCGATGGTCAGCAGCCGGCCGCCGCTCTCCACCGGGATCGCACGCACCGCCGCCGCGGTGTCGAGGCCGAGGTCGAGGCGGACATAGACGCGCTGCGATCCGGTATCGACGTCACCCGATGCGGCGATGGCGTTCTCGCGCTGGAGCGCCTGGATCACCGAATCGACCGGCAGACCGAAGCTGGCGAGCCGCTGGCTGGAGATCTCGACATAGACGCGCTCTTCCTGCGGGGCGATCAGGTCGATCTTCTCGACACCCGGCAGTTTCAGCAGTCGGGCACGCGCTTGTTCGGCCACCTTCTTCAGCTGGGCGGGAGTGAAATCCTCGCCCATGAAGGCATAGATGCCGGAATAGACGTCGCCGAATTCGTCATTGAAGAAGGGGCCGACCACGCCGTCGGGCAGGGTGTTGCGAATGTCGCCAATCTTCTTGCGCACCTGATACCACAGGTCCGCCACCAGCTTCGGCGGGGTGGAGTCCTTCAACTGGACGAAAATCACCGACTCACCGGGCTTGGAATAGCTGCGAGCCACGTCGTAGTAGGGCACCTCCTCCAGCTTCTTCTCGATGCGGTCGGTGACGAACTGTTCGACCTCACGCGCGGTGGCACCCGGCCATTGGGTGCGCACCACCATCACCTTGAAGGTGAAGGACGGATCCTCCGCCCGGCCCAGTGTCTTGTAGGCCAGCGCACCGGCGAGAACGCTGGCGAGCATCATGAACAGCACCAGCGTGCGGTGGGCCAGCGCCCAGGCCGACAGGTTCATGCGGGAGTGGTTCATCGCGCCGGCTCCGTCCAGACGCGGACCTTCTGGCCGGCGTCGAGTTTGTGCACGCCGGCGGTGACGACGCGCTCGCCGTCCTTCAGCCCGCCGCCGATCAGCGCGAGGTCGCCGGCATAGGCGGCGACGGTCACGGGGCGCAGCTCCAGCCGGTCGTCCGGCGCGGACAGAACCCACACCGCCGGCTTCTGCTCTCGTTGGGCCAGAGCACTCAGGGGAACACGGGCGACCGGTGCGCCATGGTCGGCGGCGGCGACGACGGTCGCGGTCATGCCAAGCTGGACCGTGGGCGGCGGATCGGTCAGCGTGATCTTCGCCTGGAAGGTCCGGGTGTTGGCGTCGGCGCTGGGCGAGACCTCGCGCAGGCTGCCGGCAATGCTCCGGCCCGGATGCGACCACAGCTCCACCGCCAGCGTCTGGCGGGGCAGGGCGGCGACGCTCTGCTCGGGGATGTTCGCCACCGCCTCCAGGCTGCCCAGCCGGGCGACGCGCAGGGCGGTCTGGCCGGATGCGACGACCTGTCCCGGCTCGATCAGAGTCGCGGTGACGATGCCGGCCTCGTCCGCCACCAGCGTGGCATATTGGGCGGAGTTGTCGAGGACGCGCAGCTGTGCCTCGACCTCGCGCACTTTGGACTCCGCCTTGTCCAGCGTGGTCTTGCGGCGGTCGTATTCCTGGCGCGTGGTCCACTCGCCTTGGCGCAGGCTGGCGTAGCGTTGGAAATCGCTGCGGGCGTTGGCGGCGTCGGCCCGCGCCGAGGCGAGCTGCGCCTGCGATGCGCGGATCTGCAATTGAAGATCGGTGGGGTCGAGGCGGGCCAGCGGTGTGCCGGGTTCGACGCGGGTGCCGATCTCCACCAGTCGGGCGGTCACCTTGCCGCCGACGCGGAAGCCGACATCTGCCTCCACCCGTGGGCGGATCACCGCCGCGTAGCGCACGCTGTCGACCAGCGGTTCCAGCGTGACGGTGGCGACGCGGACCGGACGCACCTCTGCTTCCGCCGGGGGGGAAGCGGACTGCGTTTCGTTGCAGCCGGCAAGCAGGCCCGCCACCGTCAGAAGCGCCGTTGTCGCCATGACAGCGGACGCAAGCCGCCTTTCGCGGAACAGGGCCATACCACGTCTCCCCACTGGACTGGACTGTATCGTACTGTTACCGTCCTACTCCGGCCCCCAGCCAACGTCAAGAGTGAACGGTACAGTTCAGTGCAGTCATCGGAGCAGAAAGCGTCCCACCCCGCCCCGTCGCTCGACGCGAAGGCGGAACAGATCGTCGTCGCCGCGCGGGAGGTGTTCCTGGAACTCGGCTATGCCGCCGCGTCGATGGATCAGGTCGCGCAGCAGGCTCGTGTGTCCAAGACGACGCTTTACACCCGCTTCCCATCGAAGGAAGAGCTTTACACCGCGGTGATCTCCGCCGAGTGCGAGCGGCGCGGCTTGCGCTTTGCGCCGGAGATGTTCGATGGCATGCCGTTGCGCGATGTCCTGATCCAGGTCGGTCGCCGCTTCACCGACCTGCTGTGGTCGGATGCGGCGATCCGTGTCCATCAGGCGGTGGTGGGGGAGGCGACCCGGATGCCGCTCGCCGCCCAGCTCTATTTCCAGGCGGGGCCGGAGCAGGGGATCGCCAATTTCGTCGCCCTGTTCACCCGGCTGAACGACCGCGGTGCGATCGCCACCGACGATCCGGCCTTCGTCGCCCGGCAGTTCCTGTCCGCCATGCAGGGCGGCGCTTATTGCCAGCTGGTGCTGGGTCTGTGCCCCACGCCGACGGAGGAGGAACGCCATGCCTTCGTCGACAAGGCGGTTGACCTGTTCCTGCGCGGGCTCACCGCGTGACCCTGTTTACGCCAGTTTGAAATAGCGCGTGACCAGTCCGCGCAGCTCCTCCCGCACCCCATCGTCGCCAAGGGCGGTCAGCCGCTCGTGCAGGCCGGCGGCGATGGCGGTGAAGCGGGCAAGCACCGCCGGGTCGAAATGCCGGCCGGCGCCCTCGGCCAGAATGTCCATGGTCGCGGCGTAGGACATCGGCTCCTTGTAGGGGCGGCGGGAGGTCAGCGCGTCGAACACGTCGGCGACGGCGAAGATGCGGGCGGCAACCGGGATCGCCTCTCCCTTAAGGCCGTTGGGATAGCCCGACCCGTCGAATTTCTCGTGATGGCCGCCGACCACATCGGCCGCGTCGGACAGCCAGTCGGACGAGCCGACGATGTCCAACCCGTGGACAACATGAGTCTTCATCACCGCGAACTCCTCGGCGTCCAGCTTGCCGGGCTTCAGCAGGATGCTGTCGGGAATGGCGATCTTGCCGACATCGTGCAGGAAGGCGCCCTTCACCAGCTTGCGGATCGCCGCGTCCTCCACCCCCAGCGCCTCGGCCAGACGGATGGCGAGGACCGTTACCCGGTAATTGTGGGCGTTGGTGTCGCTGTCGCGCTTGGCGATAGCGCTGCCCAGCGCGCTCAGCATGCCGATGTTGGCGTCGAGCAGGCCGCGCGACAGCCGCAGGATGCCCCGGTTGTAGGAGCCGAAGATCGGCAGGAGGACGAGCGCGGTCACAAGAACCGACAGCGAGGAAACGGCGACGACGGTGGCGGTGTCGCGCAGGATCTCATGGGACCGGCGGGATGAAAGCTGGAAAACGCTTTCGAGATAACCGAGCAGCCGACCGTCGGAATCGAGCAGCGGCTCCATCGTCTGGATGAAGATCTGTCCGTCCAGCGTGAAGCGGTCGTAAATGGAGTCTCCGTCGGTGGGGAAGCCGTGCCGGGTGGCGGACATCCGCTGTTCCGCCCATTCCGCGCCGGGAGCGATGTATTCGGCCGTCTTCCGCTGGTCCGGGCTGTAAAGCTCCGCGACGATGAAGCGGCCGTCACCATGGTTCAGGCGCAGTCCGTTGCGACTGGCCATGAAATGTTGCAACGACGCCTCCAGATCGGAATCGGCGGCACCGGCGGCCAGCGATGTGCGGGTTTCGGTCAGAAACGCCGCCGATTCTTCCCGTGCCAGTTCGACCACCCGGTTATCGGCAATCTCGACTTCGACCAGAAAGGCGATGCCGCCGACTGCGAGCGCCAGGAACAGGGCGATGCCGGCCAGACGCAGCAGAACCGTGCCGGGGGTGGGCAGGCGCATCGCCGCCACGTCGGAATGGCGGTCAGGCACTGTTCTGAAAAGCAGGCTGAGACGCCGCCGCTCGCCCTTTGCCGTCATCGTCATGCCTGTCCGCAACTTCTCTGCCTGCAACGTCTCTGTCTGCGCGCTCATCGCCATAATCCGTTTGCAGCGTATCCAGGTCGCGAGGTAGGCCGATCTGGACGATGCCGATGCCAAGCGTCACTATTTCCGGCCGCGCCGCGCACGGATCCGCACACGGATCGAGACTTGGTTCCCCCTGCGGGAATCCAGCTTCCGCCCCAGAATCCGGCGGAAAATGTTGAGACGGCGTTAAGTTTTGCCGGGCACTGTGCCGCAGGCCGTTTCTCGATGCTCATGGAAGGAGCCGTTTCGTGATGTCCGTCTGCCCCTGCGGTTCCGGTCTGGCCTTCGACCGCTGCTGTGGCCCCATCCTGGCGGGGGACCCCGCCCCCAGCGCGGAAGCGCTGATGCGGTCGCGCTACACCGCCTTCGTCCGCCGCGACATCGACCATATCGAGCGGAGCTGCGTGCCCGAAACCCGCGCCACCTTCAGCCGTGCCGATGTGGAGCGGGTGGCAGAAGAATGCGACTGGGGTCCGCTGACCGTCATGAAGGCGGAGGAGACCGGCGACGATGGGATGGTCGAGTTCTTCCTGACCTTCCACCGCGATGGCGAGGAGTGGCCTTTGCATGAGCGGTCGCGCTTCCGCCGCGTCGACGGCCGCTGGTTCTATGTCGACAGCATCCTCAACCCGAAGGACCCACCGCGCCGCGTGGTGAAGGTCGGCCGCAACGATCCCTGCCCCTGCGGCTCGGGGAAAAAGCACAAGGCCTGCTGCGGGCGCTGACCGGCGCCCGCAGCGGTCGCCCCTCAACTGATGCCGAGATAGCGGCCCGGCTTGTGGTTGATCGCCAGCGTGACGTTGACGATGGTCGCCCCCAGCACCGACAGCAGAAGCCGGTCCGGCGCCAGGACGAAGAAGGCGCCGGCCAGGATCGCGAAATCGACGCCCAGCTGGAAATAGCCGGCGCGGATTCCGTAGGTCTCCTGCAGATAGATCGCCAGGATGTTGACACCGCCCAGACCGGTGCGGTGGCGGAACAGCATCAACAGGCCGGTGCCGCACAGGCCGCTTCCAACCACGGTGGCATAGACCGGATCCAGATGGGTGAAGCCCACCCATTGGTCGGTCAGGCGCGAGAACAGCGTCACCAGCGCCACGGCGATGAAGGTGCGCGCGGTGAATTTCCAGCCCAGCCGTTTCCAGGCCAGCCAGTAGAAGGGCAGGTTGATCGCGAAGAAGATGATGCCGAACTGGACCTTGGTGACATAGCTCAGCAGCAGCGCCAGCCCGGCGGTGCTGCCGGTCAACAGCATCGTCTTGGAATAGATCAGCATGCCCAGCGCGATGAACAGCGTGCCCATCAGCATGGCGAGCGCGTCTTCATAGAGCTGGTGACGCTCCGCCGCGGCGGGCGGAGCCTGGAGGGTCGCGGCCATCGTCGTCTGTCCCCGCTTCAAACCACAGGGCTCAACGGAGAGCGGCGAACTTCGCCACCACATCGTCCACCTCGGCCGTCTTCAGGCCGGCGATGTTGATGCGGCCGGAGGTCGGCATGTAGATGGCATGGTCGGCGCGCAGGCGCAGCACCTCCGCCTCGGTCAGCGGCAGCAGCGAGAACATGCCCTCTTGTTCCGCCACCGCGGCCAAGGCGGGGAAGGCGCCGGCCAGACCGGCAGCCAGCTTGCGGCGGATGCCGGCGATGCGGGCGCGCATGACGTCCAGTTCCGCAATCCAGTCGGCGGTCAGGGCGGCGTCGCTCAGGATGGTGCGGACGACGGCGGCGCCATGGTCGGGCGGCATCGAGTAGCTGGTGCGGGCCAGCGCCATCAGGTTGGACTTGGCGAGGTCGGCGGCGGCCGGTGCCGCGGCGACGGCGAAGATGGCGCCGGTGCGCTCACGGTAGAGGCCGAAGGACTTGGACGAGGACACGGCGACCAGCGTTTCCGGCACGACCCCGATCAGGTGGCGCAGCCCCTCGGCATCCTCGTCCAGACCGCGGCCGAAGCCCTGATAGGCAAGGTCGACCAGCGGTAGGACGCCGCGCTTTTCCAGCACCGTCGCCAGTTCCTTCCACTGGTCGAGCGACAGCGGCGCGCCGGTCGGGTTGTGGCAGCTGCCGTGCAGCAGGGCGACGTCGCCGGGCTGCGCCGCCTCGAACGCCGCGACCATGCGGTCGAACAGCACGGTCTGGCCGGCGGTGTCGAAGAAGGGATAGCTGACGAGCTCAAGGCCGGCGGCGGCGAAGATGCCGACATGGTTGGGCCAGGTCGGCTGGCCGACCAGCACCCGCTTCGACCCGCCGCGCAGGACGAGATCGGCCGCCAGCCGCAGCGCGCCCGACCCGCCGGGGGTCTGCACGCCGGCCGTAGCGACCTTGGTTCCGGCGGCCCCGCCGACCAGCGACCACAGCCGCTCCAGATAGCCGGCGTCGCCTTCCAGCCCCAGATAGGCCTTGCTGTCCTGCCCGTCGAGCAGCAGCCGTTCCGCCGCCTTCACCGCGCGGAAGACCGGGGTGCGCCCCTCCTCGTCCCGGTAGACCCCGACGCCGAGATCGACCTTGCCCGGCCGCGGATCCTGCTTGTACAGCCCGATCAGGGCGAGCAGGGCATCGTCGGGCTGGCGGGAAAGCGCGTTGAACATGGCGGTTCGTCCGGTCCTTGGTGATGGGGAAGGCAGGGGTGGCGGCCGGCTGGTCCGGCCGGTGCGATCCTCCACTTTCGCGGCCTCCGGGACAATGATGAATTCATATCGTCTGATACGCTTAAGCGTTGCAACAATTTGCAATATCAGCGATTGCCGGGCATCCTTTGCCGGGGAAGGAGCAGTCAGATCGATGACCGATTTTCAGAAGACCCGCGCCCAGTTCCGCATTCCGGACGGCGTGATCTATCTCGACGGCAACTCGCTGGGACCGCTGCCCATCGGGGTGGAGGAGCGGGTGGCCCGCACCCTCGCCCAGGAATGGGGCGGCCAGCTGATCCGCGGCTGGAACAGCGCCGGCTGGATGGTGCAGCCCGGCAAGGTCGGTGACCGCATCGCCCGGCTGATCGGCGCGCCGTCCGGCAGCATGGTGGTTGGCGACACCCTGTCGATCAAGGTCTATCAGGCGCTGGCCGCGGCACTGGCGATGCGGCCCGACCGCCGGGTGATCCTGTCCGACAGCGGCAACTTCCCCACCGACCTCTACATGGCCGAGGGGTTGATCGAGACGCTGGGGCGCGGCCATGTCATGAGGGTGATGGCGCCGGAGGAGGTGGAGGCGGCAATCGGCGAGGATGTCGCCGTCCTGATGCTGACCCAGGTCGATTACCGGACCGGCCGGTTGCATGACATGGCGGCGCTGACCGCCAAGGCCCATGCGGCGGGGGTGGTGACGGTGTGGGACCTCGCCCATTCCGCCGGTGCGCTGCCGGTCGATCTGGCCGGTGCCGGAGCCGACTTCGCGGTCGGCTGCACCTACAAATATCTGAATGGCGGGCCGGGGGCCCCGGCCTTCATCTACGTCGCTGCGCAGCATGCGGCGACGGCGCGGCCGGCCCTGTCCGGCTGGATGGGGCATGAGGCGCCCTTCGCCTTCGATCCCTCCTACCGTCCCGGCGCGGGGGTGGAGCGCATGCGCGTCGGCACCCCGCCGGTGATCGCGCTGGCGGCACTCGACGCTGCGCTGGATGTGTGGGACGAGGTCGAGATGGCCGACATCCGCCGCACCTCCATCGCGCTGTGCAACCAGTTTATCGAACTGGTCGAGGCGCAATGCCCGATGCTGGAACTGGTCTCCCCGCGTGACGGCAACCGGCGCGGCAGTCAGGTGTCGTTCCGCCATAGCCAGGGCTACGCCATCATGCAGGCGCTGATCGACCGCGGCGTGATCGGCGATTTCCGGGCGCCGGACGTGCTGCGCTTCGGCTTCACCCCGCTCTATATCGGCGAGGCGGAGGTGCGTGGCGCCGTCGATGTGCTCAAACAGGTGATGGATGGCGGGCTTTGGGACCGGCAAGACTACCACAGGAAGGCGATGGTGACATGAGCGGGCAGGATACGAAGAAGCCCTACGATCCGGCGGCAGAGGGTGCCGAGATGGCCTTCGACGGGCGGATGTCCTATGGCGACTATTTGCAGCTGGACTGCATCCTGGGTGCGCAGACTCCACGCTCCACCGCCCATGACGAGATGCTGTTCATCGTCCAGCACCAGACGTCGGAGCTGTGGATGCGGCTGGCCGTCTACGAAATCCGCGCCGCCCGCGAGGCGATCCGCGAGGACCGGCTGTCGCCGGCCTTCAAGATGCTGACCCGTGTCGCCTGCATCTTCGAGCAGCTGAACTCGGCCTGGGATGTGCTGCGCACGATGACGCCCAGCGAATACACCCGGTTCCGCGACGATCTCGGCCAGTCCTCCGGCTTCCAGTCCTACCAGTACCGGGAGATCGAGTTCCTGCTGGGCAACCGCAACCCGGCGATGCTGCGCCCCCATGCCCACCGGCCGGACATCCATGCCCTGCTGGAACAGGAGCTGTCCCGTCCCAGCCTGTATGACGAGGCGCTGCGCCTGCTCGCCCGCAACGGCATTCCGGTTCCGGCCGACGTGCTGGAACGCGACGTGTCGCAGACCCACCAGCCCCATGACGGTGTGACCGAGGCATGGCGGATCATCTACCAGTCGCCCGAAACCCATTGGCCGCTCTACGAGCTTGCCGAGAAGCTGGTCGATTTCGAGGATTACTTCCGGCGCTGGCGCTTCAACCATGTCACGACGGTGGAGCGGGTGATCGGCTTCAAGCGCGGCACCGGTGGGACCGGCGGTGTGTCCTATTTGCGTAACATGCTGGCCGTGGAGCTTTTCCCGGAACTCTGGCGGGTGAGGACGGTGCTGTGACGGAATTGCGAAGGATCACGGATTGGGACGACGCCTACAGCAACGGTGCCCACATCCCCGGCGGCGACGCCTACCCCGCACGCTGGGCGGAGCGGGCCGCAGCCTTCCGGACCGAACTCGCCGCCGCTGGACGGGCGGAGCTGGACCTGCCCTATGGCGAGGGGGAGCGGGAACGCTACGACCTGTTCCGGCCGGAGGGAGCCGCCAAGGGCACCGTGGTCTTCGTCCATGGCGGCTATTGGATGGCCTTTGACAAGGCGCGCTGGTCGCATCTGGCCGCCGGGCCGCTCACCCAAGGGTGGGCGGTCGCCATGCCCAGCTACACGCTCTGTCCTGAAACACGGATCGCCGGCATCACCCGGCAGATGGCCCGGGCGGTGGAGGTCATCGCGGGGGCGGAGGCCGGGCCGCTGCGCCTGACCGGCCATTCCGCTGGCGGCCATCTGGTCAGCCGCCTCGTCTGCGCGGACGCCCCGCTGTCGGACGATGTCCGGGCGCGGGTGGAGCATGTCGTCTCCATCAGCGGGCTGCACGACCTGCGCCCGCTGCTCAACACCCGCATGAATGCCACGCTGCGCCTGGACGAGGCGGAGGCCGTGGCGGAAAGCCCGGCGCTGCTGCGCCCGCAGCCCGGCATTGGCATCACCTGCTGGGTCGGGGCGGCCGAGCGGCCGGAGTTCGTCCGCCAGACGGAGCTGCTCGCCAACATCTGGCTTGGGCTGGGAGTGGCGACCGGGGTGCGGCTGGCCGCGGGGCGGCATCACTTCGACGTCATCGACGATCTGGCCGATCCGGACTCCGATCTGGTCGCGGCGTTGCTTGGTTCTTAGGGAATTCCGCCGGGGCGGAGAGAAGCCGGGCTATCTCTCCAGGCTCCATAGCCGGTAGCAGTCCTTGATCGCGCGGATGGAGGGCAGGCGAATTTTCGGCAGGTCGGCTTGATCGAACCGGGCGGCATTGCGGCTTCGGTTCTGGGGGGTGACGACGGCGATGTGATGGATCATGTCCCATTTTACGCTATCGCGCCCGCCATCCAGCGCACCAAGCCGTTCCCGTTCGAACCAGGTTCGGCGGAAATACCGCAGCAGGCTGGCCGGCATCGCGATGTCCAGCATGATCAATCCGGTCGCCCGCGCGAAACGCTGCTGCATACAGACGGAGTAGTTTCCATCCATCACCCACTGGTCGCCGCCGATGGCGTCATCGTGCAGGCGGACGAACTCTTCCGTGGGGCGGGGCTCCCAGTCGGTGCCGGGCCGATGGTAAAGCTGGTCGAGGTGAATGACCGTCAGGCCGCGCTTCCGTCCGATGGCTGACGCAAGGGTGGATTTGCCGCTGTTGGACGGTCCCAGGATGCAGATGCGCTGACCCAAATCCTCAAGCTGCATCATTTCCGCTTTTCCCGCCCGATGCCGATCCGAACCGGCGATCTTACGCATCCGGATCGTCGGGTCCAGCGCGGACGATGGCGGGCGGGTTCCGATTATTGGGTGAAGAACATAGCGGCGAACACGGCGGCGGTGGCGGCGATCACCGTCACCAGTCCATTGCGTCCCAACGCGCGCTGGCGGTAGAGCGCCACCGCCATGGTGATGACGGCAACGCTGGTCAGGATCAGGCCGAGCTTGGCTTCGGTCATGGCAGCTTCCCCCGGTCTTTGTTCAGTGCTGGCCGACCCAGCCCAGGGCGCCGGCGGCGGTGATCAGCAGGATGGCTCCGCACAGCAGGACCAGCCATCCGGTCATCAGAAACCGCCATCCCGGACCGGCATGGTCCAACTCCAGATAATGCAGCAGGATTTCCCGTCCCTTCGTCACCGCCAGCGCCAGCAGCAGCGCCGCTCCAGCGATGCCGACGCTGCCGCCCGCATCGCCGTGGCGCGCGAACAGCAGGGTGACGGCGGTCAGCCCCATCAGGATCAGCCAGGACAGCGTCAGCCGGTCGATCTTCTTGAGAAATGTCATGGCCTGTCCTCTCAGCGGATCAGATAGACGAGCGGATAGAGGATCACCCAGACCAGATCGACCATGTGCCAGAAGGCCGCTCCCGTCTCCAGATTCTCCACCAGCGTGTCGGGGCCGGAGCGGCCGACCAGCAGCAGGATGACGATGCCCAGCACCACATGCAGGGCGTGGAATCCGGTCAGCAGGAAATAGAGGGTGAAGAAGCTGTCGGTGTCGATGGTCAGCCCGGCGCCCAGCGTCGCCGAATACTCCACCGCCTTCACCGCCAGGAACACCGACCCGATGGCCGCCGCCGTCAGCATCGCCCGGCGGGCCTGCGGCACGGCACCGCGCCGCCCGGCGGCGACCCCCTTGGCGGCCAGATAGCCGCTGGTCACCAGAACCATGGTGTTCAGCGCGCCGGCCGTTCCGTTCAAATGGGCCTGACCGGCGGCAAAAGTCGCCGGATCCAGCACGCGGGCTACGGCGAAGCCCAGGAAGGCAACGCCGAACACAGCCAGTTCGCTGAAGATCAGGATCCACATCATCAGGTTGCCGGGCAGGGCGGCAAGGCCGCTTCCCCGCTCCACCGGAACCGGGGCTTCCGGACCGCCGATCTCCAGGCCCGTCATCTCAACGTCGGCCATTTCCACTTTCCAAAGCTTGTCATCATGTACGCGAATGATAAGGCGGCGATCCGCGGACCGGCTTGACCGCGGTCAAGGAATGCCCTTCCGCCACGGTCAATTATTCGCCCGACCCGTGGCGGTAGGACGCTGCGACGCCCGGCTTCCCGCTTCCGGCTTCGCGCACCCGACGCCCTTCCGAACCGACCCCCTCTCGACCGACAGATCGAGATTTCCAGGGATCCCGAGCGATGACCGAACGCTTCACCAAGGCGGCCGCGCGAAACATCTTCTATGGCGGATCGCTGTTCTTCTTCGCGACCTTCGTCGCGTTGACCGCGCTCAGCCACAACTACATCGTCAATACCAGCACCGATAAGAAGACGCTGTCCGAAGCGGTCGTGCGCGGCAAGCATGTGTGGGAGAAGAACGCCTGCATCAACTGCCACACGCTGCTGGGCGAGGGCGCCTATTTCGCCCCCGAACTGGGCAATGTCTGGCTGCGTTACGGCGGCGACAAGGACCCCGAGGGCGCCGTGATGGCGCTGAAGGGCTGGATGGCGGCACAGCCGTCCGGAATCGAAGGCCGGCGCCAGATGCCGCAGTTTCACCTGACCGAGAGCGAGGTCGAGGACCTTGCCGCGTTCCTGGAATGGACCAGCCGGATCAACACCCAGAACTGGCCGCCCAAGCTGTCGGGCTGAGGAGATTTCCGTCATGAAGTACGAATCGCAAAAAGTCGCCATCTATTACTTCGCGGCCGCCATGGGGCTGTTCGGTGTGCAGATCCTGGTGGGTCTCCTGGCCGGTACCGTCTATGTCCTGCCCAACACGTTGTCGGAGCTTCTGCCCTTCAACATCATCCGGATGATCCATACCAACTCGCTGATCGTCTGGCTGCTGATCGGCTTCTTCGGCGCCGCCTACTATCTCGTGCCCGAGGAGGCGGAGACCGAGCTGTACAGTCCGAAGCTGGCGCTGATCCAGCTCGGCCTGTTCGTCTTCGGCGCGCTGGCGGCGGTCGTCGGCTATGTCTTCCGCATCCATGAAGGGCGGGAGTTCCTGGAACAGCCGCTGTGGATCAAGGCCGCCATCGTCGTCGTCGCGCTGATGTTCCTCTACAACATCACGATGACGGTGCTGAAGGGCCGCCGCACGGTCATCACAAATATCCTGCTGGTGGGCATGTGGGGCATCGCGCTCTTCTTCCTGTTCTCCTTCTACAACCCGGCGAACCTGTCGCTGGACAAGATGTACTGGTGGTACGTCGTCCATCTGTGGGTCGAGGGCGTGTGGGAACTGGTCCTGGCCTCCATCCTCGCCTTCCTGATGATCAAGATGACCGGCGTCGACCGTGAGGTCGTCGAGAAGTGGCTGTATGCCATGGTCGGTCTCGCCCTGTTCAGCGGCATCCTCGGCACCGGCCACCATTATTACTGGATCGGCACGCCCGGCTACTGGCAGTGGATCGGCTCGCTGTTCTCCACGCTGGAAGTCGCTCCCTTCTTCACCATGGTCGTCTTCGCCTTCATGATGGTGTGGAAGAGCGGCCGCCGTCACCCGAACAAGGCGGCGATGCTGTGGTCGCTGGGCTGCGCGGTCTTCGCCTTCTTCGGCGCCGGGCTGTGGGGCTTCCTGCACACGCTGGCCCCGATCAACTACTACACCCACGGCACCCAGGTCACCGCGGCGCACGGGCACCTCGCCTTCTACGGCGCCTATGCGATGATCAACCTCGCCATCATCACCTACGCCATGCCCTACCTGCGCGGCAAGCAGCCCTACAACCAGATCCTCAACATGTGGAGCTTCTGGCTGATGAGCGGCGGCATGGCCTTCATGACCTTCGCCCTGACCGTGGCCGGCGTCGTTCAGACCCATCTGCAACGGGTCCTGGGCATGAGCTACATGGAAGTCCAGGAGCAGATCGCGCTGTTCTACTGGATGCGGCTGGGTGCCGGTTTCGCCGTGGCGGTCGGCGTCGCGCTCTACCTCTACGCCGTCTTCGGCCCGGCCCGCGAGGAACGGCCCGCCTCGATCCCGTCCAATTACCAGCCGGCCGAGTGACGTTCCCTCCGGCCCCTGCGACCCACCGGATGTCCGGTCGGCGCAGGGGCCGTCTCTTTTACGGAGTTTCCTCGCGATGCCCGACAGCGCCGTCCCCATCCTGCCGTCCTTGCCGTTCTACCAGCCGACCGCCGACGAGTGCACGCTGTTCGAGCATGCCTACACTCATCGCTTGCCGCTTCTGCTGAAGGGGCCGACCGGATGCGGCAAGACCCGCTTCGTCGCCCACATGGCGGCAAAGCTCGGCAGGCCGCTCTACACAGTGTCCTGCCATGACGATTTGACCGCCGCCGACCTGACCGGCCGCTATCTGCTGAAGGGCGGGGACACCGTCTGGGCGGATGGGCCGCTGACCCGTGCCGTGCGGGAGGGCGCCATCTGCTATCTCGACGAGGTGGTCGAGGCACGCAAGGATGTCACCGTCGTGCTGCACCCGCTGACCGACGACCGCCGCATCCTGCCGCTGGACCGCACCGGCGAAACGCTGGAAGCGCCGCCGGGCTTCATGCTGGTGGTGTCCTACAACCCCGGTTACCAGAATGTGCTGAAGGCGCTGAAGCCCAGCACCCGCCAGCGCTTCCTGGCCGTCGAATTCGACTTCCCGCCGCCGGAACGCGAGATTCCCATCGTTGCGACCGAAAGCGGCCTGCCCGAAAATCGCGTCGCTCCGCTGGTCCGCCTCGCCAACGCCCTGCGTGCCCTGAAGGGCCAGGATTTGGAGGAGGGCGTTTCGACCCGCCTGCTGATCTATTGCGCCACGCTGATCCGTTCCGGCATGAAGCCCGAGCGCGCCATCCGCGCCGCCCTGATCGAGCCGCTGACCGACGATCCGGACATCCGCGCCGCCCTGCTGCGCGTGGCCGAGGTCACACTGGGCTGATCGGAAAAGGCGGAGGGCTATCGCCATGCTGGAGTTCTTCGAGCCGGAAGAGACCGTCGGCCGTCTGTGGCACCGCCTGATCGGCGGGCGGTCTAGCTATCCGCACTATCCCGACGCAGCCGTCACGCTGGAGACGATGCGTCCACGGCTGGCGGTGTTCTTCCGGGCGCTGGGAGGCGACTGCGGCGTCCGGCTTGCCGCCGGAAGCGCTTCGGTGTCGGGGCACCGGCTGTCGCTCCTCGGCCGCATCGGGCTGGGGGAAGAGCGGGTGGAGCGGGCGGCACTGGACGGCAATGTGCTCCAGTTGCCCACCGCCATCGACCTGTTCCCCGATCCCGCCCTGAACGAGCGGCTGTACGAATGGCTGGCCGCCTTCTTCGCCCATGCCGAGGCCGAGCCGGCCCCCGCCGACCCGTTGCAGGCCGATGTGCAGGCGCTCCGCAGCGCCGCCACCACCACCACGCGGGTTCTGACCCGTTGGCCCGGCCTGTCCCGCATGCATGAGGAACTGGCCCGCGCCGTCGCCGCCATCCGCCCCGCCCGTCGCCTGCCGCCGGTCGAGGCCGATGTCGAGCGCGCCGTCCTGGCGCTGCTCGGCTTCGGTGCCGTCACCAGCGACGGTGCACGCATGCTGGCGCCCAGCGTTCCGCTGTCGGATTTCACCGCTCCTTACGGCTATGCCCGGATGCTGCCGGTGCCGTTGTGGGGACTGGTGTTGCCAAGCATCGGCCGTGACGCTTCCGCTGCCGTCGAAAGCCCCGGCGAAGGAGGACAGGCGGCCGAGGGCGACCAGCGCCGCCGGGCCGCGACGCGCCGGCAGACCGACCAGATCCAGCGCAACGACCCGCTGATCCTCAACCGCTTCGAAAAGATGCTGAGCCTTGCCGAGGCGCTGAACATCCCGCGTGCGGTCGATGACGACGATGCGGAGAATGCCCGCAAGGCCGCCGACGACCTGGACGAGATCGCCGTCGGCGCCCACCAGCGCAAGGCATCGACCACGCTGAAGCTCGACCTCGACCTCGGAGCGCCGGTGGTCGACGACACGCCCCTGGCGGCGACCCTGATCTATCCGGAATGGGATCATGGCCGGCAGGCCCATCTGCCCAACCACTGCCGGGTGATCGCCGAAACCGCACCGGCCGACGGCGACTCATGGGAGCCCGATGCCGCCGCTCTGCGCCGCATCCGTCAGGTGCGCCGCCAGTTCGAGGCGCTGCGCCCGCGCCGCATGCTGTTCACCGGTCAGGCCGATGGCGACGAGCTGGATTTGGCCGCCCTGGTGCGCAGCCGGGCCGATCTCCAGGCCGGCGGTTGCGGCAGCGACCGTGTGCACCAGCAGGTGCGCAGCGCCGCCCGCGATCTGGCGGTGGCGGTGCTGGTCGACGGCTCGCTGTCCACCGACGGCTGGATCGAAGGACGGCGGGTTCTGGATGTCGAGAAGGAGGCGCTACTGGCGCTGACCCATGGGCTGACCGCCTGCGGCGACGACCATGCCCTCTATTCCTTCACCTCCCGGCGGCGGAACTGGGTGCGGGTGCAAACGATGAAGGGATTCGATGAACCGCTGGGCCCCACCGTCACCCGCCGGATCGGTGCGCTGAAGCCCGGCTATTACACCCGCATGGGGGCGGCGATCCGTCACGTGACCTCCCAGCTTGCCGACCGGCCGAACCGGCACCGGCTGCTGGTTCTGCTGACCGACGGCAAGCCGAACGACGTCGATCATTACGAGGGCCGTTACGGCATCGAGGACACGCGGCAGGCGATCCGCGAGGCACGGCGCGACGGGCTGGCGGTCTTCGCCATCACCGTCGATGCGCAGGCCCGCGACTATATCCCGTATCTGTTCGGACGCGGCGCCTATGCCATATTCCCGCAGGTTTCCCACCTGACCAAGGCGTTGCCGGCGCTCTACCGGCAGGTCGCCTGCGCCGCCTGACCGAAAAGGACCTTCAGACATGACCGCACCGGTGAAGATCGGCCCCGTGAAGATCGGTATCGTCACCATCTCCGACCGCGCCAGCCGCGGCATCTATGAAGACAAGGGCGGCCCGGCGATTAATGAGGAGCTGTCGCGCATCATCTCCTCCCCCTGGGTGGCGGAGGCCCGGGTGATCCCGGACGAGCTCGACCTGATCGCCTCCACCCTGGTCGAGCTGTGCGACGTCGCCGGCTGCGGTCTGGTGGTGACCACCGGCGGCACCGGCCCGGCCCCGCGCGACGTGACGCCGGAAGCGACGGAGCGGGTCTGCGACAAGATGATGCCGGGCTTCGGCGAACTGATGCGGTCGGTCAGCCTGCGGGTGGTGCCCACCGCGATCCTGTCGCGCCAGACCGCCGGTATTCGCGGGAGCAGCCTGATCGTCAATCTGCCGGGCAAGCCGTCCGCCATCCATGATTGCCTGGACGCGGTGTTTCCCGCGATCCCCTATTGCCTGGATTTGATCGGTGCCGGCCGGATCGAAACCGATCCTGAGATCTGCGTTTCCTTCCGTCCTAAATCGTGACGCCAAAAGTCATTATACTTAGTGTGGAAATAAAAAGGAGCATGCGACAAAATAGCGTTCAGAAGTTCCACTTGACGGCGGTCAAGCATCGATCTCGGGAGCGGGAAGAATATTCCCTCACAAGAAACATTCATCCGAGATGACGCCATGAAGACCAAGCTCTCTCTCGTCACCGTTAGCGCCGCCGCCCTGATGATCCTGTCCGGTATCGGCGCCGCCTCGGCCGCCGACACGCTCTATGCCGACCCGAAGGTCAAGCAGCCGACGGTCAGTGTCGTCCAGGACCCTGCTTCCGTGCCGGCTCCTGAAAAGGCCGGCAAGCGGGCGCCGAAGACCCACAAGGTCTCGCTGATGACGACCGAGGTCGAATCCAAGCTGGACGATGGCACCACCTACACCTACTGGACCTTCAACAACACGGTGCCGGGTCCGATGGTGCGGGTGCGGGTCGGCGATACGGTGGATGTTTCGATCTCCAACGCGCCGGAATCGACGATGAACCATTCCGTCGACTTCCATGCCGCGACCGGCTTCCTCGGCGGCGGCCAGATCACCCAGGTGGAGCCCGGCCAGACCAAGGCCTTCAGCTTCAAGGCCCTGACCCCCGGCGTCTATGTCTATCACTGCGCCACGCCGATGGTCGCCCACCACATCTCCAAGGGCATGTACGGCCTGATCGTGGTGGAGCCGGAAGCCGGCTTGGCCCCGGTCGATCACGAATTCTACGTGATGCAGCAGGAAATCTACGCCACCAAGGCCAAGAACCTGACGAATGCCGAGGATGATTATGACGGCCTCGTCAACGAGCGTCCGAGCTATCTGGTGTTCAACGGCACCGTCGGCGCCCTGACCAAGGACAAGCCGCTGAAGGCCAAGGTCGGCGAGACGGTTCGCCTGTTCTTCGGCGTCGGCGGTCCGAACCTGACCTCCTCCTTCCACGTCATCGGCGAGATCTTCGATAAGGTCTACAATCTGGGCGGCCTGGAAAGCGAGCCGGCCAAGGGCATCCAGACCGTCACCGTCGCCCCCGGCGGCGCCACCATGGTGGAATTCAAGGTCGACTACCCCGGCAAATATGCCCTGGTCGACCACGCGCTGAGCCGCGCCACCAAGGGCCTGATCGGCATTCTGGAAGTCGAAGGCAAGCCCGACGACAGCATCATCCTCGACAAGAGCGGCGACAGCCGCAAAAAAATGGGCGAGATGCAGCACTGAGGCTACGGGTGAATTGAAGAAAAGCCTCTCTCCCGCAGGGGAGAGGGGCTTTTTATATTTCTGGTTGTTCCAAGGCGGCCAGTATCGTTGCCAGTACATCGTCTGTGCGGGTCAGGATGTCGGGGTTCCAGAAGCGCAGAACGCGCCAGCCTTGTTCGACAAGCCAAGCGGTGCGGCGCTCGTCCGCCGGATTATCGGCATGTTGTCCGCCGTCCGCCTCGACGATCAGTTTGCATTCCGTGCAGGCGAAATCTGCAACGAACGGGCCGATGGGGAACTGCCGTCGGAACTTCGCCCTAGCCAATTGACGGTTGCGCAACCGGGACCACAGCCGTCGCTCGGCGTCGGTCAATGTGCTTCGCAATCTGCGGGCGGTGGCAACGCCATTCATGCATGTATTTTGGTCGATGTTGCGTTGCGACGCAATGGAAAGCCCTTCTCCCCTCGCGGGAGAAGGGTTGGGACGAGGGGGCACCGGCCGCAGGCCGGAGGAAGCCATGTTTGCGACCCCTCACCCCAACCCCTCTCCCGCAAGGGGAGAGGGGCCTTCAGGAAAGACGACAGACAAAACCCCGAAACAAAGAAGGGCCGCCGTTTCCGGCAGCCCTTCCATTGTCAATCCGTGTGTCGTCGACACCACGGCGCAGTCCTTAGCGGACCGAAATCCCTTCCGCGAAGAAAGAGACCTCGGCCTTGGCGCTCGACGACGAGTGAGACGGACAATGAGACACGAGATCACCTCCTTTCAGTTGTTGACTACGACACCCTATATAGGCGGCTCGGCGGAGGCCGCAAGTCCCGCTCCTGACCGCTCCGCTGTGACATTTATCGGTGGGTTGCCCGGCTCATCATGAAGCCCAGCCCGCCCGCCAGGATCAGGCCGGCGGCCATCGCCAGACCCCTTGCGGCGCCGCTGGGTGCCGTCAGGCGCAGGCTGTTGTGCGGCAGTCCGAAGCGCCCGCGGGTGCGGTGCAGACCGTCGACAGGGTGGTAGAGGTTGTCGGGCCGGCCGGGGATTTCCCGCTCCTCCGTCATCTGGCCCTCCACCGCGGTGTTGGCGAGGTAACGGTCGGCAAAGCCCGGCGCCAGGAAATTGCCGAGGATCGCCTGCATCGCCGATCCGCCCAGCCAATATTCGCGACGGGGATTCTCGGCGGCGTGCAGGATCGCGCGGGCGATGTCCTCCGGCTGGAAGATGGTCCCCATCGGCCGCGCCCGGCGCGGCATGTGGCTGCGCGCCCAGTCGAATTGCGGGGTATTGACCGCCGGCAGATGCACGGTGGTCAGTCCGATCCCGCTGTTGTCATGGATCAGCTCGGAGTGCAGGCTGTCGATGAAGCCGGTGATCGCATGCTTTGCCGCGCAATAGGCGGATTGCAGCGGGATCGACCGGTAGGCCAATGCCGAGCCCACCTGCAGGATCGTGCCGCTGTCCCGCAGCCGCATCCGCCGCAGGGCCGTCTGGATGCCGTAGGCGGAGCCGAGATAGGTCACCTCGGTCACCCGCTTCAGCTCTTCCGGTGTCACGGCATGGACGGGGCCGAAGACGGTGACCATCGCCACGTTGATCCAGACATCGATGGGGCCGAAGGCGTTCTCCACCCGGTCGGCGGCGGCCTCCAGCGCGTCGGGGTCGGCGACGTCCAGCGGCAGGACCAGCGCCCGGCCGCCCAGCCGTTCGACTTCGGCCTTCACCTCCTCCAGCGCATCGGACGATCTGGCAATCAGGCCGATGGAGGCTTTGCGATAGGCGGCGAAGGCCAGCGCCGTTGCGCGGCCGACCCCGGCGGAAGCGCCGGTGATGCAGATGACGGGAGACTTCTGAACGCCGTTGGTCGGTTGCATGGCGAGGGTCCTGTCTCAGGAATCTGGGCGTCAGGCCGCCGGCGGGGTGCGCCGGCTGCTCCATCCTGTCCAACCCCCGGCACCGCTTGCGGTTCCGTCGCGTCCTCTCAGGGCCCGTTCTTCCACCCGGATGCGATGGAAGGTCAGCGGAATGTTCAGCAGGCTTGCCGCAACCGCGATCCACAGCTCGCCGAAGACCAGCGGCAGCACGGCGAGCTCCCCGGCCACCACGAGGTAATTGGGATGCCGGACCCAGCGGAAGGGACCGCGGCGGACCAGCGGCGCGCTGTCCAGCGTGATGATCCGCGTCGTCCAGAAGCGGCCGAGCGTCGCGATCACCCAAACCCGCCCGGCCTGGAGCAGCAGGAATAGCGCAAGCAGCCAGCCATTCACCGGCGCGTCGGCCGGGACTGCCAGAAACAGCGCCAGCAGCCATCCGGCATGCAGCGCGACGAACAGTGGGTAATGCCCGGCTCCGACCTCCCGCGCACCGTCGGCCAGCAGGCGGGCGGTGTTGCGGCGGGCGACCGCCAGTTCCAGCAGTCGTTGCGCCGCGACCGCGGCCAGGATGATCTGCGGCCAGCCGAAGGCGTCCATCGTCACCCCTTCAATCCTTACAGGTCCAGCAGGGTGAGGCCGGCGGTGAAGCCGGGACCGAGTGCCAGCATCAGATGCGATCCGGCTGCTCCGCTCCGCAACCGCCGTTCCAGAACGAACATCACGCTGGCCGCCGACATGTTGCCGCAGTCGCCCAGCACGGCCCAGGACTCGTCCATGCCCGCAGTGGCGGGCGCCAGCACCTCGGTCAATGCGTGAAGCACCTTGGCACCTCCGGGGTGGCAGATCACACCGCCCAGATCGGCACGGGTCATGCCGCGTCCGGTCAGGAAGCCGTCCACCACCGGGGCCAGCCGTTCGCGGATCAGGCGGGGAATGTCCTGGCTGAAGACGACGCCGAAGCCCTCATCCTCGATCCGCCACCCCATGATCCGCCGGGTGCCGGGCCAGGTGTGCTCGGCACTGTCGACGAAGCGCGGTCCGGACGTGTCGTCGCCTGCCCCAGGGCTCCGCAACAGGGCAGCGGCGGCACCGTCGGCGAACAGCGCGCTCGCCACCACATTGGTGGCGGACGCCTCTTCCGGCCGATGGGACAGGGTGCACAGCTCGACCACCAGGAACAGCACGGTACGGCCCGGCATCGCCCGTGCCATCATGCCTGCCCGCGCCAGCCCCAGCGCCCCGCCGGCGCAGCCCAGCCCGAAGACCGGTAACCGCAAGGTGTCGGGCCGGAATCCCATGCGATCGAGCAGCAGCGCCTCCAGGCTCGGTGTGGCGATGCCGGTGGTGGTGGCGCAGACAATGGCATCGACATCGCCGGGGCGCAGCCCCGCCGCGCTCAGCGCCTTGCCGGCCGCCTCTTCCAGCAACTCCAGCGCCACCCGCTCGAAGACGGCGGCGCGCTCTGCCCAGCCATGGGGCTCAAGATACCAGGACAGCGGGCAGGCGGCATGGCGGCTGCGGATGCCGGTGTTGGCGAAGACGGGGGCCAGCCGGTCGAAGTCGCGCAGGCGGTGAGCGAACACCGTCCGCGCGACGGCCAAAGTCTCTTCCTGTTCGAAGCGGTGGGGCGGCAACGCGGTGGCGACCGCCAACAGATGCGGATCGGGTGACATCCTGCCTCCTGCATGCTGCCGTCGGTCGGGCGCGGGATGCGCTTCCGGTCGATGCGCATTCCAGCATCTTCCGCCCAGGCCCTTCAGCCAACAAGAAGCCGGTCCCGCCGTTGCGCCCCATCTGCTCCCGCAAAAGGTGCTGGCCTTTCGAGGAGCGGCGTCGATCAGTGCGCCGGAGCGCTATCACCGGCTCCCGGCTTGTCATGGATCGCAAGCCGGTCGACGATGGTTTCTCTGGCAGCGTTCAGGCCGGTAAGCCGCACCTCGGTCCCGGCGCGGTGAAATTTCAGCACGACGCCGTCGAGAGCCGCGACGCTGGAGATATCCCAGATATGGGCGCCGGAAACATCGATCACCGCCATGTCCAGACTCTCCCGCACATCGAAGGCGGGACGGCGGCAGGGCGCACCGGCAAAGGCCGTACGGTGGGCTTCCGTCGACGATGATCGGGAATGGAAGTCGGAAATTGGGATCGCTGCGAAGCGGCGGCCGTCCGGTCGATCAGGCGGTCGGGCTTCAGGTTAATGCGAAGGGCAGGCCGTCTGGGCGGCGTGACGCGATGCAGCATGGAAGCAGGCGTAACAGAATGCCGCGGGCCTTGGCGACCATATGCCATGCGATGCATCGCATGGCTGTGCGGCGCGGAAAGAAACAAGGCGGCGCCCCGTTGGAGCGCCGCCTTCATCGTCCGATGATCTCGACCGTCAGGCCTGACGGGGCCGCAGCGGCGGGCCGTCGCGGAAGGGCTTGTCGACGCCGCCCTTGTCGTTGGTCTGGTTTTCTACGTCGCCCTCGAATGTGCTCTCGCCCTGGGCCAGATCGAGGTCGTCCGGCGTCATGCCGGCGGCGCGGGCGCCCTTCGACCCGCCGATCTGCGGGTTGTTCTTCAGGTCGGCATCGGTCGGCTTGTCGGTCTTCTCGTGCTTGCTTGCGCTCATGGCGGCATCTCCGTTCCGGTTCCGCATGTCCCCCTGTCAACCGGCGCCGTGCCGGATGGTTGCGAAATCCCTTCTTCCTTTTGGGGAGACGGTTAGGATGTCGGGGGTCGGCGCAGCCGACGATCATTCGACAGGCTCTCATGTCACATGAAGACGAACGGCTGAGGATCCGTGTGCGCGGGCGGGTGCAGGGGGTGGGGTTCCGCCCGCATGTCCATGCGCTCGCCGGGCGTTTCGGCCTCACCGGCTGGGTGCTGAACGACCCGCAGGGCGTGCTGATCGAGGTACAGGGCGGCGGCGTTGCCGCTTTCCAGGCAGCCCTGTCGGCCGAGGCGCCGCCGCTGGCCCGGATCGATGCCGTCGAGTGCGACGTTGTTCCGCCTGTTTCCGGCGAGGTCTCCTTCGCAATCCGTCACAGCCTGTCCGCAGGCGCCGTCGCGACCGGCATCGGACCCGACGCCGCGGTCTGCCCGGCATGCCTGGCCGAACTGTTCGACCCCGCCGACCGTCGCCATCGCTATGCCTTCCTGAACTGCACCCACTGCGGCCCGCGCTACACCATCACGCGGCAACTCCCCTATGACCGGCCGCAGACGGCGATGGCCGGCTTTCGGCTCTGTCCGGATTGTCTGGCCGAGTACGAGGATCCGGCGAACCGCCGCTTTCACGCGCAGCCGACGGCCTGTCCGGTCTGCGGGCCCCGCCTGTCGCATCGGCCGGAAGACATCGTCGCCGCACTCCGCGCCGGCAGGATCGTTGCCATCAAGGGGCTGGGCGGCTTCCACCTCGCCTGCGACGCCACGCGGGCGGATGCGGTGGAGCGGCTGCGGCGGGTCAAGCAGCGAAACGGCAAGCCCTTCGCCCTGATGGTCGCCAACACCGAATCCGCCATCCGTCATGTTTGGATGGACGCCGACGAGCAGGCGTTGCTGGAGGGGGTGGCGAGCCCCATCGTCCTGCTGCGGCGGCGGAGCGATGCGCCCGAACTGGCGCCCGAGATCGCTCCTGGTCTGGCCTGGCTGGGGGTCATGCTGCCCTATACGCCGCTGCATTACCTGCTGTTCCACGAGGCGGCCGGGCGGCCGGACGGCACCGGCTGGCTGGACCTGCCGCAGGATCTGACCCTGGTGATGACCTCTGCCAATCCCGGCGGCGAACCGTTGGCCATCGGCAATGCGGAGGCGCGGGATAGGTTGGCCGGTATCGCCGACCTGATCGTCGACCATGACCGCGACATCGTCATCCGTGCCGACGACAGCGTCGTGCGCAAACTGGCCGGCGCTCCCGCCTTCCTGCGCCGCGGCCGCGGCCATGTGCCGGAGCCGATCCGGCTGGCCCGGCCGGTGCCGCCGGTCCTGGCGGTGGGCGGCCATCTGAAAACGACGGTCTGCGTCACCCGTGGCGACGAGGCTTTCCTGTCCCAGCACATCGGCGACCTCGACAACGCCGCGACGCTGGGCTTTCTGGAGGAAACCGTCGCCCATCTGCTGCACATCCTGGGGGTCGAGCCGGTTGCGGTCGCCCATGACAGGCATCCCGATTTCCAATCCACCCGCTTCGCTGAAATGAGTGGCCTGCCGGCGGTGCCGGTCCAGCATCACCACGCCCATGTCGCGGCCGTGATGGCCGAACACCGGATCGAAGGACCGGCGGTGGGACTGGCGCTGGACGGGTTCGGTTTGGGGGAGGATGGCGGGTCCTGGGGCGGGGAGATGCTGCTGGTCGATGGGCTGCGGTCCGAGCGTCTCGGCAGCCTTGCGCCGCTCGCCCAGCCCGGTGGCGACGTGGCGGCCCGCCAGCCCTGGCGCATGGCCGCCGCGGCCCTGGCCCGGATGGGGCGTGCCGATGAGATCGCCTCCCGCTTCGCTGCGCACGGACCGGCCGAGGGTATCCGGCGGATGATCGAGCGCGGCATCAACGCGCCGTTCACCAGTTCCTGCGGGCGCTGGTTCGATGCCGCCTGCGGTCTGCTGGGCGTCCGCGCGGTGGCCGGGTTCGAGGGAGAGGCGCCGATGGCGCTGGAATCCCTCGTGCGCCGGACCCGTGTGGCGGACGGCACGTGGCGGATCGACGGGGGCGAACTGGACCTGACCCCCCTGCTGGAACGGCTGCTGATCGTCGCCGATGCGGTGGAGGGGGCGGAGCTGTTCCATGGCACGCTGGCAGCGGCGCTGGTGGACTGGACGCTGCCGATGCTGCGTGTCCATGGCCTGGGCCGGGTGGTGCTGTCCGGTGGCTGCCTGATGAACGCGGTGCTGGCTGAGGAACTGGTGGCAGGATTCCGTGCCGCCGGGGTGGAGGCGCTGCTGCCGAGGCTGGCTCCCGCCAACGACGGCGGGCTCAGCCTCGGTCAGGCATGGGCGGCGTCCTTCGCCCTGTAGCCGAACAGCGGCATCTGGACCGGTGCCCGGACCTTCCTGCGCAGGGGCGGGATTTCGGCGGTGCGGTTGGCCTTGTCGAATTCGTACAGGCCGCGATACTTGCCGATATAGCCTTTGCGGCAGGCACGATGGAAACGCTGCGAGGCGGTGTCCCAATCGTCGCCCGGCCGCAGCCAGCTGACATGGGCGGTGCCGGTGCGCGGGTCGGTCCGCAGGAATCGGCCGCGTCCCTTCTCGCCCCGCACCCACTGGCCCGGGTTCAGCGTCAGCGCCCCGCGGGCCAGCAGCATCTTCACCTGCGGGGTCAACTCGATGGTCGGAAAATAGGGCATGACGTCCTCCTGACGCACCCGCATGGGGTGGCGCCGCTCTGGGAGACTCCGTGGTTTCGGAACCTCCCAGATATGGGAACACATGTAGAACAATTCAAGATTTTCAACGGGTGCGGCGCCGATTCATTCCTTCCGTTCAGCGTCTGGAAAAGCGCAGTCCGGCTGATCGGATCACTGCTTCCACCGCCGCCGCGTCCCGCCGCGTTGCCCAGCGGTTGAGCGAATTCATGCCTCCGGCCGCCTCGAACCGGCCGGTCTCCTCCACGCTCAGAGCCTCGTCGTCGATAGTGTGGAACCGGTAGCCGAGAGGGCGGAGAATTGCATCGACTCTGTCCGCCGAGTCCTGATCCAGGCATTCGATCAGCAGGTCCGGTCCGCAGCGCTCCAAGATCTCCACCATGCCGTGCAATACTTGGGTTTCCGCCCCCTCCACGTCAATCTTGACGAGATCAACCGTGGTCTCTCCGGCAAGCTCCAGCAAATCGGTGCCTGTCAGTCCGGGAACCGTTTCGCTGGCAATGTCCTCCCCCCCGGCCCGCCGGGCAATCGACGCGCCGGAAGTGAGGAAATCGCTTGTCGCCGTCCGCGAGAGCGTTACCTCGCCCCGGCGGTCGAGGATCGCGGCATGAACCGCCCGTGCATTGCCGCAGCCATTCGCTTCCAGGTTTTTCATCAGCCGCGCCAGATTGGCAGGAACCGGTTCTACCGCGACGATGCGCGCCGCCGGCGCCGCCCGCGCAGCCATTAGCGTGTAGATGCCTGTGTAGGCGCCGATGTCGAACGCAACCTTTGATCCTGTCGCCAGCGTTTGCCAGAGCCGAAGCGAGGCCGGCTCATAGCTGCCACGCCAGCCCAGGCTCATGCAGACCAGATCGTCATTGTCGTCGAAAAGGGCGATCGGCTCGCCGATGGCCGGCTCGATCTCCAGAAAGTCGTGAAACGGAAATTTTCGGCTGATGGAGAAGAGGCTGCCGGGATCTATGGCGCCGAAGCCCCGCAGCCAGTTCCGAGTATCCAGGGTGGCGGCGTTGCGCACCTGGATCGCCGCTTCGCCATCCGGGTCGAGGCCGTGCGCCTGCCGCGCGCGCTCCAATATCTGGGCGGTCGAGGTCAGCCAGTCGGCACCGGTGCCCGACCGTGGACCGGTGGAGTGCATCCCTCTGCGGTTCAGAAACAGCGGCGCCGTGATCTTCAGGCATCGGGCGCTGTTCCAGACACGCAGGTAGTAGTCGACATCCTCCCCGACATCCAGCGTCTCGTCGAACGGGTTCGCCAGAGCGACGGACGTCCGGATGAAATGACCCATCTGCAAGGTGACATAGGGATCGTGCAGCAAAAGGTCGGCCACCGTTTCGATCCGGGGCAATTGGGGCAGGCGGATGCGGCCGGTCAACTCATCCGATCCGGGCTGCGGGTCGGTGCTCTCCAGGATCAGCCCCCAGACAGCGTCGGCGCGGTCGGTGTGCGGCGCCATCTGCTGGAAGGCCTGCGGCGTCATGAGGTCGTCGGCGTCGAGGAAGAACAGCCATTCCGCCCCTCGGGATGCCGCCTCGCGCACGCCCTCGTTCCTGGCGGCCGACCGGCCTTTGGTGCCGGCGGTGTCGTCGATCACCACACAATCGAAGTCGGTGAAAGGACCGGGATCGGTCTGGGCGGCCGTCATGACCGAGTTGATCGCCTGTTGGCACTGCGCTTGATGTCCGGGGCCGACCGGAATGACCACCGCGCATTTGGCATGCGCCCCTGGTTCGGGAGCGCGGCGGAACAGGTTGGAGCCGATGCGAAAGAATCCTGCTCCGGTGAATTCCTGCTGCAAACGATGTTCGGTGTACTTGTTGCAATGCATGCCGCGCGTCTCGGGGATAAGGTCGCTGGCCGATGGCATGATGTATTCGAAGTTTTGGGCGATATAATCCTCGTCAATCGAGTAGAAGGGCGTGTTGACGACCAGATAACCGCCCGGCCGCAACGCAGCGTAAAGACGGGGAAGCAGGGCCTGCACTTCCGCGCGGGGGATATGTTCGATCACGTCCAGCATCAGGATTGCGTCGAAGACACCCGTGAAGTTCCGTACGGACAAGAATTGCAGCGCATCGTCGTGATGGACCTCCCAGCGCGCCTCCGGGACACCCTTCAAAGTCTCGTTGGCCAGAGCGTGGGCCGCATCGGAGAAATCGACGCCCAGATAGTGGTCCGCCTTGCCGGTCGACAGAAGGTAGCGGGCGCTTTCGGCGCGCCCGTACCCGATTTCCAGCACATGGGCATTCACCAGGGGAAGCTGGTCGATCAGCTTGCGGTGGATGGAGGAAATGCCGCCGACCTCCCACTCCTCCATCCCGGTGGCGCCATAATGAATCCGTTTCCCGGCGGCATCGCGGCCGGTAAAGTATTCAAGGGTGTAGAGTTCTTTCGCGAAACCCATGTCCTGTCCCCGGCGGCGTATGGATCGTCCATCGATACGCGCTAGCGGGGGATCCATGCAAGGGGTGCTCAACCGCTCCTGTCGGAGCGGCCGATACGCGGTCTCACCCCGCCCGCGCCGCTTTCTTCACCGGACGCTCTTGCTCCTCGTCCGCCGGGGCTTCGGCGTCCTTGAAGGTGCGCACGCCGCTGATCATAGTGGAGATGATCGACTGGCGGGACATGATGTCCTCGCGCACCGCAGCATAGACGTGGACGATCACGAACAGCAGGATCGCCCACATGCCGAGATGGTGCCAGGTGTGGACGTCCATGCTCTGGCCGAACAGCGGGATGACCCAGCCGAACAGCGTGTCCTGCCAGCTGCCCTGGCCCGCCCCCTCACTGTAGAGCGCGAAGCCGGTGACGATCATGAAGACGCTGCCGACCGCGATGGCCCAGAACATCGAGAATTGCGCCAGCGGGTTGTGGCCGACATACAGCTTCGGCTTGCGCTCCAGGAACAGGTACCAGCGGGCTTCCAGGAACAGCTCGCCCCACCAGTGGCGGTCCCAGAAGGGAAAGCGGAACAGCTGCTTGGCATGGTGGTTGCCGACGAGGGCCCAATAGAGCCGGCCGATGAAACCGATGGCGAAGATGTAGGCCGCCGCGAAATGGACGAAGCGGATGTATCCCATCAGGAAATTGGCGCTGGCCTCGCCCGGCATGGTCGGCAGCGGATTGGCGATCAGGTAGCCGGTGACCGACAGAACCACGATCGCCAGCGCGTTGACCCAGTGCCAGATCCGCACCGGCACCTCGTACACATAGATCGCCTTCAGGAAACGGCCGGCCGCCGGAGCGGCCGTCCCTTCCTCCTCCGGTGTCGCGACCGGCTTCGCATCGTCGAGAGGAGCCATGACTTAAATCCTCCTCGGTTGCCGGTCAGCGCACGGTGACGCGGGCCAGTTCGGCGCCGTCCGGCGCCATGACGTGGGTGGAGCAGGCAAGGCACGGGTCGAAGCTGTGCAGGGTGCGCAGGATCTCCACCGGCTCGTCCGGGCGGGCCATCGGCGTGTTCAGCAGCGAGGCCTCGAAGGCGCCGATGTTGCCCTTGGGATCGCGCGGGCTGCCGTTCCAGGTCGTCGGCACGACGCACTGGTAATTGTCGATCTTGCCGTCCTTGATCTTGATCCAGTGGCCGAGCCCGCCGCGCGGCGCGGCGACGGTGCCGACACCCTTGGCCTCCTTCGGCCAGGTCTTCGGGTCCCATTTCTCGACATTGGCGGTGGCGGTGTCGCCGGCCTTGATGTTGGCGATCAGGGCGTTCCAGTCGTCCATCATCATGGTGCAGCAGTACTGGCATTCCAGCGCGCGGGCCAGCGTGCGGCCGATGGTGGTCGGCAGCGCCTGCTGCGGCGTGAAGTTCGTGCCGGCCAGCGTGTTGAAGGCGCCCAGCGCTTCGGTGATCTGATCCTTCACATAACCGACGCCCTGGGCATAGGCCAGGATGTAGCGGGGCAGGGGGCCGACCTCCACCGCATGGCCGCGCCAGCGCGGCGCCTTGATCCAGGAATATTTGGCGGCTTCGTCCAGTTCCTTGATGTCGGTGCGGGTGCCCTTGGTGTTGGCGCCCAGCTCGAACTTGGCCTCGGTCACGCCGTCCCACGGGTGCAGGCCTTTGCTCTCGTCCTCGTAATGATACCAGCTGTGGGCGACGAATTCCTGCACCTGCGCCGGGTCGCGCGGGTCGATGGGATGGACCTCGTTCCAGTTGCCGTTCAGGATGACGCCGCCCGGCAGCTGGCAGGTCGAATGGTCGTACGGCACCTTCTCGTAATCGCCATAGTCCATGACGTTGGTCGCCGACAGGCCGCCGCCATAGAGCCAGTCCTTGTAGAAGCTGGCGATGGCCAGCACGTCCGGCAGATAGACGTTCTCGACGAAGGCCGTCGCCTCCTGGATGCGGGCACGGATGAAGTTCAGCCGCTCCATGTTCAGCGGCGCGCCCGACGACCCGGTGCCGTCCATGTTGATGGCGCAGGGAACGCCGCCGACCATGTAGTTCGGGTGCGGGTTCTTGCCGCCCAGGATGGTGTGGATCTTGACGATGTCCTTCTGGAGGTCGAGCGCCTCCAGATAATGGGTCACCGCCATCAGGTCGGCTTCCGGCGACAGCTTGTAGGCCGGGTTGTCCCAGTAACCGTTCTTGAAGATGCCGAGCTGGCCGCTCTCCACGAACTTTTTCAGGCGGGTCTGGACATCGCGGAAATAGCCGGGGCTGGACTTGGCATGGCGCGGCGACACCGCCTGCTGCAATGCCGAGGTCGCCTGCGGATCGGCCTTCAGCGCGTTGACCGGGTTGACCCAGTCCAGCGCGTGCAGGTGATAGAAATGGACGATGTGATCGTGGATCTGCAGCGTCTTCGCCATGATCTCGCGGATCAGGTGGGCGTTCTTCGGGATGCGGATCTGGAGCGCATCCTCCACCGCGCGGACCGAGGTCAGCGCGTGGCAGCCGGTGCAGACGCCGCAGATGCGCTCGACGAAGGCCCAGGCGTCGCGCGGGTCGCGGCCCTTCAGGATCACCTCGAGGCCGCGCCACATGGTGCCGGTGGAGACGGCGTTGCGGATGATGTTGTCGCTGTCGACGTTCACCTCGCAGCGCATGTGCCCTTCGATGCGGGTGACCGGATCGACGACGATGCGCTTGCCGCCGTTGTCGAGCGAGAACCCGTTCGGGGTCTGGACGATGCCCATGGTCAGACGTCTCCCTTGTGCTGTGCGCGCTTCAGGGCGCTGACCGCCGCGTGGGCGGCGATGACGCTGCCGACGCCGATGGCGGCGGTGGTGCCGATCTGGTCGGCGTTGGCTTCGATCCCGAACTGGAGGATGTCGGACTGGCGGGCGTACCAGGACCCCTTGTCCCAGAAGCCGTCCTCCGAGCAGCCGATGCAGCCGTGGCCGGACTGGATGGGGAAGCTGGTGCCCTCGTTCCAGCGCACGGTGGAACAGGCGTTGTAGGTGGTCGGGCCCTTGCAGCCGACCTTGTAGAGGCAGTAGCCCTTGCGCGCGCCCTCGTCGTCGAAGGATTCGACGAACTGGCCGGCATCGAAATGCGGCCGGCGGTAGCATTTGTCGTGGATGCGCTGGCTGTAGAACATCTTCGGCCGGCCCTGGCGGTCCAGCTCCGGGATGCGGTCGAAGGTCAGCATGTAGGTGATGACGCCGGTCATCACCTCGGCGATCGGCGGGCAGCCGGGAACCTTGATGATCGGCTTGTCGGTGATGACCTCATGCACCGGGGTGGCGCGGGTCGGGTTCGGACGCGCCGCCTGGACGCAGCCGAAGGAGGCGCAGGAGCCCCAGGAGATGATCGCCTTGGCGTCCTTGGCGACCTTGCGCAGCTGGTCGGTGAAGGGCTTGCCGCCGATGATGCAGGACATGCCGTCCTGGTTCAGCGGTGGATTGCCTTCCACCGCGAGGATGTAGTTGCCCTTGTACTTCTCCATCACCTCGTCGAGGATCGCCTCGGCATGGTGGCCGGCCGACGCCATCAGCGTGTCGTCATAGTCCAGCGAGATCATCGACAGCACCACGTCCTTCACCAGCGGGTGCGCCGAGCGGATGAAGGATTCGGAGCAGCAGGTGCATTCCAGCCCGTGCAGCCACAGCACCGGGGTGCGCGGCTTGGTTTCCATGGCGTGGACGATCTGCGGTACCAACTCTGGCCCAAGCCCCAGGGCCGCGGCGGTCAGCGAGCAGTATTTCAGGAACGAACGGCGTGTGATCCCCTGCCGCCGCATCACCTCGTAGAAGGTTTCCAGCGTTGCCATCGGTTTGTTTTCTCCCGTCGGGCAGCACCGGCGTGCGAGGGTCCGGTGCGCTTCTCCCGCGGGCATAGGCAACAATCGTGCCGTGGTACGAACATTTGGCAAACCAACGGTCACAAGGCTGTAGGGACCGTCACCGCTGGCAACTCCCCGGCCGAAACGACGGCCGGGGTGGAAAGTCGGTTGCCGGTGGCGGTCAGGCCGTCCGGCCATCCTCTTGCGGCCGGCCGATCAGGCGGTGGAGCGCCCAGCCGATTGCCACGCCGGCCGCATGCAGCCCGGCGGTGCTGGCGAGGAAGCCGGCGGCGTAGCCCAGCGCCGCGGCGTCGGCCGGCATCTCCGCCCCATGGGCGAAGCCGTGGAACAGGCCGAAGCCGGCGGCGAAGACGACGCCGATCAGGCTGTTGCGCGACATCGGCATGACACACAGCAACGCCAGCACGACGGTGAAGGCATAGATGGCCGGCTCGACCAGCGGCAGTTCTCCGCCCGCCAGCGCGAACAGCCCGCCGGCCAGCATGGCGGCCAGGAACGCCCCCGGCACCGCCAGAACGGCACGGCCGCCGATGGTGGCGCCGTAGACGCCGACCGTGACCATGGCGATCAGGTGGTCGAGCCCGCCCAGCGGATGCGCGGCACCGTCGAGGAAGCCGGCCCCGGCGAGATGGCCGGGATGGGCCAGCGCCGGGGTGGCGGCAAGCGCTATGGCCGCGGAGACGGCGGCGAGGCGGGTGAATTTCGACATATCGAACGGCTCCTCGGGGTTCTTGTGGTTTTGGGTGATCTCGCCCTCTCCCAAGGGGGGCTGGGTGCGGGAGAGGGCGACTAGTGCCGCTGTGCCGGCCCGCGCTCAATGCCGTAGCGCTCCAGCTTGGCCCGCAGGCCCATGCGCGACAGGCCCAGCTCGTCGGCGGCCTTGCTCTTGTTCCAGCGGCAGCGGACCAGCGTTTCCATCAGGATGCCGGCCTCAACCCGCTCAATCCGCGACTTCAGCGGTCCGCCCTGGCCGATCAGGTCGAGCGGCGGCAGCGGCCCGTCTTCCGGCGAGGCCGGGCGGGCATTCAGCGCGGCACCGCGCAGCACCTGGTCGGACAGCAGATCGGCGCCCAGCGTGTCGCCCTCGCACAGCACCAGCATGCGCATGATCTCGTTCTGCAACTCGCGCACATTGCCGGGCCAGCCATAGGATTCCAGGCAGGCCAGCGTGTCGGGGGCGAAGCCGGTCACCGGCTTGCCGTGGGCGGCGGACAGCCGCTCCAGGATGTGGCGGGCCAGGACCGGAATGTCGTCCGGCCGGTTGCGCAGGGGCGGCATGGTCAGCGTCATGGTGCTGAGCCGGTAATAGAGATCCTCGCGGAAGCGGCCGGCCTTCACCTCGGCGGTCAGGTCACGGTGGGTCGCGGCGACAACGCGGACATCGACCCGCCGGGTCTCGTTGGACCCGACCGGCCGGATCTCGCCCTCTTGCAGAAAGCGCAGCAGCCGGACCTGGAAGGCCGGGCTGATGTCGCCGATCTCGTCGAGGAAGATGGTGCCGCCGTCCGCCTGCTCCAGCAGGCCGACGCGGTTGCTGTGGGCGCCGGTGAAGGCGCCCTTCTTGTGGCCGAACAGTTCGCTTTCCAGCAGCTCGTCCGGGATGGCGCCGCAATTCTCGCAATAGAATGGCTGGTCGGAGCGCGGGCTGCCGTAATGGATGGCACGGGCCAGCAGTTCCTTGCCGGTGCCCGTCTCCCCCAGCACCAGAACCGGGACGTTGAAGCCCGAAACCCGTTCGGCCTGCCGGCAGACCTCGTCGACCGGGCTGCCCTCGGCACGGATCAGCCCGTCGAAGCGGTAGGATTGCCGGACCCGTTCGCGTCTGGTCGCCACCCGCGTCTCGGCCAGCGGCGGCAGCAGCTTCAGCTCGCTGGTCAGACGGTCATGCTCGCGCTGAAGCTGATAGAGCCTCGCGGCGTTGCGGGCGGTCAGCAGCAGATGGTCGGGGTGCCAGGGCTTGGTGATGAACTGATGGATGCCGGCGGTGTTGATGGCGCCGATGATGTCCTCGGGGTCGATGTAGCCGGTGATGACGATGCGCACCACGTCGGGCCAGCGCTCGCGGACCTGGGTCAGGAATTCCACGCCGCTGACCTCCGGCATCCGCTGGTCGGAAAAGACGACCTGGATCGATTCGGTTTCCAGCAGGCGCAGGCCCTCCGCCGCCGACAGGGCGGTGAAGACCTCGAACTCCTCGTCCAGCAGGCGGGCGATGACCTCGACGGAGCGCGGCTCGTCATCCACCACCAAAATGCCGGGGCGGGCGGGATTGGTCATCGCGCGGGGTCCTTCCTCATCGGGCCTGCCTCTTTCGACCTCGCCTCACTCAACCTCAAGATCCTTGATCGTCATTTCGGTGCCGCCGTTGGGATGCAGCCGGTTGCCGCCGCAGTGTGGGCAGGACGACAGCCGGTCGTCCAGAGCCACCGTGTCGTTGCAGTCGAAACACCAGCCACGGCCCGGCACTTCCAGCACCACCAAGTCCGCCCCGTCGGCCAGCGATCCCCGCGTCACCACGTCGAAGCCGAAGCGCAGCGCCTCCACCTCCACCCCGGCGAAGCGGCCGATCTCCAGCCGGACCTTGGTTACGCGGCTGAATCCATTCGTCCGACCTGCCTCCTCCATCGCCTGGAGCAGGCTTTCGCAAAGCGCCATCTCATGCATCCGCAGTGTCTCCGGTCCCCATCCCCAGCAGCGCGCGGCGCGACGGGCGCACCGGCTCGGCCTGGACCTGAGCGGGTTCGGGCGGGGGCGCAAGTTCCTCCTCGCGCCGACGGCGGATTTCGGCGGTCTGGGCACCGTCTTCGCGGATGGAGGGATCGAAGAGGGAGACCAGAGCCGCCGAGGCCGTCTCCGTCGCCTGAAGCATCGAGGCGAACTCGAACATCGGCGAGAAGAGCGAGCAGGCCTTGTAGGCGCCGAGGCCCTTGCGGTTGGCGTGTACGAACTCATACCGGCCGGACGGGAACTCGATCAGTTCCTTCGCCCCCGGCACCAGCCCCGACCAGTCGTCGCCCTCGCCCGGCAGCAGGACCAGATTGAGGAACCAGGGCGTCACCAGGGCGCCCAACCAACGCTCGCCATGACGGCGGAAGCCGACGGCCTTTACCGCAAGCGCATCGTTGACGATGGGCATGCCGCGCATCTGTGCCGTGTGGATTTCGCGGAAGACCGCTTCCAGCCGGGCGATGGCCTCGGTTGGCAGGGCCGGGCCGGGGACCGGCGCAACGGCAGCCGGCAGGGCGGCGGTTTCCGTGGCCGCCGGCTCGCCGTTCAGCGCCATGAACTGATCGCGGGCGCCGTCGCAGACCGGGCAGCGCCAATGGTCGGGCAGGGCGGCGAAGGCTGTGCCGGGCGGCACCTGCCACTGCTCGCACCCTTCCGCCGGGTCGTAGACATGCCAGCAGATTTTGCATTCCATCCGCGTCGCGGCGCCGATGCGGCTGGCGTCGCCGAGATAGGAGCCCTCGAAGCGGGAAGGGGCGGCGCTCATCGCACCCGCTCCAGGTCGGTCGTCAGCGCATCGAGGATTTCGGCCAGCCGTTCGGCGCTGTCAGCGATGTCCTCGGCCGCGGCGCAGACCACCGCCGGCACGTCGACGATCTCCACCGTGTCGAGGATCAGCGTGTCGACCGAATTGTAATAGCGCACCCACCAGACATTCGGCGTCGCCGTGGCGGTGACGCGGCAATTGCCGTACCCGCGCGACAGGATGGTGGTGGCGCCGACGCCCAAACGCTGTTCGACGAAGGCCAGATCCTCCGGCGTGTGCGGCAGCAGGCTGAAATTCACTGCATGGGGGCCGTGGCCGCGGCGCCAGGCGGCGCTGCGGTCCAGAAGCTCGGTCAGGATCGGCTGGCCATTCATCAGGCCGGTTGGCATCAAGCCGGCAGGTGCCGGGCCGGTCACGACCGATGCCGTGGCGGTGAAGGCGCGGTTCAGCGCCACCCGCGGGAAGGCCCCGACCAGCAGGCTTTCGCGCGTCGGCCAGTCGCCGAAGGCGCGCACGCGCCAGACGCCGGCGAGAGACGCTTCCTGAATCTCCAGCCGGTCGCCGGCCCGCTCCACCTTGACCGCGACCTCGCCCTCGCCCAGCGCCTCGTCGACCAGGGCCAGGACGGGAGAGTCGAGATCGTCGACCGGAATGCGGATTTCCTCGCCGGGCGACCAGTTGGCAAGCGCCCCCTGGATGCGGACGAGCACCTCGCGGGCCACCGCTGCGCAGGCGGGATCGGCGACCTCCGGCAGGTGCGGTTCATAGACGCGCATGCCGGACGGCATCGGCAGATATTCCAGCCCTTCCTCGCTGGCGTCGGGCTGGCTGCCGGGGCCGAAGCCGACCGGCGGATGGGTCATGCCGAACAGGGAACTCATGCCGCACCGCCTTCCAAAGAACCTTCCAAGATTTCGCCGATCCGCTGCAGATAATCGTCCCAGTCACGCACGCGCGGGATGCTGCCAAGCAGCCGGTCGCCGCGCAGGAAGACCAGCGACGGCAGGCTCATCATGCCGGCCAGGGCCAGGAGCGCGCGCTCCGCTGCCTCGCCCGCCACAGCCGGAGACAGGCGCGGGTGCAGCGCACGGACCAGTTCCGGCAGGATGACGGCCACGTCGGTGGTCTCCGCATTGCCCTTGCCGTGGCCGGGCAGGAAGACCACCCAGCTTTTGGCCGGATCGTCCAGCCATGGCCGGTCGTCGGCATGGTCGAGCCGCAGATAACCGTGCACATCGGTCAGCAGATCGACCAGCGGCGGCAGGGGCAGACGCGGCTTGGCGGGAGAGGGGGCAAGGTCGGTCATGGCGTCAGGCCTCCGTCAGGCCGGCCGCGCGGGCCGCCTCCAGGTGGGGGGAAGGGTGGGCTCGCGGCCGGTCAGGTCGGCGAAGGCGCCGTCGAGGGTTTCCCCATCCAATGCCGCGGCCATTGCCGCCAGCGCATCGAGGATTTGGGCGGCCTCTTCCGGGTCCAGCATACGGCGTGCCGCACCGAGGAAGCCGAGCACCCAGTCGCCGGTGGCGGCCTCCGGAACCAGTGACAGATCGACGGCCGACCCGTCCGCAACCCGGCCGACGACGCCGTCGACGCCGGTCAGGCGCAGGGGAATGCCGATGCACATGCTCTGGGCGCTCCCGGTTTCAGGCCTGTCCAGCGGACAGCGCCGCCAGGATGCGGGGATCGCCGATGCGACACGCTTCATCGGAACTCGGGCGTCCGCCTTCATAGGCATCGCGGGCGATGGCCGGGGCGGCGAGGTCGGCGGCGGCATCGCGGCGCGTGCCCTCCACGCCGAACTCGTCGCGCAGAAGCGTGAGGATGATCTCGATGGTCGGGGCGACCTGGGCGGCGACGGTGTCGGTCAGGCCGCCGCCGTAATCCTCAAGGCATTCCGGCTGAACGCCTACCAGGATCAGATCCTGCGGGCAGCGGCCCAGCAGCATGGCGCTCGCGAGCACCTCCTGAAAGCCGGTCTGATGCAGGCTCATCTTCTTGGCGCCAAGGAATGCCGGCACGTCATCGCCATGGAAGACACGGCTACTGCCGGGCGGCAGCCCATAGTCGATGGCGTCGACCACGATCAGCGCGTCGGCGCATTCCAGATGCGGCAGCAGATACAGGCCCTGGGTTCCGCCATCCATCACGGTGACGGTGTCGGGGAAGCGCCAATCGGCGGACAGACGCTCCACCGTGCGGACACCGAATCCCTCGTCGGCCCACAGGATGTTGCCGATGCCCAGCACTAGGATTTGCGCCGTTCCGCGACTGCCCTCGTTTCCAGCCAACTCCATTTGCGCCCCGGCATCCGTCCAATGATGCGGCGTCCTGCCGCCGAACCATCGTTCGTACAAGTTCCATGCCAGGATCGGCGGCTGGGTCAGGCCATTGATTGGATTGCGTATTTCGACGCCCATCGCTCGACATAGCAGCGATTATGGACATCAACATTACAGCATGCGTGGAAACTGGCAACAAACTTGCCAGTATGGCTGGAGGCTTGCCGGTCAGCGGTGACGGGCGGTTTTGGCGGATTTCTGGATCAGTTCCCGTTCGGTCATGCGCTTCATATGGCCGGGCACGTCGGTGTCCCGGCCGATCAGGGGTCCCGCCACATAGGACGCTCCTGCGTCCTCGGCGATGCGCAGCATGGCCGCCGACCTGATGCCATCGACGAAGAAGATCATGCCATGGCGCTGCACATGGGCTCCAAAGGTATGGAGGCGATTGGCTGCCCGTGCATCCGGTTCCCAGGCTTGAACCGTTATGCCCATGCCGCGGACGCCCGCCTGGGCGAAGGCCGCGAGATTTGGCGCTCCATCGTCCAGCAGGACAAGGACGGCACGCGAATATGGCTTCAGGCTCGTCGTGATTTCGGAGATTTGGCTGTAGGGGACGCCGGTGGGAACCCCCTGTATCACGAATACGATGAAGGGTATGAGATGCGACGGGATCGAATGGCAGCGGGCAAGGTATGCCCGCCGATGCCGGCCAATCGAGAGGGTGGAAAAGCCCACCGTAAGATTTTGGATGTATCGAAAATTGTTTTTATACAGCTCCTCATAAATTTCTATCGACTGGATCAAAAGCTCCAGATCGGTTCTGAACCTGTAATCCTCGCTTTGCACATCATCGGTCGACAGGGCATTCAGGATACGTTTCGTTTCCTCATCGGCGTGGCACACATAGGTGGACAACACCTTGTGGGATGTGTCGAATACCGGGCGATAGCAGATGGTCGGGCGGAAGACGCCGCCTTCGTGCGCATCGGCGGTTGGAACCGTCCGGGCATCGCCGGCATCGGCCGCATCGTTTTGCGAAGAAGCGGCGCCCTGCTGGGCGGCCCTCGCAATCAACTGATCGAGTTGCATCGCTTCGACGGCGATGTTGCCATCGAGTTCGGTCACGATGCTGCGCACGGTTATCTGGCTCGTGTCGCTGTTTCCAAGCATCAGCCGATGCAGTTCCGATACGATCCTGCCGCAGATCAGTTCGGCAGCCTGCCGGTCGAGCGTCGCGAAAACCACCATATAATTCGCGTCGTCGGCCCGCAGCCAGACATCGGAGGGGGGCAGATGGCGGTCGAACAGCCGTTCGGTCTGCTCGTAGATGCGCTCCTTGACGATGTCCCAGCGCTTGCCCAACCGGTTGCGCAGGGTTCCCAGTCCGATCAACTGGACCGCACCGGCCGAGTGACGCTGTCCTCCAGCCAGAATGTGCCGCAGGCGTGCCTTCGTTTGTTCGGGGATTGCGGATGTCTCTTCAACCGATGAGGCTGGATCGGCGAATGCCTGGTCAGTCATGGCAACATCCACTTTTGTCAAATCACGGAAACGGGGCCTTCGATCGATATTAATTATTTAATTTAACTATTAAAGACTATGGATTTATAATAACGATAGTGTAAGGAGGCAATTTTATATTTGATCGAGGTCCGCTTCATCCGTTATCCGATTTAGCGTTCCATCATATATTGAGGGAAATCCTCTAAAAATCTGAGGCGGTCGGCATAGGTGAAAACCTGTACCCTCCAGCGACGCCGTCTTTGGGACGCAGGATTCTTTCTTTTTCATGATTTCGCGGGCTTTGGCGAACAGCAAGCGTGGCGGACGACGGAGCGTCGGTCCGCCGTCAACAGGGGGGCGGCAAACGCCACCCTTTGTTCGAAAACTCCGAACGGTGAATCCGGGAACGGGGCATTTATCCCAACGCGGACGAGGCGTAGATCCTTTGGAAAGCAATGAACCACCCAGTCCGATGGAGATTGAAAATGGCCCCGATGGTCTCTCTGCTGATGTTCGTCAGCGTAATGTCCTACGCAGCCTTCGTCATCTCGTAAGTAAATCCGCAATAAAAATTTCCGATATCTAAAGTATATGAAGTCAATGTACAGTACATACCATGCAGGGATCGAAACATCTCACGATGTGCTGAACAGAGATCGGTGTGTGCTCTTCTGCCGTCACCGGGGCTCCGACAAGGGCTTGCTCTAATGGACCGGGCACTCCGTCCAAGTCGCGCGGTGAAAAGTTCCAAGTGGTCGGAGCGATGATCTGGTAACCGGCGATCTTCCCGCGTTCAACCCGCAGCCAATGCCCCAATGCTCCACGCGCGGCCTCCGTCAGCCCAACCGCCTGCGCGCTGTCCGGCATTTCCGAAGCCGCACACCATGGGGCGGACGGTTCGATGGCACGCAGCCAGCCTTCCATCGCATCGGTGGTGCGGGCCAGTTCCAGCAAACGAGCGATCACGCGGCTGCGCACCGAACCGCCATCCTGTGCCACCAGCGCCCGGATCAACGGATGGCCGTCTACCAATTGCCGGGCAATGGCACCGGTCTCATAGGGCAGGCCGTCCAACCGCGGCGCCTTGCACCAGCTGTAACCGGTCTCGTCCATGCCATCCGGAACGGTCGAACCGGCGAAGGGTGGATGCGGGCGGTCCTGTCCGGCCATGCGGCTGAACCGATGGTGCTCCGTCACCCGATCCGGATCGAAGGGGCCGTCCTGACCGTCGGCAAAGGTGCCGCGGCGATAGAGATGTCCGCCCTCCGGGGCGGCATAGGCACCGTGGCAGAGGAACCGGCCATAGGCACGGCCGAGGCCGGCAAGCTCCAGATCGTCGGCGATCTCTAGGAACAGGCGGAAATCGCCGGCTGGACCTGAGATGCGCCAGCGCTCCAGATCCTCCGGCGCCGCGAGGACCAGCACCCGGTCGAGCGGCGCGCCGAATAGGCTGTCCTCCAGGAAGCGGCGGAAACTGCGGACGGTGGCGAGCAACCGCACCCGGTCGCGCGCATCGACCGCACGGGTGACGCCGCCGGGCTGAAGCGTCAGGGTATGCGGCCACTTGCCGCCGAGAATGCCCAGCACATGGAACAGCTCCGCACGTGCCGCAATGGCACTGCGCACCGCAATGCCCTGGGCGGCCTTGAACCGCGCCTCCGCCTTTTCGAACCACGGTCGGCCCCGGTAGGCGGGGCGGGCGAAGTCGGGCATGAAGAACAGGTGGAAATGGGTCAGATGGTCGGCGACATTCTCGGTCGCCGTCATCAGGTTGGTCGCGAGCAGTCCGTTGCGCGGCACCTCCAGCCCCATGACGTCGGCCAGCGCCAGCGCCGCCGCATGGCTCTGCGAGACGGAGCAGATGCCGCAGATCCGCGGCGCCACCGCCAGCGCATCCATCGGGTCGCGCCCCTCCAGAATGCGCTCGAAACCGCGGAACAGCGGCGAATTTACGTAGGCAGCCGAGACACTTGCGCCGGTTATCTCAAGGCGGACTTCAAGATCGCCTTCCACGCGGTTGAATGGGCCGACGATCAGGCGGCGGTTTGGGGCTTCGCTCACCGGATCAGCCTTTCCGGGTGGGTCGGACGGTGGGGGCGACGACGATGCGGTCGGCGGCGGCGTTCCGGCGCACCCGTTCCGGCGTCGCCGCCTTGGCGAGGGAGGCCAGCGCGACGAACCACGCCTTCGGCATGTCGGTGGGCAGGCCGATGGGAATACCGGCGAATTTCGGCGTCTGCTGGAACGGATGTCCGGGCTCTTCGAAGCCCGGTGCCGTGCAGTTGATGCAGGCGTAGCCGCCACGGGTACAGGACCCTTCGCCATTCCACAGGCGGGTGTTGCAGTCGGCATGCGCCTGGGTGCCGAGGCAGCCCATATGCTCCATCAGGCAACCGAGATCGGATGGCTTTTCCGCACTGGCCTTGTATTCGTAATACTCGTTGCGCGGACAGCCATGGTGGACCAGATGGTCGGCGTAGAAGCGCGGGCGCTGGTAGAGGTCGAGGTCGGCGGCGGTGAGCGTGTTCTCGGCCAGCAGCATCAGCGTTTCGGTCACCCAGTTCGGATGGGTCGGGCACCCCGCGACGTTGACCACCGGCACGCCGTCCCGTGCGCGGAACTCCGCACCCAAGGCGCCGCCGCGCTGCGTGCCCTCATACGAAGGCCGCAGGCCTCGGTGATGTTCTCGCCGCCCGCTGTGATGCCGCCGAAGGCCGCGCAGGTGCCGACGGCGACCACGGTGCCGGCGACAGCCGCCAGATCGCGGGCCCAATCGATGGTCGGCCGGCGGGTCCCGGCCAGAACATGGAAGCGTCCGGTGCCGTTCGGTCCGCGCAGCAGCGATCCCTCGACGCACAGCACGTCCAGCGGCTCGGCCCCCGACAGGATGCGCTCGAACAGCTCGACCACCTCCGCTCCAGTCTCTTCCGACAGGCTGGGGTGCCAGAGCAACCGGATGCCGGCAGTCTCCAGCAGCATCGGCAAATCCGGGGATTTGGCGCAGAGCAGCGACATGGTGCAGCCGCCGCAGCCGCCCGACTGGAGCCACAGCACCGACAGCGGGCGTTCTCTCATCGTCCAGCTCCTTCACGCTGACCGGCGGCCGGCAAGGTCAAGGTGAACTGCGCCCCGCCGTCTGGATGATTGGCGGCGGACAGCGCGCCGCCATGGTCGTGCACCAGCTGGTAGCTGATCGACAGGCCGAGGCCGGTGCCCTTGCCGACAGGCTTGGTGGTGAAGAAGGGATCGAAGATGCGGGCCAGGATCGCCTCGGGAATGCCGTGGCCGGTGTCGCGAATGGTGACGATGACCGTCCCAGCCTCCTCCAGCCCATGCAATTCCAGCCGCTTGACCGCAGCACCGGCCATGGCGTCGATGGCGTTCTGGACCAGATTTATCGCGACCTGATGCAGATGGCCGGGATGGCCGGCAATGTCCAGCGTGTCGGGCAGATCGAAAACCACGGTCAGGTCGGGCATCTGCGCCTTGGCGACCCAGGTGACCGCGGAACGCAAAAGCCCTGTCAGATCAAAACGTTCCGAGGCGTGCTTCTGTTCTGACGAGAAGCGCCTCAGCTCCGCCACGATGTCGCGCACCCGTTCCGTCCCCTCCAGCATGCCGTCCAGCGTCGCCGCGGCATCGGCACGGGCGCGGTCGATGCGCAGGTCCTTGCGCAGGCCCGCCAGTTCGGCCGCCGCGGCGCCGTCATGCACGCGGTCGAGATAGGCGGTCATCCGGTCGACATAGCGGCGCATGGCATGGGCGTTGCCATAGACGAAGGAGATCGGGTTGTTCAGCTCATGCGCCACCCCCGCCACCAGCCGGCCGAGCGAGGCCATCTTTTCCGAATGGACAAGCTGCTGCTGGGTCTGCTTCAGCCCTTCATGGGCGGCGGCAAGGTCGCGGTAGGCGCGGCGCAATTCCCCGATGGGCCGGCCGACCAGAACCATCCCGATGGCATGCCCGCGCTGGTCGTAGCGAACCGTGCTGTTGACCGCGACCGGGAAGGGGCCGGTGGGGCCGCGCAGCGACAGCTCGACATCGCTGACCTCCTCGCGCTGGAGGGCGGCACTGCACAGCCGGGCGAAGGCGGGATGGAAAGCCGGGTCGAGGAAATCGCGCAGCGGCCGTCCCGTCAGGTCACGCCCGGCGCAACCGAGCGCCCGTTCGGCTGCCGGGTTGGTCTGCTCGATCCGGCCATCGCGGTCGCAGGCGATCAGCACGTCGGTCATGGAGCCCAGAACGCTGGCGATGAAGGCCTGCGCCTCCTCCAGCTCCGCGTTCTTGCGCTCCAGCTCCACCTGTTGCGTCACCAGATTGGCGTAGGTCTCGTCCATCTTCCGGATCACGTCGATCCAGGCGCTCTCGGCGTCGGCATCGGACGGGATGCCGGGGATGGAGAAGGGCTGCGACAGGGGGGCGGTCATGGCGGCAAGACTAGCACGCCGGACGGCTCGCGGTGTGGACGATTTCAGCCGCGGGTCAGGCCGACCAGACCGACCACAAGCCGGTAAGCCCGCTCAGCACCAGCACATAGAGCGCGAAGTCGAACAGCGGCGCGTGCCATACCCAGCAATAGGCGTCGATGGCGCGCAGTCCCCGCCGCAGCAGCGCCGACACCGCCCAGGCGACCACGGCCATGATCAGCAGCGGCGGGAGGAACAGGCCGTAGACATCGATTTCGCCGATCATGCGCGTGCCCTTTCCTGATGCATCGTCCGAGGGATCTCCTCGTTGGCCAATGGCGGCGGTTGCAGGGCCGCGCCCGGGAACAGGCTGCGCCGCAGCGAGGCGAGAGCCACCACAGCCCGGTCGCGCTCAGGGCAGGGCGGGGCGGTGCGTATGGCGGACAGAAGCTCGTCCATGCTGCCCAGCAGCTCGGCCGGCGCCGGGTCGGGCCGTTTGGCCGACAGGGCGCGGAAATGGACGGCGATGCCGCCCAGAAGCCGGTCCAGCGCCGCTCCGCCTGCGCGGCCCAGCACCGGGCGCGCCCGTTGAAGCTCGACGATGTTCAACCCGACCCGCAGGTCGCGCACCGCGTCAATAGCGTCCACATCGACCGACCCGCCGGCCTGCGCCAGCCGGGCGGACAGCAGGCCGACGCGGTCCAGCATGCGGCTTTCGAAGCCGTCATTGGCCGGCACCCCGCGCGTTCGCGCCATGTCGGCGATCTCGCGCCAGCCGATGTGCAGCAGGCGTCGCGCGCTCCACGCCGCACCGACCGACCGGCACATGCGGGTGACTAGCATGGCGCCGACGATGCCGACGATCTGTCCGATGCTGCTGTTCAGGAAGGAGGCGAAATCGCCGTTGCCGGTGTCGAGCAGGCTGAGCGAGCCGCCGACGCCGAAGATCAGCACCATCGCCTTGCCCATCGTCGCCGGGCGCGCAACGAAGATGCCCAGCGTCACCAGCGTCGGCGCCAGACAGAGCACCAGCATCGGGAAGCTGTCGAAGGACGGCAGGACTACCAGCAGGTAGAAGGCGGACAGCGGCAGCGAGGCCATCGTGTAGACGAGGAACAGGCGAATGCCCGGCACCGGATCGTCGAAGGAGGCGAAGAAGCAGGTGAAGACAGCCACCATCATCGCCGCCGCCGATCCGGACGACCAGCCGGTCAGGATCCAGAAGGCGCAGACGCTGGTGATGCCCAGCAGGGCGGCTGCCGCCGACCATGCCGCCATCCCGTAATCCAGATGAAAGACCCCGCGCGACCGCTTGCGGGCCAGCGGGTCGAGATGGTCGGGCAGGGCCTTGTCGCCCGTGGCCATATGCGCCCGCAAATCCCGGCAATCGCGGTGGATTTCCACAAGCGACCGCAGACGGCGGAGGAAGCTGAAGCGGGTCGCAGCCTCCCAGCCGTCGGTCGCTTGCGAGGACTCCGCCGCTTCCAGCCGGTCGAGCCGGTCGATCAGCCGGGCGGCGTCCGCCGGGTCGGCGGCGGCACCGGCGGCGATCCAATCGCGGACTGCGGCCACCACCGGCGCCAGATCCGGCGGCACCGCGCCGTCCGGGCGGCGCAACGCGCCCAGCCGGTCATGCACGGCGGTCAGCACCGGCAGCAGATAGACCATACGGTCCTGCAAGGCCCGCATCGGCCGGGTCATCCAGCGCAGGTCGGAGGTGTCGTAGGGCAGGTGGGTGGTCATCACCCGCAATTCGGTCAGATCGGTCGCCATCTTGTGGCGGTCGCGCAGCCGCGCGTCGGTAGCGACCTGCTCCAGCGCGTCGAGCGTCCAGCGTTCCGCATCGCGCAGCGAGGCGTCGAGCTTGCCGAGCAGGACCGGCCCCATGCCGCGCGGCAGGATGACGCTGTGGATGACGGTGGCGCAGACGATGCCGAGGATGATCTCCTCGACCCGGGCAAGCCCCGTGTCGAAGATCGCCTCCGGATTGGCGACGCCGGGGAAGACGATCAGGCCGACGGTGTAACCGGCCAGCATGAAGGCATAGCTGCGTGGCGTGCGGTCCAGCAGCGAGATGAACAGGCAGCCGCCGACCCACAGCCCGACCGCCAGCGACAGCAGTTCCGGTGCATTGACCAGTTCGACCGTCAGGACGATGGCGGCGATGCAGCCGACGATCGTGCCGGCGACGCGGTAAACCGCCTTCGACCGCACGGTTCCCGACAGCGGGCTCGACACCACATAGGCGGTCAGCATCGCCCAGAAGGGCCGCGGCAACCCCATGCCGAAGGCGATGTAGAGCGCCAGCATGGAGGCGCGAAGGACTTCAGCGAGAAGACCAGCTCGTTCAGAGAAGGGGCCCAGGAAGAAGCTTTTGGCATGGCCGTGCGCTCACTGCCCGGCCGGCAGCTGGGCAACCTTCGGTGCACTGTCGGGCGAACCGATCACCGACACGGTCGCGGTGCGGCCGGCGACCAGTTGCAGGCCGTCCGGCACCTCGTCCAGCGCGATCCGCACGGGGATGCGCTGGGCCAGCCGGACCCAGTTGAAGGTCGGGTTGACGTTGGCGACCAATCCCGTGCCCTCCGCCCGGTCGCGGTCGACGATGGCGCGGGTGATGCTGTCGACCCGGCCGCGCAGATCGGCACCCGCCCCCATGATGCGGACGGCGACCGGAGCGCCGACATGGATGCGCGGCAGCTTGGTTTCCTCGAAATAGCCCATGACATAGAAGGAATGGCTGTCGATCAGCGCCACCACCGCCTGACCGGCGGCGACATAGTTGCCGGTCATCATCTGAAGGTTGGTGACATAGCCGTCGACCGTCGCCTTGACCTCCGTTCGCTCCAGGTTGAAGCGGGCGAGATCCAGCGCCGCCTCGGTCTGCTTGGCGGCGGCGGCGGCCTTGGACATGGCCGACGCCACCTCCTGCTTCTGGGCGGTGGAGACGACGTTGGTGCCCAACTGCTCGTACCGGCGTGCCTCGGCGGTGCGGTAGGCCAGTTCCGCCTTGGCGCTGTCGAGGTTGGCCTGGGCCTGTTCCACCGCCAGCTTGTAGCGGCCGGGATCGACGACGAACAGCAGGTCGCCCTTGTGGACCAGCTGGTTGTCGGTCACGCGGACGTCGGTCACCAGACCGGCGACATCGGAAGAGACCTGGACGATGTCGGCACGGACGCGGCCATCACGGGTCCAGGGCTCATTCATGTAATAATCCCACAGCCACAGCCCGCCGCCGGCCGCCGCCACGGTCACCAACAGGGTCACGGCGATCCGGACCACCGTCCGGAAGGAAGGAAAGAGTGTCACAATCTTGGTTCCTCAATCACCGCACCGATGCGACCGGAGGTCGCCGCGGCCGGAACCGGCCATGGCGCGCATCCCCGGAGAACACGGCACGATCAGGTCTGTTCACGCTTGGCGTTGGCTTCGATGATGGAAAGGATCCGATAGCAGGCCTCGACATCGGCCGCCGCCGCGTCCGCCATCAGGCGCTGGCGGACGTCGTTCAACGCGTCGTTCACCTGCACCAGCAGGTGCCGGCCGGCATCGGTCATATGCAGGGTCTTCGCCCGGCGGTCGCAGGGATCCTCGCGCCGCTCCAGCAATCCCGCATTTTCCAGCCCGTCGAGAACACGCACGAGGGACGGGCCTTCGACGCCCATCTCCTCCGCCAGCTCGCGCTGACGCAACCCGTCGCCGAGTTCGGCCAGCAGCATCAGCGGCGTGATGGCCGATGCGGAAAAGCCGCTGTCCGCCAGCACCTTGTTCGCCGCCCGCCGCCACAGATGGGAGGCGCGGAACAGGTGCAGGCCAAAATTCGGAGGAAGGCGCAGAGCCTTATCTTGTAGCATCCCTATTTAATAGGTTTGCTATCTAAATCAGGCAAGAGGCAGGTGTGGTCCTGAGGCCCCGTTCGCTGCATGGCTGGATTGCCGCGGTGCAAAAAACACGACGGCCCCGTCGGTCGCCTGTGTGGCGACCGACGGGGCCGGGAGATAGTTCCCCTCCGGGCGTATCGGTTGGGGACGCGATGTTCAGGCGGTCTCGACCGTCCGGGTGCGGACTCCGAGCAGGATGGTCAGGACGGCGATCAGCAGCACCGCTCCGGCCATGGTGAACACGCCGGTCACGCCGCTGACACCGAAAATGGCTCCCCCCGCCGCGGCTCCCGTGGCGATGGCGAGTTGCACCGCGGCGACGATCAGGCCGCCGGCGCTCTCCGCCTCATCGGGCACGGCACGGGTGATCCATGTCGACCACGCCACCGGAACCGCTCCGAAGGCAAGACCCCACAGCGTCACCAGCACCGTGTCGATGGCCGGCGTGCCGCCCATGCTTGCCAACCCCAGCCCGAGCAGCGCCATCAGCAGCGGCATGGCGACCAGCGTCAGGCGCATGTTGCGCTCCAGAAGCATGCCGCCCAGCGCGGTTCCGACGAAGTTGGCGAGTCCGAAGCCCAGGAGAATACCGGACACGCCGTCGAGCCCGACGCTGGTCACCGTTTCGAGGAACGGCCTGATGTAGGTGAAGAAGGCGAAATGCCCGGTGAAGACCAGGACCACGGCCAGCATGCCGATGCCGACGCCCGGCCGTGTCAGCACGTCGAACAGAGTGCGCAGCCGCGCATGCCCGCTCGGCGCCATACGCGGAAGAGTCGCCGCCTGTGCCGCCAGGGCAAGGAGCCCGAGGACGGCGCCAAGCAGGAAGACGGGCCGCCAGCCGATCAACCCGCCGACATAGCTGCCGAGCGGAGCCGCGAACACCGTTGCCGCCGACACGCCGCTGAAGATGATCGACAGGGCGCGGGGCACCAGTTCGGGCGGAACGAGCCGCATCGCCGTCGCCGCGGCCATGGTCCAGAAACCGCCGATCGCTATGCCCAGCAGCACGCGCCCGACCAGGAGGACCGGCAAATTCGGCGCGAAGGCGACTGCCAGATTGGAGGCGATCAGCAGCACGGAAAATGCCAGCAGCACGGTCCGCCGGTCGACCCTGCGGGTCGCCGTGGCGATCAGCAGGCTGGTCACCAGCGCAACGGCCGCCGTGGCCGTCACCGCCTGTCCCGCCAGCCCTTCCGAAACGCCGAGATCGGCCGCCATCGGCGTCAACAGGCTGGCTGGCAGGAACTCCGCTCCGACCAGCCCGAATACACCCATGGACATCGCGAAAACCGCGCCCCAAGCCGGCTTCGTCACATCACTCATGTCTCTTTCCCCTCGTTCGAAGGTGTTTTTGCTGCATTGCAGGCTAAGCTTGAAGGGCCGGACGATCCATGCCATACCGTCCGTAGTTTTTGATCGAAAGTCTGGATATGCCCCTATCCGCCGCCAGACAACCCTCCGCGCCTTCGCCGCGTGATGCCGTCAGCGAGCTGTTGCTCGGCATGCGGCTATACGGGGTCAGGTACCGCCGGTTGCAGTTCGCTCCGCCGTTCGGCATCCGCTTCGGCCGGGACGAGGGCAGGGCGCAGTTCCATTTCGTGGCCTGCGGCACCGCCATCCTACGCGGCAGGACGGGGATGTTGCATGAACTGCACGCCGGCGACGCGGTCCTGCTGCCGCGGGGCGGTGCCCACGATCTGGTCTCCGATGCCGATGGGAAGGGGTTGGATATGGGCGGTTTCGACGAAGCGGCGCTGTGTGAAACGGTCGGCAGCATCAAATCCTGCCCGGCGGACACCTGCCGCAGCAAGGACACGGTGATCTTCAGCGGTTGCATGGAATTTGACCTTGGCGCCATGCACCCGCTGATCGGCCTCATGCCGGAGGTGATGCTCGTCGGCACCCTGCTCGACCGCTATCCGGAAATCCTTCCGATGCTGGAGGCGATGGAAAGGGAGGCGCGGACCGAACGTGCCGGCTTTGCCGGGATCCTGGCGCGGCTGGCCGACGTCGTGTCGGCCTTCATCGTGCGCGGCTGGGTGGAATGCGGCTGTGGCGACGCCCGCGGCTGGGTGGAGGCGCTGCGCGATCCCAGGCTGGGGCGTGTCATCGCCGCGCTTCACCGCGATCCCGGCCGCGATTGGACGGTCGCCCAACTGGCCGCAGAAATGGGCAGTTCGCGATCCGTCTTCGCCGAACGATTTCTGGCGGTTACCGGCATGACGCCGCTCCAGTATGTTACCGAACTGCGGATGCGGCTCGCCGCGCAGTGGATCGGGCGCGAGAACATGCCGATAGAGACTGCGGCATACCGCTTGGGCTACGGCTCACAGGCCGCCTTCAGCCGTGCTTTCAAACGGGTGACGGGACAACCGCCGGGGGCAGCCCGCAACAGATCGCCCGGCCCATCGATATAATTTCCATAATGCGCATTATGTGTTTTTGCCTGTAAGCGCAATATCAGAATGTCAGACAGCATGGCCGGGTTGCATCAAGCATAAGCAGATTTAACAAGAAGAACTGGCATTTCCGATACCCCGAAGGCATACGGTCTCTCCAGCCGGCTCTATGGAGGGGTCCGGTGCGTCCCTTAAAATCGCGGACGCTTCGGCGCAACTGTAACTCCAGTCTTTTTGCTCAACCGCTCACCTGTGGTGTTTTGAACCTCGGCCATCGAAATACTCCTGCCGTTCTGGAAATGACATGTTCATTGGGTCTATCAGAAAATCCATAATGAATATCTGGGGCGGTATGGGCCTTCGTGTCCAACTCGAAGTTTTCATTGTTGCCGCATTCTTGCCATTGGTTGGTCTTATTATTTCGCTCTACGTGCAGCAATGGAACGCCGACATTGAACATGCCCGTCAACGTGTTCTGACGCTTGCCGAACAAGGTGCATCCCAGCAGGCCGATGCAATAGCGCGGGTTCGCGAGACCTTGCAGACGCTGGCATTGATTTCCGAGGTCCGGGGGGACCGGTCCGAGGATTGCGGCCCGCCCCTGCGCAGGGCAATGTCGTTCCAGCCCTGGAGCACCGGGTTCGGGGTGGCTGCGCCCGACGGCCAGATCCTCTGTCGGACGGGACTTGGCCGCAGCCCGGTGACGACGGTGGCGGATCAGGATTATTTCATGCTGGCGCTGGCCACGAAGGCATTCAGCACCAGCAATTTCCGCGTCGGGCGCGGATCCGGCAAGCCGCTTCTGGCGGCCGCCCTGCCCTTGCTCGATGAGGATGGAGCCGTCAGGGCAGTTCTGCTGACGGGACTGGATCTGAAATGGCTCGGCGACCTGACGAGGGAGGCCGCGGAGGCTCCCGGCACCACGGTGACCCTGTTCGACGCCCAGGGAACGATCCTGGCGCGCGAACCGGGGCCGAACGCCCTGGTTGGCAGGCACGTGGCCGACCATCCGGTCACCCGCGCGATCTTCCAGGCCGACCGCGGGATCGTTGAGCGTCCCGGTTTCGAAGACCAGCCGCGGATCATCGGCTTTGCGAAGCTGGAAGATACCGGCGGGCGGATCGCTGTCGGGGTGCCGCGCGATCTCGTCCTCGACGAAGTGAACGGCAAGATCATGTGGGGCATCGCGATCCTGGCCGGCGTCGTCGCGACGATCGTTGCCGGTGTCTGGTTCCTGCTCGACATCCTTGTTCTGCGCGGGCTGCGCGATCTCCAGCGATCCGCCACCGACCTGTCGGCGGGGCGGATCGATTCCGTCGCGAAGAGTGCCGCAGCCGGATTCCGGACACGGGAGATGGGCAACGCCGCACAGGCGATCCACGACATGGGCGCCACCCTGCACGGCTTCGCCTACAAGGATCAGCTCACCACCCTGGGAAATCGCCGCTATCTCGAAGCCAGGGTTCGGGAGTTGGCCGACCTGCCGCCCGGCGGGCGCCCGACGGTGGCGGCGCTCTGCATCGACCTGGATGGCTTCAAGCCGGTGAACGACCGCCATGGGCACCATGTCGGCGATGCCGTGCTGGCGGAGGTCGGGCGCCGGCTGCTCAACTGCGTGCGCGACGGCGACGAGGTCATCCGCCTCGGTGGCGACGAGTTTGTCGTCTGTCTGGCGCTTCCGCAGGCCGACTGGCTGACACCACAGGAGGTCGCGGCCCGCATCATCGCCTCACTGTCGGCCCCGATGAGGCTGGAGCAAGCGGAAATCGGCATCGGGTGCAGCATCGGGATGGCGCTGTGGCCGGTCGACGACACGGATTTCGACACGGTCCTGCGCTATGCCGACCAGGCATTGTATGCCGCCAAGCGCAATGGACGCGGGCAGGTCGGACTGCATGGGCGTCCGGTTCCGGCGGCGGCCGATACAGCCGGCGCTGGCTCCGCCTAGGGGGCCAGTCTGGACACACGGCGTTCGCCCTCGCCGCTTCCACCGCCCGCTCCGCTCGGTTATCGTCGCGGACCTTCACCTCCCCGCAATCGGAGACCGCAAGACATGACCCGCAACATCGACCGGCTGCTCGACGTGATGGCGCGGCTGCGGAATCCCGACGGCGGATGCCCGTGGGATTCGGAGCAGACCTATCGCACCATCGCGCCGCACACGATCGAAGAAGCCTATGAGGTCGCAGACGCCATCGAGAAGGACGACAAGGCCGCCCTGCGCGAGGAGCTGGGCGATCTGCTGTTCCAGGTCGTCTATTACAGCCAGATGGCGCGCGAAGAGGGGCTGTTCGATTTCGACGAGGTCGCCGGGGTCATCACCGACAAGATGATCCGCCGCCATCCCCACGTCTTCGGGCCGGAGGAGGTGAAGTCGTCGGACCAGCAGACCTCGCGCTGGGAGGACCACAAGGCGGCCGAGCGGGCAGCCAAGGCCGCCGAGGAAGGCCGGGCGCCGTCGGCGCTGGAGGGCGTGATCGCCGGACTGCCGGCGCTGACCCGGGTGCTGAAGCTGCAGAACCGCGCCGCGCGGGTCGGCTTCGATTGGACCGACGCCCGCGACATCCTCGACAAGATCGAGGAGGAAGTGCGGGAACTGCGGGCCGAAATGGACGCCGGTTCGGCGCAGGAGCGGGTGGCGGACGAGCTGGGCGACCTGCTGTTCGCGCTGGTCAACCTCGCCCGACGGATGAAGGTGGAGCCGGAAACGGCGCTCCGCGGCACCAACGCAAAGTTCGAACGCCGCTTCCACCGGATCGAGGCGCTGCTGTCCGCTGAGGGGCGCAAGCCGCAGGATGCCACGCTGGACGAGATGGAGGCCATGTGGCAGCAGGCCAAGCGCGAGGAGCGCGGCGAAGCTTGACGCGTCAGTAGCCCCAGCGGTCGAAGGCGAAGGCCCACCGGCGGCGCACCGCGCGGCGGGCCGGATCCTCGAGATCGTGCCGGGCCCGGCGATAATCGCGCACGCTTGCGAGATAGCGTTCCATTTTCGGCTGAACCAGCGCGAAGGGGCCGAGATCGAGCCCGTCATAAATCCCGGCCAGCGTCTCCAGCGGATCGGCGACGAAGCGGTCGTAGCGGATCTCCACCAGCCGGCCGGGCGGCAGCAGCGCCCGGTCGCGGTCGAACCGGGCCATCATCGCCGGATAGAGATCCAGCACCAGATCGTCCACCGCCCGCGGATCGTAGGATTGTAGCGAAAACTCCCGCAGCAGGGTCAGCAGCATGCGCCGGGTCGAGCTGAAGACCTCGTAGGGGTCGCGGTGGATGTGGACGAAGATGGCATCGGGCCGCAGCGCCAGCAGTTCCGCCAGCTTCGGCGTGTGCGCCGGATTCTTGATCAGCAGCCGCCGTCCGCTGCAATGGATCTGCATCTTGTTCAGGTAATGGTCCATCCGGCGGCGCCACAGCGCGACGGCCTGCGGCCGGCATCCCTCGAACAGCACGCCCTGTCGGAAGGCGCGGTGCAGGTGCCTGGGGAAGAAGATACCGTGGTAGTAAGACAGCGGCTGCATCAGGGCCAGGGCCAGTTCGTCCTCCTGCGGAGAGGTCGGATCGACGGGCATGGCGTCGATGATGCGGTCGGGCGGCAGCCACTCCTCCAGCCGCGAGCGCCAGAAGGAACTCAGGCCGAGGAAACCCCAGGGCAGGCCGACCGCCAGCGGATCGGGGGCGGCGAAGCGCGCATCCTGCGCCAGCAGGTTCAGCAGATGGGTGGTGCCGCTGCGCCAATGACCGAGGATGAACAGCGGCGGCGACCCGGCGGCCCTGCCCTCCCCGACCAGCCCCGCCACCCGCCGCCGCTCCAGCAGGTCGAGCGGTGCGCGGATCGCTGCGGCGCCCAGCGCGGTTGCGACGCGATGCAGGTGCAGCGGCCCGACACCGCCGCCGTCGCGCAGCACGATTGCCAACGTGGCAGCATCGGCCCCGGCCAACGGGTGGAAGATACGGTGGCCGTGGCGGCGCAGCCAGGGCGTCATGGCACACCTTGCCCCGGCCCTGACTCCACCCTGGGCCCCGGCGCGGCCGGATAAGCCCTGCCGCGCCATTCCGACGGTTTGCCATGGCGGGCGCGCAGCAGCGCCGCCCATTGGATCGCCAGCATGATCATCATGCCGACCGGGTGCAGCAGGGCGCCGAGGATGCTCTGGCGGAAGCGGACCGCCAGCAGAAGGCGGAAAGCCAGCCCGGCCACCGCCGCCAGCCCCGCCAGCAGGACCGCCGAAATGGGCAGCGGATGGAGCGCCGCCCAGCCGAGCAGAAGCCAGGGCAGCACATGGCCGCCGAACAGCAGCAGCGTCCAGACCGGCAGGGCGGCCGGGGTCGCCATCCCCTCCGTCGCGTTCTTGGAGAAGCCGGACCAAACCTCGCGCCAGCCGCGATACATCCGGCAGCGGGCAAAGCCGGTGGCATCGAACAGGTCGGTATTCTGTCCAGCCCGGCGGAAGGCGCGCGGCAGCGTCACACCGTCATGCAGCGACGTCGCGATGGCGGCATGGCCGCCGGCCTTGAGATAGGCGTCCCGCCGAACCGCGATCAACTGGCCGCAGGCGGCGCCGAAGCGTGGGTCGGTCGAGCGCCGCATCGCCGCCATCGGCAGATAACCCAACAACAGAAAATGGATCAGCGGAATCACCAGGGCTTCCGCCAGCGTCCCGGTCTCCTCGCGCGGGAAACCGCTGACCAGACCGCTTTCGCCCGACAGCAGGGCGCCGCCGACCCGGCGGGCAGCCGTCGGCGACAATCGCACATCGGCATCCTGGAACAGCAGAACCGGGTACCGCGCCAGACCGGCGAGCATCTGACAGGCATGCTGCTTGCCCGACCAGCCCGGCGGCAGCGGCGGCGCGCTCTCCAGACGGACGCGCGGGTCACGGGCGGCGATGGCGCGGACGATCTCCGCCGTGCGGTCGGTGGAGTGGTCGTCCAGCACAACCACCTCGACATCGACACCGCGGCTGAGCAGCGCGGCATCGACGGCGGCGGCGATGCCGGCTTCCTCGTTGCGGGCAGGGATCAGGATGCTGACGACGGTGCCCGGCGGCGGTTCGGTGGTCGGGCGGCGGTAGAGGAACAGGTTCACGATCCCCTGCCCCAGCGGCAACAGGGCCAGGATCAGCGACAGCGCGGCGATCAGAACGATGACGCTCATGGGCCCTTGATCTCCTGCTGCATCTCCTGCCGGGGCGGTCCTTGCCGGCTGCCATGGGCCGGAGAGAAGCTCTGTCCGCCGGCCAGGGCGCGCAGCCGGCGCCACAGGTCGTAAATGCCGCCGACCCCGACCGTTCCCTCGATCAGCGTCAGGAAACGCGCCGGGTCGCGGTCTTGCGCATCGAGCGCCAACTGGTCCATCACCGCCTCCAGCCGCCTTTCCAGCTCCGCCGCGATGTCCTGCACCGGCAGACCGGCCAAAGCGCCGGCTTCAAAGGGCTGGCCGAACCGCATCAGCGCCTCCGGCGTGCGCTCGTCCCAGAACGGGTATTCGACCGCCAGCGGCACCATCAGGGCGGTGGGCATGCGGCGGACCAGATGGGCGATGCCCGGCCGCAATGTCACCGGGCGGCGGCGCGGGTCGGTGAAGGCGCCCTCCGCCGTGATCCACAGCATGGCGCGCGGGTCGCTCAGAATATGTTCGGCGTTGCGCAGGAAGGAGACTGCCCCGGCACGGCCGGGCTCCAGCCCGAACAAACCGATGCGGCGCATGAAGCGGTAGCGGCGCAGCATCTCCGCATCGATCGGCCCATAGCCCGGCCGGCCGCGGAAACGGGTGGTGCCCATCACGATCAGCAGCGCCGGATCCCACCAGGATGGATGGTTGAGATAGACGATGACCGGACGACCCGGCGGCAGGACCGGCCAGCCCGGCCGCGCCAGCCGCACCGCATGGAAGCCGCGCCGCAGCCGCCGGGCCATGACGCCGCCGAAGAACCAGCAGAGCAGCCGGGACCGTAACGCAACCGGATCGTCCGTCATCCTCCCACCGCCTTCCATCAGGCTACGGCGCGCGCGGAACCTGCCCCGGCATCAGCCTGGATGCCGCCGCGCATATCCTGGTCGAGGCTGTCGGCGGCGATCCAACCCGACATCAGAACCATCGGCATGCCGGGCCCGGGATGGGCGGCTCCGCCGGCCAGATACAGGCCCTCGACATCGCGGGAGCGGTTGCCGGGCTTGAAGGCGCCCATGAAGCGGCCATGGCTCGCCAGCCCATAGATGGCGCCGTTCAGCACATTGTAACGGTCATTGATGTCCTGCGGAGTCAGCACATGCTCGACCCGGATGCGGTCCTCCAGATCGGGCATGCCAGCGGTGCGCTTCAGCTTGTCGAACACCACGCGGCGGTAGGCCGGCAGCATGCGGCTCCAGTCATGGCGCTCGCGCAGATAGGGGGTGTGGACCAGCACATACAGCGCCTCGCCGCCTGCGGGTGCGACGCCCGGCTCGGTGCGGGCCGGGGCGGCGATGTAACAGGTCGGGTCGGGCGCCGGTTCCCCCTGGCGATAGATCCAGTCGAACTCTTCCTCCGGATCGCGGGAGAAAACGAAGTCATGGTGCAGCAGGTGATCGTAGGCGCGGTCCAGCCCCAGATAGAACACCACGCCGGAACAGGCCGGCTCGTAGCTGCGGCGCTTGGCGAAGCGCTTGGCCGGAGACCCGCCGATCAGTTCCCGATATGTGCGGACCGAATCCATGTTCGAAACCGCGGCCGAAACCGGGATACGTTCGCCTCCGTCCGTCTCGACCGCCACCACGCGGCCGCGTTCCACCTGCAGACGGCGGACGCCGGTGTTGGTGCGGATTTCCACGCCCAGCCGCCTCGCCACCCGCTCCAGTGCCGTCGGCACGGCGCGGGTGCCGCCCATCGGATACCAGACGCCGTCATTGGTCTGCATGTGCGCGATGGCGCACAGCACCGCCGGAGAGCCGTAGGGCGAGGAGCCGACATACTGGGTGAAATGGTCCAGCATCTGCGCCGCCCGCGCATCCGGCACATGGCCGCGGATGGTCCCGGCAACCGTGCTGCCCATGCGGAGCGCCAGCACGTCCGACAGGGTGCTGGCGTTGAAGCTGTTGCGGAAGTTCAGCGTATCGCCGAGATCCTCCACCGACTTCCAGAAGAAGAAGCGTTCGGAGATGCCGTGCAGCCGTTCCGACATCGCCTGGAAGCGGCGATAGCCCTCCCCCGACCCGCGGCCGGGCGCCAGCTTGTCCAGTTCCGCCGCCATGGTCCCGACATTCTCCGACAGGTCCAGCACCGTGCCGTCGTCGAAGAAGCAGCGCCACTGCGGCTCCAGCCGGACCATGTCCAACTCCTGGTCCAGATCGCAACCGGCCTCCTCCAGAATGCGGCGCAGGACGCGCGGCACCGTCAGGATGGTCGGCCCCATGTCGAAGCGGAATCCGCCTTCCTCCAGAACGGCCGCCTTGCCGCCGACCCAGCCGTTCTTTTCCAGCAGGGTCACCTTGTGCCCACGCGCCGCCAGCACCACCGCCGCCGCCAGTCCGCCCAGCCCCCCGCCGATCACCGCGATCCGATCCGTCATGCCATCCCCCCTGCAACGGCCTGCCGCAGCATGCCGGACAAACCCATGGTCTTTGTGCGCCAAGGCGTAGGCAGACCCAGTTCCTGCGCCAGCAGCCGCGCCGTGATGCGTGCGCCTTCGAAAATGACCGGCAGGCCGCTGCCGGGATGGGTGCCACCGCCCACCAGATAGACGCCGTCCAGATCCTCGAACCGGTTGCGCGGACGGCGGTGAAGCATCTGGTCGAGGCTGTGCGCCAGATTGAAAGTGGCGCCGCGGTGCACGGCGAACTGGCTGTCCCAGTCGGCCGGCGTCACCACCCGCTCCACCCGGATGCGGCGCTCCAGATCGGTCAGGCCGAAGCCGGCCAGCCGGTCGAGCACCAGCCGGCGGTAATGCGGCGCCTCCGCCTTCCAGTCGATGTGGCCGCGCTGGTGGCCGACGGGCACCAGGATGTAGAGCGTGCTGCCACCCGGCGGCGCCAGATCGGGATCGGTGACGCAGGCGTTCTGCACATAGATCGACGGCCGGCGCGGCAACTCCCGGCACTCCTCGATCTCCGCGAGGTTGCGGGCGTAATCCTCCGCCAGATAGACGGTGTGGTGATCCAGCCCGTCCACTTTGCCTTCGATGCCCAGATACATCATGAAGGTGGAGCAGGAGAATTTCTTGGTGGCGATGCGGGCGTCGCTCCATCGCCGGCGCAGATCGTCGGGCACCAGCGTGGTCATGGCGCGGGCGAAGTCGGCATTGATGACAAGCGCGTCGGCCGGATAGTCGCCGGCGTCCGTTCGCACACCGACGGCGCGGCGGCCCTGGAACTTGATGTGGCGCACCGTCTCGTTCAGCCGCACGGTGACGCCCAGGCTTTCTGCCACCCGGCGCATCGCCTTCATCACCGATTCCGTTCCGCCGCGGGGATGGAAGATGCCATGTTCATGCTCCAGGAAGGACAGGATGGTGAACAGGCTGGGGCAGCGGAAAGGCGACATCCCCAGATATTTGCTCTGGAACGAGAAGGCGAGGCGGATGCGCGGATCCTGGAAATAGCGGGACAGGTCGCGGTCGACCGAGCGGTGCGGCGCCAGCCTGCCCAGAGCCTTCAGCATCGGCAGCGAGGCGAGCGCCCAGGGGCTGGAGAAATCGGATTCCAGAACCGGGCGGAAACGCTCCATCTTCGCCCGGTTGTCGGCCAGGAAGCGCGGAAGCCCGTCGGCGTCACCCGGGCTGAGCCTGGCGATCTCCGCCATCAGTGCCTTCATCTGGGCATGGACGCGCAGTTCCCCGCCGCTCTCGAACACCAGCCGGTAAAGCGGGTCGAGGCGGATCAGGTCGACGTCGTCGGACAGCCGTCGTCCGCATGCCTCGAAGATTTCCTCCAGAATGCGGGGATAGAGGAAGAAGGTGGGTCCGCTGTCGAACCGGTAGCCGTCGAGCGAGAAGCCCGCCGACCTGCCGCCGATGCGATCTTGCCGTTCCAGCACCGTCACCTTCGCTCCGGTGAGCGCCAGGAGCATCGCGGATGCCAATCCGCCCGGTCCCGCGCCGATGATCACGACTTGTCGTTCCATCCGCTTGCCAAACGCTCCTGCGCTGCAAAATTCAGTCGTGATCACTACGAAGCTGGGTCGAAAATGGATCGCAACAACAACCCTTCTCCTGACGTCTTATCTCCTTGGATAAGAAAAGCGATCCCTCGGGAGTCGGTCGGCTTTAAGGCATGGTCCGAACGAGATATTTCTTTACGCCTTTCCACTATTCGTGGACTCCACCACCGGATCGCCGCCGGTGCGGAGGACCTCGTCGAAGCGTTGAAAACCCGCCCGGCTCGAACCCCTGCCGAGAGCATCGGCGCCGAAATCCTGCCGCTGGCGGAGGCCTGCCGGTTTCTGGAACGGGAAGCGTCCAGGCTGCTGGCGCCGAAGCGGCTGGGCCGGCGCGGCCGTCCGGTCTGGCTGTTCGGGGTCGAGGCGGAGGTGCGGCGGGAGCCGGTCGGCACCGTGTTGATCGTCGGTCCGTCCAATTACCCGTTGCTGTTGCCGGGCGTTCAGGCGATCCAGGCTCTGGCGGCTGGAAACCAAGTGCTGGTCAAGCCGGCGCCGGGGTGCAGGGCGCCGATGATCCTGCTTGGGGTCTGGCTGGAGGAAGCCGGACTGCCGCCGGGGCTGTTCCGGGTGCTGGACGAATCCGCCGCCGCGGTGGATGAGGCCATCGAGGAGGGCATCGACAAGCTGGTGCTGACCGGATCGGCCGATACGGGACGGGTGGTGGCGGAGAAGCTGGCCCGGCATCTGGTGCCATCGACAATGGAGCTGTCGGGCAACGACGCCGTCTTCGTCCTGCCGGGTGCGGACCTGGAGCAGGTCGCCCGCGCGCTGGCTTTCGGCCTTCGGCTCAACGGCTCCGCCACCTGCATCGCGCCACGGAGGGTGTTCGTCCCGCACTGCATGGCGGCGGGCCTGGAGGCCGCGCTGCTCCGCCATGTCGGCGCGATTCCGGCCGTGCCGGTGCCCCTCCGACCGGACGCCGGCTCGCCACCCTGGCCCGGGATGCGGTGGCGGGTGGAGCCCGTGCGCTGGGCGCTTTGCCGGGGGAGGACAGTCCGGCGATGTCGCCACTGATCCTCGCCGACGCGAGGCCCGACATGGCGCTGCTGCGCGCGGAGATCTTCGCCCCGCTGCTGTCGCTGGTGCCGGTGCGGGACATGGGCGAGGCGCTGACGGTTGCGGCCGGCAGCCCCTATGCGCTTGGGGCGTCCGTGTTCGGGCCGGAGGCGCAGGCCCGGGAATTGGCCGGACGGATCGACGCCGGAACCGTGACGATCAACGACCTCATCGTGCCGAGTGCCGACCCTCGCCTGCCCTTCGGCGGGCGGCATGCCAGCGGCTGGGGCGTCACCCGTGGCGCCGAGGGACTGCTGGAAATGACGCAGGTGAAAACCGTCTCGGTCCGCAAGGGGCGGCTCCGCCCCCATTTCGACCAGCCGCGCGCCGGTGACGAGGCGCTGATGCTGGCGGCGCTGCGCCTGTTCCATGGCGGACCCGGCACCCGCGGCAGAGCGCTGCGGCGACTGGTGCAGGCGGTGCGCGGACGGTCCGCCGAATGACCGCGGGCCTCACCTGACTTCGACCCCAACGAAACACGGATGACCGGATGCTTGCCCTGGCCCTTGCCTTTCTGATCGGCGCCGTCGCCGGCTCGCGCACCCTGATCGCACCGGCGGCCGTCAGCTGGGCCGCTTACGGCGGTTGGCTCGACGTATCGGGAAGCTGGCTGTTCTTCCTCAGTCACCCGGTGTCGCCCTGGGTCTTCACCGCCATGGCGCTGGCGGAATTGATTGTCGACAAGCTGCCGGCCACTCCCAGCCGCAAACTGCCCTTTCCCTTCGCCAGCCGCATTGCCGGCGGCGCCATCGCCGGTGCGGCCATTGGGGCGAATGCCGGATTCTGGATCGGCGGGCTGGTGGCCGGCGGCATCGGCGCCGTGGTGGGCACACTGGTCGGCTATGCCGCCCGCATGCGCATGGCCGCCGCCTTCGGCCGCGACCGCCCTGCCGCCCTGCTGGAGGATGCGGTGACGCTGGTCGCGGCCCTGCTGATCGTCTCCGCGGCGTGAGGGGCGGCTACCCCTAGGCGCCCCATCGCTCGGGTCGCGATCTTCACAGTAGCTCGCTGACGAGGAAGCGGACGGCGTGCAGCGGCGGTTCGTATAAGCTCATGTTTCCGCACTTACGCCGCGTTCTCGCTGTAGGCCCGGCGAAGCTCCCGCTTCAGCAGCTTGCCGGCGGTGTTGCGCGGCAGGCTGTCGACGAAATGCACCTGCTTGGGCAGCTTGAAGGGCGCCAGATGACCGCGGCAATGGGCGATCAACCCCTCGGCATCGACGCTCTGGCCGGTGCGCAGCACGACGAAGGCGGTCACCGCCTCGATCCATTTCGGGTCGGGCAACGCGACCACCGCAACCTCGGCGACGGCCGGATGGGTGTAGATCGCCTCCTCCACCTCGCGGCTGGCGACCACCACGCCGCCGGTGTTGATGACGTCCTTGATGCGGTCGACGATGTGGAGATAGCCGGCCTCGTCCAGATAGCCGACGTCGCCGGAATGGAACCAGCCGCCCTGGAAGGCCTCCTCCGTCTCGCGCGGCTTGTCCCAATAGCCGACCATCAGCTGGGGGGAGCGGTGGACGATCTCGCCATGGCTGCCCGCAGCCAGATCGTTCATCTCCAGATCGACGACCCGCGTCTCGACATTCAGCACCGGGCGGCCGGCGGAGGCTGGGCGCTCCTCATGCTCTTCCGGGGCCAGCACGGTGGCGAGCGGGCCGATCTCGCTCTGGCCGTAACAGTTGAAGGGCTTGGCGTTGGGCAGGCGGCGGCGGAGCTCCTGCAACACCGGAACCGGCATGATCGAGGCGCCGTAATAGAGCTTCTCCAGCGACCCTAGATCATGCGCGTCGAAATCCGGATGGCGCAGCAGCCCGACCCACACCGTGGGCGGCGCGAAGAAGGACGTGATGCGGTGCGTCTCGATCAGTTCCAGGCATTGCTTCAAGGCCGGAGCCTGAATCAGCAGGGTGGTAGCACCGACCATCAGCTGCGGCATGAGGAAGACATGCATCTGTGCCGAATGGTAGAGCGGCAGCGCCGCCAACGCCCGGTCGCTCTCGGCGAAGCGGCAGTCGTGGATGGCGCTCTCATACTCCGCCAGCAGGCCGCCATGGGTCATCATCGCACCCTTCGGTGCCGCGGTGGTGCCGGAGGTATAGAGAAGCTGGACCACCGTGTCGGCATCCACCGCCACGTCGATGTCCGCCGGGGTGCCCCGGTCCTGTGCGATGGCCAGCACGTCCAGATCGCCGGCACCGGCGGCACCGGCTGCCAGGGTCCCGACCCACTCCATCCGCGCCGCTTTCCCGGCGTCGGCCAAGGTGCCGGCCAGATCGGCGTCGTGCAGCACCATCCGCGCCCCCGACTGCGTCAGGATGTAGGACAGCTCCTCCCCCGTCAGAGCGTAGTTGACCGGCACATGGATGAAGCCGCCGACCGCGCAGCCGAGCCAGGCCACGACATAAGCGTCGGAATTGCGCCCGAAGGCGGCCACCCGGTCGCCCGGCCGCAGACCCATGTCGTGGAGCCTACGGGCCATCCGCTTCGCAGCCACATGCAGGCCGGCGAAGCTCCAGTCCCGGCCGTCGTAGCGCAGGGCAATGCAGTCGCCATAGCGCCGCGCCGCCCGTGCCAGAGCCCCGCCGATGCTGGTGCCGCGCGCCGCGGCGATGGCGTCCTTGGCAACGTCCATGGGCATGCGTGTCCTCCCGGTTCTGAAAGGTTCTGTCGCCGTCGCCGAACACCCCGGTCACGGGTTCGTCCGGCATTTTCTTTACTGTATGGAACCTAAGTTACTTGAAAGTAGGAAGCGAAACAAGTTTGCTGCACGAACTGACTGTTTGCCGGCCTGGACATGGGCACAGCCAAATGGGAAAGCGATAGGCCGGAAGAACGAGCGAAGGGAGCCAACACCGCATGTCGGACTCGCCATGGAAGACCGCCGCCGACCGCCGCAGCGAACGGGAGGAAAAGCGGATCGCCGTGCTGCGGACGGCGGCGCAGGCCTTCAACGAGCTTGGCTATCACGCCACCTCGCTGGACGACATCGCCCGGCGGCTGAACGTGACCAAGCCGACGATCTATTATTATGTGAAGAACAAGGAAGAGATCCTGTTCGAGTGCGTGCGGATCGGGCTGGAAATGCTCGACAGCGCCTCGAACGACGTGACGGGCCATGGCGGCAGCGCCTATGACGAACTGGTGGCGGTGATGACCACCTATGTCGACATCGTCACCATGGATTTCGGCATGTGCGTGATCCGGGTCGGCGAGGAACCGCTGACCGAGGACAGCCGCCGTACCCTGCGCGGCCTGAAGCGCCGCATCGACCTGAAATTCCGGAACCTGATCGAACGCGGCATCGCCGAGGGCAGCATCGTCCCCTGCGATCCGAAGATCGCCGCCTTCACGCTGTCGGGAGCGCTCAGCTGGGTCGCCCGCTGGTACAGCCCGGACGGCGATCTGGACCCGGCGGAGATCGCCCGCCAGTCCATCGCCCTGCTGCTGAACGGCCTGCGCCAGCGTCCCGACATGGGGTAAATCCGCCGTCGAACCCCTGTCGACCATAGGCCCAAAGTGGGCCGGCCGATCTGGCGTCAGCGTTGTATGACCGGCCACGCCTCTCCTTCTTATACATATTTGGGTATGATGAAGATGCGGTGGTGAGTTGCCGTCGAGGGAGCGATCCAAAAGAACATTCCTGGCGTAGAACGATACATGCGAGGCCCCGGAACTGAGGATCGTCCAGAAGATGACCGTCGAGCTGACAGATGTGCAGGCGAAGAGACTTTCCACCTTCTCATCACCCACGACGATTTGAACCGGCTAAGGGGCAACCGGGAGTTCGCGGAGCAGCGTCTTCCCGCACTGCTGACCGAATGGCACCGGCATTTCGATGCATGGCCGGAAATCCAGGCGGCGCTGCAACGTCCCGACGTGCATGCCGCCCGTCTGGATCATTGGACGCGGGCCGTATCCGGTCGGATCGATGCCGGCTTCGCCGACTCCGCGAAACGGCTGGCGACGCTTTTCTATAAGAACGGCGTCCCGGCTTATGCGGTGTCGATCTGCCATTACATCGTCAGTTCCAACCTCGCCCGCGAACTCGGCCTCACCGGTGGCGACGAGGGGCTGAGGGCCGGCCTGTTCGGCGCGGCGGCCCGCCGCAACCGGACGGCACAGCTGGAGACGCTGAACAAGATCGCGTGGTTCGACATCGAACTGCTGCTGGAGACCTATCGCGTGGCGGAGGAGGAGAGCAAGCGCACCACCCTCGACCGGCTGGCCGGCACTTTCGAAGACAGCGTGAAGAGCATCGTGGAGGGTACGGTCGCCGCCTCCAACCAGATGCAGGCCCATGCCCAGCGCATGTCGCAGATCGCCACCAGCACCAGCCGCCGCTCCGCCGATGTCGCGTCGGAGACGGAATTCGCCTCGTCCAGCATGCAGACGGTGGCCGCGGCGACCGAACAGCTTGCCAGTTCCATCACCGACATCAGCCGGCACGTCAACGAATCCTCCCGCATCTCCACCTCCGCCGTCGGTGAGGCGGAACGGACCAAGGAAACCGTCAGCGGTCTGGTGGAAGCGGCCCAGCGCATCGGCGACGTGGTCAACCTGATCAACAACATCGCCAGCCAGACCAACCTGCTGGCACTGAACGCCACCATCGAGGCGGCACGGGCGGGAGAAGCGGGCAAGGGCTTCGCCGTCGTCGCCAACGAGGTGAAGAGCCTCGCCAACCAGACCGCCAAGGCGACGGAGGACATCTCCAGCCAGATCGCCGGCATGCAGAATGCCGCGGGCCAGGCCGCCGACGCGATCCATGCCGTGGGCCGCACCATCGTCCACATCAACGAGATCGTCACCACGGTCGCCGCGACGGTGGAGCAGCAGACCGCCGCGACGCAGGAGATCACCCGAAACGTGCAGGAGGTCGCGGTCGGCACCCGCCGGGTCACCGGTTCCATCGGCGAGGTCACGCAATCCTCGTCGGAGACCGGCGGCATCGCGCAGGAGGTGCTGGCCGCTGCCGGACTTCTGCACCGGCAGGCGGACGAGCTGAACCGGGGCGTCGGCGATTTCCTGACCAGCATCCGCGCCGCCCGCTGATCCGCCGATCCGCCGTGCATGGCTGCCGCGCCCCTTCGCCCGCTGGACGGACGGGGGCGGCGGCGGGCAGCATGGGCGGTCGCAAATCATTCGTGCAGGTATGGGTTCGTGGTCAGCGCAAGGGATGGCAGCGGGAACGGCCCCGGGAATGGCGACGGATCGTGGCTCCGCCCGCGGACGGTCGCGCAATGGGCTGGGCTGCTCGCCCTGTCCGCGGCGGCGACGCTGGGTCTCGATGCGGTCGGACTGCCGGCGGCCTGGCTGATCGGACCGATGATCGGCGCCATCGCGCTGGGCGTCGGCGGCGCCACCATCCGCGTTCCGGGCTCGGGCTTCACCATGGCGCAGGCGATCATCGGCTGCCTCGTCGCCCATGCCGTCACCTCGTCGATCCTGCTGTCCATCGCACAGAACTGGCCGCTGATGCTGGGAACCGTCGGGCTGACGGTGCTGGTCAGCGGCATCGTCGGCTGGCTGTTCGTCCGCTACGGCAGCCTGCCCGGCACCACCGCGGCCTGGGGCGTGTCGCCGGGTGCCGCCTCCGCCATGGTCGCCATGGCCGGCGATTATGGCGCGGACGTCCGGCTGGTCGCCGTGATGCAATATCTGCGCGTCGTGCTGGTGGTGCTCGACGCCTCGCTGGTGACGCATGCGCTGACCGCCGGTTCGCAGGGCTCCGCCATCCCGGTGGCCCCGGTGGAGGCGCTGGACTTGCGCGGGCTGGCGGCGACGCTGCTGGTCGCTGCGGCGGGCGGCTGGATCGGCCACCGTTTCCGCATTCCCTCCGGTGCCCTTCTGGTGCCGATGGTGCTGGGCGCGCTGGTACAGACCGGTGCGGGTGTGATTCTGCAACTGCCGCATGCGCTGCTGACCATCACCTACACCGTCATCGGCTGGAGCATCGGTCTGCGCTTCACCCGCGAGGTGCTGAGCCACGCCCTGCGTGCCGTGCCGCAGATGCTGCTGTCGACCGGGCTGATGATCGCCCTGTGCAGCCTGTCGGCCTGGGTGCTGGTCACGCTGCTCCCGACCGACCCGCTGACCGCCTTCCTCGCCACCAGCCCCGGAGGGCTCGATTCGGTGGTGGTGATCGCGCTGGGCAGCGGGGTGGATCTGCCGCTGGTGCTGGCCCTGCAAACCCTGCGGCTTTTCGTGGTGGTGCTGTCGGGGCCGCCGCTGGCCCGCCTGATCGCACGCTACGCCTGACGGTTGCGCGGCGCCATTGCGGCCCGGCGTCCGGCGGACGTATCCTTGACACCCCCCTTTCATGACCGATCCCGGAGTGCCCCGGCAATGACCGACCGTCCCCACCGTCCCCACCGTCCCGAAACCATCGCCGCCGGTGCCCTGGGCTTTGAGGATGCGGCCAGCGGCGCGGTCATCCCGCCGATCCACCCGTCCACCACCTATGTCCGGGATCCCGACAACGGCTATGGCCGCGGCCGGGTCTATGCCCGCGCCGACAACCCAACCTTCGACATTCCGGCCAGGACCATCACCGAACTGGAGAAGGGAGCCGACACGCTGCTGTTCGCTTCCGGCATGGCGGCGGCGACCGCGGTGTTCCAGGCGCTGGACCCCGGCGACCATGTGATTGTGCCCGATGTGATGTACTGGGCCTTCCGCAACTGGGTCCATGGCCCCGCCACACGCTGGGGCCTGAAGGTCGAGGGCGTCGACACTAGTAACACCGACGCCGTGCGCGCCGCACTCCGTCCCGGTCAGACGCGGCTGGTGTGGGTGGAAACCCCGGCCAACCCGCTGTGGACCGTCACCGACATCGCCGCGGTGGCCGAACTCGCGCATGAGGCGGGCGCCTGGCTGGCGGTGGACAGCACGGTCGCCACCCCGGTGCTGACCCGTCCGCTGGAACTGGGCGCCGACATCGTCATGCATTCGGCGACCAAGTATCTCAACGGCCATTCCGACGTCGTCGCCGGTACCCTGACCGCCGCCCGCAAGGACGAGTTTTGGGCCCGGATCAAGGCGGTGCAGACCCAGCAGGGCGGCATCCTCGGCAGTTTCGAGGCATGGCTGCTGCAGCGTGGCCTGCGCACCCTGTTCGCCCGCGTCCGCTGGCAGAGCGACGCCGCCATGGCCCTGGCGGAGCGGCTGTCCGCCCATCCTCGGGTGGCCGAGGTGCTCTATCCCGGCCTGCCCGGCTTCCCCGGCCATGGCATCGCATCGCGCCAGATGAGCGGCGGTTATGGCGGCATGCTGTCCATCCGCGTGAAGGGCGGCACCCAGGCGGCCATCGACACCGCGGCCCGCGTCGAAATCTGGCGCCGCGCAACTTCGCTCGGCGGGGTGGAGAGCCTGATCGAGCATCGCGCCAGCATCGAAGGGCCGAGTTCCCCGGCGCCGGGCGACCTGCTGCGCCTGTCGGTCGGGCTGGAGTCGCCGGACGATCTCTATGAGGATTTGTCGCAGGCGCTTGGACAGGGCTGAGGACCGTCCATATCCCGCCGCCCGCAGGACAGGGCGGCGGGACATATCGACGCAGCACGGCGGAGCTTGCGCATTTCCGAGTACCCCCAACGCGGATAGGGCTTGACAGTGAGAATAATTCGCGACGTTATTCGCTGAGAATCAGTCGCACTTGCTGTCATTACCGACCACCGACGTTCGAGGAGACCTCCATGTCGAAGCGCGCTGCCGGCTTCGCCGCCGTAGCCGTCGTTGCCCTGCTGCCGTACGGTGCCCAGGCTGCCGGTCCGGCCTACAAGGACGTGGCGAAGAACTACGCCGACATCGCCCATGCCGCCTATGAGGACGCCACCAACGGCGCCAAGGCGCTGAAGAAGGCGGTGGACGCCCTGGTCGCCAATCCGACCGAGGACAATCTGGCGAAGGCGCGCGACGCCTGGAAGGCCGCCCGCGTTCCGTACATGCAGACGGAAGCCTTCCGCTTCGGCAACCCGATCGTCGACGAATGGGAAGGCAAGGTGAACGCCTGGCCGCTGGACGAGGGCCTGATCGATTATGTCGACGAGGGCTATGCCGGCGGCGAGAGCAACCCCTACGCCAAGGCGAACGTCATCGCCAACCCGAAGATCACGGCCGGCGGCAAGACCATCAACGCCTCCAAGATCACCAAGGACCTGCTGACCGACAAGCTGCACGGCGCCGGCAAGGTCGAGGCGAACGTCGCCACCGGCTACCACGCCATCGAATTCCTGCTGTGGGGCCAGGATTTGCACGGCACTGGTCCGGGGGCGGGCGAGCGCAAGGCCACCGACTACGGCAAGGGCAAGGACTGCACCAACGGCCATTGCGATCGCCGCGTCCAGTATCTGAAGGTCGCCACCCAGATGCTGGTCGACGATCTGTCGGAAATGACCGCCGATTGGGCCGCCAAGGGCAAGGCCCGCGCCTCCATCGCCAAGGCGCCGGAGAGCGAAGGAGTCGGCCGCATGCTGACCGGCCTGGGTTCGCTGAGCTATGGCGAGCTGGCGGGCGAACGCATGAAGCTCGGCCTCATGCTGCACGATCCGGAAGAGGAGCATGACTGCTTCTCCGACAACACCCACAACTCGCACTATTACGACGAAGTCGGCATGGTGAACGTCTACAACGGCAGCTACAAGCGCACCGACGGCAAGACCGTTTCGGGTGCCTCGCTGTCGCAGCTGGTCGCCGCCAAGTCCGCCGATGCCGACGCCGCGGTCAAGACCGCCCTGGCCAACACCATGAAGGCGATGCAGGCGATCAAGGACACCGCCGACAGCGGCAAGATGGCCTACGACCAGATGATCGCCGCCGACAACGACGAGGGCAACAAGCTGGTGTCCGCCGGCATCGACGGCCTCGTCGCCCAGAAGAAGGCGCTGGAAGGCGCTGTCGCCGCGCTCGGCGTCTCGGTCGAGGTCAAGGGCTCCGACAGCCTCGACGACCCGTCCAAGGTCGGCAAGTAAGCACGCCTGCCCGGCTCCGGTCCCGCGCCCTCCCGCGCAGGACCGTTTCCCCCGAGCTTCCCTTCCGGGCCGACCCGGCGGGGGATGGCGAAGGGACCGGAGCCGGCCTTTTCCTGCCTGAAGTTTTTGGACCGCCGTCATGCCGCATCGCCCCGCCTCCGCCCTGTCCCGTCGCACCCTCCTGCGCGCCGGGGGTGCCGCCATCGCGGCGACGGCGCTGGGCGGAACCGGCCTTGCCGCCCCCGATGCCGGTGGGCCGAAAGCCGGTCTCGCTGGCCCGACGCCGGTCACCGCCGCGGGCGAACTGGTCGAGGTCGATCTGGTCGCCAAGCAGCGGATGCTGCGCATCCTGCCGGAACCGGCCGGGCCGTCGCCGCTGATCACCTATGCCGACAGCTTTCCCGGCCCGATCATCCGCATGCGCAAGGGCCAGCGGCTGCGCGCCACCCTGGTGAACGGGCTGGACGAGCACACCTCGATCCACTGGCACGGCATCCGCCTGCCGAATCTGGAAGACGGCGTGCCCTACCTGACCCAGCCGCCGACCAGGCCGGGTGAGCGCCACGTCTATGAATTCACCCCGCCCGATGCCGGGTCCTTCTTCTTCCATCCCCACTGCAACACAGTGGAGCTGCTGGGCCGCGGCCTTGCCGGCGTGCTGATCGTCGAGGAGCCGGACGCGCCGAAGGTCGATGCCGACGTCGTCTGCCTAGTCAAGGACTGGCAGTTGGACAAGACCGGCACGTTCGGCACCTTCATGACCGATCGCGGTGCTTCCCGCGCCGGCACCTTCGGCAGCGTGTCGACCGTCAACGGCGCCATCGAGCCGGTGATCGAGGTCCCCGCCAATGGCGACATCCGCGCCCGCCTCTACAACATCGACAGCACCCGCGTGGTCGATCTGCGGGTGGAGGGGGCCGAGGCCTGGATCGTCGCGGTCGACGGCAACCCGCTGCCGCCCCGCCCGCTGGACGGCTGGCCGATGGGGCCGGCCATGCGCATCGACGTGCTGTTCCGGGCACCCGCCAAGGCCGGCCAGACCCTGCGGCTGACCAACGTCTATTCGGCAGAGCCCCGGCCGCTCGCCACCTTCCGCGCCGTCGGACCGAGCCTGCCCAACAAGCGCTTCAAGCCGCGCGCCCTGCCCGCCTCCGCCATTCCGGAACCGGATTTAAAGGACGCGCCGATCATCCCGATGGCCTTCTCCGCTACCGCGGTGGCACAGAGCTTCGACGCGGCGGCTCTGCCCGGCCTGCCCTATGCCGATGCGCTGTGCCTGTCGGCGAAGACTTTCTGGGCGATCAACCAGCAGAGCTGGCCGGAGGGCGGGCATGAACGCCTGCCGCCGCCGCTGGTCACGCTGGAGAAGGGCCGGAGCTACATTTTCGAGCTGGCCAACCTGACGCCGCACCTGCACCCGATCCACATCCACGGCTACACCTTCAAGGTGCTGTCCTCCGATGCCCGCAAGGTGGTGCCCCACCATGCCGACACGGTGCTGCTGGAGCCGAAGGAGCGGCTGCGCGTCGCCATCAAGGCCGACAATCCCGGCGACTGGATGTTCCACTGCCACATAATCGAACATCAGGACACCGGCATGATGGGATACATCCGCGTTGCCTGATTTTATCAATTTCCGCAACGTCATTGCCGCTGCGCTGCTTCTCGCCGCTCCGGCCGCTCACGCTGCCGACAGCCTCGACAACCGCATCGGCGAGGCGCTGTTCCGCCGCATGTGGGTGGCGGCGCCCACCGCGACGCAGGCGGCGGACGGGCTCGGTCCGCTCTACAACGCACGCTCCTGCGCCACCTGCCATCCGCGTGGTGCCGGCGGCCGACCGCCCGATCCGGCGGTGAAGGACGACCAGGGCGTCGGTTATGCGATCAAGCTGAACGCCGATCCGGTCTATGGCCGGCAGATCAGTCCAACGCCATTCCGGGCCAGCTGGTCGAAGGCCGCCCCCGCGTCACCTACCGCGAGGAGACGGTCCGCTTCCCCGACGGCGAGACCGTCCGGCTGCGCCACCCGACGCCGGTGGTCGAGGATCTCGGCTATGGCCCACTGGCCGAAGCGACGGTGATGTCCGCCCGCGTGCCTCCGCGCGTTCACGGTATGGGCCTGCTCGACCGCATCCCGGCCGACGCCATCGAAGCCGAGGCCGCCAGACAGGCGGCCTCCGGCGGTCCGGCCGCCGGGCGGGTGAATTACGTGACGGTGGATGGCAAGCGGCAGGTCGGCCGTTTCGGCTGGAAGGCGATGCACCCCACCCTGGACCATCAGGATGCGGAAGCCTTCAGCCTCGACATCGGTATGTCGACCCCGGCCTTCCCGGAGCCCTGGGGTGACTGCACCCCGGCACAGACCGTCTGCCGCAATGCGCCGCACGGCGATTCCAAGCAGTTCGAGGGGCTCGACATCCCCAGCACCGTCATCGGCCTGATCGACGGCTACCTGCGCGACCTGCCGCCCGACGGCAGCCTGGAGGCGCCGAAGGACAAGGCCGGCACCGCTCTGTTCGCCGACACCGGCTGCGCCGCCTGCCACCGTCCGTCCTGGCGCACGGGGGAGGATGCCGGGCATCCGTCGCTGTCCAACCGCGACATCTTCCCGCACAGCGACATGCTTCTCCACGATCTCGGCCCCGGGCTGGGCGACCGGCTGCCGATGGGCGAGGCGAACGGGTCGGACTGGCGCACCACGCCGCTGTGGGGCCTGAACCGGCTGGCGGCCATGGATGGGCAGCTGTCGCTTCTGCATGACGGGCGCGCCCGCAGCGTCACCGAAGCGATTCTGTGGCACGGCGGCGAGGCGGAAGCGGCGAAGGACCGCTTCAAGTCTCTGCCGGGCGCGGACCGGAAACGTCTGGTGCGTTACGTGCTGGGTTTGTAAAGGAAGGGCGGGGGTTCGCTCCACGTCAAAGGCAGAAGGGATTGATCGTATGCGACGCCGCATAGTGCTGGGACTGATGTCGGCCGCCGCCGCCGTGGCGGCCCTGCTGCCGCGGACGCCGGCCTTCGCCGCCCGCCAGTCGGACAAGGATGCCGCCTTCCTGGGCGGCATGGTTCGCACCCATGCCCTGCCCCGCTTCGATGCGCTGGTGGCAGCGGCCACCGCCTATGCCGATACGCTCGACCGCTTCGCCGCCGGCCCCACCGCCGCCGGGCTTGAGGAGGCGCGCGCCGCCCACTTCAAGGTTACCGACGGTTGGGCCGCCGTGCAGCACCTGCGCCCCGGTCCGCTGACCATGAATCTGCGGGCCGACCGCATGTCGTTCTGGCCGGAGCGGCCGGGCGTGGTCCAGCGCCAGATCGGCCAGATCCTGCGCGACCATGACCCCAAGCTGCTGGAGCCCGGCGCGCTGGCCCGCCAGAGTGCGGCCGTCCAGGGGCTGACCGTGCTGGAGCGGCTGCTGTTCGACGAGGGCGTCACCGCCGACAGCTTCACCGGCAGCGATGCCAAGCTGTACCGCGCCAAACTCGCCGCCGCTGCCGCCCGCAACGTCGCCGCCATCGCCACCGATGCGCGCGACGGGTGGAAGGAGCTGGAGGCGCCGCTCGCCGCCGGGCAGGCGACCGTGCTCGGACCGACCGCGTCCGAAGCCGTCAACACGCTCTATGCCTCCGCCATCACCGCGATGCAGGTGGTGATCGACCAGAAGTTGATGGCCCCACTCGGCGCGAGCATCGAGGACGCCAAGCCGACGGTGGTGGAGGCGCTGCGCAGCGGCCGGTCGCTGCGCAATGTCGTGCTGAACCTGGAGGGGCTGCGCGCCCTGCTGATGGGCGAGCATGGCGGTCCGGGCTTCGTCTGGCTGCTGCCCGCCAACGACGACGGCGCCACCGCCAAGCAGGCCATCGATGAGAGTTTCGCCGCCGCGATCAGCACGGTGGAGGCGGTCCCCGGCCCGCTGAACAAGGCGGTCACCGACCCCGCCACCCGCAAGAAGACCGAAAGCGCGCTGCGGCTGGTCAAGGCGGCGCGGGTTGAGATGCTGGGCACGCTGGCGCCGCTGCTGGACATCACGCTGGGCTTCAACGAACTGGACGGAGACTGACGATGGCGGTCGACCGCAGGAACATCCTGAGCCTGCTGGCCGGGCGGGTCTTCGGGGGACGTGTGCTGTCGGGCGCCGGCCTGTCGGGTGGACTGCTGGCCGTGCTGACGGGCAAGGTCCATGCCGCCGATGCCGGCACGCTCTACCTCAACGCCTATGCCACTGCCGGGGCGGAGCCGAGCTTCGGCGTCGCGGCGCTCGACCGGACCGGCAAGGTGCTGTTCACCACCGCCACCCCCGGCCGCGCCCATGGCATCATGCCCCGGCCCGGCATGGCAGAGGCCGCCGTCTTCGCCCGCCGGCCCGGCCGCTGGTTCCAGACCCTGTCGCTGGCCGACGGCACCCCCGGCCCGGTGGTGCGCGCGCCGGATGACCGCCGCTTCACCGGCCATGGCGACTATTCCGCCGACGGACGCACCCTCTTCGTCGCCGAGGACGATGTGCCGCGCGAAGAGGGTGCCATCGGCGTCTATGACGCCACCGACAATTACCGCCGCATCGGCGCCATCCCGACCCATGGGCTGGGGCCGCACGAACTGATCCTGATGCGCGACGGCACGACCCTGGCGGTCGCCAACGGCGGCGTCATCACCCACCCCGACACCGGCCGCGCCAAGCTGAACCTCGACAGCATGGACAGCTCGCTGACCTATGTCGAGGCGGCGACGGGCAAGCTGCTCGACAAGGTGCGGCTGCCGGAAGAGCACGCGAATCTCGGCATGCGCCACATCGCCCTGCTCGACGATGGCGGGATTGCCTTCGGTGTGCAGGATGAGCGGCCCATCGGCATGCTTCAGCCGCTGACCGGCGCCCACCGTCCCGGTGGCGGCGCGATCCGCCTGTTCGACACGCCGGAAGATGTGCTGTCGCGCATGCAGGGCTATATCGGCAGCGTCGCGTCGGACGGCAGAACCGTGGCCGCCAGCTCGCCGATGGGCGGAATCATCGGGCTGTGGGATGCGGCAAGCGGGGCATGGCTGGGCTCCACCGCGCTGGCCGACGGCTGCGGTCTGGCACCGAACGGCGACGGCTATCTGGCGACCAGCGGGCTCGGCGTCATCGAGCCGGTCTCGGCGAGCGCCGAGGCGGGACCGGAGCGCAAGGCGCCGGCCTTCCGGTGGGACAACCACCTGACGCGGCGGGTGGCTTAAGGGAAGGCGTCGAAGCAGGGGGTGTCTTGCCCCCTGCCCGTTCGGCATCTCACCCCAGCAGCGCCGCTGCATGGTGGCGCAGATGGTCCTCGATGAAGGTGCTGATGAAGAAATAGCTGTGGTCGTAGCCCGGCTGCATCCGCAGCGTCACCGGGTGACCGACCGCCTCCGCCGCGGCGACCAGCATCTCCGGCTTCAGCTGCGCCTCAAGGAAGCCGTCGCGGTCGCCCTGGTCGATCAGGATCGGCAGCCGTTCGCTGGCCGTCTCGATCAGGGCACAGGCGTCCCACTCCAGCCAGCGGTCGCGGTCGGGGCCCAGATAGCGGCCGAAGGCCTTCTCACCCCAGGGCACCGCGGCCGGGTTGACGATGGGGGCGAAGGCCGACACCGCCTTGTAGAAGCCCGGATGTTTCAGCGCGCAGACCAGCGCGCCATGCCCACCCATCGAATGGCCGGCGACCGACCGCCTGTTGGTGACCGGGTAATTCGCCTCGATCAGCGTCGGCAACTCCCGCGTCACATAATCGTGCATCCGGTAATGGCGCGCCCACGGTTCCTCGGTCGCATCGACGTAGAATCCGGAGCCGAGCCCGAAGTCCCAGGAATTGTCGGGGTCGCCGGGCACCCCCTCCCCGCGCGGGCTAGTGTCGGGGGCGACGATGGCGAGGCCAAGCTCCGCCGCGACGCGGAAGGCGCCGGCCTTCTGGGTGAAGTTCTCGTCGGTGCAGGTCAGTCCCGACAGCCAGTAGAAGACCGGCACCGCGGCGCCGGACTCCACCTGAGGCGGCAGGAAGATCGCGAAGGTCATCTCGCAATCCACCGCCGCGGACTGGTGCCGCACCCGCTTCAACCGGCCGCCGAAGACGCGGGTTTCCGACAGGGTGGTGAGGGGATCGGTCATGGAAACGCCCTTTGAAAAACGATGGCCGGAGGGCTCCCTCCCCCGCTCCCGGCAAAGGGAGCGAGGGAAAGAGCCACCGTCGCCTCACTGGTTGTACAGGATGACCGAGCGGATGCTCTTGCCCTCATGCATCAGGTCGAAGGCGTGGTTGATGTCCTCCAGACCCATGGTGTGGGTGATGAAGGTATCCAGCTCGAACTCGCCGCGCAGGTAGCGCTCCACATATTCCGGCAGCTCCGACCGGCCCTTGACGCCGCCGAAGGCGGAACCGCGCCAGACGCGGCCGGTGACCAGCTGGAACGGACGGGTGGCGATCTCCTCGCCGGCGCCGGCGACGCCGATGATGACCGACTCGCCCCAGCCCTTTGGCAGCATTCCAGCGCGGCCCGCATCACCTTGACGTTGCCGATGCACTCGAAGCTGTAGTCGACGCCGCCGTCGGTCATCTCGACCAGCACTTCCTGGATCGGGCGGTCGAAATCCATCGGATTGACGACGTCGGTGGCGCCGAGCTGCTTGGCGATCTCGAATTTCGACGGGTTGACATCGATGCCGATGATGCGGCTGGCCTTCGCCATGGTGGCGCCGATGATGGCCGACAGGCCGATGCCGCCCAGACCGAAGATGGCGACGGTCGAGCCCGGCTCCACCTTCGCGGTGTTCATCACCGCCCCCATGCCGGTGGTGACGCCGCAGCCCAGCAGGCAGACCTTCTCGAGCGGCGCCGCCTTGTTGATCTTGGCGAGCGCGATCTCCGGCAGGACCGTGTATTCGGAGAAGGTCGAGGTGCCCATGTAGTGGGCGATCTCCTTGCCCTTCAGCGAGAAACGGCTGGTGCCGTCCGGCATCAGGCCCTTGCCCTGGGTGGCGCGGATCGCCTGGCACAGGTTGGTCTTGCCGGACAGGCAGAATTTGCACTTGCCGCATTCCGGCGTGTAGAGCGGGATGACGTGGTCCCCGACCGCCACCGACGTGACGCCGGGACCGACCTCCACCACCACGCCGCCGCCCTCATGGCCGAGGATACAGGGGAACACGCCTTCGGAATCCTTGCCCGACAGGGTGTAGGCGTCGGTGTGGCAGACACCGGTGGCGACGATGCGGACCATCACCTCGCCGGCCTTGGGGGCCGCGACCTCGACCTCTTCGATCTCCAGCGGACGGTTGGCTTCCCAGGCGACGGCGGCGCGCGACAGAACCATGTGGGTTTCCTTCCCCAAGTCGGATTGGTCCCGAGAACGGGTTTGCCCCGCAGGCGGGTTTGCCAATGAGGATTGGCATTTGATTTCCGCAGTGTAGACCGCGACCGGTCATTGCCAGAACGGCGATTTCGGGAATAGATTTTTGCCGTATGGGGATAATGGCCGGATGGCCCTGGGAGAATGACCGTGAGCGGCTGGGACGGCATCGACGAATTCGTGGCGGTGGCCGAAACCGGCAGCTTTTCCCGCGCGGCGGAGCGGCTGCGCGTCTCCTCCTCCCACGTCAGCCGCAGCGTGGCGCGGCTGGAGGACCGGCTTCAGGCCCGCCTGTTCTACCGCACCACCCGCAAGGTCAGCCTGACCGAGAGCGGGCGTGCCTTCCTGGCCCGCTGCCGGCGGCTGGCGGAGCAGCGCGACGACGCTTTCCTGGCGGTGGGGGCCTTGCAGGGGGGCAGCGACAGCGATGTGAAGGGCGTGCTGCGCATGACCTGCGCCACCGCCTATGGTGAGCAGTTCGTCATGCCGCTGATCAACGACCTGATGGAGCGCCATCCGCAGCTGAGCATCGAGGTGGAACTGACCAACCGGCAGCTCGATCTGGTGCAGGAGGGGTACGATCTGGCGATCCGTCTCGGCCGCCTCAGCGAATCGAGCCTGGTGGCGACGCGCATCGCCCCCCGCGTGATGCATCTGTGCGCCGCCCCGTCCTATCTGGAACGCCACGGCAGTCCGGACAGCCTGACCAGCCTCAGCTCCCACCAGTGCCTGACCGGCACCTCCGACCACTGGCTGTTCGACGACAACGGCCAGGACTGGCTGTTCCGTCCGCGGGGCCGCTGGCGCTGCAACAGCGGCTTCTCGGTGCTGGACGCGGCACTGCGCGGGTTCGGGCTGTGCCAGTTGCCGGACTATTATGTGCGCGATCCGGTGGCGGAGGGACGGCTGGTTTCCCTGCTGGATCGCCACCGGCCGCCCAACACGGCGGTGTGGGCGGTCTATCCGCAGAAGCGGCACGTGCCGGCGAAGGTGCACGCGGCGATCCGGCACCTGAAGGACGGGCTGGCGCGGCGGCAGGAATACCGGTGACCGCTCTCAGCCTTGATGGCGCAGATAGGCGCGCGGGTCGCAGTCCTCCCCCAGCGCCATGGCGCGGGCGCGGTGGATATGCTGCATCAGCACGTCGCGGAACTCCTGCGCCGGCAGGTCACTCCATTCCGGCGTCTCGTTGGCGAAGGTCATCTGCGCGGCGGTCGCCTCGAACAGGCGCAGCCACTCATCCGCCTTGCTGGCCGGATCCTCGTCCTTGCGGAACATCTCCGCCATCATCTTGGTCATCAGCGTGCCAAGGGCCAGCAGGTTCACATGCAGCAGCATGTTGCCCAGCATCACATCGGGCTTTTCGTCGAGCATGGATCGGTCACTCCGGGCGATGTCTTGACCGATCCCACGGGCGGCGCGGCGAAAGCTGGCGCGGATTCTTTGGATAGATAAAAAAGAAACGCCCCTCCCCGCGGAAGCGGAGAGGGGCCAGTTTCGGGAGGACGCCCGAGAGGAAAGGGACAAGGGTCAGGCGTGCGCGCCGGCCTGCCGGGCCGCCGGCTTCGGCGCCGCGGCGGCGGCGGAGACCGGCTTCTTCAGGATGCGCAGGGCGACGGCGGTCACCACCGTGCCGACCACCAGGGCCACCACATAGCCGAGCAGATGCGTCACCGCGTTGGGGATCGGCAGGACGAAGACGCCGCCATGGGGCACCTTCAGCTCCGCACCCACGGCCATCGACATCGCACCGGTCACGCACCGCCGAGCATCAGCGCCGGGATGACGCGCAGCGGATCGCGGGCGGCAAAGGGAATGGCGCCCTCGGTGATGAAGGCGATGCCCAGGACCGCGGCGGCGTTGCCGGCCTCGCGCTCCTCCGCGGTGAAGCGGTCGGCGAACAGCTTGGTGGCGAGCGCCAGACCCAGCGGCGGCACCATGCCGGCAGCCATGGCGGCGGCCATCGGCGAGTAGACCTGGGAGGCGATCAGGCCGGTGGAGAAGGCGTATGCCGCCTTGTTGACCGGACCGCCCATGTCGAAGGCCATCATCGCCCCGATCAGCAGGCCTAGCAGGATGGCGCTGCTGCCCTGCATGCCCTTCAGCCAGGCGCTCATCCAGGCCAGCGCCTCGGCGACCGGGGTGCCGACGACGTAGATCATCAGCAGGCCGGTCAGCAGCGAGCCCAGCAGCGGCAGGATCAGCACCGGCTTCAGCCCTTCCAGGTTGCGGTGCAGCTTGATGTGCCGATTCAGGAAGGCGGTGCCGTATCCGGCGATGAAGCCGGCGACGATGCCGCCGAGGAAGCCGGCACCGATGCTGCCGGCCAGCATGCCGCCGACCATGCCGGGAGCGATGCCGGGACGGTCGGCGATGGAATAGGCGATGTAGCCGGCCAGCGCCGGCACCATCAGGGCGAAGGCACCCTTGGCGCCGATCTGGAACAGGGCATAGCCCAGCGTGCCGGCGTTCGATTCCTCGTAGACGTAGATGCCGCCCAACGCGAAGGCCAGCGCGATCAGCAGACCGCCCGTCACCACGAAGGGCAGCATGAAGGACACGCCGGTCATCAAATGCTTGTAGGGGCCGGTGCGCTGGGCCGAGCGCTCGGCCTTGCCGGCGGCGACGGCATCGGCCAGCGGAACCGCACCGTCGGCGGCGCCATGGGTCTTCGCCTCGGCCAGGGCACGGTTGACCAGGGCCTTGCCGTCGTTGATGGCGGGCTTGGTTCCGCTGAGGAACACGCGCTTGCCGGCGAAGCGGGACAGGTCGATCTGGGTGTCGGCGGCGATCAGCACGACGTCCGCCTCGCGGATCTCCTCGTCGGTCAGGGTGTCGCGCGCGCCGACGGAGCCCTGGGTTTCCACCCGGACCTTATGGCCCAGCGCAGTCGCCGCCTGCTGGATGCCCTCGGCCGCCATGAAGGTGTGGGCGATGCCCGTCGGGCAGGAGGTGATGGCGACGATCCGGCGCGGACCGGCCCCCACGGGCGCAGCCGCGGCCGCAGCCGTGGAGGACGACGCCTTCTCCAGCACGGCGGCGGGATTGCCCAGCACCTCGTCGAGCGAGGCGGTGCTGCGCTTCACCGCGGCAAAGCGCCCGTCATCGAAGTCGCCGCTGCCGACCAGAATCAGCCCGTCGGCCGTGGACAAAGCGGCGGCGTCGAGCGGGGACTGGATGCCGAGGCTGGTGCGAAGCTCCACCTGGATGCGGTGGCCGGCCTTCGCCGCCGCCTTGCGCAGGGCCTCGGCCGCCAGAACGGCCTGGGTGGTAAGATCGCCCGCCGCGATCACGGCCAACAGGGTCGCCATTGTTTCCTCCTGGCGGGTTCGAGCCCGCGCCTGTCACTGCGTTGATTTCAGTCCGATACCGTCGGAAATCTCAGTCGATCGGGGTCAGGTTCACCTGGGCGGCGAGCGACCGCACCGTCGCCGGATCGGGCAGGTTGGGGCCGAAACAGCCGAGCTTGGCGGCGGCGAAGGCCACCGACAGCCGGGCGACATCCTCCAACCCGCCATCCTGCTGAAAGGCGGCGATCAGCCCGGCGACCATCGCGTCGCCCGCCCCGACGGTGCTGAGCGCCTGGACCGGCGGCAGCCGGCCGTGCAGGGCGCGGGCGCCATCGACGAATAGCGCGCCGTCGGCCCCCAGCGACACCACCACCACCGACACGCCGCGGCGATGCAGATCGCGGGCCGCATCGAGCAGGTCGGCGGTCGTCGGCAGCGGCCGGCCGGCCCAATCCTCCAGCTCGTGCCGGTTGGGCTTGATGCAATGGGGCAGCGCACCGGTGGAGGCCAGCGCCGCCGCCAGCGGCGCCCCGCTGCTGTCCAGCACGACGCGGGCACCGGCCGCCGCCAGATCGGCGGTCAGGGCGGGGTAGGCATCGGCGGGCAAGCCTTCCGGCAGGCTGCCGGCAAGAAGCACCGGCGTTCCCGGCTCCACCAGCCCCAGCACGGTCTCCCGCACGCGGTCGACGGCGCTCGCATCGGCGCTCAGGCCCGGCAGGTTGATGTCGGTCGTGTCGTTGGCCGCGAGGTCGGCGATCTTGATGTTGACGCGGGTTTCACCCGGCAAGCGGATGAAGGCATCGGCAATGCCCTTGGCCTGGAACAGCGCCTCGAAAGGCGCGGCGTTGCCGGCGCCGAGCAGGCCGGTGACGGTCACCGGTGTCCCCCAGTCTGCAAGGCAGCTGGCGACGTTCACGCCCTTGCCTCCGGCATTGTGGCGAACCGCCTTGGCCCGATGGACGCTGCCGGGCTTCAAAGCCTCGACCGTGATGGTCTGATCGATGGCCGGGTTCAGCGTGACGGTGACGACGGACCGGATCGTCTTCGGCTGACCGCTCATGACGCTTCCCCCTCCAGCGCCCGCACCTCGTCGGAGGATTCGCAGTCCAGCGCGCGCTGGGCCAGTGCCCGCAGCCCGGCGAGGTCGCTGTCGCGCAGCTTGTCCTTGACGCCGGGGATGTCGCGCGGGGTCATCGACAGCTCGCGTACGCCGAGACCGGCCAGCAACGCGGCGCCGAACGGGTCGCCGGCGATGCCGCCGCAGACGCCGACCCAGCGGCCGTGCTTCTCCGCCCCTTCGACCGTCAGGCGGATCAGGCGCAGCACCGACGGGTGCAGGCTGTCGGCCTCCGCCGCCAGTTCGGGGTGCTGGCGGTCGATGGCCAGCGCGTATTGCGTCAGGTCGTTGGTGCCGATGGAGAAGAAATCGACATGACGGGCCAGGACGTCGGCCTGGATGGCGGCGGCCGGCACCTCGACCATGATGCCCAGCGGCACCGCCGGGGCGTCCAGTTCCGCCCGGATGCGGTCGCAGACGGCGCGCAGCGTCTCGATCTCGCGCAGCGTGGTGATCATCGGGAACATGATCAGCAGCCCGCCGGGCTTCGCCCCCTTGGCGGCACGGTAGAGCGCGCGCAGCTGCGGCTCCAGCAGTTCGGGATGGCGCAGCAGTAGGCGGGCACCGCGCACGCCGAGGAAGGGATTCTCCTCATGCGGCAGCTGAAGGTGCGGCACCTGCTTGTCGCCGCCGATGTCGAGCGCGCGGACGATCAGCGGACGGCCGTCCAATGCCTCCAGCATGGCGCGGTAGGTCTGGTACTGCTCTTCCTCGCTCGGAGCATCGCCGCGCTCCAGGAAAAGGAACTCGGTGCGCATCAGGCCGACGCCCTCGCCGCCCTGCGACAGGGCCATCACCACCTGATCGGGGCGGTTGACGTTGGCGCCGATCTCCACCGTGTGGCCGTCGCGGGTGCGGGCGGGCAGGCTGCGCCGCTCCTCCTGCTGGGCCTTCCTGACGCGCTGCTCCTCGATCCAGCCATGGGCGGCGGCAATGTCGGCGTCGGAGGGGTCCAGATAGAGGCGGCCGGACTGGCCGTCGAGGATGGCGGTGGTGCCGTTGGCGAGCCCGGTCAGCGCGGCACCGCCCGCGACCATCGCCGGCAGGCCAAGCGTGCGCGCCAGGATGGCGGTGTGGGAGGTCGGGCCGCCCTGCGCCGTCGCCAGACCGATGACGCGGCCCATGTCGAGGGCGGCGGTGTCGGATGGCGACAGGTCGTCGGCAACCAGGATGCAGGGGGTGTCCGGCAGGTCGCGGATTGAGCCGCCGCGCAGTTCCGGATCGATGCGGGTCAGCACCCGGCGGCCGACATCGCGCAAATCGGCGGCGCGGCCGGCCAGCACCGGATTCGGGTTGGCGGCGAGCCTGGCGGCGCTGCGCTCCACCGCCTCGTTCCACGACCAGCCGGGACCGTGCCCTTCGACCATCAGCTGGCAGGCCAGCGTGATGACGTCGGTGTCGTTCAGCAGCTCCGCCTGGGCAGCGAAGATGCCGGCCTCGGCCGGTCCCAGCCGGCGGGCGGTGTCGTCGGCCAGCGCCTTCAGCTGCTGACGCGTCAGGTTCAGTGCCTCGTGCAGGCGGTTGCCCCCCTCCAGCAGCGGAGCCGGACGGTCGGGAACGGTCAGGTCGGCCTTCGGCATCACATGGACAGGGCCGATGGTCAGGCCCGGGCTGGCGCCGATGCCGGAAACCACGGGCATCTCGCGGCCGCCAATCGTGCCGGCGGCAGCCGGCGGCGTCCAGCCCTGGACCACGGCCTTCGCCTTGCGCGCCGCGGCGGCGGCATCCGCCTTTTCCCGCGCGCTGAGGCCGGTGATGGTGGCGCGCAGCCGGTTCAGCACCGCGCGGGCATCGGGCCCGTCGGTGGACACGGTGATGCGGTCGCCGGGACGGAGGCCCAGCTGCAGCAGCGCCACCAGCGTCTTGCCGTCGGCACTTTCCTCGCCATGGCGCACGCGGACCCGGCCGGACGCGGCACGGGCGCTCTCGACCCAGGCGGCTGCGGGGCGGGCATGCAGGCCGGTCGGATAATCGACCACCCAGTCGAAGTTCTCGGCGAGGTCGCCGACATCGGCGGCGGAGGGGACCGGCGATGCGGTCTCGTCGGTCAGCGCGACAACGAGGTCGGCGGGGTTGCCTGTGGTGAACAGGGCAGTCAGCCGCGCCTCGTCCTGCATCAGGCGGGTCAGGCGGCGCAGGATGGCGATGTGGGCGTCCGACTGGGCAGCGATGGCGACGACGAGCCGGGCGGTCTGCCCCTCGTTCCACACCACGCCGTCCGGCACCTGCAGGATCGCGATCCCGTTGCGGCGGACCAGATTGCGGTCGTCCACCATGCCGTGCGGGATGGCGACACCATGGCCGAGAAAGGTGTTCGCCACCGTTTCGCGCCGGATCATGCTGTCGGCGTAGGCGGGATCGATGCAGCCCGCGGCGATCAGCAGCTGCGCCGCCTCGCGGATCGCCGCCTCCTTGCCCGCCGGAGCGGCGCCGAGGCGGATCAGATCGGGGGGAAGGCTCAAGGGGTGCGTGTCGGTGAGCATGGCGACCGTATCCTCCGCGGGCTTTTGTTTGTGCTGCTGAACCAAGTGAAAACGATTACAGTCCAGCTGTCAACGCTTGTTGCGTTGCAACATATGGACGTTTCTTGATGAATGGCTTGTCAGGCGGACAAAAATAATGGATGTTTTACCGAAGCTGCTGGAAACGTTTTCAGAAAATACCCCGCCCTGGTCATCTTCGGCCCATGCGGCTAAGGTCGCCTCCCCTATCGGGGCATCCCTCCACACGATCGGTCTGGACATGAGCGTCTCGGGAAAAACCGCCGGCATCAAGGACGTGGCCCTGGCCGCCGGTGTGTCGGTCGCCACCGTGTCACGCGTGCTGAGCAACGGTCCGGTCAGCGACGCCCTGCGCAGGCGGGTGGAGGATGCGGTGCGCGCCACCGGCTACCGTCCCAACCTGTCGGCGCGGCGGTTGCGCTCGCAGCATTCGCAGACCATCGGGCTGGTGGTGTCCGACATCCGCAACCCCTTCTTCACCGCCGTCAGCCGCGCGGTGGAGGATGCGGCCTACCGTGCCGGCATGCGCGTGATCCTGTGCAACAGCGACGAGAATCCCGAACGGGAGGAGCTGTACCTGCGCCTGATGCAGGAGGAGCGGATCACCGGCCTGATCTTCGCCCCCACCCGGGCGACGCTCGACCGGCTGGACGGGCTGGATCTCGATTTCCCCGTCGTGCTGATCGACCGCAACGCGCCGACCGGCCGTCACGATGCCGTGGTCCTCGACAACCCGCGTGCCGCGGCGATGCTGGTGGAGCATCTGCATGCCCAGGGCTATCGCCGGATCGCCGGCCTGTTCGGCAACACCAGCACCACCGGCCAGGAGCGTCATGAGGGCTACCGCGCCGCCATGACCGCCCGCGGCCTTGCCCCGGCGGCCCGCTTTCTCGCCCCCCATGCCGATGCGGCGGAAGAGGCGGTGGTGGCGTGGATGGCGGAGCGCGACCGGCCGGAGGCCTTCATTGTCAGCAACAGCCTGTTCCTGATGGGCGTGGTCAAGGCCGCCCGCCGCCTCCATCTGCCGATTCCCGACGGGCTGGCGGTCGCCGGCTTCGACAACGAACCCTGGACGGAACTGGTCGGTCCCGGCCTGACTGTCATCGAACAGCCGGTGCAGGACATCGGCCAGTCCGCCATGGCCCTGCTGTTCGAACGGCTGGAGGCGCCGGACCGTCCCAGCCGCCGCCTTATTCTCGGCGGCACCTGCATCGTGCGCGGCTCCACCGCCGCGCGGATGGCCGCGGCCGACTGAAGACACCTATCAATGGCGTCAGGCGGTGGTCCGACGACGCCATGCGGCGGGGCGCAACGGCGCCTCCCACTCCCCTCCTGTGTGCGACCGGCCCGGCAACGGGCTAATCCCGATGCCGGAAAATGGGCGTCGCCGATAACCGATGCCCGAAAGATACGCTAGGTCCGACAATCCTCGCCAACGGATGTTCAAAGAAAAATACTCCCCTGGTGTGTGGGAAGAACAGTTCCGAAAGCGGCGTTGACCCTGGACCCACACCCCACTACCGTCCTGTTTGCAACGCACAACAAAAAATGCGCGCCGGATCAAATAACGGCCGTATTTTATGATTGTTCCTTTTCCCGATAACTTTTGAATTCAACGCACAATGTTGGCAGGACCAACTATTTTTTGCCCGCAAAAGCAGGCAAATGAAAACCGCTTCAAATCGGGAATGGGGCTGCAATCAAAACAGGAGTTCCAGAACGGCAGGTTACGCAGTGCGTGGATTTCAGGGCCATCAACGGGGGTGACGGCGCGATGCTGAAGGGTTTGACCGGACGGACGGCGGCAAAGCGGAACAGCTTCGCCCGGCATGGTGTGGCGACGGTGCTCGTCACCGCCGCCACGATGGCGCTGGGGCTGCTGACCGGGATCCTGGTCGCCCGCACCATCGGTCCGGACGGCCGGGGGGCGCTGACCGCGGTGCTGACCACCGTGCAGCTGCTGGGCTGGTTGTTCGGCATGGGCTGCGGCAAGGCGGTCACCTATGCGCTGTCGCGGGACCATGCCGCCGGTGGCCGCCTGCTGAGCACCTGGACCCTGATCCTGCTGCCGGTCGCAGCGGTGGCGATCGGCGTCGGCTATCTGCTGCTGCCGACGCTGCTGGCGGCACAGCCGGCGGAGACGCTGGCGCTGGCGCGGCTCTACCTGCCGATGATCGCCATGGCCCTGCTGTCTGAACTGATGCTGGGCCTGATCCTCGGCGATCAGGATTTCCGCAGCTTCAACGCGCTGAATTTCCTTCAACCGGCCGGCGTCGCCATCGTCTATGCCGCGCTGTGGGCCACCGGCCGCTTCACGGTGGAGGCCGCCGTCATCGTCCAGGCGGCAATGAGCACGCTGGTGCTGGTGGTGGCGACCGCTGTGCTGGTCCGCCGCCACGGCATCAGCCGGCCCGATCCGGCACTCGGCCGGCAGACCGTCTGGTATGCCCTGCGCACCCATGGCGACGTGGTGGGCGGCGTCATCACGCAACGGCTGGACCTGCTCATCATCCCGGCCTTCCTGTCCGCGACGCAGGTCGGGCTCTATGCGCTGGCGACCAGCCTGTCCTGGCTGATCGTCAGCCTGTCCGGCGCACTCGCCACCGTCGTCATGCCCGCCGCCACCCGGCGGGGACAGTCGGGGCGCGAATTGGTGCTGAACAGCCTCCAGGCGACCTTCGCCATCGGCGGGCTCCTGGGCGGCGGGCTGTTCGTCTTCGCCGACATCGCCATCGGGCTGGTCTATGGCCCGTCCTTCGCCGACAGCGCGCTGCCGCTGCGGCTGCTGCTGCCGGGGGCCATCCTCTACGCCGCCGCGTCGATCCTGCTGAACGGGCTCTATGCGGAGAACCGGCCCTTCACCGCCACCCTGGCCAATCTGCTGGGCATGGTGGTCACGCTGGGCGGGCTGCTGCTGTTCCTGCGCAGCGGCGGGATCCTGGCGGCGGCCATCGTTTCCACCGTCGCCTATACGCTGGTGTTCGCCACCGCGGCGACGCTCTACCGCCGCGCGACCGGACTGCCCTGGCGCGTCTTTCTTCCCGACCCGGCGATGCTCGCAGCCTTGCCGCGGCGCCTGATCGACAAGTCGGCCCCGGCGGCAGCCACCCCGGCCAGCCCCGCAGGCAAGTGACCGAACCCACCGGACATTCTTTAGGAATCGAGGAAACCGCAATGCGACTGTCGCTCTTGACGCCCGAATACCCACCCGGCGAAAAGCTCGGCGGTATCGCCACGCACACCCACACGATGGCCCGCGCGCTGGCGCGGCTGGGCCATACCGTCCAGGTGGTGACGCCGTGGAAGGCCGGCGGCCTGCCGGCCGGCACCACCATTGAGGACGGCGTGACGGTGCAGCGCGTCGATCCGGGTCCGCACATGCATGCGGTGGTCGACCGCTTCCGGACCAACCGCCGGCTGGCCGACGCCGTTCGCGCCTTCCGTCCAGACGTGGTCCATGCGGCGGAGTTCGATGCCGACGCATGGTGGCTGACACGTTTCAGCACCATTCCGGTGGTGACGCGGCTGGCGACCCCGACCGGGCTGGTGATGGACACCAACACCCAGCCCTGGGTGCCGCACACCCATCTGCTGAACGCGCTGGAACGCGACCAGACCCGGCGCAGCGCCGCGATCTACGCTTCCACCCGCGCCATCGCCCGGCGTGTGGCCGATTACTGGCGCATCGCGCCGGAGTTGATACAGGTGATCCCCAACAGCATCGACATCGCTGCGGTGGCGGCGAACCGGACGGCCGAACCGCCGATCGATCTGCCGAAGCGCTTCATCGCCTTCTTCGGCAGGCTGGAGGGGCGCAAGGGTATCGCCACGCTGGGCCGCGCCATTCCGGGCGTTCTGGCCGCCAACCCCGATCTGCATCTGATGATGATCGGCGGCGAGGATTCGGCGAGCGCCGCCGTCATCGACCAGTTCCGCCGCGACGTCGCCCCGGTCGCCGACCGCGTCCATTTCACCGGCGCCCTGCCGCGCAACGACGCGCTGGCGGTGGTGGCGCGGGCCGAGATGGCGGTCGTCCCCTCCCTGTGGGAGAGCTTCGGCTTCGTGGTGGTGGAGGCGATGGCGCTGGGCGTGCCGGTGGTCGCCAGCGACTGCGGCGGCTTCCCGGAAATCATCGAGCATGGCCGCACCGGCTGGCTGGTCCCGCCGGGCGAAGCCGAACCGCTGCGCGACATGCTGATCGCCCGGCTGGCCGACCGCGAGGGGTTGAAGGCGGTCGCCGCGGCCGCTCTGGAGCATGCCAGGAGCTTCGACGTCGACACCGTCGCCGCCCAGGTCGCCGTCCTGCTGGAGAACGCCAAGGCGGAACGCACCCAGGCCGCCGGCTCCGGCATCTACAACAACGGCTACCGCCGCCATTTCCGCCCCGACCACCCGACCACCCCATTCTACCGCATCTATGACGAGAAGCGGCGCGCGGTGGCGGCGGAGCTGGAACGGCTGCCGCGGATGCGCATCCTTGACGTCGGCGGCGGCTACGGCCGCATCACCGGCCCCTTCGCCGGCCGTCACGACGTGACGCTGGTCGACATCTCCCACGAGATGCTGGCGGAAGCGAAGGAGCGCTTCCCCGCTCTGACCGTCCAGCAGGCCGACGCCCGCAAGCTGCCCTTCGCCGACGACAGCTTCGACCTCGTCATCGCCATGGACCTGCTCTGCCACCTGCCGGATCTGGAAGCCGGCGTGCGCGAGTTGCAACGGGTGGTCAAGCCCGGCGGCCGGATCGTCTGCGACACCACCAACGCCAATCCGCTGTGGGTGATCGCCTATCCCCGCTATTACCGCTGGCGGCCCGACCGGCTGCTGGCGACCATGCGCTGCCATGGCGTGCTGCCCGAGTGGAAGGCGCTGGTCCGCCACCATTGGGCGCCGGAGATGCGCAAGGCCATCGCCGCCACCGGCCTGACCCTGCAGAAGACCGATCATTTCGGCCCGCCGGGGGTGGCGAAATGGCATCTGTGGTGGTGCCGGCGCGGCGGCGGCGGGACGGAGGGTCGCGTATCGTGACCAAACCGCCCCTCCTCCTCTTCCTCGCCCATGGCGGCGATCCGCACCGCGTCGCCATGGCGCCGGTGCTGGCCGCCGCGGCGGAACGCGCCGGATGGACCTTCGACCTCTATTACGACGGGCGCCGCAGCGGCCGCCATTTCGGCGGCTGGGAGGACGGCAACCGCACAGAAGCGACCGGCACCGGCAGCCTGATGGCCGGCGGCCGACATCTGGACCATGCGCTGTGGCTGACCACCTGCTTCCGCGTCGTGGCTCTGGGCGACCCGGCCTCTCCGCTGTGGCCGGTGGTGGAGGCGGGCGGCGAATGCGCCCTGCGCAGCACCGATCCGGCCGCCCTGTATAACGCCGCCTTCCGTCTGCTGGGCCAGCCGCTGCCGCAGGAGGTCGCGGTGCTGGACATGGCGCCGCAGACCCCGCTCGGCATCGTCGCCGCGCCCTTCCTCTATCCCCGGCTGATGGCGGAGCCCTGCCTGGGCATCGACGCCAGTGCCGATGCCGGGCTGCGGCAACGGCTGGAGGCGCTGGGCGCCCGGCGCTTCACCGGTTACTGCGTCGACCCGGTGCGTGCCCGCGCCTTTCCCGGCGGCCTCGATGCGGTCGAGGGCAAGGTGGCGGGGGAGAGCTATGCCAGCTTCAGCGTGGCGCTGGCCCGCCGCCATGCCGATTGGGGCCGCGGCACCCTGCTGGGCGACCCCGACCTGATCGCCGCCCAGTTGCCGCTGGCGGCGGCCAAGCGTCTCCTGCCGCTCTATGGCCGGCCGCAGACCGACGTGATCGAGCGGGCCGCCGACCTGATTCAGGCCGGGGCCGACCCGGTCTATGGCCGCCAGTTCGACGATCACGACTTTTTCGCGCTCGGCCGTCTGGGCCGCGGCTTGCAGATCGTCGATCCCGACCCGCCCTTCGCCAGCACCGCCGCGGTGCCGCTGCGCATCGCCGCGCCGCCACGCCCCTTCACCGATTTCGAGCCCGACGACGCCACCCTGCGCCGCTGGGCGGCGGAGGGGCGGGTGCTGACCACGCTGGTGCTGTGGTCCGGCATGATCCGCGAGCTGCACTGCATTCCGCGCATTCTCGATCTGGTGGCGGCGACCGGCCTGCGCTGCGGGCTGGTGGTCACCGTCGACAGCCTGACCCAGTCCAGCCCCGCCGACCTCGCCCTGCTGTCGGTGCCGGAGGAGCGCGGCGGCGTGCTGGGCCGGGTGGAGCTTCTGCTGGGCAGCACCGGCCGCGGTGTCTGCGCCGAGGGAGAGATGCCGAGCCTCGAAAATCAGGGCGGCGAGCTGACCCGTCTGCTGGCCGACGCCCGTGCGGAGATCGCCACCATGCTGCCGCCCGGCCTGATGCCGCGCGGCTGGTGGCCGCTGGTCGACTCACCCCTGGTGCCCGGACACACTTCGCGCCTGCATTGGGAGGAGGGCCGCCCCGTCCTGCGCATCTCCCCTCGCCCCCGTCCCGCAGAAACTCCGGCAGTCAGCGTCGAGGCGGCCCCGGAAGCCGCGCCGCGCACGGCACCTCAGACCGGCGCGCCGGCGATGGACGCCCGGCGCCTGATCGGGAACGCGCTGCGCCGCTACCGGCTCGACCGTTTCTACGAGGCGTGGCGGCCTTACGACAGCGCCCGCCCCGGCCCGCTGCGGCCGGAGGTCGCCGCCGCCGTCCGCTCCGCCGGCTTCGATTACATGTGGACCAAGTCCGGTTTCGGTACCGCCGAGGCGGTGGTGACGGACGGCGGAGGTGGCGACGGCTTCGTGGCGCTGCCCTTCACCGCCGGCGACTGGGACGGCTGGTCGCCCTTCTACACCATCCGCAACACCGCGCAGGTCCGGTCGGCCGAACGCCGCCTGACGCGCAGCGGAAAGCCGGGATGGCTGGCCTCCAACATCGATTCCATCCTGTGGATGCTGCCTGGCGAGGTTCTGGAAAAGGGACGCGCGCTGTTCCAGGTCGCCCAGCTGGTCGCCAATGGCGGCGGGACCGGAATGCTGGTCAACGTCACCCCCAACACCGTCGCCCGCTATGCCCGCATCCTGGCCGAGGCCAAGGCCGGACACGGCACCGCCGCGCCTCCCGCGATCCCACCGGAAGTCGGCGGTACGCGGGCACAGGATGAAGCGCCGGAAACCCGCCAGCCCAGCCGCGACCCGGCAGAGGTCGCCTGAGCCACCACAGCCGTCTTGCAACGCCGCGCACCGTTCGCCCGCTATGAAGGAGTTGAGCCCATGGACGCACCGGAACACCGATTGCCGTCAGGCACGTCCGGTCTCGCCGCCGGCTTTGTCGCACCGCCGGTCGGAACGGGCGCCGACAAGGTCGACGTCAGCCGGCTGGTGCAGATGCTGTGGCGCCAGAAATGGCTGATCCTCGGGTTGACCGCGGTGCTGTGGCTGCCAGCGGTGCTTCTGATCAACGCCATGACCCCGCTCTACAGTTCCTCCGCCGTCGTGGTGATCGACCCGCATCCGAACCGCGTCATCAACATCCCCTCCGTCTCCGAGCCGATGGGCATCTATCTCGACACCGTCAACACCGAGGTGGAAATCCTGCGCTCCCGCGATCTCGCCGCCCGCGTGGTCGAGGTGCTGAACCTGGGACAGGAACCGGAATACGCCGCCCCCACCAACAAGCCCGGCCTGTTCAGCCCGCTGATGGAGGAAGGCCGTACCCTGTTGACGGAGGTGACGGCGATGCTGCCTGATTTGCTGGCCGTGCTGCTGACGCCGCCGCCGCGCCCGGCCGCCCCGACCGGCAACGTGCAGGACAGGGAAGCCGACCGCCTGACCGAGGCGTTCCAGAAGAACCTGCGCATCAGCCCCGGCGTGCAGTCCCGCGCGATCCGTATCACGGTGGAGGCGAAGGATCCGCAGCTTGCCGCCCGCGCCGCCACCGCCGTCGCCGACGCCTATCTCGCCATCCAGGTGGAGGCGAAGCGCAAAGCCACACAGAACGCCAGCGAATGGCTGCAAAGCCGCCTGGACGAGCTGCGCCAGGACATGACCACCACCGGCCGCGCGGCGGTCGAGGCGATGCGGTCCGAGACCGGCATGGTGAAGGGCCGCGACGCCCCGCTGGTGAACGAGGAGATGTCGGCCCTGAATGGGCAGCTGGCGGAGGCGCGCACCGCCCATGCCAATGCCCAGGCCCGGCTGCGCCAGTTGCAGTCGGTGCGGCCCGGCAACCCGGAATCGCTGACCGGCGCCGACATCGGCGGCGATCCGCTGATCACCACCCTGCGCCAGCGTCAGGCGGCGCTGAACGCCCAGCTCGCGGAATTGCGGGCCCAGTACGGCGACCGCCACCCGGCGCTGAACCGGCCGACCGCGGAACTGCGCGAACTGAACGCCACCCTCGCCACCGAGGTCGACCGCGTGGTCCGCAGCCTGCGGGGCGAGGTTGAACAGCAGGTCGCCAAAATCGGATCTGTCCCGCCGGCTGGAGGGCCTGCGGGCGGAATCCTTCGACACGCTCCAGGCCGACGTGCGGCTGCGCGATCTTCAGCGGCAGGCCGACGCGTCGGACGACAACTACCGCCGCGCCGTCACCCGCCTGAAGGAGACGCAGGTGCTCCAGGCGCTGGAAATGACGCCGGACGTGCGCATCGTGTCGGCCGCCGCCGTTCCGGGCGGCCCGGTCGGACCGGGCAAGGCGGTGCTCGCCGGGCTGGCCGCGGTCGTCTGCGGCGCCATCGCCACCGGCGTCGCCCTGGTGCGCACCATGCGGCAGCGCGGCGTCTACAGCTCCCATCAGGTGGAGGCGCTGCTGGGCCTGCCGGCGGTCGGCATCGTGCCGCTGCTGGGCCGGGCCAAGCGGTCCGCACGTGCCGACGACGACCCTTATTCCAACACCGGCGGCGGCGATTTCGCCGAGGCGGTCTGGCGGCTCTGCGCCCGGCTGCATCTGGTCCGCACCGGGGCCGAGCCCGCCAGTGTCAAGGGCGGCGAGGTGGTGATGCTGACCTCGTCGGTGGCGGGAGAGGGAAAGACGACACTGGCCGTGGCGCTCTCCGCCTTCCTCGCCGACACCGGCCGGCGCGTCGTCATCGTCGATTGCGACACCCGCCGTCCCGCCGTGCACCGGCTTCTCGGCGGCGTCCGCCCGCCCAAGGGGCTGACCGACCTGCTGGAAGGCGACGCGACGCTCGATCAGGTTCTGCACATCGACGACCGCCGCCGCGTGTCGGTGATCGCCGCCGGCCGGCCGGTCGACCGCCCGCAAATCCTGCTCGGCTCCAAGGCCATGCTGTCGCTGCTGGTCGAGCTGGCCGAACGCTACGACGTCGTCGTCCTCGACACGCCGCCGGTGCTGTCGGTGTCGGATGCGCTGATCCTGGCGCCGCTGGCCGACCGTGTCCTCTACGTCGTGCGCTGGGCACGCACCGCCTCCAGCCTCGCCAGCGCCGGCATCAAGCAGGTGCGGCAGGTCGGCGGGCGGATCGGCGGGGCGGTGCTGTCGATGGTCAACGCCCGCGAACACGCGAATCTCGAATATGGCGCCCGCCCGCCCAGCGGCCGCTCCTATCGCCTGCGCCGCATCGCCTGAGACCGAACCCTTGGGCTCAGGCAAGCGCCGGTCCCTTTCTGGAGAACCCACCATGAAAGTCGCGATCGTCCATTACTGGCTCGTCGGGATGCGCGGGGGCGAGAAGGTCGTCGAAGCCCTGTGCGAGCTGTATCCGGAGGCAGACATCTTCACCCATGTCTACCGGCCGGAACGCATGTCGCCGATCATCCGCAGCCACCGGGTCACCACGACCTTCATCGACCGGCTGCCGATGGCCCACCGAATGTACCAGAAATACCTGCCGCTGATGCCGCTGGCATTGGAGCAGCTGGACCTCGACGCCTACGACCTGGTCATCAGCAGCGAATCCGGACCGGCCAAGGGCGTGCTGACGCGGCCCGACGCGCTACATGTCTGTTACTGCCACACGCCGATGCGCTATGTGTGGAGCGGCTATCACGATTATCTGCACTCGGCCGGTCCGATCGTCCGGCCGCTGATGCCCTATGCCATCCACCGTCTGCGGCAATGGGATCTGGCGACCGCCGCGCGGGTCGACCGCTTCATCGCCAATTCGCACACGGTGGCGCAACGCATCTGGCGGGTCTATCGCCGCGACGCCACCGTCATCCACCCGCCGGTGGAAACGCAGCGCTTCGCCACCGTCACCTCCCCGAATGGCGGCGACAGGAGCGACCATTACCTGTTCGTCAGCCAGCTCGTTTCCTACAAGCGCGCCGACGTCGCCATCGAGGCGTTCAACCGCATGGGCCGCAAGCTGGTCGTCGTTGGCGAGGGGGAGGAGTTCCGGCGCCTGAAGCAGATGGCCGGACCGACGGTGGAGCTGGTCGGCCATTGCTCCCCGGCCGACCTCGACCGCCACTATGCGTCCTGCCGGGCGCTGATCTTCACCGCCAACGAGGATTTCGGCATCGTGCCGGTGGAGGCGATGGCCGCCGGACGGCCGGTGATCGCGCTGAACCGTGGCGGCGCCACCGAGACGGTGCGCGACGGCCTGTCCGGCCTGTTCTTCGACCAGCAGACGCCGGAGGGCCTGATCGAGGCGGTGGAGCGGTTCGAGGCGCAGGAGGCACGCTTCAACCCCGCCGCCATCCGCGCCCATGCGGCCCGCTTCGACCGCGACGTGTTCAAGGCGCGCCTGCGCGAGACCATCGACAGCTGGATGAACGGCGAGGAGGCCTCCCTGGCGCCCGACCGGTCGACGGCGACAAACCGCCGCGGACGGGAGCTGGCACCGGCATGAACGGCAACACCACTCCTTCCATGACGACCCGTCCGGTATCGCTGGTGCCGATCGATCCCACCGCCACCGAGCGGCTGGGCGTCACCGTGATCGTCCCGACCTACCGCCGGCCGGACCAGCTGGCCGGCTGCCTGGACGGGCTGGTCCGCCAGACCCTGGCGCCGGTCCAGGTGGTCGTCACCGTGCGCGACAGCGATCCGGAGTCCGCCGAGGTCGCCCGCCGCTACCGCCCCGCCCTGCCCGTCCAACTCGTCGGCATCGACGTGCCGGGGCAGGTCGCCGCCATCAACCGCGGCATGGACCATGCCATCGGAGATATCGTCGCCATCACCGACGACGACGCCGTCCCGCATCCCGACTGGGTGGAGCGGATCGAGGCGTGGTATCGCACCGACCCCCGCATCGGCGGGGTCGGCGGCCGCGACCATGTCTTTCACGGCGACGTGCCGGAGACCGGAGAGGCGGAAATCGTCGGCCGGCTGCAATGGTTCGGCCGCGTCATCGGCAACCACCATCTGGGCGTCGGCCCGGCGCAGGACGTCGATGTTCTGAAAGGCGCCAACTGGAGCTTCCGTCGGGTGGCCATCGCCGGCCAGCGGCTGAACACCCGGCTGCGCGGCAGCGGCGCCCAGGTCCGTAACGAGGTCGATTTCTGCCTGCGCCTGTCCCGCCAGGGCTGGCGGCTGGTCTACGACCCGCTGGTGGCGGTCGACCATTTTCCGGCCGTCCGTTTCGACATCGACCAGCGTGGCAGCGATCATTTCCACCCGCTGGCACAGGAGAACGCGACCTTCAACGACACGCTGGCGCTGATGGCCCATTTCGGCCCGGCCAACCGCGCCGCCTTCGCCGCCTGGGCCATGCTGGTGGGAACCTGCGAGTTTCCCGGGCTGGCGCAATGGGCAAGGCTGCGGCTGCGTGGCGACCGGCATGCCGGGGCGAAGCTGCTCGCCACGCTGCGCGGCCGGCTGGCGGGGATGCGAGACTGGCGGGAGACAGCGGCATGACCTTCGCCACCGCCGGCCAGGACCAAAACCATCTGGCGCAAAGCCATCCGGCCCATACCCATCACGGCGCGGGCGGCCTGCCGTCCCTGGGCAAGCTGGCCGCACCGGTCTTCTGGTTCCTGGTCTTGATGCCGGTGTTGGTCGGCAAGGCCGGCCTGCTGGAGATCATCTTCCCGGTGGGGGCGCTGGCCGTCGGCGCGCTGCTGGTGACGCGCGACCCGGCCCGCTTCGCCGCCTTCACCTGGTGGCTGTGGTTCCTGACGCCGGAGGTGCGCCGGCTGGTCGATTACCAGGCGGGCTGGAGCGTCATCAGTCCGTCATGGTGACGCCTTTCGCCGTCGGTGCCATGACCTGGCTGGTGATCGCGCAGTATCTGCCGATGCTGCGTTATCGGGCCTATTTCGGCTTCGTGCCGGTGATGCTGGGCATCTTCTACGCCTACTTCAACGGCATCACCCAGGCCGGCCTGGCGGCGGCGACCTTTGCGCTGCTGAACTGGCTGGTGCCGGTGACGTTGGGCCTCTATGTCGCCCTGCATTGGCCGCTCTACCCGCAGATGCGCGACGCGGTGCTGCGCGCCTTCGTGCTGGGGCTGGCGCTTGTCGGCGGCTATGGGCTCATCCAGTACTTCTTTATGCCGGCCTGGGATGCGCGCTGGCTGATCAATGTCGGCATGACCAACCAGGGCATGCCGCTGCCGATGCAGGTGCGGGTCTTCAGCACGCTGAACTCCTCCGGCCCGATGGCTTTCCTGCTTGTGACCGGGCTGGCGGTGCTGCCGGCGGCCCGCGGCATTCTCGTGCCGATCGCCGGTGCGCTGGCGCTGGGGTCGCTGCTGCTCAGTCTGGTGCGGGCGGCGTGGCTGGCCGGTCTGTTCACCTTCGCCTGGCTGCTGCTGACAATGCCCGGCCGGCACCGGCTGCGGCTGGTCGCCGTCGGTGTCGGGCTGATCCTCTGCTCCCTGCCGCTCCTCAGCGTGCCGTTGGTCAACCAGGCCATCGTCTCCCGCTTCGACACGCTGAATTCGATGGAGAACGACCGCAGCTATCAGGAACGGCAGGAGTTCTACGGCCGCTTCCTGATCCAGGCGCTGACCGAGGTGCGCGGCGCCGGGCTCGGCACCATCGACACCGCGACCAAGCTGACCAACGAGGACGGCCAGCTGGGTGCCATGGCCTTTTTCGACAGCGGCATCCTGCGCGTGCCCTACGAGCTTGGCTGGCCCGGCACGCTGGGCTATGTCGCCGGAATCATCGCGCTGACGGTGGGCATGCTGCGCCGAGGCGGGGCGCCGCCCGACCCCTTCGCCCGCTGCGCCGAGACCGCGGCGCTGACGATCCTCCTCTGCATGGTGTTCGAGCACACGCTGGTGAAGGTCACGGGCGTCGGCTTCTGGTTCTTCCTGGGCATGGCGATGGCCGCCAAGAACCATGGGCTCGCCACCCAGCAGGCCGCCGTCGAACAAGCCGCCGAACGCCAATTCCAAGAGGACGAGCAATGGACGGAAGCCTGATCCTGCCCGGCGCCCTGCCGGAGGAGATGCGGGAGGCCAGCGTGCTCCAGCTTGGGCTGGGCTGGTTTCCGGAGACCCATGGCGGGGCGGAGAACATGTTCTACAACCTCGCCCGCCATCTGCCGCAGCAGGGCATCGCCTTCTCCGGGCTGGTGCTGGGCACTGTTTCCGAAACGCTGGACAATGGCGCCCGCATCGCCAGCTTCGCGCCGCCTTCGGCCACGCTGCCGCGCCGGATGGTGGCGGCGCGGACCGCTATCGCGGAGGCGCTGCGCCGGCAGGCACCGGACCTCGTCGCCTCGCATTTCGCGCTGAACACGGTGGGGGCTCTGCCGGCCCTGCGCAACCGCCCGATGGTCGTCCATTTCCATGGCCCCTGGGCACTGGAAAGCGCTGCGGAGGGGGCGGGTCCGCTGGCGGTGCGGCTGAAATTCATGGTGGAGCGGCTGGTCTATCACCGCGCCGCCCGCTTCATCGTGCTGTCCCGGTCTTTCGCAACCGTCCTGGCCGAGCGCTATGGCGTGCCGCCGGAGCGCATCCACCGGGTGCCGGGCGGCGTCGATGCCGACCGCTACGACCTTCCCGACAGCCGGCAGCGGGCACGCGCCCGGCTCGGCTGGCCTCCGGGGCGTCCGACCGTGTTGACGGTGCGGCGGCTGGTGAAGCGCATGGGGCTGACGGCGCTGGTCGATTCCATGGCGGAACTGCGCCGCCGGGTGCCCGACGTGCTGCTGGTCGTCGCCGGGCGCGGGCCGGAGGCGGCAGCCCTTCAGGATCGTATCGGCGCGCTGGGGCTGGAGGAGAATGTGCGGCTGCTGGGTTTCGTCCCCGATGCGCATCTTCCGCTGGCCTACCGGGCCGCCGATTTGTGCGTGATGCCGTCCCAGGCGCTGGAGGGGTTCGGGCTGACCGCGCTGGAATCCCTGGCCGCCGGCACTCCGGTGATGGTCACCCCGGTCGGCGGGCTGCCGGAGGTGGTGGAAGGGCTGGACGGCGACCTCGTCCTGGCCGGGACCGACGCACGCTCCATCGGCATCGGCCTTGCGGAGGCGCTGACCGGAGTCCGCCGCCTGCCAAGTGGCGATGCCTGCCGGGCCCTGGTCCGCAGCCGCTTCGACTGGCCGGTGATCGCCGCCCGCACCGCCGCGGTCTACCGCGGTGCCCTGCAATGAGCGGCCGCAGTGTCCCATCCCCCTCTCCCCCGGGGAGAGGGGACATTTTCCTGCGTCGGAACCGTCACTGAACCGGGAGCTTAAGTCCTCGCGAATTTCGAGCATCCCGCGATGAGCACGGTGGTCATCCTCTGCGACCATGCCCACCCCAGCGGCGGGCTGGCGAAGGTCGCCATCGCGAGCGCCGTCGGGTTGGCCGGGCGCGGCCACCGGGTCCAATTCTTCACCGCCGTGCCGCCCATCGATCCGGCTCTGCTGACCGCCGGCATCACCGTCCATTGCCTGGAACAGGCTGATCTGAAGGGCAACGCCGACCGTGTGCAGGCGGCGCTGCGGGGACTCTGGAACCGCGAAGCGGCGCGTGCCCTGGAAAGCCTGCTTGCAGGCTGCCCGGCCAACGATACGGTGATCCACATCCATGGCTGGGCCAAGGCGCTGTCGCCCAGCGTCTTCCCGGTCTGCCGGAAATCCGGCCTGCCGGTGCTTCTGACCCTGCACGATTATTTCCCGCTTTGCCCCAACGGCGCCTTCTTCGTCTTCCCCGAAGGCGTCAACTGTCCGCACCGGGCGCTGTCCGCCGGCTGCCTTGCCACCGACTGCGACGCCCGCGCCCTGCATCACAAATGGTGGCGGGCGGCCCGCCATGCGGCAGGCGCGCTGGCCGGCGGCTTCACCGGGGGCATGGCGCTGGTGACGCTCAGCGACCGCCAGCGCGCGGTGATCGCCCCCCATCTGCCGCCCGGCACCATGACCCTGCCCATCCCGAACCCGGTCGAAGTGCCTGACGAGATCAGGAATCGTGGTCCGGCTCCGGTCGCCGGCAACCGCCACATGCTGTTCGTCGGCCGCCTGTCGCGCGAGAAGGGCGCCGCCCTGCTGGCCGATGCAGCGGCCGAGGCCGGTTGCCCGGTGCGCTTCATCGGCGACGGCGACGAAATGGAGACGGTCCGCCGGCTGAACCCGGAGGCGGAGCTTGCCGGCTGGCTGCCACCCGATGGAGTGCTTGAGGAGGTACGGGGCGCGCGCGCCCTGGTGGTTCCGTCGCTGTGGTACGAGACCTTCGGCCTCGCCGCCTATGAAGCGCTGGCGAACGGCGTCCCCGTCATCGTCAGCGACAATTGTGCGGCGGCGGAGGCGGTCCTGTCCGGCGAGAACGGTTTCCTGTTCCGCAGCGGCGACGCCGCCGACCTCGCCCGCTGCCTGAAGCTGTTCACCCACGATGCGGAGGTGACGCGGATGGGCCGCAATGCCTATGACCGCTATTGGCAAGCACCCTTTACCCTGGATCGCCATCTCGACCGGGTGGAGGAGGTCTATCGCGCCGCGCTCAGCGGCGGGCTCCAGCGACCGGCTCGGGTTCGTGTCCCATGAATGACCGAACCGGCAGCCGCATCGGCAGGCGTGCGCTGCTGGCAGCGGCCCTTACACTGCCGGCAGTCGGGTCCGCCGCCGTCACCGCCCTGGCTGCTCCGGACAAGCTGTCGCGCCCGTCTCCCAGCCCGCCCCCCGACCAGCCGCCACGGAACGGCCCGGCCCTGTCGATCCGCGACCGCGGCGCCATCGGCGACGGGCGCAGCCACCCCCTGTCCGAACGCTACAAGAGCCTGGAGGCGGCGCGGCGCGTCCATCCTCATGCCCGTTCCCTGGACCAGGAATGCGATTGGGCCGCTCTGCAAGGCGCTGTCCTGGAACTGTCGCGCACCGGCCAGGGCGGGACGGTGCTGGTGCCGCCGGGGCAGTACCGGCTGGATGGCGAGATCGTCCTGCCCAACCTCGACCGCTACGACGATGCCTTCAACGAGGTCGAGATCGTCGGCGCCGGCATGCGGGCCTCGCTGCTGTCCTGGCCGGAGATCTGGGGCCGGGCCGTTTCGCCATCCGTGCCGGCAGTCGGCAGGCCGCCCGCGACGACAACAAGGGCTATCAGCGCAGCCGCATCGCCCATCTCAGCCTGCGCGGACCGAAGCCCGGCAACCGGCCGGGCGATGCGCCGCCAGGCATGGGCGGGGTGGCCCTGACCTCCCGCTTCCTGCTGGAACGGGTCGGGGTCTACGGCTTCCGCGCCGGGGTGGATGTCTGGCGCGACCATTCCTCGCTGATTTCCTGCCAGCTGACCAAGAACCACATCGGTGCCTACTGGTCGGCGGGAACCGACAGCTTCGGCGATCATCTGTTCCTCGACACCGACCTCGCCGGCAACACACTGGCCTCCATCGCCGTGGCGCCGGAAAACGGCATCGATCATGCCAGCTTCATCTCCTGCCATCTCGGTTTCTCGCCCTACGCCATCCTGGCGGAGGACGGGGCGCCGAAGCGGACCTTCCTGTCCAACAACAAGTTCCTCGACTGCGCCTTTGAGGCCTGCGGCAACGGCTGGATCCAAGGGCCGATGGCGGAGATGTACGGCAATGTCCTGATCGGCTGCAGCGGGTCTCTGCTGCCCGACTATCGTCTGGCCGGGCGTCCGGTCACCGGATTGATCGTGGTGCGGTCGCTGGAGCGCAACCGGTTCACCGGCGGCAGCGCAAGCTTCGGCGACGGCACCAACGACCGCGCCGCCGACATCGAGACCGCGGCCGTGGTGGCATCCTCGGCCGTCGGCAACCGGTTCGAGGATGCGGAACGGCTGATCCGCCTCGGCCGCGACGGGTTCGCTCCAGCGCTCAGCATCTCCGGCACCTGCCGCGCCAACCGGTTCGAGGCGGTGGAGTGCGCCGGCGAGTTCCGCAAGGCCGGGGCCGGCGGCGTCGATGCCGGCAATCTGGTGCAGCGCGATTACGACCGGGTGCGCCGATTGGAGCAGGATCGCCCGGCCGACGGCGTCGCCCTGACCTCGGCCCCAGCCGGCGGCGTCGTGCCGGTCGCCACCAGCGGCACCGCGCCGGTCGGCAAGACCCGTGCCGCCATCCGCATGGGCAGCCTCCTGCGCCCCGCCGGCGGCGTTCCCCAGAGGGTCGATTCCACTGCCGGCCCCGCGGCTGCGGTGGGTGTGGCTGTGGCAGACGCCCCGGCGGGAAGCGACAGCGTGATGATGGATTTGCGGCTGGGAGCGCGCTGACCGCACCCGGTCAGGGGGCCGATCCGGCCAACAGCCCCCGCCCCTCGACCGCCCGACCCGCGCATTCCGGCTCCTCCAGCAGGTCGGCATACTGCCCGGCCGTCACCGACCAGTCCTGGCTCTCGGCGATCCGGCGCCCGGCCTCGCCCATGCGGCGGCGGAGCGCCGGGTCAGCCGCCAGACTGCGCATCGCCTGCACCAGCTCGCCATGGTCGTCCGGGCGATCCAGCAGGATGGCCGCCCCGTCTTCCAGCAGCCGGCCGGCACCGGCCAGGCGCGTGGTGACGACCGGCAGCCCGCTCGCCGCCGCTTCCAGCAGGACGAGGCCGAAGGGCTCGTAGCGGGTCGGGAAAACGAACAGGTCGGCCGCCCGCATCAGCGCCGCCACGTCGCGCCGGTGGCCGAGGAAGCGGACCCGTTCCTCCACCCCCAACGCCCGCGCCATCGCCGGGAATGGGCCGCCCCGCTCGTCCCCGACCACCGCCAGCGCCAAATCCGGCACCTCGGCCAGCGCGCGCAGCACGCCGTCCAGATTTTTGCGGTCGCTGCGGGCATCGCCGACGAACAGCGCTACCGGCCGGCCGGGCGGCAGGCCGAACAGCGCCGGATCCGCCGTTCCCGGACGGAACTCTTCGACATCGACGCCATTGTCGATCACGCTCAGCCGCACGGGCGCGATGCCGTCCCGGCGCAACTCGTCCGCCACGGTGCGCGACACCGCCACCAGCCGGCCGGCGCGACGGAAGCTCCAGCGCTCGAACCCGACATTCAGCAGCGTGTAGAGAGCCCGGTAAAGCGACAGGGGCGAGACGCCCTTGCGGATCGGGTGGGTGGGGGAGCGCATCCAGGCGGAATGGACGAAATGCACCGCATTCACGTCCGACCGCGCCCAGCTGACGAAGCCGTTCACCACCACCCGGTCGATCCCCGGTCCGTCCTTCCCTGGTTGATCTTTCCCTGGCCGGTCTTTCCTCCGGCGCCTTTCCCGTGCCAGCGCCCGGCTGGCCTGCCATGCGAACAGCTGGTCCTTCGCCAATTGCGTCGGCACCCCTCCCCCGTCGATGCGGACCCAGCGCAGGCGCGGATGACGCGCCAGTTCGTCCGACAGTTCCGACGCGATGGCAACGACCTCGTGCCCGCGACGAAGCAGTTCGTCGACCACGACCGCGTTTACGCGGCCCTGGCCGTCATGGCGGACGATCTTCTGCGTAACGACGGCGATGCGCAGGGATTTGGTGCGCATGGGGAGGTCTCCTGCCCTGCCTGATCTGCGGTATCGGCGGCGGTTCGTGCCGCAGTGGACCATGGAGGCAGGGCGGACACCAAACAAACGAAAGATACGATCTCCACACAACAGGCTTAAGACTGCCGATGTCGGTTTCAGTCTTTCAGCGTCTAAAGCATTCGCGGACTCAAAATCGATTTTTTTGGAAGAGTCAAAGATGAGTCAGAGTCATGTCCCAAGATTGACTCTCTCAATTACATAAACTTTCGTGCGACTACTCCTAACGAGAAGGGTAATCCGACCGATACGGGTAATCCCGTTTTGGAAGATCTTAATATCCGATTAATAGGAGTCGTGCCGATGTCGTCCACCGAGTCCAATCTCATCGATGTCACCTTTGCGATCGACGCATGGGGACAGGCTGCCGGCGGCATCTGGCCGCATCTGGCGCTCAAACTCGATGGTGCGACCATCGGTCAGGCGACGGTGAACAGCAGCACCGCCGGCCGTTACACCATCACCGCGAAGGTCGCCGCCGGCAGCGCGCACAACCTTCAGCTCGTCTATGACAATGACGGAGTGATCGGCGGCGCCGACCGCAACCTGTTCGTCCGCGCCGTGGCGGTGAACGGCACCTCGATCGCCGTCACCGACCCGTCGGTCACCTATGACAAGGGCGCGGTCGACGGGAAGGACGTGGTGAAGGGGCAGGAAGGTCTCTATTGGGGCGGCGCCCTGAACATGCCGCTGCCCGCCTCGCTGTTCCCCGTCCCCACGGCGACCGATGCCGCCGAGGCGGTGGTCGCGACCCCGGCGGCGACCAAGTCCTTCAGCGTGGTCGTCAACGCCTGGGGCACCAGTGCCGGCGGCGTGCCGCCGCATTTCAAGCTTCTGGTCGATGGCAAAATGGTGGGCGACGCCAAGGTGGCCGCCACCAGCCAGACCGCCTACAAGTTCACGGTCGATCTCGATCCGGCCCTGGCGCACAAGGTCCAGGTCCAGTACGACAACGACGCCGTCGTCAATGGCCAGGACCGCAGCCTCTATGTCGGCTCCGTCGTGGTGAACGGCCACAGCGTCGCCTCGACCGCCGCTGGCGTCACCTATGACCGCGGCGCGCTGGACGGCAAGGACATCATTGCCGGCCAGCAGGGTCTGTGGTGGAACGGCACACTCAGCATTCCCGTCAGCAAGGACATGCTGGTGAGCGGAACGACGACCACCCCTACGGCGCCGACCACTCCCACCACTCCCACAATTCCGACGGCGCCAGCCGCCACGCTGCCGAAGAACGACCACAGCGCCAGCGCCGGGGTCAGCAGCGACCGTCCGCCGCTGATGTCGGACGTGTCGACCATCTCCTGGGGTGCCGACCGCGGGCTGGCGCCGCAGCACCTGTTCTGGGAATTGGTGCCCGACTACGCCAACGCAGCCCATCTGAAGGAAACCCGCGACGTCGCCGCCGGCCACCTGGCCGACGGGGTGATGCCGCTGATCGGCCTGCAGCTGTGGGAGGACACCTTCGAGTTCTCGCAGAACGGCGGCGAGTTCGCCAATCTGGGCGGCCACAAGGCGTGGGTGTCGTGGGTCAAGGCCCATCCGCAGTATCTGGGGCGCGACGGCGACGGCAATGTCCTGAACTCCGACAGCAGCAACCCGTATGGCTGGGGCTATGTCAGCCCGCTGATGCCTCTGGACGCCAAGGACGCACCGGCCGGCTGGACCGGCGGTACCGCCCATTATGCCGACTGGATGGCCGACAAACTCGGTCGCCTGTCCGCCCTGACCGGCACCCGCGGGTACGAGCTGGCCGACTTCTTTGACGGCAGCCCGCATTCCGGTGTGATGGACTTCTTCAATTCTCGCATGATCGCGGAGTTCAGCAGCAAGACCGGCATCAAGGTGGCCGGCAGCACGCTGGCGCAGCAGGCACAGGACATCGTCGACAACCACCCGACCCAGTGGCTGGAATATTTCGTCGATGGCTGGGCCTATGGCTGGAAGGCGCTGGACGACGCCATCGTAAAGAACACCGGCAAGGCGGCCTGGCTGACCACCCAGGTGTCCTTCACCCCGGCGGCGATGCGCGAATTCGCCGGCGTCGATGCCCGTGTGATCGCCGACAAGATGAACGAGAAGGACATCCTGTTCAACGTGCAGACCCTCGAACGCTTCGAGATGCAGCACAAGCAGGCCCCGGCCTCCTACGAGCAGGCGATGCTGGGCATCCATGCCGCCCGCGCGCCGGACGCCCATTTCGGCCACATGATGTCCTCGTCGGAGGACGATTACTGGGGCGCGGTGAACAGCCTCTACACCGGTGTCACCGGCACGGTGCGTGACGAGCTGGGCTGGGGCCGGCTGGAGCAGACCTGGCTGCAGAGCGGCTGGACGATGATCGCCGACGACCAGGGCGGTGTCCGCCGGGCGGCGGAGCAGTGGTCGCGCAGCTATCACGATTGGGGCGAGGTGAAGCAGCCCTGGCTGGACATGCTGCGCGACATCGTGCCGACCCGTCCCTTCGGCCCGGCGCTCTATTACAGCGCCAACGCCGAAAAGGCGATGAATGCGCTGGAGCCGGCCGGCAACTCCATCGGCAACGCCTATCTGGGCGAATTGCTGGAACCGATCACCAAGCTGCACGATGCCGGCGTGCCCTTCGGCTATTACGTCAGCGACGCCGCCCTGCAATCGATGACCAAGGCCAGCGCGCCCAGCGCCTTCATCATCCCGCAGGCCACATACGAGGGGCACAACCTGTTCAGCGACGCCGAGATCGCCGCCCTGAAGGCCAAGGCCCCGGTGCTGATCGGCGACGAGGGGTGAACTATCACCATCCGCTGACCTTCACCGACAAGGATCCGGATGCCCAGATCACCGGCTACGGCTTCTACGACCAGAAGGACCGGCTGATCGTCGTCGCCTCCGACCGCGTCGATTTCAACGACACCGCGGCGCGCAAGGCGGTGGCCACTCATGTGGAATTGCAGCTCGCCAATGGCCACTACACGGTCCAGGACCTGATGCACAACACTACCCAGGGTTTCGACGTGGTGAACGGCGTCGGCGGCTTCGACACCACCATCGCCCGCTGGGATACCGGCGTCTATGCCATCAGCCACGACGTGGCGGCATAAGGCGGCGGCCAAGACGCAGCTAACCGGAACGAAAATGGAGCCCCGTCCAGGCGGGGCTCCATTTTCGTTTCCATGGTCAACGAAGATTCCCCTGGCAACACCTGTTTAAGAGTCTATATTATCGATGGTGAACTGGCGCAGATCGAACAGGTAGCAAGTCAAGTCATCTAATATAAGTTGCTTTAGAATGACGTTTTTCTTCTTAGTCTGGCAAAATCGTTTGGCTCCTTTCCCTTCGGACTCGTCACGATTGGCGATATCCCTTGTAGCCCCCACTGTCTTTGTCGGGTAATCATCTCTATCCAGGCACACGAGGATGGTTTATTACTGCTGTCCTTCTGACAACGGACTCCGCCCTGACAGGGTGATTTCTCCCCCACTGAGCCTGGAACAATTCCAAAAGTGCAGCAGACAATGCCGTGAGTGCCGGATCATAGTTTGATCTAAATTCGAACGGGCGAGCACGGCACCAGCGATACAACGTGCACCGTCCATCGGAATTGCGGCATTGCGCGGCCAAGCGCGGCGGCATCGGAGACTGCGGAGGCAACGGTCCGAACGGGGGGCCGAAGGTCGGACGCCGGGCATAAGAATCCGGCAAACCTGAATTGCCACGCACCGGCACCGCCGACGTCCAAGCACAGCGTCCAGGGGGGAAAAGCCTGCCTTCCGGCCGCGCAATGCCGTCCACCATTTCGTCTATTCCTGGGGGAGACGGACATGTCCGATCGTATTCGTGTGATTGTTCACAACCAAAGCCGATTGCTGCGCGAATCCATCCTGAACATTCTGGATGACTGCTTCGAGGTCATCGATCCGCAAAGCCGGCTTGTAACTGGACTTTCACCCAAGACGATGTGGAACGGCAGAACGAACGGCGCCGCCGACCGCTATTCCGACGGGTTCTCCGCCAGGGGGGCTGTGGCCACGCTGGAGGCGCCGCCTGGAAACGGCTCCGCAAACGGCAATCCCGACCGATCCGCCGACATCGTGCTGTTCGATCTGGCCTCGCTGAAGACCGACGCCTGGAACTTCCGCAGTTGGTACGGCGAGCAGGCCAAGCTTGCGATGATCGCCGACGAATTTTCCGCCCACCACATGCGGATGGCCCTGCGCTTCGGCGTGCGCGGCTATCTCCTGAACCGGATGGCGCCGGCCGCCTTCGTGCTGTCCCTGCGCCTGATCCATGCCGGCGAGCCGGTGGTGCCGGAGGAGTGCTTCGATTACTTCTCTCCCACCGCACTGCGCCGCGGTGGCGAGGATGGGGCGATGGCCCAGCATGAAACCGAACTGCTGGGTTATCCCGGGCTCTATCCGCGTCACGCCCGCATCCTGAAGCTGATCATGGACGGATGCAGCAACAAGGAAATCGCGCGCGAGATGCTGATGACGGAAGATCTCGTGAAGCTTCATGTCCGCCACATCATGCAGACCATCAATGTTCGCAACCGCACCCAGGCCGCCCTCTGGGCCGCCCAGAGCGGCATCATCCAGGAGATGGAGTATTTCCTGGAACGGACGGCGCCGTAAGTCGAGGTATCCCCTCTCCCGGCGGGAGAGGGGGGACAGCCGTCAGGCCGGAACCACGCTGTTGCCGAGGAAGGCTTCGAACTGATCGATCGGCAGCGGCCGGCTGATCAGATAGCCCTGGATGCGGGTGCAGCGCTGCTGACGCAGCATGTCGGCCTGCTCCTGCGTCTCCACCCCCTCGGCGATGGTGTCGAAGCCCAGGCTCTCGGCAAGATTGACGATGGTGCCGACGATGGCCGGGTCGGTGGTCGACTTCACGATGTCGCGGACGAAGCTACGGTCGATCTTCAGCGTGTCGATGGGGAAGCGCTTCAGATAGGCCAGCGAAGAATAGCCGGTGCCGAAATCGTCGATGGACAGACGGACACCGATGTCCTTCAACCCGTTGAGGATCGTCACCGCCTTCTCGATGTCGCCGATCATCGCACCTTCTGTCAGCTCCAGCTCCAGCCGGTCGGCTGGGATGCCTGCCGATTCCACCACGCTGCGCACGAAACCGACGAGGCGGGCGTCCTGGAACTGGCGCGGCGACAGGTTCACCGACACCGAGGGGATCGGCAGGTCGCGCCGGATCCAGTCGGCCAGCCGTCGGCAGGATTCGATAAGGGTCCAGGCGCCGATTTCCCAGATCAGGCCGGTTTCCTCGGCAAGCGGAATGAACTCCGCGGGGCTGACCACGCCGCGGACCGGGTGACGCCAGCGGATCAGCGCCTCCGCCCCAATGGTGCGGTTGCCGACCAGATCGATCTTGGGCTGGAAATGCAGTTCGAACTCGTCACCGCCGCTGGCGCGGCGCAGGTCGCTCTCCAGCCCCAGCGTGAAGCCCGACCGCTCGCGCATCCCGCCGTCGTAGAAGACGTATTTGTGCTCGGGATTGAGTTTGGCGTGGTACATCGCCAGATCGGCATTGCGCAGAAGCTGGTCCGCCGTCTCGCCGTCGTCGGGATAGAAGGCGATGCCGATGGACGCGCCGCAGAAAAGCTCCTGATTGTGGACACTGAAGGGCTCCGACATCGAATAGAGCACTTTTTCCACCAGCCGGGCTCCGGCGGAGCGGTCGGCGGCGTCAGGCGCCACGATCAGGAACTCGTCCCCGCCCAGCCGGCCGACGGTATCGGTCATGCGGGTGCAGTTGCGCAGGCGCCGGGCCACCAGCTTCAGCAGCTCGTCGCCGGCATGATGGCCCAGTGTGTCGTTCACCTGCTTGAAGCGGTTGAGGTCGAGGAAGGCGACAGCGACCTTGCTCTTCGTCCGCTGGGCGCGGACGATGGCCTCCTCCAGCCTTTCGCAGACCAGCCAGCGGTTGGGCAGGTCGGTCAGCCGGTCGAAGCTGGCCTGATAGCGGATTCGGTGTTCCTGCGACTTGCGCTGGCTGATGTCGGCGATGGTCAGGACGTAATGTTCCAGCACGCCGTTCGGCGCACGGACCGACGTCACCGACAGGGCGGCGGCGAAGGCGTCGCCGGAATGGCGGAAGCTGGTGACCTCCCCCTGCCAGCGGCCGGCCTGGCGCGCCGTGGTCCAGATGGCGTCGACGAATTCCCGTTCGTGCGAACCGGGGGCGAAGAGCACCAAAGGCTTGCGGAGCAGTTCCTCCCGCTGGAAGCCGGTCATGATCTCGTAGGCCGGGTTGATCGCCTGGACGGTCAGTTCGGGATCGACGATCAGGATGCCGTCGGCGACGCTGTCGAACACGGTGGCGAGCAGCCGGATTTTCTCCTCATGCTGCTTGCGCTCAGTGATGTCCTGGACGGTGCCTTCGTAATAGCGGATGCGGCCGGCGGCGTCGCGCACGCAGCGCGCACTTTCCGAGATCCAGATGATGGAGCCGTCGCGGCGGAAGACGCGCGCTTCGAAGCTGAGGACGCGGTCCTGGCGGGCCATCAGGTCGGCGAAGGCCTCGCGCTTGCCCGGATCGACATAGAGCTGGCAGGCGATGTCGGTGAGGTTGGCGATCAGGTCTTCGGGCGAAGCATAGCCGTAGATATCGGCAAGCGCCGGATTGACCCGCAGGTAACGGCCGTCGACGGTGGTCTGATAGATGCCTTCGACAGCATTCTCGAAGATGCTGCGGTACTGCTCTTCAGTGTCGTGACTTATAATACGCGCCTCATCCGACGCCGATCCCGAACCGCCTGGAAACAACATAGGCCTGCAACTCAAACAACGATTGTGGAACTGCCATCTTTCCGCAATGCGGCAAAGTAGACGCCGGTTCGATGAAGCCCGTCAAGCGACATCGCCTGTACTGTCTCATAGTACGAAGGGAAAATATAACAAAAAGGTAACCGTTCCTGACCATTACCGGCACATCCGACCCGGACCATTGCTCAGAGCATTGATTCGCAACGATAGTATTGCGAGCCACGGTTAAAATTTTGAAAGATTTCTCCGCTATGACCCTCGCGGTAACGGCCGCGCGCTTGTCCGGTCCGGCAATCGCTCTTGTACAAATGACTGATTTTTATTCAACGCTGCCCGGTCTTTGAGCAACACCGGTTCTTCTTTGCAATACAGCCTCGTCGCGGCGATCGAAATGCCGCTGCTTTGCTGCATTCCAGCGTTTGGCACATCCCGTGCAATGTGCCTTCCCGTTCAAGCCAACGGCGGTTTGACCAGCGCGGACCCAATGACTGCGGCCCGCACCCAAATCACACGCAACGCGTCCTTCCTCCTCCCGCCCCGCACCGGACCGGTGCCGCGCGGATTGCACCAGACGCTGCCGTGCCGTTTCTTCGGCCCTTATTCCAAGGGGACTTGTCATGTCGTATCTCGTGCCCTCCGAGTTCGTCACCAAAATGGTGGACGCCGGCGAATCCAAGATTTTCATGTCCACCCGCGACACGATCATCCGCGCCTACATGGCCGGGGCGATCCTGGCGCTGGCGGCGGTCTTCGCCGTCACGGTCACGGTCCAGACGGGGTTCCCGATCATCGGCGCCATCCTGTTCCCCGTCGGCTTCTGCATGCTGTATCTGCTGGGCTTCGATCTGCTGACCGGGGTGTTCGTGCTTACCCCGCTGGCGGTGATTGACAAGCGGCCGGGCGTCACCATCGGCGGCGTTCTGCGCAACTGGGGGCTGGTGTTCGTCGGCAATTTCCTGGGCGCGCTGACGGTGGCGGTGATGATGGCCGTGGTCTTCACCTATGGCTTCTCCACCCCGCCGGACAAGGTCGGCACCGTCATTTCCCACATCGGCGAAAACCGTACGCTGGGCTACGCCCAGTATGGCGCGGCAGGAATGCTGACCATCTTCCTGCGCGGCATGCTGTGCAACTGGATGGTTTCCACCGGTGTCGTCGGCGCCATGATCTCCACCTCGGTCAGCGGCAAGGTGATCGCCATGTGGATGCCGATCATGCTGTTCTTCGGCATGACCTTCGAGCATTCGGTGGTGAACATGTTCCTGTTCCCATCGGCGATGCTGATGGGCGGCAACTCTTCGGTCATGGACTACATGATCTGGAACGAGTTGCCGACGGTTCTGGGCAACCTGATCGGCGGCCTCGCCTTCACCGGTCTGACGCTCTACGCCACCCATGTCCGCACGGCACCCAAGCGCCGCCTGCCGCAGCCCCACCTGCAGCCGGCTGAATAAGCCACCCTGCCCGTCCGTCCGCTCTCCCCGGTCCGCCCTGGACCGGGGCCTGGAGCGGAGTTTTCCTTGAGCGGGGCCGGTATCGTGAAAGAGCTGCGGATCTCCATCGGCCAGTGGTCCGACAAGGGGCGCAAGGAGACCAATCAGGATTTCCACGGAGCGTTGATCCCGGTGGCGCCGCTGCTGGGCATGAAGGGCATCGCGGTGGCGCTGGCCGACGGCATCAGCACCAGCCGGGTCAGCCACATCGCCAGCGAATCCGTGGTGAAAAGCTTCCTGACCGACTATTACTGCACGCCGGAAAGCTGGTCGGTCAGGACGGCGGCGCAGCGGGTTCTGGCGGCGACCAATTCCTGGCTGCACGCCCAGAACCGGCGCAGCGAGTACCGCTACGACCAGGACCGCGGCTATGCCTGCACGCTGAGCGCGCTGGTGTTGAAATCGGCCACCGCGCACCTGTTCCATGTCGGCGATTCCCGCATTTACCGAATTGCCGGCCGGTCGCTGGAGCAGTTGACCGACGACCACCGCGTGGTGGTGTCGTCGGAGGTGAGCTATCTCGGCCGGGCGATGGGCGTGGTGCCGCATGTCGAGATCGACTGCCGTGAGTTGCCGGTGGAACCCGGCGACGTCTTTCTGCTGGCGACCGACGGCGTCTATGAGCATGTCGATGCCGAATTTTTAATCAGCACAATCGACAGGCACCCGGACGACCTCGACCGCGTGGCCCGAATCGCGGTGGACGAGGCATTGCGGCGCGGCAGCACCGACAATCTGACCCTCCAGATCGTCCGAATCGATGCGGTCCCCGACGCCGATGCCGGCGACCTGTTCCACAGGCTGTCCGACCTGCCCTTGCCGCCCCTGCTGGAGCCGAGGACGGAGTTCGAGGGCTACCGCATTCTCCGGGAGTTGCACGCCAGCAGCCGCAGCCATGTCTATCTGGCCCAGGACGGTGCGGGCGGCTCAGGGGTGGCCCCGGCGGTGGCGCGAAGGTGCCGGCCATCGACCGGCGCGACGACCGCGCCCACCTCCGCCGCTTCCTGATGGAGGAGTGGATAGCCCGCCGGCTCAACAGCCCCCATGTGCTGAAGCCGCCGCCGCAAAGCCGGCCGCGCCGCCACCTCTATGTCGTCACCGAGTATATCGAGGGGCAGACGCTGACCCAGTGGATGCGCGACCACCCCGCCCCCGATCTGCCCGCCGTGCGCGCCATCGTCGAGCAGATCGGCAAGGGATTGCAGGCCTTCCACCGGCTGGAGATGCTGCATCAGGATCTGCGGCCCGACAATGTGATGATCGACGGCACCGGAACGGTGAAGATCGTCGATTTCGGATCGGTTCTGGTCCCCGGCATCCTGGAGACCATGCCCGACGCCGACCGCAGCGAGATTCTGGGCACGCTGCAGTACACCGCGCCTGAATATCTGCTCGGGGAAGGCGGAACGCCGGCATCGGACCTCTATGCGCTGGGAGTCATCGCCTATCAGATGCTGACCGGCCGCCTGCCCTACGGTGCCGATGCGGCGACGGCCACCACGCGGGCGCGCCAGCGCAAGCTGGTCTACCGCACCGCCCTGGACGACCGGCGGGCGGTTCCCGCCTGGATCGACGGGGTGCTGCGCAAGGCGGTCCATCCGGACCCGGCCAAGCGCTATCGGGAATTGTCGGAGTTCCTGTACGACCTCCGCCATCCGCGCAAGCAGGCGGCGGGCATGCGGCGCCGGCCGCTGATCGAGCGCAACCCGCTGGCCTTCTGGCACGGGCTGTCGGCGCTGCTGGCGCTGGCTGTGCTGATCCTGCTGGCGGGCCGGGTCTGGACCGGCCCGCCGGCAGGAGAAACGGGCTGTCAGTGCCCGTGGGCGACCTTCGCACCGTCCTTCAGCTTGAACAGGCGCGAGCAATAGGGGCATTCGACCTGCCCTTCGCGATCCAGCGTCAAATAGACCAGCGGATGGCCCAGCGCGCCGCCGCCGCCGTCGCATCCGACGGTCGAGGTTTCAACAAGGATCGTCTCGGTCGGCTGCATAGCAGTCATCCTCTGTTTTGACAGGCGCGCCGGTTCACGCCATCGTGGACACGCCCGCTGTCCGGGCCCCCGATCAGGGTTCCGCGCGCGCGGGCCGGATGATACCCATCGCGCGCCGCGGATCAACGGGGGAAACCACCGGACGCCGGGGCTTTTTCGCAAACCGCAAACATCATGGTTCAGGATCAATGGCCGCGCCAACCGATACCCCCACGCCCGTCTCGCTCCCTGCCAACGCGGTCGAGCTGCGCGGCCTGACCAAGATCTACCAGCCGACCGGCAAAGCCGGGCCGAAGCACGCGCTGAAAGGCATCGACCTCGCCATTCCGCGCGGGTCTCTGTTCGGGCTGCTCGGCCCCAACGGCGCCGGCAAATCGACGATGATCAACATCCTCGCCGGGCTGGTGAACAAGACCGGCGGCACCGCCACCATCTGGGGGCATGAGGTGGCCGACCATCCGCGCCGCGCCCGCGCCTCCATCGGCGTGGTGCCGCAGGAACTCAACATGGATCCCTTCTTCACCCCGCGCGAGATGCTGGAGCTTCAGGCCGGCCTCTATGGCGTGCCGAAGAAGGAGCGCCGGACGGACGAACTGCTTGATGCCGTCGGGCTGGCCGACAAGGCCGACGCCCACGCCCGTTCGCTGTCGGGCGGCATGAAGCGCCGGCTGATGGTGGCGAAGGCGATGGTCCACACGCCGCCGGTGCTGATCCTGGACGAGCCCACCGCCGGCGTCGATGTCGAGCTGCGCCGCCAGCTGTGGGACTATGTGCGCACGCTGAACAAGTCCGGCACCACCGTCCTGCTGACCACCCACTATCTGCAGGAGGCGGAGGAGCTGTGCGACACCATCGCCATCATCAACCACGGGCAGGTGGTGGCGTGCGAGCCGAAGACGACGCTGCTGCGCCGGGTCGACAACAAGGCGCTGTGCCTGACCCTGGAGCGCGACCTGACCGCCGCCCCGCCCGCGCTGGAAGGCTATACGGTCGAGCTGCCGGAACCGCGGCGGATGGTCGTCCGCTACCACCCGAGCCGCCAGCGCGCCGGCGCCATCCTGTCAGCCCTGGCGGCATCCGGAATTGGGATCGTCGATGTCACGACCGAAGAGTCGGATCTTGAAGATATATTCCTCCAACTGACGGGTGGTGCTCACCGCAACACAGGGGTAATCCATGCGGCGTAGCGGAATGGCGGCTGTTCTCGGATTGGGGCTTCTGCTTGGCGGCTGTGCCGCGGATTTCCAACCGATGGGGATGGCCGTCGTCCAGCCGCAGCTGAACGACAAGGTGCTGATCGCCGCCGACGGCTTCGAGCTGCCCATGCGCTCCTGGCTGCCGGCCGACGGCAGGGTGCGGGCCGTGGTGGTGGCTCTGCACGGCTACAACGACTATTCCAATGCCTTCGACGGCGCCGGCCGCGACTTCGCGACTGCCGGCATCGCCACCTACGCCTATGACCAGCGCGGTTTCGGCGCCACCCGCGAACGCGGCGTGTGGGCCGGCACCCCCACGCTGGTCAGCGACGCCCGCACCGCGGTGGAGATGGTGCACAAGCGCCATCCCGGCGTGCCGGTCTATCTGATGGGCGAGAGCATGGGCGGTGCCGTCGTGCTGAGCGCGATGACCGGTCCCAACCCGCCCAAGGTCGACGGCACCATCCTGGTCGCACCCGCCGTCTGGGGGCGGCAGGCGATGGGCTTCTTCCCGCGCGCCGCGCTGTGGATCACCTACAATCTGGTTCCCGGGATGGTGGTGCATCCGCCGAAGGATCTGGACATCCACCCGTCCGACAACATCGAAATGCTGCGGGCTCTCGGCCGTGACCCGTTGGTCATCAAGGGCTCGCGCGTCGACGCGCTGGAAGGGCTGACCGACCTGATGGGTTCGGCGCTCGACGCCTGCCAGCATCTCCAGACGCCCTCGCTGGTGCTCTACGGCGCCCATGAAGAAGTCCTGCCGCCGCGGCCGGTCGAGCGCGCCCTGAAGGATTTCGAGTCCGGCGGGCGGCATGTCGTCGCCGTCTACCCCGACGGCTACCACATGCTGCTGCGCGACCTGAAGGGCAAGCTGGTGGTCAACGACGTCATCGCCTGGATCGCAAACCCCAAGGTGCCGCTGGCAAGCGGAGCCGACCGGGCGCCACGAGCGTTGCTGGCCGCCAAGTAAAGACCGGCCATTTTTTATCACAGGCGCCCGCGCGATTGCCGGTGCGACGGATTGTTCTCCATCCATCGCACCCTTTGGCAATGGTGGAGGACTGCCCGGTGAGCAATAACCCCGCTCCCGATTTGCGTCTGTCGCCGGAGGAAGTCCGGGAGATGGCTGCCGAATACAAGATTTCACCCCTGTGGGTGCGGCTGGCCCTGCTGCTCCGCCCGGCCAACCGCGCGGCGCTGGTGGCTTTCCTGGGCTGGGCCAGCGGATTGCCGCATCCACCTGCCTGAAAGGGGCGGCCTTGGGCATGGGACCTTTGCAGCCAAAGGTATAGTACCCGTTAGCACCAAAGCCACTCTGCCCCTTCCAGCGGTTGAGAGCTAAGGTACCGCATAAGCGGACACCGTATGTCCCCGTTGGGAGGCACCATGCACAGCGTCAAATCTCAGGTTACCCCGTCCGGCGCCACCCGCGCCGCGGCGACTGCCCAGACGACCATGTCCTCTACCGTAGATGTTCAGACCATCGCCGACCGCTACGGCTGGACCACCCCGATGGCCCGCTGGTGGATGGCGTTCGCCGCCTCGTCGGTTGGACCGAAGCCGGATACCATGATCGATTTTCTCGACAAGACCGTCGGTGGCGTGACGATGATCCGCCGGCGCTGATCGGCGCATAGACGGAATTTAAAAAGCGGCCCTCCAGGGCCGCTTTTTTATTGGGAAATTTCTTCGGCGGCAGAGTTCTTCGGCGGCAGAAGTGGCATCTGCCGCCGAAATCCCTTCCTCAAACCCCCGGCGGCACGATCCGCCAGATCGCCGCCGGGTTGCGGTGGGGATCCAGCCAGACATTCTGGAACTTGCCGATCCAGGTGAAGCGGTGGCCACTGAACAGGTCCTCCACCTGGACATGGGCACCGTCGGACAGGCCCAGCTCCCACAGCGGCACCTCGATGGTTCCGCCATGGCCGTTGTACGGATCCAAATTCACCGCGATCAGGATCACGTTGTCCTTCGCCGCCGTCATCTTGCCGTACAGCAGGATGTTGTCGTCGTAGGCGTTGTAGAACTTCAGATTGGTGAACTGCTGCAGCGCCGGATTCTCGGCACGGATGCGGTTGATGGCGGTGACGTAGTCGCGGATGTTGCCGGGCTTGTTCCAGTCCCAGTGCCGGACCTCGTACTTCTCCGAGTGGTTGTATTCCTCCTTGCCGGGATAGGCTTCCGCCTCGCACAGCAGGTAGGGACCGTAGAGCCCATAGACGCCGGCCAGCGTCGCCGCCAGAACCGCCCGCATCATGTGTGCCGGACGGCCGCCATGGGTCAGGATCGGCGGCAGGATGTCCGGCGTGTTGGCGAAGAAGTTCGGCCGCATATACTCCCGCAACTCACCCTGCGTCAGCTCGGTCAGGTATTCGGTCAGCTCCGGCTTGGTGGTGCGCCAGGTGAAGTAGCTGTAGGACTGGGTAATCCGACCTTGGCCAGCCGCTTCATCAGCTTCGGACGGGTGAAGGCCTCGGCCAGGAACAGGGCGTCGGGATAGCGGTCCTGCACCTCGCGGATCATCCATTCCCAGAAGGGGAAGGGCTTGGTGTGCGGGTTGTCGACGCGGAAGATGCGCACACCCTCCTTGCACCACATCAGCACCACGTCGCGGAGCGCGTACCACAGGTCCGGGTAGGACTGGCGGTAGAAGCTGACATTGACGATGTCCTGATACTTCTTCGGCGGGTTCTCGGCATAGCGGATGGTGCCGTCGGGCCGCCAGTAGAACCAGTGCGGATGCTCCTTCACCCAGGGATGGTCGGGCGAGCACTGGACGGCGAAGTCCAGCGCGATCTCAATTCCATGGCGCTTGGCCTCGCGCACCAGCCGGCGGAAGCTGTCGAAGTCGCCGATCATCGGGTCGATGGCGTCGTGCCCGCCCTCCTCCGCGCCAATGGCATAGGGCACGCCGGGATCGTCGGGGCCGGGGTTCAGCGTGTTGTTCCTGCCCTTGCGGAAGGCACGGCCGATGGGGTGGATCGGCGGGAAATACAGCACGTCGAAGCCCATGTCGCGCACCATGGGCAGCAGATTGACCACGTCGTCGAAATTGCCAGGACGCGACGGGTCGGGCGAGGCGGAACGCGGGAAGATCTCGAACCATGCCGAATCGGCGCCGGCGGTGCGGTCGACATAGACCTCCAGCTCACGCACGTAGCGCGACTTGTACTGCCGCTCGCCATACTGCTTCATGACGCGGCGCGGTTCGTCCGACAGGGCATAGTCGATGGCCTCACGGCCCGACAGCGCCTGCATCCGCTCGATCACCGCCTGGAGCGCCGCACGCCCGTCACCATGGTTCAAGTCCAGCGCCTGCTCGACGAAGCGGCGGCCCTCCACCAATTCCAAGTCGACGACCATGCCGGCATCGACCTTCTTCTTGAAGTCGGCCCGCCAGCTTTCCCACACGTCGCGCCAGGCTTCGATGCTGTAGGTGTAGCGGGCGTTGCGGGTCAGCGGCACGCGGCCGACCCAGCGGTCGTTCTCGTGAAGGCGCATCGGCGCTTCGCTCCAGCCCTCGTCGCCGTCCGCCTTGTACATGACGGACGCCGCGAGCACGAAGGTGCCGTCGGTGTAGATGTCGGCCCAAACCTCCATCACGTCGCCGACCGCGCGCTTGATGGCGAAGCGGCCGCCGTCCAGCTCCGGATAGACATTCTCGATGGTCATGCGGCCGGCGGCGATGGAATCCATCCATTCCCGCTCCTCCACATCGTGCAGTTCGATGGCGTGGCTGCGGGCGGCGCGGGCGCGGAAGACGCGCAGCTCCATCGGGCGCAACGTCATCGGCGCGCCGGGCTCCATCGGCAGCGGCTCAGCCTCCGGCGTCACGTCCTCGAACGCCTCGTAGATGCCGCCGGTGGCCGCCAGGATCGGGCCGACATCCAGCGTGTGCGTCCGGTTCTCGTCCGGGTTCAGCACCAGGATGGCGCAGCCGTCGGGCTGGTCGAGCGCGGCGCCGTCCACCTGCCGGATCAACCCCAGCACCGGGCTGTGCGGCGAGGTCACGCGGCGCTGCGGCCCCTCGACGTTCAGGGCCGGGGTGGCGGCCTTCATGGCGTTGACCGCGCCGATGAAGCCGGTGAGGTCAAGCTTCGGCTGCTCCCAGTCGGCCGGGCTGGTGCGCACCACGTCCAACTTGCGGGTAAAGCCATATTCGAAGCCGACCGGCATCATCACGCCGGTGGAGAAGCTGGCGGCGAACAGGTAGTGCATCTTCAGCTGGGCGGCGAGCCGCACGGCGTCCTGGCTGCCGACCTCCGCCGCCAGCCTGTCGGTGTCGTGGCTTTCCGGGAAGGCGATGGACGGCGCGATCCAGCGGAATTCCTCATACTGGTCCAGCAGCCAATCGGCCTTGAAGTCCCACCATTTGGCGCTGTTGAACAGGAAGTCGAAGCCGGCGCCGCACAGCTCGCGCACCTGCTCCACCGTACAGCCCAGCGTCTCGGCGAAGAACTTCACCTCCGGGTTTACGGCGTGGGCGGCGTCGATCAGGCTCTTCCACACCTCCGCCGGCACCTGGTAGGCGGCGTCACAGCGGAACCCCCGCACGCCAAGCCCGATGTAATGGCGCAGATAGTCGGACCAATAGCCGACCAGTCCGGCGCGCAGTCCGCCGCTCATAATCGAGCGAGGCGAGGTCGCCCCACACCGTGACATGGGCGGTGTTGTTGGGATCGACGGCACCCGGACGGTGCAGGTCGCCATCCGCGCCGCGCTTGTACCAGTCGGGGTGACGCTCGACCAGCAGCGCATCGCGAGAGGTGTGGTTGATGACGAAGTCCATCATGACCGACTGGCCGTGCGCGGCGGCCTCCGCCGTGAAGCGGCGCAGAAGCTCGTCGTCGCTTTCGTGCGACCCGCCGCGGAGCGCGTCGTGCAGCCGGTAAGGGTCCTTGATGGCATACAGGCTGCCGGAGAATCCGGGCTGGTGGATCGGGTTCAGGAATATCCAGTCGAAACCCATCCCCTGGATCCGCGGCAGGTGCCCGGCCCAATCGCGCACGGGACCGACCAGGGTCGGAAACAGGTTGTAGATGCGCGGTCCGACGATGCTCATGGAACCCCCTTCCTTGGCCCTGCTTCTCCGTTGACAGCCTGCCGCTCCCCGTTGTGGGATCGACCAGGCGGCATCGGTGCTTTTCCCCTCACGGGTGTGCCGGCGCCGACGCAGATGCCGACACCGTGCCCCCGCCGGAAAACCCGCAGGGGCGGTGAAGGTTCCGCCCGCCCTGTTGGCAAGCCGCAACCGAACCCACCAGCACAGGATGCAACGCATGGCCGAGAAGCCCGGCAAGGTCTCGAAAATCCGCCTCGCCAAACTGGACCAGGAGCAGGCGCGGATCGAGACGGCGGAGGAATATGACCGCCGACTCGGCAAGCTGCAGAAGGAGCTTCTGCACATCCAGCAGACCTATTGGCACGAGAAACGCCGCGCCATCGTGGTGTTCGAGGGCTGGGACGCGGCCGGCAAGGGCGGGGCCATTCGTCGCATGACCGAGCCGCTCGACCCCCGCGGCTTCCATGTCTGGCCGATCTCCGCACCCACCGCGGACGAGCAGGGAAAGCATTACCTGTACCGCTTCTGGACCAAGCTGCCGGCGCCCGGCACCTTCGCCATCTTCGACCGGTCCTGGTACGGCCGCGTCATGGTGGAGCGGGTGGAGAAGTTCGCCACCAAGGACCAGTGGAAACGCGCCTATGACGAGATCAACGAGTTCGAACGGCTGCTGACCGACGACGGAGTGCGCATCGTCAAGCTGTTCCTGCACATCACTCCCGAAGAGCAGCTGGAGCGCTTCCGCGAGCGGATGAAGAACCCGTACAAGCGCTGGAAACTGACCGAGGAGGATATGCGCAACCGCGCCAAATGGGACGATTACGTCAAGGCGGCGGAAACGATGTTCGACCACACCTCCACCGCCAACGCGCCCTGGCATGCGGTGGAGGCGAACTCCAAATGGCATGCCCGCCTCAAAGTGCTGGAGATCGTCACCGCTGCGCTGAAGGAGGGTGTGAACATCGCCCCGCCCCCCATCAACGGCAACGTCGCGAAGATCGCCGCCGAGGTTCTGGGAATAGAGGCGGAGTAAATCACCCCCTGCCCGGCACCACCCAGGACCGCCGCACCGCATCCTCGCGGTCGAAGGCGTCGATGGCGTCCTGGTGGCGCAGGGTCAGGGCGACGTCGTCCAATCCTTCGACCAGACAGTCCTTCTTGAAGGGATCGATGGCGAAGGATAGCGCCCGGCCGTCCGGACCGGTCAGGCTTTGGGCCGGCAGGTCCACGGTGACGGTGGCACCCGGCGTCGCCTGCAACTGGCGGCGCAGCAATGCCACCGTATCCTCCGGCAGGGTGACGGTCAGCAGGCCGTTCTTGGCGGCATTGGCGGCGAAGATGTCGCCGAAGCTGGGGGCGACGACGCAGCGGAACCCACCGTCCACCAGCGCATAGACCGCGCCCTCGCGCGAGGATCCGCAGCCAAAATTGCGGTCGCTCACCAGAATGCGGGCTCCGGCATAGGACGGGTCGTCCAGCGGGAACCCGGCTTGCGCTCGTCATGGAACAGGAAGTTGCCATAGCCGGCGCTGCGCGGCTTCTTCAGGAAGCGGGCGGGCAGAAGCTGGTCGGTGTCGATGTTGGCGATGTCGAGCGGCACCGCGGGCGCGGTCAGCGTGACGAAGGGATCCATCCTCAGGAAACTCCCAGCTTGCGGACATTGAGCTTTCTGACATCGGTGAGTTTGCCGGTAACGGCGGCGGCGGCGGCCATCGCCGGGCTCATCAGATGGGTGCGGGCGTTCGGCCCCTGGCGGCCGGGAAAGTTTCGGTTGGTTGTGGAGGCGCAGCGCTCCCCCGCCGGAACGAGGTCGCCGTTGATGCCGACACACATCGAGCAGCCGGGTTCGCCCCACTCCAGCCCGGCATCGATGAAGACGCGGTCCAACCCCTCCGCTTCCGCCTGCCGGCGCACCGGGACCGAGCCCGGAACCACCAGCCCCGGCACCGCCGCGCGACGGCCGCGCAGCACCGCGGCGGCGGCGCGCAGATCCTCCAGCCGGGCATTGGTGCAGGAGCCGATGAAGACGCGGTCGATGGCCACCTCCTCCAGCGCCATGCCGGGGACAAGGCCCATGTAATCCAGCATCTTGCGCATCTGGCCGGCGCGCACCGGGTCGGTTTCGGCAGCGGGATCGGGAACGGCCGCCGTCACCGGAACCGCGGTTTCCGGGCTGGTGCCCCAGGTCACCGCCGGGGCGATGTCGGGGGCATCCAGCCTCACCTCGCGGTCGAAAACGGCATCCGGATCGCTGGGCAGGGTGCGCCAATGCGCCACCGCACGGTCGAACACATCCCCCTTGGGGGCAAAGGGCCGGCCCTCGATCCAGGTGAAGGTGGTGTCGTCCGGCGCAATCATGCCGGCCCGCGCCCCGGCCTCGATCGACATGTTGCAGACGGTCAGGCGGCCCTCCATCGACAGGGCACGGATGGCGCTGCCCGCATATTCGATGACATGGCCGGCGGCCCCGTCGGCACCGATGGCAGCGATCGCCGCCAGGATCAGGTCCTTTGCCGTCACATGCGGTCCCAGCACGCCGTCCACCGTGATACGCATGGTCTTGGGCCGGCGCTGCCACAGCGTCTGGGTCGCCAGCACATGCGACACCTCGGTGGCGCCGATGCCGAAGGCCAGCGCCCCGAAGGCGCCATGGGTCGAGGTGTGGCTGTCGCCGCAGACGATGGTCAGGCCGGGCAAGGTCAGCCCCTGTTCCGGCGCCAGCACATGGACGATGCCCTGGGCCGGATCGTGCAGGCCGAAATGGCGCAGGCCGTGGCGGCCGGCATTCGCCTCCAGCATCGTCACCATGTTGGCGATCTCGGGATCGGCAATCGGCCTGGACCGGCTGTGCGAGGGGACGTAATGGTCGGCGACGGCGAAGGTCAGCTCCGGCCGGCGCACCTTGCGGCCGGCATGGTCGATCATGCCGAAGGCGTGGAAGGACCCCTCGTGCAGGAAATGGCGGTCGATGGCGAGCAGGGCCTGACCGTCCGGCCGGGTCGCCACGACATGGGCGTCCCACACCTTCTCGAACAGGCTGCGTGGCTGTGCGGTCATTGGCTGAGTTCCTCCTTTACGGCGCCCGCGGCGGCCATCCCGGCGATGCGCCCGAGCGCCACCGCGGTCAGCAGGCCGTTGCCGGACGGATCGCCGGACGCCTTGGACCCCGACACGCCGCAGGCGGCCCCGCCGGCGGCATAGAGGTTGGGTAGCGGCGTCCCCTGCTCGTCCAGAACGCGGGCCTCGTCATCGACAACCAGCCCGCCCTGGGTGTGGAACAGGGCGCCGGTGACGCGGACGGCACGGTAGGGCGGCACCAGCGGGGCCGAGCCGGCGAAGTCGCGGCCGAACCCATCGGTTCCACCCTCCGCCTTCAGCCGGTCGATGTCGGCCAGCGTGGCGGCGAGGACATTCGCGTCGATCTTCATCAGACGGGCCAGTTCGGCCGGAGTGTCGGCGCTCAGCATCGCGCCCATCGCCTCGGCTTGCCGGAAATCCTCGAACTGACGGGCGATGCCGGCGATGCGTTCGTCGAAGACAGTCCAGGCGATGCCGTCCGGCTGGCGCAGCACCACCGCCGCCTGCTCCGAATAGCCGTGCGCCTCGTTGGAGAAGCGCCGGCCGTCCGCATTCACCTGCACGCCGCCCTCGGTGATCGTCGCCCAGGTGACGAGGATGCCGGCGGGGTGTGCCACGGAGCCATGGCCCTGATGGCCCGACAGGTGCCGGGTGGCCGCCCCCAGTGCCTCACCCCACAGCAGCGCGTCGCCCTGGTTGCCGGGATGGCCGAAATAGAGCGCGTCGGCCAGTTCCGGCACATGCTGCCCGACCAGCGCCCTGTTGCCGCCATAGCCGTTGCAGGCAAGGATCAGCGCACCGCAGCCGACCCGCTCGACACTGCCGTCGGGCCGCGTGATCTCGACACCGCAAATCCGTGCGCCATCGGCATGGAGGGTGGTGACGTGCGCCTCGCACAGCACGTCGATCCCGGCGGTTTCCACGGCACCGCGCAGCCGGTCGATCAGCTCTGCTCCCGACCGGCTGGGCAGCCCATGCATGCGCCGGGCGCTGTGTCCGGGATAGCTGAAATTGTCCACCACCGAAAACGGCAGGCCGTAACGGTCGGCCAGCCATTCCAGGGCCGGCCCGACCGCTTGGGCGACGCGGGCGACCTCGGCCGGGTTGGGCTCCCCTTTCGCCTTGGCGACGATGTCGGCGGCGAAGCGCTCCGGGCTGTCCTCGATGCCGGCGTCGCGCTGCCAGCGGGTGCCGGGGGCCGGGATCAGCCCGGCCGACAGGGCGGTGGATCCTTGCGGCAGCGCATCGCGCTCCAGCACCAGCACGCCGGCACCCCGCTCATGGGCGGCCAGCGCCGCGACCATCCCGGCCGCTCCGCCGCCGATCACGACGACGGGGACGGTGAACTCGAACTCGATGCCATCGGCGGGCAGGATGCGGCTCATGAGTTCGCCACCTCCTCCAGCATGGTCGCGACCGTCGCGACCCGGCAAACCGGGCGCAGCGCGGCGACGGAGACCTCATGCACCTCCGGGCTGAAGGCGGCGCAGCCGTCCTCCAGCAGGATGGTCTCGAAATCGCGGACATGGGCGTCGCGCACGGTGGAGGCGACGCCGCCATTGGTGACGATGCCGCAGACCAGCAGACGTTCCACCCCGCATTTCCGCAGCACCCATTCCAGCCGCGACATGTAGAAGGCGGAATAGGCGATTTTCTCCACCTCGACATCGACGGGCTGGAGGGCATCCACCGTCCGGTGCCCCCAACTGCCGGGCTGGAAATCGCCCTTCGCCAGGAAAGGCCGCAGCGATTTCAGATGAGGCGAGATCATCGGCTCGCCGCCGCGGCCCGGCACCAGGGTGAAGTTGGTGGAGATCACCCAGCCGCCGCGCGAGCGCAGCAGATCGGCCAACGGCTTCACCCGCTCCGGCAGCGCCGCAATCTCCGGCGCCGTCTGTCCGGCGCGGCCGTAGGCGCCTTCGGAATGGAGAAAGTCGTTTTGCAGGTCGCAGACCAGCAGGGCGGTGCGCTCGACCGGGATGACGGCGGCGCTCATCGGCCGCTCCTTTCGACGATGACGTTGCCGAAGCCGTCGACACGGGCGGACAGGTCGGGGTCGATGACGGTGGTGGCGTCCGGCTGCTCCAGGATTGCCGGGCCCTGGATGACGGCGCCGACCGGCAGGTCCAGCCGGTTGTAGACGGCAGTCTCGTGCCAGGCCCCGTCGAACCACACCGGCCGCGACCCGGCATAGGCGCCCTCGACCGTCGTTCCGGCGGCCGGAGCCAAAGCGGAGAGGTCGAAATGCGGACGTCGGCCGATGGCGGCGGTGCGCAGATTGACGATCTTTGCGCCGACCCCCGGCAGCAGACGGCTGAAGGACGCCTGATAGGCGCGCTCGAAAGCAGCGCGGATGGTCGCCTCGTCAATTCCTGTGGTTGGGCCGGTCGTGCCATTCTCCACCGCCACCGGCAGCGGCACGGCGACTGTATGGGTCTGGCCGATGTAGTGCATGTCGAGTTCGAAGACGAGGTCGATGCGCTCGACGCTGAGACCGGCGGACTCCACCACGGCGCGGGCGGCAGTCGCCTCCTCGACCATGCGGCGGTCGAGCGAGCGTGCGTCGATGCCGGCCAGCGGTAGATTGACCGTCTGCACCTGATCGTGGCGGATGTCGGCGATGACGCAGCCGAGTGCGGAAGTCACGCCGGGGAAGCGTGGCACCAGCGCCGCCTTCAGCCCGACCTCCTTGATCAGCGCGCCGACATGCAGCGCCCCGCCGCCCCCGAACGGCACGGCGGCGAACTTGGCCGGGTCGTGGCCGCGCTCGATGGAGACGAGGCGGATGGCGCCGGCCATCTTGCTGTTGGCGATGCGCACCACCGCTTCTGCCGCAGCCATGACCTCAAGGCCGAGCGGCTCGGCGACATGGGTGGCGATGGCGGTGCGGGCGGCATTGACGTCCAGCCGCGCCAGCTTGCCCCCGATGGGACGCTCGGCGTTGATGCGGCCGAGCAGGACATTGGCGTCGGTCAGGGTCGGGCGGGTGTTGCCCTGGCCGTAGCAGACCGGCCCCGGCCGCGAGCCGGCGCTCTCCGGCCCGACCTGGAGCATGCCGCCGGGATCGACCCCGGCGATGGAACCGCCGCCGGCGCCGATGGTGGTGATCTCGATCATCGGCGTACGGACGACCAGACCGAAATCGATGGTGGTCTGGGCGGCCAGCGTGGTTTGCCCCTCCACCACCAGCGACACGTCGAAACTGGTGCCGCCGAGGTCACCGGTGATGACATTCGGGAAGCCCGCCGCCTTGGAGATCGCCGCGGCGGCGATCACGCCCGCCGCCGGCCCCGACAGGGCGGTGCGCACCGGCAGGCGTCTTGCGGTTTCGGTCGACATCACGCCACCGTTCGACTGCACGATGTGGAAGCGTCCGCCGAACCCTTCGCCGGCCAGCGCGTTGTCGAGCTTGGCGAGATAGCTGCCGACCACCGGCTGGAGATAGGCGTTGAGCGCGGTGGTGGAGGTGCGTTCGAACTCGCGGATTTCCGGCAGAATACGGGAGGAACATTCGAGGTTGGCGTTCGGCCAGACCTCGCGCGCCGCCTCCAGCGCCGCCAGCTCGTTGGCCGCGTTGGCGTAGGCGTTGATGAAGACGATGGCGAGCGCCTCCGCCCCCTGGTCGGCCAGCCGGCGGGCGCAAGCACGCACCTCTTCCGGGTCAATTCCGGTGCGGATGGTGCCGTCGGCCAGCGTGCGTTCCGCCACCTCCAACCGCATGTCACGGTCGACCACGGGGACGAAATCGCCCCACAGGCCCCAGGTGTGGCGGCGGTCGCGGCGGCGCATCTCCAGTACGTCGCGGAAGCCGGCCGTGGTGATCAGGCCGACCTTGGCGCCCTTGCGCTCCAACAGCGCGTTGGTGCCGACGGTGGTGCCGTGGACGATGGAGCCGAGATCGGCCACCGGGCCGAAGCTCTGCAATCCGGCCAGGAAGCCGACCGCCTCGTCGCCGCGGTTGGATGGGACCTTGGCGGTGCGGAAGCTGCCGCGCGCCTCGTCGTAATGGAACAGGTCGGTGAAGGTGCCGCCGACATCGACGCCGACGATTGCGCCCTTGGAAATACCGTTGCTCATGGTCTTGGATCCCGGAATCGTCAGGCGGCGGAGGATTCGCGCAAGGTCGCGGTGGCGGCGATGTCGAGCGCGCCGTCGTCGGTCAGCGCCACGCCATAGGCGCTGTGCGCCGCGTCACGGCCGAGGTAGCCGAGCCGCACGTCGCGGGCGACAGCCTCAGCATCGCGGCGCTTCGGGTCGCCCCAGCCGCCGCCGCCCGGCGTTTCCAGCCGCACGCGCTGGCCGTCGCGAATCTTCACGTCGGTGACCTTGGAGGCGAGCGGTGGCGACTTCTCGCCCTCGTCGCTCTGCCAGGTGAAGCAATTTAGCACCGCCGGGGTGCCACCGGCGACACCGAAGGGCGCGAAGACGCCGCGCTCGCCCAGCAGGAAGACGTCGGCATCGGTCAGCGCCTCGATCTCATAGACGGCCCCCAACCCGCCGCGATGCAGGCCGGCCCCGGCGGAGTCCGGACGCAGAGCCCATTGGGTGAACATCACCGGATAGGCGGCCTCCAGAATTTCCACCGGTGGGATGGTGGCGGTGGAGATCGGGTTGTTGGCGTGGTTCAGCCCGTCCGTCTCCGGATTGCCGCCCAGGCCGCCGCCGAAGAAGGAGAACATCACCCAGCGCGAGCCGTCCTTGCGGTGGCCGGCCAGCGACAGCGCGTTGATGGTGCCGAAGGGGGCAGCAGCGGCGCGGGCCGGGTCGGCCAGAGCCAGCGCGCCGAACACCACGCCGATCACCCGCAGGATGGTTTCGGTATAGCCGCCGACCGGCTTCGGCGGCTTGACCGCCAGCAGGGTGCTTTCGGGGATGACGAAGGTGATCGGGTTGAGGCAGCCGGCATTGGCCGGCACGTCGGTGAAGACATGCTTCACCGCGACGTAGCAGCAGGCCACCGCGGTGGAATAGGCGATGTTCAACGGCCCGGCGCAGGGAGCCGACGACCGCGAGAAGTCCAGCGTCATCCGGTCGCCGGCAATCGTCAGGTCCAGCGCGATGAGCAGCCGGTCCGCCGTGATGCCGTCATTGTCGAGATAATCCTCGAAGCTGTAGACGCCGTCCGGCAGCTTGGACACGGCGCTGCGCATCAGCGCGTCGGCCCGCGCGGTGAAGGCGTCGAAGGCGGCGGCGACCGTCTCCTCGCCATGCTCGTCCAGCAGCTCGGTCAGGCGGCGCACGCCCAGGTCCAGGGCATTCAACTGGCCGTTCAGGTCGCCGTAATTCGACACCGGCACACGGGAATTGGCGGCGAGGATCGCCAGCAGATCGTGGTTCATCGCGCCCGCCTTGACCAGCTTCACCGGCGGGATGCGGACGCCTTCCTGGAAGCTGTCGGTGGCGCGGGCGTTGAAGTTGCCCGGCACGTTGCCGCCGATGTCGAGCCAATGGCCGACCGACGCCATCCAGCAGAACAGCCGGCCCTGACGGAAGATCGGCCGCACCAGACGGAAGTCGTTCAGGTGGGTGCCGCCGTCATAGGGATCGTTGAACAGGAAGATGTCGTCGGGATGGAGGTCACCCTCCTTCGCCACCTTGTCGATCACCGCCTTGACCGCGAAGACCATGGCGCCGACGAAGATCGGCAACCCATTTGTGCCCTGCACCAGCGTGGCGCCGGTCTCGGCATGGTAGAGGCCGTGGCAGGCGTCGCGCGCCTCGGCGATGATCGGGTTGAAGGCGGAGCGGTAGAGCGTCGCGTCCATCTCGTCGGCGATCTGCTCCAGCCGGCCTTTCAGGACGGCCAGCGTGACGGGGTCGATTGCGGTCGATTTGGCGGTGGTCTGGATGGTCATGCTGCGTCCTCCCGCTTTGCGGGCGTGAAGTCCTTATAAGCCTCGCCGAGCGCCAGCATCTCCGGCGTGCCGATCAGGTCGTTCAACGCGTTGAAGTCGAACATGCGGTCGCGGAAGGGCTGGGTGGTGCCGTGCTGCGCCAGCGAGCCGTAATAGTCCTGCGCTTGCCGAGCGAGCGCTCGCACAATTCCGCCAGGGAAGATCACCAGCCGGTAGCCCAGCTCGGCCAGGTCGGCGGCGGAGCTGATCGGCGTCTGCCCGCCCTCGACCATGTTGGCGAGCAGCGGGCGGATGCCGCCCAGGTCGGTGGCGATGGCGGACAGCTGCTCGCGGCTTTTCGGCGCCTCGACGAACAGCACGTCGGCCCCGGCCTCCACATAAAGCCGGGCACGGTCAAGAGCCGCGGACACGCCTTCCACCGCCACCGCGTCGGTGCGGGCGACGATGAGCGTGCCTTCGCTGGTGCGGGCATCGACCGCCGCCTTGATCTTGCCGGCCATCTCGCCGGCCGGGATCACCGCCTTGTCGGTCAGGTGGCCGCAGCGCTTGGGAAAGCTCTGGTCCTCCAACTGCAACGCGGTGGCGCCGGCACGCTCGAACATGCGCACGGTGCGCTGCACGTTCAGTGCATTGCCGTACCCGGTGTCGGCATCGACGATCAGCGGCGTCGGCACACGGTCGCGCACCAGGGCGATGGTGTCGGCCACCTCGCTGACCGAGACCAGCCCGATGTCGGGCCGGCCCAGCCGGGTGTAGGCGATGGCCGCGCCGGACAGGTACAGCGCCTCGAACCCGGCGGCGGTGGCCATCGATGCGGTGAAGGCGTCGTAGACGCCGGGAGCCAGCACGACGCGGTCTTCGGAAAGCCGCTGTTTGAAGCTGAGGTCGGGCATGGTCATCTCAGACGCTCCCCCCGGCGGCGGCAGGCGCCGACAGAAGCCGGGTCAGGGTTGAAAGATCGGCCGCGCGGTCGATGGTCTCGATGCAGTCGGCGATGGCGGCGGCGTGCGAAGCGCCCCAGACGGGACCGGCGAGTTCGGCGAACTTCGCCCGCACCTCGCCCGCGCTGTAGGGGTCCTCGGTGTCGCCCTTGTTGGTCAGTGCCTCCGCCGCGAAGCTGCGGCCGTCGGCGAGCGTCAGGCGGACACGGGCCGGGCGCAGGCCGGGAAGGCGGGCGGTCAGGCCGACATCCTCCCGCACCGTCACCCGGCGGGCGAGATCGCGGGTGGACTGGACCTGCCGGGCCTCGTCGCGGAAGGCGTCGGGCGTCGCCGCCCCGTTGGCGAGGAAGGTCGCCAGCGCGAAGGGCAGCGAGAATTTCGCCGCCAGCATGTTCTTCGGTTCTGGCCCGTTCAGCTGGGCGGCCCAGACATAGGTGTCGACCTCGATAGAGGCGACCTGCTCCGGCACAATCCGCCCGCCGGCCTGCGCCACGATGTCCCCCAGCGCGTCGAGCGCGCCATGGGTGTAGCGGCAGGCGGCGTGGCGCTTGAAATAGTTGCGGGCGATCTCCCAGCGCTCGCCCAGCTCGTCGACCATCAGGTCCGGCCGGAAATCGCGGGCGATGACGCCACCGAACACGCTGCCGACCCCGTCGGTCTCGCCGATGATGCCGCTGGCCGCCAGATCCCAGGCGGTCAGGCCCAGCTGGTTCGACACGCCGGCATAGGCGTTGCGAACGGTGCCGCCCTCCAGCATCGTCTGCCGGCTGGTGGCGAGGCCGAGGGTGGAGGCGATGTTGATCGTCTCGATCATCGCCGCCGCGTCAGCCCGGTTCAGGTGCGCCACGGCCAGCGCCGCGCCCGCCGTGCCCCAGGTGCCGTGCGGGTGGGTGGTGACCAGCAGCTTGGCGGCGATGCCGATGCGCGAGCCGATCTCATAGCCCAGTATCAAGGCCGTCAGCAAGTCTGCGCCGGAGGAGTTCAGCCGCGGCCCGGTGGCGAATGCAGCCGGCAGCACATGAATTCCCGGATGGCCGCGGGCATACTGGTTGCCCTCGTCCAGCTCCAGCATGGTCCCGGCGAGCCCGTTGAGGAAGGCAGCCGAGCCCGCGGGGAAGCCATGGCCCGAACCGATGGCCGGGCAATCCCCGGCGCCGGCGGTCTGGGCCATCCTGCCGACCAGCGCGCGGCATTCCGGTTCCTGCATGCCAGCGGCAATCACGCCGATGCAGTCGAGCAGCACCAGCTTGGCCCGCTCCACCACCGGGGCCGGCAGGTCGGCGAAAGTCAGGCCGGCGGCGAAGGCGCCCCAGCGGTCGAGCCAGGACGGGCAGGCGGCAGCGAGCAGCTCGCTCGCCGGCTTCACGTCGAAGGACAGGCTTGTCATGTCACCGCTCCCAGGCGGACGGCCCCTCAGAGGCCGAGATAGGTGCGTTTCAGTTCGGGGTCGCGTGCGATCTCGTCGGACGGTCCCGACAGCGCGAAGACGCCGTTTTCAAGGATGTAGGCCCGGCGGGCGACCTCCAGCGACTGGACGACATTCTGCTCCACCAGCAGGATCGCCAGCCCGTCGGCATTCAGCTTGCGGATCAGCCCGAACATCTCCTCGACCACCAACGGCGAGAGGCCGAGCGACGGTTCGTCGAGGATCAGCAGAAGCGGTTCCGCCATCATGCCGCGGCCGATCGCCAGCATCTGCTGCTCGCCGCCGGACAGGGTGCCGGCGAACTGGCCCTCGCGCTCCTTCAGACGGGGGAAGGTCGCGAAGATGCGCTCCAGGTTCCGCGCGCGGTTGGGCTTGCCGCGGCGGTAGCTGCCGAGTTCCAAATTCTCGCGGATCGACAGGTTGGGGAAGATCTTGCGGCCTTCCGGCACCTGGATCAGCCCTTGGTCGACGATGCGGGCGGCGGATTTGCCGTCGATGCGGGTGCCGCCGAAGCGGATTTCTCCGGTCCAGGCCGGCAGCACGCCCGACATCACCTTGTTCAGCGTCGTCTTGCCGACACCGTTGGAGCCCAGCACCGTGACGATCTCGCCGGCATGCACCGCCATGTCGATGCCGCGCAGCACTTCGGTGGCGCCATAGCCGGTCTTCAGCCCGCGGATTTCCAGAAGCTGTTCAGCCATGGGCCGCCCCCTCCGCCTTCAGCCGGGCGGCGGCACCGTGGCCGAGATAGGCCTCGATCACGCGGGCGTCGGCGCAGACGACGGCGGGCGGCCCTTCGGCGATCATGCGGCCCTGCGCCAGCACATAGACGCGCTCGCACAGGTTCATCACCGCCTGCATGACGTGTTCGATCATCAGGATCGTCACCCCTTCGTCGCGGATGCCCCGGATCACCGGGATGATGTCGCGGATCTCCGACGGGTTCAGCCCGGCCAGCACCTCGTCCAGCAGCAGCAGCTTGGGCTCGGTCGCCAGCGCGCGGGCCAGCTCAAGCCGCTTGCGTCCGGCCACCGTCAGCCCGCCTGCTGGGCGGTCCAGCTCGGCGCCCAGCCCGACGCGACGCGCCACGTCGCGTGCCTTTGCGGTGGCGTCGGCCCGTTTGGCATGGCGCAGATAGGCGCCGACCGCAATGTTCTCGCACACCGTCAGCCCGGCGAAGGGCTGGACGATCTGGAAGGTGCGGCCGATGCCGCGCTCTGCCCGGCGGTGCGGCTCCTCAGCGGTGATGTCGGTGCCCTCGAAACGGATGCGGCCGTCGGTGGGGGCGACGAATCCGGAAATCATCGAGAACAAAGTGGTCTTGCCGGCGCCGTTCGGGCCGATCAGCCCGACGATGCCGCCGGGTTGCAGTGACAGCGTCGCGCTATCCACCGCCATCAGCCCGCCGAACCGCTTGGAAACACTGTCAACGGCCAGCATGGGAAACCTCCTTGGGTCCGCGCGTGACCATCCCGCGGCCGCGGTCGCGCAGCCGTTCCAGCAGGCCCAGGATGCCGCCGCGGGCAAAGGCCACGGCCAGCACCAGCACCCCGCCGAAGACGATCAGGTCGATGCCGGGGATGCGGCCGGCGAACTGCTTGGCCACTTCGCCCAGCCCGTGCAGGGTCAGCGCCCCGACCACCGGGCCGAAGACGGTGCCGACGCCGCCGATGATCGGGGCCAGCAGAAGCTCCACCGAAATCCAGCTGCCGTAGGCGATGTTGGCGTCGATGTAGAGGAAGTATTGGGCATAGAGGCAGCCGGACAGCGCCGTTACCCCGCCGGACAGGGCGATGGCGCGCAGCTTCACCGTCAGGGAATTGACGCCCAGCGCCTTGGCCGCGTCCTCGTTCTCGCGCACCGCCACCAGCTGCGCCCCGAAGCGGGAGCGCTGGATCCAGCGCGTCAGCAGCAGCACCGCGGCGACGAAGGCCAGCACCAGCCAGTAGAAGACGGCGCGGTCGTCGAATTGCAGGTTGGCGGCGCGGACATCCAGCTTGATCAGCATCCCCGCCGCACCGCCGGTGAACGACGCGGCATTGGCGAGGATGCGGAACACCTCGGCGAAAGCCAGCGTCACCAGCGCGAAGTAGGAGCCGCGCAGGCCCGACCGGAAGCTGAGGAAGCCGATGAGCCAGCCGACCGCCGCCCCGGCCAGGGTCGCCAACACCAGCCCGGCCCAGGCGTTGACGCCGTAGCGCAGTTGCAGGATCGCCGTCACATAGGCGCCGGTGCCGAAGAAGGCGGCATGGCCGAAACTGAACTGGCCGCCGAAGCCGCCCAGGATGTTCCAGCCCTGCGCGCCCAGCGCCACGATCAGCATGAAGACCAGGAAATTCAGCACCGGGCTGGAGGTCACCACCAGCGGCAGCAGCGCCGCCAGGACGGTGAGGACGGCGATCGGGATCATGTCGCGCGCGGTCATGCCTTGGCTCCGAACAGTCCGGTCGGCCGCACCAGCAGCACGGCGATGAAGATCAGGAAAATGCCGATCTGGCCCAGGCTGTCGCCCAGGAACAGGCCGCACAGGCTCTCCACCACGCCGATGAACAGGCCACCCAGCAGCGCGCCGGGCAGCGAGCCCATGCCGCCCAGCACCACCACGGTAAAGGCGACCAGCACAAAGGCGCCGCCGATGCGCGGGTTGACGTAGAAGGTCGGCATCAGCAGCCCCGCCGCGACGGCAAGGCAGGCGCAGCCCAGGCCGAAGGTAACGGCATAGACATGCGGCACGTCGATGCCGACCAGATTGGCGCCGAGCTTCTCCTTGGCGACCGCGCGGATCGCCTTGCCGGTGTCGGTGCGGTTCAGCACCAGCCACAAGAGGCCGGTGACCACCACGGCGACGCCCAGCCCGATCAGCCGCGGGTAGCTGAGCAGCAGCGGCCCCAGAGCCACCACCTGGAAGGAATATTCAGTGTCGAGCGTGCGGGTGTCGGACTGGAACACGGCCAGCAGCACATTCTCCAGCACGATGGACAGGCCCAGCGTGACCAGCAGGATGTTGCCGTCGTCGCCATGGCTGGCCGGCCCGATGACGAAGCGCTGCAGGCCATAGCCAAGCACGAACATCAGCGGCACCAGCGGCAGAATGGCGAGATAGGGGTCCATCCCCAGCCATGCCCAGGCGATCCAGACCGCGAACATCGCGCAGGTCAGAAGCGCGCCGTGGGCGAAGTTGATGATGTGGAGTACGCCGTAGATCAGCGTCAGTCCAAGCGCGATCAGGGCATAGACCGCACCGGTCATCAGACCGTTCAGCGCCGCTTCCAGGATGATCTGAGGAGAATACATGGCAGCCCGCGCATGAGGGGAATGGTCCCTCACCCGCACCGGGTCGGCCGGCTTGCGGCAACCCGGACGGATGGGGGGAATGCGGAGGTGCGACGGCGAAAAACGGATCAGGCCGCCGGGAAGTTGGCCTTCGCCTCGGCGAATGCTTCGGGGAAGATCGCCTTGATGTCCTCACCCTGGATCTGGGTGTTGATCGGGGTGGCGCCCTCGTTCTGGCCGTTGACGAATTTGGTCGGGCCGTAGGGCATGATGTGGCCGGCGAAGGTGGAGGCGTTCAGCGCCTCGATGATCTTCTTGCGGTCGGATGATCCCGCGCGCTCGATGGCGTCGGCCAGCAGCAGGACGTTCGAATAGTTCAGCGAGACATTGTAGGCGAAGGACTTGCCCTGCCCTTCCACCGCCTTGCGGAGCGCCAGCGCCTTCGGGTTCTTCGGGTCGTGCCAGTGGTTGCAGTCGATGACGTTCTGGGCCGCCTGCGGGAACTCCTTGACAAAGCGGCCGTTCGACGCCGCACCGCCCAGGATCGCGTAGATGCCCTTCGGCTTGATCCGCTGCTGCTGCATCGTGCGGGCGAGCAGCACGAATTCGCCGTAGTAGTTGGACGGGATCACCAGATCGGGGTTCAGCGAGCGGATGCGCAGCGCCACGTTGGACATGTCGCGCGCCGGGGTCGGGTGGGCGATGGTCTCCAGAATCTCGAAGCCGCGCTTGGGCAGCTCGGTTTGCAGCAGCTTGGCGAGGCCGGAGCCGAACAGCCCGTCCTCATGCACCAGCACCACGGTCTTGGCCGGCTTGCCCGCCTTGTCGTTGATGGCGGTCAAATTGTCGAGCGCCACCTGGGTGACTTTGCCGAAGCCGGGGCTGAAGCGGAAGGTGTTGGTCAGGCCGCGCGACATGATCTGGTCCGACACGCCGACATCGACCAGATAGGTCAGATCGTAACGCGCCGCCGCCTGCGAGGCGGCAAGGCAGATCGGGCTGGCGAAGCCGCCGACGATGGCGGACACGCCTTCGGCCTGCATGCGCTCGACCTCCTGCGTGCCGGCTTCCGGGGTCGAACGGGCGTCGCCGAACAGCATTTCCAGCTTGGCGCCGCCCAGCGACTTGATGCCGCCGGCCGCGTTGATCTCGTTGATCGCCATCTCCGCACCGGCCCGGCCGAGGTCGCCGTCATGGGCCAGCGCGCCGGTCACCGGCTGGAGGATGCCGATCTTCACCACCGGGGTCTGCGCCCGCAGGACCGAGGGGGCGGCAAACGGCAGCGCGGTCACGGCGGCAGCCGCCGCACCGGCCTTCAGAACCGTACGGCGGGAAATGCCGGCGAGGGTGGAGTCCTGAACCGAACGTCCCATAACGCTCAACTCCTCTGTTTGATGACCCGCGGGGTGCGGGTGGGCTTTTCGCCCGATTTGCTTTTCTCGGATTTGTTCTTGTCAGCAGCGCGCGGCCAGCCGAGCGCCGGGCTCCAGCGCCGTTCGCCGTCGCTGCCGGTGCGCACCAGATCCATGTGGAAGCTGTAGCGGTCGGGCCGGTAGAGCGCGTGGAGATGTTCCACGCCGCGGCCCGACGGCTCGTAGACGATGCGGGTCAGGGTCAGCAGCGGCGAGCCGATCTCCAGATCCAGCGCCGCCGCCGCTTCCGGACCGGCCAGCGTGGCGTTGATCGCCTGGGTGGCGCGTTCCGTCGTCACGCCCGACCGTTCGATCAGCTCCAGCAGCGGGCGCGCCGCCAGTTCCGCCTCCGAATAGGTCAGGCCGATCCATTCCGGCACATGGGTGGTCAGGTAGGAGAAGGGCTCCCCGTCGATCAGGCGCACGCGCACCGACCGCTGCGCCCGCTCGCCGGGCTTCAGGCCGAGGCTTTCGGCAATCGGTTCAGGCGGCACGCCATAACCGAAGGACAGCAGCCTGACGTCGGTGCTGCGGCCCATGTCGATCAGGTGCGACAGCACATTGGACAGATCGGCGACGATGGGCCGGACGGCGCGCGTGTCATGGACGAAGGTGCCGGACCCGGCCTTGCGCTGCACCAGCCCTTCCTTGTCCAGAAGATCCAGCGCCCGGCGCACGGTGACGCGGGACACCGCATGTTCGGCGGCCAGCGCCGGTTCGCCCGGCAGGCGCGCGCCCGGCGGCAGTTCGCCGGCGACGATGCGGTCGCGCAGCAGCAGATAGATCCTGCGAGCCTTCAGGGGTTCGACCGCCGACTTCACAGCACTCCGCCTCCCCTTCCACCGGGAACCGTCCCACCGGGACCCAAGTCTGTCCATTCATCAGACAGGAACCTGTATGATAGATAATACAGCTTTGGTCAACAGCGTTGTTGGGGGTGCGAACCATCGCGGCCCGAACCCAAGCAAGCCTTCCTGGGCCCGGTCAGAGGATTTGACAGGAGCATCGCTGCCGCGCAGCGGTCACTCCGCCGCTTCGCCATAGGCGTTCGCCTTGGACATCCCGTTCGGCGCCATGTGCAGGATGCGCTGCGGGAACGGGATGGCGATCCCCAGTTCGCCGAACCGCTTCTTCATGCGGCCGTTGAACTCGCGGCCGACGTTCCATTGCTGGATTGGCAGGGTCTTGATCCGCGCCTTGACCACAACCGTGGATTCCTGGAATGCGTCGATCCCCAGCACTTCCAGAGACTCCAGAATCAGAGGCGCGAAGCGGGGATCGGCACGCAGCCCCGCCCCGATCTCGTGCAGGACTGACACGACGCGGTCGACATCCTCGCCATACGAGACGGCGACATCGAAGACGTAATAGCTGAAGTCCTTGGTCATGTTGGAAATGCTGGTCACCGCGCTGAACGGCACCGTGTGCACCGTCCCGTCGAAATCGCGCAGGCGGATGGTGCGGATGGTGATGCCCTCCACCAGACCGCCCTTGCCGCCGACATTCACCACATCGCCGACCGAGATGGTGTCCTCGAACAGGATGAACAGGCCGGTGATGACGTCCTTCACCAGCGTCTGCGCGCCGAAGCCGACGGCAAGGCCGACCACGCCGGCACCGGCCAGCAGCGGCCCGATGTCCAGCCCCAGTTCCGACAGGGCGATCAGGGTGACGAAGGTGGTCAGCAGCACCATCAGCGCATTGCGCAGCAGCGGCAACAGCGTGCGGATGCGGGCGCTGCGCTGGATGGTGTGGCCGTTGCGGTCGGTGGTGGCGAGGTTCCGCTCGATGACAGCGTTCGTCAATTCCCAGACCGCGAGCGCGATGGCAGCCACCAGCAGGATGGCGAGGCTCGAGGCGACGAACCGCCAGCCCAGGGCGGTTTCCACCGCCCCCCGGATGTCCAGCCCCCAGGCATCCATCACCACCAGAGCGGTAAAAACTGCGACCGACCAGTGCAGCAGCCGGGTGCCCGGCCCGACATAGCGCTTTATCCGTTGCTCACCCCAGGTCGAGCGCTGGCGGTCCAAACGCCGTCGCAACGCCGCGGAGCCCTGGGCGATGCCGCGCCCGGCGATCCGGGCGATTGCGATCACCGCCATCGACACGGCGGTTGCCCGCAGGACGAACAGCAGTCCGCCTTCGACCTCCAGAGCCCAGATGCCGAACAGTGCCACGATGTAGAGGATGGCAACGGCATGCCAGACATTGGCCAGACGCCGGCCCGCCGCGCGCAGAAGGCGGCCGGGGCGTGTGGTCCTGATAGCGTGCGCTCCCCCCAGCTCCTGATCCGGAACCGACGGGGCGGCCGAAATCTCCCCGCGCAGCCAGGACGCGACGGCGACGCGGCTTTGCAGGACCAATGCGGTCAGCATGACGGCATCGGCAAGCCCGACCAGCTTCACCAGCGTGTCGTAGGACTGTTCCGGCAGGCCGAGCGTGCGCACGGTCCCGGCGGCGAACAGGCCGTAGACGGTGGTGGCGGCGATAGCCCGGCTCCACAGCAGGAGACGCCGCGCCGACGCGTCGCTCATCGGGATCAGCCGCAGATTGGTGGAGCGCGGCGACAGCAGCCCGCGCATCACCAGAAGCACGACCTGCACGAACAGGCTGGCGTTCAGGAAGGCGACCCCGAGCAGCCGCACCGTCGCCGGCGGGTCGATCAGCACCAGAACGCCGAAGCCGGCAAAGGCAAAGGCGGCGATGGGCGCCAGATCCATCAGGGCGCGGACCAGCAGCAACGGGATCTTGGCGATGGCAGACTGGAACGGCCGTGCCGCCAGGATCGACCGCGGCCGGCTCAACAGCCGGATCGTGACCAGCCTGATGCTGTGCCCGGCGACAAGGACAAGGGCGAGTTCGGCGAACAGCCAGGCCCAGGTCGCCCGCTTTGCCGGATCCAGCGCCTGCCGCTGCAGCCAGCGCATCCCCTGCGGCGCGGCCAGCACCACCTCGCCGGTCGTCCGGACCTCCTCCCCCAGATTGTCCAGCCGTGCCGACAGCACCGTCAGCAGGCGCGTGCCGAGGCGTTCGGTATCGCGTTCGGGCTTGGCCGCCTGTTCGACCTGCTGCAAAGCCTTCAACTGGTCCAGCAGTTCCTCGCGCTTGGCCGGGTTCTCCAGCGAATCGACCAGACGGCCGATCTCCTTCGGATCCGGTGCCGGGGCCGACGTTGTCAGCGGCGACTGCGCAAAGGCGGAACCCGCCGCGGTGAGGATGGAAACGCCGATGGACAGGAGGCAGAGCAGCATGATGAAGGCATGGCGCCTCGTTCGGCGGCGGTCCGCTGGCGCTTGCGCGCTGCATTCGGCAAAAACCATAGGCTCCTGAAGCGTTGGATGGGCAATCCGTCGACAACAGGACGGGAAAGCCCATCGTCACGCTGCCCGCGCCGTCTGAAATGGCATAACCCATAGGCAAGCGGCTTGGGATCGATGGGATTTGCTTCTGGCTGAAATCGCAACTCCGCATTTCCGATTTCGATTTGCCCGGCTTATTCCTTGGTCTCAGGCCGAGGGGCCGGGTTGCCAGCCGCCGCCCCGCGGGCGAGGATCGGACGGATCCCGGCGCTGCAAAGCCCAAGTTCGAAAAGCCAGCTTCCAACCGTCCATCAGGGGAAAGACCGCCATGACCATTCCGCCGAGCGAGCAGGTGCAACTCGTCGCCTATCTGGTCGCCAAGCCCGGCCAGGAGCAGGCGCTGGCCGACGCCATCACCGCCATCGTTCCGGACGTGCTGAAGGAGCCGGGCTGCCTCGCCTACTCCGCCCATGTCAGCCGTGAAAAGCCCGGCACCATTGTGATGTACGAGATCTGGCAGGATCAGGCGGCGCTCGACACTCATGCGAAGGCTGCGGCCTTCACCGGCCTTGCCGCGCAGTTCGATGCGCTGCTGGGGGAGCCGCTGCGGATCGACCTGCTCCGCCGCATCGCCTGATCAACGCAACGGCGGTCAGGCGTCGCCGACCCCCGGCTTGCCGGGAGGCCGGCCAAGGCTCGTGCGTGCCGCCTCCAGGATCTCTTCCGACAGGGCGGGATCGTCGACGGCACGCGCGAGGATCAGGGCGCCGACCATCTCAGACAGGGTGGTCAGCGCCGCTTTCCGCTTCGCCTCCGCCGAGCGGCCCGGAACGAGGCGGCTCAAGCCGTCGAGGAAAGGCCGTAGTCCGCGGGTGAAGGCACTCCGCGCCGCTCCGCCCTGGCGGGCCACATCGATGCCGAGTGCCGCGATGGGACAACCGGCGGCACTGCGGTCGCGGTGGCGCGGAGACAGGTAGCTGTCCAGCAGCGCCGTCAGAGCCTCGTCCCCCTTGGTCTCCGCCGATACGCGCCAGCGCTCCGCCGCCACCTCCATCGCGTGGGCGCAGGCCTCCGCTGCCAGTTCCTCCTTCGAGGCGAACTGGCCGTAGAAGCCGCCGTGGGTCAGACCGGCCTCCTTCATCAGGTCGGCGACGCCGATCCCGTTGAAGCCGCGCTCGCGGAACAGCGCGCTCGCCACCTCGACGACGCGGCGCCGGTTCTCCGCCGCCTGCTCCTTGCTCACCCGCATGATGCACCTTCCCTGACACGACCCTGAGAAGCGTCCCCGCAAAACGATGGGAGACCCGTTGACAAATTATATGACGATCATCATCAATTATGCAAACATGATACCCGTCATTTAATTGTCGCCCCAGCCGGGCCACCGATCCGGAGACCGCAACATGCACACCGCTTCGACCCACGACCCCGTCGTCATCGTGTCCGCCGTCCGCACGCCGCTGGGCCGCTTCCAGGGAGACCTGTCGGCGCTGCCGGCCCCGGCCCTCGGCGCCCGCGCCATTGCCGCGGCGGTGGAGCGTGCCGGCTTGCCGCCCGCCAGCATCGACGAGCTGCTGTTCGGTTGCGTCCTGCCCGCAGGGCAAGGGCAGGCGCCGGCCCGGCAGGCCGCCCGCAGCGCCGGGCTGCCCGATGCGACCGGAGCGACCACGGTCAACAAGGTCTGCGGCTCGGGCATGAAGGCGACCATGCTGGCCCACGACCTGATCCGCGCCGGGTCGGCCGACATCGTTGTGGCCGGCGGCATGGAATCGATGACAAACGCCCCCTACCTGCTGGCGAAGGCCCGCGGCGGATATCGCATCGGCCATGACCGATTGCTGGACCACATGATGCTGGACGGGCTGGAGGATGCCTATGAGGGCGGCCGCGCCATGGGCGATTTCGGCGAGGCGACGGCCGAGGCCTACGGCTTTACCCGCGCCGAGCAGGACGCCTACGCCGCCCGGACGCTGACCCGCGCCCGTGCGGCGGTCGAAAGCGGTGCGTTCGCGGCGGAAATCGTGCCGGTCACGGTTCCTGTCAAGGGTGGCGAGCGGGTGGTCGCGCAGGACGAGAACCCGCTGAAGGTTTCGCCCGACAAGATCCCGGCGCTGAAGCCCGCCTTCCGCCGCGACGGGACGATCACCGCCGCCAGCTCGTCGGCCAATGCGGACGGTGCCGCGGCGCTGGTGCTGACCCGGCGTTCGGTGGCCGAGGCCGCCGGATTGCCGATCCTGGCGGAGATCCGCGGCCACGCCACCCACAGTCAGGATCCGGCCTGGTTCACCACCGCTCCGATCCCGGCGATCCGCAAACTGCTGGACAAGGTCGGTTGGTCGGTGGGCGAGGTCGATCTGTTCGAGATCAACGAGGCCTTCGCCGTCGTCGCCATGGCGGCACAGCGCGACCTGGGGATCGATCCCGAGCGGTTGAACGTCAATGGCGGGGCCTGCGCGCTCGGTCACCCCATCGGCGCCACCGGGGCACGGCTGATCGTGACGCTGCTGCATGCCCTGGCGGCACGCGGACTGACGCGGGGCGTGGCCTCCCTCTGCATCGGCGGCGGCGAGGCCACGGCCATCGCCGTCGAGCGGATCGGCTGAGGCGCCCCAACCGGCAATTATCAGCCTGCCTCCTCCCGGTTCAGCCGGCGCGCCATGGCGTCGAGGAACAGGCGCACGCGCGTCGGCAGTTGCCGTTGCGAGGGGAACAGCGCACAGACCGGTGCGGGGTCGCCATGCCAGTCCGACAGCACCCGCACCAGCCTGCCGGCGGCAAGGTCGTCCTCAACGTCGATCTGTGACTTCCACATGAGGCCGCAGCCGGCAAGCGCCCAATCCTGGGCAATGTCGCCATTGTCGCAGCGCAGGCGGGATGCGGTGTCCAGTTCGACCACCGCACCGCCGGGTCCCAGCAGGCGCCAGTGCCCGCCGGTGCCGCGATACTGGATGCAGTCATGGCTCTCCAATTCCTGCGGCGAGGCGGGCCAGCCGCGACGCTCCAGATAGGCCGGCGCACCGACCAGGATGCGGTAATTGTCGGCCAGCCTGCGCATGACCAGCGCCGAATCCCTGGGCGCGCCGATCCGCACCACCACGTCCAGCCCCTCGTCGATCAGATCGACCATGCGGTCGGTCAGGCGCAGGTCGACCGAAATCCGCGGATAAGCGTCGACAAGCTCGCGGCAGACCGGGCCGACATGCATGCGCCCCAGGGCGGCCGGCGCTCCCACCCGCAGAATGCCCTGCGGCTCGACGCGGCCATGGCTGAGAGCCTCCTCGGCCTCCGCGACCTCGGCCAGAATGCGCTGGGCATGGCGGTACAGCCGCTGCCCCTCCTCCGTCAGGGCGAGGCGCCGGGTGCTGCGGGCGACCAGCCGCGTGTCGGTCCGCCGCTCCAGCGTCGCCAGCCGCTTGCTGACCACACTCAGGGCCAGATTCATCTCGCGGCCGGCGGCGGACAGGCTGCCCGCGGCGACGATGCGGACGAAGGTGCGCAGTTCATCGAGATCGCCCAGCATACCAGTCGTATTCTTTCCATTCGGTGGAGAGTGCATCGATTAGGTCGAGGATACTGCGTAATCCGGAGAGGTTCTAGACTTCCTTCCAGCCCACCCCTGAAGGAACTGCACCATGTCCGAAACCTTGAAAAACGCGCGCATGCTGGTGGTCGGCGGCAGCTCCGGCATCGGTCTGGCGACCGCCACGGCCGCTGCCGAAGCAGGCGCTTCGGTCACCATCGCCTCGCGGTCGCGTGACAAGCTCGACGCCGCGGTCGCTGCAATCGGCGGCAACGCACGCGCCGTCGTGCTCGACACCCGCGACCTGGAGGCGGTCGAACGCTTCTTCGCGGAAGAGCCGGCCTGGGACCATGTCGTCGTTTCCGCGGCGCAGACGCCCAGCGGGCCGGTGCGCGGCCTTGCCGTCGCCGACGCCCGGACCGCGATGGACAGCAAATTCTGGGGCGCCTACCATGTCGCCCGTGCCGCAAAAATCAGCGAGACCGGATCGCTGACCTTCGTGTCGGGCTTTCTCAGCGTCAGGCCCTCCGCGACCTCCGTTCTGCAGGGCGCCATCAATGCGGCGCTGGAGGCGCTGGCCCGCGGGCTGGCTCTGGAACTCGCCCCGGTCCGCGTCAATGCCGTTTCGCCCGGCCTGATCGCGACACCGCTGTGGTCCGGCCTGCCCGAGGAGAAGCGGGAGACGATGTTCGCCGGCGCCGCCCAGCGCCTGCCCGCCCGCCGGGTCGGCCAGGCCGGGGATATCGCCAACGCCGTGCTGTTCCTCGCCACCACCCCCTTCGCCACCGGCTCCACGGTGCGCGTGGATGGCGGCGGCGCCATCGCCTGACCGGCCGCCGGACCTCACTGCCTGACACCCTGGAAAACGCCATGCCCACCAAATTCCAAAAGATCGCCGGACGCGCCCTGTTCGTCGCAGCCCTGGGTTCCGTCCCCGTCGGCAACCTGCTGGCTGCCGACGGCGTCCCCATCCACGAGTTGATCGTCGCCACGCCGCAACCGGGGTCCCGAACCGATGCGACCGTCAATGCGGCCCGTGCCTTTTACGAATTCTGGAACAGTGGAGACACCGCCTATCTGAAACAGGCGATCTCCGACCGCTTCACCGACCGCACCCTGCCCGCCGGCCGGCCGCAGGGGCCGGAGGGGCCGGCATTCGCTTCGCGCGGCTTCCGCGCCGCCGTGCCGGATCTGGGCGTCATAGTGGAGAAGATGATCGTGGCCGGCGATTACGTCACCGTTCACATGACCTTCACCGGGCATTTCAGCGGCAAATTCGGTGACACTGCCGGCAAGGGGCAAGCGATCCGCTTCATCGCAACCGACCTGTTGAAGGTGGAGGACGGCCGGATCACCGACAACTGGCATATCGAGGACAATCTGACCCTGTTCCAGCAGATGGAACTGGCCCGGACCGGTCCGTGAGCTGACCTCGAAGCCGCGGCACGTCATGGGAATTGATGAATCGCTTGCATAAGTCCATGCATCTTTGGGGGACTAATCGCGGACAGTCCCGTGGACTAGCTTCTCTGGCTCCAGCACCGCCACACCGAGGCGGGCAACGACCGGAGGATCGAGGCCATGGACATCGCACGCGTCGGCTCGCAGCCATCCACCAGGGGACCGGCGGACTGGTTCACGGGTACGGTCCGCATCGACCCGCTGTTCCAGCCGCACCCGCCGGCCCGCACGACCGCCGCCAGCGTCACCTTCGAACCCGGCGCCCGCACGGCATGGCACACCCATCCGCTGGGGCAGACGCTGATCGTCACCGCCGGCTGCGGCCGTGTCCAGCGCGAGGGCGGCCCCATCGAGGAGATCCGCCCCGGTGACGTGGTGTGGTTCGCGCCGGGCGAACGGCACTGGCACGGCGCCTCGCCTACAATGGCGATGACGCACATCGCCATCCAGGAACAGTTGGACGGCAAGGCGGTCGACTGGATGGACAAGGTGACGGACGAGCAATACGGCGCCTGATGCCGCCCGTCCCGGAACAGAAACCGAGAGAAGCGAGGAGTTTCCTCCCATGACTGTGAAAGCCTATGGCGCCCATGCCGCCGACAAACCGCTGGAGCCGATGGACATCGCCCGCCGGGCTCCCGGTCCGCATGATGTGCAGATCGAGATAGCCTATTGCGGCATCTGCCATTCGGACCTGCATCAGGTCCGGGCGGAATGGGCCGGCACGCTGTGGCCCTGCGTTCCCGGCCACGAGATCGTCGGCCGGGTTTCCGCCGTCGGCGGCCATGTGAAGGACTTCCGCGAAGGCGATCTGGTCGGCGTCGGCTGCATGGTCGACAGCTGCCAGCATTGCGACGACTGCGAGGCCGGACTGGAAAATTACTGCGACGGCATGGTCGGCACCTACAACGGACCGACCGACGACCCGCCCGGCCACACGCTGGGCGGCTATTCGCAGCGGATCGTCGTTCTCGAACGCTATGTTCTGCGCGTCAAGCACCCGGAGGAGCAGCTTGCGGCGGTGGCGCCGCTGCTGTGCGCCGGCATCACCACCTATTCGCCGCTGCGCCACTGGCAGGCGGGGCCGGGCAAGAAGATCGGCGTCGTCGGGATCGGCGGCCTCGGCCATATGGGCATCAAGCTGGCCCACGCGATGGGTGCCCATGTGGTGGCCTTCACCACGTCCGAATCCAAGCGGGAGGATGCGAAGGCGCTGGGTGCGGACGAGGTCGTCGTTTCCCGCAACGAGGACGAGATGGCCGCCCATGCCAAGAGCTTCGACCTGATCCTGAACACGGTGGCGGCTCCCCATGATCTGGACGCCTTTCTCGTGCTGCTGAAGCGGGATGGAACGATGACGCTGGTCGGTGCGCCGGCTACGCCGCATCCCTCGCCCAACGTGTTCAACCTGATCACCAAGCGGCGGTCCATCGCCGGCTCGATGATCGGCGGCATCCCCGAAACGCAGGAGATGCTGGATTTCTGTGCCGAGCACGGCATCACCGCGGACATCGAGCTGATCCACGCCGGGGACATCAACGCGGCCTATGAGAGGATGCTCAAGGGCGACGTCAAATACCGCTTCGTGATCGACAACGCTTCCCTGTCCGCCTGATCCCGGCTCTCGCCTCCCTTTTGAAAATTTGAGCACCCCCGAACCGGCGCGTCCCAAGCGGCCCGCCGGACGGGGGCTTGCTGCCCTGGACTTCGGCAAATATGCAAACTCACGTCTCTTCGGATGCCGACAGGATCGTGCCGCAGCCGGCAGCATGGGGTGCCGTCTTTGCGCTGTCCCTCGGCGCCTTCGCCCTGGTCGCATCCGAATTCATGCCAGTCAGCCTGCTGACCCCGATAGCGTCGGAACTTCACATCACCGAGGGACAGGCCGGACAGGCCATCTCCGTATCCGGCGCCTTTGCCATGCTGACCAGCCTTTTCATCTCGTCCCTGGCCGGCTCGCTCGACCGCAAGCATCTGCTTCTGGGATTGACCGCCCTGATGATCCTGTCGGGAACCATCGTGGCCGCTGCACCGGATTACCCGACCTTCATGGCGGGCCGGGCCCTCATCGGCGTCGCCATCGGTGGATTCTGGTCGATGTCGGCGGCCACGGCCATGCGGCTCGTTCCCGACCGTCAAGTGCCGCGGGCGCTTGCGGTCCTCAACGGCGGCAATGCGCTCGCCACCGTCATCGCCGCACCGATGGGAAGCTTTCTCGGCGGTCTCATCGGCTGGCGCGGAGCCTTCTTTCTGGTCGTGCCGGTCGCCGCAATCGTCCTCGTCTGGCAGGCGGTCAGTCTTCCGTCCATGAGGACGGAAAGCCGTTCATCCCCCGTGACAGTCTTCCGGCTGATGGGCCGCCCCGTCGTTGCGTTGGGAATGATTGCGGTCAGCGTCTTCTTCATGGGGCAGTTCACCCTGTTCACCTACCTGCGGCCGTTCCTGGAAACGGTCGCCCATGTCGATGTTTCCACCTTGTCGTTCATGCTGCTGGCGATGGGGGCGGCCGGCTTCGTCGGCACCACCCTGATCGGCGGATTCCTGAAGACGGGTCTCTACCGGACGCTGATCGTCATTCCGGCACTGATGGCTCTCACCGCTCTGATGCTCGTCATGGCTGACTGGACTCTGCCGATGACGGCGCTGCTGCTCGCCTGCTGGGGGTTGTTCGCCACGTCTGCACCGGTCGGCTGGTGGACCTGGGTGGCGAGGACGCTGCCGCGGGACGCCGAGGCGGGTGGCGGCCTGATGGTGGCCATCGTCCAGCTTGCCATCACCCTGGGAGCGGTGGTCGGCGGCCTGCTGTTCGACGCAAGCGGACATCGCGCCACCTTCGGCGCCAGTGCAGCCCTGCTCGCTCTCGCCGCCCTGCTGGCTTTCCTCACCTCCCGCGCCGGAATCGCAGGCATGCAGCGGGGACAGCAGCCCAATTCCTGAAATCCATTCGGACGCTATAATGTGCGGAACGACATGAAGGAGAGTCATGAATGCCGCGTGAGAGCGTCGACGATCTACTGGCCTTCATCGCGGTGGCCCGTGAACGGAGCTTCACCAGGGCGGCGGCGCAGTTCGGCCTGTCGCAGTCGGCGCTCAGCCACACCATCCGCCAGCTCGAAGCCCGGCTCGGAATCCGGCTTCTGACCCGCACGACGCGGGCGGTGTCGCTGACCGATGCCGGCGAGCGTCTGTTCAACGGCATCCGTCCGCATTTCGAGGAGATCGGCGCGCAGATCGACGCGCTCAGCGAGTTGCGCGAGAAACCGGCCGGCAACATCCGCATCAGCGCATCCGACCATGCGGTCGCCCATGTGCTCTGGCCCAAGCTGCGCGACATCCTGCCGAAATACCCCGACATCAAGGTCGAGCTGGTTCTCGACAACGCGCTGATCGACATCGTTGCCACCCGATGCGATGCCGGCGTCAGGATGGGCGAGCTGCTAGCCAAGGACATGATCTCGGCCAGGATCAGCCCGCCGGTCCGCTTCGCCGTGATCGGCACCCCCGCCTACTTCGACGGCAATCCGATCCCCGCCAGCCCGCAGGAGCTTGTCCACCACAACTGCATCAATCTGCGCCTGCCGACCTATGGCGGCCTGTGGGCGTGGGAGTTCGAACGCGAGGGGCAGACGGTCAACATCCGCGTCGATGGACAGGTGGCCTTCAACAACATCCACAATGTTCTGGAGGCAGCCCTGGATGGCTTCGGCCTTGCCTATGTTCCGGAGGACATCGCCAGCCCCCACATCGCGCGGGGGCGGCTGATGCGCGTCCTCGAAGACTGGTCGCCTTACTGGGAAAGCTATCACCTGTATTATCCGAGCCGGCGACAATCCTCGCCGGCCTTCATCGCGCTGGTCGAGGCGCTGCGCCATCGCGAATGACGGGACGGGACCGGCGTCGACCGGCCCCACCGGCCTCTCAATCCGGCAATGCCGGATCCGGCGGCCAGCGATGGACGAAGCCGGCGTCGCGCTCCAGCCGCCGGCCCAGGCCGATCAAGCGGTGCTCTTCGCCCGGACGGGCGATCAACTGGATGCCGAAGGGCAGCCCGTCAGCATCGCCGGCCGGCAGCGTCAGCACCGGAAACCCGATCAGCGTCACGATGGCGGTGACGCCGAGATAATCCAGGATCGTCTCCGTCGGACTGCCGTCGATGGCCGTCACCTCGCCATCCTCGTTCGGCCAGGGCATCACGCCGCAAGCGGGGGCCACCAGAATATCAATGTCCCGAAACAGTGCCGTGAAGCGGCGGTACAGCGCGGTGCGCGCCGCCTGCGCCTCCAGATAGGCCTGGGCGGTGATGCCGCTGCCCGCTTCGATGTTCCACCGCACGGTGTCGGTCAACCGCTCGCCGTGCCTGTCCAGCAGCGGGCCGTAGGCGTGGCTGATCTGTGCAGCGCGCAGCGTGCGGAAGGTCGCCATGGCGTCACCGCAGTCGGGATGACGGCGGAGGACCGGCCCTGCCACACCCTCCAGCCGGGCAACGGTGGCGGCGAAGCGCTCCCTCACCGCATGCGACACGGTTGCGGCACCGAAATCGGCCGTGGCGCCCAGCCGTGAGCCCACCCCTCCATCGGCACCGTCGCGGAACGGCGCCAGAAGCGATGTCGGATCGTCGAGGTCCATTCCGGCCATCGCCGCGAGCAGCACTGCGCAGTCCGCCGTGTTGCGCGCGATCACCCCATGCGTCGCCAGCGTATCCCAGCCCAGCGGCCGTTTCGGCGCCGGGATCGATCCGGGCGTCGGCCGGATCGAGGCGACGCCGCAGAAGCCCGCCGGTACCCGCACCGACCCGCCGAAGTCGGTGCCGTGGGCCAGCGGAACCATGCCGGCGGCGACGGCGACCGCAGCGCCGCCGCTCGATCCGCCGGACGTCAGCCGCGGATCGAACGGGTTGCGCGTCGGTCCGGCCAGACGGTTGCCGCAGATGGCGCCGAAACCGAATTCCGGCGTGTTGGTCTTGCCGATGACGATGCCGCCAGCCGCTTCGATCCGCTCCACCGCGACATCGTTCGCCGCCGGCACATTGTCTGCGTAAAGCTCCGACCCATAGGTCGTGCGAATACTGGCGGTGTCGGTCAGATCCTTGATGGCCACCGGCACGCCATGCAGCGGACCGACCGGGCGGCCGGTCTTCGCAAAGGCGGCATCGAGTGCCCCGGCCCACGCCAGCGCCTTGTCCGCGGCGACGGTGAGGAAGGCGCAGAGCGCGGGATCGGCAGCCGTGATCCGGTCCAGATGCGCCTCCGTCACCGCGCGGGCTGAAAGCTCCCCGCTGGCGAGACGCGCCGCCAAGGCCGCCGCGCTGTCCCGCCACAAGACGTCATTCTGCACAGACATTCATCAAGCTCCCGGCAATGGCGTCAAAAACGGCATATGCATCCGGCCTGCGCACAAGATGGCGGCAATTCGCGTTCCGCAAAAACCGCAGGCTGAATCAAAACAACGCTATCATATTGCCATATAACGTAAAATGCAAAATCGGCATGCCGTTTGCTAAAGAGGAAGGCAATCGAACGGCAACGCGAAAGGGATGGTTCAGCCATGGTCAGCGCTTCGCCCAACGGCCCGGCTTCCCCGCGCGGGCAGACGCTTCTTCTCGACGGGATCACCCAACGCTACGGCACGTCGCTCGCGGTGAACGAGGTCACGCTCGACATCCGCGGCGGCGAACTCGTGGCCCTGCTCGGCCCGTCGGGCTGCGGAAAGACCACCCTGCTGCGGATCATCGCCGGTTTCCTCGCCCAAACGAAGGGGCATGTGATGGTCGGCGGCAAAAGCGTGGACGGACTGCCGCCCAACCGCCGCTCGGTCGGCATCGTCTTCCAGAACTACGCGCTGTTCCCGCACATGACGGTGGCGGAGAACGTCGCCTACGGGCTGGATGCACGCGGCGTCGACCGCGCCACCCAGCGCAGCGAGGCACAGCGCATGCTGGATCTGGTCAAGCTCGGCCATCTGGGCGACCGCACCCCGCGCCAGCTGTCCGGCGGCCAGCAGCAGCGCGTGGCGCTGGCCCGCGCGCTGGCGGTCAACCCGTCGATCCTGCTGCTGGACGAACCCTTTGCCGCGCTGGACAAGAATCTGCGCCTGGACATGCAGATCGAGGTCAAGCGCATCCAGCGCCTGTCCGGCATCACCACCATCCTCGTCACCCACGACCAGGAGGAGGCACTGTCAATGGCCGACCGCGTCGCGGTGCTGAGCCAGGGCCGGCTGGAGCAATTCTCCCCGCCGACCGAGATCTACGACGCGCCCGACAGCCTGTTCGTCAACACCTTCGTCGGCTCGGCCAATTTGCTGGGCGGCGTGCTGGTCGACAGCGACCGCAACGCCGGCCGGGTGCGGCTGGACGCCGGTGGGCTGATCGAGACCCGCGCGCCCAAGGGCGATCTGCGGCCGGGCTCCCGCGTCACCGTCTGCCTGCGCCCCGAACATCTGAGCGTCGATCCCGCCACGGGCGACGCCGAGACGCTGAATGGCGTGGTGGAGATGGGGCTGCCGCTGGGCGCCACCGTCGTCCACGAAATCCGCGTCGGCGACGGCACCGCCGTCAAGGTGTCGGAACCGCGCATCCAGCGCACCGACCTGCTGGCGCCCGGCACCCCGGTGCGGCTGGCACCGGTCGCCCCCCGCCTCGCCTCGGTCTTCGCCGCGGCCTGAATCTCCTCTTCACCCACCTCCGCTCACCTTCAGGCCCCCTCTCACCTTCAGGAGTGAACGATGCTGCTGACCCGCCGCAATCTGATGCAGACGGCGCTGACGCTGGGTGCCATGCACGCCTTCCCCGGCCTGACCTGGGCGCAGGCGCGCCCGCTGGTCTTCGCGACCTTCACCGGCAGCTGGGAGGAAGCCCACAAGGCCGTGCTCGTCCCCGCCTTCCGCAAGGCGGCGGGCAATGCCAACATCGTGCTGGACCCGATGCTGTCGGTCGACCAGATCGCCAAGGTCAACGCCGCCAGGTCTAACCCGCCGATCGACGTCATGCTGCATGATCCGGGCCCCGCGCTCCAGGCCATCGCGCAGGATCTGGTCGAACCCTATCCGGTCGAACAGAGCGCCTATTACAAGGACCTGATCCCGGCGGCTCAGGTCCCAATGGGCCCGGCGCCCTTCTTCCAGGTGGTCGGCATCACCTACAACCCGGAGACGGTGAAGACGCCGCCGACCTCCTGGGCCGATTTGTGGAAGCCGGAATTCAAGGGCCGCGTCGGCATCACCAACCTGAACTCGACGCTCGGCACCGGCTTCATGGTGGAACTCGCCAAGATGCATGGCGGGTCGGAGGCCAACATCGATCCGGCCTTCAAGGCCATCGAGGCGCTGCGCCCCAGCCTTGCCGCCGTCGCCGCCAACCCAGGACAGCTCGCCACCCTGTTCCAGCAGGGCCAGATCGACATTTCCCCCGGCAACTTCAACGCCATCCAGATCCTGAAGGCGCGCGGAGTCCCGGTGGAGTTCGTCATTCCGAAGGAAGGCGCCATCGCCTTCAAGACGACCATCCATATCGTCAAGAACTCCCCCAACAAGGAGCTGGCCTTCAAGCTGATCGAAGCCGCCCTGTCGCCGGAGGTGCAGGCCACGCTGATGGAGGAGCCCTACCTGATCGTGCCGACCAACACCAAGGTCGCGATCAAGGGCGAACTGGCCAAGACGCTGGCCAAGGACCATGCCGAGATCGCGAAGAAGTTCGTGTTCCAGGACTGGGGCAAGATCAACGAGCAGCGCGCCGCCTGGATCGAGCGGTTCAACCGCGAAATCCGCGTCTGACCATCAACAGCCCGCCAGCCGGAGGAGGCGCCCCATGGCCGCGACGTTGCGCGACGTCACCACCTACGACCTGAAGCTCGCGGCTCCGCTGGCGGCGGGCTTCGTCCTGTTCTTCGTCACGCCGCTGGTTATCCTGCTGGCGCTGAGTTTCCAGACCGACCCGCAGGGCGGCCATTACGGGCTGACCCAATATGTCAATTTCCTGGGCGACAGCTTCAGCCTGGGGGTTCTGGGCTCCACCCTGTGGCTGGGGGTGAAGGTGACGGTGCTGACCCTGCTGCTGGGCTATCCGGTGGCATGGCTGCACCAGCGCTCCCCCGGCTGGGCCAGGGGGATCATCATGCTGCTGGTGCTGCTGCCGCTGCTGACCAGCGTGGTGGTGCGCACCTTCGCCTGGGTGGTCATCCTGGGCCGCCAGGGCATCGTCAATGCCACGCTGGCCTGGATCGGGCTGATCGACACGCCGCTGAAGCTGCTCTACACCGAGGGCGGGGTGGTGGTGGCGCTGGCGCAGGTGCAGATGCCGCTGATGGTACTGCCGATCGTCACGGCGCTCAGCCGCATCGACCCGAACTTCGCCGACGCTTCGTCGGTGCTGGGGGCCGGCCACTGGCGGACCTTCCGCAAGGTGATTTTGCCGCTGTCGCTGCCGGGCATTGTCGCCGGCTGCCTGCTGACCTACGCCGCGGCGATCACCGCCTTCATCACACAGAGCCTGATCGGCGGCGGCCAGATGCTGTTCATGCCGATGTACATCTACCAGCAGGCCTCGACCCTGCAGAACTGGCCCTTCGCCGCGGCGATCTCCATCATCTTCCTGGTGTCGGTGCTGGTGGTGGTGTCGATCTTCAACGCCCTCGGCCGCCTGTCGCGCGGCTATGCCAACGCCTGATCCGGGGAGGCATCGATGTCCGATTACGCAAAGCCGGTCTCCGGCGGCCGCCGCATCGATTTCGATGCGCTCAGTTTCCGCATCGTCATGACCGGCATCGCGCTGATGGCGCTGGTCCTGCTGGTCGCCCCGACGGTGGTGGTGATCTGGGTGTCCTTCACCAGCGGCTATTCCCTGAAATTCCCGCCTCCCGGCTATTCGCTGCGCTGGTACGCCGAACTGTGGGACGCCTGGCAGCTTCAGTTCGCGATGATGAACAGCCTGACGGTGGCCGCCTGGGCGACCGGCCTGTCGATCCTTCTGGGGGTTTCCGCCTCGCTCGGCATCGCCCGCTCGCCGACGCTGACGGCCAAGGTGCTGGACAGCCTGTTCCTGTCGCCGCTGGTGCTGCCGGCCCTGGCCTTCGGCCTGTCGTCGCTGATGTTCTTCTCGATGATCGGGGTGCCGGTGTCGCCGCTGACGCTCATCATCGGCCACACCGTCGTCTCGGTGCCCTTCGTGGTGCGCAACACGGTGGCGTCGCTCGCCCAGATGAACCCGTCGCTGCTGGAGGCCTCGTCCAGCCTGGGTGCGGGGCGCTGGTACGGCTTCCGCCGCGTCACCCTGCCGCTGATCCGGCCCGGCATCATGGCAGGCGGCTTCATCGCCTTCATGGCGTCCTTCGACAACGTCCCCGTCTCGCTGTTCCTGCGCGACGCCGCCACCGACATGCTGCCGATCCGCATGTGGCAGGATCTGGAAGGCCGGCTGGACGTCACCGTCGCGGCGCTGTCGGGCGTGCTGATCGTCGTCACCGTCGCCCTGATGCTGCTGATGGAACGTGTCGCCGGTCTCTCCAAAAGGTTGACCTGACCCCCGTCACACACCGAGAAAGAGGGAAACCCCGTAGGGGGTGAACTTGAAGGGCAGATGCAGATGGCGGTCGAGGTCGGTGACGACGAAGCGGAACGGAACGATGTCGAGGAAGCGGGCCTGCTCCCCGGCATAGCCCGCCGCCCGCAGCCAGTCGCCAACATGGAACAGCACCTCATGCGGGCCGGCTTCGATGCCGTCGCCGCGCACGGTCGGGTGGTCGAGCTGCCCGTTGGCGCCAAGCTCGCCCGCCGCCAGCAGCCGGCGGTTCGGCGTCAGCGCGTGAAGCTCCACCCGCATGCCCTGGGCGGCGACGCCGCGCGCCACATCCACACCATGGATCGAAATTCCGCCAGCCATGCCGCCTCCGTCTTCGGTTCGCCGAAATGGTAGCCGAGACGGCGACGGCAACGCCAGCGCCGCTGCTCCCCCCGCTCCTGCCGGCACTGGTCGGCATGACCGGTTTGCAGGCGCTGGTCGCGCTGGCCCTGTTCGCACCGGGGGTGCTGGCGCCCCGATTGGGGATCGACCCGGCCGGGCTGGGCCTGTTCACCACCACCGGTTTCGCGGTCGGGATGGCGGCGTCGCTCTATGGCGGCGTGCTGGCCGGGCGTCTCGGGCCGTTCCGGATCGCCAGCCTCTGTGCGGTGGCGGTCGCCGCCGCCATGCTGTGCGCGATGACGGGCGGGAGCGCCGCGGGGCTGCTGGCCGCTGGTGTCGCCATCGGCCTTGCCTGCGGCCCCGAAACGCCGGCCAGCGCCGCGATCCTCGGCCGGCTGGTCCGGGAAGCCGACCGGCCGATGGTGTTCTCCGTCCGCCAGACAGGCAACCAGATCGGCGCCATCGCCGGATCGCTGGCTTTGCCGCTTCTGGCCGTCGCCTTGGATCCCCGCGCCGGCTATGCGGTCATCGCCATGCTGGCGCTGGCCTGCATTCCGGTCTTCGAGCGGCTGCGGCCCGTCTACGATCCGTTGACCCGGAATGCCGCTGCCGGTTTCGGACTGGGCACGGCAGTGCAGCTGCTGCGCAGCGACCCGGCACTGCGGCGGATGGCGCTGGCGGCCTTCCCCTACTCCGCCAGCCAATTGACGCTGAACGGCTTCTTCGTGGTCTTCGCGGTGACGGAGCTTGGGCTGGAGCATGTGTCCGCCGGGGTGGCGCTGGCCGCCGGGCAGGCGGGCGGACTGGTGGGACGGCTCGGCTGGGGCGTGGTGGCGTCGCGCTGGATGGCGCCGCGCCGGCTGGTCGGTCTGCTGGGGCTGGGCATGGCCGCGGCGTCGATCGTGGTGGGATGGGCCGGAGCCGCCCTGCCCTTCCCGGTGCTGACATTGGCGACCTTCCTGTTCGGACTGACCGCCAGCGGCTGGAACGGCGTGTTCGTGGCCGAGGTCGCAAGGCTGGCGCCCGCCGGCCGCATCGGCGAGGCGACGGGGGCGGTGATGGTCGGCGGCTTCGCCGGGCTGATCGCCGGGCCGATTCTGCTGGTCGCCGCCGCCGCGGTCAGCGACCTCGCCACCGGCTATATCGCCGTCGGCCTGTTGGCGGCGCTGTCCGGCCTCAGCCTTCTGAAGGACAAGCGATGACCACTCCCCCGCGTGCCGCCGCCCACCGCGCCGCCGCCATTGCCGAAGCCGTGCGCACAGGCCGCAGCAGCGCCCGTGCCGAAACGGAAGCGACGCTGGCCCGCATCGCCTCTGGCAACCCGGCGCTGAACGCCTTCGTCTCCGTCGACGAGGCCGAAGCGCTGGCAGAGGCGGATGTGGTCGACCGCAGGCTGGCCGCCGGGGAAACGCCATTGCTGGCCGGGGTGCCGGTCGCGGTCAAGGACACCATCTGGGTCGCCGGACGGCGCGTCACCCAGGGATCGCGCCTGTTCGCGGACTTCCGCGCTCCGGCCGACGCCATCGCGGTGGAGCGGCTGCGCGATGCCGGCGCCGTCATCGTCGGCATGACCAACAGCTCCGAATTCGCCTGCAAGGGCGTCACCACCAACCCGCTGTTCGGACCGACGCGCCACCCGCAGGACCCAAGCCTGACCCCCGGCGGGTCGAGCGGCGGGCCGGCGGTGGCGGTGGCGGCGGGGCTGGTGCCGCTGGCGCTCGGCACCGATGCCGGCGGGTCGAGCCGCCGCCCGCCCGCCCATGTCGGCGCGGTCGGGTTCAAACCGTCCTTCGGCGCCATTCCCTACGGACCGGGCTTCGCCGAGCCCTTCACCGGCATTGCCGTGATGGCCCCGATCGCCGCCGACATCGCCGACGCGGCACTGATGTTCGAGGCGCTGTGCGGGCCCGATCCGCGCGATCCCGAGTCCATCGCCGTCGCACCGGCGGACAGCCGACCGCCCGAAAGCCTGACCGTCGCCTACAGCCCCCGCCTCGGCCTGGATGCCCCGATCGACGAGGATGTGCGGCAGGCGGTCGAAGGCGCGGTGGAACTGTTGGAACGGGCGGGAGTGCGTATCGTCCGGCGCGATCCGTCCTGGCCCGCGGGCGTGACGGAAACGGCGCTGATGCCCTTGCAGCATGCCGGGCTGGCCGCCCTCTACGGCGACGCCTTCCGCCGCGATCCGGCCCGGTTCGATCCCGACATCGCCGTGCAGATCGAGCGGGGACTGACCCTGACGGGACCGGAGGTCGCGGCGGCGCAACTGCTAGGCGTGGAGGTCGCACGCGCGCTTGCCGGCTTCTTCACCGGCACCGACCTGCTGCTCGGCCCGACCACGCCCTGCGTCGCATGGCCGCTCGACCGGCTGGGTCCGGAGACCATCGGCGGGCAGGCGGTGCCGCCACGCGCGCACGCCGTCTTCACCCCGCTGTTCAACCACGCCAAGGTCCCCGCCCTCAGCCTGCCCTGCGGCACCGGCCGTGCCGGTCTGCCAGTCGGGTTGCAGGTCGTCGCCCCGCGCGGGCTGGATTGGCGGGTGCTGCGCTTCGCCGCCTTCATCGAAACGCTGCTCGCCGGTGGCGGGCGAGGACTGGCCGGATGAGCATGGACAACACCGTTCCTGGCGGCGCTCCGGACGACACCCCCGAAGCCGCCCCCCGGCGGCGCCGGACGGTGCCGCCGCCGCCGCTGGCGGAAATGGCGGTGGAGCGCCTGCGCTCCATGATCATCTATGGCGAACTGCCACCCTCGGCCCGGCTGATCGAGCCGGAGCTGAGCGAAAAGCTCGGCATCTCCCGCACCCCGCTGCGCGAGGCGCTGAAGCTGCTGGCGGCCGACGGGCTGGTGATGCTGCGCCCCAACCGCAACGCCATCGTCGCCCCGCTCGATGCCGACGAGCTGATCCACCTATTCGAAGCCGAAGGCTGTATCGAAAGCTTCGCGGCGAAGCTCGCCGCCGAACGGATGACCGCCGCCGACCTGCGCCGCCTGCGCGGCTTCCAGGACAGGATCGAGGCTTTGCAGGGAGCCGGCGCGCTGGAGGAGTATTTCTCCATCAACCAGAAAATCCATCGGATGATCGTGTCGGGCGCCAAGAATCCGGCGCTTGTGGACGCGCATGACCGGCTGCTCGGCCGGCTGGCGCGGGCGCGCTATTTCGCCCTGGGCGCCCAGGGCCGCTGGAAGGAATCGGTGCTGGAGCACCGCGAGATCCTGGCGGCGATGGAGGCCCGCGACGGCGAAACCGCCCAGCGCCTGTTCATGCACCATGTCGGCCGTACCGGCGAGGTGGTGGCCGCCGCCTGCGCGTCGCCCAGGGCACGGCGGGCGGTGTAACCACCACCGCCCGCCGGAACCGTCAGAACGGCAGAACCGGCGCCGGGGCGCTTTTGGGGCGGGCGGGCGCCGGCAGGCCGCAGGGCAGGAACCGGCCGCGGCCGGGCTCAGCCAGCAGCGCGCCGTCACGGCACACCACCGCGCCGCGTGAAATCGTCGCCACCGGCCAGCCCATGACCTCCATCCCCTCATAGGGGGTGTAGTCCACATTGTGGTGCAGCATGGCGTTGGTAACGGTCACCCCGCGGTACGGATCCCACAGGGCGATGTCGGCGTCGGCCCCCACCGCGATGGTGCCCTTGCGCGGATGCAGCCCGTACATGCGGGCGGGGTTGGTGGCGGTCAGTTCCACGAATTTGGTCAGTTCCATCCGCCCGGTCATCACGCCGGCGGAGAACAGCAGCGGCAGGCGCGTCTCCACCCCTGGAATGCCGTTGGGCACGCAGCGGAAGGGCGCCTGTTCGCCGTGGACCTTCTTGCCGTCCGGGCCGTCGAAATGGAACGGCGCATGGTCGGACGAGAAGACCTGGAAGGTCCCGCCAGTCAGCCCGTCCCAGATGACGGCCTGATTGGCGGCGTCGCGCGGCGGCGGGGAACAGATGCACTTCGCCCCTTCGAAGCCCTCCCCACCCAGATCGTCGCCGGTCAGGAACAGATATTGAGGGCAGGTCTCGGCATAGATCCGCAGGCCGCGCCCCTGCGCCCAGCGGATCTGCTCCACCGCGTCGGCACCCGAGACATGGACGATCAAAATCGGCACATCCACCAGTTCGGCGAGCGAGATGGCCCGGTGGGTGGCCTCGCGCTCCGCCACGCGCGGGCGGGAGACGCCATGGAAGAAGGGCGCCGTCTGCCCGGCACGCTCCAGCTTCTCGGTCAGCCATGCGATGCAGTCGGCATTCTCCGCATGCATCATCACCATGGCGCCCTCGCTGCGGGCGATGTCGAGAACCTCCAGGATCTGGCGGTCGTTCAGCTTCAGCGCGTCATAGGTCATGTAGATCTTGAAGGACGTGTAGCCCTCGCGGATCAGCGCCGGCAGTTCGTGGTACAGCACCTGCTCGGTCGGATCGGTGACGATCAGGTGGAAGGCATAGTCGATCACCGGCTTGCCGGCGGCCCGCCGATGATAATCGTCCACCGCCTCGCGCAGCGAGCGTCCCTTTTCCTGGCAGGCGAAGGGCAGCACCGTGGTGGTGCCGCCGAAGGCGGCGGAGCGGGTGCCGGTCAGGAAATCGTCGGCCATCACCGACCCGTCGCCGGTCGGCTGGTCGAAATGGACATGTCCGTCGACGCCGCCCGGCAGGACCAGCAGCCCGGCGGCGTCGATCTCCTCGGCTCCGGGGCCGAGGCCGGCGCCGAGCGCGGCGATGGTCCCGCCGCGCACGCCGACATCGGCCTTGAACACATCCGACGCGGTGGCGACCGTGCCGTTGCGGATGACCAGATCGAACTCCATGCTCCCCTCCCCCGTTTCAGCCATCAGCCATGCAATTCCCGGAACAAGCTGCCCCAGCCCTCGATCCGGCGGGTGTCGACGCCGGTCATGCGCAGCGCCTTCCACACCACGGTGGACACGGTGTCGTAGACGGGAATGCCCAGCGCCTTCTCGACCCGCTCCGCCACCGGGGCGCCGCGCATGTTTGTGCAGATGATGGCGATGGCGTCGGGCTTGGGCTCCGCCACCTCGGCGCACATGCGCTCGATCCGCTCCTCGGTGATCTCGGAGAAGGAGAAGTTACCGCGGTCGTTCAGATGGCGCTCCGCCACCACCTCGAAGCCGGCGGCGTTGTAGTTGGCGACCATCCGCTCCTGAATCTCGTCGAGATAGGGGCTGACGATGGCGAAGCGCTTGCGCCCCGTCGTCTCCAGAATCTCATTCAGCGCCAGCATGGAGGTGCAGGCCGGGATGCCGGTCTCCGCCGCGATGGTGCTGCACAGCCGCTCGTCGGCATCGAATCCGAGCCAGCCCGCCGACGTGCCGTTCCAGCCGATCACGTTCAGTTTCGCGTCGGCCAGCAGCCGGGCGGCGTCGAGGAAGGGTGCGTCGGTGAACTGGTCGAGTGCCGCGGCGCGCAGCGAGATCTCCTTGACGGTGAAGCGGCCGAAATGGGCCGACACCTCCGGCAACCCGCTCAACATGGCGGAGGTCACGGGCTCGAGAACCGTGTTGGAAGACGGGGTCAGCATCCCCAGAAGGACGCGCTTGGTCAGATCGGGCGTGGTCATGTTCAGTCCTTATCGCTTCAGGCGTTTCTTGTTTTCAGGGTTTTTAGTCAGGCGCGCGCCCAAAGAGCGCGGGCGGCCTCGTCGGCCTCGATGCAGATCCGCTCCAGATCGGCACGCAGCAGGCGGCCGTCCTCGACCAGAACCTCGCCGTCGACCAACACCATCTCCACGTCGCGGCCCTGGCCGGTGTGGACCAACGTGCCGAGCGGGTTGGTCTGCGGGCGCAGATGCGGGCGGCGGCTGTCGAACACCACCAGATCGGCGCATTTGCCGACAGTGAGCGTGCCGATCCGGTCGGCCATGCCGACGGCCTCCGCCCCGCCCAGCGTCGCCATGCGGAAGACGTCGGCCGGCTGCCAGTCGGCGGTGACGCCGCCCTGGCCGATGCGGGCGGTGGCGAGCGCCCAGCGCATCGTCTCCACCATGTCGCCATGCTGGGTGTCGGTGCACAGCGCCAGATTGATCCCCGCCGCCTTCAGGGCCGGGGTCGGCGCCAGCCTGCCGGAGGCGGCGTTGCATTTGGGCACATGCACCGCATGGGCGCCGGAACGGGCCAGCCGCGCGATGTCGTCGTCATCGACATAGAGGCAATGGGTGGCGAGGAGCCGGTCGTTCAGCATCCCCACCTCCTCCAGCAGGGCTGCCGGCGACAGGCCGGTCGAGGCGCGGACACGCTCCACCTCGACCCGGCTCTGCGCCAGATGGGTATTGACGCGCATGCCGCGGGCCGACGCCTCGGCGGCGAGCGTCCTCAGGAAGCCGGGGGAGCAGGTGTCCGGCGCATGGGCCGCCATCTGCACCGCGATGCGCCCGTCCAGGGCGCCATCCCAGCGGTCGTGCAGGTCGAGCGTCCGGCGCAGCAGATCCTCGCCGATGGCGGCGTCGAAACGCCATTCCCCCTGCGGCACCCGGGCGAAATCGACGTCATGCACCCGCCAGCCGGCATGAACGCGCAAGCCCAGTTCGGCCACGACCTCCAGCGTCGCCTCGGCATGGACGAAATGGTCGCAGACCAGGGTGGAGCCGGACAGCAGCGCCTCCGCCACGCCCAGCCGGGCGAGCGCCCGCGCCTCCTCCGGCGTGGCGTCGGTGCCCTTGGGAACGCCGGGGGTGTAGGACGGGGCGAAGCCGAGATCGGCGGCGACGCCGCGCACCATCACCAGCACCGCATGCAGATGGGCGTTGACGAAGCCCGGCGTCACCAGCCGGCCCGGACGGTGCAGCGTCCGCGCCGCCGCCGGCAGCCCGGCGGCGACCGGGGCCAGATGAGCAATCCGGCCGTCGCGGATGCCAATGGCGGCGTCCTCCACGATGCCCAGCGCCGGATCGCCGGTGATGGCGGTGACGCCGGTCAGCAGCAGATCGAGGGGAGCGGGGTTCATGCCACAGCACCCTGTCGGCTCACCGCCATGGAGTCCGGCTTCGCCTCCTTACGCTGCTGCATCCCTTCCTCGCGGATCAGGTTCAGGATGTGGCGCTTGTGGTCGTTGAACTGCTGGCTGGTGATGTCGCGCGGGCGCGGCAGGTCGAGGTCGATCAGTTCGCGCACCCGGCCCGGCCGGCTGGTCAGGACGGCGACCTGGGTGCCGAGCACCAGCGCCTCGTCGACGCTGTGGGTGACGAAGACGATGGTGCAACGCTGCTTCTGCCAGATGGCGACCAGCTCCTCCTGCATGTCCATCTTGGTCTGGGCATCCAGCGCCGCGAACGGCTCGTCCATCAGGATGACCTGCGGGTTCAGCAGCAGGGCGCGGGCGATGCCGACGCGCTGGCTCATGCCGCCCGACAGCTCCGCTGGGAAATGGTTCTCGAAGCCCTGGAGCCCGACCATGTCGATGTATTCCTGCGCCGCGGCCCGGCGGTCGGCCTTGCGCCAGCCCTTCAGCCGCAGATGGAAGGCGACATTCTCCCATACCGGCAACCAGGGCATCAGGTTGGCCTGCTGGAAGACCATGCCGCGGTCGGCGCCCGGCCCGTCCACCGGCTTGCCGCCGACCGTCACGCTACCGCCGGTCGGCTTCTCGAAGCCGGCGATCATGTTCAGCAGCGTTGACTTGCCGCAGCCCGACGAACCCAGCAGGCACAGGAACTGGTTGGGTTCCACCGACAGGCTGACATCGTCGATGGCCAGCAGGTCGCGCTTGCGCTTGGCGTCGCGGAAGATCTTGGTGATGTTCTTCAGCTCGATGGAGGCCATGGCGTCAGCCCTCCCGGCTTTGCAGGGTGGATCCGTGCTGCCAGTGCAGCGCCACGGACATCAGCAGCTTGATCAGGCCGTCGGTCGCGTAGCCGAGCAGGCCGATGCTGGCCATGGCGGCGAGCACGAGGTCGTAGCGCAGGAAGTAATAGCTGTCCCACAGGACGTACCCGAGGCCGCTCTTGACCGCGACCATCTCCGCGGTGACCGTCAGCATCCAGGCGGCGCCGATGCCGATGCGCAGGCCGGCGAAGATGCTGGGCAGGGCCGCCGGGAACACCACATGGCGCAGAAGCTGCTGCTCGGTGGCGCCCATCATCGCGGCGGCGCGGATCAGGTTGCGGTCGGCCGTCTTCACCCCGTGGATGGTGTTCATCAGGATGGGGAAGAAGGCGCCGAGGAAGACCAGGAAGATGGCCGGCTTGTTGGCGATGCCGAACCAGATGATCGCCACCGGAATCCACGACACCGGCGGAACCGGGCGCAGCATCTGGATGGTCGGCTCCACCGTTCGCTCGACCCAGCGCCACCAGCCGATGGCGATGCCCAGCAGGATGCCGCTGGCCGCCGCGATGGCATAGCCGGCGGCAACCCGCATGGCGCTGGACAGCGCATCGGCAAACCAGCGCCCGCTGTTGGCCTGGGCGGTCTCGTCGAAACCGAAGACCCAGTCGCCCCACGCATGCAGAACCACCGTCGGCGGCGGCAGCAGCGCTGCGGGAAGAAGGCCGGACCGCGACACGGCCTCCCAGGCCACGAGGATGACGAGGGGAACGACCGCCCTTTCCCAGGCGAACCGCTCCCAGATTTTTCCTATCGCCGTCATGAACCGGACTCCTGTCCCATGAAACATCTGGCCGGATGCAACCGGAGCCGATCAGAAGCCCAACTCGGTCTTCGGCTTGGCCGTGACGGTTTCCAGGAAGCTGTAGTCGAGGTTCTTCTCGGCCGCGGCGGAGACGTCGTGGCTGATGTATTTCAGGTCGCGCATCATCGCGGCGATGGCGAGCGTGCTGTCCTTGTGCATGGCATAGTCGGGCGAGGCGTTCTTCAGCGCCTCGGCGGCGACCGTCTTGTCCATGCCGGTGTATTTGTTGATGGTGTCGACCCAGGCGCCCCTATCCGCCTTCAGCTTGTCGACCAGCGCCACGACGGACGCGACGGTGGCCTCGACCGCCTTGGGATGCTCCTTGATCACGTCGGAGCGGGTGACGATCAGGTTGGTCAGGTTGCCGGCGGCCTGATCGTAGGGCAGCGTGAAGTGCCGGCCGGCTCCGCTGCTGCGGATCTGCGAGGCGAAGGGCTCCACCGTGCAGATCACGTCCACCTCACCGCGCTGGAGGGCGGCGGCATGGTCGGACGGGTTGGGGATGTTGACGAACTGCACGTCCTTGTTGGCGTCGATCCCATTCTTCAGGAAGGCGCCGCGCATGTGGATGTCCTGCGCATTCCCGCGCGAGGCGGCAACGCGCAGCGGCTCGCCCTTCGCCTTGCGGTCCGCGATCAGCGCCTTCAGCCCGGCCCAGTCGTCCGGCTTCAGCTCGATCCCCTTGGCAGTCAGGATCTCCGATCCGCCATTCACCTGACCGGAGATCGCCACCACGTCGAAGCCCTTGTCGAGGGCGGTGATGTAATGGAGGTAGGTGACCTGCGCCACGTCGATGCTCTTGGACACCAGGGCCGTCAGCACGTCGTTGCCGGAATTGAAGTTGATGGCCTCGATCTTCACGCCCTTCGCCAGATCGGGCGTCAGCGCCATCGGCAGGCAGTGGGCGCATTTGGCGAAGCCCAGCTTCACCGCGTCCATGTCAGCGGCCTGGGCGGTCGCGGCGGCCGCGGACAGGGCGAGGACCACGCCGGTGACGGCGCCAAGCGTGAAGGATCGAAGCGACATGGGCAGGATTCCCTGATGCGATTGCGATATCCCATCAGTCGCAAGCCGCGTGCCAGATTGTATACAATATGGTGATTTATGATTTATCTATTTATATCAATGCTATATAATTTTTTTGAAGCCAAGTGCGCACCGCGACTCTCTTGCCTTGTTTTTAAGCGTATGGCATCGTTTGCGCATAGCTGCACAATCATTCAGCATTACGGGCATCGCCGGATCGACCATGGACATTGTGAAAACCGCCAAGCCCCCTGCCGGGCCGATCCGCCGCGAAACGCTGCACCACGGTGCCGTTGCGGAGTTGCGCGCGATGATTTTGTCCGGTGAATTGCGGCCGGGCAGCCGCGTGCCGGAGGTCCAGTTGTGCGAACAGCTGGGGGTCTCGCGCACGCCTTTGCGGGAAGCGCTGCGCGTCCTGGCGGCGGAGGGGCTGGTGGAGCTTCGCCCGCACCGCGGCGCCGTGGTGACGCCGATCGACCCCAAGGAGATCGCCGCCGTCTTCGAAGTGATGGAGGCGCTGGAGGCGCTGGCGGGCGACCTTGCCTGCCGGCGGGGCACGCCGGAGGAGTTCGCCGAACTCGACCGGCTCCACGCCCAGCTTCACGCCCAATTCGATGCCGGCGACCGGCCGGCCTATTTCCTGACCAACCGGCAGATCCACGCCCGGATCGTCGCGATGGCGCGCAACCCGTCCCTGGACGCCACCTATGCCGGCTTCGCCTCCAAGATTCTCCGGGCGCGGTCGCTGGCCAATTACGATGAGGAACGCTGGCGGCACTCGCTGAGCGAACATGACGGCTTTATGGCCGCATTCCGGCAGCGCGACACGGCGGCGGCCGGCAGCCTCCTGGCCGCCCACAGCCGGCAAACCGCCGATGCGGTGCTCGTTGCGCTGAACGGCTGCGGTTCAGACGATCCCGGCAAGGTTGGGCGTCAAACCGCATCGCTGTGACGGGCGATCCCTGTCACGCCGCATCACACATCCTGCCCGCCGCCCAAACCCGGCTGGGACTGAGGGGCAGAGCCGGAAGTGCGCGCGTCCTGGCCGGAGGGCGGCGGCGGCACCTCGTCGCTTCCCTCGCTGCGGTCGCGGTAGAGGGCGGCGCGGGCCAGCAGCATCAGGGTGATCGGGGTGGTGACCACCATTAGCGCGGTAATCAGCACCTCGTGCAGGATTGCCCTGGATTCCAGAACCGAGAAGACCAGCATCGAAGCCAGCAGGATGCAGCCAATCCCCAGGGTCGAGCCCAGCGTCGGCGCGTGGACCCGCTGATAGAAGCTGCCGAACCGCAGCAGCCCGACCGTGCCGATCAGGGTCAGCACGGCACCGGCCAGCAACAGCAGGGCGGCGGGAATGGCCGCCCAGGCTGGGAGATCGGCCAGATGGTTGTTCATTCGATGACCTCGCCGCGCATCAGGAACTTCGCCAGCGCCGCCGTCGACACGAAGCCGAGCAGGGCGATGATCAGAGCCGCCTCGAAATAGAGGATGCTGCCGTTGCGGATGCCGAAGGTCAGCAGCAGCATGGTCGCCGTGACGTAGAGGGTGTCCAGCCCCAGCACCCGGTCCTGTGCCCGCGGTCCGCGCAGCACCCGGAAGGTCGCGAAGGCCATGGCGACCACCAGCATGATCTGGGTGAGGAAGATCGTCCCCATCAGCAGGGTCAGGATCATTCGAACAGCTCCATCAACCGTGTCTCGTAGCGGCCCTTGATGGTGTCGATCCACTCCTGCTCGTCCACCAGATCGAGGATGTGCAGGAGGATGGTGTTCCGCCGCCGGTCATAGGCGACCCACACCGTGCCGGGAGTGGCGGTGACGATGCAGGCGAGCGTCGCCAGCCCGTAGGGCGCCCGCAGATCGAGCGGGATACGCACGAAGCCCGACACCCGGCCGCCGCCGCCCGGCCGCAGGATGATCTTCGCGACCGCCCAGTTGGAGCGCAGGATATCCACCAGCACCACACCCAGCAGCGACAGCGCGGCCTGCGGACGGCGGAAACGTCCGCCCGGCAGGTCGAGCACGCCCAGCGTCGCGGCCGTCCCCAGCGAAAGAGCGCCGCCCAGGATGATGGTGCCGGGGGCCACGCTCTCGTTCAGCAGCAGCCACACCCCCAGCAGCGTCGCCGTCATCATGGGATAGGGCAGAAACCGCCTCATCAGCCGTCTCATCGGGCACCTCCGGCCGTCGGGCCCGTCGTCGGGATGCCGGACAGCACGGCACCATTGTAATCCTGCGGCGCATGGAGCGCGAGCGCGGTGTCCTCCATGTAGCGCATGGCCGGTCCGGCCTGGATGGTCAGCGCCAGATTGAGGGCGAGCAGCAGCAGGACGGGCGCGATCTCGGCCACCCGCACCCGCGGCACCTCGGCGGCTGGCGAGGCCCAGAAGGCGTCGATGCCCACCCGCGTCATCGCCACCACCGTCGCCAGCCCCGACAGCACCAGCGCCGCCAGCAGGATCCAGGTGGTGACGGGAACCTCCGGCCCGGCGGCCAGAAGCGGCGACAGGATGGCGAACTTGGCGAGGAATCCCGACAGCGGCGGCAGGCCGGCCAGCAGTAGCGCGCTGGACATGAAGCCGATGCCGAGGATCGCCATCGTCGCCGGAATGGGGACGCCGGCCCCGCCGCCACCCCCGCCATCGTCGGCATCCTCGTCGTCGCCTTCGCCGAAGGCCTCGCGGGTCACCGCCAGCACGTCGGCGCCGACGCCCCGGCCGCGCTCCACCAGCTCGATCAGCAGGAAGAAGCCGGCTACCGCCATCACGGAACTGGTCAGATAGAACAGCACCCCGCCGGTGACCGCCATCTGGCCGGCGCCGATGGCCGCCAGCAGGGTGCCGGACGACACCAGCACGGTGGCGCCGGCAAGCCGCGCCATGTTCTGCGTTGCCAGCACGGCGATGCAACCGAAGCCGATGGTCAGCAAGCCGCCGATCAGCAGGACCGTGCCGCCGAAGCCGCTCGACGCCCCCGCCCCCTCGCCGAACACCAGCAGCCACAACCGCAGCACGGCATAGATGCCGACCTTGCTGAGGATCGAGACGATGGCGGCCGAGGCCGAGCCCAGGGTGGAATAGGTGTTGGGCAGCCAGAAGCCCAGCGGCCACATCCCCGCCTTGATCAGGAAGGCGAGACCCAGGATCGCCGCGCCGGCCTCCAGAAGCCCGCGATCCTCGGCAGCCAGGCTGGCAACGCGGCCGGCGAGATCGGCCATGTTGAGGGTGCCGGAAACGCCGTAGATCATGCTGACGCCGATCAGGAACAGCAGCGACGCCGACAGGTTGATCGCGACGTAATGCAGCCCCGCCCGCACCCGCGCCAGACCGGAGCCATGCAGGGCAAGGCCGTAGGAGGCCGCCAGCATGATCTCGAAGAAGACGAACAGGTTGAACAGGTCGCCGGTCAGGAAGGCGCCGTTCAGCCCCATCAGCTGGAACTGGAACAGCGGGTGGAAATGCGCCCCCGCCCTCTGCCAGCGCGGCAGCGAGAAGGTCAGGGCGGCCACGCCTAGGATCCCGCTCAGCACCAGCATCAGGGCGGCGAAGCGGTCCAGCACCAGCACGATGCCGAAATTCGCCGGCCAGTTGCCGAGCCGGTAGACCCGGATCCCGGCAGCACCCGTATCGGCGACGCTCAGCGCCAGAATCGCCAGCCCCAGCAGCATCAGCGCCGACGCCATGCCGATCGCGGCCTTCAGCGTGCGCTGCCGCTCGTCGATCAGCATCATCACCGCCCCCGCCAGCAGGGGCACGACGATGGGGGCAATCGTCAGATGGTCCATCCAGCCGCTCACCGGCCGCTCTCCTTTCCATCGACATGGTCGGTGCCGGTCAGGCCGCGGGCGGCGAGCAGCACGACGAGGAACAGGGCGGTGGTGGCGAAGCCGATGACGATGGCGGTCAGCACCAGCGCCTGCGGCACCGGGTCGGCATGCATGGCGAGATTGCCGGCCCGGCCGCCCTCAAGGATCGGCGCAGCACCCGTGCGCAGGCCGCCGGTGGAGAAGATGAACAGGTTGACGGCATAGGAGAGCAGCGACAGGCCGACGATCACCTGGAAGGTGCGGGGCCGCAGCAGCAGCCACACGCCGGAGCCGGTCAGTACGCCGATGCCGAGCGAAAGGATCAGTTCCATCAGTCGTCTCCCACGGCGGTCGCAACCGGTTCGGGCACCGCCGGAACCTCCGGCGGACGGGGGGCGGCGGCGCGGTGGCCGCGCAGCGATTGGCGGGCCAGCGCGATCAGGATCAGGATGGTGGCGCCGACCACCAGGGCGAAGACGCCGATGTCGAACAGCAGGGCGCTCGCCACCGGAACCTTCCCCAGCACCGGAATCTGCGAATAGGCGAAATAGCTGGTCAGGAACGGCCGGTCGAACATCCACGCGCCGAGCCCGGTGCCGGCGGCCAGCAGCAGGCCGATGCCCATCCAGCGCATCGGCAGCACGCGCAGCCGCGCCTCGACCCACTGGGTGCCGCCGAACATGTATTGCAGGATCATGGCGATGGCGACGGTCAGGCCCGCGGCGAAACCGCCGCCCGGCAGATCATGGCCGCGCAGCAGCAGGAACAGCGCCACCAACAGGATCACCGGGAACAGCAGGCGCGCGATCAGCGACGGGATGAACAGCCAGTCGGCCACGGTGTCGCCGTCCTTGCGGTCGGGCCGCGAGGCGTCGAAGGCGCTCTGGTCGCGTTGCTGCTCGGGAACGTCGACACTGTCCGACGCCGGGCGGAAGCGGCGCAGCAGCGCGTAGGCGGTCATCGCCACCACCCCCAGCACGGCGATCTCGCCCATGGTGTCGAAGCCGCGGAAATCGACCAGGATGACGTTGACGACGTTGGTGCCGCCGCCCTCGCTGTAGGCCAGCTCCAGGAAATGGCGGGCCAGCAGCTCCGGCGGGAAGCGCGTCATCACCCCGAAGGCCAGCCCGGCCATGCCGGCCCCGGCGGCGACCGCGATGCCGAGGTCGCGCAGGCGCCGTGTCAGCGTGACCGCCTCCGACCCGCGGCCGCCGGCGCCGCCCATCCGCTTGGGCAGCCAGCGCAGGCCGAGCAGCAGCAGGATGGTGGTGACCACCTCGACCAGAAGCTGGGTCAAAGCGAGGTCGGGGGCGGAGAACCAGACGAAGGTGACGCAGACGACCAGCCCGGTGCCGCCGAGCAGGATCAGGGCCGCCAGCCGGTGGAACTTCGCCTGCCAGGCGGCACCCAGGGCGCAGGCGGCCCCCAGCAGCCAGATCAGCGCCAACACCGGGTCGATGCCGGACGGCACCAGATTGCCCGGCCCCACCCCGCGGGTCCACACGGTCCAGCCGGCGGCCAGCACCGCGGCGGTCACCACCAGCCGCAGCTGCGGTTGAAGGCGGCGGGTGCCGAGCACACCCTCGGCGGTGCGGGCCAGCCGCCAGGACAGGAAGACCATCGTCCGCTCGAACATGCGCCGCCCTTCCAGGCTGCGGATCAGCGGCGGCCCCTCGATGCCCTTGGCGAGATGGCTTTGCAGCAGCCGGTAGAGGATCAGCCCGGCGGCGAAGGCGGCCATGCTCATCACCAGCGGCAGGTTGAAGCCGTGCCAGACCGCGAGGCTGTATTCCGGCGTCGCCGCACCCAGCGCGGCGCGGGCGGCCATGTCGAGATAGGGGCCGACGGTGGCGGCCGGCAGGATGCCGATGACGATGCAGGCCAGCACCAGCACCTCGACCGGGAAGCGCATCCAGGCCGGCGGCTCGTGCGGCTTGTGCGGCAGGTCGACCGGGTCCGGCCCGAAGAAGGTGCCGTGGATGAAGCGCAGCGAATAGGCGACGCTGAAGGCGCTGGCCACCATCGCCGCGACCGGCAGAATGTCGAAGAAGACCGGCAGCGGGTCCTTGGCGGAGAGCGCCTCGGCGAAGAACATCTCCTTGGACAGGAAGCCGTTCAGCAGCGGCACGCCCGCCATGGCGCCGGCGGCGATCAGGGCGAGGCGGGCGGTGAAGGGCATGAAGCGGTTCAGCCCCGACAGGCGCCGGATGTCGCGCGTCCCGGTCTCGTGGTCGATGATGCCGGCGGCCATGAACAGCGAGGCCTTGAAGGTGGCGTGGTTGATGACGTGGAAGATCGCCGCCACCATCGCCAGCTCGCTGTTCAGGCCGAGCAGCAGGGTGATCAGGCCGAGATGGCTGATCGTCGAATAGGCCAGCAGCCCCTTCAGGTCATGCTGGAAGATGGCGACATAGGCGCCGAGCAGCAGGGTGGCGAGACCGGCCGACCCGACGATCCAGAACCACGCCTCGGTCCCCGCCAGCACCGGCCACAGCCGCGCCATCAGGAAGACGCCCGCCTTCACCAGCGTCGCCGAATGCAGGTAGGCCGACACCGGGGTCGGCGCCGCCATGGCGTGCGGCAGCCAGAAATGGAAGGGGAACTGGGCGCTCTTGGTCAGCGCGCCGAGCAGGATCAGCACCAGCGCCGGCAGGTAGAGCGGATGGGCGCGGATGAGGTCGCCGGCCGCCAGCACTGCGTCGAGTTCATAGCTGCCGACGATGTGGCCGAGGATCAGCACGCCCGCGAACAGGCAGAGGCCACCGGTCGCCGTGACCGTCAGCGCCATGCGGGCACCGTCGCGCGCAGCGGCGGTGTGGTGCCAGTAGCCGATCAGCAGGAAGGAGAAGAGGCTGGTCAGTTCCCAGAAGAAGGCGAGCTGGATCAGGTTTCCCGACAGCACCACCCCTGTCATCGACCCCATGAAGGCGAGCAGGAAGGCAAAGAAGCGCGGCACCGGATCCTCGGCCGCCATGTAATAGCGGGCGTACACCACCACCAGCGCGCCAACCCCGAACACCAGCCCGGCGAAGAGCCAGGCGAAGCCGTCCATCCTCAGTGAGAAGTCGAGCCCAAGCGACGGCATCCATCCGGCGGTGAGGCGGAGCACGCCACCCGCCGAAACCGTCGGGTAGGCCGCCCACACCATCGCCAGCCCGAGCAGCGCCACCCCGCCGGCCAGCCACGCCGCGGCGTTGCGCGCATGGGTGGGCAGCAGTCCGGCGGCGACCGCGCCGGCGAAGGGCAAGGCGATGGCGATCAGGAGCGGGAGTGCGTCGGGCATGAAATCCTACGGCAGACTGGCGGCACACTGGAGCGGCGGCGATGGACGGCGTCAGAAGCCGGGGGATGCGTCGTTGCAGTCCCGGTCGTCCTCATCCTGGGCAACGGCCTGGACGACGATCTGGGCCGCGTCGTCGGCGGTCTTGGCACCGCGCAGCCGGCGCAGCGACTGCGGATCGCGCAATGCCCCGCAGATTTCCGCCATGGCCGCCAGCAGCCCCTTGCGGTTCGATGCCGGCCAGAGCGCCAGGAAGACGAGATCGACCGGCTCGTCGTCGCGCGCGTCGAAATCGACCGCGCGCTGGAGACGGGCGAACAGGACGACCGGGGCCGCCAGATCGGCAAGCTCCGTGTGGGGAAGCGCCACGCCCCTGCCGAGCGCGGTGGAGCCGATCTTCTCCCGCGCCTGCAATGCCTCCAGGATCTCGGGCGCCGGCCGCCCGCTGCGGTCGGCCGCCTCCGCCGCCAATTGGTCGAGCAGCGCCGCCTTGTTGCCGGGCGCAGCATCGAGGATTACGCTGGACGCGGAAAAATGGTCAGTGATGGTCATCCGGTTCTCCATTCAGGCCCATCAGGGACAAAGTGTGGGTGCGGGCGCCGGGGACCAGCCGGAGCCCATTCCCATACCAACGCCACCGATCAGCACGTCACAGGGCAGTACGTCGATCACCTCGGACGCCGTGCTGCCCAGCAGGGCGCGGGAGACGCCGCTGCGTCTGCGTCGGGCGGAGCCCATTGCGACCAGATCGTACCGCCCCTGCCGGGCCAGTCCGACGATCCGCTGTCCGGGAGAGCCGGTCAACAGGATCGTCTCCACCTCCACCCCACCCGGCGGCCCACCCGGCGGCCCTTCTCCCTGGGGGCCGAGCACGCTCCGGAAATCGTGCTCGACCTGAGCCTTGTCCAGTGCCGACGCTTCCGGCAGATCGGCGACATGCAGCAGGTGGATGCAGCCCTCCGCCATCAGCATGCGCGCCGATTCCACCGAAGAGTGCGACCGTTCGGAAAAATCGACCGGCACCAGCGCCCGCAGATAGGGCTGGAGTGGCTTGTCGCGCACGATCAGCATCGGCGTTCCGTCGGCAATCGCGATGCGCTCGACGGTGGAGGACAGGAACAGGTCCGCCACCCGGTCGCGCTGGTGCAGGCCAACCACCAGAAGGTCGGGACGCCACAAACCGGCATAGCCGGCGACCCGGTGTTCCACCGCATCTCCGCGCACCGCGACCGCCTGCGCCCTGATGCCCGCCCCACCACTTGCCGACAGGATGTGGCGTTGCAGTTCGCCTTCCACATGGTGGAGCGGCAGACAGCCATAGCGGCCGCCCTTGCCGTCGACGACATGCAGCGCCGTCAGCTCCGCATCGAACCGGTGGGCGAGCTGAACGGCGCGCTCCAGCGCGCGGTCCGATTTCGGTTCCAGGTCGGTAGCCAGCAGAATGCGCTTGAGGCTTGCCATCGTGACGGTTCCGGTTGCTTGGGGTCTCCGGTCCTGTTGTTCCGGTGCGGTCGGTTGCCTGCCGGAAATCGCTCCGCAGGAAACAGCTCAATGATCGGAAGTCGGCGGCAGTCTGTCCATGCCGGGAAATACGGACCCGAAGGGGCCGCGCCAGATACAGCAGGGTGTCCGTAGTAATACGGGCCCGGCGATTTCCTCTGATGCAGTCGGAGCGGGTTGGCGTTACCATCGCCCCATGTCGCAGATTGTCCGCCGCAAATGGATGTTCGTTCCGGCCTATCTGGCCATCCACCTGTTCCTGGATTGGATCAGCTTCATCCATGCGGTCTCGTCCATCAACATCACGCCGTGGAACCCGCCGGCCGGGCTGATGATGGGGGTGTCGGTGCTGCTCGGCGTCCGCGCCGTGCCCCTGGTCTGGCTGGCCCTGACCGCCGCCGACCTCGTCGTCCGCGATCTGCCCGTAACGCTTCTGCCCATGACGCTGTGGGCCCCGTTCCTGGCGAACGGCGTCGTCGCCTTGGGCTATGGGGTTGCGGGATGGCTGCTGCGCCGCGCAATCGATCCGGGCCTGTCCCGGCTGCGCGACATCGTCCTGCTGCTGGGCGGCAGCGCCGCGGCGGTGCTGGGCATCGGTCTGTGCTTCATCGCCATCCACACCGCGGCCGGGCTGTTCGAGTGGACAAACTTTCCCGAGGTGCTGCTGCGCTATTGGACGGGCGAAGTCATCGGCATCGCCGTTCTGACGCCGCTGGTGCTGATCGGCCGGCGGATGCCGGCCCTGCGCTGGTCCTGGAGCGGTGCGGCGGAGACGCTGGCGCAAGGGGGGCTGATCGGCTTCACCCTGTGGCTCGATTTCGGCCCGCTCGCCTCCTCGCAGTATGAGCATTTCTACCTGCTGTTCCTACCCTCCATCGCCATCGCCGTGCGGCATGGGCTGGTCGGCGCGGTGGTGGCCTCGGTCGCCACCCAGGCCGGGCTGATCGCCGCCATCCAGGCGACCGGCGTCGACACCGACCGCATGGCGCACTTCCAGCTGCTGATGCTGACGCTGGCCGTCACCATCCTGCTGCTGGGCGCCGTGGTCAGCGAGCGACGCCGGGCGGAGGATAGGTTGCGGGTACGGCAGTCCGACCTCGCCCACGCCTCGCGCCTGATCGAGGCGGGCGAGATGACGGCGGCGCTGGCCCATGAGCTGAACCAGCCGCTGGCGGCCACGATGGGCTATGCCCGCGCCGCCCGCAAGGTCGCGAGGCTTGAAGGGGCCTCCCCCCGCCTGACCGAGATCCTCGACAAGACCGTCACCCAGGCGGAGCGGGCGGACCGGGTCATCCGCAGCCTGCGCGATTTCGTGCGCAAGGGAGCCAGCGACCGCGCCCCGCTGTCGGTCGCCACGCTGATCGCCGATTGCCTGACGCTGGCCGGCCCGCTGGCCAGCCGCCATGCGGTGGAGATCGTCGCCGAAATCGACCCTGCCCTCCCTGCTCCCCTGCCGACTGTTGACGGCGACGCGGTCCAATTGCAGCAGGCGATTCTCAACCTCGTCCGCAATGCCGCGGAAGCGATGGGCGAAGTCGCGGATGGCGGTCCGTCCGCCCAGGCCCCCCGGCGCCGCATCGTGATCTTCGCCTGCCCCGCCGCGCAGCCCGGCTTCGTCGCCATCGGCGTGCGCGACACCGGACCCGGCCTTGCCGAGGTGGTGGAGCGCAACCTGTTCGCCCCCTTCGTCACCACCAAGCCGACCGGCATGGGGCTTGGGCTGTCCATCGTCCGCACCATCGTCGAGAGCCATGGCGGCACCCTGACCGCAAGAAGCAGAACAGATGGCGGTCCCATCGGCGGTACCGTGTTCCAGTTCACCATTCCCGCCCATGCCGCGGGCAAAAACGGAGAGCCCGCATGACGACCGAGACGCCCGCCGCGGGCTCTGGAGCCACCCCGGTGGCTTTCGTGGTGGACGACGACGAGGCCGTGCGCGATGCCCTGGCGCTTCACCTCGATCTGGCCGGGTTGGCCGTACGCTGCTGCGCGTCGGCCGCCGAGTTCCTGGAGACGGCGTCTCCCGACCAGCCGGGTTGCGCCATTCTCGACATCCGCATGCCGGGCATGGACGGGCTGGATTTGCAGCAGGAGATGATCCGGCGCGGCCTGACCCTGCCGGTGATCGTCATCACCGGCCATGGCGACGTCACCGCCGCGGTGCGGGCCTTCCGAGCCGGGGCGGTGGATTTCCTGCAAAAGCCGTTCGACGAGGATCTGCTGATCGAGCGGGTGCAGGAGGCGTTCGCGCGTGACCTCGCCGCGCGTAGCGCCGATGCGGAGGTCGGGGAAATCCGCCGCCGCCTCGCCCTGCTCAGCCCGCGCGAACTGGAGGTGATGGAGATGGTCGCCCAGGGCCTGCCCAACAAGATCATCGCCACCCGCCTCGCCATCGGCATCCGCACGGTCGAAACCCACCGCGCCCGCGTGCTGGAAAAGATGGAGGCCCGCAATGCCCCGGAACTGGCGCTGATGCGGATGAAGCTGGGTGAGCGGTTGGAGTGACGCTTCGCGTTTCAAAGAGCGAACAGCACCGCCCCTGCCATGCGATCGAGAAGAGCGGCCAGCCGCCACTCGAAACCGATGGAATTCCAGAAGCGCGCCGGCCGCTCCACCACCAGAAGGTCGCCGTCGGCGTCGAGACTGGCGGCGCACTGCGCATCCGCGGTCGGCCGCACCGTCGAAAGCCGAACCGGACACCGGCAGTCCAGTTGCCGCAGCCACTCGTCCGTCCGTCCCGAACCACTGCGCTCGTCGAGAATCAGGTGAACCGACGCGATGGCCGGGAAGAGCCGTCGGGCGATGCGGAAGGATTTCAGTTCGCGTGGCGGCCCGTCCGCCAGGATGGCAATGCTTCGCCCCAGGTGTGACGGCGTCTCGCGCGGGGCGACCAGAACCGCGCCGAACCGCTGCGCATCGGCACTCCAGCAGGATGGCTTGCCGGGCTGCGGCCTGCCGGCCAATAGCAGGTCGAACCTCCCGACCGGCGGGTCATGGCTCAGGTGGAGCGCTCCCTCACCGGGGAGAAGGGCCGCAAGGCGACGGGCCTGGAGCGCGGCGGTCCGTATCAGCGCATCGTTGCCGTGGTCCTGCGTGACGACATGCAAATCCATATAACCGCGTGCGCACAGTCCCGCACCCGGCCCGCGGTCCGGAGGGCCGGCGGTGACGGTCACGCCCTGGTTCATCGACAGCAGCCAGCCGCAGGCCAGCACCGGCTCCACGTCGCCATCCAATGCGGCAAATATCCGGATGCCGTTGCCCATGGGGATCGACCTCGGCTGACGACGGCGAGATTGGCGGTGAGGCTGGCAGCAAGGAAGCGGAGAGCGTCAGCACTCCGGCAGATTGACTGCAAGCCCGCCCAGGCTGGTTTCCTTGAACTTGGTGCTCATTTCCTCACCGGTCTGCCGCATCGCCTGGATGCAGTTGTCGAGCGGCATGAAGTGCTGGCCGTCGCCGCGCAGCGCCAGGGACGCCGCTGCCACCGCCTTGGTGGCGCCGATGGCGTTGCGCTCGATGCAGGGCACCTGGACCAGACCGGCAACCGGGTCGCAGGTCATGCCGAGGTGGTGCTCCAGCGCGATTTCCGCGGCATTCTCCACCTGCTCCGGCGTCCCGCCCAGCACGGCGCACAACCCCGCCGCGGCCATGGCGGCGGCCGACCCGACCTCGCCCTGACAGCCGGCCTCCGCTCCGGAGATCGAGGCATTGTGCTTGATCAGCCCGCCGATGGCCGCAGCGGTCAGCAGGAAGTCGGCGACCTTCGCCGGTTCAGCCCCGGCGCAATGATCGAGGTAATAGCGGATCACCGCCGGCACGACGCCGGCCGCCCCGTTGGTCGGCGCGGTCACCACCCTGCCGCCGGCCGCATTTTCCTCGTTGACCGCCATCGCATAGATGGCGAGCCAGTCGGACGCGACGTGCGGCAGGCTCGAATTGGCTCCGCGCTCGCGCAGAAGCTGCTGATGGATGGCCTTGGCCCGCCGCTTGACCTTGAGGCTGCCGGGCAGTTGGCCGTCCAGGCTGAGGCCACGCTCGATGCAGCCGTTCATCGCCGCCCAGACCGCGCCGAGCTTCTCGTCCACCTCGGCGGGGGAGCGGACGACGATCTCGTTGGCGCGCTTCATCTCGGCGATGGACGCGCCGCTCTCCCGCGCCATCCGCAGCATCGCCGCGGCGTTGTGGAAGGGATAGGGCCAGCCGGCGGACTCGCTCGCGAACACCGTCGGCGGAGCTTCCCGTTCCGCCGCGGTTACGACGAAGCCGCCACCGATGGAGTAGAAGATCTCCGACTGCGTCACCTTGCCGGCCGGGTCCAACGCCTGGAAAACCAGCCCGTTGGCATGGCCGGGCAGCGGCGGTCCGAAGTCGAAGACCAGATCGGTTTCCGGATCGAAGTCCAGCGCCGACAGGCCGACCGGGTGCAGCTTTCGCGTCCGCCAAAGCTCGGCGATCCGCTCTTCGGCTTCATCGACATTCAGGTTGTCCGGCCGGTAGTCGAGAAGCCCGAGCAGCACCGCCCGGTCCGTCGCATGCCCCTTGCCGGTGAAGGCGAGCGAGCCGTGCAGCCGGACCTTGATCGCCGCGGGCGCGGCATCCGCCGAGGCCCGCAGCATGTCGAGGAACCGCACCGCCGCGGTCATCGGCCCCATCGTGTGCGACGACGACGGGCCGATGCCGATCTTGAACACATCGAAAACGCTGAGAAACATCGGGCGCCTCGTCAGGTGCGGATGCCCTTCTCCCCGGAGGGAAGGCTATTGCATATAGCGATAAACGCCCTCTCCCGGGGCGGGAGAGGGAGCCCGGTCACCCGTAGATCGGGAAGCGCTCGCACAATTCCCGGACTTCGCCATGCATGCGCTTCTCGACCTCGGCATTGCCCTCCGGTCCGGCGGCGGCAAGGGCGTCGATGACGGTCAGGATCAGTTCGCCGATGCGGGCGAACTCCGCCTCGCCGAAGCCGCGGGTGGTGCCCGCTGCGGTGCCGAGACGGACGCCGGAGGTCACCGCCGGCTTTTCCGGGTCGAATGGGATGGCGTTCTTGTTGCAGGTCAGGCCGGCCCGCTCCAGCGCGCGTTCGGCGTCGCGGCCCTTCACCCCCTTCGGCCGCAGATCGACCAGCACCATGTGGCAGTCGGTGCCGCCGGACACGATGTCCAGCCCGCCCTTCACCAGCGTGTCGGACAGCACCCTGGCGTTGGTCACCACCTGCGCGGCATAAGCCTTGAACTCAGGGGTCAGCGCCTCGCCGAAGGCAACCGCCTTGGCGGCGATGACATGCATCAGCGGGCCGCCCTGGTTGCCCGGGAACACCGCGGAGTTGAACTTCTTGGCCAGCGCCTCGTCGTTGGTCAGGATCATGCCGCCGCGCGGGCCGCGCAGGGTCTTGTGCGTGGTGGTGGTCACCACATGGGCATGCGGCAGCGGGTCCGGATATTGGCCGGTGGCGACCAGACCGGCGTAATGGGCCATATCCACCATCAGATAAGCGCCGACCTCGTCGGCGATGCGGCGGAACTCGGCGAAGTCGATCACCCGCGGATAGGCCGAGGCACCGGCGACGATCAGCTTCGGTTTCGTCTCCAGCGCCTTGGCGCGCAGGGCATCGTAGTCGATCAGCTGGTCGCTCTCGCGCACCTCGTAGCTGACGATGTCGAACCACTTGCCCGACATCGTCACCGGCGAGCCGTGGGTCAGGTGGCCGCCATGGGCCAGCGACATGCCCATCACCCGGTCGCCCGGCTGGAGCAGGGCCAGGAACACCGCCTGATTGGCCTGGGCGCCCGAATGCGGCTGGACATTGACGAAGCCGGCGCCGAACAGCTGCTTGGCGCGGTCGATGGCGATGGTCTCGACCTCGTCCACGAACTCGCACCCACCGTAATAGCGGCGGCCCGGATAGCCCTCGGCGTACTTGTTGGTGAGGATGGAGCCCTGGGCGGCCAGCACGTCCGCCGAGACGATGTTTTCCGAGGCGATCAGCTCGATCTCGTACTTCTGGCGGTTCAGCTCGCGCCCGATTGCCGCCGCAATCGCGGAATCGGTGAGATCGGATTTTGGCAGGGACTGATGACGGGTCATGTGCGGTTCTCTCGATCAGAGGCCGAGCGCGATTTCGCGGCTGACGGCGTGCAGGATTCCCCAGACATGGTCGGCGAAGGAGCGCCAGACCTCGATCCGGAAGCGGTTCTTGTCCTCGCGGATCAGGACGATCTGCGCCTTGTCGAAGAGGGTGCGGCAGCCGGTGCCGACCGCCATCGCCCCGACATCGAAGGCGATGGCCGAGCGCAGGGCGAGTGCCGCGGCCTCGCCCTCCACCAGGATGGCGACCTCGCGATGGCCGATATCGACCAGGCTGTGCGTCTCCCCAAGGGCGGCGAAGGCATCGGCGATGCCGTCGCTCTCGGCGACCGGCGCCGTCAGCACCCATTCGTCGGGGCCGAGTTGCAGCGCCATCCGGCCGTCGGCCTCCACGATCCCGCCGATGCGGGTGGGGAGCGGTGTGCCGAAGGCAGCCCCGGCCGCCTGGACGGCGGCGGGATCGATGCGCAGGCTGAAGCGGGCGACGTCGTCGGCCGCGCGGATGGTCAGCTTGCTTGCGGTGTCGCCGGTGATCGTCTTGCCCAGCAACGGGTGATTGGCCAGAAGCATGGGTAAGCCTCCTATGCGCTGAGACGCTTGTTCTCGGGATCGACGAACACCATGCCGGTGATGGTCGCGGCATGGACCTTGTCCGGCATCGGCACATGCACGGTCTTGCCCTGCAGGGACCGGCCGCCCTGGATCACCGCAAAGGCGACGGACCGCCCCAGTTCGGCGCTCCAGTAGGACGAGGTCACATGGCCGACCATATCCATCGGCACCGGCTGGTTTGGGTCGAGGACGATCTGCGCCCCCTCCTCCAGCACGGTCTTCGGATCGCTGGTCAGCAGGCCGACCAGCTGCTTGCGGTCCGCCGCCAGCATGTCCGGGCGGGACAGGGAGCGTTTGCCGACGAAGTCCGGCTTGGTCTTGCCGACAGCCCAGGACAGACCGGCATCGTCCGGCGTCAGCGTGCCGTCCGTGTCCTGGCCGACGATGATGTAGCCCTTCTCGGCGCGCAGGACGTGCATCGTCTCGGTGCCATAGGGGGTGATGCCGAAGCGCTGCCCGGCCTCGAACAGCTTTTCCCACACCGCGCGACCGTAGCGGGCCGGCACGTTGATCTCGAAGCCGAGTTCGCCGGTGAAGGACACGCGGAACAGCCGGGTTGGCACGCCGCAGATCTTTCCGGTCGCCACCGCCATGTGCGGGAAGGCGCCTTCCGACAGGTCGATGCCCTCGACGAACGGCTCGATCAGCTTGCGGGCGTTCGGACCTTGCAGCGCGATCACCGACCATTGTTCGGTGGTCGAGGTCAGCCAGACCTTCAGGTCAGGCCATTCGGTCTGGAGGTAATCCTCCATCATGCCCAGCACGCGGGCGGCGCCGCCGGTGGTGGTGGTAACGTGGAAGCGGTCATGGGCCAGACGCCCGATCACGCCGTCGTCGCGGATAAAGCCGTCCTCGCCCAGCAGCAGGCCGTAGCGGCAGCGGCCGGGCGCCAGCTTGGTCCAGGCGTTGGTGTACATGCGGTTCATGAACTCGGCGGCGTCGGGACCGACGATCTCGATCTTGCCGAGGGTGGAGGCGTCGAACATGCCGAGCGACGAGCGCACCGCCTTGCATTCCCGCGCCACCGCGGCGTGCATGTCCTCGCCGACCTGCGGGAAGTACCAGGCGCGGCGCCACAGCGACACCGGCTCGTACACCGCGCCGTTCTCCTCGGCCCAGCCGTCGATCGGCGTCTTGCGCGTCACCTCGAACAGCGCGCCCTTGTTGTAGCCGGCGAAGGTGCCGAAGCTGGTCGGGGTGTAGGGCGGGCGGAAGGTGGTCAGGCCCACCGCCGGGATCGGCCGCTTCAGCGCATCGGACGCGACGGCCAGACCGTTGATGTTGGACAGCTTGCCCTGGTCCGTCGCCATGCCGTTGGTGGTGTAGCGCTTGATGTGCTCGATGGATTTGAAGCCCTCGCGCACCGCCAGCCGGATGTCCTTGGCCATCACGTCGTTCTGGAAATCGACGAACGCCTTGGCGTGGCCCGGATCGAGGTCGGTCGGCAGCTCGCGGCCGGTCACCCCGGTGAAGGACAGCTCGCCCTCCACATGGTAGGTCGCCGGCTCGGCCCCAAACCCGGCATCCGCCGCGGCGGCGGCACCGGCGGCGGCGCCGTCCTCGAAGGCGGCCTTCAGACCGAAACGGCCCTTGCCGGCGCCGGCCAAACGGCACTCCTCCTTGCCGCGGCCGGGCAGGAACATCTGGCCGTCCTCGTTCCAGGTCAGCGAACCCTGGGTGTGCGAGAACAGATGGATGCTGGGGGTCCAGCCGCCCGACATCAACAGGGCGTCGCAGGCGATGGTCTCGGCACCGCCGACCTTGCCTCCGGCGCCGACCGGATTGACCCGCACCGAGGAGATGCGCAGCCGGCCCTTGGTCCCGGTGACGGTCCAGCCGATCAGCGTCCTGATGCGGAGCGCGTCGGCCGCCGCGACAAGCTGGGTCGGCACGGTCCCGCGGACATCGACAATGGCCGCGACCTCCACCCCCGCCTTGGCAAGGTCGAAGGCGGCATGCCAGGCGCTGTCATGGGTGGTGACCACGACCACCCGGTTGCCGACCCTGACGCCATAGCGGTTCAGGTAGGTGCGCGCGGCACCGGCCAGCATCACGCCCGGCCGGTCGTTGCCGGCGAACACCAGCGGTTTCTCGATGGCGCCCTGGGCCAGCACCACCTGCTTGGCCCGCACCTTCCACATCCGCTCGCGCGGGGCGCCGTCCGGCACGATGCGCAGATGGTCGGTCAGCCGCTGGCACAGGCCGACGAAATTCTGGTGGTAGTAGCCGATAGCCGTGGTGCGCGGCAGCACGGTGACGTTCGGCATCGCCGACAGCGCGGCGTTGGTATCCTCCAGCCAGTCCCAGGCCAGCTGCCCGTTGATCTCGGCAGCGGGTTCCGACAGCAGCGAGCCGCCGATTTCCGACTGCTCGTCGCACAGGATGACCGACGCGCCGCTGCGACCCGCTTCCAGCGCGGCGGCGAGACCGGCGGCACCGCCGCCGACGACCAGCACGTCGCAATGGGCGAAGCGGCTGGCATAGGTGTCGGGATCGGGGGCGGTCGGCGCCTTTCCCAGGCCGGCGGCGTTGCGGATGACCGGCTCGTAGACCTTGCCCCAGAAGCTCTTCGGCCACATGAAGGTCTTGTAGTAGAAGCCGGCCGAGAACAGCATGTAGAGCGCGTCGTTCACCCCGCCGATGTCGCGGGTCAGCGACGGCCAGCGGTTCTGGCTCTCGGTCTTCAGCCCTTCGAAGACCTCCAGCACCGTCGCCCGCGTGTTCGGCTCGAACCGCCCATTGCCGCGGTTGCTGCCGACCAGCGCGTTCGGCTCCTCCGATCCGGCGGTCAGAATGCCGCGCGGACGGTGGTACTTGAAGGACCGCCCGACGAGATGGACGCCGTTCGCGAGAAGCGCGGACGCCAGCGTGTCGCCCTCATAGCCGTTGTAATCCACACCGTCGAAGGTGAAGCGGAGCTGGCGGCTGCGGTTGACCCTGCCCTTGCCGGCAATGCGGAAATTGCTCATGGACGTGCATCCTTGACGCTGGCGGCGGAGGCGGCAGCGGAGTCGGCGGCGGCGCTGGAAGCGAGCGCGATCTCCTCGTCGCTCGGACGCGGAGCCCCGGCCTTGTAGGTCATGGAAAATTTGTCGGTCACGGTGTCGCGCACCGCGTTGAAGAAGCGGCCGCAGCCATGCATGTGACGCCAGCGCTCGAAATGCCGGCCGCGCGGGTTGGTGCGGATGAACAGGAAGTCGCGCCATTCGTCGTCGGACAGGGCGGACGGGTCCGCCGGGCGGGCGATGTGCGCCTCGCCGGCATAGGTGAACTCCACCTCCGGGCGCTCTGCTTCGCAATAGGGGCAGCGGATGAGCAGCATGATCGTCTCCTCAATGCGCGACGGCGGCGGCGGCGGCCTCGTCGATCAGCCGCCCGGTCTTGAAGCGTTCCAGCGTGAAGGGCGCGTTGATCGGGTGCGGCTCGTCGCGGGCGATGGTGTGGGCGAAGACGTTGGCCGACCCCGGCGTCGCCTTGAAGCCGCCGGTTCCCCAGCCGCAATTGACGTAGAGCCCCGGCACCGGCGTCTTGGCGATGATCGGCGAGCGGTCGGGCGTGACGTCGACTATGCCGCCCCATTTGCGCAGCATGCGCATGCGGTTGAAGATCGGGAACACCTCGCAGATGGCGGCGACGGTGTGTTCTATCAGCGGCAGACCGCCGCGCTGGCTGTAGGAGGTGTACTGGTCGGTGCCCGACCCGATCACCAGCTCGCCCTTGTCGGACTGGCTGATGTAGGCGTGCACCGTGTTGGACATCACCACGCAGGGGAAGGCCGGCTTGATCGGTTCCGACACCAGCGCCTGCAACGGATAGCTTTCCAGCGGCAGCCGGACGCCGGCGGTGTCCATCACCACCGAGGTGTTGCCGGCGGCCGACACCGCGACCTTCTTGGCTTTGATGAAGCCGCGCGCGGTCTCGACGCCGGTGACGCGGCCGGAGGCGTCGCGGCGGATCGCGGTCGCCGGGCAGTTCTGGATGATGTCGACCCCGCGCGCCGACGCGGCCCGCGCATAGCCCCAGGCCACCGCATCGTGGCGGGCAGTGCCGCCGCGCCGCTGCAACGCCGCCCCCATCACCGGATAGCGGGCGTTGGCAGCGATGTTCAGCGGCGGGCAGTATTCCTTGGCCTGCTCCGGCGTCAGCCATTCGTTGTCGATGCCGTTCAGGCGGTTAGAGTGGATGTGGCGCTTGAAGCTCTGGATGTCATGGACCGTATGCGCCAGCATCATCACGCCGCGCTGCGAGAACATGACGTTGTAGTTCAGCTCCTGGCTCAGCCCTTCCCACAGCTTCACCGCATGCTCGTAGAGCCGGGCGCTCTCGTCGTACAGATAGTTGGAGCGGATGATGGTGGTATTGCGGCCGGTGTTGCCGCCGCCGAGCCACCCCTTCTCCACCACCGCCACGTTGGTGATGCCGTGTTCCTTGGCGAGATAATAGGCCGCACCCAGACCATGCCCGCCCGCGCCGACGATCACGACGTCATATTCGGATTTCGGTTCCGCATCGGGCCATTGAGGCTGCCAGTTCTTGTTGCCGGTCAGCGCGTTGGTCAACAGCGAGGAGAATGAGAAGCGGGTCATGGCAGCACCGCGAAGTTCAATGTGCTGACAGTATCGGGAAGCGACCCTTCGTTGGACAGAATGGATGCGTCAGTTTAATGTCACCTGTGCGACGATGCGTCCGCCGGAGGTCACATGACAGTCATTGCCAGGGCAAACGCCATCAGGCCGGGCCGGTTCCCGGACCGTGCCGCGGCGCCGCGCCTGTCCGTCGGCTTCATCCTCGCCCACCGCTTCACGCTGTGCGCCTTCGCCAATTTCGTCGATGTGCTGCGTCTGGCTGCCGACGAGGGCGACCGCAGCCGGCCTATCCTCTGCGAGTGGTCGGTGCTGTCCGACCAGATGCGGCCGGTGGCATCCAGCTGCGGCATGCTGATGCAGCCGACCGAGCGGCTGGGCGATCCGGCAAAGTTCGACTACATCGTCGTCATCGGCGGGCTGATCGACGAGATCTCCAACCTCAGCCCCGACTACCTCCGCTATCTGCGGCAGGCGGCGGCGGCGAAGATCCCGCTGGTCGGCGTCTGCACCGGCGCCTTCATTTTGCAGCGGGCCGGGCTGATGGACGGATACCGCTGCTGCATCAGCTGGTTCCACCACGCCGACTTCCTGGAGCAGTTCGACGGCATCACGCCGGTGTCCGACCAGATCTTCATCGTCGACCGCGACCGGCTGACCTGCTCGGGCGGTACGAGTTCGGCCCATCTCGCGGCCTATCTCGTGGAAAAGCATGTCGGGCGGGCCCAGGCGCGCAAAAGCCTGCACATCATGATCATTGACGACGCCCTGCGTGGGGAGAAGCCGCAGCCGGGCATCCCGCTCGACTTCTCCACCAACGACGAGGTGGTGCGGAAGGCGCTTCTGCTGATGCAGCAGAACATCGACGTGCCGCTGTCGGTGGCGGAGATGGCGCGCCGACTGGGAGCCGCCCGGCGCCAGATGGAGCGGCATTTCCAGAACGCGCTGGGCATGACGCCAACCGAGGCCTACCGGATCATGCGGCTGGAGCATGCCGAATTCCTGCTGCGCAACACCGAGCAGTCGGTGACGGAGATCGCCGCCGCCGTCGGCTTCTGCGATTCCTCGCACTTCGTCCGCGCCTTCAAGGAGCGGCGTGGCATGACGCCGTCCGTCTTCCGCAAGGGCTGAGACTCAGCCAGGGCCTTTTTGCCACGGCCATTCCATTCAACGCCGGTGACGCACCTGTACAATCGGTGGGTGGATCCTTTCGCCATGCTGCGTCCAACGGAACGGTCGGGAGTGCAACCATCCACGGTGCCCTCGACCCGCACTGCGGCAATCCGCTTTCCGTGGCTTGCCGGGCTCAACAAGGATGGCGACCATGCTCGACGACAACGACACCATGCAGCTGCACTGGCGCGAGGCCGGCATTCCCGAAGAGCTGTGCCGGGAACTCGCCCTGGCATCGACGCCGATGCGCCTGCACGCCCATCCGCCGGTGCGGACCGTCGCCGATGCGGAGGAGCATTGGCGCAGCGTTCCCGGCGTGCACACCAAGAACCTGCTTCTGAAGGACGCCAAGGGCGTGCTGTGGCTGGTGGTGCTGCCGCACGACCAGTCGGTGAACATGAAGGAGCTGGCCCCGGTCATCGGCTCGGCCAAGCTGTCCTTCGCCTCGCCGGTCACGCTGGAGCAGGCCCTGTCCATCGAGCCGGGCGGCGTCAGCCCGCTGGCCCTGGTGGCGGACAAGGAACGCCGCGTCCGTCTGGTGCTGGAACGCCGCGTCCTGGCCGGCGACACCGTCAATTTCCACCCGATGACCAATCGCGCGACGCTGTCGATGCACCCCGACGACCTGTCGGCCTTCCTGGGCCGGCTCGGCTATGAGCCGATCATCGTCGACATCGCCTGACCACTCCTCCCCCGGCCAAATCCTTAGGCGCGAGATCAGCGATGCGTCCCAATCACAACCTCTTCTACATGACTGTCAGTTGCCTGAGCCGGCCGGGGATCATCTCCGCCATCTCCACCTACCTGTCCGACCGCGACTGCGACATCATCGAAAGCGCGCAATTCGTCGATCATGACGGCGAGCATTTCTTCCTGCGGATGGCCTTCGACGCTCCGGAATCGATCCGCAGCGAAGCCGCCCTCATCGAAGATCTGCAACCCATCGTCGGGCGCTTCGGGATGACCCTGACGCTGCGGGATGCACGGCGGCGGCCGAAGATCCTGATCATGGTGTCGAAGTTCGGCCATTGCCTGAACGACCTTCTGTACCGCCACAGCATCGGGGCGCTGCCCATCGACATCGTCGGCGTCGTCTCCAACCACGACGCCTTCCGGTCCCAGGTCGAATCCCACGGCATCCCCTATCACCATCTCCCGGTTTCGTCCGGCACCAAGCGGGAGCAGGAACTCCGCCTGATGGAGATCGTGGAGACGAACGACGTCGAACTCGTCGTGCTCGCCCGCTACATGCAGGTCCTCTCGCAGGACCTCTGCACGCGGATGGCCGGGCGGGTCATCAACATCCACCACAGCTTCCTGCCCAGCTTCAAGGGGGCCAAGCCCTATCATCAGGCCTACAAGCGCGGCGTGAAGCTGATCGGCGCCACGGCGCACTACGTCACCGACGACCTCGACGAAGGACCGATCATCGAACAGGAGGTGGCGCGCGTCGATCACTCGATGTCGCCCGACGATCTGGTCGCCATCGGCCGCGACGTCGAAAGCGTCGTCCTGGCCCGCGCCATCCGCCTACACATCGAAGCGCGCGTCATGCTCCACGACCATCGGGCAATCGTCCTGAGGTAACAACAGGAGTCCACCGATCTTGCAGCTCATTGACGAAAACGCCACCCAGGCGATCCGCCGCGCTTTCGCATCGGGCGGCCTCGCCGCTGCGGTGCAGGAGTTGCGCCGGCATGTCGTGATCGAGGATGAACGCATGGCGCTCGCCACCGTCGAGGCCCTTCTTGCCAGTGTCCACAACGGCGACACCCGGCTATAAGGTCGCTGTTCCCGCCTTATCGGCACTGTCGGCCCCGACAAGGCGGGCGTTTCTCCCCCCTCCGGCGGATCAAGCGATGCCCCTCATCCAACCGATCGTCCCGCTGCTTCTCGCGGTGTTCCTGATGATGGGAGGTACGGGAGCGCTGACGACCATCGTCAGCGTTCGGCTGGATGCCGCCGGCGCCTCGCCCATCCTGCTGGGCGCCCTGACCGCCGCCTATTACCTGGGGGTGACGGTCGGATCGACACAGGCGTTCCGGCTGGTCGGGCAGGTCGGCCACATCCGCGCCTTCAGCGCCTCCGCCACGGTTCTGGTCGCGGCGACGCTCGGGCACACGCTGGGGGCCGATCCCGCGGCCTGGATCGCCCTTCGCCTCGTGGAAGGCTGCTGCATGGCCGGCCTGTTCGTCTGCATCGAAAGCTGGCTGAACCAGAGCGCCACCTCGGCCACGCGCGGGCAGATCCTGGCCCTCTACATGATCGCGCTCTATGGCGCGCAAGGGGTCGGCCAGTATCTGATGGTCATCGACGATCCGCACGGCTTCAAGCAGTTCGTCATCGTGTCGATCCTGGTCTCGCTCGCCCTTGTCCCGGTCGCGCTGAGCCGCAAGGCCCCGCCCTTGTTGCAGAAGCTGGAGTCCATCAGGATCGGCCATCTCTACCGCGCCAGTCCGCTGGGATTTTCCGGCACGGTGATCAGCGGGCTGGTCGTCGGCGCCTTCTATGGGCTGGGTCCGGTCTATGTCCGGCATCTCGGCTACGATCTGGGCCAATCCGCGACCTTCATCAGCGCCGCCATCATCGGCGGCATGCTCCTTCAATGGCCCTTCGGCAAGCTTTCGGACCTTATCGACCGGCGGCTGGTCCTGGTCGGCCTGTTTGCGGCCTTGGCCGTCATCAGCATCGGCATGACGATGCTGCCGGAGAGCGGGTTCGGCCCGCTGCTGGCCGGCATCTCCCTGTTCGGCGGGATCATCTTCGCGATCTATCCGATCTGCGTCTCGCACACCAACGACTTCCTGACGCCGGCCGAAATGGTGCCGGCCAGCGGCGGCATGGTGCTGGGCTTCTCAATGGGCGCCATCGCCGGCCCCTTCCTCGCCTCGCTGGTGATGGCGGTGTTCGAACAGGATGGGTTGTTCCTGTTCTCGGCATTGGTCGCCGGGCTTGCGTTGGTGTTCGCGCTCTGGCGGATGACGGTCCGCCCCCCTGTGCCGTTGGACCGGCGCCTCCCCTTCCTCCCCCAGGCACCGATCCCGGGGCCTTTGGACGGCGTGACGCCGGGTGTAGAAAAGTCCGGGGACGGCATCGGGGAGGAAGCGCCCGACGCACAGCCGTCAAGGTTTTGAAGGCCCCCGGGGCGACGGGGGGCGGCACGACCGTCGATAAGATCCCTTCCCCAACCCGAAGCTGTCGATGTACCACTCGCCGGAGACGGAGATGCTGCTTCACCCATGAAGCGTACATCCCCCAAAACTCCGGCATGTTGGCGAGATCGATGATTCCTGTTTCCAGTATTCTTCATCCCGCGAAGCGGACGGCACCGATCATGAGGGTGCTGGGCACTGTCCTGGGATGCATCGCGACGCTGCTGGTTGGCGCGCTGATTTTCAGCGCGGCCCCGGCCCGTGCCGAGAACTGGCTCGTCGCTTCCGAGGATTTCTTCCCGCCCTATAATTTCACGTTGCGGGGCAAGCGGACGGGAATGGACACCGAGATCGTCGAAGCGATGCTGAAGGAAATCGGCGTGTATCCGGTTCACCGCCCGATGACCTGGCCGGAGGTGGTGCGCGCCCACGATGAGAACGAGGTGGACGTCGCTTTCCAGTTCTTCACCTCGCCCCGCCGTCTGGAGCGCGGCCATCTGATCGGACCTTACCGGGTCGGCGCGACCGTTCTGATGGTCCGCAGCAATTCGGACATCGATTACAGGGGTATCGAGGATCTGCGGGGGCTGCGGGTCGGCGTCGTCGAGGGCTTCGAATATACGCCCGAGTTCGACAAGTCGCAGCTCTTCGAGAGGGTCCCCAGCAGCAGCAGCGTCGTCTCGTTCCGGCGCCTGCTTCTCGGCCGTGTCGATGCCATCGCCGGCGATTTGCAGGTGCTCAAATATCTAGCCGACAGCGAAGGCCGTACCGCATCGGTCAAAATCCTGCCCAAGCCCCTGGCGATGGTGCCGCGCTATATCTCGGTGCCGAAGGCTCGGGCGGATAAGGCCGAACGGCTGCGTGCAGCCTATGAAAAACTCAAGAAGGACGGCACCATCGACGCCATCATCAGCAATTGGGACCGGTAGTCGAAGACCCGATCCCAAAGAGCCGGCGCAGGGCTGCCGCCCTGGGGCCGAAGCTCACTCCTGCGCATCCAGCATGAAGTGGCGCACCTTGTGCCGGTTCTCGATCAGCTCGTCGATGGTGGGTTCGTTGCGCATCGCCCGGCCGATGGCGATCTTGGTCGCCTCGTAGTTGGTGCGATAGAGATCGGCGCGGTCGAGGTTCGCATCGGTGGCGCAGCGGGGGTCGATCCAGACCATCACCAGAATGCACAGGTCGTTGATCCCGTCGCGCGGCAGCAGGCCGTCGATGACGCAGTCCAGCACCGCATCGGCGGTGGCGGCCTGGACGACGCCGCCGAACAGGTCGACATAGGCGCTGGACTTCATCGTCACCTTGGACACCATCATGGTGGCCGGACGAACCATCTGGTTGCAATCCCGCACCGCGAACATGCGGGTATGGCCGGCGGTCTGCCCCATCATGGTGGCGAACGCATGGCCGGCCGGACCGTCGACCGTGCCGATCACGATTTCCGGCATGGCGTCGGTGAACTGGCCTTCCTTGGCGAAAACGGTGGCCTCGCCGACACGAAACAGCGGATTGCTCATGGGATTTCTGCTCTCTTGAGAAGGGGTGATTTGGCCGGTCATCCAGTGCGGATGCCGTCCAGCAGCTGTTCGATGCTGCCGCGCAGCCGTACCGTCTGACCGGCAAGGTCGGCAGCGGCGGACAGGACGTGGCGTGTGGCGCTCTCGGTGTCGCGGGCGCCGCCGGTGACATGCCGGGCGTTGCGCGCGACCACACCCGCCCCGGATGCCGCCTGGTCGATGCTGGCATGGATGGTGGCCGAGGCGGCGGCCTGCGCCTCCATCGACCTGGCGATGGCAAGCGAGATCGTGCTGATCTCCTCGATCACGGCGGTGATGCTCTGCAAGGCCTGGGCGGCGTTGCCGGTCGCGTCCTGCATCGCCTGGATGCGGAGCGAGACATCCTGCGTTGCCTTGGCCGTCTGGCTGGCCAGCTGGCGCACCTCCTGCGCCACCACGGCGAAGCCCTTGCCGGCCTCGCCGGCGCGGGCAGCTTCGATGGTCGCATTCAGCGCCAGGAGATTGGTCTGTCCGGTGATCTCGTCGATGATGCGCACGACGTTGCCGATGCCCTCGGCCGACTGCCGCAGGCTGTGCACCGACTGGTCGGCCTTGCGGGCCTCCTCGACCGCCGACAGGGCGATGCGGGTGGAATTGTCGATGCGGAGGCGGATTTCCCCCAACGACCGAAAGGTCTCGTCGGCCAATGCGGCAACGGACTGGACGTTGCTTGCGATCTGCTCCGCCGCCACCACGGTCTCGCCCGCCTGTTCGTTGGTGCGGTCGATGATGCCGGTCAGCTGGCGCGCGGTGCCGTCGAGCGCTCCCGCCGACGAATCCACCGTGTCCAGCCCCGCCATCGCCGTCCGTTCGAAATGGGAAATCAGTTCCTCCAGTTGGATGGAGCGCTGGCGCTCGCGCCGCCGTGCCGCGATATCCTGGAAGGCGGACCGAACATGGTCGTTCGCGGGAGACCCCAGGATTTCATCCAGGGTGCCGACCTGCGCAAAGCGGCCGTTCTCCATGAAGGCGATCCGGTCCGCGATCCGCATCGCCTCGTCCGGGTCCTGCGTGGTGAACAGCACGGCCGCCCGATGCGCCCGCTGCCAGTCGAGGAATTCCGCTTCAAGCTCCAGCCGCAGGACGGGGTCCACCCCGGCGAAGGGAGCATCCATCAGCAGCAGCGGCGGATCGCCGATCAGCGACCGCGCCAGCCCGATCCGCAGCCGCGCCTCGGATGGAATTTCAAGCGGACGCCGGTCGGCCAGATGGGCCAACCCCATGTGCGTCAGCACGGCCCGGGCACGGTCCTGACGCTCACGCCGGCGCAAGCCCGCCACCTCCAGCCCGAATGCCAGATTCTCCAGAACGGTGCGGTTGGGCATCAGCGCGACGGCGCCGAAGGTCATCGCCATGGCGTCGCGGCGGGCGGCCACCAGTTCGGCCGGCTTCATCGCCGCCATGTCGCGCCCGTTCAGGCACACGATGCCCGAAGTCGGTTCGACCAGACGGTTCACCATGCGGATCAGGGTGGATTTGCCCGAATTGGACCGCCCGAGAATCGCAAGGATTTCGCCGGCCGCAAGACCGAATGAAACATTGGCGACCGCCACCGTCGTACCGGTTTCCCGCCGGATGTCGGCGTGGTCCCTCCTGGCATGCAGCATGGGCAAGGCGCGGGCGGCATTGCCGCCATACAGCTTGCACAATCCCTCAACCGACAACATCCCGGTGCCGGCCGGCACCATGCCTTGCAGGTGAGTTTGCCCTTGCAGGTGAGCTGGCGAGATCATCGGCGCTCCCGATCATGAAAGGACTGAAAACGGGAATGGCTGGAGACGGCCGTCCGTCACGCGTTTGCGCGTTGAGAACGGACCGCCTCCATCGACAGTGCCGGGAATGGTGCGGGAAAGGGTGCCCGGCTACGGATCAGAGCTTGCCGGTGACCCAGTAATCGATCCGGGCCTTGTTGTTCTTGATGTAATTGTCGACCGCCTTCTCATAGCTGGTCTGGCGGGCTTCCTGCATCATCGCCTCCAGATCGCCGATGGGCAGGACCATCCGGTTCAGGAACTCGTAGATTTCCGGGTGATCCTGGTAGAAGCCCTTCCGGACCACGGCGTTCACGCTTTCCAGCCCGCCAAGCGCGCCCTTCGGATCCTCCAGATAGCGCAGCTTCCAGTTGGCGAACATCCAGTGCGGGCTCCAGCTGGTCACGACGATCCACTCGTTGCGCTTCATGGCGCGCTCCAGAGCGGCGAGCATCGCGGCATCGCTGGCCGACACCAGCTGCATTCCCTTCAGATCGTAGGTCTTCAGCGCCTTTTCCGACGCCTGCATCAACCCCGATCCCGGATCGATGCCCTGGATCTTGCCGCCGAGCTGCTTCTGCACCTCCGGCTTCTTCAGATCCTCGATGGTCTTGACCTGATCGACGGGGATGTAGTCCGGCACCACCCAGCCCAGGCGGGCGCGGGTGTAGAGCGGGCCGAGATCGACGATGTCCTTGCCGACCTTGTCGAGATAGGGCTTGTGGGTCAGCGGCTGCCACGACATCAGCATGGCGTCCAGCTTGCCGCTGGCGATGCCCTGGTACTGGATGCCGATGTCGGCCATGGTCAGTTCGACCTTGTAGCCGAACCGCTCCTCGATCAACGCTTTGGCGAGTTTCGTCACCGCCTCGGCGTCCGACCAGGCGGTCCAGCCGATGTTGATCGACTTCTCCGCGGCCTGCGCCGGGATGGCGGTCACAGCGGTCCCCAGACCGACCGTCACGGCCGCCGACAGCAGCATGCCCAAGGCTTTACCGAAGATATTCATCAAGAAGCCTCCTCGTGTCGTTTGTTTTGTCGTTTGTTTGGGTTCTTCCGCTTGGATTGACCGATCCGCCGTGCCGGGACTTCAACCGGACGCGTGCGCATTGCCCGGCAGGTCATCTCCGACCTACCGGTGACTGCGGCCGCATGACGGGTTGGCGCCCATGGAAACGGGTGGCCGACCGCCTTCCGGCGTTGAACGGAAAGCTGTTTCCAACCGATGCGAACCTTTGCTGGCATCAGTGCTGATTGAGGAAGAATGCCGGGCTTGAAAGCAGAAAACCTTCATCACAGCGGCAGTTCGTATCGCATTTGCGACAACGCCGTACGACGTCTGCCCGCCTGGCGAATGCTGCCGGATTTACCGGCGGATATTTTAAAATCTGCTATGGAAATAGGAAAACGCTGCGGCAGTCCTGTGACGATGAAACGTTACGGATGATAGCCGGCTCTTATCATATCGTCGAACGCCGGCCATACTCCCGGCCGGATCGAGCGACCATCCTGCCCGAATATTCGCATCCTGTCGCAAACCGACCATTGTCTCGCGCCCGGCCTGCGCAGAAAGACAGGATGTCCTGTCGGCCTTTTTAAAGTTGATGTCGCAATCCAGAACGCGACGCGCTGCAGCCGGCGGCAGGCTGTGTGTCGTGGAATCGAGAAAATCACAGCCCGGTCAAGGTTGAAGCGGTTCCACGAACGCATTGCCCAACTCCCGCTGGCCCACTCCCGCAGAAGGTCAACAACCATGTCGTCCGAGATTTCCATAGAAGCCCTGCTGAAGCGCCGAAAGAAGGGTCACAGCCTGGAAGCCCCGTTCTACACCAGCGACGAGATCTTCAAGCTGGACATGGAAATCATCTTCGGCCGCCACTGGCTGCATGTGGGTGTGGAACCGGATGTGGCGGAGCCGGGCGACGTGATGGTGGTGGACATCGGCAAGACGTCCGTCATCGTCATGCGCGACGACGACATGGAACTGCGCGCCTTTCACAATGTCTGCCGCCACCGCGGCGCGCGCATCGTCCTGAAGGAGAAGACCTCCGTCGGCAATCTGGTGTGCAGCTATCACCAGTGGACCTACGGCCAGGACGGCGAGCTTCTGTTCGCCGAGCATATGGGCAACGATTTCGACCGCAAGTGCCGGAACCTGAAAAAGGTCCATATCCGCTCGGTCGGCGGCCTGATCTTCATCTGTCTGGCGGAAGAGGCCCCGGACGACATCGACCGCATGGCGGCGGCCATCGAGCCCTACATCCTTCCGCACGATCTGAAGAACTGCAAGATCGCCAAGACCGTCGACCTAATCGAGAAGGGCAACTGGAAGCTCACGATGGAGAACAATCGTGAATGCTACCACTGCGTCAGCAATCATCCGGAACTGACCATCCCGCTGTTCGAATACGGCTTCGGCTTCGCCCCCGATGGTACGAACCCGAAGCGGATGGAACATGCTGCCAAGTACGATGCGCTGGTGCAAAGCTGCCACACCGGCTGGGAAGCCGCGGGCTTCCCCAGCCGCGAGATCGAGCATCTGACCGAAACCACAGGCTTCCGCGCCGAGCGGCTGCCGCTGGACGGGGCCGGCGAGGCCCACACCAAGGACACGCGCAGCGCCTCCAAGAAGCTGCTGGGGTCGATCACCGAGCGCAAGCTCGGCGCTTTGTCCTTCTGGACCCAGCCGAACTCCTGGAACCACTTCATGAGCGACCACATCGTCACCTTCTCGGTGTTCCCGCTCGGTCCCGACCGCAATCTGCTGCGCACCCGCTGGCTGGTCCACAAGGACGCGGTGGAAGGCGTCGATTACGACCTGAACCGTTTGACGGAGGTGTGGGAGGCGACCAACCAGCAGGACGCCGATCTGGTCGAGATCTCGCACAATGGCGCCCTCAGCCCGGCCTACGAGCCGGGACCCTACTCGCCCTACACCGAGCCGCTCGTCGAGAAGTTCACGGAGTGGTACGTCGGCCGCATGTCCGAGCATCTGCTGGGCAAGCAGGCCGCAGTGAGCGTCGCCGCCGAATGACGCGGCGCCGGGGCATCCCGGCCGGCCAAGCGCCGGGACCGCCCGCCGTTCGCGACCAAGGCTTCACGGCTCAGGAAGAGAGATGACGATGCAGCAGGATGCGGCTCTGCCTCCGGTCCGGATCTGGGATCCCGAAACCGACGACACGCTGGTGTGCCGGGCAGTGCGGGACGAAACGCACGATGTGAAGACCTTCGTCTTCGCACCGCGGCAACCCTGCCTGTTCCGGTTCCGGCCGGGCCAGTTCATCACGCTGGAACTGTCCATCGGTGGCGAAACCATTCACCGCAGTTACACCGTCTCCTCTTCCGCCGCCCGGCCGCACCGGCTTTCGATCACCGTCAAGCGGGTGCCCGGCGGCCCGGTGTCGAACTGGCTGCACGACACTCTTAAGCCGGGCGACACCATCCGCGCGGTCGGCCCGCTCGGGGAATTCACCCCCGGCGAGTCCGAGACGCCGCGCAAGTTCCTGTTCCTGTCCGGCGGCAGCGGCGTCACGCCCCTGATGTCGATGACCCGGACCTTCGACGATCTCGGCGAGGATCACGACATCGTCTTCGTCCACGCCGCCCGCACCCCGGCCGACATCGTCTTCCGCCGTGAACTGGACGCGCTGACCGGCCCCGGCCGGCGCCTGCGCGTTGCCCATGTCTGCGAAGGCATCGATACCGAAGCCCATTGGGCCGGCTTCACCGGCCGGCTGTCGCTGCCGATGCTGGGCCTGATCGCGCCGGACTACATGGAGCGGGAGGTCTATGTCTGCGGCCCCGGTCCCTTCATGAAGGCGGTGCGGGCCTTTCTGGAAGAGGGTGGCTTCAACATGAGCCGCTACCATCAGGAGAGCTTCAATTTCGAAGAGCTGGTGGCCGACCTTGCCGCCGGGGGACCGCCCCAGGAAGCCCCGCCTCAAGCCGCCCCAATCGAGGACGCGCTGCAATCGGCCGGCTTCCGCATTGAATTCGCCAAGACCGGCAAGGTCTTCACCTGCCTGCCGGACATGGCCGTAGCGGACGCGGCATCTGCGGCCGACATCCGGGTTCCGACATCCTGCTCGCGCGGGCTGTGCGGGACCTGCAAGACAAAGTTGATTTCGGGCACGGTGGAAATGAACCACACCGGCGGCATCCGCAAACGGGAAATCGACCAGGGGTTGATCTTACTCTGCTGCAGCCGTCCCACCAGCGATCTGGTGGTGGAGCGTTAGACGCATCGCCAATGAATTGTCTTCCGGGGGCAGGCCGCTGACGCTAGCATTCCGAAGGATGGAAGATGGCCGTCAAACGGGGGCCGTCGGACTGGGAGGGTGTCCTGGTGGGGAAGACAGTGGAATATCGCCGGTTCGGCGGTAGCGGTCCCGCCCCCCGGCAGGAGGAACGCGCGCTTCTGTCGGTCGGGTTCATCCTGACCAACAATTTCACCCTGACGGCGCTGGCCCCCTTCATCGACGCCCTGCGGCTGGCCGCCGACGAGGGCGACCGGTCGCGGCAGATCCGCTGCCGCTGGACCATCATGGGGTCACGGGCAGAACCGGTGATGTCGAGCTGCGGCATCGGTGTCGCCCGCTGGGAACCGCTGACCGATCCCCGCCGCTTCGACTATGTGGTCGTGGTGGGCGGGCTGCTGCATGCCGGCCCACAGCTGGACGACGAAACGCTGGCCTATCTGCGCGCCGCAGCATCCTATGGCGTGACCCTGGTCGGCGTGTGCACCGGCAGCTTCGTGCTGAGCCGCATCGGCCTGATGAAGAACCGGCGCTGCTGCGTCAGCTGGTACCATCACCGCGATTTCATCGAGGAATTTCCCGATCTGGTGCCGGTGGCCGACCAGCTCTATGTGGTGGACCGCGACCGCATCACCTGTTCGGGCGGCGCCGGGGTGGCCGATCTGGCCGCTTTCCTGATCGAACGCCATCTGGGCCGCGCGACCGCCCAGAAGACCATGCACATCCTGCTGATCGACAAGGCCCGTCCCGCCAGCCAGTCGCAGCCCCAGCCGCCGACGGTGGTGGAGATCACCAACGACCGGGTCCGCCGCGCCCTGCTGTTGATGGAGCAGCACATCAGCGATCCGCTGTCGGTGGAGGAGATCGTCCACCGGCTGAACGTCAGCACCCGGCAGTTCGAACGGCTGTTCCGCTTGGCGGTGGGTACCAGCCCGGCTACCTATTACCGGTCCTTGCGCCTGCGCTATGGCCACTGGCTGCTGCGCAACACCAAGCGGTCGGTCACCGCCATCGCGAACGAGGCCGGCTTCGCCGACTGTGCCCATTTCTCCCGCCAGTTCCGGGAGCTGTTCGGCGTTTCGCCGTCGGAGGTGCGCCGTACCGCCGTGCCGGATGCGGAGGCCGATCCGCATGTTTCGCCTCTCACCGCCTTCCGGCGCACCAACGCCAACTCCCTTCTGCCCGACCGTCGCCTGTTCGAAGACCCGGAGCCAATCGTCCGGGACGCCGCGCAGGTCGACTGACCGCCTGTCATGAAACGTGATTGGCCGTCTTTCAAATGTCCGCTTACGGCTTCGGATACTCCATCTGCAACGAGACGAAATCCGCGGTCGCAACGCCGTAGGTATTCCCGATCTGACGGAGTGCTTCATCAAGCATCAATGCGGCCGGAACGCCGACCGGCAAATTGACAGTTCGACTGCCCGTGTTCGGAGCAACCACTCGATCTGGAATCACGCTCAAACCATGGCTCGTGGTGATCGGTTCGGATGTGGTCGACTGGGCGTAGGCGGTGGAACGATAGGTGCGCGAAAAGGCGTCTGCGGCCAAAGCCAAGGCGATCTCATCCATCCCATGAGTGACCGGAATCTCGATGTCCTCGTGCAGCCAGAACGCCAGCCAGTTGGTGGCCGCAGTTACGACACTCGACAGCGTCAAAGTGAAATCTTCACCGCGATGTGACGCTCCCCAATCCTTGATTCCGAGATATTGCGCTACCGCCACTGCGCGTTCTCGGCCTGCGATTGCCTCTACGAGCGCAAGGGAAACCGGAATCGATGCTGTAACCCCTGTCGTGGTAACGACATTGCCATGAGCAAGATACCGTCTGGTCCGCAGGAATTGGGTGGCCGGGAATTTGGCTTTGAGATCGTCAATCGAATACCAATGACCAACAGCGCTTTTCCCATCGAGCAAGCCAGCGTTTGCGACGACCCATACGCCGTCGCAAACTCCAACAATCGTCGCACCTTTGCCCGCTTGAGACCGGATCCAAGCAATGAGTGTTGCGTCATCCACCCGATGAACTGCGGGAACAATCACGAAATCCGCGCCATCAGGGAAGCGGGCATCGAATTGGACGGTCGTTGCTTGCGGCTGCACCTTAAGGGCCGGAAACATCTGCACAGAGCCTTGCTGCGTAGCAAGTGCAAACACATTCGCCGCCCCGGATGCAGAAATCACCCCAAATGGGATCACATAATCCGTGAGTTCAGTGAATGAATTCTCAGCCACCACGGCTACGATCGGCTTTTCACGAGAAAATCTAGCGGAATATGCTCCAATATCGAAATTGCTATTGGATTTTTGCATCGTTTCTGCCCGCACCGAAGGGGCAAAACACACAGACGTCAATGCGATAACACTCATAGAAAATGCCGCGGTGAAAGTTTTCAAGATGTTTATTATTCGTGTACGTGTACGCATATTAAGTGCCTTTATGGTATCTAATGAACGCGACAATAGTTGAATGATCCACCGTGCTCAACTCAATGAAAGTGCATTTCGACGGTCAGTACGGTGGCAGACGCTTTCGACCGGTGGGAAAGAAGCGATTCTGCATAAGGAGGATAGCGGTATTCAGAAGGCGCCCCCTTCAAAACAGCCACCGCCACCGCTCATAACCGAGGGTCAGCAGGTTTGGGGATCCTTAATTGCGGACTTCGAAGAGGGGCGGTTCTTACCGATTTTCCAAAAAATTCATATGCTTGTTCGGTGGGCAGTCTCCCACCTCTCTCCTGTCGCAAAAAGGTAATTCCCGGTCGCGGGGGGCAACGCGACAATGGCGCCGATGGTGAATTCTTGGCAGGCTCAATACTGGGGATCGTTCCTGCCATGTCCTCACCCGCCGAAGCCCTTCTGAAGCCTCTGCAGATCAAGCATTTGACGATCCGTAACCGCGTGATGAGCACGAGCCACGCGCCGGGCTACGGGTCCGAAGGCAAGCCGAAGGAACGCTACCAGCTCTATCACGAGGAAAAGGCCAAAGGCGGCATCGGCCTGACGATGTTCGGCGGCTCCTCCTCCGTCGCGGTGGACAGCCCGGCGGCGCCCTGGAACCAGATTTCCGTCGCCGATGACAGCGTCATTCCCTTCTTCCGTGAATTCTCCGACCGGGTGCACCGCCACGGCGCGGCGCTGATGATCCAGCTGACCCACATGGGCCGGCGCACCCGCTGGGACACCGAGAACTGGCTGCCCACCGTCTCCGCCTCGGCCACCCGCGAACCGGCGCACCGCAACACGCCGAAGGAGATGGAGGATTTCGACTTCAAGCGGATCATCGCCGGCTATGCCGCGGCTGCCCGCCGCTGCAAGGAAGGCGGGCTGGATGGCTTCGAGCTGTCGGCCGCCCATGGCCACCTGATCGACCAGTTCTGGAGCCCCTCGGCCAACCGGCGCAGCGACAAGTACGGCGGCAGCCTGGAAAACCGCATGCGCTTCGGCATCGAGGTGTTCGAGGCGATCCGCGCCGAGGTCGGCGACGATTACGTCATCGGCATGCGCATGTCCGGCGACGAGCTGATCGACGACGGCCTCAGCCACGAGGACTGTATCGCCATCGCCCGCACCTATGCCGAGCGCGGGCTGATCGATTTCGTGAACGTGCTGGGCGGACAGGCGCGCGATCATCTGGCGCATGCCATCTCGCTGCCCAACATGTCCTTCCCGGTGGCTCCCTTCCTGCATCTAGCCAGCGGCATCAAGCGCGAGGCCGGCATTCCCGTCTTCCATGCCCAGCGCGTGACCGACCTCGCCACCGCCGCCCGCGCGGTCGAGGAAGGCCACGTCGACATGGTCGCCATGACCCGCGCCCACATCGCCGACCCGCATCTGGTGCGCAAGCTGATGGAAGGGCGGCTGGACGATGTCCGCCAGTGCGTCGGCGCCGGCTATTGCATCGACCGCATCTATGTCGGCGGCGACGCGCTGTGCATCCAGAACGCCGCGACGGGGCGCGAGCGGACCATGCCACACGTGATCCCGAAGGCGGAGCGCAAGCGTCGCGTCGTCGTGATCGGCGGCGGTCCCGGCGGGCTGGAAGCCGCCCGCGTCTGCGCCGAGCGCGGCCATTCGGTCGTGCTGCTCGAACGCAACGCCGCCCCTGGCGGCCAGATCGGCATCGCCGCCAAGGCGACCTGGCGCGAAGCGATGAGCGGCATCACCCGCTGGCTGTCCCAGCAGGTCACCAAGCTGGGCGTCGATGTCCGGCTGGGGGTGGAGGCCGACCGCGCCACCGTGGAAGCCGAGAACCCCGACGTGGTGATCCTCGCCACCGGCGGCCGTCCCAACCGCGGCGACTTCAAGGGCGCCGATCTGGCGGTGTCGACCTGGGACATCCTGACAGGCGCGGTGGAGCCGACGGGGACCGTCCTGATGTATGACGGCACCGGCCAGCATCACGGCGCCTCCTGCGCCGAATTCATGGCCAAGCGCGGCGCGCTGGTGGAGATCGCCACCCCCGACCGCATGGTCGCGGAGGAGGTCGGCACCACCAACCAGCCGATTCACCTGCGCGAGCTGTACAAGCTGAACGTGGTGATGACCACCAACCACCAGCTCGTGGAAATCTACCCGGAGGGCAACCGCCGCGTCGCCGTCCTGCGCAACGAGTACACCCACGAGGAAGAGGAACGGCTGGTCGACCAGATCGTGGTGGAGCTGGGCACCCTGCCCAACGACGGCCTCTATTTCGATCTGAAGGACCATTCGCTGAACCGCGGCGAAACCGACCTCGACAGCCTGATCGCCGGCCGGGCGCAGCCGGTGCAGGCCAACGGCCATGGCGGCTACACGCTGCATCGCATCGGCGATGCGGTGGCCGGTCGCAACATCCACGCCGCCATCTACGACGCCGCGCGTCTCTGCAAGGACATCTGACACCTCTAACCCCAGCCAAGCGACAGGAGCCGTCCGACGTGATCGCCACCGCTCTTACCACCGTCGTCCTTGCCGTCCTCGCCATCGGCGCGGCACTGGCCGCCTGGCAGTCGCGGCGTTGGCTGGCCGGCCGGCCGGCGACGGTCGGTGTGGTCGCCGGGTTGCGCGCCCTGCCCGGCCGCTATCTGGTCGATGTCCACCATGTCGTGGGACGGACGCCGTTCAACGCCCGCTTCCATGCCCTGGTCGCCGGCGGTTTCCTCGCGGCGCTCGTGCTGCTGGTGGCGATGGGCGTCGCCTTCGGTGGATCGCGCATTCTCTGGCTGCTGCTGGCGGTGGTGCTGGCGGTCATGCTGGCGGGTGCCCTGATGGTCCGCCATCGCCGCCGGGTCTTGCGCCCACGCGAGCTGTCGCAGGGGCGCTTCGCCCGCCTTCCGCTGTCGCTGCTGGGATTTTCCGGCGGCCTGCTGCTGGTGGCCCTCGACCAGGCGCTGGGCGGTGTGATGCCGGAAGTGGTGGCGCTGTTGCTGGTCGCGGTCGCCGGAGTGGCGATGGCCGATCTGGTGTGGGGCGTGTGGAAGGGGCCGCTGAAGCACGCGGTGCATGGGGCGCTGCATCTGGCCTTCCATCCGCGTCCGGCCCGTTTCCATGACGGCAAGGGGCGCGACACCGGGCTGAAGCCGCTGCCGCTCGCTCCCGCGGAGGAGACTGAGCCGGGCACCCTGGGTGTCGAGCGTCCCGTCGATTTCGCCTGGAACCGGCTGCTCGGCTTCGATGCCTGTGTCCAGTGCGGGCGCTGCGAGACGGCCTGCCCGGCCTTTGCCGCCGGCCTGCCGCTGAACCCGAAGAAGCTGGTGCAGGATCTGGTCCTCGCCATGGACGACCGGGCCAGCGACGCCGCCTATGCCGGCAACCCCCACCCCGGCCGCGGCGTCGGCAAGGCCCATGGCGGGGCGGGGCTGCCACTGATCGGGCTGGACGCGATGATCCATCCCGACACGCTGTGGTCCTGCACCACCTGCCGCGCCTGCGTGCAGGAATGCCCGATGATGATCGAGCATGTGGATGCCGTCGTCGATCTGCGCCGCTTCCAGACGCTGGAGTTGGGCGCCACCCCCGGCAAGGCCGCCGTGATGCTGGAGGAGCTGCGCGCCACCGACAACCCCGGCGGCCGCGCGCTCGCCCGGCGCTGGGACTGGGCGGCCGACCTGTCGCTGCCCCGGCTGCCGGCCGGCGGGTCCTGCGATACGCTGCTGTGGGTCGGCGACGGCGCCTTCGACCTGCGGGTCCAGCGCTCGCTGCGGGCGCTCGTCCTGCTGCTGCGCCGCGCCGGGGTGGACTTCGCCGTGCTGGGCGAGGAGGAGCTGGATTGCGGCGACGTCGCCCGCCGGCTGGGCGACGAGGCGACCTTCCAGTCGCTGGCGACCCGCAACGTCGCGACGCTGAACACCCGCCGCTTCAATCGCATTGTCACCGCCGACCCCCATGCCCTGCACACGCTGCGCAACGAATATCCGGCCTTCGGCGGCAGCTGGACCGTCGTCCACCACACCGCCCTGATGCTGGAGCTGGTCACCGCCGGGGCGCTGACGGTGACCAAGCCAATCGGGCGCAGCGTCACCTTTCACGACCCCTGCTATCTCGGCCGCTACAACGGCGAGATCGAGGCGCCGCGCGCCCTGCTCGACGCCATCGGCGTGGAACGCCGGGAAATGCTGCGCGCCGGCCTGCGGTCGAGCTGCTGCGGCGGCGGCGGCGGCGCCCCGCTGACCGACGTGTCGGGCGAGCGCCGCATCCCCGACGTCCGCATGGAGCATGCCCGCGAGACCGGCGCCTCGCTGGTCGCCGTTGCCTGCCCCAACTGCGCCCTGATGCTGGAAGGCGTCGTCGGCCCCCGGCCCGAGGTGGCGGAGATCGCCGAACTGGTTCTCGCCGCGACGGAGACCGCCCGATGACCCAACCTTCTCCGATCCGCCCCCACATCCGCCGCCGCGTCGACCCGCGTGCCGAGCGCGCCGCCCGCACCGTCCTGACCGGTCAGCGTCCGCGCCTGCTGCGCCAGCCGGTCGCCGCCGCTGTCAACGAACGCCGCCGCGACCCGCGTGCCCTTCGCGCTGCAGCATTGGTGCAGAGCCAGCCGCGTCCGCGCTATGACTGGACGCGCGACGCCTCCTCGACCGGCACCACCGCAGTTGTCGGCGTCGCTATCGCCCCCGTGCCTGCGATCCCGCTCCGGGTGATCGCCGAGCCAGCCTATCTGGTTCTCGCCATGCTCGACCGCCCCGGCGGCGAGGTCGGCGAGCATGACCGGCAGGTGATCGCCGCCGCCCGCCTGCTGGCCGATGCGGGGGGCGGCGCCGTGGTGACCGTCTGCACCGGTTCGGGCGAAGCGCTGGCCGAGGCCGGGTCGGACCGCCATGTCGCCCTGCCCGACGGCTGGGCCGACGATTACGTGCCGGAACGGCGCGCCGCCGCCGCTTCCGCACTGATGACCACGCTGTCCCCCCGCCACATCCTGTTCCCGGACAGCCCGGACGGCGCCGACGTGGCGCGGCGGCTCGCGGCGGCAACGGGAGAGCGGCTGTTCACCGGCGTGCAAAGCCTCGGCCCCGACCGCGCGACCCGCCAGTCGGCCGGCGGTTCGCTGGAGACCGGACACCGCCCCACCCGGCTGATGACGGTCGCGGCCGACGCCTTCGCCCCGCTCGACGGCGTGCGGCACGAGGCCCGGCCGCTCGATCTCGAAACTTCGGTGTCGGCGGACGAGGTTCTGCCCCGCTTGGGCGGCGCCCGCCGGCTGGCCGTCGATCCCGACGCCCTGTCCCTGTCGGAAACCGATTTCATCCTCAGCGCCGGTAATGGCGTGACCGACTGGCCGAGCTTCGCCGATCTGGGCGAAGCGCTCGGCGCCACCCGCGCCGGCAGCCGCGTGGTCTGCGATGCCGGACATCTGCCGCGCGAACGGCAGGTCGGCGCCTCCGGCACCGTGGTCAGCGCACGCTGCTACCTTGCCTTCGGCATCGCCGGCGCGCCGCAGCATCTTCAAGGCATCACCGGCGTCCGCCACGTGATCGCCGTCAACACCGACCTCCATGCCGAGATGATCAAGCGCGCCGACCTGTCCATCGTCGCCGATGCGCAAGTCGTCATGCCCGCCCTGATCCGGCTGATCCGGGAGCGCCGCCATGACTGAAGCAGCCATGCTTGATGTCGCCGTCCTGCTGTCCATCGGGCGTCATCCGGTCTCCGGCCGCGCCCGCCGTGCCGCCACCGACGCGCAGGCATTGGAGATGGCGTTGGCGCTGCGGCCAAAGCGGCTGACGGCGATCCATGCCGGGCCGGCCGCCGATGCCGACGCGTTGCGCGCCTATCTCGGCATGGGGCTGGAGCGGCTGACGGTTCTGGTCCTGCCGGAGGGGGCCGATCCGGTCGAGCCGCTGATCGCCCATCTGCGTCGTCTCGCCCCGTCGCTGGTCCTGACCGGGCGGCAGGCGGAGGACGGCGAGGGCAGCGGCATGCTGCCCTATCTGATCGCCCGCGGCCTCGAAGCCGCCGTCGTCGCCGATGTGGTGCGGATCGGCCCATCCGATGCGCCGGCCTCCTCGGCCAGCATGACCGACCTTGTCCAGGCGCTGCCGCGCGGACAGCGGCGGGCGCTGACCGTCACCGGCCGCCTCATAGCGACCGTCCATCCATCCGCCCCGCCCGCCCGCGCCTCGGCCTTCGGCCCGGCCCGTCGGGGCGTCATCGAGCCGGTGGCGGCCCAGGCGACCGCCGATCTCTTCCTGTCGGAATGCGAGCATCGGCCTTGGCGCCCGAAGCCCAAGCTGATGCGCGTGAAGCGCGGCGGTTCGGCCCTGGACCGGCTGAAGGCGGCGACCGAGAGCAAGAGCGGAAAAGGCCAACTGCTGGTCAACCCGACACCTGAAGCGGGGGCGCTGGCCATCTACGACAGCCTTGTCGAACAGGGAATGCTTCCATGAAAACCATGCAAAACGATCCTCCCAGTACCACAGGTCACGCTGTCGCCAACCCGGGGGAGGCACGCCGATGACCACGATGATGCGAAGCGCGGTCTCGGTCGGCGGCCCTGCCAGCCTTGGCTTTCCCCGCGGAGCGGCCAGGACGGGCATCGGCGAGGATGCGGCGGTCCGGCTGGAGGTGCGGAACGTCTACAAGGTCTTCTCGGCCGATCCGAAGCCCGCCCTATCGATGCTGCGCCAGGGCGCCAGCAAGGCGGAGGTCCTGGAAAAGCTGAACGTCAATGTCGGTGTCCTCGACGCCAGCTTCCAGGTCCGCGCCGGCGAGATCTTCGTCATCATGGGGCTGTCGGGGTCCGGCAAATCCACGATGATCCGCCTGCTGAACCGGCTGATCGAGCCCAGCAGCGGCGAAATCCTGCTGGACGGCAAGGATCTGGTCAGCATGTCGAAGGCCGAGCTGATCCAGGCCCGCCGCCGCAACATGGGCATGGTCTTCCAGTCCTTCGCCCTGATGCCGCATCTGACCGCGCTGGACAACGCCGCCTTCGGCCTGGAAATTTCCGGCGCCTCCAAGGCGGAGCGTCACAAGGCGGCCCAGCAGGCGCTGGAGCAGGTCGGCCTGGGCACCTACGCCCACCGCTATCCGCGCGAAATGTCCGGCGGCATGCAGCAGCGCGTCGGCCTCGCCCGCGCGCTCGCCAACGATCCGACCATCCTGCTGATGGACGAGGCCTTCTCCGCGCTGGACCCGCTGATCCGCACCGAAATGCAGGACGAGCTTCTGCGCCTGCAACGCGAACAGCAGCGCACCATCGTCTTCATCTCCCACGACCTCGATGAGGCGATGCGCATCGGTGACCGCATCGCCATCATGGAGGGGGGGCGCATCGTGCAGGTTGGCACGCCCTACGAGATCCTCAGCCGGCCGGCCGACGATTACGTCCGCTCCTTCTTCCGCAACGTCGATGCCTCGAAGGTGCTGCGGGCCGGAGACGTCGCACGGTTCGAGGCGACCAACACGGTCATCCGCCTGCCCGGCGAACTGGCTCCCGCCTTGCAGCAGTTGCGCGAGAACGACCACAATTTCGGTTATGTCCGCACCCCGGAAGGCCACTTCGAAGGCATCGTCTCACGAGCGACGCTGGAGCGTGAGCTGAACGGTCCGCAGCCACGCTTCATCAATGCCTTCCTGCCCGGCGTCCGTACGGTCAACGCCGCAGCGCCGATCCATTCCCTGCTCGCCCTGGTCGCCGACAGCGAATGGCCGGTGCCGGTCGTCGACGACGACGACAACTTCCTCGGCGCCATCTCGCGCGCCCTCATGCTCCACACCTTGGTTCGGGGGGATTGACCGATGGACTTCGAAATCAGAATCGGCAAATGGGTCGAGGAACTGGTCACCTTCATGCTCGACCATTTCCAGCCGACCTTCGACGCGATCGCGACGGTGGTGAACGGCTTCGGCGCGGCCATCGACTTCGTGCTGGTCGGGGCGCCCGCCTGGCTGCTGATCGGGCTGATCGTCGCGACCTCCCTGTGGCGCGTCGGCACCGGCTTCGCCGTCTTCACGGTCGCCGCCCTGACGTTGATCGCCGGCATGGGGCTGTGGACGGAGACCGCCTCCACCCTTGGTCTTGTCCTGACCGCCACGCTGCTCAGCCTGCTGATCGGCGTGCCGCTGGGCGTCTGGATGGCACGCAACCGCGTGGTCGAGAGCATTGTCCGCACCACGCTGGACTTCATGCAGACCATGCCCGCCTTCGTCTATCTGATCCCGGCCGTGATGTTCTTCGGTCTGGGCCGGGTGCCAGGCATCCTCGCCACCGTGATCTTCGCCATGCCACCGGCCGTGCGTCTGACCTCGCTCGGCATCCAGCAGGTTCCGGCCGAGATCGTGGAGGCCGGCAAGGCCTTCGGCTGCCATGACCGCCAGCTTCTGTTCAAGGTGCAGTTGCCGAACGCCCTGCCCTCGATCATGGCCGGGGTGAACCAGACCATGATGATGGCACTGTCGATGATCGTCATCGCCTCGATGATCGGCGCCGGCGGCCTGGGCAATGTCGTGTTGCAGGGCATCCAGCGCCTGGACATCGCGCTCGGCTTCGAAAGCGGGCTCAGCGTCGTTCTGCTCGCGATCATCCTCGACCGCATCACCCAGAGCTTCGGCAAGACCGCCGCCGCTCCGCGCCCGGTACGCTTCGCGTTCCTGCGCCGGTTCCTGCCGGTGCCGGCACGGTGAGCCCGGGGGCTCTTCCGGAAGGGGGCTCCGCCGCCGCTCTTCCGGCGCGGCCCCTGCCTCCTCACGGGCTGCGGCCGCATGCCGATACACAGGCGCGCGGTCCGGGGCCGGGGTTGGAGCTGGGAGACATGCAGGTGGAGCGGCTGGCCGGCGTCGCCCTGGCCGACCGTCTGGAGGAGCTGGCCGCCCTGCGGCTGGTGGTGCTCGGCGAGTTTCCCTATCTCTATCGCGGGTCGGCCGCATACGAGGAACGGTATCTCTCCGATCTCGGCAGCCTGCCGGGCGGGCTCATCCTTGCCGCCTTCGACCGCAACCGCATGGTTGCGGCGGTCACCGGTGCGCCGCTCGACCAGGAAATCGACGCCTTGAGCGATCCCTTCACCCATGCTGGCCGCGACCCGAGCGCGATCTTCTATTTCGGTGAGGTGGTGGTCCTGCCCTCCCACCGCGGGCGGGGTGTCGGAACGGCCTTGCTCGAGATCGGCGAAACCCATATCCGCAACGATGGCCGTTTCGCATCCGCCGCCTTCGGCGAGATCGTGCGCTCCACCGACCATCCCCGCCGCCCGAAGACCTACCGGATGCCCGATGCCGCGTGGCGGCGGCTGGGCTATCGGCTGGAACCGGACATCGGCGGCACCCTGTCCTGGTGCGACTCCTGCGACCGGGAGGAAACCGCCAAACCCCTTCGCTTCTGGGTCAAGTCCTTCACCCCCAGCGCCGGAGCATGACGCATGCCGCATGACGGCCGTGTCTTCGACCTCCCCGCCGGGGAGAGCGCGGGCGACGAGTGTCCGCTGCTGATCCGCGAAATTCCCTACCGCGATCCCGTCGCCGCCTTCGCCCCCTGGTCTGGCCAGCCTTTCGCCACCCTTCTGCACAGCGCGGCGGAAGCCGGCGGCCGGGGCCGCTGGAGCATCGTCGCCGTCGATCCTTTCCGCACGGTCGAAGCACGCGGCGGCTTCGTCACCGTGGATGGCGAGGCGGTTGCCGGCGATCCGTTCACCGCGCTCGAACGAGAGCTGGACGCCCATCGCCTGCCCCTTCCCGCCGACCTGTCCATTCCCTTCGCCGGTGGCGCCGTCGGATTCCTCGGTTACGAATTGGGACAGGTGCTGGAACGGCTGCCCGCACGGCATGGCAACGACGGTGGCCTGCCCGACATGGCCTTCGGGCTTTATGACACGGTCATCGTTTTCGATGAACGGGAGCGGCGCGGCTGGCTCATCTCCAATGGATTTCCCGAACGCAGCCCGGTTCGGCGCCGGCTCCGCGCGGCCAACCGCCTTCAGTCCTTCGCCGATGCGCTGGCAGCGGCGCCCAGCGATTTGCCGCCGCTCAACCCCGCCACCGCGCCTTGGCGGCCCGAGATCGAGCGCGACGAGTATTGCCGCCGGGTGGAACGGGTTCTGGAGTACATCCGCGCGGGCGACATCTTCCAGGCCAATTTCACCGGGCGCTTCCTGGCCGACCGGCCGGCGGGGCTGTCGGTGCTCGACCTCTACCGCCGCCTGCTGGCGCGCAGCCCCGCCCCCTTCGCGGCCTGCCTGTCGCTGCCCGGCGGCACCGGTCTGGCCAGCGCCTCGCCGGAGCGCTTCATCCGGCTCGACGCCGACGGCCGCATGGAAACCCGTCCGATCAAGGGAACCCGCCCGCGCGGCGCCACGGCGGAAGAAGACGAGGCGCTCGCCCGCGAGCTTGAACACAGCGTCAAGGATCGGGCCGAGAACCTGATGATCACCGACCTGCTGCGCAACGACATCGGCCGCGTGGCGCGCATCGGCAGCGTCAAGGTGCCGGTCCTGTGCGGGGTTGAGCGCTTCGCCTCCGTCCATCATCTGGTGTCGGTGATCGAAGGGCGGCTGAAGCCGGGGCTGGGACCGGTCGATTTGCTGCGCGCCACCTTCCCCGGCGGCTCGATCACCGGCGCGCCCAAGATCCGCGCCATGGAGATCATCGACGAGCTGGAGTCCTCTCGGCGCGGCGCCTATTGCGGATCGGTGGCCTGGATCGGCTTCGACGGGGCGATGGACAGCAGCATCGTCATCCGCACCCTGACCGTCACGCCCGACGCGGTGATCGCCCAGGCCGGCGGCGGCATCGTCGCCGATTCCGATCCCGGCGGCGAGCATGACGAGATGATGGTGAAGATCCGCCCGCTGCTGCGCGCGCTGGATGGCGGCTGAGCCAGCAACGACCGGCGCGGGTGTTGGGAAAAAAGACAAAGGCCCCGACCGGTTCAACGGTCGGGGCCTTCCTGTTTTGGGCGATGGCGGGCAAGAGCCGCCGATGTCACTGGATATCGTTCGGCTGGACGACGACCCAGTTCCGGTCGGCGAGGACCGGCAGCTTCTGGTCCGCCTGCCCGGCGGCGGCAGCTTCCCACATCTGCTTGATCTGCTTCATGTACTTGTCCTTGCGGTTGACCCAGACCCGCAAGCCGCCATTCGCCGCGTCGGTGGAATGCAGCAGCATGTAGCCGTCGCTGGTGGGGGTGTCTCCCGCCACCAGGACCGGCTTCTTCCACTGGTCGATGTAGGTGAGAATCGCCGCATGCTTGCCGGCGAACCAAGTCAGCGGCGCCCACAGATAGGTGCCGAGTTCCAGGTCCATCGTCTTCGCCCAGTCATATTTCCCCTCGGCGATCAGCTTGCGCCCCGTGGTCACTTCGCCGGTGGAGCGGTTCCTCAGCAGCATGGTGACGCCGATGACGTTCTGCGGCTTGATATTGTAGCCGTATTTCGGATCCGACACGACCATCCGGACCAACTCCTCGCTGGCGGCGGTCACCACATAGACTTCGATCCCGTTGGCGGTGAGATGGTTCACCAGCTCCTGCTGGCCGGTGTAGAATTTCGGCGGGCTGACCTCGACTGTCTTGACCGCGTCGCCCTCATAATAGGTGGCGACGATCGGCTTGCCGTCGGCCAGCATCTCGTCGACGAACCCCTTCAGCTGTGCCAGGGTGAAGCCGGAAAAGATCTGCGCCACCCACGGATAGCACACCTGATCGTCGATCTCGCACAGCCGGTAATAATAGCTGTTGAGGCTTTCCTTGTGCCCGTTCACGTCCTTGAACGGAATGATCTTCAGGGACGGGTCCATGCTCTCGCGCGACAGCACGCCCTTGCGCTCCAGATAGGGCAGCAGGGATTCCTCAAGATCGTAGCGGTACAGCGTGTTGTCGGCATCGAACACCGCATAGGCGCCCTTGCCGGCATTGGCGGACACCAGCGCCTTGAGGCTCGCCGCCGCCTCCGCCGGCCAATGGGCGAGCGGTTGAGGGGAACCCGATTGGGCCATGGCGGCCATTGGCGCCATCGCGACCATGCCCGCAAGCAGCGCGGAGCGGAAAAGCGTCTTCATCTGCGCCCTCTCTTCCCTGTTCAAAGACACGATTCTTTGAGACCGGGACCACTCTGTTGGAGTGGTCCCAGCTGTTCTGGAGATTATCCCGAACTGTCCAAGATTTTTTCAGTTGAGGGGTATAGTTTATGGCAGATTCTTTACACGTGTCCACTGAATCTAATTTTTTGAATCCGTCGCGGATTGGCCTGAAGTCGTCGCCTATACAGAGGAATTCCTCGAAATTTCTGTAGCCGCTCAGTTCGGCGAGACCGAACGGATGGTAAGGGATAGGGCTTTGCCCCGGCGCGGCCAGTCCACCACGTCGCCCACCCGTCCACCGACCAGCGCCTCCCCCAACGGGGATTGCCAGCTGATGCGGCCGGCAGCCGGGTCGGCCTCCTCCCCGCCCACAAGCGTGAAGGTCCACCGGCGCCCGGTCTCATCCTCGGCGACGACGACGGAGCCGAAGCCGGCTTCCTCGGCCGGGCCGGCCGGGCGCACCACCACAGCGGCGGCCAGCCGGGCGCGCAGCAGGTCGGCGCGCCGCTTGGCGCTGCTCATCGCCTGCCGGTCCTCCGGCGCATCGGAACCGCGCAGCTGCGCCACCTCCGCGTCGGCGGCGGCAAGGTCCTCCTGCCAGGCGGCGACGGTGGCGGCGGACACATGCAGCGGCCCGTTGACCTGAGGCAACAGCCCCTCGGTCTCGGCATCGCTTTCCTTGACGAAGGCGCGGCTCATCCCGGTTCCCTCAGCCCAGGAGCGCCATGGCCGCGGCGGGGGCGCAGCTTGCAACCCAACCCTGACCGGGGGCACCCACCACATCGCAGAAATCCAGGTAGGGGCGGCCGAGCCGGGCAGCCACCTGCTTCACCACGGCACGCCCGACACCGGCCCCGACCACGGGCGCATCGCTTGGCAGCGGCGGCGCACCCGCGGACAGCACCCGCGAGGCGGCATCGTGGATGCGGCGCAGCTGACGTTCGACCAGATCGCCGGCCATCGCCTGCCAGACCGCCGGATCGTAATCGCCGGCATCATGGCCGACCATGCGCGCCAGACGGCGCAGGCTGGCCTCGACCGTCTTCTGCCCATTGTCGGCGGCGGGATGCTGGTCCGCCGCCTCGTCCAGCCGGCCCAGCACGCGGTAGAGGTCGGCGCTGGTGGCGAAATACTCGGCCATCATCGGCAGCCGCTCGCCAGCGACCAGGGCGGTGCGCTCCATCGCCATCACCGCCGTCCGTGTCAGCCCGGTATAGAGCAATTCCTCCACCGCCATCCGGTCATGATCGGTGACGCCGCGCGCCACCACCCTGCCGTCGCGCACCGGCACGATGTCGGTGGTGGTGCTGCCCATGTCGACCAGCAATGCCGCCGGCAGCCGCTTGGCGACCACGGCGGCGGTCGCCATCCAGTTTGCCGACGCCACGTCCATCACCTGTCCACGTGCCTCCTGCGGCGACAGCAGCCCACGCCGCCCGGCATAAACGCGCAGCCGCCCCGACGGGACGGCCGCGGCGATGCGGTCGATCAACGTGTGCACGCCCTGGGTGCGGTCGTCGAACAGGTCGACCAGTTCGCCCGTCATCGTCACCACATGGTCGGCGCCGGCCGGCAGGCGTTCCAGAACCGCGGTCAGCGCCGTATCCAGCTCGCCCAGCCCTTGCCAGAGCCGGCAGGGCACCTGCACGGCATCATGCAGCCGGCCACCCTCCGCCCAGGCGGCCTTCAGATGGGCGCCGCCGATGTCCCAGCCGATGACTGCCGTTCCATTGGGGGCCGTTCCACGGGTGTCAAACATGCGCATCCTCCCGGCCGGCATCGGCCGATCTGGTGTGGAACAGAACCAGGATGTCACCCGCCGGGTTCCAGCCCAGCACCCGCGACAGCCCGGAATAGCCGACGGACAGGCGCGGGTTCACCTCCACCACCAACGTGACATTCCCATCCGGATCATCGGGCCGGTCGATGAGGTCCACGGCGACATAGCCGCGCAGGCCCGGGATCGCGGCGGCAATCGCTCGCGCCAACGGCTCCCAAGCGGCGCGGCGGTGTTCCATTGCACCGACATCGACGCCGTGGAAGGAGAAGCTGCCGCTCCCGCGCTCCACCTTCTGGCGGTTGCAGCCGAGCAGTCTCACCCCGCCGGTGTCGTCGACCAGCATGGACAGGCTGCATGCTTCGCCTTCGATCAGCGGCTGAACGATCCAGCGGCCGGCGTGCGGCGGCGTCCAGCTGGCGATGTCGTCGACGATGAAGGTGTCGAGGCAACCGGCGCCGTCGTCCGGCTTCACCACATGGCGGACGGCGGGCGGCGGCGGGGCGCCGAAGGGGACGGTGGGAATCGTCGCGATGCCGTGGGCGGCCAGCCGGGCCGCCGTCGCCGTCTTCGACGACGCCAGAGCGATAGCGTCGGGAGCGCAGGCGACCACCGGCCGGCCGGTGTCGCGGAACAGGGCGGTCAGTTGCGCCAGCAGCCCGTCGCTTTCCGGCGCAATCGGCCAGACCATGTCGCACAGGGCGGCCGCGGCGCGCCAGCGCGCCTCATGCTTCTCGCCCGGCGCCACCGGGAACAGGGTGATCCGGTCTGCCGGGAAGGAGGGCGCGGCAAGGCGACTGTCCCAGCACAGCGTGACGTGCAGTCCATCCAGCGCGACCAGATCGCCGACCAGGGCCGCGACCATCGCGTTGGCCTCCGCCATCAGGTCGGTCGGAAGCGGCCCGTTGCACAGCGCGCCGCCGGTGACATACTCGCAGACCAGAATCCGATGAAGGCTGTTCTCCATGGACATCGTTCCCGTCATCGACCTGCTGGGCGGGCAGGTGGTTCATGCCAAGCGGGGGGAGCGCGACCGCTACCGCCCCATCGAAAGCGCGCTGACCGCCGGATCGGCCCCAAAGGATATCGTGGCCGCGCTGCTGGCGCTGCAACCCTTCCGCGCCTGCTATGTCGCCGATCTCGACGCGATCCGCGGCCATGGCGACCATCGGTCCACCGTCGCCGCTCTCCAGGCGCGCTGGCCGGAGGTCGCCTTCTGGGTCGATGCCGGGCTGGCGACGGCGGACGATTGCCAACGCTGGTTCGATGCCGGGCTCCGGCATCTGGTGATCGGCAGCGAAAGCCAGACCGACGGCAAGACGCTGGAGGCGGCACTGGCGCTGACCGGCGGGGACCGGGTGGCGCTGTCGTTGGATGTCCGGCGGGGCGAAGCGCTGGGACCGGCGGCGCTGCACGAGGACGCCGGCCGCTGGCCCTCTCGGGTGATCGCCATGACGCTGGACCGGGTCGGCTCGGGCGAGGGTCCTGACCTCGACCGCATCGCCACGCTGGCGGCCCGACGCCCGGGGGTTCGGGTGTGGGGGGCCGGCGGGGTGCGCGATGCGGCGGACCTGGAGGCGCTGGCGCGGCACGGAACCGATGCCGTGCTGGTCGCCAGCGCGCTCCACGACCGGCGCCTCGACGCCGGAACGCTGTCCCGCTTCGTCTCCGGTCAGCCGGTTTCCGATCAGGAGGCGGCGAAGGGGTGAACCGCGGCGGCCATGCCGTCCAGCATCTCCTTGGCGGTCGGGCTGCCGGCGATGGCGCGCTTCAGCGCCAGCTTGGTGGCCTCGTGGTTGTAGTCCTGGATCTTGCGGTCGTCCTCCGCCTGCCAATGGATGAAGACGCCGACCGAGATGAACAGGTCGTCGGCCTCGTCCGCCGGAATGGTGCCGTCCTCGACGCATTCGGCGACCGCCAGGGCGACGGCACGCTGGGCCGGGCCGAACATCTGCACGGCCTGCTTGGCGTTCTTGATCGTCACCTTGTTGAACATGACCGTGGAGGGCTTGACCATCAGGTTCGGCGCCAGCACGGCCAGCAGGCCGTTCACCCCTTCTTTCTGGTTGGTCAGGGTCTGGCAGAAGGCAGTCTCGGCGGCACTGCCGCGCGGACCGACGATGAGATCGATGTGAGCGACCTCGTTGCCGTCGCCCACCAGAGCTTCGCCGACCATAACCTTGTCGATCTTAGGCATTGCGCGTCCCTTGCGATGGTTGGTTCGATCAGATTCCGCCGGTTGTCGTCCGGCGGCCACGGCCCGGCCGGCAGCTCGCCGGCCAGCCGAAGCACGAACAGGCAGGCCACCGTCAGATCGGCGGACGTGCCCGGATTGAGGCCGCGGCGCTTCAGCGCGCGGTCGAAAGCGAGGAGCCGGCGCGAGGCGCCGGAATGGGTGCCGAACGTCGGACCGGTGGAAAGGCGCCGCTCCAGCCGGAACGCCTGCACCCGCACCCGCTCCGCCACCGCCGCACCATGCTTGCGGGCGATGTGGGTATCCGGGTGCAGGGCCATGAAGCCCAGGTGAATGGCGCTCGCCGCCTCAGCCGGACTGGCGCCGCGATGCAGGGCCGAGCGTCCGCGCGCAACGCCGAAGGTGAAGACATCGGCGAAGGCGGTGACGTACTGCCGGGCGATCAGGTCGCGGTCGGCTGCCGCAGCCATCGCGGCCCGCAGGTCGACACGGGGGGCATCGGCGACGTCATGCTGCCGGGCCTCCCCCAGCCCGGCGGGCAGCGCCACCCGGATGGCCGCGAAGGCGTCGGCGGCATCGGCGACGCTCAGCCCATCGAGCACCCGCGCCAGCCGAAGCCGCAACGGCTCGCCCTTATCGCGGCAAAGCGCCGCGGCGGCGAGCGGCGCCAGCAGCAGGACGATGCCGAGATTGGTGTTGCAGCCGGCGACTTCCCGTGTCGCCGCGACCGCGCGTAGGATCGTCTCCCCCACCCGGCGGCCCGGTGTGGCGAGGATCGGGGCGATGGCCGCAGCGCTGTCCAGGAACTGCGTCACGCTCATCCCATGGCCTTCGGCATGGATGTGGACGTTGCCGGGCTTCAGCGCCATCAGTTCCAGCCGGCAAGCGGTGAACACCGCCTCCTCCACCAAGGCCCGGCAATCGTAGAGCGGGGTCGGCAGCAGGGCGCTCATCCGGCCCTCCGCGCGTCCGCCGATACCGGCGAGGCCGATGCCAGACGGGCCAGGACCAGATCGGCCAGCGCCTGCGCCACGTCCACCGGCGTCACCGCCTGCAGGCCGCGCCATGCCGGCATGCTGTTGACCTCCAGCACCAGGAACCGGCCGTCGGGCGCACGGATCACGTCCACTCCGGCATAGTCGGCACCGACTGAGGCAGCCGCGGCCACCGCTAGATCGCCCAGCACGCCGCCCGGACTGGCCGGATGGCAGCGCGCGCCCTGCTTGACGTTGGTGATCCAGTGATCGCCCTGGCGGACCATGGCGGCCAGAGGACGCCCATCCACCACGAAGACCCGCCAGTCGAACCAGCCGCCATCGGCCGCACCGACATATTCCTGCAGGTGATAGACGCCGGCGATCTCCTCCGGGCCGGGCAAAGCCATGCCGGGATCGAGCCGGCGCAGCCCCTTGCCCTGCGACCCGAACAGCGGCTTCAGCACCGCGGACCGCCCCTCGGCATGGAGGGCGGCCAGGATGGCGGAGGCCTGGACCGGATCGGCGACACTCCAGGTGCGCGGGGTCGGCACCTTCGCGGCGGCCAGCCGGAAGGCGGTGGCGCTCTTGTCGACGCAGCGTTCGATGGACACGGGGGCGTTGACAACCGGTATCCCGCCATGGGCAAGCGCATGCAGCACGCCAAGCCGCAGCGTCACCTGCTCGAAACTGCCGGCGGAGATGGTGCGGACCAGACAGGCGTCGGGCAGCCCGCCATCGAAACCCGGAATCTCCGGCCCCTCCGGACCGAAGCCGCAGGCGCTGAGCGATACCGGGACAGCCTTGGCACCACGGCGGGCGAAGGCGGCGGTCAGCCGCCGGGTGTGCCAGTCGGCGCCGTCCACGAAGATGGCGATGCGGGTCCGCCCCATGCCCCGGCCTCCCCTACCCGGCGATGCCGAAGGAGCGGTCGAGCAGCGACGGGGCCAGCGCCCCGGCGCTGAAGCTCCGTCCGCTCTCGAAGGCGGTGACGATGACGCGGGCCGGGCTGAACAGCATCGGGTCGATCTTGAAGAAGTCGAAGCCGCTCGCCGCGAACAGATCGGCGAAGGGCCGGCCATAGTCGGCGGAGGCCGAGCTGGGCAGGCGTGCCGCCAGATCGGCCGCGTCGTCGTCCGGACCGTCGACCAGCAGATGGACGGTGCCGCCGAACAGGATAGCGTCGTTGGTCCGGCCCATCGCCTGGACGAAATCGCGTCCCGGCGGCGGCAAAGGCGCGCAGCCGACGCCGTCGCGCACCCGCTCCAACGGAAAATGCAAGGCGTGCAGCTTGTGCAGCCCGACCTCCAACACGCGGGCGACGATCTGGACGATGCCGGCCGGGCTGCGGGTCGGCGTCAGGATCAGGGTCACGCGCTCCGCCGGCACGCCGCAGTCGCGCGCCACCTTCTCCACCACCGATGCCGGCGGCCGCTTGTCCGTCTCCAGCACCAGCACGGCGCGATCAGCCATGTCGCGGTAGCCGAGTTCGGCGAACAACGGCTCCTTCACCGCCAGGGCGCGCCCCGGTCCCGATCCCAAGGCCGAGAATTTCTCGCCCGACAGGCTCCAGCCGGCATATTGGCTGCCGAGGCAGGCCAGGACCGGATCGGCGGCCGTCACCGTCACCTGCGCGGGCCAATGGGCGAAGGGAGAGTCCAAGCCGATGCGCACGCTGCCGGCGCCGCCCAGGCAAATCTCGGCGATGCGGCGCCCGGCCTCCAGGCTGCCGGGCCGGTCGATGCCGGCATCGATCACGGTGCAGCCGGCGGGGTGCTGCTCCACCCCGATCCGCAGCATGGCGGCGTCCGCCACCAGGGTATGGACCAGGGGTGCGGCAAGCCGGTTAACACTGAAGGGAAGGGACGACATCGGCGGTTCTCTCCACAATACAGGCCCGCCGCGTGCAGTCCGCGACGATGCGTTCGATCCGGCAGGACAGGCGGCGCCGCGCCTCCTCCTCATCGCCGCCCCAGGCGGTGACGCTGCACAGCGGCAGTCCGACCCTCACCGCGCTGCCGGCCCGAGGCAGGTCGGCGCACCAGGGGGGCCAGGGGAAATCCGCCGGCACCGTCAAAGCGGAGGCGGCATAGGCCACCGCCCCGGCAATGACGCCCGGACGCGCCTCCCCCAACGTCCAGTCGCGTCCGGCGGCGGCGTCGAGATGGGCGCGCATCACCCCGCCCTGCCGGTGGCGTTCGAGCAGGTCGAGCGTGGCCCCCGGACGCGGATTGACCTCCAGCACCGTCACCGACTTGCCGTCGACCAGCAGGTCCAGGCTGTTCAGCCCGACCAGCCCGAAGGCGGCGGCGATGCGACGCGCCGCTTCAGCAAGCCGGTCGGCCAATGAGGTCGGCACCGCCGCCGGAAGCACCGCCCCGCCATAGCGGAAGGGCGCGTCGGGCGCCGGATCGGCCCATTGCCGGCTGATCGCCACCGTTTCGCACCGGCCGGTGCGGTCGGCGATGAAGGCGACGGAGGTTGACCGTCCCGCCGCCCGCCGTTGCAGATAATGACCGTCCGGCAGCGGACCTCCGGCCCAGGGAGCGATGTGCCAGCCCCCGGCCGCACCAACCCGCTTGACCAGCCAGTCCCCGGGAACCTCATCGTCTGGCATCGCCACCCGCGTTTCCGGATGCTCGATGTCCAACTCTTCCAGGCCCAGCGTCGCCAGCCGCACGGCAAACCCCACCGGGTCCTTGACCGCCCGCACCACTTCCGGCCCGTTGCCGAGCAGCCGATAAGGAGCGGCCTGCATCAGGGCGGCCAGCAAATCGGGTGCCTGCTCGAATCCCGATCCGACGACCAGACCGCTGCCCGGCGGAGCCAGTGTCCGGGCGGCAGCGATCAGCGCCTCACGGTCGAAGCCGGTGACGGGATAGCCGGCCACGCAACGGGCGGGCAGCGGCAGGTCGGCGTCGCCGAACTGGTCCAGCGTCGCCACGGCGGCCCCGGTGCGCGCCACCGCCTGGGCGATTGCCCGGCCCGACAGGGCGGCCACCAGAATCACGCCGCTTTCCGGCATTGGGCGCGGGCCAGGACAAATGCATCGTCAAAGGCCAAATAGACCGGCTTCGCCGCCTCGCGCATCACCTTGAACAGGCCGTGCTGGGTCTTGAACTTCACGTTGCCGATGGCGAGCGCGCCGATGCCGACGGCGTCCGTCCCGTCGATGGCCACGCCATCGCTGAAGGCGTCCACTCCCTCCACGCCGGCCGGCGGCACGGCATTGACGTCGGCCACCACCCGCACCGATGGGGCAGCGGCGATCTGTGCACGGCTCAGCACCTGGACGCCGGCGCGAGCGACCGCCAGCACCACATCGGTTTCCGCCAGGATGGCGACCTTGTGGGCGTCGGTCGAGCCATCCACCGCGCCCAGCGTCACGCCGAACCGCTGACGGTAGGAGGCCGCCCGCTCGGTGACGGACGCCGCACCGTCATGGCCGACCAGTTGAACGGACGCACCGGCACGCGCGGCCAGCACAGCAGCGACACCGCCAACCGGTCCCTTGCCGCCAAACACCGCGACCCGCGATCCGGCCAACGCCAACCCAACCTTCTCAAGCTGAGCCTCGACCTTCGCGATCATCGCCGCGGCGGTGGTATAGGCGCCGGACGGATCGGCGAAGACCGAGATTTCGAACGGCGGGACCATGGCCCGGCGCGCCGCCTCCAGCATGTCAAGCGCCGTCAGGATATCGCGGCCGGCGATGAACAGACCGGTCCGCTTGGCGTCGCCCGGAGCGCGGGAAAAGATCATGTCCTGGACAAGACCCGCCACCTCGCCAGTCTCGACATTGGTGTAAGGCACGATGATACCATAGCCGGCATCGCATGCCATGTTGACGTCGAATGGACTGACTGCCTTTACCGGAGTAATGGCGTGCATGATATAGGGTTTTTCCATGAAACGAAGTCCTCGGTTCGCTTCATGTCACTGTCCTTTACCTTAGATGCTCACGCTGTCTTTTTTGCGACTGTTTCATATCCGGCAGCGACTGCGCTTCGATCAGAGAAAGTTTCCACGACCGCACCGTGATTCCGCCCCCGGCAGACGACGAAGCGCAGGTTGGGCCGCGTCCGCCAGCGCGCCTGCGCGCCCTCCGCCGCCCGCTCCGCCGATGCCGCATCGCCGAAGATGGCAAAGCCGGTCGGCCCCCAGGAACTCTGCCCAACCCCCGTGGCGCCGGCCGACGGTAGCCAGCGCAGAACCTCGGCCACGTCCGGGCTGCTGAAGCGCCCACCCTGGGCCGGGGCAAAATGATCGCCGACCACGCTCTGGAGTTCGGTCACGGCGGCGCCGAACCGCATCGCATCCCCTTCCGCCAGCGCCGGCAATCCGACCATCAGCGCCAGCCGACACAGATAGGCCGCCTTGTCCGCCGGGAAGGGCGGCAGATCGCGGAAGGCAACCGTCTCTGCCGTGCCGGACAGGCCCCGGTTCGCGTCATCGAACACCAGCAGCATGCGCCACGTCTCAGGCAGGGCCATGCGGCTGATCACCGGCGGCGGCTCGTCGAGCGCGCCCTTGCCGCCGTCCAGAATGACGCCGCCCTGCTCGAAGGCACCGACGCCGATGCCCGACCGCGCGCCGCGGTCGAGCAGGCTGGCGACCCGGCGCGGCGGCAGCGGCCGGCCGGTCATCGCCGACAGGGCAGCCCCGACGGCCAACGCCAACTGGGTGCCCGACCCAAGCCCGGAATGGGACGGGATGGTCCGGCCCAGCCTCAGGGAAAAGCGGTTTTCCAAGCCCAGCACACCGCACAGCCGGTCGAGATACCCCGTCGCCCGGCAGACCGGACCGACGGGGGCATCGTTTCCCGGCTCTCCCCGGATCAGCATCAGTTCCGTTCCCAGCCCGTCCAGCGTCAGGCCCAGGCTGCCGAAGCGCCGGCCCAGCCCGCCTTCCATATCGAGGAACCCAAGATGCAGCCGGGCGGGCACCTCCACCCGCACCGTGTCGACCGTCATGCGCTGTTCGCCGCAAATCATGGCCTACCTGTCGCAAAAGCCAAGGCGACCAGCCGCCTTTCGCACATAATAAAATTGACGGCGATAAAATCAATGAGAACAACAATAGAAAACAGATTATATTCCAAAAATCTTTAAACATCGAATCCAATTTATTCATTTCTGCAAAGAATATGAACTGACATTTCATGCCTATTATTATTTAAGACGACCCTCCTCACTCGACATCATGCGCGGGGTTTAGGATATGGACTATGGACTCGGCGGGAGCAACCTCCCACCGCCCATGAGCGATGTCGTTTGCCCATTCTGCGCAATGGCCTGCGACGACCTTGCAATCGCACGCGACGGCACAGGACAGCTCAGGGTGACCGCCAAAGGCTGCGCACGGGCACGCACCTTGTTCGCCCTTCCGGCCTTGCCGGCCCACTGCTTTATCAAAGGCCGCGCCGTTCCGCTCGACGAAGCGCTGGACGCCGCTGCGGCCTTGCTGCGCGATGCGGCCTCGCCAGCCATCGGGGGGCTCGCCGCCGACACCGAAGGAGTCTCCGCGGCCCTGGCGCTGGCGGAGCGGCTGGGTGCGGTGGTGGACCACGCCGCGTCCGACAGCCTGTTCCACGGCCTGCGCGCGCTCCAGGTGACTGGCGCCATGACCGCCACCTTCGGCGAAATTCGCAACCGTGCCGACCTGTTCGTCCTGTTCGGAACCGAGTTCGAGCGCCATGCCCCCCGCCTGTTCGACCGCATCGTTCGTCCGCCGACGGCCTTGTTCCGCAATGCCGGCGCGGTGCGCGGCTTCCTGATCGGTCCCGGCGATGGCCCGGCACCGGACGGGTTCGAACGCCTGACCGCCAACCTGACGCACGCCCCTGCCATCGCCGCCGCCGTGTCGCAGTTGCTGGCCGGCGAAACACCCCGCGGTGACCACGTCGGGGGCATCGCAATGGAGGACCTCGCCCGTGTCGCCGCGGCGTTGCGCGAGGCGCGCTTCGGCGTCGTCGGCTGGATCGCCGCCACGCTGGCCCCGACGGCCGGCGATGTCGCCATCGAGGCTTTCAATCGGCTGGTGGTGACCGCCAACGCCTCGACCCGCTGTGCCGGCTTGCCCCTGGGCGGCAAGGGCAATGCGCTCGGCGCCAACTACGTGTGCGCCTGGCAGTTTGGCGTGCCGCTGCGCTCCCGCCTGGGGGCCGGCCCACCGGAACACGATCCGCTGCGCTACCGGCTGAAAAGCCTGTTGGCCGGGGGCGAGGTCGATGCGCTGGTCTGGCTCTCGGCCTTGAACGGCGCAGAACTGCCAGACACCCGTACCCCGATGGTCGTGCTGGCCCGCCCCGGACAGCCGCTGCCCCGCGACCCGGAGGTGCTGATCCCGGTCGCCATCCCCGGCCTCGACCATTCCGGCAGCATCCACCGCGGCGACGGCGTTGCCGCCCTGCCTCTGCGCCGCTTGCGAACGACCGCCATGACGCTGCCGTCGGCCGCATCGGTGCTGAGCGCCCTGCTCGACCGCCTGCCCGCCTCCCCACTCCCCGTCCCGCTTCGGGAGACAGCGCATGTCTGACGCCTACACCCTGCTGCGCGGCGGTCGCGTCTGCGATCCAACCGCGAGCACCGACGGCGGCGGGTTGCGTGACCTGTACCTGAAGGACGGCCGCATCGCGGCGGCACCCCCGGAGGACGCCCGCATCGGTGAGGTGATCGACCTCGACGGCCGCATCGTCATGGCCGGCGCCATCGACATCCACAGCCACGTCGGCGGCGGCAAGGTGAACCTCGCCCGCCTGCTTCTTCCGGAGGAGCATCGCGAGCACGCCAGCGGCCCCGACGGGCTGCGCCGTTCCGGCAGCGGCCTGTTCACCCCGTCCAGCTTCGTCACCGGCTACCGCTATGCCGAGATGGGCTACACGGCCGCCTTCGAGCCGGCCATGCTGCCGTCCAACGCGCGTCACACCCATCTGGAGCTGGCCGACATCCCGATCATCGACAAGGGCTGCTACGCCGTCCTCGGCAACGACGATTTCCTGCTGGAGCGGCTGGCCGCCGGAGCGACGCAGTCGGAGGTCAACGACTATGTCGCCTGGATCCTGCACGCCACCCAGGCGGTCGGCGTCAAGGTGGTGAATCCCGGAGGCATCAGCGCCTTCAAGTTCAACCAGCGCCGCCTGGATCTGGACGAGGCGCATCCCCATTACGGCATCACGCCCCGCCGCATCCTGACCACGCTGGCGACCGCCCTGTCCGACCTGGGGGTGCCGCATCCACTGCACATCCACTGCAACAACCTGGGCATCCCCGGCAACGAAGCGGTGACGCGTGACACCATCGCCGCGCTGGACGGGCTGCCCGCTCACCTGACCCACCTGCAATTCCACAGCTATGGGACGGAGGGCGACCGCCGCTTCTCCTCGGCCGCCGCCGAAATCGCGGAGTCGGTGAACCGCAACCCGAACATCTCGGTCGATATCGGCCAGATCATCTTCGGCCAGACCATCACCGCATCGGCCGACATCATGTCGCAGTTCCGCAACAGCGGCCTCGCCAGCCCGCGCAAATGGGTGTGCACCGACATCGAATGCGACGGCGGCTGCGGGCTGGTGCCGTTCCGCTACCGTGACAAGGCCTTCGTCAACGCCCTGCAATGGGCCATCGGGCTGGAGCTGTTCCTGCTGATCGAGGATCCCTGGCGGGTCTATCTGACCACGGACCATCCGAACGGCGGCCCCTTCACCAGCTATCCGCACCTGATCCGCCTGCTGATGGACCGCAGCTTCCGCAACGAGCAGCTGGCGCGGATCAACCCCGATGTCGCGGCGCACAGCCGGCTCGGCTCCATCGAACGCGAATACACGCTCGACGAGATCGCCATCATGACCCGCGCCGGTCCCGCCCGCGTGCTGGGGCTGCGCGACCGCGGCCACCTGCGCCCCGGTGCCGTCGCCGATGTGGTGGTCTATGACGATCTGCCCGACCGCGAGGCGATGTTCGCCGCACCTGCCTGGGTGTTCAAGAACGGCCGTCAGGTGGCGCGCAATGGCCGGCTGACGGCAACGGGCTGGGGGGACACCATCGTCGTCCGGCCGGAATTCGACCCCGCCATCGAACGGCGGCTGCGGCCATGGTTCGAGGATCACCAGACCGTGCGGCTCGGCAACTTCCGCATCGCGGACGGCGAGATCCTCGATCATGGCCGCGGCGGCCTGTCCATCGTCCCGACCCTGACGGCGTCCGACCCATGCTTCTGAACGGCATCCACATCGAGAACAGCTATGCCGAGGCCTTCGACATGAAGGCGACCCGGCTGATCGTGACCGCCGACACGCCGGCCTGGGCGCGCCATGCCGGCATGGCAGCGACCGGCTTCGCCACATCGGTCATCGCCTGCGGCTGCGAGGCCGGGATCGAGCGGGAGTTGGCGCCGGAGGAAACCCCCGACGGGCGCCCCGGCGTCGCCCTGCTGTTCTTCGCCACCGGGCGCAGCGTGCTGGGAAAGCAGGTGGAGACCCGCGTCGGCCAGTGCATCCTGACCTGCCCCGGCACCGCCTGCTTCGCCGGCGTGCCGCGCGGAGCGAAGGAGGATCTGATCCCGCTGGGCCGAAAGCTTCGCTATTTCGGCGACGGCCAGCAGATGTCGAAGCTGCTGGGCGACCGGCGCTACTGGCGCATCCCGGTGATGGACGGCGAGTTCCTGTGCGAGGAATCGAACTGGAGCGTCCCGGCGGTCGGCGGCGGCAATCTGCTGATCCTCGCCGATGCGCGGATGGCGGCGCTGGAGGCGGCGGAAGCGGCGGCGGACGCCATGCGCGCTGTGCCCAATGTTGTGCTGCCCTTCCCCGGCGGGGTCGTCCGTTCCGGCTCCAAGGTCGGGGCGAAGTACAAGGGCATGCCGGCCTCCACCAACGATGCCTATTGCCCGACCCTGCGCGGCCTGCCCCGCTCCCGCCTGCCGGCCGAGGTCGAATCGGTGCTGGAGATCGTCATCGACGGGCTGACCGCCGCCGACGTCGCGGCGGCCACCACGGCCGGGCTGAAATGCCTGATCGAACGCGGGCGCGGTTCCGGCATCTGGGGCGTCACCGCCGGCAATTACGGCGGCAAGCTGGGCCGCCACCATTTCCACCTTCACGAGCTGCTGCCATGAGCGTGCTGAGCTTCCGTCTGAAAGGCCCGCTGACCGGCCGCATCGACGCCTCCCCCCTGCTGCCGCACCGGCTGGCGGAATTGTCATTGCCGGAGATCGCCGCGTTGCCGCTACGGCTCGGCCGGGGCCATGTCGCGGTGGGCGACCTGTTCGACCTGTCGGGCAGCCCAGGCGATATTGTCGAACTGGAAGGTGACGGGCGGCTCGACTTCGTCGGGGCGGGGATGACCGGCGGGACCATCCGGGTTGCCGGACCGGTCGGCCACCGCGCCGGCACCGGCATGAGCGGCGGCTCCCTGCTGGTGGAGGGGTCGGCAGGGCTGGCGGCGGGTGCATCCATGCGCGGCGGCGAGCTGATCGTCCGGGGCGACGCCGGCAGCGAGCTGGGCGGTGCCCTCCCCGGCGAGCGGGCCGGCATGACCGGCGGGCGGATCCTGGTCCATGGCGCATGCGGCGACCGCGCCGGCGAGCGCATGCGCCGCGGGCTGATCGCCGTCGGCGGCGATGCCGGCGCCTACGGCGCCCTGCACATGACTGCCGGCAGCTTGGTGATCGGTGGCAGGCCGGGGGCTTTCACCGGCCATGGCATGCGCAACGGCACCATCCTGTTCCGCGGCGAGATCGATCCGCTGCCGGGCTTTGCCGATTGCGGCCTCAACCAGCTGCCCTTCCTGTCGCTTTTGGACAATCACCTGTCGGGGCTTAACGAAGCGCCACCCGCCTGCCGGGGACTGACCGGGCGGGCGCGGCGCTGGCTGGGCGACCGCGGATTCGGCGGACGCGGCGAGCTGCTGGCCTGCCTGTGAAGGCTTGCTGCCAGAGGGGCAGCGGACAGCGGCCCTTCACGCCAAGAGGGGCTACCTCATAGAGAGAGCGTGGTTGCTACACCGGATGGTGCTATTGTTCGCATCTCTGGATGATTTGCATGAAAAACAATCCCGACTCGGTCAACGTCGCTCTCCTTCAAGGATTATGTCCGCTTTGTTCAATGTCGCAGGCCCCCGACCTGCGTAGGCTGCTTGTCATAAAAACTTGATGGTGCGCAAAGGGATCGATCCCCCGCCCATCCGAACGCGGCCGCCACTGCAAACAAGGCCGCGGGTAAACAGCGTGTTCGCCGACCATTCGCGACCCACGATACGAACAGGAAAGCGGAAGAGGGGCACGGGACAATGAAGTGCAACGAGCAGCAATCCGGCGTTTCCCAGGCCGATACCATCGGTTTTCTCCTGGTTCCCGATTTCTCCATGATCGCGTTCACTGCGGCGGTTGAGCCTCTCCGCCTCGCCAACCACATCAGCGGAAAGGAGTTGTATCGCTGGGTGCTGCTCTCCCCGACCGGCGGCGTTCAGCGGGCCAGCAACGGCATCGGCATCTGCGTCGACCACGCCATCGCCGACTGCCCGCCGCTGTCCACCGTGATGGTGTGCAGCGGCGTCGGCGGTCATTGGTACGAGGATCGGGCGATGTTCTCGTGGATGCGTCGTTCGGCCGCCCAGGGGATCGCCTTCGGCGCCCTGTGCACGGCCAGCCACATCCTGGCCCGGGCCGGCCTGCTGAACGGCTACCGCTGCACCATCCACTGGGAGAACATGGCCGGCTTCGCCGAAACCTTCCCGGAGATCGAAGCGACGGGGGAGCTGTTCACCATCGACCGCAACCGCTTCACCTGTGCGGGCGGTACAGCCGCCACCGACATGATGCTGCACCTGATCGCCGCCCGCCATGGCGAGAAGCTGGCGATGGACATCGCCGAGCAGCTTCTGCACACCAAGATCCGCGCCGGCAGCATCCGCCAGCAAGAAGAGCTGCAAGCCAATCCGGTGCTGGACCACGAGGATCTCCACGCCGCGGTGGCGGTGATGCAGGCCAACATCGAGGAACCGCTGGATCTGCTGACACTCGCGGCGGAACTCGGTCAATCCCGCCGCAATCTGGAACGGCTGTTCCGCAAATACATGAACTGCTCGCCGGCCAAATACTATCTCGGCCTCCGGATGAAGCGGGCGCGGCAGCTGCTGTGCCAGACCCGCATGTCGGTGATGGAGGTGTCGATCAGCTGCGGCTTCATTTCGGCCACCCATTTCAGCAAATGCTATCGCGATCATTTCGGCATCGCACCGCGCAGCGACCGTCAGAGCCAGCGGCACAGTCCGCTTGCCGCGGCGCATGAGTTCGCCGGCCTGACCTGACGCCACAGCGAAGGGGGGAAGGTCAAGCGGCACCGGATCGGGGGAAACAGGCATGGGGCGGCGGAAATCGCCAGATTGCTGTCGCTTTCGAACAGATGCCGCCCTCCGGATGTCGGTAAGGTATAAATGCGGCCCGCCCGACACCAGATCCACGCTCGGCCCCGCCGGACAACAGCCAGGAGGACGGCACCGATGCTAGACGCGATTCTTTCCGCCCAATGCGCGCGTGGCCTGACCGCCGCCGGCTCCGGCCCGTCCACCATCCCTGCCGGTCTTTACGAGCTGTTCCTGGAAAACGTCGTCCTGCCCTGCCGGATCGGCGTCTTCGATTATGAGCGCGACGCGCCCCAGCGGGTGCGCATCGACCTGCTGTTGCAGGTGCGCCAGGACGGCGCCCAGTTCTCCGACGACATCGGCGACGTGCTGTCCTACGACGATCTGCTGTCCGGGCTGAAGCGGATCCTGATGGACGAGCACACCAACCTTGTCGAGATGCTGGCGGAAAAGATCGCCCGCATGTGCCTTGCCCACGAACAGGTGCAGTCGGCCCGCGTGTCGGTGGCGAAGCTGGACATCTATGATGGCGTCGCGGTGCCGGGCATCCGGCTGGAGCGGACGCGCGACCAGATGCCGGGCCAATCCCTGCCGGCGTCGCGCCGCCCGCTGGCGATGGCGGACCGGCGGATCTGACCCGATGACGGCCAACGCATCGCCTGGGGACGGATCCCCAGCCCCCGCGGCGCGGCCCTGGGTGATCAAGATCGGCGGCAGCCTGTCCGACTGGCATCGGCTGGGAACCTGGCTGGATCTGATCGCCCGCCCCGGCCATCTCCATCCCGTGGTCATCGTGCCGGGCGGCGGGCCCTTCGCCGACGCCGTGCGCGACGCCCAGGACAACTGGCGCTTCGACGACCGGCTCGCCCACCGCATGGCCCTGCTGGCGATGGAACAGTTCGGGCTGATGCTGCACGGCATCTGCCCGACCCTGCATACAGCGGCGACGCGCGAGCGGCTGCGGTCGCTGATCCGGGCGCGGATGCCGGCGGTGTGGCTGCCGTCGGCCATGGCGCTCGACCAGCCCGAGATCGCCGAAAGCTGGGAGGTCACCTCCGACAGCCTCGCGGCATGGCTGGCGGTGGAACTGGACGCGGCGGCGCTGGTGCTGGTCAAGTCGGGGCCCTGCCCCTGCGCGGCGACCGATGCGGCGTCGCTGGCCCGCGACGGGCTGGTCGATGCGGCATTCCCGCTCTGGCGCGCCCGCTTCGCCGGCGAAAGCTGGTGCATCCACCGCGACAACCACCTGCTGATGGAGGAGGCGCTGGCGGGCCGCGCCACTCCCGGCTGCGCGCTGCTGCGCTGCCCCGAAGTCGAGCCCTTGCCCAGCGTGCGGGCATGAACAGCATCGCTCCTCCGCCGGCACCGCCGCGGCTGGCCTGGGCGCTGACCGGGTCGGGCCATTACATCAAGGAGACGCTCGACCTGATGGCGCGGCTGGCGCCGCTCGACGTCTTCCTGAGCAAGGCGGCCGAGGAGGTCATGCGCATGTACCGCCGCCGCGACGGCAACTTCCCTCCCGGCACCCGCCTGTTCCGTGACCGGGCCGCCAGCGCCCCGCAGATCGGGCGGTTCTATTTCGGCGAATACCACACACTGGTGGTCGGGCCGGCGACCTCGAACACCGTTGCCAAATGCGTGCAGGGGATTTCCGACACGCTGCCGACCAACGCCTTTGCCCAGGCCGGCAAATGCCGGGTGCCCTGCATCGTCTTCGCCTGCGACACCGCGCCGGAAATGATGACGGAGGCGCCGCACGGCATGGTCCCGGTCTATCCCCGGCGCATCGATCTGGAGAATGTCGAACGGCTGCGCGGGTTCGAGGCGACCACGGTCGTCGAAACCGTTCCCGAACTCGAAGCGGCGCTGAAGGCGCGTCTGGAATGTCTGACCACCTCGTCTTCGTGACCGGAAAGCTGGCGGAGCCGCGCCTGCGGGCGATGCTCGACGGGATGGCGCCCGCCCCCTTCCGCTTCGACGTGGTGCAGATCGGCGTCAGCGTCGCCGCCCTGATGACCGAGGAGCTGATCAGGCGCCGCCTGCCGCCTCCGCCTCCCGGCGCGCGCGTGCTCCTGCCCGGCCGGACCCGCTGCGATCTGGCGGCGTTGTCCGCTCATTTCGGCGTCGCCTTCGAACGCGGGCCGGAGGAACTGCGCGATATCCCCGCCTATCTCGGCGGGAGGGCGGCACAGGCCGACCTGAGCGCCCATGCGGTGACGATCTTCGCCGAGATCGTCGACGCGCCCCGCCGTTCCGTCGACAATCTGCTGGAGACCGCTGCAAGGCTGCGCCGCGACGGCGCCGACGTCATCGATCTCGGCTGCCAGCCGGGCGAACGGTTCGAGGGGCTGGAGACCGCGGTCGCGGCACTGGTCGCCGCCGGCCACAGCGTCAGCGTCGACAGCGCCGACCCCGACGAGCTGCTGCGCGGGGCGGCGGCCGGCGCCTCCTACCTGCTCAGCCTCAGCGAGGACACGCTGTGGGTGCTGGACCGGACGGACGCCACCCCGATCCTGGTTCCGGCCAAGCCGCGCGACCTGGAATCGCTGTGCCGCGCCGTCGACCGCCTGCAAGCCGCCGGCCGGCGTTTCCTGGCCGACCCGGTGCTCGACCCCATCCATTACGGCTTTACGGACTCGGTGGTTCGCTATCACGCCCTGCGCCGCCGCTATCCCGACATCGGGATGCTGATGGGCATCGGCAACCTGACCGAACTCACCGACGCCGACACCACGGGCACGACGGCGATGCTGATGGGCATGGTGTCGGAACTGTCGATCAGCGCTGTCCTCACCCTTCAGGTCAGCCCGCATGCCCGCACGGCGGTGCGCGAGGCCGACCGGGCGCGGCGGATCATGCATGCCGCCGCGGAAAGCGGCAGCCTGCCGAAGGGCATCGACGACGGGCTGATGGCCCTGCGCGACCGCCGCCCCTACGCCGGCACGCCGGCCGAGATCGCGGAAACCGCCCGCAACATCCGCGACCCTTCCTTCCGGGTCGAGGTGGCGGAGGACGGGGTCCATGTCTACAACCGCGACGGCCACCATGTGGCGACCGATCCCTACAAGCTCTATCCCCTGCTCGGGCTGGCGGAGGATGGCGGACACGCCTTCTACATGGGGGTGGAGTTGCAGAAGGCCTTCCTCGCCTGGCAACTCGGCAAACGCTACGTCCAGGACGAGGACCTCGCCTGGGGCTGCACGGTGGAGAAGGCCTCGGAAACGGATGCAGGCAGCGACCCCCACGGCTTCAAGGCGGCGGGCACGACCTTGCAGGAGCGGCGGCGGGCCTGCGGAAAGGCATCATGATCCTCGAAACCATCGTCACCACGCTGGGCGCCGACGGGACCCCGCACATCGCCCCCTTCGGGGTGACGCGGACCGCGGACGATCTGGTGATCGCCCCCTTCCGTCCCTCCGTCACGCTCAACGCGCTGGAAGCCACCGGCCGGGCCGTAATCAATTTCACCGACGATGCGCGCCTGTTCGCCGGGTGCCTGACCGGGCGGCGGAACTGGCCGCTGGTCCCGGCAACCACCATCGCCGGCGTGCGACTGGCCGACAGCCTCGCCCACTGGGAGGTGGAGGTGGTCCGGATCGAGGCCGACCCGGTGCGCCCGCGCTTCCATTGCCGGACCGTCCATCGGGAGGCGCATCGGCCCTTCGAAGGCCACAACCGTGCCGCCGCCGCCGTGATCGAAGCGGCGATCCTGTGCAGCCGGCTGCACCTGCTGCCGTGGGAGAAGGTGGAACGGGAAATGGCCTACCTTGCCATCGCCGTCGAGAAGACCGCCGGAGACCGCGAACGGGAGGCCTGGGGCTGGCTGACCGACCGCGTGGCGGCCTTCCGGTCCGACAGTCGCGCGGCGGAACCGCCTGCCGCCGGAGACGCCGCCAGCCCCGCTGCGGACGATATGGCAAAACAACAGGTGCACTCATGATCCGCATGCTCGCCAGCGTGACCAATCCCGTGGAAGCCGGGATCGCCGTGACGGCCGGAGCCGACCTGATCGATCTGAAGAACCCGGACGACGGCGCCCTGGGTGCGCTGCCGGCCAACATCATCGAGGCCTGTCTGCGAACGGTGGATGGACGCAGGCCGGTCAGCGCCACCATCGGCGATTTGGCCATGGACCCGGCGCTTATGGCGGCGGCGGTTTTCCGGACGGCGGCCACGGGTGTCGACATCGTGAAGATAGGAATTACCGACGGGGGCGATCCGCTTGCCTGCATCGCCGCAGCCGCCGAGGCGCGGGGCGTTGCCGCGCTAGTCGGCGTCATCCTGGCCGACCTGACCGCCCCTACCCCCGAACTGGTCCGCGCCATGGCCGATGCCGGCTTTATCGGTGTGATGCTGGACACCGGCCTGAAGAACGGTCGCACCCTGCGCGATCATCTGTCGGCCGACGCGCTGGCCGCCTTCATCGGGCAGGTGCGCGAGGCCGGACTGCTGGCCGGGCTGGCGGGGTCGCTGAGGCTTGCCGACATCGGTCCTCTGGCTGCGCTAGGGCCCTCGATCCTCGGCTTCCGCGGCGCGCTTTGCCAGGGCGGCGCGCGGCGCGACGCAATCGACCCGGACAGGATTGCCGAGGTCGTCCGAAGCGTGCGCGATGCGGTTGCGCTGAGCGAGTGCCTCTGACACCCAAATGACTGCCCCGGATTCGCTGTATTCATCCCTTTTGCGACGGCTCCCCACGGTCGCTGGGGTGGGTTGCAGCGTGGGCGGGTTGACCCTGCGGGCAACCGATGGTCGATTGCTTGGCACCGCCAACAAAACCGCCCAGGCTGTTCATGACCATCGAAAGCGCCGCCGGCCGATCCACCGAGTCTCCCAGCGGTGGCCCGGCGGCCACCCGGCCTGCCCCCCATCCGACGAAAAATTCACAGGCGGAGAACCCGGCACTGCATCATCCGCTGCTGGTCGCCGTCACCCTCGTGCTCGTGGCGCTGAACCTGCGGCCGGCGCTGTCGAGCCTTGCGCCGGTGATGGGCGATGTGGTGCGCGATGCCGGCCTGAGTTCGGGGCAGGCCGGACTGCTGACGACCTCGCCCGTGCTTTGCCTCGGCCTGTTCGGGGTGATCGCACCGCGTCTGGCCCAGCGCTTCGGCACGGAGCGGACGATTTTCTTCACGCTGCTGGTCCTGGGGTTCGGCGTCGCGCTGCGCGGGGTCGGCAACTTCGCCGCGCTGTTCGCCGGGGCGACGCTGGCGGGTGCGGGGATCGGCATCATCGGCGTGCTTCTGCCCGCCGTGGTGAAGCGCGATTTCCCCCGCAAGATCAGCCTGATGATGGGGGTCTACACCATGGCGCTCTGCGCCGGGGCGGCGACCGCCGCGGGCGCGACGGTGCCGCTGGAGCGCGCCCTGGGGCAATGGACCGGCGCCCTGGCCTTTTGGGCGGTGCCGGCGGTGGTGGCGGCACTGGCCTGGCTGCCGCTGACCCGCGGACGCCAGAGCGAGGCCGGCCCCGGCACCGCGTCCGTCCGTGGCCTGTGGAACAACGGGCTGGCCTGGCAGATCACCCTGTTCATGGGGCTGCAATCGGCTTTGGCCTACATCGTGCTGGGCTGGATGGCGCCGATGCTGCGCGACCGCGGGTTCGACCCGACGACGGCCGGCCTGATCGTTTCCGGCTCGGTCATGGTTCAAGTGGTGGCGGCGCTGGTCGCACCCATGCTGGCGACCCGCACCCCGAGCCAGAGCCTCGCCGCCGTCTCGATGCTCGGTTGCAGCCTCGTCGGCATGGTCGGCTGCCTCTACGCTCCGCTCTGGACCATCGCGCTGTGGGCGGCGATCCTCGGCATCGGCCAGGGCGGGGCCTTCGCCGTCGCCCTGACCCTGATCGTGCTGCGCTCACCCGACAGCCGCATCGCGTCGCACCTGTCGGGCATGTCGCAGAGCGTCGGCTACACCCTGGCGTCGGGCGGCCCGTTTCTGGTCGGGCTGCTGCATGGCTGGAGCGGCGACTGGCACGCCTCCGCCCTGCTCTTCGTCGTGATCGCGGTGGCGGCAGGCGTCTTCGGTTATCTCGCCGGCCGCCCCCGCCAACTGCGCCTCTGATCGCGCGCTCCGCTCAGTCATACTGCGTCGGGCGGCGGCCGCGCGGTGCCGCGAAGGGTGAGATCGACCGGTGCAGGAACCGGCCATCGCCCGCCTTGCCGGTCTGCACGCCCTTGTCGATGATGACGGTGCCGCGCAGCAGGACGGTTTCGGGCCAGCCCGTCACCTCCATCCCCTCATAGGGCGTGTAGTCGGCCCCGTGATGCATCAGATCCTGGGTGATGGTGACCTTGCGGTCGGGATCCCACAGCACGAGGTCGGCGTCCGCCCCGATGGCGATGCTGCCCTTGCGCGGGGCAAGGCCGTACATCCGGGCATGGTTGGTGGATGTCAGGGCGACGAACTCCTGCAAGGAAATCCGCCCCTTCCCCACCCCTTCGGAGAACAGAATCGGCAGCCGGACCTCGACGCCGGGGATGCCGTTGGGGACCCATTTGAAGGCCGTCCGCTCGCCCTGCTTCTTCTTGCCGGCGGGGCTGTCGAAGCGGAAGGGGCAATGGTCGGAGGAGAAGACCGAGAACAGCCCGGATTGCAGGCCGGTCCAGCAGGCGTCCTGGCTTTCCTTGTCGCGCGGCGGCGGGCTGCAAACGTATTTGGCGCCCTCCATGTTCAGCCCCTTCAGGTCGTCGGCCGTCAGGGTCAGATACTGGGTGCAGGTTTCGGCATAGACCTTCAGGCCGCGGCTCTGCGCCCAGCGGATCTGTTCGATGGCGTCGGCGGACGAGACGTGGACGATCAAGATCGGCACGTCGACAATCTCGGCGAAGGAGATGGCGCGGTGGGTCGCCTCCCGCTCCACCGGGATCGGACGGGATTCGGCGTGGTAATAGGGATCGGTGCGGCCGGCGCGCTCCAGCCGCTCGGTCAGGAACTTAATGGCGTCATAGCCTTCGGCATGGACCATCACCAGCGCCTTCTCGCGCCGGGCGACATCGAACACCTCCAGAAGCTCGCGGTCGTTCAGCTTCAGGTCGTCATAGGTCATGAAGACCTTGAACGAGGTGTAGCCGTCCTGCACCAGCGCCGGCAACTCCTGCCCCAGCACCTGCTCGGTGGGGTCGGAGATGATGAGGTGGAAGGAGTAGTCGATCAGGCACTGGCCCTCCGCCCGCGCGTGATAGGTCTGTACCGCCGCGCGCAGCGACTGGCCCTTGGGCTGGAGAGCGAAGGGAATGACCGTAGTGTTGCCGCCGAAGGCCGCGGACAGCGTGCCGCTGCGGAAATCGTCGGCCATGATCGTGCCGTCGTCGCCGTCCTGCGCGATGTGAACGTGACTGTCGATGCCGCCCGGCATCACCAGCCTGCCGGAGGCGTCGAGGACCTGTCCGGACGTGTCGAGCCGTTCGGCCAGCGCCACGATGCGGCCGTCCTTGATGCCAATGTCGCAGCGGCTGACATCGGCGGCCGTGACCACCGTGCCGTTGCGCACCACCAGATCGAACTCAGCCATGTGCCTGATCCTGTTCCAGATGTGATCGGTCGGTCATCCTCGGGTCGTCCCGGCGCTCACCGCTGCGGCATAGCACTGCCGAGGGCGTCGATGAGACGGTCGACCTCGTCCAGCGTGTTGTAATGGACCAGGGACACGCGGATCACGCCGTTGACCGCGGCCAGCCCCAGCGTCTCGACCAGGCGCTTGGCATAGAAATCGCCGAAGCGGATGCCGATCATCGACTGATCGACCGCGCTCACCACCTCGTCGGACCGGCATCTGTCCACCACGAAGCTGATGGTCGGCACTCGCAGGGAGCGGTCGGCCGCAGCGTGGCCGATGACCTTCACGTCGTTGCGTCCGCGCAGATAGGCAAGCAGCCGTTCGGCAAGCGCCTCCTCATGGGCGGCGATGGCGTCGAAGGCTGCCACAATTTTGGCCCGGCGCGGCCCGGTGGCGCCGCAGCGCTCGCCCAGTTCGGCAAGGTAATCGACGATGCCGGTGCAGCCGACGGCAAGTTCGTAATTCACGTTGCCGGGCTGGAGCTTGTAGGGGATCACCGTCTGGTCGATGAAGTAATGGTTGAGGCTGGGCAGCGCCGCCAGAAGCTCGTGCTTGCCGTAGAGAACGGCGAAATGGGGGCCATAGACCTTGTAGAAGCTGAAGACATAGTAATCGACATCCCAGCCGGCGACATCGACCGCGCGGTGCGGCGCATAGGCGACGGCGTCGACCAGCAGCTTGGCGCCGTGCCGGTGCACCAGCCGGGCGATGTCGGCCACCGGGTTGATGGTGCCGAGGATGTTCGAGGCATGGGTGACGCAGACGAGCCGCGTGCGCCCGTTCAGTAGCTGTTCCAGGTCGTCCAGCGCCAGTTCCAGACTGTCGGGGCGGACAGCCCAGGTCCGGATCACGGCGCCCTTCTCCTCCAGCTTGCGCCAGGGGCCGATGTTGGCCTCGTGGTCGCAGTTGGTTACGACGATCTCGTCGCCGGGCCGGATCTGTTCGGCCATCGCCGCCGACAGGGTGTAGAGCAGGGCCGTCGTGCTCCCACCCATGACCACCTCGTCCGGCCGAGCGGCGCCGATCAGCTCGGCGATGTCGGCATGGGCGTCGGCGACCCGCGCGCCGGACTTCCGCGACACGGCGTAACTGGCCCCCAGCTGCACATTGCTGGTCAGCAGATAATCCCGGATGCGGTCGGCGACGCGCGTCAGGGTCTGGGAACCCCCGGCATTGTCCATGAAGATCCAGTCGCCGGCGAGCGCCGGGAACTGGGCGCGGACAAAGGACAGATCGAGCGGGGAGGTCGTCACGTTCGACACGGGTTCGGTTCCTTCGGTCAGATCGCCGCGGCGTGGTCGGCGACCAGCAGCGGCACGGACAGGGAGACGACGCGGCAGTCGGCGTCGGGATCGGGGGCGCGCCACATCATCATGGCGAAGTCGGCGGTCTCGTCGAGAGCCACAAGCGGACAGTGCCAGACCCCTCCCGCATAGGTGATCGCCTGATCGGGACCGGCGACGAAGGCGCGGGCGGTGCCGGGATCCGGCTCGCCCCTATCGTCGGCGAGGGCAGCGACCACCAGGAAGCGCCCACCGGTCATGGGAACGAATGTCTGGCTGCTGAGCGGATGTTGCTCCATCGCCGTCACGGCAAAGGGCAGTTGCGACGGGATGATGCGGTAGAGCGCCAGCACCGGCGGCAGCGGCTCGCCGGCGAAGCCCAGCCCATGCTCGGCGTCGTAGCGGATGCCGCGCCCGTCATTGACCAGGGACGACCTGCCCATGCCGGCGGAAAGCACCGTGCCGAACGGGACGAAGGCGTCGCCGGTCAGCGGCACCGCCGGGATGATCCGGGCGGCGCTCAATGGTTCAGGACCGCTTGCAGGAAGGCGCGGGCGCGCTCCTCCCTGGGTGCGGAGAAGAAGGCTTCCGGCTTCGCCTCCTCGACGATCTGGCCGCGCTCCATGAAGATGACGCGGTCGGCCACGCGGCGGGCAAAGCCCATCTCGTGGGTGACCACCACCATCGTGACGCCGGTGCGGGCCAGCGACTGCATGACGTCCAGCACCTCGCCGACCATCTCGGGGTCGAGCGCCGAGGTCGGCTCGTCGAACAGCAGGATTTTCGGTTCCATCGCCAGCGCGCGGGCGATGGCGACGCGCTGCTGCTGGCCGCCCGACAGCTGGCCGGGAAACTTGCCGGCCTGTTCGGCGATGCCGACACGGGTCAGCAGCTCCATCGCCCGCTCCTCGGCGGCCTTCGGCGCCAGCTTGCGCACCCGCATCGGCGCCAGCGCGACATTGCGCAGCACGGTCATGTGGGGAAACAGGTTGAAGCTCTGGAACACCATCCCAACCTCGCTGCGGACCGCAGCAAGATTGGGACCGGGCCGGACGGCGACGTTGTCGACCGTCACGGTTCCGGAATCGTAGGTCTCCAACAGGTTAATGCAGCGGATCAGGGTCGATTTCCCCGACCCCGACGGGCCGAGCAGAACGACCACCTCGCCTTCCGCGACATCGAGGTCGATGCCGGACAGGGCGCAGAAGCTGCCATACATCTTGCGCAGGTCGCGAATGGAGATGATCGGCCGGCCGCCCGGAAGCGCGGATGCCCCCCTGCCCGCTTCCCCCGCCTGCTTATCCCCCGGCTGGATATCGTTGGTCTGCATGTCAGCGGCGCTCCCTGGCGAAGTGTCGTTCCAGCGTGCCCACGGCTCGCACCATCGGCAGGAGCAGCAGCACATACAGCGCGGCGGCGCCGATCAACGGCGTCGGGTTCGCCGCCAGCGCCTGGGCCTGGGTCGCCTGCTTCAGCAGGTCGGGCATCGCGACAACGGAGGCGAGCGCGGTGTCCTTCATCACGTTGATGCAGTTGCTGGTCATCGGCGGAATGACGATGCGGACGGCCTGCGGCAGGACGACGTCCCCCATCATGCTCCAGTAGGACAGGCCGAGCGCCTGGCTGGCCTCGAACTGGCCGCGGGGGATCGCCTGGATGCCGGCCCGCAGGATTTCCGCGCTGTAGGCGGCGCTGACCAGCGACAGGGCGGTGGTGGCGGATGCGAAGGGGGAAAGCCGGATGCCGACGAACGGCAGGGCGTAATAGACGATGACCAGAAGCACCAGGATGGGAATGGCGCGGAACAGGTCGATGTACAGCACCCACAGTCCGCGCAGGGCCGGCGGGCCGTAAAGACGCAGAAGAGCGAGGACCAGACCGCCGATCAGGCCGAGCACGATGCTGAGAAACCCCAGCGACAGCGTGGTCCCGAGCCCCATCAGCAGGAGCGGCAGCGCATCCCACAGCACCCTTCCGTTGAAGAAGGTGTCGATCAAGTCCATGAGGGAATGTCCAGGCATGGGCCGGGCACGCGCAACTCAGGCGCCGTGTGCCCGGCCATGGGGTCCGATGGCGGGGAGACGGTCCGCGCTCAGGGCTTCTTCGGGATATCGAGGACCTTGACGGTGCTGCCGTCGGCATCCGGCTTCACGCCGAACCACTTCTCGTGCAGGGCGGCCAGGGTGCCGTCCTTCTTCATCGCGGTGATCTGGTCGTTGACGGCGGGCAGCAGCGGGCTGTCCTTGGCGAGCATCACGGAATAGCGCTCGCCGGTCGGGATGCGCTGGACGACTTTGAACTGCGGCTTGTCCTTGGTGTAGTAGAGCAAGGCCGGAATATCGCTGATGTAGCCGTCCAGGCGGCCGGCGCCGAGGTCGAGCATCGCCGGCTGCAGCCCTTCGTAGCGGCGAACATCGCCGAAGCTGTATTTGGCCTGGTTCTGGTTCACCCACATGTCGCCGGTGGAGCCGGTGTCGACGCCCAGCGACTTGCCCTTGAGATCGTCGACGCTCTTCAGCGGAGTGTTCGCCCGCACGGTCAGAGACTGGTCGCTGTCATAGTAGGGCTGGGCGAAGGAGACCGAGTCCAGCCGCTTGTCGGTGATGGTGATCGACGAGATCGCCATGGCGATCCGACCCGACTGGACGGCGGAGAACAGACCGTTGAAGGGGATGTTGACGATCTCCACGGTCTTGCCCAGGCGCTTGGCCGCCTCGTTGACCACGTCGATCTCGAAGCCGACGAACTTGCCGGACGCGTCCTGGAACTCCCACGGGACGTTGCCGATGTTGGCGCCGACGGCGAGGTCGGCGGCGCGGGCCGGTGCGAAGCCGCCCCAGACGGTGACGGAAGCCGCCGCGAGGAGAGCGAGTTTGAGAATCTGTCTGCGCATGGCTGTACCTGCGTCTCCCTGCATGGGTGGGTGAATGCCTGACGCGAATCCCTGAAAGCCGGTGTTGTCGTTTTCCTTGGTCTGAGAGGCCATACCGGTCTGACCAGTTGGATTGCACGCCCTTTCTGGGCTATTGTCAAGGCGTCGCGTGGGGCACCCCGGCAAGAGCAACGACAGACAGGAATCAACAGGATGCGTGGACGGCTGTTGGTGCCACAGGCGGCGGTCGAGAAGATCCGCCGGATCATCGACGAACAGGGGCTGCGTCCGGGCGATCAGCTCCCGCCCCAGCGCGAGCTTGCCGAGAGGCTGAGCATCAGCCGCGCATCGCTGCGCGAGGCGCTGTCGGCGCTGGAAACCCTCGGCCTGATCCGGATCGAGGTGGGGCGCGGCGTCTATCTCACCGATGGCAAGCCGCCGGACCCGGTCGCCGCCTGGCGGTTCGCCGACCTCTATTCGCCCCGCGAGGTCTATGAGGCGCGGCTGGCGCTGGAGCCGCAGGCCGCCCAGTTGGCCGCGATTGCCCTACCCGACGCGGCGCTCGAAACGCTGTCCAGCACGCTGGTCCGGATGCGCACCGCCTTCGAGGCGCACGACTTCGCCCAGGCTGGGGTGGAGGACAGCAAATTCCACCGCCTGATCGTCGAAGGCTGCGGCAACCGCATGTTCATGGACCTGTTCCGGACGGTCGATGCGGTGGTCACGGAGATCCAGACGCTTCCCTTCGCCCAGGAGGATCGCATCTGGGAAACCCTGGAGGAGCACGAACGGATTTTAACGGCGTTGCAGACGCGCGACGGCGCCCGCGCAGCGCAGGCGATGTCCGACCACATCACCGGTGCCGCGGGGCGCCTGGGCATTCTGCTGGGTGCCGGGAGAGCTGCCGAACCCGTGGCCGGCAGCTCCCTGTAGGGGATCGGCTCAGCCCGCGAACCAGCGGGCCGGGACCATCACCAGCGACGGGAACAGCACCAGCAGGGCAAGGACCAGAAGCTGCGCGAGCAGGAAGGGCCAGACGCCGCGCATCAGGCTGCCCATGTTCAGCTTTGCCACGCCGGCCACCACGTTCAGCACGGTGCCGACCGGCGGGGTGATCAGGCCGATGGCGTTGTTGATGATGAACAGGACGCCGAAATAGACGGGGTCGATGCCGGCCTGCTTGATCACCGGCATCAGAACCGGGGTCAGGATCAGAATGGTCGGCGTCATGTCCATCGCTGTCCCGACGATCACCACCAGCACCATGATGGCGGCCATCAGCAGGGTCGGGCTGCCCATGAAGGGTTCCAGCAGGTCGCCGACCTGGGCCGGCAGGTTGGCGATGGTGATCATCCAGGCCGACACCATGGCGGCCGCGACCAGGAACATCACCACCGCGGTGGTGGTGGCCGCCGAGGCGAACAGGTCGAACAGCTGCGACGGCTTCAGCTCGCGATAGACCACCACGGCGACGAACAGCGCATAGACCGCCGCCACAACCGCCGCCTCGGTCGGCGTGAAGATGCCGAACTTCAGACCGAAGATGATGATACCCGGCAGCATCAGCGCCCAGAAGCCGTCCTTCACCGCCACGGCGACCTCGCCCTTCGTCGCGCGCGGCGGCGGGGCAAGATTCTCGTGGCGGACCACCAGCCACCAGGCGGCGACCAGCCCCAGACCCAGCATCAGGCCCGGAAAGATGCCGGCCAGGAACAGCTTGGTGATCGACACGTTGGCCGCGACGCCGAACAGGATGAAGCCGATGCTGGGCGGGATGATCGGCGCGATGATGCCACCGGCGGCGATCAGCCCGCAGGAGCGCGCCTTGTCATGGCCGGCCCGCACCATCATCGGTACCAGCAGGGCCGACAGGGCGGCGGCATCGGCCACCGCCGACCCGGACAGGCTGGCGAGGATGCAGGAAGCGAGAATGGCGACATAGCCGAGCCCGCCGCGAATATGGCCGACCAGCGCCATCGCCACGGCGACGATGCGCCGCGACAGGCCGCCGGCATTCATCACCTCGCCCGCCAGCATAAAGAAGGGCACGGCGACCAGCGGGAAGCTGTCGGCGCCGTTGACGACGTTCTGGGCGACGATCTGGGCGTCGAACAGGTCCATATGGAACATCAGCGCCACGCCGCACAGCAGCAGCGCGAAGGCGATCGGCGTGCCGATGGCCATGGCCCCCAGCAGCGAGCCGAGGAAGACGGTGACGGTCATGGGAGAAACTCCTTGCCGCTCGGGCTATCGCGGAATCAGGCCAAGGGATCAGGCGTGCCGGCCGGTGGGCGCATGGGTGGCGTCGACCGTTTCTTCGGACTCCGTCACCGTGATCAGTTCGCCGTCCTTGAGGCGGCCGGTGAGCGCGCGGACGAGGTTGAAGGCCAGAATCACCAGCGCCAGGACGCCGAACACCACGCCGGAGCCATAGAAGAATCCCATCGACAGGCCGGTGGCCGGTGCCGTCACCGACAGGTTGATCAGGGTCTGGTCCCAGCTGCCGCCGAGCAGAAGCCCGGTCGCGTAGATCATTAGCAGATGGCTGAGGCAGAAGCAGACCAGCCGCCCCGCCCTGGGCAGGAGGGCGACCATGGTGTCCATGCCGAGATGGCCGTGCTTGTGCAGCGCCACCACCGCGCCCATGAAGGTCATCCAGACGAAGAGAAGCCGCGACAGCTCCTCCGACACCGTGATGCCGCTGTTGAAGCCGTAGCGCAGCACCACGTTGCCGAACACCAGCACCAGCATGCCGGCCAGACAGGCCACGATCGCGACCTTCAGAACGAAGACATACCCGTCGATGAAGCGGCCCATCCGTTCCTCCCCTAGAGTCTGTCTGATGCTTATTGAAGCACCAGACAGACTCTTAGCTTTTGGTTTCCGTGTGATTCACGCTTCAAGCGATTCCGCTTGAACCGATCACACTCTAAAGCTCTTTTCGTTCAGGACCCCGTCAGGTCATTCGGCCGGCAGGGCCGCGATTTTGGCGCGGAAGGCGTCGGTGCCGGCGACGACCTTGTCGAGCACTGCGTCGAGCGCCCAGAAGCGTTCGCGCACGTCGTACTGGATCACCCGGCAGCGGATCGACCCGAAGGTGCCGAGGCGCTGGTGGTACATCTTGGCGAAGGCCGGATAACCCAGGCTTTCCGATACGGCGGCAACCACCAGGAAGGTCGCCAGGTCGTCCGCCAGTTCGGGATGGCGGTCGCCATGCAGCCGCATCCAGCGGTAGAGGTCGGGGTGGATGTTGGTGAAGACCCCGGTGAAGCCCGGCGACCCGGCCCGCATGGCGTCGCGCGCAATGGCGGCGTTGGCGTTGATGATGGCAAGGCCGGAGCCCTCGGCGATCTTCAGCCGGCGCTCGACCGTCGGCAGATCGCAGCTGACGTCCTTCAGCAGCACGAAGCGGCCGCTGTCGATGCACAGCCGCAGCTCCTCGTCGCTCAGCAGCCGGCGGTAGGGCGCCGGGCACTCGTAGAGGCCCAGCGGGATGTCGCTCGGCAGACGCTCCAGCAGATGGGACAGGTGGCGGCGGAACGCCTCCGTTCCTTCGTTCTTCGGGTCGAGGTGGTTGGTCACCAGAACCAGCGCGTCGCCACCGGTGGCGGCCATTGCCGTCAGTTCCTCGACCTGGGCGTCGAGGTCGTCGCTGATGTGGCCCGACACCACCACCGGCACCCGGCCGGCGACGGTGGCTACGACGAATTTCGCCAGATCCACTCGCTCGGCCAGCGACAGGAACTGCATCTCGCTGGACTGGCAGACGGCGAACAGGGCGTCGGCGCCGTTGGCCAGATACCACTCGATCAGGCGGGTCAGACCCGGATAATCGATCTCGCCGGCATCGGTGAAGGGGGTCAGCATCACCGGGATGATGCCGTCAATGCGATGCGCCATGGGAAGACTTCCAATCGGGAGGGAATGCAAAAGCAAGGGAGTGGACGGGTGGCCTGTCAGGCGACCGCCAGCCCGCCGAGTGCTGCGTCGGTTTCCGCCGCCGCCGGCAGGCTGGCCTGACCGCCTGCCCGCGTGCAGGACAGCGAGGCAGCACAGGCGGCGCGGCGAATGGCGGCGGCGAGCGGCCGGCCGCGGTCCAGTTCGGCCGCCAGCACCCCGACGAAGCAATCGCCGGCCCCGGTGGTGTCGCGCACCGCGACGGCAGGAGCCGGCTGATGGCCGCTGCCGTCGACCGACGACCATTCGACGCCGTCGCCGCCCAGCGTGCGGATCACCGTGCCGCCCAGCAGGGAACAGAGCGACGCCGCGTCGTCGGCGCAACCGAGATGGTTGCCGAGCCACGCCGCCTCATCCTCGTTGACCACCAGGATGTCGACGGACTTCAGCACGGGGAGCGGCAGCGGGGCCGCCGGAGCGAGGTTCAGGATCACCCGCGCCCCGAGCCGGCGGGCGCGCAGGATCAGCGCCGCGGTCTCACCGGGATCGGACTCCATCTGCACGATCAGAGTGGTGTCGGGCGAGAGAAGCGCGTCCTCCACCTGATCGGCGCGCGACTGGAGGTTGGCCCCGCCGGCGACGACGATCTGGTTGCGGCCCGCCGCGTCGGTGCAGACGGCGGCGGTGCCGGTCGCCCGGTCTGTCACCGCGACACGGGACAGATCGACACCGGCGCCGCGCAGCCCGTCCAGCGCGGTTTCCTTCAGCCCGTCGCCGCCAACGGCCCCGACCATCGTCACCGCGGCGCCATCGCGGGCGGCGGCGACGGCCTGGTTGGCCCCCTTGCCGCCGGGATGCAAATCCAGCGACCGCGCCAGCAGGGTCTGCCCGGCAAGGGGCAGATCCTCCATGGCGAAGATCATGTCGAGATTGATGGATCCGAAGACGACGATCATGGCTCTGCTCCGCTGCCTTACCGCACCGTCACTGGGCGGCGCGCGCCTTGGCGATCTCGGCCTGGGCCTGCGCCATCAGAGCGGGATCGACCTTCTGCGAGAACTTCTCGACCACCGGGCGGATCTTGGCGCGGAACTTCTCGATCTCCGCCGGGGCCAGCTCGGTGACGGTCATGCCCTTGGCCTTCAGCTCGTCCACCGCCTTGCTCGCCTGCTCGCGCGAGACGCGGCGCTCGTAATCGCGGGCCTCCAGCGTGGCGTCCTGGATCAGCTTGCGCTCGTCCTCGTTCAGCTTGGCCCAGAACTTGGCGCCGACCAGCACGGCCTGCGGGTTGTACATGTGGTTGCTGAGCGTCAGGTACTTCTGCACCTCGTTCAGCTTGGCGGTCAGGATGCTGGGGGCCGGGTTCTCCTGGCCGTCCACCGTCTTGCTCTCAAGCGCGGTGTAGACCTCCGGGAAGGGCAGCGGCACGGCGTTGGCGCCCAGCGTGTTGAACAGATCGATGTAGATCGGCGACTGCACGACGCGGATCTTCAGGCCGGCAATGTCTTCCACCGTAGCGATCGGACGGCGGCTGTTGGTCAGCTGGCGGAAGCCGAGTTCCCAATAGCCGAGACCGACCAGCCCCTTGGCCGACAGCTTGTCCAGCAGGGTCTTGCCCACCGGGCCGTCCATCACGGCATCGGCCACCTTCGGCGAGTCGAACTGGAACGGCAGGTCGACCATGACGAAATTGTCGTCCAGGCTCGACAGCAGCCCGGCATTCAGCACCGTCATCTCGACGATGCCGCCCTGGAGCGCGGAGATCATCTGCACGTCGCCGCCCAGCACGCCGTTGGTGAAGAGCTGGACCTTGATCTTGCCGCCGCTCTTCTCCTTCACGATCTCGGCGAACTTCGCCATGCCCAGCGCCAGCGGCGACCCGTCGGCACCGGCGCTCGCCAGCTTCATGGTGTGCGCGCCGATCTCCGCCGCATTGCCCATGCCGCTGAACAGCAGCATGCCTGCCGTGACGGCGCTCGCCAGAACTGCCTGAAGACCGTTGCGCATACCATTCCTCCTGATGCGGCCCGTTCGTCGGCGGGCCTTCGCGGGTTGCCATGGGAAAAACGGGCCGGGAAACGTGAGCGCGTCACATGGCCGGCGCCGTTAATGTAAGCGCTTACATAGATCGCATCACGGACTGATGCAACAACAAACTTGACGTGGCATGGAGGATATGTAACCGCTTTCAATAAAGCGGTTCCGCACAACCTTATGGAGATGCCGGCGATGTCAGAGCGCGATCCGAAGCCCGGACCTGCGCCCCGCGCGTCCGGTGCGCCCTCTGTGTCCGGTGCACCGCGTGCGCCCCGTGCCGTGGATGTCGCCGCGGCGGCGGAGGTATCGATCGCCACCGTTTCGCGCGTCTTCAACAATCCGGAAAAGGTCGCCCCGGCGATCCGCGAACGCGTGCTGGCGACCGCCAAGGCAATGGGCTGGATGCCGCACGCCGCCGGCAGCGCGCTGGCCCGCCGCCGCACCTCCATCGTCGGGGCGGTCATTCCCACCCTCGACAACGAGGTGTTCGCCGCCCAGGTCGGGGCGATGCAGGCCACCTTCGCCGACCGCGGCATCACGCTGCTGCTGAGCTGTTTCAATTACGACCGGGATCAGGCGGCGCACGACGTCCAGGCGATGCTGGCCCGCGGGGTAGAGGCGCTGGCCATCGTCGGCGAGGCCCACCGGCCCGACCTGTTCGCCAGCATCCAGGCCCGGCACATTCCCTATGTCGTCACCTACAGCCACCGGCCGGACAGCCCGCACCCCTGCATCGGCTTCGACAACCGGCAGGCCTTCCACAGCATCGCCCGCCATCTGCTCGACCTCGGTCACGAAACCATCGGGGTGATCATCCAGCCGACCACCGGCAACGACCGTGTCGCCGCGCGCCTGGACGGGGTGCGCGAAGCGCTGGCCGAACGCGGCCTCGGCATCCGGCCACAGCATCTGTGCGAAGGGGAATGGAGCATCGATTTCGGCCGGCAGAGCGTGCGCGCCATGCTGGCGAGCGATCCGCCGCCGACCGCGGTGATCTGCGGCAACGATTACCTCGCCCTCGGCGCTCTGCTGGAGGCGCGGGCGATGGGGCTGTCGGTGCCGCATGACCTCAGCATCACCGGCTTCGACGACATCGCCATCAGCCGCCAACTCGACCCGCCGCTGACCACCATGCACGTCGATAATCACGAGATCGGCCGGCGCGCCGCCGCCTATCTGCTCGCCTGCCTGGAGGGGAGCCAACCGTCCGCTCTGCCGCCGCTGGTGCCGACCCTGATCCGCCGGGGAACGACGGCGGCTCCACGCCCTTAACGCGGCGCCGCCACCGCTTGCAGGGACGCGAGGTAACGCTCCTCCCACTGCCGGCAGGAGTCCAACTCGTCGAACAGCCAGTCGCGGAAAAGCCGGACCTTCGGCAGGTCGAAGGACGACTTCAAGGTCACGAAGCCATGCCCCTGCGCCTTGAGCGGCCGGGGCGGGAACGGAATCACCAGCCTGCCCGACTCCAGTTCCCGCCGGGCGAGCAGCAGGCTGTCCAGGCAAACCCCCATCCCGTTCACCGCGGCGTTGATCGCCATGAAGGAGCGGTCGAAGCGCAGGCCGCGCTCCATGTCGAGCTGCACGCCGCGGTGCCGGCGGGCCCAGTCGCGCCAGCCGACGATGTTGATTTCCGAATGGATCAGGATATGGCGACTCAGATCCTGCGGCCGGCGGATCGGGTTCAGGCCATTGGCCAGCTCCGGGGCGCACATCGGCACGATGGTGTCCTCGGGAAACTGGGCCATCACGCAACCGGACGGCGGCGGACCGGGGTTGTAGCGGATGTCGATGTCCACCGCCCCCGTCGTCAGGTCGATGGGTGAGACCGAGGCCTGGAGCCGGATGTCGATGGCCGGGTGAAGCTCCTTCACCCGGTTCAGCCGCGGCATCAGCCATTGCGTGGCGAAGCTCGGCATCGAGCGCACGGTCAGGATGGTGGTGCCGGCCCCGGCGGTGGTGGCATTGCGCGTGGCGGCATCGATGCGGGCGAAAGCAGCGATGATTTCGGCGGCATAGGCCCGCCCGGCGTCGGTCAGCGTCACCGACCGGTGCACCCGGTGGAACAGCGGAAAGCCCAGCTGCTCCTCCAGAAGCTTCACCTGATGGCTGATTGCCGACGGCGTCAACCCGAGATCCTGTGCTGCGGTTGCAAAGGATTGCAACCTCGCGGCAGCCTCGAACGCTTGCAACGCCTTGATTGAGACCCGCTTCCGCATCGCAGCATTCAGGTGAATTCAGTTCATCCAATTGCGATCTTATTCGTTTGTCAGGCTCACCTCAAGATCATAATATTTGCTCAACGATCTGCCGAACAAATCATCGGTCGACCCCACGAATACTCCCACAACCAAGCAAAACCGGCGCTCCGTCGCGGCACCCGCAAGGCCGCCACGGCGGAGCCTGCTTCGAGAAGAGGAAGCGACCATGCTGCTGTCCAACAAGGTTTGCGTGATCACCGGGGCGGCGTCGCGCCGCGGCATCGGCCGGGCGACCGCCAAGCTCTTCGCGCTGCATGGCGGGCGCGCGATCATCCTAGACCTCGACGGTGCCCAGGCTGCCGAAGCCGCCGCCGAACTGGGCGAGGCGCACCGCGGCTTCGCCTGCGATGTGACCGACCGCGATGCCTGCTTCGCCGTCGCCAACCGCGTGGTGGAGGAGTTCGGCCGCATCGACGTGCTGGTCAACAATGCCGGCATCACCCAGCCGCTGAAGTTCATGGACATCGGCCCGAAGAATTACGAGGCGGTGACCGACGTCAGCCTGCGCGGCACGCTTTACATGAGCCAGGCGGTCGTCCCCCACATGCGGGAGCGCAAGTCCGGCTCCATCGTCTGCATCTCGTCGGTGTCGGCGCAGCGCGGCGGCGGCATCTTCGGCGGTCCGCATTACAGCGCGGCCAAGGCCGGCGTGCTGGGGTTGGCCAAGGCGATGGCCCGTGAACTGGGACCGGACAATGTCCGCGTCAACTCGGTCACGCCCGGCCTGATCCAGACCGACATCACCGGCGACAAGCTGACCCCGGAACTGCGGACGGAAATCCTCAAGGGCATTCCGCTGAACCGCCTGGGCGACGCCGACGATGTGGCCCGGTCCTGCCTGTTCCTGGCGTCCGAGCTGTCCTCCTACGTCACCGGCGCCACGCTCGACGTCAACGGCGGCATGCTGATCCACTGATCCCGAAATGCTGGAGACACCTCTCGTGGACACCGCAACCGACACCACCCCGCTGGGGCACAATGTGCCGCTGGCCGAACGCGCCTACCGCATCCGCCGCAACGCCCTGCTGATGGGCGAAGTGCAGGGCCAGGGCTATATCGGGCAGGCGCTGGACATCGCCGACGTGCTGGCGGTCTCCTACTTCCACGCCATGACCTACCGGCCCGAGGATCCGCACTGGGAGGGGCGCGACCGTTTCCTGCTGTCCAACGGCCATTACGCCATCGCGCTCTACGCCGCCCTGATCGAGGCCGGCATCGTCCCGGCCGAAGAGCTGGAGACCTACGGCAGCGACGACAGCCGCCTGCCGATGTCGGGCATGGCTGCCTATACGCCGGGCATGGAGATGTCGGGCGGTTCGCTCGGCCTCGGTCTCGGCATCGCGGTCGGCATCGGGCTCGGCCTGAAGCGCAAGAACTCCGCCAGCCGCGTCTACACCCTGTTCTCCGACGGCGAGCTGGACGAGGGCTCCGTCTGGGAAGCCATCATGTCGGCCGCCCATTACAAGCTCGACAACCTGATCGCCATGGTCGACGTCAACAACCAGCAGGCCGACGGTCCGTCGACCCAGGTGATGGCGTTCGAACCGCTGGTGGACAAGCTAGAGGCCTTCGGCTGGTTCGTCCAGCGCGTCGATGGCAACGACATGGACGCGGTGGTCGCCGCCTTCGACGCCGCCAAGTCGCACCCGGAGCCCAAGCCGCGGATGATCGTCTGCGACACCAAGATGGGCAAGGGTGTGCCCTTCCTCGAAGCCCGCGAAAAGAATCACTTCATCCGCGTCGACGCGCACGAATGGCAGCAGGCGCTGGACGCGCTCGAAGCCGGGAGGACCGCATGAGCACCGTCACCACGACTGGCGCCGCCACCGCCGCCAAGCCACGCCTGAAGACCTCCGCCATGATCGCCTCGATCGCGGCGGAGGGGCAGCGGACCAAGCCGGCCCCCTTCGGCCATGCGCTGGTAGAACTGGCGAAGCAGCGGCCGGAGATCGTCGGCATGACCGCCGACCTCGGCAAATACACGGACCTGCACATCTTCGCCCAGGCCTACCCGGACCGCTTCTATCAGATGGGGATGGCCGAACAGCTGCTGATGGGCGCGGCGTCGGGCATGGCGCACGAGGGCATGATGCCCTTTGTCACCACCTACGCCGTCTTCGCCTCGCGCCGCGCCTACGACTTCGTGCACCAGACGATTGCGGAGGAGAACCGCAACGTCAAGATCGCCTGCGCCCTGCCGGGCCTGACTTCCGGCTACGGCCCCAGCCATCAGGCGGCCGAGGATCTGGCGCTGATGCGCGCCATGCCGAACATGGTGGTGATCGATCCCTGCGACGCGCATGAGATCGAGCAGGTGGTTCCCGCCATGGCCGCCCACCAGGGTCCGGTCTACATGCGCCTGCTGCGCGGCAACGTCCCGCTGGTGCTCGACGAGTACGACTACAAGTTCGAACTCGGCAAGGCCAAGCTGCTGCGCGACGGTGCCGACGTGCTGGTCATCTCGTCCGGCATCATGACGATGCGGGCGCTGGAGGTGGCGCAGCGGCTGGAGGCCGACAAGATCGGCGTTGCCGTGCTGCACGTCCCCACCATCAAGCCGCTCGATACCGAGACCATCCTGCGCGAGGCGGCGCGCACCGGCCGCATGGTGGTGGTGGCGGAAAACCACACCGTCATCGGCGGGCTGGGCGAGGCGGTGGCCGGCACCCTGTTGCGCGCCGGCGTCACCCCGGTCTTCCGCCAGATCGGTCTGCCCGACGAGTTCCTGAAGGCCGGCGCCCTGCCGACCCTGCACGACCTCTACGGCATCTCCACCGATGCGATGGCGGCCAGCATCAAGGGCTGGCTGTAAGGGCTCTTCGGGACGCGGGGAGGCCGCCTCCCCGCCCCTGCAACCGGTCCCTGCCGTCGGCTTCCGCCGCCCAAAAAGGCCAAACCCTAAAAAAGCCGAACCACAGAATTCCGGAGAGGAAACCATGCTCAAGATGCCGCCCTTCCGCTCGACCTCCTTCCGTCCCAGCCGCCGCGCCGTTCTTGCCGCCGCCGGCGCCATGCCGCTGGTCACCATCCTGAAATACCCGGCGGACGCCGCCGAGTTCCAGTTCAAGTACGCCACCGGCCAGGATCCGACCCATCCCGTCAACATCCGCGCCCAGGAAGCGATCGACCGCATCCGCGAGGCGACCTCCGGCCGGCTGGACATCAAGCTGTTCCCGGCCAACCAGCTGGGCAGCGACACCGACCTGCTGGGTCAGGTGCGCAACGGCGGGGTCGAGATCTTCAATCTCAGCTCGCTGATTCTCGCCACCTTCGTCCCGGTGTCCGGCATCACCAGCATGGGCTTCGCCTTCAACGACTACAACGCCGTCTGGCAGGCGATGGACGGCGACCTCGGCAAGCACATCCGCGCCGAGATCGCCAAGACCCCGATCATGACGCTCGGCAAGATATGGGACAACGGCTTCCGCCATGTCACCTCCTCCACCCGCGTCATCAAGACCGCCGACGACATCAAGGGCTTCAAGATGCGGGTGCCGCCGGCGCCGGCGCTGACCTCGCTGTTCAAGGCCATCGGCGCCGCTCCCGCCCCGATCAATTTCAACGAACTGTATTCCGCGCTCCAGACCGTGGTGGTGGAGGGGCAGGAAAACCCGCTGGCGATCATCGCCACCGCCCGCCTGTACGAAGTGCAGAAGACCTGCAGCCTGACCGGCCATGTCTGGGACGGCTACTGGGTGTTGGGCAACAAGCGGGCCTTCGCCAAGCTGCCGGCCGATGTCCAGGGGATCGTCGGCCGCGAACTGGACCGCTCGGCCGACGACCAGCGCGCCGACATCGCCGCCCTGAACGACAGCCTTCAGAAGGATCTGGCCGCCAAGGGGCTGACCTTCCACACCGTCGACCGCGAGCCGTTCCGCAAGGCGCTGTCCTCGACCAGCTTCTATCAGGAGTGGAAGGACAAGTACGGCGCGACCGCCTGGGAACTGCTGGAGAAGGTTTCCGGCAAGCTCGGCTGAGACCGTCCGGGCCGAAACCATCCAGGCTGAGGCCCCCAGACTGAGACTGCCGTCCATTGAGACTGCCGTCGATTGCGACCCGGCCGATCCGCACCCCTGTCCTGAAACCGGTTCGAATGGCACCGGCTTCAGGGGCGGCGGGTCCCGGTCGGCCGTCCCGTCCACCGATCGTCCTTCCGAAGGGCTGGCCTCATGAACACTCCCATCAATGCGGCGGCAACCGTCGCTCACGGTTCCGGGCAGCCGTCCGGCACCCAATCCCGCTGGCTCGGCCAGCTCGACCGGGGCATCGGGCTTCTCGTCGAACTTCCGGCGGCGCTGCTGGTGCTCGCCGAAGTCGGCGTGCTGCTGGTCGGCGTCATCTGGCGCTATCTCCTCCACAGCCCTATCATCTGGTCGGACGAGCTGGCCTCCATCCTGTTCCTCTGGCTCGCCATGTTCGGCTCGGTCGTGGCGTTGCGCCGGGGCGAGCATATGCGGATGACGGCGCTGGTCGGCATGCTGGGACCGCGTGCCCAGGCCTTCCTCGATGTGCTCGCCATGACGGCGGCGCTGGCCTTCCTGCTGCTGATGGCCGAGCCCGCCTATGAATTCGCGTCGGAAGAGGTGTGGGTCACCACTCCGGCGCTCGACATCGCCAACTCCTGGCGCGCCTCCGCGCTGCCGGTCGGCATTGTCCTGATGATCTCGGTCGCCCTGCTGCGGCTGGCCCGTGTCGGCCGCGCCGCCGACGTGCTGTGGGCGGCGCTGGCGGTGGTCGCGACCATCGGTGCGGCGGTGCTGGCCGGTCCGGTCTTCGCCGGGCTCGGCAACCTCAACCTGCTGCTCTTCTTCGTCGTCGGCGTCGGCGTGATGGTGTTCCTCGGCCTGCCCATCGCCTTCTCCTTCGGGCTCGCCACCTTCGGCTACCTGTCGCTCGCCACCTCGACCCCGGCCATCGTCATGGTCGGCCGGATGGACGAGGGCATGAGCCACCTGATCCTGCTGTCGGTGCCGCTGTTCGTCTTTCTCGGTCAGCTGATCGAGATGACGGGGATGGCCCGCGCCATGGTCGGTTTCCTCGCCAGCATGCTGGGCCATGTGCGCGGCGGCCTGTCCTATGTGCTGATCGGCGCGATGTATCTCGTGTCCGGCATCTCGGGCTCCAAGGCGGCCGACATGGCGGCGGTGGCGCCGGTGCTGTTCCCCGAGATGAAGGCGCGCGGCGCCAAGCCCGGCGATCTCGTCGCCCTGCTGTCCGCCACCGGCGCCCAGACAGAAACCATTCCGCCCTCGCTGGTCCTGATCACCATCGGCTCGGTCACCGGCGTGTCCATCGCCGCCCTGTTCACCGGCGGCCTGCTGCCCGGCATCGTGCTGGGGGTGGCGCTCGGCGGGCTGGTCTGGTGGCGCTATCGCGACGAGGACCTGTCCCATGTCCGCCGCGCCAGCCGGGGCGAGATCGGCAAGGCGTTCCTGATCGCCCTGCCCGCCATCGCCCTGCCCTTCATCATCCGCGCCGCGGTGATCGAAGGCGTGGCGACGGCGACCGAGGTGTCGACCATCGGCATCGTCTATGCCGTGATCGCCGGGTTGCTGGTCTACCGCCAGTTCGACTGGCGCCGCATCTATCCGATGCTGGTCGATACCGCGGCGCTGTCCGGCGCCATCCTGCTGATCATCGGCGCGGCCACCGGCATGGCCTGGGCGCTGACCCAGTCGGGCTTCTCCAACACCCTGGCGACGGCCATGCGCGAGCTGCCCGGCGGCGTGCCGGTGTTCATCGCGGTGTCCATCGTCGCCTTCATCGTCCTGGGCAGCGTGCTGGAAGGCATCCCCGCCATCGTGCTGTTCGGTCCGCTGCTGTTCCCCATCGCCCGCCAGATCGGCGTGCATGAGGTCCATTATGCGATGATCGTCATCCTGGCGATGGGCATCGGCCTGTTCGCCCCGCCCTTCGGTGTCGGCTACTACGCCGCCTGTGCCATCAGCCGCATCAGCCCGGACGAAGGCATGAAGCCCATCCTGGGATATCTGGCGGCGCTGGCGGTCGGGCTGATTGTCGTCGCGGCCTTCCCCTGGGTCTCGATCGGCTTCCTCGGCTGACCCGCTCCGGCACCGGCCTCTCTCCCCTTCACAGTCTCCGCATACAAGGACACCGGACAATGACGACCGTCGGATTCATCGGCCTCGGATCCATGGGAATGCCCATGGCGAACAACCTGCTGGCCAAGGGCTTCGCCGTGCAGGGCTTCGATGTCCGCAGCGACAGCGTCGCCGCGCTGGCGGCGCGCGGCGCCCGACCGGCGCCGAGCGCCGCGGCGGCGGCGGCCGGTGCCGATGCGCTGGTGCTGATGGTGGTGAACGCCGCCCAGGCCGAACAGGCGCTGTTCGCCGACGGCGCGCTGGAGAGCCTGCCGGAAGGATCGGCGGTGATCCTGATGGCGACCTGCCCGCCGGGAGCGGTTGCCGCCCTGGCGGCGCGGGTTGAGGCGGCCGGACGCCGCTTCGTCGACGCCCCGGTGTCCGGCGGCGTGGTAGGTGCGGTCGCCGGCACCCTGTCGATCATGGCGGCGGCACCGGCCGCGGTGGTGGAGCGGCTGCGCCCGGTGCTGGCGGCGATGGGGGACAAGGTCTTCCATGTCGGCGAGCGGCCGGGCCAGGGCGCCACGGTGAAGACCGTCAACCAGCTGCTGTGCGGCGTCCACATCGCCGTGGTCGCCGAAGCCTTCGCGCTCGCCGCCAAGGTCGGCGTCGATCTCGACATCCTGCTGGAGATCATGAGCGGCTCCGCGGCGTCGAGCTGGATGCTGAAGGACCGCGGTCCGCGCATGCTTCAGGCCGATCCCGCGATTACCAGCGCCGTCGACATCTTCGTCAAGGATCTCGGCATCGTGCTGGAGGCCGGCCGCGACACCAAGGCGGCCTTGCCGCTGGCAGCCGTCGCCCACCAGATGTTCCTCGCCACCTCCGGCCGCGGAGAAGGGGCGATGGACGACAGCCAGGTGATCCGCAGCTACCACGCGCTCAATGGAACAGGCCAGGCTGCGGAAGCGATTGGAAATCCCGGCCAGACCGGTTGATCCCGGCGGGAAGGAATGCGATCCTGCGCCCTCATCAGCGGGCGGGCAGGATGTCATCGAACACGTCACCGAATGGCGGCAGGCGTCTGACGATCGGGATCGTCGACGACGATCCCGATGTCCTCCAGATGGTCGCCGACCTGCTTGCCGGCGAGGGGTACGAGACGGTCCGCTGTCCCGATGCTGCGACGCTGATGACGGTGCTCGGCGCCGGACGGCTCGACCTGATCGTGCTCGACCTGCGGCTGCCCGACCGCGACGGCATCTCCATCGCCGCCCAGGTGCGGGGCACGATGGATGTCCCGATCATCATGCTGACCGGCCGCGGCGACGACATCGACCGCATCATGGGGCTGGAGGTCGGCGCCGACGACTACATCGTGAAGCCGTTCAACAACCGCGAGTTCATCGCGCGGGTGAAGGCGGTTCTGCGCCGTACCGCCCGCGAGAGCGTTCCCGTCCCGGCGCCCTGCAAGCGTGGCTACCGCTTCGCCGGCTTCACCCTGGACGAGGACGGGCGGCGGCTGTTCGACCCGGCCGGCAAGCCGGTGCCGCTGACGGTGGCCGAGTTCGATCTGCTGGTGGCGCTGGTCCGCGCCCATGGCCGGGTGCTCAGCCGCAACCAGATCCTCGACCTGACCCACCATGACCGGGACGACGTCTTCGACCGGACCATCGACGTGCTGATCCTGCGCCTGCGCCGCAAGATCGAACGCAACCCGCAGCAGCCCTGGCTCATCCGCACTGAGCGCGGGCTGGGATATGTCTTCGACTGCGACATCGAGGCGTTCGGCCACTGACCGTCGGTCCCGCCAATGCTAGCCACTGTTAACAAAGTTACAGCCACTCCCTTGAAGCGTGACATTCGCCGTTCACCCTGGCCGCTTACGCTGGGGAAGCGAACAAATATGCGATCGTCAAAAATCAACCCGAACTCCAAGGGAGGAGTGTTCCGTGACATCCGCTGGCAACTGGATCAAGTCGGTCGGCCTCGGCATCCTGGCGGCCGGCTCCGTGATCGCCCTGACGGCGACCCCGGCCAAGGCGCAAGGCCCCCTCACCGTTCTCTGCGGCGTGCAGGAGGAATGGTGCAAGGCGATTGCCGTCGCCTTCGAGAAGAAGACCGGCACCGCCGTCGCCATGAGCCGCAAGAGCGCCGGTGAGGCGCTGGCGCAGATCCGCGCCGAGTCCGCCAACCCGAAGACCGATGTCTGGTGGGGCGGCCCCGGCGACCCGCATCTGCAGGCGGCCGAGGAAGGGCTGACGCTGGCCTACGAAAGCCCGCAGTTCGCGGACCTCCAGCCCTGGGCGCAGAGCCAGTACAAGCAGTCGCAGGGGCGCAGCGTCGGCATCTATGCCGGTGCGCTCGGCTTCGTCTACAACACCGAGCTTCTGGCCAAGCGCAAGATCAGCGCGCCGAAATGCTGGGCCGACCTGCTGCGTCCGGAATTCAAGGAAGAGATCCAGATCGCGAACCCCAACGCGTCGGGCACCGCCTACACCGCGCTGGCCACCCTGGTCCAGGTTCTGGGAGAGGATGGGGCGTTCGATTACCTCAAGAAGCTGAACGACAACGTCAACCAGTACACCAAGTCGGGCAGCGCCCCGGCGGCGGCCGTCGCACGCAGCGAAACGCTGGTCGGCATCATCTTCATGCATGACGGGATCAACCAGAAGGTGAACGGCTTCCCGGTCGATGTCGCCGCCCCCTGCGAGGGCACCGGCTACGAGATCGGCTCGGTCAGCATCATCAAAGGCACGAAGAACCTCGACACCGCCAAGGCCTTCTACGAGTTCGCCCTGTCGCCGGAAGGTCAGGCCACCGGCGCCGAGACCAAGCAGTTCCAGATGCCGTCCAACCGCAAGGCGGCGATCCCGCCGGAGGCGCCGAAGCTGGAGGCGATCCGCATGATCGACTACAATTTCCAGAAATTCGGCACCGCCGAAGAGCGCAAGCGCCTGCTGTCGCGCTGGGACGCCGAAATCAAGGCCGTCGCCAAGTAACGGTTGCCGAATGGTGGTTACAGCGTAACCGCGTCCGGCCTTTCCCACCGATCAGGACATCCGTCGCCCCCTCCCCCGTCAAGGGGGGGAGGGAAGGGGCGGTCATGCCCGGACCGCAAGAATTCGCAGGTGAAGTGATGCGTCCTCGTTCAGCAGTCTGGCTGGCGCTGGGGTGGGTGGGCTTCGCCCTGCTGCCCTGGTTCGCCGGCAGCGGCACCCAGCCCGCACTTGCACCACCGTCCCCAGGCCCGGCCGGCTCCGCCCTGATCGACGGATTGACCAACGGGCGCTGGTGGCTCCTGCCCGCCGCCCTCCCGCTGATCCTGGCGCTCGTCGCCACCGCCCTGCCCCGGCTCCATGCCCGGCAACCGGCGATCCTGCTGGCGAGCGGAGCCTTCGGGCTGGCCTGGGTCGCCGCACAGGGCTTCGCCATCGGCCTCAATGGCTGGGCCTGGGGTTGGCTCGGCGCGCTGTTCGGTCCGCTGCCGCTGGGCCAGGGCGGCTTCGGCGCCGGGGCGGCGCTGACCGCGCTGTCCTTCCTGTTCCTGATGACCAACGGCTTCGCCGGGCTGGGCTTCATGAAGGGCGACCGCTTCACGGCGGGGGCAATCGGGCTGGTGCTGGCCGCTATCGCCGCCTTCGTCTTCCTGCCGGTCGGCTATGTCCTGAGTGGGGCCGGCGACACCGGAACAGGCGCTTTCTCGGCCGCGGCGCTGTGGTCACGCCTCGTCGCCCCCGACATCTGGCGCCTGTCCTGCCTGACCGAGGCGAAAGCCTGCGGGGTGGTGTGGAACAGCGTCTTCCTGGCGGTGATGACCGGCATCGCGACGACCCTGCTCGGGCTGGCCTTCGCCCTGGTGGCGGTGCGCACCGGCTTCCGCGCCAAGAAGCTGCTGCGCGTGCTGACCGTGCTGCCGATCATCACGCCGCCCTTCGTCATCAGCCTTGCCGTGATCCTGCTGTTCGGGCGCAACGGCACCGTCACGCTGGCGCTGGCCGACTGGTTTGGCATCCCGGTCTCGCGCTGGATCTACGGGCTTCCCGGCGTGCTGCTGACCCAGACGCTGGCCTTCACGCCGATTTCCTTCCTGGTGATGATCGGCGTCGTGCAGGGCATCGGCCCCTCGCTGGAGGAAGCGGCGCAGACCCTGCGGGCCAGCCGCTGGGTCACCTTCCGCACCGTCACCTGGCCGCTGATGCGTCCCGGCGTCGCCAACGCCTTCCTGATCAGCTTCATCGAGAGCCTGGCCGACTTCGGCAACCCGCTGATCCTCGGCGGCAATTTCGAAGTGCTGTCGACCAAGATCTATTTCGCGGTCGTCGGCGCCCAGAACGACCCCGGCCGTGCCGCCGCCCTCGGCATCATCCTGCTCTGCATGTGCCTCGGCGCCTTCTGGGTGCAGCGGCAATGGCTCGGCAAGAAGTCCTACGCGACGGTCGGCGGCAAGGGCGACAACGGCATCCCGTCGCAGCTTCCGCGCGGCATCAAGATCGCCGCCTATGCCACCGCCCTGCCCTGGGCCGCCTTCACCTTCGTGCTCTACGGCCTGATCCTGTTCGGCGGCTTCACCGAGAACTGGGGCCGCAACAACAGCCTGACCCTGCGCCATTATCTGGCGGCCTTCGACCTCAGCTGGGGTCCGGGCGGGCTGATCTGGTCCGGCCGGGCCTGGGGCTCGCTGTTCACGACCATCGAGGTCGCCGCCCTGTCGGCGCCGCTGACCGCCGCCGTCGGTCTGCTGACCGCCTATCTGCTGGTGCGCCAGCGCTTCAAAGGCCAGGGTGCCTTCGAATTTCTGACGATGCTGAGCTTCGCCATCCCCGGCACGGTGATCGGCATCAGCTACATCCTCGCCTTCAACCAGCCGCCGATCGAGCTGACCGGCACCGTCACCATCCTGATCGTCTGCTTCGTCTTCCGGAACATGCCGGTCAGCATCCGGGCCGGCGTTGCCGCCATGTCGCAGATCGACCGCAGCCTCGACGAATGCTCGCTGACGCTGGGGGCCGGCAGCGTGCAGACGATCCGCCGGGTGATCCTGCCGCTGCTGCGCCCGGCCATCGTCGCCTCGCTGGTCTACAGCTTCGTCCGGGCCATCACCTCGATCAGCGCGGTGATCTTCTTGGTCAGCCCGAAGTACGAGCTGGCGACCGCCTACATCGTCGGGCGCGTCGAGCAGGGCGATTTCGGCCTCGCCATCGCCTACAGCTCGGCGCTGATCGTGCTGATGTCGGTCGTCATCGCCCTCATCCAGTTGCTTGTCGGCGAGCGCCGCATCGGCCGCCGCACCGCCACCCCCGTCACGCTTCAGGAGAAGCCGGTATGAGCATCGCCAGCAAGCCCGCGGGCGTCGAGTTCCGCAACGTCAGCCGCCGCTACGGCAACACGGCTGCCGTCGACAACGTCAGCTTCACCATCGAATCGGGCACCCTCGTCACCCTGCTGGGGCCGTCCGGCTGCGGCAAGACCACCACGCTGCGCATGATCGCCGGGCTGGAGATGGCGAGCAGCGGGACCATCCTGATCGGCGGCAAGGACGTCACCCGGCTGTCCGCCACCGACCGCAACGTGACCATGGTGTTCCAGTCCTACGCCCTGTTCCCGCACATGAGTGTGGCCGACAACGTCGCCTACGGGCTAGTAGTCAGCGGCGTGCGCAAGCGCGACGCCGCAGCCAAGGCGGCGGAGGGGCTGGAACTGGTCGGGCTCGGCGGCTACGGCCAGCGCCTGCCGAGCGAGCTGTCCGGCGGACAGCAGCAGCGCGTCGCCGTCGCCCGCGCCCTGGTGCTGGAGCCGGAGGTGCTGCTGTTCGACGAGCCGCTGTCCAACCTCGACGCCAAGCTGCGCCGCAAGATGCGCGACGACATCCGCGAGCTTCAGCAGAAGCTCGGCCTGACCTCCGTCTACGTCACCCACGACCAGGAGGAGGCGCTGGCCGTCTCCGACCGGATCATCGTGATGAACAGATCGGTGATCGCCCAGACCGGCACGCCGGACGAGCTGTACCGCCGGCCGAAGAACCGCTTCGTCGCCGATTTCATCGGCGGTGCCAACCTGATCGACGGCGAACTGGTGGGCCGCAGCGGCGGCATGGCCACGGTGGCGCTCGGCCGGGTGACGCTGTCGGTCCCCGATCCCGGCTTGCCGGCCGGCGAGGTGCTGCTGGCCGTCCGGCCGAACGCGATCCGCCTGCGGACCGTGTCGGCCGGCGAGACTGGCGGAGACGGCATCCCGGTGACGGTCCGCAAGGCGACGTATCTCGGATCGCACATGGAGTATGGGCTGGTCAGCGAGTTCGGCGACCTGTTCGTGGTCGATCCGAACGTCGCCAACCCGGTGCCGGCGGGGGCCAGCGCGCTCGCGACCTTCACCGGCGATGGCATCGCCGCCGTCGCACGCTGAGGCCCTCCGCCCCGTCTCCTACCGCCCCGCTCGCGCTGGCTGCCGCTTTTACCGCTGGCGCTGGCGGGGCGGCCGGCGCTAGCCTCCAACCCGATGGTCAGACGCATGCTGTCCCCCGTTAGTGTTCGCGGCCGGCTGCTCGCCGCCTTCGGAGCCATGGTGGTCCTGACGACGGCAGTCGGCGGGGTCGGTTGGTTCGGGCTGGGGGAGACGGAACGCGCCCTGCTTTCCCTCCAGCGCGAGGGGTTGGGCAACATCGCGCTGGCGATGCGGATGGCGGAGTTGAGCACCGGCTTGGCCGCCCGCGCGCCCTTCATCGCCGCCATCGAGGCGACGCCCAGCCTGGACGAGGAGCGCAGCCAGCTCGAACTCAAGCTCGCCGACCTGACGGGGCTGGTCAACCGCCTGCCGGGGCTGGAGCGCGCCTCGCTGCATGTCCCGTCCGACGTGCCGTCGCTGGTCCGCCTCGCCGGCCGGCTCGACGGCACGCTGCGCAACCTGATGGACGTCACCGGCGAGGCCATCGCCGTGCGGGCGGAAGCATCGGCGATCCGGCTCGGGCTGGAACACCAGCGCATCCTCGGCGAGACGCTGGCCGGGGCCGCGGCCAAGACCTTCGAGCATCCCGGCTTCCACGGCCTCGAGGGAACCGGGACGCCGCCCCTGCCCTTCTCGGTCCTGCGGCTGGCCGACCGCACGCGCGACGCCGTCTCCGCCGCCCTGACGACCACCAGCCCGGCCGACCTCGCGCGCTGGTACAGCGGCTTCGATGCCGACCGGCAGACCCTGCGGGCAATCGACACCACCGCCCCGGCGCTGGCGATCATGGCGCCCTCGCTCGACCAGCTTCTGACCGTGCTGGACACCCAGTCGGCCGTCTTCGACATCCGCACCCGCCAGCTCGGCATCGAGCAGCGCAGCCGTTTCCTGGTCGCCGCCGCCAACACCCTGTCGGTCCAGCTGAACCGCGAGGTCGAAAGCGTCACCAGCACGATGCAGACGGCGGCGCGCAGCCGGGGCGACGCGACCTTCTCCGCCCTGTCCTCTGGCAAGGCCAGCATCCTCGCCCTTGGTGCCCTGTGCGCACTCGCCGCCATCGCGGCGGCGGTCTATGTCATGCGCGACGTCGCCGGCAACCTGCGCGCGGTGACGCGGGCGATGTCGGCGCTGGCCGGCGGCGACCGGCTGGTCAGCGTCCCCGCCACCGGCCGGCCCGACGAGATCGGCGACTTGGCCCGCGCCTTCAGCGTCTTCAAGGAGAATGTCGCGGAGCGCGACGCGCTGGCCCGCAAGCTCGGCGAAAACTCCCGCATGCTGGAAGCGGTGTTCGTCAACATGAACGACGGGCTGTCGGTGTTCGACGAGAATGGCCGGCTGGTCACTTGGAATCCGCGCTTCCTCGACCTCAACGGCTTCACCCCGGCCGAGGTCGCCGGCCGCGAACTGGCGGAACTGCAACGCAGCCTGTTGCGGCGCGGGGTCGGCATCCGCATGCTCGACGGCAGCAGCGTCGATCTCGACGCGCTGACCCGGCTGCGCACGGAACAGGCGGTCCGCTGCGAGCATCACTTCCCCGATGGCCGGGTGGTGGAGCTGCACAGCAGCCCGATGCCGTCCGGCGGCTTCATCACCACCTATTCCGACCTGACCGAACGCAAAGACATCGAGAAGCAGCTCCGCCACGCCCTGAAGATGGAGGCGGTCGGCCAGTTGACCGGCGGCATCGCCCACGACTTCAACAACCTGCTCGCCGCGATCATGGGCAATTTGCAGATGATCCACGACGAGTCGCCGGAGCAGGACCCGGTGCGCAGCAAGGCGCTGCGGGCGCTCGACGCCGCAGAGCGCGGCGCCACGACGATCCAGCGGCTGCTCGCCTTCTCGCGGCAGCAGGCGTTGCAGCCGCAGGCCGTCGACCTGAACGAGCTGGTGGAGGGCATGCTCGACCTGCTGGCCTATGGGCTGGGTGGCGGCATCGTCCTGAAGACGGCGCTGACGCCGGGGCTGCCCCCCGCCCTGGTCGATCCCGGCCAGTTGGAGAACGCGCTGCTCAATCTCGTCGTCAATGCCCGCGACGCCATGCCCGATGGTGGCACCATCGTCATCGCCACGGAAGCCGCCACGCAGGATTCCAGGCAGGATGGGAGCGACGCCATCGTCCTGTCGGTCCGCGACGACGGCAGCGGCATGCCGCCCGCCGTGCTGTCCCGCGTCTTCGAGCCCTTCTTCACCACCAAGCGCTTCGGGCGGGGCAGCGGTCTCGGCCTGTCGATGGTCTACGGCTTCGTCCGCCAGTCGGGCGGCAAGGTCGACATCCAGAGCGAGGCCGGCGTCGGCACGCTGGTGGCGATGGCCTTCCCGCGCGCCCGGATGCTGCCGGGAACACTGGTCCTGCCGCGCGACCCCGGCCCGGTCGAAGGCGGCCCCGAGCGCATCCTGGTGGTGGAGGACGATCCCGCCGTCCGCACGACCACGGTCGACATGCTGACGGCGCTGGGCTACCGGGCGGTGCCGGCCGCCTCAGCGGAAGAGGCGCTGCTCTTGCTGGAGGGGACCGCGTTCGATCTCCTGTTCACCGACGTCATCCTGACCGGCGGCATGAACGGCCCCGCCCTGGTCGCCGTCGCCAAGGTCCGGCAACCGACGCTCCAGACCCTCTTCTGCTCCGGCTACGCGCGGGACTTCCTGGTGGAAAGTGCCAGCTTGCCGCTCGACATCCACTTCATTCAAAAGCCCTACCAGAAGCCCCTGCTGGCCGCCCAGATCCGCAACGTCCTGGGTGGTGCCCCGCCGGTGGCCCGTGGCCGGGCGGAGATTTCGGCCCTGCCGGGACAGGCCTGACACCGAACAGGCTCCCAAAAACGGAAAAGCCCGCCTCCCCCGGCATGGGGAAAGCGGGCTCGCCGAAGCCGGGGCGCCTGTTCAGTTGGCGGCGGACTTGATCTCGGCATCCCAACGGCTCAGCAGCCGCTTGCGCTCCTCGACCATGCCGTATTTCTGGAAATTATAGTCGATCAGCCGGACATCCTCGAATTTCGGCGCGTCGGGCGGCAGCACCGACTGCTTGTTGGACGGCGTCATCTGGAAGTTGACGGCACCATAGTCCTGTGCTTCCGGCGTCAGGGCGAAATCGTAGAATTTCTTGGCTGCCTCAAGGTTCTTGGCGCCCTTCAGGATGCTCATCGAACCGATCTCGTAGCCGGTCCCCTCGCAGGGGGTCGAGATCTCGACCGGGAACTTGTTCACCTTCTGGATGACGCTGTCATTGACCCAGGAGATGCCGACCAGCGTCTCGCCCCGCGCCACCGCCGCCGCGGGTGCGGCACCGGACTTGGTGTACTGGTTGATGCTCTCGTTCAGCTTCTTCAGATAATCGAAGCCGGCATCCTCCCCGAAGATCTGCACGAGGGTCGCCACCGCGGTATAGGCCCCCCCCGACGAATTGGGGTTGGGCATCTGGATCTCGCCCTTGAACTCCGGGCGCAGCAGGTCGGCCCAGCATTTCGGCGGCTGGATGCCCCGCTTGGCAAGCATCTCGGTGTTGTAGACGAAGCCGAGCGCACCGGCATAGACGCCGACGCTTCGTCCCTGCGACTGCTTGTACTGGCTCTCCGCCCAGGATTGCAGGTCCTTCATCTGCCCGCTCTCGTAAGCAACGCTCAGGCCTTCCTCGGCCGCCTGGAGATGCGGATCGCCTGAGCTGCCCCACCAGATGTCGATTTTCGGATTGGCCGCCTCGGCACGGATCTGGGCCAGAGCCTCGCCGGCGCTCTTGCGGGTCATGGCGACGCCGATGCCGGTCTTCTTCTCGAAGGCGACGACCATGGCCTTGCACCATTCCTCCTGCACACCGCACATGACGGTGACGCTTCCCTGTGCGTAAGCCGGGATCGTGGCAAGCGCAACCAGCGCGCCGATGCCGACACCGACAGACTTCATCTTGGCAACCGCACCAACCATGAGAGGAATCCTCCGAGTGGACTTGTGTTCTTGTTTTCTCTGACGATACCGCGTCGCCCAAAAGCTTTGGCACGTCAGGGAAATGCTGGTATCAATGGCGAGGAGGGACAAAGGCAACTTTCCGTGTTCCTTCGACCGCTCCGCATTTGTGCATGCCGCATTGTTTGCCGGCACCATTGTTTCCAATTGTTCATACAAGGGCCGAATGAATGGCGGATGTCACCATTATGGGAAATCGGCGAAACACTGTTAACCGAAGGCGCCCGGCTCTGCCCGGATCGAGGCGCGCGGAGGCCGGCTATCTTGAGTGACTCTCTCGTCGCCGCCGCCAACCGGGCGCGCGGATGCGCCGGTTTCCTGCCCGTCGAGGCGGTGGCAGCGCTTGCCGACGACGGTGTTCTGGTGCTCGATCCGTTTTCGACCCTGGTTTCACCGGGCGTCACCCTGGCGGCCGGCGTCACGCTCTGGCCCGGCACGATCATTCAGGCGACGGCGAGCGGCGAGGTGACGGTCGGCAGCGGCACCCGGCTCTTTCCCGGCACACGCATCGTCGCGGCCGGCGCGCGGGTGACAATCGGTGCCGACACCGAAATCGGCGAAGAGGGTGGCTTCACCATCAAGGCCGATCATCCCGACGGCCTGATCGAGATCGGCAGCCGCGTCCGGCTGCTCGGCGCCGGTTCGCTCGCACTCGACAACCATATCGGTGACGGAGCCCAGGTCCTCGGCGCGATCCGGATGCAGAATTGCAGGCTCCAGGCCGGCGGCAGCCACCGCGACCCAGACCCGGACCGGCGGGGTGGCGTTCTCAAGGGGAGCGGCGTCGCCCGCGGCCTCACCGTACCGACCGGAATGGTCATTCAGGCTTTCGGCCTGTTCAACGAAGCCCCTCTGCGCCCCCAGTCCCTCTTCCATCCGAAACAGCGGACGTGACGCCAAGTGAACCGGCCCTAGTCTTGCGGAGACCGGGTTGCCGGCTTCAGGGTCGGTCCAGCGAAACCGGGTCGCTCAATGCGGCGCGCATGATTTCGATAGATCGCTGTGGGTGAAGGCGACGCCACACCCGTTCCCCGGCCGTTGCGTCGCCGATTTGATCGAGCCGTCGCTCCAGATTTCCCTGCTCGCACACCTCGTCCCAGCTGTCCACAACGACCAACGGCAACGAGTCGGACAGGGGGTTTAGCATTACAGTTGCGCTTTTGTACGGTGTGCTTGGCAGGCGAGCGCTTGATGGCATCGCCTCCACGCCGACCATGCGATGACGGTTGCGGGCTTGATCGACCGCCGGGTCAGGCGGTCGGCAACACGACGGATCTCCTGCATCGACCAACGGACCATGGGCGAGGAACTTTCCTCATCGTTTTTGGGGGCGTGGCAAGGGTATCGGCCTTGTGCCGGACCACGGCCAGCAGGGCGAAGGCGAGCATGACCAGCGAGACGTGCCGGTGCCAGCCGTGCCAACTCCGCGTCTCGTTGTGATCCAGTCCCAGCTCGGTCTTCGCCGTCTCGAAGGCGTCCTCGATCGACCAGCGTTGTCCCTCGACGCGGACCAATGTGTCCACCGGCGTACCGTGCCGGCACCAGGTTGTGAAGAAGGCCAGTTCCCCATCAACGGGGCGTCGCCGTACCAGCAGCCCGCGCGTCCAGAGGCCCAGGCCGGGCGGCGCTCCAACCATCTCAGGATCGAAATCGGCCAGTTCCAGGTAGGCCCAGTCACAGAGCCGCGGCCCCTTGGTGCCATCGCCCGCCGACAAGCGACTCCAGCTCTCCGCCGTCAGGTCCCTGGCGATCTTCTCGGCGGTTCCAGACACCGACAAAGTCGGGCTCCAGGAATTGAAATGGTGACTGCCGGTCACGCCGAGCACGTAGCCTTTGCCGGCACGGCGCAACACCATCTCCAACTCACCGACGCCATAGACGCTGTCGGCTGCCACCCAAGCGAAAGGCACTCCCGCGTCAATCGCCCGGCGCACCATCGCCGCGGCTATGGCCGGCTTGGTGGCGAAGCGCACATCCTCGGGCACGTGGGCCTTGGCGAGGCGGTCTGGGTTGCCCGTCCAGTCCTTAGGCAGGTAGAACTGCCGGTCGATGAAGGCGTGGCCCTTGGACGAGGTGTAGACGGCGAAGACGCCGATCTGGCAGTCGGTGATCTTTCCCGCCGAGCCGGTGTACTGGCGCCCGACGCCGCAGGATGCTTTCCCCTGCTTGAGGAAGCCGGTTTCGTCGATCACCAGCGTGGCGTCGGGTTCGGTCAAGGCATTGAGCGCACAGTCGCGGACCACGTCGCGCAACGCGTCGGCATCCCAAATGGTCCGGCCGAGCACCGCCTGCTGACGCCAGGGGCCCCTATCACCTGCGGCTTCGGCGCGCATCCACCCGGTCTTGCGCCGCTCCGGCCCAAGCAGCCCGTCTAGGAACGCGCCGGCTGATGCCGCCGTGCCGGACTGCAAGAACAGCGGCCGAAGCCCGGCCTTGGCTCCACGCAGTTCCTCTGACCACAGCCCCAGCAGGTCCTCGACCGCGACACCGGACATGGCGACATCCCAAAGCCTGTTCAACAGGCGGGACGGCGTTCCATCGCAACTGTAATGCTAATCAGGATCTGATATTTCGGACACGATGCTAAACCGCCCGTCACCCCAGGGGTGAGGTGGTCCGCGAGATTTTCACCGCTTTCGCGGGCGGCCACAGCCCCAAGCAGATCGCTCGCGGCCTCAACGACCGCCGCGTTCCCGGCCCTCGTGGCGGCATCTGGCGCGACACCACCATCCGCGGCCATCACCAGCGGGCGAGCGGCATCCTGCGGAACGCGCTCCACGCAGGCGTGTTGGTGTTCAATCGTCAAGGCTTCAGCCGCAACCCGGCTGATGCTGCCAAGCGCGTTGCCAGCCTCAATGACGAGTCCGATTGGGTGCGCCTGAACCGGTTGATGGTCGAGTTGGAGGGCGATCTGGTAGCGTTGCTCAGCCTTGGGCTGGGCCCGAACGCAGCGAAGGCCGGCGCTTCGCAAGCGGCCGGCCTTCGGGAACGGGTGCGTTCGGTAATGGTGGTTGCGGGGGCAGGATTTGAACCTGCGGCCTTCAGGTTATGAGCCTGACGAGCTACCGGGCTGCTCCACCCCGCGGATGTATCATTGTCGGGTCATGGAGTTGGTGAAGATGCAAGCGTTTGTGCTTTGGCTTTGAGCGTCTCTTGTGCCTGAGCGACCTGGCGGCGACCTACTCTCCCACGTCTTAAGACGCAGTACCATTGGCGCGGAGGCTTTTCACGGCCGAGTTCGGGATGGGATCGGGTGTTTGACACCTCGCCATGACCACCAGGTCACCGAGGCACAAGACCGACGCTGTTACCGAAAGCGCGTATGCTTGTTCGTGCAAGTGATTTGAGGATGTATCGAACGGCGATGCGCTGGTCAAGCTGCTGTTTTCGAGCAGGCTTGCTGCTGCGCATGGCACGGTTAGTGGTGTCGAGATCAAGCCGATCGAGCGATTAGTAAGGCTTAGCTTCAGGCATTGCTGCCCGTCCACATGCCTCCTATCGACGTGATGGTCTGTCACGGCTCTCAAGGGAGCTCTGGTTTAGAGGTGGGTTTCCCGCTTAGATGCTTTCAGCGGTTATCCCGTCCATACTTAGCTACCCGGCCATGCCACTGGCGTGACAACCGGTGCACCAGAGGTATGTCCATCCCGGTCCTCTCGTACTAGGGACAGATCCTCGCAAAACTCCGACACCCACGGCAGATAGGGACCGAACTGTCTCACGACGTTCTAAACCCAGCTCACGTACCACTTTAATCGGCGAACAGC